>CAVUNW010000078.1:0-86293 GCA_963742865.1 uncultured Actinomycetes bacterium
GCATATTAGCACCTTCTCGGTAGTTGGCGTAGCCAGTATGCCACCCTGATAGCAATTCTGAGTTTTCAATTCAATTCTCACGGGGCCGCTCCAGAGCGACCTGCCCACCCGGCAAGTCCGGCCGGAGGATGTCCAAAGCGAAAAATCCCATGGGACGTCGATGGACAGAGCTACCCGATTCCTTTAATTGAACAGTTAAGAAAACCGAAAACGCATGTCCAATTTTTCGAGGGAATTACAATCACCCTAAAACACCGAGAGGAAACGATGAAAATGCGCTTAGTACTTGCCCTAGCAGGGTCGGCAATCGGCTTTGTTGTGCCGGCCTTTAGCCAAGAGAAAGAGGTTACCGATCCAGAGATACGCCAGCAGATTGAAGCGATCGATAACAAATTTGACGAGGCATGCAACAACAACGACGCAGCCGCTGTGGCAGCGCTCTTCACTCAGGGCGCAGTTGACGTGACACCAACAGGAGTCTTTTCAGGACGGCAAGCCATCGAGAAATATTTTGAAGGCATCTTTCAGCAATGGCACGTCAGCAACCATGTAAACAAGCTCGATCATGTGTACGAGTTTGGGAGCCATTTATGCACGATCGGAGAATGGACCTTTAAAGCTACCACCCAGCCAGAGGGGGGCTACCGCACGCTCGTTTATTCTCGCGATGCCGATACTTGGAAAATCCGCGTGATGGTAGTCGTGTATTAACGTTTTAGTCACCTCTACGATTAGAAGTGGCTCATTTTCCACCGCTCTCGACAGTAGCCCAGAGGCTGCATCTCGTGAACTTCCAAATCTGCAGCGAGCTGATAATCGCACTCGTGCACAATCCACTTAACATCGGTCGTCCAGGCAGATCGATAATCGCCCAACTCATCAACCATTGCAGAGCGTATTCGACGCGATGGCTGAACCTAGGATTTGGTGGCAACGGGGTCGGCTTCATTCACGCCTTTCAGTGCTCAATCTGGGTGAGGCGTTATTTTGCTTCCTGGATATGCGCAATCGAACGGTACGGCAGATGGATGATCCCTCCCTCGGCGTCCAGCATCACGATCATCCGCGCGCCCGCCAGAACATGCCGCCTCTGTTCGGGTCCAATCGCCACGCTAAAGCCGTCGTTTGTCGTAATGACGAACGGACTGAAGCGTTCTTCCGCCAGCAGCTCGTTGAAATCTGTCTGATTCATTACCGCATTCCTTGGATTGCGTACGCTAAGCGTAATAGGTTATAGCCCTTTTCGTTTACGGGTCAATTCCGGTAAAGGGTAGGATGCACAATGATTTTGGAGGGCCAGGGGGAGACGTAGCCGCCGAATTTTCCGGCCAGGCCGAGGGGTGGGACGGTCGCGTCGGCCGAAAAGGATTCCTTACTCAATCCCGCCGCAGACATTACCGTCCCGAGCTGCCGGGTTGATGGCCATCCCCTTATGCGCGGCGCAATGCAAACCGGTGCGCCAAGTTATCAAAGGAGGACCTCCAATCTCGGACTCATGCCATCACAATTGGCATGCCGGAAACTTGGGACAGGTCAAATATCACGGGTGCTCAGTCGTTCCTCTTGTTCCCCTGGACAAGATCTTCAAAATCTCGGGAGTCTCTGCAATAGGATCGTAGTTTCGGTTATAGCGCCCCGTACCAAAGAGTGGTTGCGGGGGCGGGATTTGAACCCGCGGCCTTCAGGTTATGAGCCTGACTTTTCTCCTACAAGCCTTGATTTTTGGCAAATTTCATTGGATCAAATTCCAGGGCCCGCTGGAGGTTCAGAAGACTCTATCCGAACTGGAGAAGGAATTTATCGCAAGCCGGAGGAATATCGGCTGTAGGGAACAGACTCTCAGGCAGTATCGCTCGCTCTGACCAAGAACGAAAATACCGTTGCCGCCGAGATGGGAAATTCCCCACAGATGGTGTTTCGTCACTACAGAGCCCTCGTTAAACCAGCCGATTGCGCGGCTTTCTGGGCAATTCGGCCTGGGCAAGGGCCCGATCGCAAAGGGTAAGCGGCGGGTGTCGTGTTGCCATTTCCTCAGTCGGAGGCCCTCCCATCAGGAAACAGTCAGGAAGTGGACCGGAAACGGGTTGAATCACGTCTAAATCACGTGAAACTTTCGTTGAGACTAGCCGGGCGATTGGCCGGATTTAATGCGAGAATCAAGCAGCCAATTTTAGCGCCTGGCACCCTTTCGGTCCTTTTCAAGTTTGCACCAGAACCGCCCGAATGACCTTGAGCAAGGTTTCCGCCGTGTAGGGTTTCGTCAGGAAGTGTTTAGCGCCGGCCACGGACATTTGAGCCAAGCTGCTATTCGCATTTAGACCGCTCGTCGCAACGACTCTGATTGCCGGATTGATTCGCATCAGGGCATGAATCGTGACCGGACCGCTCATCACTGGCATCAACATATCGGTTAAGACGATGGCGATTTCATTCTTGTGTTCGGCGTATACGGCCACGGCGTCCGCTCCATCCGTGGCGGTCAAAACTCGGTAGCCGAATGCCTGCAACGTTTCGCTGGTTATGGCGCGGATGGAGGCTTCGTCATCGACCACCAAAATCGTCTCGCCGTTTCCCCGCGGCAAGCTGACCTGTTCCGACTGTTCCTTCTGCCCATCGGAAGAGATTTCCATTGCGGGCAGGTATACTCTAAAAGTCGTGCCTTTGCCGAACTCGCTGTAAACATTGATGATTCCATCGTGACCCTTCACGATGGCCATCACAGTCGACAGCCCCAGACCGGTGCCTTTGTTAAGTTCCTTGGTGGTGAAAAAGGGCTCGAATACCTTGTCAAGGAGCTCTGGCGATATGCCCGTACCCGAGTCGGTAACGCTTATATTAACGTAACGCCCGACTTTTGCTTGGCTATTCATTGCGGCATATTGTTCGTCAAACACGCAGTTTTCCATGCCGACTTCTAAACTGCCGCCATTCGGCATCGCATCCCGGGCATTCACGCACAGGTTCAGGAATATCTGGCCGATTTGCGTGGGATCGCCCAAAATCGTCCACGTATCCTTGGGAATGGAGAACTGCAGCCTGATGTCTTTCGGGAATGTATCCTTGATCATGGCTTCAAGGTCCCTCAACAAGTGTTTGGGCTGGACTTCGATTCTTGCACCTCCGAGGCCGCGTGCAAACGAGAGAACCTGCCGCACAATATCAGCACCCCGTTTGGCGCTCACTTCAATCACTTCCAGGATTCTCGTCGCCTTCGGATCTGATGTGTCCTTGAGAATTTCGATACCCAACATGATCGGTGTCAGGATATTGTTCAGATCATGCGCGATGCCTCCAGCCAAAGTGCCGATGTTTTCCATGCGTTGCGCCCGCATGAACTGGGCTTCGATCTTCTTCCTTTCCGTGATATCCGTGTTGATCGCGAGGACCGATTTGGGATGCCCTTCATTGTCCCGAATGAGCGTGCAACGCGCCTCGACGGTGATCTCGTGGCGGTCCCTGGTAAGGTGTTGGAGTTCGCCATACCATTCGCCTTGGGTGATCGTCAGCCCGTTCACTTCTTCAAACTTTTTTAGATCGGGGTAGAGAAGCTCGCCACTGTTCCGGCCAACGACCTCCTGACGCGGCCAGCCATACATACGCTCGGCGCCCTTGTTCCAAAATAGAGTTTTTCCTTCGAGATCACGAACAAGGATCGCATCCGGCGCTTTGTCCAGAAACGCCGCTTGTTCCGCAATCTGCTCCTCGGCCCGTTTCCGGTCAGTCATATCGCGAAAGGCCCAGATTCTTCCGTAATATTTCCCGTCCTTGCCCCGTACGGGCGCCGAGTATCGGTAGAAAAATCTCCCACTATTCAGTTCAACCTCATCATGGCTGATTTCGTCTGGATGGGCATAGAGATAAGCAGCTTTCTCGGCAAATTGCCGGGAATTTTTGACTTGGGTGGTGACCCACTCTAGTTGCCGTTGATCATCAGCTTCGTTGGCAAATTCCCGAGGAATATTCCATAACTCGATCATCCGTTGGTTTTGGAGTATTTTTTTCCCTGCCCCGTCAACGATCAGGATTCCATCGAGAGCCGAATGAACCTGAGCCTCAAAGAAGGCTGTTTTCCAGAGAAGCTGCTCCTGGATTTTTTTCTCCTCGACGTTTTGCAACAACAGCTTCTGTTCCGAGCGGAGCAGTTCTTCGTTGCGAGCAGTCAACTCGATGTTCTTCTGCTCCAGCTTGATCACCAGTTGCTGGTTGTATTCCTTCATCAGGTTCAACTCAGACGCCGGCTCGATGGGTGTGAATTGACACCGTTCTTCTGTGGAGGCTTCGCTCAAAGCCTGGATAATCTTCGAGGCCGGGGCGGGTTTGATCAGGAACTTGTTAGCCCCGACTTCGAGCGCAAGATTCTCATCACGAGGCGAGGTGTAAGTGGAGGTGTAAAAGATGAACGGCAGATGGCGAAAACATTGGCTGGCGCGCACTTCGTAGCAAAACCGGTAGCCATCCATCCGAGGCATGAGAATATCCGAAATGATCGTGTCCACCTTCTTGTGCTCCAAAATCGCCAGCGCCTCCGCGCCGTCGCCTGCTTCCAGGATGCTGTGGCCTTCGGCCTCCAGGATTGCGCTCAACAATTTCCGGTTCGCGGCAACGTGGTCGGCGATGAGGATTTTCATGTGAACTCACTTCGGGTCGTTCCGGGGCGTATTTCGCTCCCGGAGAATTTCACTTTCCTCTTCGATCCGATCCGCGGGAATAATCAGTTCGCTGATAAGGCGGCCCACTGCTTCGTCACTCGTATACCCAAATACGTCTTGAGCGCCCTGCCTCGAATAAAGCACGCGGCCTTCAGGGGTCTTTGCGATGATGGCGTCTGATATTTGGTCCAACAGGAGCTTGTTAAAACCAGGATTCATCTGCGTTCAAAGGCTCTTTTGCTGCCTAATCCCTTGGCCAGAAAGTGGAGAAGGCGCGTTCCGCCCAAAGGGATTGTCGCAGACATCGGCGCCAACCGGGGCACGAAAAGGCATATGGAATAATCTGTATCTATGGAAAATATAGGACTCAGTCTCGCACCGCATGCGTTCGGGCACCATCAGGATAAACCTTAGTCGGCGGGGAAAAAGCCTTATAGAACAGCGGGATAAAAACTGATTCCATATGTGTTGGCCCTTTTGTGTTCCGGTTGGTGTTGATGCCCTTCGGCAATCCTTGAAACGTGTACCGGTGACCGACTCGGGCGGAAAGCCGGGAAGGGGTAAGCCACTGGAGTCCTTGTTATTTCAGCAGTTCGAACAACGGCCGCTTCGGCTTTGTGTCGTAGGTCTGCACGTAAGGAAAGCATTTCGCGGCACCTTCCTCTGGCATGCTCTTGCCAGCGATAACTTCGAACCAACCCTCCCCGGGACTCACGCACAAAGCGGGCTTTTATTTGAGGCACTCTCGCGGCAGTCCGCTCATCCGTAAAATCTGGCGACCCCCCTCGAAATTGCTTGGCGAGTGATCGCAAGATGCTCGGCATGGCGGAGCGAATCGCCTTCCGCGCGGTGGCTCGAGTAGATCAATCTCCTTTCTTTGGGCCGTGGGTATGACGAATGTCGGTGGCTTGATCGCGCCAGAAGGAATCCTCAGCGATGTTCGTAGCATGATCCCCAATCCGCTCTAGTGCGCGAGCAACAAAGACAAGGTCCAGGTAACTTGGTACAAGCTCCGAATCCACGGTCGCCCGCTCAACGAGCTTTCCGGTGACATCATGGGTTAAGGCGTCTAGTTCCCTGTCCTTCGTCTTGAGTGTCTGTGCAAGGTCGTAGTCGGCTTCTGCGTAAGCTCGAATACTTTCGCGAAAAATCGCTCCCGCTAACCGGTACGGCAACTCCAGAAATTGAACTTCCCGCACCAGGGGTCTGTCGTTCAGGTGCTTCGCTCTTCGTGCGATAGTGACTGCATGGTCGGCAATGCGCTCCAAATTTGTGCTAACCTTCATCGCCGAGATAACCCCCCTCATATCGGATGCGACCGGGTGAAACCGCAGCAGCAAGTTGACCCCATCCTGGTCGATCTTCTTCTCAAGAATGTCGACCTCTTCGTCATCTGCGATCACCTGGTTGCAAAGCTCGCTATCACGATTGAGCAACGCTTCGATTGCGGTCTGAAAGTTCTGGTCTGTAAGGCTCGACATCATTAAGACGTCATTCTTTAAAACCTCGAGGGCAGTGTCAAAACTGCTGAATATATGTTTCGATCGCTCTGCCATGGCGTTTTCGTTTCTAAGCCAGCGGGATCGTCAGCAAAGCCATCGCAACCCTTCGGGAAAAGCTCATCGAAGAAAGCATTGTTGTAGCGCTAGTATGTATCGTTCTCCTCTGGCATGTGCGATCCGCGCTTTCAGTAGTTCTTGCCTCAAACTGAGGATAGCTTCCGGAATGGATTAAATCCGGCTGGCGATCAGCTTTCCCAGGTTCACGATGTCGGCCGAGAGCTTGCGAATCCCTTCTAACTGGGAAGCTTTTTCCAAAGTAGCAGTGCTCATAATAAATAAATAGCCAAATTACTGGAATTCATAGGCTATACTATGTGGGGTGGGTAGTGGCGGAGGGAAGTGAATCTTTATACCGGCAGCCGATTCAGCAAAGACTACGCAGGTACCGCCTCTAGCTTTACCAATCTTTCCTCAATCTTAGCCAGAGCATCATCTGGTTGCAGCTGCTCGTGCCGGCGTCTGGTAAAAGCCGGGTTGTCCACCCACCAATCGATGCCCATTTCTCTGGCTTTGTCCACCGAACAAACCAGAAGACGGATTTGAATGCTTAAGAGCTCGATATCCACGATCTTCACCTTGATATCTCCGGCAATGACAATCCCCTTGTCCAGGATTCGCTCGAGAAGATCGGCTAGTGTGGCGCCATTGGTTGCGTGTTGCATGTGTAGTTGGTCGGTTTGGTTATCTGTTCGGGCACAAAATACGCAATCTCCTATATTTCGTGAGTTTTGCTGCTCGTTCCTCGCGGAATGCGGACCAATTGACCAGGAACCCAGGTCTGTGGACAGGTCCCGAGCAGGCATGCTCGGGAAGAGAAAGTTTTGAAATTTCGTTCAGAATGATCATAACATACAAGCTCGTTAGAGAAGTTTACCTAAAGGCCCAAGATCAAGGTTAAGATCCTGGTTTTGAAAGCCGAACTCCGTCCGAAGACGCTCAAGCGCCTCGGTTTGTTGCATTAGGGTTAGGCCCAGTCTCTCGATCTCGCTGAGGCTGAGGGATCCGGCTTCTACGCGGCGGATTCCTTGGCGCTCCAATAGTTCGTGGAGAAGTTTCATGACCGTCAACACTAATTTAGCTAGGCCCTGTAACTCCTTATTTTTTGACGGTTGTTCGCATCCAGGCGGCATTTCTTTCCCCGGCTGCAGGCGCTTTGATGTCACTGAACAAGGATGTGTCAAACTGGAAGGAGAGAGCTCTTCGCTACCCTGGCCCTGGTAGTTAAACGAGTCTCTGGCGGCCGTGTTGGTGTGCGCTTTCCAGTTGTCGTTTAGCTCGTCTGGAGCGGTCTTGCTTGTGTGGACAGAGGTGATTACCAGTTGAATCCCTACATAAATCAGGTCGATTTCCGCTACCGAAATGGTCGCTCCACCGAGCAGCACAACACCTGTTGACAGCAAGCGGTCGAGCGTCTCGCACAAGGAGACAGGCTGGCTTCTCTCAAAAGTGAGGTCAGACATAATGTAGAATCTCGGCCGGAGATTCGTAGAGGGCTTGGGCTAACTCCTGCAGGGGGCGAAGGCCGCAGGGTTCTCCGCCACGATAAATCAGCACTTGCGGGCAGGTTGGGAACGTCCGATCGAACTTCTCCGCTATGACCGATTCTCTTCGATGCAGAGCCTGGCAGAGCTGACAATCACTTGATGGTGTAGCCATGTTGAGCATGAGGCCACAAAATCGGAACCCCAGCCGGTGGCTGGCGGCCACGAGATCTTTCGTCTCCGCCAATGCCAGTTCCGTCAGAATAGAGACTGCGTACATAGCACACTGGGAATCTTTTCCATTGCAATCCGAATGGGTCATCCCTTCATTTTTGATCAGCAAGGCAAGTTGATCGCAATCACCCGGTGTGCCATCTACGACGAGGAGACGGATCACTTCTTCCTTCATTGGCTTTTGTTTCCTGAGGGCGGATGGGTGGCTTGACGGCAAGAGCTACTGATAATTCGATTGCATCTTGGCGGGTGCTGCAAAGCATGGAACAAGTCGTTATTTATGGAAAATATTAAACCTAGTTTGATGCCGTATGCACGCAGGCACAACTAGGTAAAACCTTAGTCAGCCGGGGAAAAAACCTTAGACGCTACGCCGCCATCTGGCGCAGTGGGCAACTGCAAAGCCTCGCGCTAAGTTCGCCTATGAGGATGGGGCACACTCGAATCGAACGGGATCCTCCCGTACCTCTTGAAAAAAAGCAGGCCAGCCTTCCTGCCCCCGTTTCTGAACGGTTCCGGATCTCTTCTTTACTATCCGGCAGAAAGTCAGGACTTGATACCTAGCGATCGGCAAAAGCTATAGGGCGGCCAGGGTCCGGAAAGTTCGATCGAAAGACCAAACGGAGATTGCGTTACATTGGCTCGATCGATTCGGGTTCTAAATTCGGGCACGGAGGCTTTAGGCAGCAGATGACCAAATCACGGCGGATCAGTTGGATATCACCAACACGGAGAAAGGCTCTTCGCCTTACTTAACTCGTCGGCTTGAAGAGATACCGACAGAGCGCCTTTCTCTGAGGGAAATCGTCGCACAATGTACCAATGTGGCAGAGCGCGAAGCTATCCTGCAAGCTTTGCTCCGCACCCTGGGCAATAAGGCCAAAGCGGCTCGCACGCTGAAGATTGATTACAAAACCATGCAAACCAAAGTAAAAAAATATGGGATTAATCTAATTCAAAAGGCTTATGAAAAAGACGACCAGACATAAGGACGAACCCCTGGCCGACATTTGCGCCCTCGCGATCGGGTTAAGGAATCGCTTTTGACCAATGAGCGAAGAAATTGCTCAGATCATAGGTCGGCGTATTTTCCAGGTAGTCGTGCACGACTTGATTGACGTTATCGCGATTGACATTCACTGCCGGAATTTCGAATTGGCGATACTTGTGCGGCAGAGACCCTACGTCAAGCTTTCTCTCCTTCGCAGCAAGCGCCATGGCAAGTCCCAACTCGGCCTGGTACTTCCCGTCGTTCAGAATCGTCGCTGCGGCAAGCCCGCCTTTAATTGCGTCGAGCATCTCGGGAATCCCGTCGCAGCCGGTAACGAGCACCTTGCCGGCAAGCCCCGCTTCTTTGAGGGCCTGGATGGCACCCATGGCCATGTCATCGTTGGCAGTCCATACTCCGTCGATATCAGGATGAGCAACAAGCATCGTCTTGGTATCATTATAGGCCTGAGTTCGGTCCCATTGGGCAGATTCCCACTGAAGCAACTGGATTTCGGGATTCTGAGAAAGCACCTGCTGCAGTCCCTGCCAGCGCTCTGAGTTGGGAGTATCGCCCAGGCGCCCTTGTAAAGCGATTATCTTCCCTTGGCCGGGCGTCTTAAAGGTCTTTAAGAGCTCAGTAGCGGTATAAGTGCCCGCGGCAAATCCGTCAAATGAGGCGTGAGCAACCCAGTGCGGATAGTCCCATACCTTGACATCGGCCGGCTTGCTCCACCACGTAACGAAGTAAACATCCGCAGCCTCAAGCGTTTTCGCGATCCGAACGGCGTCGGCAGCGTCGTTCGGATCGATGAAAAACGCCACGTCGGCGCTCGTACGAGCCAGTTCCGCCTTGATGTCAGTCAATCCTTTTTGACTGTTTGCCTCAGTCGTCAGGACATCGAGGGGCAAACCCACCTGTTTCGAGTAGGCCTCGGCTCCAAGCTTGTACATCACTTGGTAAGGGCTCAACAGTGTCCTGATGGATATCGCGAGAACAGGCGACGACGCACTTTGTCCTTCGGCGAATGTGACGGCTAAAAAGAGGAGCCCCAGCAAAGTCAAATTGGCTACCATTCGAAGGGTGTTCATCTCGAAATTCTGAGGTAATGGCTGCCGACCAGCGCGCGTAGAAATTAGTGAAGTCATAGTTTCCTTATTCCGTGATGAGGATTTTCATGGCGTCAGTTTTTCTTGTTCGATTTGGTATTTCACCCGGTCAAATTCACATTCCAACCGCCCGATCAAGTCGGCTGCACCTTCGAGCTTTTGCGCTGTTCCGAGGCTCTCCAACTCCTGGCAGATACCGGCCATAACTTGCGCGCCGATGGTGAGGCTCGATCCCTTCAGCGCATGGGCTTCTTCACGAATCCGTCCCGTGTCACCGCCTGCAACGGCTACTTGCAGCGCGCCAAGGTGCCCGATCGTGTCATGCTCAAACGATTCGAGCAATTGAGGGAAGAATGACGCCCCCATGTTTGCAGCGAGCCCTTTTAAACCCTGGAGTGTCTTTCCGCAAAGCGCGCTTTCACTCCCATCTTCCACGCCACCGATCCCGGCGTCGCGACCCTTGTTCAATAAAGTCGTCTTCACTCCTGCTGCCAGACCACGGGCGAGCGCGGCCGCAAACGCCTCCAACTGTACTGGCTTGCTGATGTAGTCGTCCATGCCGGCCCCGAGGCACTTCTCGCTGTCACCCTGCATCGCGTGAGCGGTCATTGCGATGATATAAGGCTGGGGAAGGTTGCCGCTGCGCGCGCGAATGCGTCGAGTGGCTTCGTAGCCATCCACTTCCGGCATTTGGCAATCCATCAAAATGATGTCGTAGTAGTTGCGCTCAAGTGCCTCCAGAACCGCGAGCCCGTTGGGTACCGCGTCCGCAGAGTAGCCGAGTTGTTTCAACTGCCCCAGCGCAACCTTTTGGTTCACGGCATTGTCTTCCGCGAGGAGCACCCGCGCCCTCTGCCTGTGGGGGCGGGGGGCAACCGGAGATCCGGCCGGCGAGTGCGATGTTGACGACCTCCCGAGCATATCGTTAACGAGGCAATCGAACAGAGCGGATTGCCGCACCGGCTTGAAACAGCAGTCCCCGATCCCCGCAGCGCCCAGCTCCTCCTGACTGATCCGCTTGCCGAAACCGGCAAGCAGAATGAGTCGGGTGCCGGCGATCGTCGGGTCAGCCTTGATTTTCCGTGCGAGTGCCAGACCATCCATGTTTGGCATCTCCAGGTCGATGATGGCCAGGAGATAGGCATCTCCTTCTTGCGCGGCGCTACGCAGGCGATCGAGCGCGTCTGTTCCGGTGGTGGCGATGCCGTTGCGCATTTTCCAGGCAACGATTTGCTCGTGGAGGAATTGGCCGGTGATCGTGTTATCATCGACAATAAGTACCCGCGTATTGACGAGCCTGTGATTTTCTTCCAAGGCGGACGGAGTCGCTGGCTGTTTTTGCACCCATACGGTGAACCAGAAGGTCGAGCCTTTCCCTAGGGCGCTTTCCAGGCCCATATCACCCCCCATTTTTTCGACTAACTGCTTGGAAATCGCGAGCCCGAGACCGCTACCACCATATTTGCGGGTTATCGATGTGTCGGCCTGAGTGAAGGCTTGGAAAAGTCTTTTCTGGGTCTTTGGCGCGATCCCTATCCCGGTATCGCTGACTTGAAAACGGAGCTCGCACTGGCTCTCATTTTCCGTATGGCAGGAAACGCGCACGGTCACATCGCCGGCCTTGGTAAACTTTATTGCGTTGCCCACCAGGTTGGTGAGCACCTGCCGGATTCGGCCGGCGTCGCCTCTTAGCCGCGTTGGGACCACGGGTTCGATGAAGCCGGCGAGTTCGATCCCTTTCGTTTGGGCCCACTCGGCTTGCAACTCGAGGGTCCCATCGAGCACATCATGCAGATTGAAGTCGCGTTGCTCGAAGGTCATCTTGCCTGCTTCGATCTTCGAGAAATCTAGGATGTCATTGATCACCGCGAGCAGCGCCTCGGCGCTCACGCGAATGGTCCGGGCGAAGTCGCGCTGCTCAGGTGTAAGCGAGGTATCGAGCAGGAGCTCGGTTATGCCGATCACGCCGTTCATGGGCGTGCGAATCTCGTGACTCATGTTCGCGAGAAATTCGCTCTTCGCGCGGCTGGCTGCTTCGGCGGCCTCCTTGGCATCACGCAGTTCCCACTCGGCGCGCTTGCGCTCAGTGATATCCTGCGTGGTTCCGGCCATTCGCAGCGGATTGCCATATTCATCGTAAATGGTTCTTCCAAAGTTGGATAACCAATGCACCTCCCCGTCGGGATGGATGACGCGGAACTCAACCTCGAAATCCGCCTTTTCTGCTAAGGCCTTGTTGATTGCTGCCACGAACTGACTTGTATCCCCTGGGTGCAGTATTCTAGTGAATGCTTCGAATGTTCCCTCAAAGCTCCCCGCGCCAATGATCGCAAAGCACTCCGGCGACCAGTAGACAGCATTGGAGCACACATCCCATTCCCAGACACCCATGCGGGATGCGGCCAAGGCGAGATTCAGCCTTCCCTCGCTTTCATGCAGTCTGGCTTCGGCGCGTTTGCTCTCGGTGATTTCGATCGCCACTAAACCGACCGCCTTGGGTTTCGCGTCCACGCCCACTCCCATAAGAGGGAAGAAGGAAAGCTGGAAGTTCCGGTGCTCCCGCGGACTGTAGTCAGGCTCTGCGCTTAGTTCGAAGTTAAGAATAGGCTTGCTCGTAGCGAACACCTCTTGGTAAAGCGGCTCAAGAATGTCCGCCAGCCGAGGCAACATTTCGCGGACAGTTCTACCAAGGCGTGCGTCATTCGACACCCCGGTGATTTCCGCCACCCGCTGGTTGGTTCTCAAATACCGCAGTTGTGGGTCTACTAATACCATTGCCATCGGGGATGCGTCGAAGTATGCGTTTAGCTGTGCCTCGCTCTCTCGCGCGGCTTGCTCCGCGTGCTTGCGTTCGCTCATTTCGGCGACCAGCTGCGCGGTGCGTTCCTCTACGCGATGCTCCAGCTCAGCATTCGCGCGGGCAAGCGACTCCTCAGCCTTGGCGCGTTCGGAAGCTCTCTCTTTCAGTGCATCGGCCATCAAGTTGAAGGTGTTGGCCAGTACACCGATTTCATCGTGGGTGGCGGCAACCACCCGGGCATCGAATTGCCCGGTTGCAATGGCTTTTGCGCCCGCGGTTAATTTTAATACGGGCTTAACCAGGCGACGCGCCACCCAGAGGCCAAGAACTGCCGCTCCGGCAAGTGTCGCGAGCAGTATTGCCAGCATCCGGTTAAATGATACGCTGACCGGTTCCATAATTGCGTCGTAAGAGGCCAGACTGACCAGCCGCCAGCTGCCAGCCTTGTTGTCACCGTAGGTTGGTAAGCCGATATAGCCTGCCATAAGCTTGTGTCCGTGCGAGCCCTCGTATACCAGGTAACCGTCAGCGCGACTTTCTAACGCGGTCCGCAACGCTCCACTTCTCACGTCGGGATGCGTCGAAAGCAGATGGACTTGAGGATCGGTGCTCATCAGT
This sequence comes from uncultured Actinomycetes bacterium, assembly GCA_963742865.1. Lineage (GTDB taxonomy): Bacteria > Actinomycetota > Actinomycetes > Streptosporangiales > Streptosporangiaceae > Bog-532. The sequence continues at coordinate 13,442 of CAVUNW010000078.1, forward strand.
ATCAGGCCCGCTCTATCCAGCAAACAAGGAAACTCATCGCCCGGGGCTCGCCGTTTGAGATCTTGCAGCAGATCGAGCAGTTGGCTCGTCACCACATCGCCAACAAGCACGCCCACGCAGAGGCCTTTGCCATCCTGCACCGGCGCGAGTATTTGGATATTAAGGGGCCTGTTACTCAGACGCTTTTCAGCTGCGGCCTGAGCTAGAGGTTTGGAAACATCGCTCAAGTCGCACATATACACAGATCCGTAAGGGCCGTGAAGCGCCATCCCAAACTCTTCCCGGGTGTTGTCGAAAACGGTGAACAGCGACTGGCCAACGCTTGGGCTGGAGGTGTGGGATGAGGCGACAATCCTGCCCTGAGTGTCCACAAACATGACTTGGTCAAAATAGGAAACTGAGAAGGCCAAACGCGACAGCTCTTCCCCTATGAGCTTGTGATTTCCCAAACCCAGCGCGGGATTCGCCGCGAGGGTACTTATATCGCCAATAGAATCGAGCATGAACGTGTCAATGCTCTTGCCAACCTCGGCTACGCTGTCCTCTAACCGTGCTCCGATCTGCTGTTGGGCCTGCTCAACGAGTGTCTGGTGCGACACCCAAATAATCACGCCCAGCGGGACCAAGGTCACCAGCAAAAAGGTCAGGACGAATTTCTTGCTGAGGGACATGACACTCCGATGTTCATTTGAGATTCAGCTTTTCGGGCGGCCTTAGTGGCGGAGGAGGGTTCTGACCAGAAGGATTGCGAGGAAGCAAGTGTCATATTTACAATAATTGTCATATGTTGGTGCCTACTCTGGCTCCGCCTGCGCGCAGGTACCATTAGGGAAAACCTTAGGCGGCCGGGAAAAAAGCCTTAGCCGCTACCCACCCGCATCGCGTAACGCACCCAAGCCGGCCACATCGTGGGCTTGCCGATAGCTCGGGCCTTGGCCCACTCGTCAATTAACGCCTTGCGCTTGGCTGGAAAGAAAACGACGCCGATACAGAGTCGGCCGGTTTGCCCGTGGGGTTGTCGGCCGCGCCCTTGCCAATGGCGCTAAGAACGCAGTCAAACAGGCGCGATTGTCTGACCGGCTTGACCAAGTAGGCTTCGATTCCGGCGGCCTTTAGGTCCACGGGGCTCACGGCCTGCCCGAAGGAGGTTAAGACGATCAGCCGCGTTCCGGCCAGGGCTGGGTCTGCTCTGATGGCGCGGGCAAGGGTCCAGCCATCCATCACAGGCATCTCAACATCCAACAGCGCCACGAGGTACGGACAGCCTGCTTCGGCAGCCGCTCGCAGTATCCGTAAAGCCTCTTCACTGTCCGCCGCAGTTTCCACCCCCATTTTCCACGCGTCGAGTTGGCGACGCAGAATGCGGCGATGGGTGGCATTGTCATCGACCGCCAGCACTCGCGCCCCAAGTAAATTGTGTTGGGAAGGACAGGGATCCTGAGCGTTATCGGTCTGCTTTTCCAGTTGCACCGTAAACCAGAAAGTGGAGCCTTTGCCGGGTTTGCTTTCCACGCCGATTTGACCTTCCATTAGGGCCACCAACTGTTTGGAGATAACGAGACCCAGGCCAGTGCCTCCGTATTTACGCGTATTCGAGCCATCGGCTTGGCTAAACGCTTGAAAGAGCTTGCCTTGAGCTGCGGGTGAAATTCCGATGCCGCTGTCTTCCACCTGAAAGAGCACCTGTACATCCGTATCGGTTTCCCTACCTTTGGAAATCCGAACGACGATCTCCCCTTTCTCCGTGAATTTGAGGGCATTGTCGGTGAGGTTGGTAAGGATCTGTCGCAACCGCCCCGGATCCCCGTGCAACCGGGGTGGCACATCCGGCGCTATCTCGCTGGCCAACTCGATTCCTTTGGTCTGAGCGCGTTCGGCGAACACCTCCAACATGCTTTCGACCGTCTCAACCAGATTAAAATCGAGCAGCTCAAAACTCAGTTTTCCAGGTTCCATTTTGGAAAAGTCCACGATGTCACTAATGATTGTCAGCAGGGCGTCCGCACTGACACGAATGGTCTCGGCGAATTCGCGCTGTTCCCGGGTGAGCTTTGTGTCGAACAAGAGGTCGGTCATTCCGATGACGCCGTTCATGGTCGTGCGGATCTCATGACTCATGTTAGCCAGGAACAGGCTTTTGGCCCTATTTGCCGCTTCGGCGTCCTTCTTGGCATTGTGCAACTCCTGCTCTGCCCGCTTTCGCTCAGTGATATCTCGAATCACCTTGGACGCGCCGACCACATGACCGGTGGAATCCTTGATTGGAGATACCGTGATGGAGGTGTCGAGGTGCCGCCCGTCCTTGGCGAGCCGAATCGTTTCGAAAAGGTCGCAGCGTTCGCCGCGCCGGATGCGGGAGAGGATCTCCAGTTCCTCTTCCTGGCGATCCGGTGGAATCAATCGCATGATCGACGTGCCGATCATCTCGGCGGCCGTATATCCGAAGATGCGCTCTGCCCCGAAATTCCAACTGGTGATGATACTGTTCAATTCCCTTCCGATAATCGCATCGTCGGACGAAGTCACGATGGCTGCAAGCTGGCGACAAGTGATTTCAGACAAATGGCGCTCAGTGGTGTCGCGAAAGGTCCAGATCCTCCCATAATATTCTCCGTCCTTGCCCCGAACAGGTGCCGAGTATCGGTCCAAAAATCTCCCGTCGATGAGTTCAATCTCATCTCGGCTGATTTCGTCGGGATGGGCAGTAAGATAGACGACTTTTTCGACAAATTGCCGGGGATTTTTGACCTGCTTGGTCATCCATTCGAGTTGCGGTCCATCGTCAAGCCCATCGGCAAACTGTCGGGGAATATTCCACAAATCGGTCATCCGTTGGTTTTGGAGTATTTTCTTCCCTTCGCCATCGACGACCAGGATTCCATCAAGAGCCGAATGAACTTGGGCCTCAAAGAAGGCGGTTTTCCAGACAAGCTGCTGCTCCGCTCGCTTGCGCTCGGTCACGTCATTCATGATCGCGATGAAATGAGTAATGATCCCTTCTTTGGAGCGCACGGGAGTGATCGTGTGTTCATCCTGATAGAGGCTCCCGTCTTTGCGACGGTTGGTGAATTCGCCACGCCATGTTTTGCCAGTGAGGATGGTGGTCCAAAGATTATGGTAAAATTGCCGGTCGTGCTTGCCAGACTTGAGCAGGCGCGGGGTTTTGCGGACAACCTCTTCGGAGGAATAGCCCGTCAGCGCGATGAAAGCCGGGTTGACCCAAAGAATGATTCCTTTGATGTCAGTAATGACGACCGCGTTCGCAGCAGTTTCCAGCGCGGTTGTAATGACGACCGTGTTCGCAGCAGTTTCCAGTTTGTTCACATTATCTGAAAAGACGTGAGTTTCCTCTAGTGCTTGGCATAACCTGCGCGTATCCCAAAGCAGATAGCGTGCCAATTATGAGGGGTCTTGCTCATTCGCTTTTTGGGCAAGTAATCTCTGCAAACTCTCTGCACTCCTCCTTGGCGCAACAACCGCAGCCTCGCACTGGTAGGTTTCTTCCTCCAATAGGCCATCCAATCTCCGCGCGGGGCTCCCATTGGCCGCGGGGAGAGCATCACGCTTTTCCCGCTCGCAGTTTTTTGGGAGATCTCGACCGTCGCTTATTGACATTCGTTGATCGTGAGGGTGCATGGACTGAGGCAATTGCGCTATGGAATTGGCTCCCTAATATGAGCAATTGCAATGTCAGCCATGAGTTCCGCACCCCTCTAACGCTGATGCTTGGTCCGCTTCGCGATCCATGAAGTTATTGAGGGAATTCAATTGATGGGTTGGGTTCTAAAGGGTGAATCGTTTTCAGGCCGCCGTCTAAAGCACCGGAGCCCTCCCTCGGCTCAATGGGTGATAAATCATCGCTAGCGCTGATCTAAGACTTCCCTAAGCTTTCTAGAAAGGGCATCGAGCGTGAAGGGCTTTTGCAGGAAGGCCACTTCGGTGTCCACGACGCCGTGGCAAACCAGCGTAGCGCCGCTATGGCCGCTCTGGAAGAGCACCTTTAGGCCCGCATCACGGGCCCGAAGCACCTCGGCCAGCTCGCGGCCGCTCATGCCCGGCATCACCACGTCGGTCATCAACAGATCGAGTTTCTCTCGGTTGCCCTGCGCCAAGCGCAAGGCCTCCTCGCCGCTTGTAGCTACCTGCACCTGGTAACCGAGACTCTCCAGCAGCAGGGTGGTGATCTTTCGAACAGGGACCTCATCTTCCACCAGTAGAATGGTTTCGGAGCCTCGAACCGGCTTGACCGGAGCGCTTTGAAGCGGTCGCGTCGCAAGTTCACCCACCGCCGGCAGGTAGATCTTGAAGGTGGTGCCGATACCGGGCAAGCTGTGCACGACGATGTGCCCCCCGCTTTGCTGGACGATGCCGGGCACCACCGACAAGCCCAGGCCGGTGCCTTGCCCCACGCCTTTGGTGGTGAAAAAGGGCTCAAAAATGCGCGCCTGCACTTCCGGTGTCATTCCGCAGCCAGTGTCGCTGACGGACAATAGGACGTAACGTCCCGGCCGTAGCCCCGATTCGGCCTTCGCGTGAGCCGCGTCCAACTCCAGGTCCCGCGTTTGAAGCGTCAAGCTGCCGCCTTGAGGCATGGCGTCGCGCCCATTGACCGCTAGATTCATAATGATTTGGTCGATCTGGCCGGCATCGGCCAGCACCCGGTTCAGGCCAGGCTGAAGGATTGTGATCAGCCGCACATTTTCCCCGATGAGCCGCTGCAGCATTTTCTCCATGTCAGCCACCAGCAGGTTCAAGTCTAACACTTGGGGCTCAAGCACCTGTTGGCGGCTGAAGGCCAGCAGCTGACGGGTCAGGGTCGCGGCACGTTCGGCCGCCCGGCCGATTTGATCGACCGAATCACGCCCCGGGCTGTCCAGGGGTAACTTCATCGCCAGCATTTCGCAATGACCGAAAATCACCGCAAGCAGGTTATTGAAGTCATGAGCCACCCCGCCAGCCAACTGGCCGATCGTCTCCATCTTTTGCGCCTGGCGCAGCTGCATTTCTAGTTGGCGTCGCTCAGCGTCCGGGTGAATGGCTTCAAACCAGTTTTGGAGAGACGCGTAGAGGCTCTCGAACGTGCGGCCCCAAATGGTTTCGTAGGCTGAGTTGATGTAAAGCATTTGGTTTTTGGCCGGGTCGGTCATTAAGAAAGGCTTCCCTAATGTCTTCGTCCTGCGCGAAAGCGCCCTCGCTTTCGCGCAGGCCCTTTTCCGCCTGCTTGCCTCGGAGCCGAGCGCAAAAAGGGATCCCCAATCGTCGCTAGCGCCGCCTTTCCCACGAACTCGGGCACCGGATTTAAGCTCGGAAAGTTGGCGGCAGGAATTAAGAAACCCGGCTCGGCATCCACGGGGAGCATTCGGAGGGCGCTCATTGACTAGGTCCCAGTCTGGCGTCGCATGCGAGCAGGGCGCAATTAGGTAAAACCTGAGTCGGCAAGGAAAAAAACCTTAGGCGTCGCCCGCTCTAGGCCTGGAGCTAACCCTTCCGGCGGCACCAGCCCGACCCGCATCGCGTAACGCACCAGGCCTGCCACATCGTGGATGTCCAGCCGCGCCATCAATTGCGCTCGATGCGCTTCGACCGTCTTGACGCTGACCTTTAACAGAAATGCGATCTCTTTAGTGCTTTTGCCCTCGGCGATCAGTTGTACAATCTCGCGCTGCCGGGGCGTTAGTTCTTCCCGCAGAGGACGCTCGTTTCCCAGACGCTCCAAGTAACTGCCAATGACGCGCTTGGAAATGCGCGGGCTCAAGTAGGTCTCTCCGCGAGTCACGGCCCTGAGCGCCAGCTCCAGTTCGGTCACCGCCGCATCCTTGAGAAGATAGCCGCACGCCCCCGATCGAAGCGCCCGCAGAACGTACTCCTCGTTGGCGTGCATCGAAAGAATGATCACCTTTACCGCAGGGAACTCCTTGGTTGCGCGAGCGAGCGCCTCCAAACCGTTCAGCCCGGGTAGGGCAATGTCCATGAGCACCACATTTGGAAAATGTTTTTTAGTCAATTCCAGGGCTTCGTACCCGTCTCCGGCTTCGGGAAGCCATGCGCGGAGAGATCTCGGGCGCTGCGCGAAGTTCCGTTATCGTAGTGGGCCTTTCATTGACCGCCGCTGGATTTGTGGCTGACCATACAGTTGCAAGCCGCAAAATATCGCCGCGGGCAGCGTCGGCGGGTGGTCCACCGTAGGTAATGACTGGAGTACTCACATGGCTATCTCGCGGAATGCTTTCAGCTATGCAGGACCTTGCAATTGCTAAGTGCGCCAAGGTTGGTATTGCTAGGGAAAAACCGGCAACGGTCCGGAAGGGTTACTTACCGGCCGCGCCATTCGGTTCGTAAGTCATCTGCGCCAACATATCCCGAGCCTAAACGCGTCTCGCCGAAGCCCGTAAAATCCCCCAGCGTTGCTCATGATAACATTGATAATAGGCAGTCGGCCCATCTGGATACGCTTGGTGCACCGACTCTGCCCATTCCAGCTATTCCGACCGCTGCGGCGCACCATCGAATTCTAACGCTCTTCAAGGATCGAGCTCTTACAGGGGCCTTTGCATTGATGTTCTCAGCCGTAATGGCTGGCGTTCTCGGCTTTGTTTTCTGGGCTGTGACTGCTCGCCGTCAGAATGCCTCGGCCCTTGGTTCGGCTTCAGCGGAGGTATCAGCTATTGCATTTCTGGCTATGGTTAGCAGCTCTAACCTTACCAGTATCTTCGCACGTTTCCTGCCTGTGGCTGGTTGGCAAGCACGGCGACTGATCCTTACTTGCTATGCCGGAGTCAGTCTTGCAAGCCTGGTTGCTACTATCATCTTTTTTATGACTCCGCTGGCCAAGGGCCTAGTCATCGGAGGAGCAGCTGGCCGACTGGCATTCACATTGTGCGTAATCGTTAGCAGTGTTTTCAATATTCAGGATGGAGGTCTTATCGGATTTGGCCGGTTTGAGCTGGTTCCCGTTGAGAATATCCTTGTCGCCTTGTTGCGCTTGGCGCTATTGCCAATTGCTGTCATACTCTTCGCAGTTCAGGACGGAATTTTGTTTTCCTGGGCTCTGCCTATGGCTATTGCTGTATCGATTGTAAATGTTTTTGTGGTAGGCCGATTGGCTGGGCGTCAGGCAAAACAGGCTCCTAATCTACCGCCGTATCGAGAATTGGGCCGTCTGATAGCAGTCGATTCAGTGCCTACCGCGGTTTACTCAGCAACTGGCACATTCCTTCCCGCTCTAGTGACTCGTGAGTTCGGCGCCACCGAAGGCGGGTACTTTTATGTACCCTGGATCATCGCCAGCATGATTATCGTTCTGCTCAGCAACATTGCAGCTTCGATGGTCCGTGAAGCTATTGCGTCCCCCAAAAAGGCTAGCTCGACTATCCACCGTTCTATAAGACTTGGCCTTCTCGTGGTCGTGGTCGTGATGGCAGGCTGCTTGCTCATGTCCAACTTTGTCCTTGCACCAATGGGGAGCGCCTTTGCCGATAACGGTGCCCCGTTGCTGCGATGGATAGGACTCGCCACTCCCGCTACAGCCATCATTGTCCTCTTCTGGACTTCTTGCCTTATTCAACAACGCCCGTGGCCGGCATTCTTCATCAACCTAACCACAAGCGCTGCGATGTTGGCTAGCGTCCTCGAGCTCGGACGTGGCGGCAAAATCGGCCACATTGGCATGATCTACTGCATTGTTCAGTGGGGGGCTGCTACTGTGGTTGCAATCCCTACCGCTAGAGCGCTGCGGGCCGTCCAGCATGGTACAGGATACCGAGTTCACGAGCGCAGGATTCGGACCAATGGGTAATAGTTCCCGATACCCACCTAGTTGCTCGCGTGTGGGCGGCAGCGTTACTGCGGTATTTGGTCAGGAGAAGGTATAGAACCGTATGAGCCATTACAAGCGAGCAAGCCTGACCGAAATTTCCGCCTTGCGCGGCATGGTGGCTAGGCAAGCGACGTCCGCTGTCGTGCCTGTCGACTGTGATGCTGTGGGAGACATTCGCGCAGTCCTGCCTCTGGACGCCGAGAATCTAGCCTCGGCCCGAGGCTGGATCCATGCTACTCAGGTCACAAGGCGCACAGCTAGACGACTGCGAGCCGGTCGGGCCCCATCGGAGGCGGGACAGATAGTGGGGATGCCGCAATGAACGAAAGTGCAGTCGCGAGTCGGAGCACTATGACAGAGTTGCTCAGCCCTGTAAGAACCGCAGTTATCGATATAGCGGATTCACTTGGCGACCTCGATTGCACGCGTTCCTCGGATCCTCCTTACACAGCCGCATGGATCTTGGTGTGCCACCTCGGACGGCCGCTCGGGAGCATCACAATACCGTTGACCGACACGCTGATTACTGCAGCCGACATTAAGTACGAACTACGGCATCAGATCGGCGAAGTTGAACACGTGAATTCCGTACCAGACATGCCAACTCTCCCTAGAGCCAGTGTTGTTATTCCTACTAACTTCGCACGGCCAGATCAACTGCAGCGGTGCGTCGAGCACCTAACTAAGCTAGATTATCCCAACTATGAAATAGTCGTTGTAGATAACAGACTCGGCGAAGCAGCTTCCGTCGATATTCCTGGGGTACGCGTAGTCCGCGAGCCACGACCCGGGATCTCGGCAGCGCGTAATCGTGGGATAGCGGCCGCGACAGGCGACATAATAGCTTTCACTGATGACGACGTAGTGGTGGACCGCCGCTGGCTCCGAGCCCTTGGCGAGCGGTTCGCGCGGGAACCAAATGTCGCTGCAGTGACCGGCCTGGTGGTGCCACTGGAACTTGAGACGCAGGCGCAGATCCTGTTCGAGCAGTCCGGCAACGGTCTTGACCGCTGTTACGAACCCTTGACCTTCGAGCACGTCGGGCACTTCAAGGTGTCGCGCCGCGCGCACGCGTCTAAGACGGAGCAGGTCCGCTCCATATATTTGACTGGCGAGTTCGGTCTTGGCTCCAACATGGCATTCCGCACCGAAAAGCTTCGCGCAGGGGGCGGATTCAACGAAGCGCTTGGCGTTGGTACCTCGTCTTGTGGAGGCGAGGACATCGCGATGCTGATCGAGATGCTCACAGCAGGAAATACGCTTGCATATGAACCTAGCGCCGTCATACAGCATTCGCACCGAGCAACACTCGCGGAGCTTGAGAAACAAATTTACGGTTATGGGCTTGGCTTCACAGCGATGCTGACAGCGATTACATTCCGCGATCCACGACATGCACTCGGGCTCGCAGCGGTGGTGCCTGCCTGGCTTCGGTCATTGCGCGATCCGTCCGCTGCTAAGAACGCTCAGCGGACGGAAGATTACCCCCGCTCTATCGCGCGCGCAGAGCTCCGAGGAATGCTTGGCGGGCCGCTTGCTTTTCTGCGCTCACTCCGAGCCCAGCGGCGGTGGACGCCATGAGACTCTTGCGATTGCGGAGCCAGCGATCTTGGTCACGGTTAGGGCGAGAGCGGCTGTGAGTTCCGTGAGTGTCTGCAAGTTCGACCTTTGTCATATAGGAGAAGAAGACGGTGAGTCCTTCTGGTATCCAGCCGCTCACGACGGAGGAACTACGTCATTGTCGTCGCGCAGCGATTGGCGCGCTTCCTACCGACGCTAAGGAGGCGCTGCGCTGGCTGCGGCGTGGTCATCTTGCCACTTCGCCATTTATTCCGATTGTGGCGCGCCGAACGCTGCTGCGCCTAGGTGGGGTAGAACTTGGATCGATGGTATGGGGGCTCCAACGATGCTATTTTGAGTCTGAAAAGGTTGCCATCGGCCATGGTTCCTTTATAAACGTGGGCTGCTGCTTTGAAGGTCACGGACGTATTGATATTGGCAGTGATTGCTTGCTAGGTCCAGAGGTGATGATCCTCACATCGTTGCATGATTTCGGACCTGGCTATGAGGTGGCCCGTATGTCCAGCTACCGAGACGTAAGTATTGGCGATCGCTGTTGGCTAGGGGCGCGCGCCATGATCCTTCCCGGTGTAAGCATTGGGGAGGGCACTACTGTGGCTGCCGGAGCTGTTGTCACAAAAAATTGTGCACCAAGCGCTCTATATGCTGGCGTGCCTGCACGGAGAATTCGTTGAGGGAAATGCTATCGCTGGGTAATGGCGCAAGCGTTCTCGCCAGGAGGTTGCGGTGACTAGGACCAGAACTGAGATTATGCCGTCGCGCATGGATCGCGGGTCACATGAAGTGACTGAAGCGAGCAACGTGCGCGCCGTCCTGACTGCTTACACCGGAATCTTGGCCAGCGTCGTCGGGGTGGCTTTGGTACTCGGCATGCCAGGGCACTGGCCCGCGTTGGCGGGAGCACTGCTGCTGGCGTGTGTACCGTCAGGCGCGGCTGTTATGTGCTGGGTCGACACTGGCATAGGCACCGTGCAGGCAGGGCTGACGCTTGTATTGAGCTTGGCGGTGACCGCGATCACAAGCGCAGCCATGATCTGGCTGCCGGCCTGGCATCCGAAACTTCTGTTTGTTCTCGCCGCCGTGAGCTCCATGTCATGTGCCATGCGGCTGTCACGCATGCGAGCTTCCGCTATCACCTGGGCGCGGCCCGCGGCGGGGGAAGGCCTAGGAGTGCAGTTGGCACTTCTCTTCCTCGGTCTGGCGGCCTGGGCCTACGGGGTGAGCCGCATCCGCCCCCCGTCGATCGGGGCCTATGGACTGCTTGCGAGCGCCAACCCGTGGTTCTTTCTCGGTATCGCGGCGCTGCTCGCCGGCGGCGTGTTGGAGCTGACCAGGCCCAGGCAACGCTCATGGATGCTGAGCACATACCTCATGGCTCTGATCCTGGCGATTTACTCGACCGCCCCCATTTTGTTCAAGGTACCAGAATACGCTTGGGTATATAAACACATCGGCATTATTCAGGCACTTGGCCATTACGGCTATATAACTGATCCCTCGAACATTTACCAGCAATGGCCGGCGCTGTTCGCTGCTGTCGCATCGGTTAGCAGGCTAAGTCAGGTGGGACCGCTAAATTTTGCTGCATGGGCGCCACTGGCATTTGAACTGGCTGATGCGCTGCTCTTGCTGGGAATATTTCGTATGCTTGCAGGTGAGCGCCGTGTCGTCTACGTCGCGATGTTCATCTACGAGGGCTTTATTGCCTGGGTCGGCCAAGACTATCTGTCGCCACAGGCGTTCGGCTACCTGCTCTGGCTCGGCATCCTGACAATACTCATCCGATGGATGCTTGCCCCGCCGATCGGCCACGCAAACCTGAGTATTCTTTCTCGTCTGCGGGCGCCATTCCTTGCCGAGTTGGGTAAGCCCAAAGAAGTACCCGTGACCCAGCGGACGTTCGCCCTGGTTGTCATCCTCATCACCTACTTCGCGATCGTAGCCGCTCACCAACTCACACCGTACATGGTGCTCATTGGCATTGGGACCTTGGCTTCGCTCGGGTTGCTGCGGCGAGGCTGGATATTGGTGATAATGCTAGCAGTGGTGGCCGTGGGATACCTTGTGCCCCATTATGGTCTGATTTCTCAACAGTTTGGCGGCATATTCAGCGGTGGCAACGCCCTAGCAAATGCCTCGGGCAAAAGCGGCGTAATCCATAGCTATGGCGCCGAGCTATTTACAGCGAAGATCGTTCGAGCACTCGCCATAGGCATGTGGCTGCTTACGCTGGCAGTAGTCGCGCGCCAGTGGCGAAGGCTCGGCAGGGTCGTCATTCCTGCGGTACTCGCGTTCAGTCCGTTCATCCTCATTTTCGTGCAGAACTATGGCGGCGAAGCAATCTACCGAGTCTTCCTCTTTTCTTCGCCGTGGTGCGCGTTCCTGATCGCGGGAGAATTGGTTAAAATACGCGCGGTCGCGTGGCGGTGGCTGGCGGTGACATGCGCCTGTTCCATCGCACTAGCTGCTGGACTGCAGGGCCAATATGGGCCGACCATGGTTGACGGTTTCACTAGGGCGGAACTAACTGCAAGCCTCTGGCTTTATGGTCATGCCCGACCTGGCTCATCCCTTATTCTGGCGGCCGATAACTTTCCCGCGCTTGAAGTCGCGAACTACAACTCTTATAACCTGGACGTGATACCTGCCGACCCACAAGAAGGTGGGGGATGGCTGACCGAGGCCAATGCAGCCGAGGTCGACCGGTATATTGCTTCTCTTGGCAACCATCCCGCCTATGTAGTGCTTAGTCGCAGTATGGCCGCCTACACTAACTATTTTGGCGGACCGCATGGCTATGCGCGGATGGCGAGCGCTGTTAGTCGTAGGCCCGAGTGGGTGGTTATCTATCGCAATGCCGACACTACGATCTATCAGGTAAAGCTTAATAAGCGTATTACCCAAGCAAAGAGCAGCTAGCAAATCATAGACAACGTTCGAGGGAAGGGCATTAAAGTGGCCGCAAATTCGATTATCAATGAAATTTACCAATCTAGGATCGTCCGCGATGCATTCGGTAATGAATACGATCTTTCGTCAGAAGTTGACCCCGTGGAAGGCGATTACCTCTATCAGATCGTTTCGTCAGACTCCTCGATTAGGAGAACCCTTGAAGTTGGCTGCGCTTACGGTCTTTCCTCGCTGCACATTTGCGAGGCGCTACGCAATCGCCAAGAAGCATCGCACGTGATCATCGATCCGATGCAGATGAGCGACTGGCACGGAATAGGAATTACCCATCTCAAGAATGCGGGAATAGATTTCTTTAACCTTATTCCCGAGCCATCGGAGCTCGCACTGCCGGAGCTGCTTCGTAGCCAACCCAAAGGATTCGACCTGATCTTCGTTGACGGCTGGCACACCTTCGATCAGACAATGCTGGACTTGTTCTATGCGAATCGACTAGTTCGCGTGGGCGGTTACATTGTCATTGACGATTGCCAGTGGCGATCAGTGTCCGCAGCAGTCGCTTACTACAAAAACTATCCAGCGTTCGAGCAAGTAAAAGAACCGACGATAATCGCGCATTCAGGGAAACAGCGAATTGCGAAGGCTGTAACTACGGTCTTCCACCCCGGTCTGGCCCGCTTGATCCTCCCTACGGGTCTTTATAGTCACTACTACCGACGGATGCGCTTCCCAACGATCGTAGCCTTCAAGAAGGTTGCCGAAGATACTCGCAGCTGGACGTGGTTCGAGGAATTTTGACTGAATCGGCTTGCGTCGCGACAATCGATGCCGCGAGAAATCCTGACTGATTCGGTCACATACAAAGCGCGCAGTAAAAAAGCCGTGTCGGCGTATAGCCAGGGCCAGCATTTGACAATCGTAATATAAGAACCTAGTAGTGAGAAGCGGAGCCGCCACATGGATTCATCCGAGGATCTTCACATGACAAAAGTTGCGCTGATCACTGGCATTACCGGCCAGGACGGCTCGTACCTTGCCGAACTGCTCTTGGAGAAGGGCTATACAGTCCACGGCCTGCTCCGGCGGGCAAGTAGCTTCAATACTGGCCGTATCGAGCATCTCTACCAGGACCCACACGAGCCGGATGCACGTCTACGTCTTCACTACGCGGATCTCACGGACGGATCCCGACTGGTGACCCTGCTCGAGCACATCCGCCCACAGGAGGTGTATAACCTTGCCGCGCAGAGTCATGTACGCGTGTCCTTTGACGAGCCAGAATACACTGGCCTAACTACCGGTCTTGGCTCGACTCGCCTCCTTGAGGCCATCCGGATGATCGGCTTGGACTGCCGCTACTACCAGGCCAGCAGTTCAGAAATGTTTGGGGCGACCCCTCCTCCGCAGAATGAGAAGACGCCTTTCTGGCCGCGGAGCCCATACGGCGTCTCGAAAGCATACGCATATTGGATGACACGCAACTACCGGGAAGCGTATGGCATGTTTGCCGTTAACGGAATTCTCTTCAACCACGAAAGCCCTCGCCGAGGCGAGACATTTGTTACTCGTAAGATCACTCGTGCCGTTGCCAACATTGTAGCGGGTAAGAGCGACGCACTGTACCTTGGCAATCTGGATGCTGTCCGCGACTGGGGGTACGCCCCAGAGTATGTAGCAGGCATGTGGGCTATGCTCCAACATGACGAGCCAGACGATTATGTTCTGGCGACAGGCACTGCATACAGCATTAGAGATTTTCTAGGGTTCGCTTTCAATCACGTGGGGCTTGAATGGGAGAAATATGTTCGGTTCGACAACCGCTATTTGCGACCGACTGAGGTTGACTCGCTGATTGGTGATGCATCTCACGCGGCTTCGATCCTAGGGTGGACGCCAAGGGTCCTGGCGCCGGAGCTTGCAGCAATCATGATTGACGCGGACTGCTCTGCTGTTTGACCGGGACCCGAGGTCGGCCTAGCCCCGTTAAGAAGGCGTTAGACATGTCCTCCAGAGGAGGGAAGGAATTCACGATGTGCAATACGATTTCGCACGATTCGACGATCTATATCGCGGGACATCGAGGTCTAGTTGGGGCAGCCATGTGGCGGCGGCTCAAACAGGAGGGCTATGACAGGCTAATAGGATTTAGCTCAAGCGAGCTTGATCTGCGCGACCGTACCGCAGTCGATCAATTTTTCGATAAGCATGCTCCCGATGTAGTCGTCCTCGCGGCCGCGCGAGAGGCGGAATTACTCGCAAACGCATCTTTTCCTGCCGATTTTCTCGAAGATAACCTGAGAATTCAGGTTAATATTATGGATGCCGCCCGCCGGGCAAGGGTACAGCGCTTGTTGTTCCTTGGATCTAGCTGTATTTACCCGAAGTTTGCGCGACAGCCAATCGCTGAGTCGAGTCTCATGACTGGCGCCCTGGAAGCCACTAATGACGCTTATGCTGTCGCGAAGATTGCAGGGATTATGCACATTAAGGCTTTGCGTAGGCAATACGGTGTGAACTACATCGCCGCTATGCCTACCAATCTTTATGGCCCAGGTGACAACTTTGACCCAACCAGCTCGCATGTGTTGCCTTATCCGCCGTATTCACGAAGCAAAGGTGACTCGCGCGGAGACGGTCGCGATCTGGGGCAGTGGCAGGCCTCGCAGGGAGTTTCTTTTTATAGACGATCTAGCTGATGCTCTTCTATTTTTGCTCGAGCATTATGACTCTCCAGAACCTATCAATGTAGGCATGGGCAACGACATCGCTATCCGCGAACTTGCAGAGGTAATAGCTGAGGTAGTGGGATGGCGGGGGAAGCTTACATTCGACGCCTCCAAGCCGGACGGTACGCCGCGTAAGCTACTTGACATCTCGCGGCTCACGGCTTTGGGCTGGCACGCAAGTACACCTCTTCGGGAGGGGATTAAGGTCACATACGAATGGTTCCAAGCCAGTCACTCCTCCTTCCGCGGAGCCTGAAGCTATCCTGCCGGGCACTCGGAAGTGAGACTCCCAGTAGCAAGACGTTGCTGGGGGTGACACTTCCATTGGAGGCAAATCGGCACGAGCGTCGTGAGACCGGTCACTGCGTCTCAACGATCACTATCGAGTCCGCAGGCAACGACACACTCCGAGCGAAGGTAGTGGCCGGAACTGCCCGAGTAATGATCCTGGAGTTTTCCGAATTTTGGTTCGCTGCACCATAGGTCCATGTCTTCAGCGTTCCGGACAACCCGATTTCCGGCTGAAATGTTATCCTCTCCGCTGCACGGGTGTGCACATTGATGAAGGCCATGGCGTGCTTTCCGTTCGCCAGGGCTGCCTGAAAAGCCAGTACATTCGATGGGTCGGAGGTAACCATTTTGCCGAGCATTGCCCGCGGTTGAGCGAGCATTGATGCGAGCAGGTAACCGGTGTACGGGGTTTCTTCAATTGGCGGCGAGGACGAACTAAACAGCCCTGATCCAGGATTGGCACATGCGGACCGCGAATTGCTGTAGTCATTCATGTACCACCAGTCTACGCTCTTCGCCCCTACGGCCAACCAGGATAGTACGTCCCCGGCGGCGAAGATTGCACCTTCTGGGGTGCAACTGGTCGTGGTCGCGCTATTGGACACGGCTGTCTCGCCTACAAGCACCGAAGCGTCCGTAGCATAGATATTCAGCTCAGCTCGTATCGAATCGTACAGACGCGGAATCTTCATCAACGACCGCAGCACCTGCATATCATTTGGATTGTGACCACCGGTGCTGCCGTAAAAATAGAAGGGGTAGTAGTGCACGTCTACGAAACCGACGTATTTTCCGTCCTTGTTGAGCACGGAGTCGTTCCACTCGGAGCTATCAGGCACAGACGCGCCTGGCACAGCATTGCCGAAAGCCCAGGGCACCCCAATTATGGCTGAGGGATCCGCCGCCTTCATGGCTTTCAGGAATCGCTGCGCGTTGACGGCGTATGAAGTGGCGAGCGTCTGCATACCAGCTGCGTCGCCGTCCCTCACCTGGGGACAGCTCGGGTCCGCCATGCCGACCCTTGTTGTGCCGGGGATTGACGGCCTGTAACCGTGATAGTGCTCGGGAGGCCCAGCCAACTGATTGTTAACCTCCCAGCAGCCATAGCTCTCGTTGCCAACCTCCCAAAGTGTGACATCGTTCCCTGGCGTTTTTTTAGTTGCGGCAACCCATGCGGCAGCTTCGGCGGGCGTTCCGGACCCATAATTTACAGTCACAAATCTACTCGCGCCTACTGCCCTAGCCTGCCGCGAGAATTGAGTGAAACTGAGTGCGTCCGAAGACGCGCAGTCTGACGTAAACTTAGCGGTGGAATAGTCCGGCAGGCACTTCGCGATATTCGTGTTTGTCTGCCAGTCGTAGAAGTCTGCGTATGAGCCGCCGCCGTAGCGCAACTGACGAATGCTCGCGGCTTTGAGCAATGGCTGTATGGCATCCAGCCCGCCGTGAGCGGAGACGTTGGCCGCATAGGCATAGTCCCATGGAGCGGCGTTGACTCCAAGAGGCGCTCGGGAAAGCTGGGTTAGGCCGGTACTCGTGCTGCTATTTGTCATCGTCGTAGTTTCAGCGATCATCGTCGTAGTTGCAGCGATGAGAACAGCTAGACCTGTCCCACTGGTCGCGTACATCCATCGCCTGCTGCGTAGCCGAAACCCCATCGTATACTCCGTGCTATCAAGTTGTGCGGGCAATGCTCCTATGGCTCCCACGAGACTGGCGGCGCTATGGGCCGAATCGATCGCACCAGGTCTGCATTATTGCATAGATAAAGGCGCTGCGGGGCTGTCGATGGGCGCTGCAGGTGAGTGTGCGGACTTGTGACCGGACATGGCTGCGCTCGCACGCTAGATATAGATAACTGGTTCTTATGGATGACGTTTTCCACTCTCGTCCACCACCGTGGCCCGCGCCTGGTGGAAGTGGGGCATGCAACTGCAACGCGCCGAGATGTTCAAGTCCTCGACCTACCAGAAGTTGGAGGCAACCATTCGAACGATGCGAGGCTCTCCCCGGCGCCGCCGGACAATGCGGTAGTGGTCAACGTAAACCGGAGGTCCCGGATACAGGACCGGACGGCATCCGATGCTGCCGCTGCGCTCGGGTCTGCCCGAGCGCAGCAGTCGTGATTACAAAGTAACGGTACTATCACGCTCTTGGCCGCGCTGAAGGCAAGGGCATGGCAGCCTTAGCGCCGACGCGGGCAGAAGCTCATCTGCGTCTGCCGCCGCCCACTGCTCGATCGTGGTGAATGAGCGTGCCCCGGCCATTCCAGCAACCCGGCTACTCTGTCGCGGCGTGCCCGGCAACCTAAAACAGCTGGCCGATAGCAGGATCAATCGACGATGATGGCGTTGCGGGCAGGGGTCCCCCGCAGGCGATATGGCGGGCGTTGGGACCGGCATCATCACCGCGAAGGACGTGCTCGCGTTGCTAACTGGTACATAACCGGCACGTCGCTTCAAGTGCTGCCATCAAGGGACTTTGCTGACCTCCCCTGGAAATATCAATGCAATCCGCACCGGTGGATACCGACCGTACAGTAGACTACGCAGACCAGGCTGTCTATTTTTCTATCGTTACGGCGCCATGCGTCGCCCGACAGAGGCAGGAGTTGGCATGAGGCTCGCTTCTTCCGTGGCGCACCGGCGGAAGGTCGCTCGTGAAGGCCTGACAGTTTACCCGGTCGAAAGGCTGGGTAACCAGTTGTTCACTTACGCCGCGGTCTTTGCGCAAGCACGCAGGCTGTCAGTACCTTGCTATGTTAATAAGGCTTTCTTTGATTACGTCCAGCCACGGCGTACATACCACTATGAATACGAACTGGACGTATTTGACAACGGCCTTGTGGTTCCACCGGAGCCCGAGTACCACCTTCCCGTCCTTCTTGGGTTCCCTGCACCCGGGGCTCCGCGATGGAATAGCTGGATAACACAAATTCTTCCAGAGAATGGGAGACCTGTTTTTCGAGAGCAATCTTTCACTTACGATGTGCGTCTGCGTGACGTTCAGCCGGGGACTACTGTACTTGGATTCTTTCAGTCTTGGAAGTACTTCGATGAATACGGTCCTGAGATTCGCGCACGTATGAGCCATCTGACCAAGCCGTCGGACTGGTATCTCGAAATGTGTGAAAAGGTTCAGCCGGGTACGGGGAACATTGGACTACACGTTCGGCGCGGCGACTACACGGATCCTGACAAGGTAAAGTACCACGGCCTTGCCACCCGGGATTACTATCAAAGAGCACTCGAGCATCTGCGCAAGTTGGGCGTCGACGGACCTGTGTACCTGACAACTGACTCGCCAGAAGCCGTCCGCAAGGAGTTTGAGGGGATGGGTGACTTCCTTCTAATTGATCCTCCTTCTGGCTGCCATCCGTTCGAAGTGGTCCTGATCCTTTCTCGAGTAGACGGATTGGTGATCGCGAACAGTTCCTTCAGTTGGTGGGCCGGCTTCATCGGAGAACGGCCTGATCGAGTCGTCATCGCACCTAGGCCATGGTTCACCGAGACCAACCTCGACAGCCGTGATCTGCTGCCTCCTAATTGGCTAAGCATGGGGCGTTAAGGATAGAAAGCGGGCAGCATCGACCGTTTTCTAATTGTGCGGGTTACTGAGCCCGCATTAGCCGCGTAAATTTTGTGTTCGTTCTCCGTCTGATGGTCTGGGAGTGCTGATCTTGAGGCGGATGACGGTCCTAGGTCCAGGGCTCCTGACATAGGGCGGGGTGCAGGGGTGGTTGTGGCGGGCTGATCTGCGATTTCGGGCGTGTCGCTCGCGTTTTCTGTGCCCGGTTCGTGAGAAAATTCTTACAAGATGACCGGCCTGGCGGGAGGGGTGGATGATGGCTCGTATGCTCAGCCAGCTCCCTCTCCCGCTGCTGCCGTCGGGGGCGGCCGAGATCGCCCCCGGAGTCGGCTTTCTCGCTGGTGAGGACGGCGGCCTGGTCACGGTGCACGGGCTGGCCACCTTCGCGTGGGACGCCGGGGATGAGGCGGGCCGGCGGTTGGCGGCGGTGCAGCTGGTCCGGCTGCGGGCTGCCTCGCAGGGGCAGGTGGCCGACGCGTTCGGGGGTGGATCCGGGCACGATCTGGCGGTGGGATCAGGCGCTGGCCGCGGGCGGGGTGGCCGGGCTGGTCCCGGCACGGCGGGGCCCGAAGGGGGCCTCGAAGCTGACGCCGGAGCTGGCGGAGCGGATCGCCGGGCTGGACGCGGCCGGGGCGACGCTGCGGGAGATCGCCGCCGCGACCGGGGTATCGACGTTCACTGTTCGCAACGCGCTGGGCCGGGTCCCGTCTAGCGGGCAGCCAGCGGCGGCCGGCGTTACCGCCGGGGGGAGGGCGCCGGCCTGGACGCCGGAGACGGTGACGCGGGTGAGGGCACGGCGGTTCCGGTGCTGCCGGATCCGGTGCCGCGGGACGCCGAGCGGGTGCTGGCGCGGTGGGGGCTGCTGGGCGAGGGCGCCGCGCCGGTGTTCGCCCCCGGCGCGCGGTATCCGCTGGCCGGGCTGCTGCTGGCGCTGCCCGGCGCTGGAAGACACCGGCCTGCTGGCGGCCGCTCGCGAGGTCTACGGCAGGCTGGAAGGACGGGTTCTACGGGCTGACCGCGACGCTGCTGACGCTGGTGTTCCTGGCGCTGGCCGGGGAGCCGCGGGCCGAGGGCGCCACCCGGGTTCCGCCCGCGGCGCTGGGCCGGGTGCTGGGGCTGGACCGGGCCCCGGAGGTCAAGACGATCCGCCGCAAGCTGGGCGAGCTCGCCGCCGCCGGCAAGGCCGCGGACCTGATCATGGCGCTGGCCCGCCGCCACGCCGCCGCCCGGCCCGGCACGCTGGGGTTCCTCTACGTGGACGGGCACGCCCGCGTCTACCACGGGACCCGGGCCGTGCAGAAAACGCACGTGGCGCGGCTCGAAGTTCCCCGCCCCCGCCACGATGGAGACCTGGGTCACCGATTCCCGCGGCGATCCGGTGTTCATGGTCATCGCCGAGCCGTCGGACTCCCTGGGGGAGCTGCGCCGCCTGCTCCCCGCGCTGCGGCAGGTCGTGGGCGGGGGGCGGCGGGTGACGGTGTGCTTCGACCGGGGCGGCTGGTCCCCGGCCCTGTTCGCCGACATTCTCCAGGCCGGGTTCGACGTGCTCACCTGGCGCAAGGGCCCGGCCCCGGACCTGCCCGCCGCCGGGTTCACCACCGTCGCCTGCACCGATGACCGGGGCCGGGCCCACGAGTACGAGCTGGCCGGCACGACCGCGGAGCTGGGCATCGAGCGAGGGGCCCCGCAAGGGCCAGACCGTCACGCTGCGGCAGGTCACTCGCCGCGTCCCCGCGCGGGCCGGCGGCACCCGGCAGATCCACGCGCTGACCTCCCGGGACGACCTGACCGCCGGGGAGGTGTGCTGGCGGCTGAGCTCGCGGTGGCGGGAGGAGAACTACTTCCGCTACGCCCGGACCCGGTTCGCCCTGGACGCCCTCGATTCCTACGCCGCCGCCCCCGATGACCCGGACCGGATGGTGCCCAACCCGGCCAGGAAGACCGCGGCCGCCCGGGTCAGGCAGGCCGAAGCCGCCGCCCAGGCCGCCGGGACCGCCCGGGACGCCGCGCTGCTCCAGCTGCGCAGCCCCGCCCCCGGCCAGGCCGCCTACCTGACCAACCAGGTGATCAACGCCCTCGCCGCCCCGGTCCAGGCCGCCCGCCGCGAACTCGACGATGCGGACACGGCCGCGGCGGCCATCCAGGCCCGAATCCCGCTCGGCACCCTCGCCCCGGACATGGCCCGCCTGGACACCGAGACCAAGCAGATCACCCACGCCATCCGGATGGCCGCCTACAACGCCGAAACCACCCTGGCCCGCACCCTGGACGGCCACTACGCCCGCGCCAGCGACGAGGCCTACGCCCTGATCCGCGAAGCCCTCACCACCTCCGGCGACATCCATCCCGGTAACGGCGAACTGCTCACTTCTGCTCGACCCGCTCACCGCCCCCCGGCGCACCCAGGCCCTCGCCGCCCTCTGCGACCAGCTCAGCCAAGCCCAGGCTTGCTACCCCGGCACCGACCTCGTCCCTGCGCTACGAGGTCAAATCCCACCCGAACCCTGCATAAAAGATCTCCCTACGTCGGGAGTCCTGAGGTCACCTGCCGCCGACGTTTGTGTCGACCGCCTCAGTTCAGTAAGGACTTCCTTACTTGGAAGGATCATGGCCATTCCGAAACCCATGCTTGAGGAAACTTTGTGAGCATGCGGTGTGGTTGCTCGCCGGGCACCGTAGCAAGTACGCGGCGATCCGTTCGATAGCACTCAAGCTTGGCATTGCCACGATCGAGACACTGCGTCAGTGAGTCCGCCTGGCCAGTAGGTAGTCTGTGGAGATCAGGCGACCGTGGCCCGAACTGGAAAGCGGGCTAACGAAATTCTTAAGCGGCGTCGGCTCTCTTCGCGGCTGGGCTGGACTCACCACTGGCATGCTCGTGAGGCTTACAAACCAGCACAAAGACGTGTCCCGGGGGGCAAGTCCATCTGTCTCGTGCTGTCACTGCAGGGGCCCAAGGTCGCACCGAGTATGTACTACGCGGACAAGAGCGAGACCGTCCTTGGCCGCGGCCCGAATTGTACCGTCCCGATACTTAATCGCCGCTGGATCACCGAACCCACCTATATGGCAGCCCACCGTTATGGCATATCAATTACAGAGCTAATAGGACATGCCTGCAAAGCCCTGTGTAATCTAGGCTCATGCAGCCAAGGGCGAGAGGGCGGGGGGCGGCTTTGCGGTCATCAGCTTCGGTAGTAACAGGCGAGCAAGGGACATCGCCGGCCGGTGTGGTGCTGGAATGTGACGTCGCCGATGGCATCCCTGAGATCCTCTCGCCGCGGGCCGACGCGCAGGCACTGGTGCTAGTGCGGATATTCAGCGAGCCGGTCGGCATGCTGGCCGAGGTTCTCCCAGCCGAGGGCATGCGCCCCGGCGAGCTGGCGCGGGCCATCGTGCGTGAGTACGGCCCCCAACTGCGGGACCGGGTGACAGAGTGCGGTCTGCCCTGGGACGGTGAGCTGCCCCTTGACGGCCTGCACCCGCCGCAGACGCCGGGTTTCCAAGCGAGCCGCGAGCAAATGCTGCGGGACGGCCCACAGATCACGGTCGCGGTATGCACCCGTGACCGGCCCGACGGGCTAGCCACGCTGCTGGAGAGCCTGCGTGCCCAGGAGTACCAGCGCATACAGCTAGTGGTGGTGGACAACGCGCCCTCGGACGATCGGGCCCGCGAGGTGGTGCAGGCGGCCGGGCGCAGGCCTGGCCTAGATGCAGAGTATGTGGTCGAGCCCCGCCCCGGGCTCTCGTGGGCGCGTAACCGCGCCATCGAGGCCGCCGACGGCGACGTGATCGCGTTCGCCGACGACGATGAACGCTGCGACCGGTGGTGGACGGCCGAGCTGGCACGTGGGTTTACCGAGGTGCCCAGCGCCGGTGCGGTCACTGGCCTCATTATTCCTGAAGAGCTGGCGACCGAGAGCCAGGCGCTGTTCGAGACCTACGGCGGAGTCCGCCGGGGCCGCGGGTTCAGCCGCACGGTGTTCTCTCCTGCGACAGCCAGCCAGTACAACCCGCTATACCCGCTGCCGCCCTTCGGCACTGGCGGCAACATGGCCTTCCGGCTGGATGCTCTGGAGCAGATCGGCGGGTTCGACAACGCCCTGGGAGCCGGAACGGTGACCAAGGGCGCCGAGGACACCGCAGCACTGAGCCTGCTCTTGCTGGCAGGTGGCACGGTCGTGTACCAGCCGTCCGCCATCGTTCACCACCGCCACCGGCGGGAATACGCCCTGCTGCGTCACCAGTTGACCGGCTACGGGCGTGGGCTGACCGCCTTCTACACCGGCCTGCTTGTGCGTCGGCCCGGTTACGCGGCAGAGCTGATACGGCTGGGCGGCCGGGCCGCCCGGGACCAGTTGTCGCGGCGTGGCCAGCGGCTGGGTGAGCTGGGTGAGGACTACCCGCGCGACCTGCTGCGGGCCAACCGTATCGGGTTGCTGCAGGGCCCGTTCAGCTACGCCGCCTCCTGGGTCCACGCAAGGCGGCTCCGCCGTGCGATCCCGAACAAATGAGTGGCGTGCACACCAGCGGATCGGTCGCAGTGCTGATGTATCACAGCATTGCCGCAACGACCACGCCCACCTTCAGGCGCTTGACGGTCGAGCCCACGCTGTTCGATGAGCACTTGGCTGCGCTACGGCAAGAACAAGCCGAAGTGATCGCGTTCGGCGACGTGCCCGCAGCGCTAGCTGAAGGGAGGCGGGCGGTGGCGATCACGATCGACGACGGGCTGGCGGACGCGGGAGAGGCAGCCTGCCCGGCGCTGGCCCGCCACGGGCTGACCGCGACGCTCTTCGTGCCGACCGCCTTTGTAGGGATGAGCGCCAGCTGGCTGGGCGGCGAGGACAGCAGACGACCGATGCTGAGCTGGGCCGAGCTGGGCGACCTGGCGCAGGCCGGATTCGAAATCGGCTCGCATAGCCACCTGCACCTTGCGGCCGACGTCAACCCGCCCGAGTTGGTCCGCAGTGATGCCCTGGCTAGCCGGACCGCGCTCGAACAGAATCTGGGACGGTCCGCGCTAAGCTTCGCCTATCCGTTCGGCTACCACACGGCCGACGGGCGCCAGGCCGTACGGGAGGCGGAATATGCCCAGGCCTGCGTGGTTGGCGGCCTGCCAGCCCGGCCCGGCAACGACCGGTGGGCGCTGCCACGGCTCCAGGTCGATCACGGCACCACGCCGGAAGAACTGGTCGCGATGATTCGCTGGCTGCCGTCGGCAGCAGAACGGGGCTGGGCTCACGCGAAGCAGCAGGTCTGGCACGCTGGTCGGCGGCTAGGGGTATTCGGCCCGCCTGAGGCACGGCGGATGCCGGAGATGGCTCAATGAGCCGGGATCCGGAAGCGTAATCGGCGTACGCTCGCCTTCGCAGCAAGGTCGTCAACTTCTAGGTTCTGCCCATCCAAGCGCCTCGTTTAGGCGCCTAGAGCGCCGGTCAGGTAGTCAGGCTGTCAGCTTGTAGTCGTCGGCGGTGGTCTGGCGTGCGATGACGTGGAGATTGTGGACCACGGCGACGCGGCGCAGGTCGAAGAGGTTTTTGCGGGTGCCGCGGTAGCGGGCGCGGCGCCCTTGCCAGCGGCCGACGTGGGCGAGGGCGTGCTCGACCTGGACACGTTCGCGGAGCTTCGCCCGCCCGGCCTTAGTTTGCTGACGCTGGCGCAGTTCGGCGAGCAGTGGCTCGTCGGGGTGGATGGCGACGCTTCGCCCGTTGCTGCTGGTGGTGCAGCGAGCCCGGAGCGGGCAGGCATCGCAGGTGGCTTTCGGGAAGCGGACGGTCTTGCCGGGCTGGAAGGGCACGCTGGCCCCGGCGGGGCAGGTCAGCTGCCCGGCGGTGAAGTCGAGGCTGAACTGGCCCTTGGGGAACCGGCCGCCGGTGTTGCGGACCCGCCAGGCCTTGCAGAAGATGGCCAGGTCCGGGCCGCGGTCGCGGACCAGGGCCGAGGCCAGGTAGGCCCGGTCGATGTGCAGCTCGGCCAGGGTCAGCCCGGCGGCGTCCAGGTCGGTGGTGATGTCGCCGGTGACACTGGCCTCCGGGGCGTTGGCCGCGGTGATGCCCACCGCGGGCACCAGGCCGGTGTCCAGGTCGGTCAGCACGTGCCGCTTGTAGCCGTCGAACAGCACCGACCGGGACTTGCGGCCGTGGCGCATCTGGGCGTCTTCCACGCTGATCCGCCGGTCTTTGGCCACCCCGCGGCGCAGCACCGGCGCGGGCCCGGAGCAGTCCACGTCCTGGTCGCGGACCTGGCGGGCCACCGCCACCGCTGCGGTCGCGGTGTCCTGCCCGGCCCAGCCGGCGGTGAACGCTTCCACCTGATCGAGGAAGCCCAGCACCCGGGCCAGGGCCGCCTCCCGGGCGGCTGGGTCGTCCCAGTCCCGGTCCAGCGCCGCCTTCAAGCTGGAGGCAGCCAGCTGCGGCACCCCCGCCTGCACTGCCACGATGGCGGTCCCTGCGGCCTGCCCCCGCCCCTGCGAGACCGCGATCACGCCCAGGGCCTTGCGCAGGGCGTGTCCCATCAAGTTGATCGTGTCCTCCACCCGGCCCGCCCCCCACAACGGACTCAGTCCAGCGCTGCCCGCAGCGCCCGCGACCCGAACCCCCTTCGTGGCCGCGGCCAGCGCCACGCTGCGCTCGATCAGCCGCCGGTCCAGGTTCTTTTCCACCAGCCGGGCGCGGAAGCCCACCAGGGTGCCCTTGGCGAACGGCGGCGGCCCGCGTCCATGCAGTCCAGGACCAGCTGCCAGCGCCGGTCCATGATCGTCGCCTCGATCACCTCATCATCGGATACCCCGGTATAGGCCTGCAGCAGCGTGGCCAGCGCCAGCTGCGCCGGCGGCACCGGCGGCTGGCCCTTCGGGCTGTCCACGTAGGCCTGCGCCAGCTCGGCCTGGAACGCCTCGTCAAACAGTTCGTGACGGTGCTCCCGCAAGAACACGAACAGCTTCGCCCGCCGCACCGCCTTGATCACCACCCGCTCCGCCGGCGACGGCTCCACCGGCGGGCGCCACACAACAGGCCGCATCGAACTTCCTCCCTTCCCGTAGCCGGAACTTCACCACCCGCTACGAACAGGGAGTAGCACATGCACCAGGCCGCCGTCACGCCCCAACCCGACCCCGGCTACCTGACCGGCGCTCTAGTCGTAACCCAGAAGACGCCCGGGTACCGGATCGGAACCACTAGCATCGCACCAACGTCCCGGGACGGCTTATGGGTCAGGCCGCCCGGTGGCCACGATTCTGTGGCCGGTGGGACTGGCACTAGTCGCAGCCTTCGGTGGAGATGGGGACGGTGGCGCTGCTGCCCACCAGGGCGTCCGCGGACACCTCGGCGGCGGTGAGCACGAAGCCGGTGTCGGGCACGCCGACCGCTCTCCGGTGGCCCGTTTCAGCGGCTCTCACCATGAGCGGTTGTTCTGGTGCTAGCGAATGGCCGCGGCGAGCCCGTCGCGAAGGACGTACGGAGCCAGTGCGGTCCAGACAGCGACCAGCACGATCAGCACCGCCATACCCAGATCATGCGTGCCGTTCTACCGATGTCCGGACAGTCCGGCGAGTGGCAGCAAGCTCAGGCGCGGACGGCAACCTTGGCGACCAGATAGCGGTGGTCGCTGCCGAACCCTGACTTGGCGGCGATCTCGGTGACTGCCAGGCGCGCTCCCGTCAGTACGTGATCTATACGGACGAAGGGTGGCACAACGGCACCGTTCGGCCACGTCATGTCGGTCGCTTTCCCCCGCGCCGCGGCCCCGTCGGTCAGTCCGTCGTGCAGGAGGGCGACGAACCCGCTGTTGCCCCACGTGGCGTTGAAGTCCCCGATCATCAGCATGCGACTGTCGCCGCTAGCGCGGACGGATCGGCCGACAGCGGCCAGCACCGCCGACCACTCCCGCCAGTACGCGGGGAACGGCGCCAGGGTATGCACGAGGCGCAGGGCAACCGGCCCACCTGGCGACCACAGGGTGGCTTCGACCATGTACGGCGTCCAGTGACCGTCCCAGAAAACGGTCCGTACCCGGCAACCGGTCAGGTGCAGCCTGGAAGCGATCAGGAAGCCGGTCGCGCCGTAGGCCGGCGCCACGCAACGGTAGGGAAAGCTTGCCAGCACGCCCGAGGCCACCATGCTCTGCAGCGCCGGTGGCGTGAACTCTTCGAGCGTTATCAGGTCCGGGCGGTCCTGCTCGATGGCTCGCACGTAACCAGCCTCAAAGTGGAGGCTCTTGTCGATGTTCGCGTCGAATACCCGGACCACCGGGGCATGCCGAGCCCACGCAGGCACCGGAGCCGCAGCAAGTAGCTCGGGCATGACGAACACCAGCTGGGCGACGACGATGACGGCAGCTGCCACGGCGAGCCACCAGCGTCGCGCTATGAGCGCCCAGAAGGCCACGACCCATGCCGGCAGATAGACGATTTGAGTGAGGGCGTCAAGCACGATCAGCGGCTGAGCCGAGTCCCAGGCCACGAGCCTTAGCAGTGCGACAAACCCGAGCACAGCGACGATCAACCAGCCGACGACGAGAAGGCCGACCCGCACGACAGCCGGTCCGCGGTAGCGACGGCGCAGCGGGTGGGTCTGTCCGGCCTCGATGGCGCCAGGTGCTTCCGACACGACCGTCAACGTACCGTGGCCGACGGCACCGAAGACAACCGGGCCTTGAGCGTGCGGTCTCTTTAGCTGTTTCCCTACATCGTGGCGGGGAGATGGACAATATCTTCGCTGCCTCCTCAAATCCGGACGTTCTAATGAAGAGCACACTGCTCGGCAACCACCAAAATTCTCGCGACTTACAGAACTATTTCCTCAGCGCTGGTCGCCCAGGAAATAGTTTCCTCATTCTGTATGCTGGCGATCATGCGCTGGATCTGGGCTGAGACAGGTCTGGCCTTAGCGTGACCGGGCGATCACTGCTGTGCAGATGCGGCCACGACCGCGAAGCGCACCGGCACTATCGGCGTGGCAGCGACTGTGCATTCTGCAGCTGTCCTCGATGGTCTCCGCCCCGCAGGCCATGGCAGCTGCTGCTGAGAGCGTTTCGATAAGCGTGGGCCCGTTTCCCACCTGACCGCATCTGCATCCACGAAGCATCCGCAGCATCACGCTGCTCAGACTCCACTTTTCTAGTCGCAGCCTTCGGTGGAGACGGGAACCTGGCGCTGCTGCCGGCCCGCGCGTCGGCCGCGACCTCGGCGGCGGTCAGGACGAAACCAGTATCCGGCACGCCGACGGCCGCCGCGAAGACGACTCCGTAGACGGTCCCGTTGGGCGCGATGAGCGGGCCACCGGAGTTGCCCGGCTCGACGTTCGCCTTCACCTGGTAGATCTGCCGGGTGACCTGGCTCGTCTGGTAGATATCCGGGCCCGTCGCATCCTGAAGCCCGGCAACGCGGGCGGGCACAGCGGTGAAGGCGTGGTCCAGCGGGTAGCCCGCGACCACCGCATCCGCCCCCGTCTGGGCCTGGCCGGCGAAAGCAAGCGGCGCCATGTTAAGGCCGGGCACGTACAGCACCGCGATGTCGACCTGCGGGTCATAAAAGACCACCGTCGCCTGGTACACCGCGCCGTTCACCGCGAAGACCTGCGGCCCCTGGGTGACGCCGGCCACGACGTGCGCGTTGGTGATGATGTGATCCGGGGCGTAGACAAACCCCGAGCCCTCGATGATGCGGGAGCAGCTGGGCGCCGTTCCCCTGATCTTGACCACCCGGCTGCGGGCGGACAGGTACCCGGCACTGTCCAGCACAGCGTTGTTCGCCGGCGGCACGGACAGGACGTGCGTGTCGCCGATTCCGCTGAAGACCTGGGGGAACGGCCCGCTGGCCAGCAGGCGGCGGAAGTCGGAGAACATCGTCCGCGCCGGCGTCGGCACCAGCCGGTCCGTGGTCCGCAGCACCGCGGAATTGTTGACCTGCGAGACGACCCCGTTGAACGGGGAGGCCACCAGGACCGAGCCGATCACCCAGGCGATGAGCAGCACGGACAGCACGCTGACCACCGCCCCGCCCACGCTGTCGAGGAACGCGGCCGGCCGCCAGGTCATGTGAGATCTCAGCGCCGTGCCGACGGCCGACGCGGTGAACTGCCCGATGATGGCCAGCAGCACCAGGATCACGACCGCGACCAGATCCTGCTGGTTCTGGCCGCCGACGATGGCGCGGGAGATCGCGGGGCCGAACAGCGCCCCGGCGATCGCGCCGCCGAGGAAGCCGGCGAAGCTCAGGACACCCACGATGAAACCCTGCCGGTAACCGGAGACGGCAAATGCGGCGGCGACCACAAACAGCGCCAGGTCCAGCAAATCAGCGTGCACGAGCCTTACGGTATCGGGCGATCCTGAGTGCCTGGGGACAGTTCACCCGGTCCACCGTCGGCGTCCAGCTCATGCACAGCCTCGGCATTCCACGGAACTTCCCAGCCCCCGAGCGCTAGCAGGCGATCTACCAGGGCCGCTGTGAAGCCCCAGATGAAGAGGCCCTTAACGCGGAAGCCCGGCCCGATCCGGCCCCTCGGGCTGCGGACCGTCACCCGGCAGGCCGGATCGGCCAGGTCGGCCAGGCGAATCCGTTCCACGGCCGCTACCTCGCGCGGGTCCACGGCCGAGACCGGGCCCGGAGAATGCCACCAGGCCAGCACGGGAACCACCCGGAAACCGCTGTGCGCGATGAACAACTCGGGCAGCGTGGCCAGGACGTCGACGCCGCGCGGGTCTACCCCGGCTTCCTCCGCGGCCTCGCGCAGCGCCGCCGCGGCGGGGCTCAGGTCAGCGTCGTCGATGGCGCCGCCGGGGAAGGCCGGCTGGCCCGGATGCTGGCGGAGTCCCTGACTGCGCTGGATGAACAGCAGGTCGGGACCGCCGGGGCCATCGGCGAAGAGGATCAGGACCGCGGACGGCCGTCCCCCGGACGGCGGTGGCTGCAGCGGCGGCGCCACGTCCATGCGGGCCGCCGATTCGGCCAGCTCGGCCAGCCAGGCCGGCGGCTGCCGCCGGGGAGCCGGAGCCTGGCCCGGCCATGCCTCTGCCATGCGGGGTGCCATGCCTGCCGACCGGAGCCGATCCGGTTCCCGCTGGCCGCAGGTCACGAGAACGGCCCGGCCTTGACGAGCTTGGCCGCGACCGCCGGGTCGGTCGGCCCCTCACCGAACGATGGGCAGAGCCGGGCGAGGCCGCAGGCGCCGCACGCGGGACGGCGGGCGTGGCACACCCGGCGGCCGTGCCAGATCAGCCGCTGCGACAGGTCGGTCCAGTCCTTGGGGGGAACAGCGCGCCGACTTCCGCCTCGATCTTGACCGGATCGGTGCTCGAGGTCCAGCGAAAGCGCCGGGTGAGCCGGGCGAAGTGCGTATCAACGGTGATGCCCGGGACCCCGAAGGCGTTGCCGAGCACCACGTTCGCCGTCTTCCGGCCGACGCCGGGCAGGGTCACCAGGTCGCGCAGATTACCGGGGACCTCGCCGCCGAATCGCTCGCAGAGGGCCTGGCCGAGCCCGATGATGCTGTTGGTCTTGGCGCGGAAGAATCCGGTGGACTGGATGATCTTTTCCATCTCGGCGCGGTCCGCGGCCGCGTAGTCCGCCGCGGACCGGTACCGCGCGAACAACGTCGGCGTCACGATGTTGACCCGCTTGTCCGTGCATTGCGCGGACAGGATGGTGGCGACCAGCAGTTCGAGCGGTGAGCTGAAGTTCAGCTCGGTGTGCGCGTCCGGGTAGAGCACGGCCAGCTCACGGTTGATCCGGCGCGCGCGCCGGACCAGTGCGGTTCGCGACTCAGCTTCGGCGATCACATCACCAGCCTATTGACTGCGACGCCCCGGCGGCCCGCCCCGGCGGTGCGCGGGGCCGCCGTCATCCTGACCTCGATCCGGGACAAACGCCGCACGGCCTCGGCCACGGGAGCCCCCGATCCGGCAGTAACGTTGGGCAGGTGCCTAGCGAGCGGCAGCTGCCCGACATCCGGACCCTCGAGTCCCGCGTCGTCTACCAGGACTCCTGGATCCGGCTGAGGCAGGACAGGATCGAGCGGCGGGACGGTTCCCAGGGAACGTACGCCGTCGTCGAGAAGGCCGACTTCGCCCTGGTCATCCCGGCCGAGAATGACGGCTTTCACCTGGTCGAGGAGTACCGGTACCCGATCGCCCGGCGCAGCTGGTCGTTCCCCCAGGGCAGCTGGCCCGGCGGCACCACCGGTGCCGCCGCCGACCTCGCCCGCCTGGAACTGAGCCAGGAGACCGGGCTGCAGGCCCGCGAGCTGACCCCCCTCGGCTATCTGCACTGTTCGCACGGCACGACCGACCAGGGCTTTCACATCTTCCTCGCCACCAGCCTCCAGCCCGGGGTGCCCGACCGGGAGGCCGAGGAACAGGACATGCGGCAGCAGTGGGTGCCCCGCGCCCAGTTCGAGGACATGGTGCGGAACGGTGCCATCACCGACGATTCGTCCCTGGCGGCGTACGCGCTCTTGCTGCTGCACGAGAAATCTGCTGACTGACGCCCATGGCCACGTCCGTTAGGGAAATTCGGCACCGGCTGCGGCGGCACTGGGCCATCGTGGCGCTCCTGCTGCTGGCGGCCGCGTTGCGGGCGGTCGTGCAGTATGCGTACCGGCCGGCCCTGATCTTCCCGGACAGCCTGCGGTATCTGCACGTCGCGCAGCGGTTCGCGGACGGCTACTGGTCGCCCGACACGATCCGGCCGAGCGGCTACTCCATCCTCATCATCCCGGCGGCCGCGAGCCATCTGCTGGCGCTGATCCCGCTGGCGCAGCACGTGCTGGGGCTGGCCGAGGGCGCGATGATCTACGCGCTACTCGTCCACCGGGGCAGCCGCCGCTGGCTCGCCGCGCTGGCCGCCGTCCCGGTGCTGTTCGACCCGCTCCAGCTGGACCTGGAGCAGTACGTGCTGAGCGATGTCTGTGCGGCGTTCTTCCTGGTGACCGCGCTCGTGATCCTGGTGTGGCGTGGCCAGCGGATTGGCTGGGCAGCCATAGCCGCGGCCGGCCTGCTGCTGGGGGCCGCGGCGGTGACCCGGGTCGCGGACCTGGTGCTGATCGTCCCGGCGGCGCTCTACCTCGCGGTCACGGTCCGGCCCTGGCGGCGCCTGGCCGTGGCTGCTGGCATCCTGGCCGCCGCTTTCCTGCTGCCGGTCGCCGGCTACGCGGGCTGGTTCGCTTCCTCCCACGGTCAATGGGGCCTCACCAGCTACAACGGGACCTTTCTCTACGGCCGGGTGGTTCAGTTCGCGGACTGCACGCGGCTGGCGCTGCCGTCCTACGAGCGGCCGCTGTGCCCCGCCCAGCCCCCGGCGCAGCGTAACTACGACTTCTACATGTGGTCGCCGAAGTCACCGCAATGGCAGTTCCCGCCGCCGCCCGGCAGGACCCGGCAGGCGGTGGTCCTCGACTTCAGCCGCCGGGTCCTGGCCCACCAGCCGCTGGATTACCTGGCCGCCGTGGGGACGGACGTGGCCTACGGGTTCTCCCCCGTCCGCGGGAACGGGCCCGAGAATTACCCGGCCGCCTACCTGAAGTTCCAGGCCGGCTTCCCGCCGTATGACGAGGTGCAGACGGCGCTGCGGACCTATGGGCACACCGGCCCGGCGGTCCAGCCGCAGCTGGCCACGTTCCTCAGCGGCTACGGCCGGTATGACTACGTGCCCGGGCCGGTACTCGGCGCCGCACTGCTCGCGGCCCTGGCCGGCCTGGCCGGAACCAGGCGATCCCGGCGCCGCGGCCTGCGCCCGGCCGGCCTGCTCTTCACGGCTGGCGCCGTGGCCGCGGTCGTCTCGGCGGCGGCGTTCGCGCCGTTCGACTGGCGCTATCAGCTGCCCCAGCTCACGCTGATCCCGGTCGCCGCCGCATTCGGGGTGATGGCGCTGACCGGCTGGGCGCCACCGGATCGCGAAGGAGCCGGTCAGCCCGTCGATTCCGGCACGGCGGACGGCCGTTCGCCGGTGGCCCGTTTCAGCGGCTCCCACCACGCGCGGTTGTCCTGGTACCACCGGATGGTCGCGGCGAGCCCGGCCGCGAAGGGCACCCGGGGCCGGTACCCCATGCTCCGGAGCAGCGAGTCGTCCAGGGAGTAACGGCGGTCGTGTCCCTTGCGGTCACTGACCGGTTGCACCATCTCCCAGCCCGCTCCGCAGCCGTCCAGCAGCGCCTGGGTCAGCTCAGCATTCGTCAGCTCGGTGCCGCCGCTGATGTGATACACCCCGCCGGGTCCGCCTCGCTCGAGCACCAGGTGGATACCCCGGCAGTGGTCATCGACGTGCACCCAGCCGCGCACGTTGCCGCCGTCCCCGTACAGCGGCACCTTCGCGCCGTCGAGCAGGTTGGTGACGAACAGCGGGATGATCTTCTCGGGGTACTGATATGGCCCGTAGTTGTTGCAGCTCCGCGTCACGCTGACGTTCAGGCCGTACGTGCGGGCGTACGCGCGGGCCAGGAGATCGCCGCCGGCCTTCGTGGCCGCGTACGGGGAGTTGGGCTCCAGCGGTGCGTCCTCGGCCCAGGAGCCGGATGCGATGCTGCCGTACACCTCATCCGTGGACACCTGGACGACCCGGCGGACCCCGCCGTCGAGGCACGCCTGCAGCAGCACCTGGACCCCGGTGACGTTGGTGGCGGCAAAGGCCCCCGGGTCCGTGATCGACCGGTCGACGTGCGTTTCCGCCGCGAAATTGACCACCGCGTCGTGCCCCGGGACGAGCCGGGCCAGCAGCGCGGCGTCGCCGATGTCGCCGTGCACGAAGGCATATCGCGGGTCACCGGCGACCGGCTCGAGGTTGCCGAGGTTCCCGGCGTAGGTGAGCTTGTCCAGCACGGTGACGTGCACCGGAGCAGTCCCGGTGAAGCCGCCGCCGAGCAGGGTACGCACGTAGTGCGATCCGATAAAGCCCGCCCCTCCGGTCACCAGAAGTCTCATAAATTGACCTATACCTCGCCGCGGTCCGGCCGAAAGCGCCCGGTCGGTGGCAACGTTTATGCATCGCCCATAACGTCTGCGCATCAGCCCGGGCCGCTGTGCACCGTAGCGCGGCGATGCGCGTCTTGTAAGACATATCCCGCACCCAGCGAGAGGAACCTGGGAATGACCACCGACACCACGGCCGCCAGGGCAACGGACGGAGATGACGATGCCGCCGGGGCCCGATATCTGGGCGACGCAGATTCCGCCCCTTTCTGCGGCGCCTGCGGCACCTGGGTCGGAATGTTCGAGCCCGGGGAAGGCTGGCGGCACTTTCGCGGCAACCCGGCGCCGAACGGCACACGCGCGCCGTACGACCCCGGGCACGACGTCGAGCTGGCCTGGTGCGTTCCCCCGGCCCGTTCCGTATCCCCGGCCCAGCATGAGCAGTTGCTCGCGGCCCTGGACGACGCCATCGCCTATCGCGAGCACGCGGCCGCGTCGGGCTACGCCACGGCGTACCGGATGCTGCGCCGTCAGCTCGCCGGCCCGGTCAGTCAGGATCTCCCGGCGGACCGGAACCTGGACTGACCAAGGCTGGCCGCGCCAGCCGAGCCCTCATAGCGCAGATCGGGCTAGGTTCGTTCCGGTAGCTGAGATATAACTTTCAGCAACCAAGTCCCGGCGGGTCGGCCGGGCAGCGGGCTGGCCTCGGTCTTTAGTGTCTCGCGCTGATATCGCCGGCGCCTGGCCCGCATGCCACGCTGCGGTTCGGGGACGGCCCGTCCTCCCGCGGGTCGTCCTCCCACCCCGGCCGTCTCCCCCGGTCGCCGGTCACATTCCCATGCCAGAAGTGGTCATATAGGTGATGTCAGGGGACGCCGATGTGCCTACGAGGAACGTGCCCTGAGGCGCCGCTTCGGCGATAGCTATCTCGAATACCGGCGCACGGTCCCCCGCTGGCTCCCGCGCCCGCCCGGCGGTTTGCAGAGACGCCAGCGTCCTCAGTAGCGTCCGGCGCCCGGAATCTGCTTGCTGCAGGCGGCCATGGCCTGGCTGGCGAGGATGTCACGCAGTTCGTACGTGATGTCGTCTGGATACCGGTCAAGCATCGCTTCGCGTATCAGCGCCTGCTGAATTCACCGATCCGGTCAGCGGCCCCTCAGGAACGCGCTGAGCCCGGCGGCGAGCCCTATCGCGACGCGCTGGCGGAACGCCGGGTCTGCCAGGCGGTCGGCATCAAGGGTGTTGCGCATGTTCGCGCACTCGATGAACACCTTGGGCACGGTGGACAGGTTCAGGCCGCCAAGGTCGGTGCGGACATCCAGGCCCGCCGCGCCGACGTAATCGGAATAAGGCTCACCGGTGATGGCGCGGTACTCGTTCCTGATATCGAGCCCGAGCCTGCGGGACGGGCCGACGATGCTACTGGTGTAACCGGGGATCAGGCCGGGTTCGATGACCTCGAACCCCGATCCCCCGGGCGGCCCGCTGTCCGCGTGGATCGAGATCGCCACGTTGGCGTGAGCGCGGTTACCGATAGCCGCGCGCTCGGTGACGCATGGGCCGACACCACTGTCGGTGGCCCGCGTCAGCACCACCGTCGCCCCGTCCATGTGCAGGAGCGAGGCCAGCCGGACGGCGACGTCGAAGTTGAACGCGTGCTCTGGATAACCGGCGGCGGTCACCGCGCCGACGGTGTCGCAGGCTTTCTGGCCGGTGATCACGTTCACCGGCTGGTTGATGATTGCCGGATTCGCCGCGTTCCCGCCGTCATGACCGGGATCCAGCACGATCACGTCACCGGCGAGCGG
Source organism: uncultured Actinomycetes bacterium (assembly GCA_963742865.1). Lineage (GTDB taxonomy): Bacteria > Actinomycetota > Actinomycetes > Streptosporangiales > Streptosporangiaceae > Bog-532. Next base: position 49,069 of record CAVUNW010000078.1, read on the forward strand.
CAGCCTGCGCGGTTGGGGAGACGGCTTCGTGGGCTCGGCCGGCTTTGCCGGAGGCGGAGCGGGCGCGGTGAGTGCGCGCGCGGCGCTTACCGTCCGGCTCGGCTGCGGTGTCATCCCGTGGGCCGTCCCGGATGGGCCAGCGCAACCCGCGATTCCGGCTAGCGCGCACACGAGCGCAGCCGCCGGAAGCACGCACCGAGCCAGTCCGCGGCGCGCGGCAGCACCCGTTTCCCCGGCCGTTCCGCCTCCGTACGTGATTACGGGGCCACCTTGGGCCAGGTGCCGGAGGCGAGGCCGGTGTGCTGCCAGACCTGGCTGTCCAGGCCGAGCACGCGCTCGCCGCGGCCGGCCAAGGCCCGTATCCGCTTGCTGGTCGGCTCGTAGCGAAGCGCGGCCAGCCCGCGCATCATTTCCCTGATCAGATGCGTCGCCATAGGCGGCACTCTCCCCCTGCGGGCCAGTCACGTCAACCGCATCACCCCGCGATCGGAACGTCACCTACCCACACTTCGGGAGCGCCGAACGGGGGGAGCCGCGCGTGAGCACCGGAGCACCCGGGCGAGCATCAGGCCATAGGGCCTGGTGGTGGGGGAGGTTCGGTCCTGGCCCCCTGCGTTGGTGGTGACTACCGTCCCGGGCGGGATGGTGATAGCCCGGAGGCACGCAAACGCACGTGGCTGCACCGTCCGTCTGGCCGATGGGAGGTTGTGAGATGGCCGACGACAATGCCACTGCCGTGGCACCAAGGTCACGTTCGGCACCCAAGGTTGTGTCGCCGAGGAACAACGTAAACGTTGCCCTTCCCTTCTCGAAGATCACGGCCGAGGATCCGATGAAGATGAGGGCGGGAGACTGGATTAGCCTGGCTGGATTGGTGATCTCGGTCATCGGATTCAGCGTTGCGATCCGGCAGCTCATCCGCATGGCAAATACAACGGAAGCGGATCAGGCGAGCCATCGAGAGAACTGAGAGATCAGCCCGGCGGCATGTCGTTCCGTCCGGCCAGCACAGCAGCGGGAACCTGCTGCCGCTCGGCTGGTTCGCCTTCCGCGCCGGAACCAGGGGCGGCATTTTCTCCGTTCCCGCCCTGGCACGCAGGTTTGGCCCGGCAGATTTTGGCATCAGCTACTCGTTGACCGGCTGAGCGACGTGGCCGGATCGCCGACGGCCAGCGCCCTCGCGACCGCGGCCAGCGCCGACGCTCGCCAGCTCGCCGCAGGAATGGACTGAGCGAGCCGTTCAGCGTGGCTGGGATCAACAGTGGCCAGCGCCGACACGACAGCGGCCAGCGCCGCCGCTTTCCTGTCCGCACCGGGTATCGACTGGGCGCTGCGCTCAGCGTCCGCGATCAGCCGCCCGGCCCGCTCGGGATCGGTGGCGGCCAGCGCCCTCGCGATCGCAGCCAAGGCTGGTGCCCTCCCACTCACACCGGGAATAGGCCGGGCCGCCCGCTCGGCGTCGGCAATCAGCCTGCCGGCCCGGTCGGGATCGCCGGCAGCCACTGCCTCCGCGAGGGCGGCCAGCGCTGCGGCCTTCCTGCTCAAAGTGGGGATCGACTGCGCGACCTGCTCGGCATGGTCGGGGTCAATAATGGCCAGCGCCTCCGCGACAGCGGCCAGCGCATACGCCTTCCCGTCAGGGTCGGCAATGGACTGGGCGCTGCGCTCAGCGTCCGCGATCAGCGGCCCGGCCCGGCCCGCATCGGTAACGGCCAGCGCCTCCGCGACGGCGGCTTCCGCGGACGCCCTGAACGGCACCTCGGGGATCGACTTGGCGACCGTTTCGGCAGCTTCAGCGTCGCTAACCGCTAGCGGGCCAGCCACGGCAGCCAGCGCGGACGCTTTCTGGCCTGCATCGTTGATCGACTGAGCGACGCGCTGGGCATCGGCAACGAGCCGGGAAGCCCGGTCAGGGTCGGTCAAGGCTATTGCCCCGGCGACAGCGATCAGCGCCCGAGCCTTTGGGTTGCCCGCAGCGACCGACTGGGCAGCTCGTAGGGCCTCGGTGACGATGTGATGATGCCGTGACCAGGCCGACTGGGCGACCTCAGGATCTTGCGGAGGCACCGCCCGGATGCCGAGGCTCTCGGCGCGGACAGCGCTGAGGCGCGGGCGTTCGGGAACTGCGGCGTTGGCCGTGAAAACGAACCGGCTGGCCGGCCCAGTACCGGACTGGCTCGGAACGGGCAGACCTTCAGCAAGCAGGCGCTCGGACAATACCGGATAGATATCGCTAAATGTCAGCCATGGCTCGCCGCCGGGAATGCCGCTGACGATCAGATCGCGTAGTTCACGGGTGAAGGACGTGCATGCGGTTTCCTGCTGTTCCGGGCGCGGGACATGGGCGGCACGATCGCGCGTGGTCGCCGCGAGGGTGTACCCGCCTTCGACATGCGTGATGTCAGCAAGGCCAGGGGCTCTGTCTCCGGCCGGGGTCTCGATCGCCTGGCCGGCGAAGCAGCAGTCCAGGATCGACAGGCGAGTATGAGCCGGACTGCTGCGCAGCACGTCCGCGACGGTGTCCCAGGGCAGGCCACTGATCTCCGGCCGGTCCGGTTGGGTCGAAGTCACGGTCAGGCACAGTTCTCCGCGGGCCGTCAGTACGCCGTGGCCAACGTAGTAGAACAGCAGGACCCCGGTAGTGGCCCGGGCCAGATCCGCGATCTGAGCGGCCAGGTCGGCAGCGGAAATCGGGTTGGCAATGACCACGATCTGCTCGGGGACCCACGCACAAAGTGCAGGCTCAGAAAGCAGGGAATGCATAGCCTGCAGGCTGTTTCGGGCCGCGCGGATCGGCGTGAGCTCAGCGTACTCGTACGCTGACACACCGATCAGGATGGCGCACGACCCTGCAGGTACACCGGGGTCAGCTATCATCGCCGACCTTCAGCCTATTTCTGCCGGCGTGAACCAGGCTATTGAAGCACGCGTCCATACTCCCCCCTCCCAGCGGTCGCCTCTAGCGCCTGCTCTCAGGCCGGCTCCCCCCGATAGGCCTCTATCAGATGAAATCATGACATCTTTTCAGTAATCAGCGCGTCAATGAAGTAGGCAAGCCGACGAGCCGCAGCAGCCAGCACAACTCGGTAGCGGTCACAATCGGCTTAGCGGGCTAGCGGCTCACCCGGGTGAGGTCGCTCCCTCGTGTATTGCCTCGACATCATTGGCCTCGGCCGCATGACGGATTCTTGACCGGGCGTTTGCTTTCTAGTCGGATTAAGTGCGTCTTCGGTGTCATCCCGCTATGCCAGGTTTGTTCCTGGGTGCGCGCCCACGCGCACCGGCGTCGTGGCCCGGAGCCCGCGAGGGAGCCGCCGGGGACATTCAGACAGCAGACTAGGGAGGGCGAGATGGGCGAAGGCGCAGCCACCGTCCGTGCCAGGCACAGGAAAGTCCGGTATTACGCGGCCATCGCCGCCGCCACCGTGATGGGTGCCGGCGCAGCCGTCGGCACCACGGTGACCACCGCGTACGCGGCGCCGGGCACCGTCAGTTCGATGTCCGCCGTCCAGGCAGGCCATGCGGCCAGCTGGACCGTCACGTCAAAGACCGCGACGCCGATCAAGCACCTGGTAGTGATCTTCAATGAAAATGTGTCGTTCGACCACTACTTCGGGACGTACCCGTACGCGGCCAACACCGACGGCAGCACCTTCCACGCCAAGCCCGGCACCCCCAAGGTGAACGGCCTGTACTCCAAGATCACCCCGAAGGGCCCGACCGGCCCGCTGCTCACCGCCAACCCGAACCTCTACAATCCCCAGCGGCTTACCCATTCGCAGGCCGCCACCTGCGACCAGGACCACGGTTACACGCCTGAGCAGCAAGCGGTCAACGGCGGGAAGATGGACAAGTTCGTCCAGTTCACCGAGTCCTCGCCAACGTGCAATGCCTCCCAGCCGGCCCTGTTCTTCCGGCCGGGCCTGGTCATGGATTACTACGACGGCAACACGGTCACCGGGTTGTGGAACTACGCGCAGCACTACGCGATGAGCGACAACAACTGGGACACCACCTTCGGGCCCTCCACGCCGGGCGCGATCAACCTGGTCTCGGGCCAGACCGGCGGAAGTTACGCCGTCGACCCGACCACCGGCGCCACGGTGCCGGACCCCGGTACGGTCAGCGCGCTGAACAAGGGCGGCCTCGGCACCATCTACGGCGACCTCGACCCCGCCTACGATGACTGCTCCAACGGCAGCCACACCTCGACGAGCCCGGTCGGAGTTTCGACCGGTAAGAACATCGGTGACCTGCTCAACGCCAGAAAGATCACGTGGGGCTGGTTCCAGGGCGGGTTCACGCCGACCAGTACCAACGCCGCCGGTTTCGCCGTGTGCGGCTCGGCGCACCAGAACATCACCGGCGCCACGGTCGCCGACTACTCACCGCACCACGAGCCGTTCCAGTACTACAAGTCCACGGCCAACCCCAAGCACCTGCCGCCAAGCTCCGAGGCCGCCATCGGGCACACCGACCAGGCCAACCACCAGTACGACATGTCCAGCTTCTACGCCACGCTCACCGCCGGGAACATGCCGGCGGTCAGCTTCCTCAAGGCGCCGGCCTACCAGGATGGCCACGCGGGCTACTCCAACCCGCTCGATGAGCAGACGTTCCTGGTGAACACGATCAATAAGATCGAGAAGTCCAAGGACTGGAGTTCCACGGCGATCGTCGTCACCTATGACGACTCCGACGGCTGGTATGACCACCAGCCTCCGGTGATCGTGAACGGCTCTAACACGTCAGCGGACACGGCGATCTGCTCCTCGGTTCCGATGATCCTGGGCAGCTTCCCCAACCGGTGCGGTTACAGCCAGCGGCTGCCAATGGTGGTGATCTCGCCCTGGACCCGCCAGAACTACGTCAGCGGCAAGCTGACCAACACCGTCTCGATCACCAGCTTCATCGAGGACAACTGGCTCCGCGGGCAGCGGATCGGCAATGGCTCCTATGACAGGATCTCGGGCAGCCTCTACCAGCAGGGCGGCGTGCTCGACTTCCGCGCCAGGCCGAACCTCCGGCCCGTCATCCTCGACCCGAACACGGGCGGGGTCGTGAACGGCTAGCGGCATGCGCGGCCAGCGGCTGCGATCGCACCCTGCGATCGCAGCCGCTGGCGGCTATGACGTGCCCTGGTGGGCGGCACCGCATGACCGGCTCCGGCGCGTAGCGGAACTACCCGGCGAGTGAGATACTGCCTGACGTTTCGGCAGGCTAGCTGAGGGGGCGTCATGCGGAGCAGGCGCACATGATCCTCGCTGCGGCCGCTGCCGGGGCGCCGGCTGACACGTTCACCGAGCTGATGAGTCACGTGGCCCAGGGTTTCGAGGCACTGGGAGCGGTGATTCTGGTGGCCGGCGTGGTCTGGTCGTTCGTGCTCGCGGCGGTGGCGGTGCGGCGGTCCGGCTGGTCGGCACGGGCTTACCTGGTGCTGCGCCAGACATTCGGGGGGACCCTGCTGCTCGCGCTGGAAGCCCTGATCGCAGCCGATCTGATTCGCACCGTCGCGGTCGTGCCGACGCTGGACAACGTGCTCGTGCTCGGGCTGATCGTGGTGATCCGGACGTTCCTGAGCTTCTCGCTGGAGACCGAGATTGAAGGCGTTGTGCCGTGGCGACGGGCCGTGATGGGCGGCGCGGGGACGATTCGCCGGGCCTCGGCGAGCGGGCTGGAGACCGAGACGCCGCCCTGATATCCGGACTGGGTACCGATCCAGTACTGCGGTGACAGTGTTCCGCGCCGCGCATGCGCGCATTCAATCGATGACGCGCCTGCCTTGCCGGCCCCAGGCGGCGATGTTCTACTGGACAGCACCCTTAGCGCAGCCGCATGGGCACCGTCCACGCAGCTGCCCCGCCCTTACCAAGGGGCATTCCACAGACGGTCACTATCGCGTCGGGGGGAAAAGTAGACGCGATTCATATCAGCGTGGCCAGGACGAGCCTTCCAGCCCTGCCGGTCAGGTAGTCGCACGCACTCCCGCACCCGACGGCCGGCGTCGCGCTGCCGCCCCACCGTGGCGCAGCCCCAGTCTGAGCTGATGCAGGCGCGAATACCTGACTGCGGCGAAGGCGGATAAGGAGAGCACCATGCACGTTCGCATCAACATGCTCGCCGGGGACCCCGGTCAGCTCGACGAGGCCACCCGTTATATGGAGGCAACGGTACGTCCGCACGTGGAAAGCCAGCACGGGAACCGGGGCCTGGCCGTACTGGCTAACGCCGGACTCGGTACCTGCGTCATCGCGTCGTACTGGGATTCAGCCGACGCGATGACCGCCAGCGAGCAGGCAGTCCAGGTTTCGCGCAAGGAGGTCACCGAGCTGGTCAAGGGCACGGTGACGGTCGAGCACTACGAGGTTCCCGTGTTTGTCCGCCGGAGCCGCCCCGCGACGGGAGCCGGCGTACGGCTGACCCGGATAGACGGCAGCCCGGCCAGCCTAGACCCGGCCATCGAGGAGTTCCGCAACACGGCGGTACCCGCGCTCATGGAGATGCCCCGCCTGTGCAGCGCCCAGCTGATGGTGGACCGCACCACCGGCCGCGGCATCGTCGTGACCGCGTTCGAGGACATGGATGCCCTGAACGCCAGCCGCTCGGCCGCGGCCGCTCTGCGCGCCAGCGTCACGGCGGTGGCGCATCTCACGGTCCGCGGTGTGGAGGAATACAGCCTGGCCTTCAGCTCCGTACGTGAGGGCGACACCCGCAGCCTCATCGAACGCGACATCGAGCTGTGGAACGCGCGGGATCGAGACGGCTGGCTCGCCCTGGCCGACCTGCACCGGATGGAGCTGGAGGCGCCCGGCGGCCTGCGGCTGCTCGGCCGGGACGCCGCCGACGCGATCTGGGCCACCTGGAACGATGCCTTCCCCGATAACCGGCTCGAAGTGGTCTCCATCCACGCGGACGACCGCGGTGGCGCCCAGGAGGGCCGCTTCATCGGCACGCACAGCGGAACGCTGCGCAGCCCCGCGGGTGAAATCCCGGCCACCGGCCGCTCGGTGGACGCGCGCTTCTGCGGTGTCTACGAGTTCGACCAGGGCAAGGTCACCAGCTTCCACCTGTACTTCGATCAGGTGGACATGATGATGCAGCTCGGCATGACGCCGTAGACCATGGGCAGCAGCGGGTGACGCCCGCCTCTGGCGGGCGTGATCCGCGCGGCCCGACAGCATCCTGGGCAGCTTCGGGACGTACGAGGCCAGGTGAATGACCATGACGACCGCCCGGAGCAGGAACGACATGTGGTGCAGCCGGATCCAGGGCCCGCCACCCGGGCCGCCGCCCTCGACGATCAGCATGATCCCGGTGCCCAGGACGGCCACGCACGATACGCGGGCTTGAAATCCTCCCGCCGCACCTTATTCAGAGTGCGGCTTGCCAGGCCGGGTGCATCGGGCAATGTGGGAGGTTAGGGACGAGGCTTGGGAGACAGTTGCTGCTCAGGTTTTGGTGGATGCTTTACATCCTGCTCACTGGTGTGGCTTTGCTGGCAATCGATGAGCTCATCGAGCTCATTGAGTATACCGCGCGGTGTCTTCTGTCTGAGTTGATCTTCTTCCCGCCTAAACGAATCGTATTTGTTTATCTTCGACAGAACTTCCTGGAGTTCGGCATCACCAACTGCACTGTAAGTATATGATGGCTCCGAGATGGCGGCCCAATCCTTTAGTTTCTCAGCTGTGCATACTCTATAGAGACAGGTCAGCTTGGGCAATGAATAGCGGCTGAAGTCACGTGGCCGCTCGGTGAGCAGGAGTGTTTCTAGGGACCATTCCTCTACTCGGCGCCGCAAGGCCGGAGCATCGTATAGACCAACTCCAAGGTCCTCCTGATTCGCATATTTGTTCGTATATGTGCTTATAGCGTCCCATGCCTCTATGAATTTTCCACATAGCTGTTCATCAAGTTCTGGCCAGTCTCTTGAGCCTTTCGGCTGACTGCCGGCAGCCTGTTTAAGCGAGAACCTATCAAGATAATCTGTAGACGCCTCGGCTAGGAAGTTCCGTACGAACTTGTACTGTCTTTCGAACTCCTGGGTGGCGATCTGCCCTACCGGACCCAAGCTTTTTATGAGCCAGCCAACCCATGCCAGTACTGCAACAAAGAGCAACCAAAGAGATATTTTGAGGCTCCAAGCCCATGTGTTCCCAATCGTCGGGACCGGCGCCGTAGCCTGTGCGATGCCAGATACACCGAGGACGCCGAATCCTATGGCGAGCCACACGCTTGCCCGCTGTATCCGATCGCCTTCGCGTACCCGGCGCTCGTCGAAGGCTAGCCCGATAGTGTCCAGAAGAGTGCGGTAGCTTTCCATCACCCGGGCCGCTGCAGCGGCGTCATCCCCGACACGTCTGCGCAACCTGTCGATATAACCACTACGCAGCGAATCGCGCAGCGCCGACCCTTCGGTATAGGCCGACCCTTCGGTTGGGGGGGAAGGATGATGTAGCTCGCGGTCAAAGCGATCAGCGACCTCATCGGCTGTGGCATCGATCTCGGACAGTGCGGTGTCAATGTTTCGGACTAGCTGGTTGAGGTCTGCGACCCCCTGTAGCAGGGTCTGGTGAATCATTTCGATCAAGCGGTGCACGTCTTCCAGGACAGAGCTGCGCAAGACAGAACCTCGGGCATCCGGGAGGAGCCGGGCGAGCGCATCCCATAGTGTCCCGGCTTGCTCCGCAACACCTTGGTAAATTTTCAGGTGGTTCTCTAGAATCTGCATACGCGTATCGATGCCACGCAATCGGCTGGCTGCATACGCTTCTAGGTTCCCTAGAATCCCCACATCGATCGCAGTTGCTTCCTCTTGCTTCGAGCGCCACGCGCCTAGGCTGGGCGCCCACCCGGTATCCGGGATGAGGAAGTAACGGGGCCGATCTCTTTCATCGACTGCATAAAACCGTCGGTAAACGTTGACACCACCTTTCAGGAGGGCGCCCGGCAGTGATTTATAATGGTGAGACCAGAGAACTTCATTCGACATCTTCTGAAAGACGTCGGGTTGATTGTCGTGACGATTATCTACATACTGACACTGTTTCGGCATGTTGGTTTGTCGGGCCCTAGGTAGCGGTACAGCGACGAGAAAGGCGGGGGGCTCATAAAGGCGGTCAAATACGCGCAACTCCATAGGGATCACCTCGCGCGTTAGAATCGTACGGAACCCCGCTCGGGAATGCTTGCGGAAGTCACGGGTGAGCCTGTCGGCATCTTCCGACGACATTGGCTGCGATTCCCGAAACGGCACCTGGTCTGGACGCTGATGATTATTCCGTGGAAGGCCACTCCACACCGACAACGACGTGTGCCATAGCACCAGGCTTTCGCTCACCCGCTGGAAGCGCATATCGACGAGGGCCCAGTAATTAGCGTCCCCCTCACACTCAACTGCAGCGCGATACCGGTTAGCGTCCATGAAAATACGCGCCCGAAAAAACTGGCCCCACTCCGGCACCCCGTGAACTCCGACCTTGCCCGGTTTCTGTTCACTTGTAATTTCCATAGGAAGTGCAGACTTGATCTTGCGTAGTCCTTCGGCGTCGTCCTTAAACCACTTCGGCTTGTGTGGTCCTTCTTCGTTCTCAAACCACTCCGGGTCAGGACAGTCATCCCAGGGCGGTAGATCGTAAAACGCCTGCTGATCTTTCCATGGTTTCTGGTCGTCTTTCTCATAGCACATATGGATGTACGCCGCTTCGACATCGCGGGCTTTGCGCGATGAAAGGTCGAACAGCTGTTTAATAATTCCTACGAAAGTCTTCCGATCTCTCTCGGAATTCCATTCCGACCATCGAACATCCACCAGGATCAGCCGGGCAAGCACACTATCGTATTGCCGCATGTCCCCCTCCTGTCAGTGGCAGGCGCCGTCAACCGCCGCGAGACCCATGACCGGACTTGCAGCAAACCTAGATCGATCTACCGCGCGCCACAAGCAGAGAAGACACCGTGCACTGACCTTGCCAAGCGAACCTGGATATCGGTGCGCGTCTAATCGACGCCCTGGACGGCGACCACGCGCAAGTGCGCTGCGCCATCACGCAGCTTCTTCGTCTCCTGGTAAACATCTGACTCATACCAGCGCTTCGCGGCCTCGAGGTCTTCAAATTCGAGCACCACGAGGCGGGACGGCTGCCAGTCGCCCTCGAGGACGACGAACTCACCACCGCGGACGAGAAAGCGACCACCGCCAGCTGCGATTGCAGCAGGCGACGCGGCCTTGTACCGCTCGTATTGCTCTGGGTCGGTGACGTCGGTTTCGGCGATGACGTATGCAGGCATGGCGGGACTCTACGCCTGCGACGTCGCAGCGGACCAGGCTGCCATCGATGCGCCAGCGGCAGGTTCTCCGCCTGCTGCTTGGTGATGCTGAGATGGACGCCGTCCTCCACCCCCGTGACAGCGCCGATCGGGACGGTCACATCCCTGCGGCCAAACAGATGCCGCTCTTGCAGCAGCACATGGCTCACTAACGGTGTTTCCGGCGGCGGAGGGATGGCTGGGAGTCCTAGGCGGAGGGAATGTGGCGCTCGTCAGGGACAATGCGATCGTTATGGTGCAGGGCTAGGGCGTGTCCCGTAGATCTTCACGGGCCATTTCGGCTTGGATTGCGCCATGGATGATGACCGGCTGAGGCGGCATGATCTCAGTGATGCGGAGTGGGCGCAGCTGGAGCCTTTGCTGCCGGGTCATCCGCGGCAGGGGCACCGGTGGAATGATCACCGGCTGGTGATTGACGGAGTGTTCTGCCGGGTCCGGACGGGGTGCCCATGGCGGGATCTGCCGGAGCGGTTCGGGAACTGGAAGACCGTTTACAATCGGCATCGCCGCTGGTCAGGGGACGGGACCTGGGAGAAGATCCTGGACCGGCTGCGCGCCGGGTGTGATGAGGCGGAGGGCAAGGCGTGGACGGTCGCGGCGGATGCGACGGTCGTGCGGGCGCACCAGCACGCCGCCGGGGCGCGGCATGAGCCGCCGGCGGACATTGAGCCGGAGCGGCTGGCGGTGACGCGGCTGAGCGCCCCGGCCCGGACAGGGGGCTCCACCGAATGACAAGAACCCGCCGCCCGCCGGGACGAACCCGGCAGGCCCGGCAAGGAGCGGGAGGCGCTGGGCCGGTCCCGGGGCGGGCTGACCACTAAGATCCACCTGCTCGCCGATTCCGGCTGCCGGCTGCTGGCCCAGGTCACCAGCGCCGGGCAGCGCCACGACTCCCTCGCCTTCGCGCCGCTCATGGACCGGCTCACGATCGCGCGCCGCGACCGCGGCCGGCCCTGGACCAGGCCCGGCCAGGTCCTGGCCGACAAGGCCTACTCCAGCAGGGCGACCCGCACTCACCTGCGACGACGCGGCATCAAGGCCACCATCCCCGAACCCGCCGACCAGATCCGCCACCGCCTCCGGCGCGGCAGCAGGGGCGGGCGGCCGCCCGCGTTCGACCCGATCGCCTACAAGCAGCGCAACACCGTCGAGCGCGCCTTCAACCGGCTCCGCCAGCATCGGGCGGTCGCCACCCGGTACGACAAGCGCGACTTCGTTTACCGGGGAACCGTCGACGTCGCCGCGATCCGGATCTGGCTCCGCGGCCCCATCTCATGATCTACGGGACACGCCCTAGTCCCCGGGAATAGCGGCGGGCGATGTCGGGCATGAGTGAGCCCGTGTCGCTGGTGCCCACGCCGAAGACTGTGCCCGAGTAGTCCAGCGGTCCCATGATGGCGCGGATGCGCTCCCAGTTTCCTGGTGGCACAAGTTCGGCGGGCTGGCCGCCGGCGAACCAGCCCATGGGTACCGCCGTGCCGGCCGGGACGACGGTGTTGATGTAGATCACCGCGTTGAACTCGACCTCCGCCCGTGCTTCGATGCGGGCGCCGTTGAACACTACGGCGCCGGTCGCGATCCGGGAGTCGCCCTCGATCACGCAGCCGGTCAGGTGGGCGTGCGGGCCGACCAGTACGTTGTCGCCGACGCGGGTTTCCTGGCCGGGCACGCCCCGGATGACCGCGTGCTCCATGATCACGCAGTTCGCTGCGATTTCCACGGGGCCACCCTCGGCGGTGATCACTGCGCCGAACAGCACCCGGCTGTGCGGGCCAATGGTGACATCGCCCGCGAGCACCGCCGTCGGCGCAATATAGGCCGACTCCGACACCTGGGGAGTCTTCAGCCGGTGCTCAATGAATACGGCACCACGGCCAACCACTCGCGGCGGAACCGGATATTCGTCTGCACTCATGTCATCACCCATACCGCGTCCGCAGGTACGTCGGATCATAGCCAGATCCTGTGCAATGAAGCCGCTGTCCTTGGCAGCTTCATGCACCTCCTACTCTCCTCTGCCTAGTACTCCAGCCGTAGATCGTGATCTTGTTGCTGAGGCGCCGCGGACCGTCGGTCGTGCGGACGAGATCGACCTTCGTCAGCGTGGGCGTCCGTTCCTTCTCCGTCTGCCTGAGTCCGCCGACGGAGGGAATCCTTAATCTCGCTGAGCCTGGCCGCCGCGGCCGGGGTCCACTCCGTCCTTTGCTCGCTGGCACGCAGTGCGTCGTCGATCTCGCTGAGCTTGGCGGTGGACACTGCGCCTGCCCGCTCGATCAGGTCGTCCCGGCTCAGGGTGGTCAGCCAGGTGCACGGGGTAAAGCCCGGCCACGGGAACGCGAACCGCAGCACGCCTTCAAAGGGCAGTCCTTCCGGGACGCCGACTGCCACCTCGATTCCCAGGCCGGAGATGTCGGTATCCGCTGGAGCGACGACCTGCATCGCCCGGAACCCGGATGGCTCGTCTTCCGACAGCAGCACGACAGGCCGTCGCTCGTCGAACTCGACCCACCAGATCTCGCCTCGTCGCATGTGTGCTCCTGGGTGTGAGATGGCAGGCGGATGCTACGCCGGCCGCGGCTGGACGTGATGCAGCCCTGCCTGCCGCCCGGGCCGTAGATCTTGGGTGCCGGTACTGGAGACGGGGCGGCCGCTGTCTGATCATCTGGGTTTGTGACGACTCGCGATGATCTTCTGGCGGCCGCTGGCCCCAGCGTAGACCCTGGCCGCTGGCTGGGGACATTCGATGAGCTGATGACCCGGGCCGGTGCCCGGTTCAGCCGGGTGGAGCCGCGGCGCCGGGCCCGGGCGTTCGTGCTGGGCCTGCTGGCCGAGCTGCCGCGCAAGAACTGCTGGACGATCGCCGAGCATGCCGGGGACCGGACTCCGGACGGGATGCAGCACCTGCTGTCCCGGGCCCGGTGGGACGCCGGCGGGGTCCGCGACGACGTGCGCAGTTACGTCGTGGAGCAGCTGGGTGATCCCGGCGCGGTGCTGGTGGTGGATGAGACGGGGGACGTGAAGAAAGGCACCGCCACGCCGGGGGTGCAGCGGCAGTACACCGGCACCGCGGGCCGGATCGAGAACGCCCAGGTCGCGGTCTACCTTGGCTATGCTGCCCCGCGCGGGCACGCGCTGATTGACCGGGAGCTGTACCTGCCGAAGTCCTGGACCGGTGACCCGGCCCGCTGCGAGGCGGCCGGGATTCCTGGACACGCGGCGTTCGCGACCAAGCCGCAGCTGGCCAGGCTGATGATCGAGCGGGCCGTCAGCGCGCGGGTGCCGTTCGCCTGGGTGGCCGCCGACGAGGCCTATGGGGATAACGGGCCGCTGCGCACCTGGCTGGAGCAGCAGCACATCGCCTATGTGCTGGCCGTCGCGCGCGATCACCGTGTCCCCGCCGGGGTCGGCCGCACCGTCCGCGCCGATGAGCTCGCCGCGCGGCTGCCCAGGCGTGCCTGGCAGCAGCTATCGGCAGGTGATGGTGCCAAGGGACACCGGTGGTACGACTGGGCCTGGGTCACCATCAGCAACCCCGGCCCCGGACACCGGTGCCTGCTAATCCGCCGGAACCGAAGCACCGGGGAACTGGCCTTCTACCACTGCTACTCCCCGCAGCGGGTCACGCTGGCCGCCCTGGTCAAGGTCGCCGGGCTTCGCTGGACGATCGAGGAGAACTTCCAGGCCGGCAAGGGCCTGACCGGCCTGGATGAGCACCAGGTGCGCCGCTGGACCTCCTGGTACCGGTGGGTCACCCTGGCCATGCTCGGCGCCGCCGTCCTCACCATCGCCGCCGCCATCGAATCCGCCCGCGGCCCGGCCGCGGCCGGGCAGATCCCTCTGACTCGCAACGAGATCGCCCACCTCCTCGCCGCAGTGACTGCCCCACCGGGCCGCGACGCCGGGCACCGCCTCCGCTGGTCACACTGGCGACGCCGCCACCAGCACCGCGCCCGGACCTGCCACTACCAGCGGCAAATAACCCAAGACCATGCAACATAACGATCTACGGCTGGAGTACAGTTACCAAGCGCTAGCAGCCGGGCCCAGTGGCTGTCCGGACAAGCGTGCGCCCCCATCTCTGCGTCGTCATAGGCAGCCCCGGTGGTACCGTCGGCGGCATTACGGGCCGGAACAGGGAGGGCAATGATGACCGCACCGCTCCAGGTGATCGCCTTGAGTTTCAGTCGCGACGCAGGTGCGGAGGACAGAATCCTGGCCGAGGTCGACCGTCTCCGCGGCCGGGGAGTTCTTCGCCTGCTCGACATGCTCTTCCTCGCCAAGAGCCAGGACGGCACCGTCGAACGGCTGACCATCGGTGATGAGGAGGACTTCGGCTCGCTGCTGGCGGCAGTCGTTCCCGGGGCGAACGGCAGTGCGGCCGGTCCGGCGCCCGTTGACGGTTCAGTGGCCTTCGACCCGGCCGATGCGCGGGCTCTGGCCGATTCTCTCGAGCCAGGGACCGCTCTGGCCTTCTTGCTCGTCGAGCACTACTGGGCCGCGCCGCTTTTTGACGCGATCACCGCGACCGGAGGCATGCTGATCGGCGAGGGTTTCCTAACCTCCGAGGCAGGGCTGGTGGTGGGAGCCGAGGTCGCCGCTCTGGAGGAGGCATCTGAGGTGATCGCCCAGGCCCAGGCCGAGGAGGCCGACGCCGTGCTCGCCGCCGCCGCGGCCGGAGCCGCTGCGACGCAGGCAGTGGCCGATTCGGAGCGGATCCAGTCCGCCGCGTCCGCGGACGCCGTCCGAGCGCTGATCACTGCCGGGCTGATCGAGGAGGCGGCCGCCCACGAAGCGGTCACGGCGCTGACCGCAGCCGGGCTCATCGTGGCCGCCGCCGATCAGGCCGCCGCTGACGCCATAGCCGAAGACGTCGCCGCCGTCGAAGCCGCCGACGAGGTGGCCGCCGAATCCCTGGAAGAATCCCTCGCCACCATCGCCGTCAACGACGAGGTGGCCGCCGAGGCAACCGGCAAAGCCGGGGAACGAGTCAGGGCCGCGTCGATAACCCTCGCCGAGGCCCAGGTCCTTCGTTACCTCCCCACACCGCTCCCCTTCTCCGTTATCGCCGACAAACTGGGCATCTCCCGGGCAGCAGCCAAGGACCGGGCAGAACGTCTCTATAAGAGGCTCGGCGTCCACAGCCGCGACGAGGCGGTCAGCAAGGCCCGCTCCCTGGGCCTTATCCGCGGCTAAAGATCTTTAACGGTCCTCGGTCAGCAGCCTCGGTGGCAGGATCACCAGCTTGGAAGGTGTCCGGCGTGCGAGCGTCAGGGCCGCTGAGCTGGAGACTCTTGTATGCGGCGGCAATGGCCGCGGTCCGGCAGGAGACGCCGAGCCTGCGGTAGATGCGTTCGAGATGCTTGTCCACTGTTCTCGGGCTGCAGCCGAGGCGGCGCCCTATTGCTGCATCGGTCAGGCCGCCTGCCACGAGGCGGAGCACTTGCTGCTGCCGGGGGGTGAGAACTGCCGGGCCCGGCCAGATGCTCCCTCCGCCCGCGGCCAGCCGGTCAGCCCGGTTGGCCGTCAGCTGCTCGATCCGGCGGGTCAGCAGTGGCCGGAGCTGGGTGATCAGATCGACCGCTGCGGGCGTGAAGTCAGAGCCGGTCCTGTTCAGCGAGATGCAGACGTGCAGGCCCCCGGGCTTGAGCGCCATGGCGAGCATCTCGTCGATGCCGATCTTCTGCACGACGTCGGCGTAGACACCGCTGTTGCGGAAGTTACGCATGCTTTGCAAGTCCGACCGGCGGATAGGCCGGCCGTCGCCGCCGGGACGGGTATGACACATCAGCGGGAAATCTTGCGCATGCTGTTCGAGGGCCATTGCCGCTTCCCCGTCCAGCAGCGGACCGGGATAACTCGTGATCCGCCCGGGCAGCCGCCTGGCTGGCTGACCCGGCCCGGCTGCCTGATCCAGCTCCGTCCAGAGCGCCGAGTCCGCGCCGACAAGGTTCACCAGGGCGGGCATCAGCAGGCCGGGAAGGTCGGTCAGGCTGGCAGCGGCATCAGTGGCCTCGACCGTGGCCAGGGCCGCGCGCACCGTACTCCGAGCCGCCATGATTCCCCCCGCGACCGTACGGAGTTCTCCGTATAGACGATACCCGTCTGCCTGTCATCTGCTGGATCCAGATGAGGAGGAAGCACGACGATCACCGCGAACGAACCCATCAGCACGTCCGGGACCGGCCAGCACGCGATGAATCCGGAGGCGTTGAACGAGCTGACCGGCCAGGTGATCGCCGATGCCAGCGGGGCCGCTACGCCGGATAGCAGCGATGGACGGGAACCGCACAGGCCGTATCAGATCAGTCCGTGCCGCCTCTGATTGATCATCCGCAGCCGGTTGCAACGCCACTGTGACGCCGCGAAGCACCCGGCTCCTGACAGCGGGCCAAACGACAAGGGAGCTTCATCATGGCTATCGACAGCGACAAACTAAACGAGTTCCTCGGCAGGTTCGTCACCGACCTCGGCGCGACGGTGGCGGCCGGGAACGTGGTCATCGGCCACAACCTCGGCCTGTACAAGGCCCTGGCGGACAGGCCCGCGACCGCTGATGAGCTAGCGGCCGGCACCGGCACTAGCCCACGCTACGTCGCCGAATGGCTGCGCGGGCAGGCCGCAGGCGGCTACGTCGAATACGACGCGGCCTCGGACACCTACTCAATGACCGAGGAGCAGGCATTCGCACTGACCAACCCAGACGGCGGCGTCTACGCGCCCGGCGCGTTCGTGCTCGCGCTCGGCGCGCTGCGGGCCGTGCCGCGCATGACCGAGGCGTTCCGCACCGGCGGCGGCCTGGGCTGGCACGAGCACGACGAAGACGTCTTCATCGGCTGTGAGCAGTTCTTCCGGCCCGGCTACATCGCCAACCTCATCCCGTCCTGGATCCCGGCGCTCGACGACGTGCAAGACAAGCTGCGGGCGGGCGCCAGCGTGGCCGACATCGGCTGCGGCCTGGGCGCCTCCACCATCTTGCTTGCCCGCGAGTACCCGAAGTCCCGGTTCACCGGCTCGGACTACCACGACAAGTCGATCGAGCTGGCGCGTAAGCGGGCTAGTGACGCGGGTGTGGCCGACCGGGTGAGCTTCGAGGTCGCCACGGCGGCGTCGTTCTCCGGCAGCGGCTACGACCTTGCCGCCACGTTCGATTGCCTGCATGACATGGGTGACCCGCTGGCCGCGGCCCGGCATGCCCGGCAGGCGCTCAAGCCCGACGGCACCTGGCTCATCGTCGAGCCCTACGCCAGCGACACGGTGGCGGGCAACCTGAATCCGGTCGGGCGAGCGTACTACAACTTCTCCACGATGCTGTGCGTGCCGAACGCGATGTCCCAGCCCGGCGGATACGCGCTCGGCGCGCAGGCCGGAGAGGCCGCCATCCGGCAGGTCGTCACCGACGCCGGGTTCACCAGGTTCCGGCGTGCGGCTGAGACGCCGTTCAACCTGGTGTACGAGGTTCGTCCCTAGACCCATGCGACGAAGATGTCGTGCGTACGCCGCCTGGAGGGCGCGCCGACAGGCACATTGAGGCGGCCTGCGCCAGCCGACAACGGGAGCGGAGAAAGGCGTCTCGCGGCTCTACTCGGCAATGTCAGCCAGGGTGATCCGAGGCCGTTGTTAGCAAATCCGTTAGCAACGTCTGTGGCCACCGTGCGGATGTCCCGCGTTGGCCGCGCCGCGCCGGGTCGGCCCATAGGGCCGCATGCCCGCGTGCGTGCGCGGCCAAGCCGAGCATCGTGCCCCTCATAGCGTCCTGGCCGCTCTATCCGCTGGGGTGATCGGTGTTCACGACCGGCAGGTTCTCCGCCTGCTGCTTGGTGATGCTGAGATGGACGCCGTCCTCCACCCCGGTGACAGCGCCGATCGGGATGGTCACATCCCTGCGGCCAAACAGATGCCCCTCTTGCAGCAGCACATGGCTCACGTGGTGGCTGCGAGGGTCGATGACAAGCCCCTCGACTCGCCCGATCTCGCCGTCGCTGGCATAGACGCGCTCATTGCGGCGCACGGCGACCTCGCCCGGGGGCAGGGAGCCGTAGGTGCCGGTCGGCTCACCTTCTCCGGTCTGGGGCATGCCCTCGCCTTCGCTCGGGCTGTAGTAGGGCCACATGAGCTTCTGTTCTGCGCTGTAGCCTGAGTACTGCTCCAGGCTGGTCCCCGTCGCGAAATCCGAAACCTCGGCGAAGCCGAGCTGGTCGAACTCCGCCCGAGTGCAGCGCAGCCGGACCTCCTTCGGTGTCGCGGCATCGACAAGGTCGAGCGGGACAAGCCGACCGAGGCCGGGCCAGTGCCTTGGTTCGACCACCAGATGGGTGACCACCCGCGCGACCGGGTCAACGACCACGCGGCTCACCTTGCCGCAGACCCCATCGGCACACTTGGCGTCGGCCCCGATCACGAAGGGTGTCTCTGCCATGGCCGACCTCCTCATCCGCTTGGAGCATAGCGCGAACCCAGCCAGCGGCAGCGCCGTCGAACCATTGGGGCCCGTGAAGACCTGCCGACGCCGCTGGCCTGAGGATTACTCAGGAGCGGGTGAAGAGAACCGGACCCGCACTATCAGCTCGGGAGTGGTGGACGGCTCATCCGTGACCAGTGCTCCCCAGGTAGGTGGCCGTCTCGGGTTGTCCGTGAATGCCCGCTGAGCACAGGTCGTTATCCCCTGATCGGGGACGCAACAGGCACGTTCACAAGCCTGAGCCCCTGCGTGCAAAATACGCCCAGGCTGTCGGTCACCGTCGCTCAGCTGGGCTTGCAATAACAGCATGTCCGCCCGGATCAGCCCGCGCCGGTCCTGTTGCCGTCAGCTTTGGTGCGAGACTGTCACCGTCCTCCGCCAGCACAAGGCCGACCAGGCCGCCGATCAGCTCCACGCGGGTGACTCCTGGCGCGGCGTCAAGACGGCTATCAAAAGAGCCCCTTCCATGATCGGAAGAGGCCGCTGGGCTGGGAGCCGCCTATCGGAATCGAACCGATGACCTACGCATTACGAGGGTGTCACGGTGCGTTGCTCATCGGTTCGATTCCCGCGCTACCTTCATGTTCGCGGGTCACTGCCGACGGCCGTCGTTGGCTGGTGACGGTGGTTCGGGGACATCTCGGGGACACGCGCCTGGAGTGCGCTGGTCTCTACGAACGGCCCCATCGCTGCTGTGCTGCCTGCCGGGTGACGCCGAGCCGGACTGCGATCTCGGCCCACGAGTACCCGGCCTCTCGCAGTCCGATGACGGCCTGGGCGATGGCCTCGTCCAGCTCGGTGGCGAGCCCGGTCATGTCGGCCAGGGCGTCAACGTCGCCGCCTGCAACTCGCCTCGCGTACGCGCGTACAACGCGCCGGACGAACCGGACGTACTCGTCGTTCTCGACCGGCTGCCGCCGTCGGTTCGGTGTCAACCCAGCCTTGACGCCCGATCGCCTGCCACGCTCACCTGCACCTGCTGGCTGGTCTGCCATGAGGGGAGTCATCTGCCTGCTCCTTCCGCCCTGGCCGTAAGAGGGGGGAACGGCCTGGGGCCTTCACCCGATAGGTGCCGAGGTTGTGGAGCCGGGAGTGGAGGTCAAGTTGCGGCTGCTTGATGCTTTGGACTGGCAGAGGCTCCGCGCGAGCGGGTTGTGCTCGTGTGGAGGGGCGGGCCAAAGGATCATGCGTTTAGCCGCTGCTTGACCGGAGCGGACGGCGGAATACGATTTTCGTCCGGGTGAGGCGTGATGTTGATTTCGTGATGTTGATTTAATGCTGTGCGACGACCCACTGCTTGAAATCGTCGACTGCGGTGCGCTGATTTGCTGTGCCGCAGATGAGAAAGTTAGACGGCTGCCCGTGATTGGCCGCTGAATACTCCCCGCATTACTGCCCAATTGGGCTCGCCATGGGCACGGGCGGGGCCAAAAGATCTTCCCGCCCTTGGCTCCCGACGTGGAGGGCCGATAATCGCTGTATCCGGTCAAGGCCCCCACCGGGGATCACCGATGCCCGTTGGCGGCGGGGGCCGTGGGTGGCATCTCCGTATCCGAGCCCGGCTCGCCATTATCGACACCGATATTCGGGGTAAGATATTTTTTAGGGAAGTGATGGACATGCAGAGATATCTGCTAGTGCTGGATATGGACTTGCTGGCCGTGGATGAGAAGTTTGACTTGGAGCCGATCAACTATCTCGCTGCGCAGCAGGAACAGGAGCCGTGCGAGGTGGTGGTTTTGTCCCTGGTGGACACGTCCCAGACGAAACTGCCCGCGATGGAGCTTGTCCTGGGTGCCCGGGCCGGGAAGTTCCCCGTCGCGCCCCGGCCGGACCATGACGTCAGCGCCGCCGCTGAGCATCGCATGAACCTGGCTGTGCGGCACCTGACGGTTATCGGCTGCCAGGCGAGCGGCCTGATCAGTGATGAGGACCTGGTGAAGGCCGTGCGCCACGAGACCCGCGCGCACGACTATGACAAGGTGATCCTGGCGATGGGCAAGCAGGATGGCTCCGGGCTGGCTGGCGTCCTGCGCCTTGATCCTGTTCACCAGCTGCGGCGACAGTGGAGCGACCGGCTGATCATATTCTCGCCTGAGGCGGGTACCGCGCAGCCAGAGTTGGCTGACGAGGGCCTCGCGTAGATCGGCGGTTATGTCGGCTCGGTTGGCGCGGGCGCGCCGGGCGGGGCCGCCAAGGCCAGAGCCCGGCGCGGGGAGCGCCGTACCCGGCGCCGCGCAGCGGCGCCGCTTGATCAAATACGGCTTAATTCGGCAGTGTGTAAGTCAATGGTCAATATGCCACGGATGTATGTTCGCTCATGCTAGGCCTGCTTGCTATGTAGCGGTGCGTGGCTGTACGCTGGCCTGTAGTGCTAGCACAACAGGCGACTATCTAGCACGGCAGGGCGGATGATGACGCAGCGCCTTGACCCTCGATCTGATCGTCCGCTGGCGTTGCAGCTGGCCGATGTGCTGCGGACAGAGATTCAGGAGGGTCTTAGGAGGCCGGGGAGCCAGCTCCCCACCGAAAGCGAGTTTCAGAACGACTATGGCGTGAGCCGGACGACGATCCGGACGGCCCTGGCGGTCCTGATTGCTGAGGGCCTGGTGGTGACGCGTAAGGGCTTCGGGTCCTACGTGCGGGACACGCCACCACTGCGGCGCATCTCATCAACGCATCGGCATGCCTCGCACCGGGCCTCGGGCAAGCCGGAATTTGATACCGAGGCGGTTGCGCAGGGCCAGGTTCCTTCCCGCCGGATGTTGATGACCGGGCGCGGCCCGGTTCCGGCGGATATCGCTGACTGGCTTGAACTCTGCGGCGGGCGAGCAAGCCGTGATCCGGAAGCGGTTGCAGCTGCTCGACGACGTGCCTGCTGTCATCTCGACGAGCTATTACCCGCTGTGGCTGGCTGAAGGCACGCGGCTGGAGTTGCCCGACGCTCTCTCTGAGGGGCCGGACAACCTGATCGAGCGGCTCGGCCACCGGTTCGCCCACGGCATCGAACTGCTGCGGGCACGGATGCCGACTCCGGAAGAGGTCCGCTTGCTAGACCTGGAGCCCGGCGTCCCGGTGGTGCGGATGCTGCATATCGACTATGACACGGACGGCCGGACGCTACAGGTCGCTGATGACCTTTTTGCCGGTGACCGGCACGAGTTCGCGTTCGAGTGGGCCGAGGAGGATGAGGCAGAACCGGATGAGTGAGTGGCCGCCGTAACTGGTCTAACCTGATCCGCGGTGTCGGGTGCGAGATGTGCGAGGCAGGCCGCCCGGAAGCTGACCGCTACGGCATCCGTATCCGCAAGGGCGTGTACTCCGACGCCTACCTTCAGCGCGCCGACGTGCAGCGCGGCTACACGTTGGTGATCTGGCGCGGTCGGCACGTCAACGAGCCCACGGAGCTGGACGATGCTGAAGCGGCTGGGTACTGGGCTGAAGTCCTGGACGTGGCCCGCGCGTTGATCACCGTGTACAGCCCGCTGAAAATGAACTACGAAACGCTCGGTAACTCCTTGCCGCACCTGCACACTCACCTGGTGCCGCGCTATGCCGCCGATCCTCGCCCCGGCCAGCCTTTCCCACTGTCCGCACAGGCATCCGGAAGCCAAGCTTCCGGAGCCTGTGCTGCTGTCCGATGCCGCTGAGCTGCGCTCACTGCTGAAGTAAGGAACTTCTAGCCCTTAAGTAAGCCTCTGACCTCTTCCGCCTGTCATCCTGTAGTCCTAGGATGTAAGCATTACAGGCGATCAACAGGAGGACTCATGTTGCAGGGGCCGATCCCGGTCGAGTTCGGGAGGTTCTTCCCGGACGGTGCGTACATCGCCGGGCCGATCGAGAAGCTGCGGGACTTCGACCGGTCCAAGGGGGACCGGATCGTTCAGCAGCAAGACAAGAACACCGGGCTGCCGCTGTGGACCGTGGACGTGATCGACGCGGACCCGCAGGCCCGGCAGCGGACGGTGAAGGTCAAGGTCGTGGCCGAGGTATGCGCCGGTGCTGCCCGCGCCACCTGCTGGGTCGCCCTTCACGCCGGTGGAGTTCACCGGGCTGATGGTGACCCCGTACGTCAATGACGCGAACCGGCTGGCCTACTCCCTGAAGGCGACCGGGCTCCGGGCTGCCTCGCGGGGGATCGGGCCGCCCGGCTGAGAACAAGGACGCGGCCTGATGGGGCGGCGGGCCAACCCGGCCGCGCACCTGTGCGTGCGGGTCGGTTCCCGGCATGAGGTGGCGTTCGTGCCGTTCCCGCGCCGGGCCCCGATGTTCGTCATCGCCGCCGGGTCCACGCAGGTCAGCCTGACCATGCCGGATCAGCTCGACGCCGGGCATGTCGAGTTCGCCCGGCAACTGGCCAGCCAGGCGTGGGCGTACGCGGTGGCGGTGGAACGCCGGTACCGGGACCTGCCGCCGCTGCCGGACACGCCGGTCCCCTACCGGCTGACGCCCGAGGCCGGGGCCCTGCTCGATGCAGGACCGGAGCGGGCGGACCTGGTGCCGCTGCCCGGCGGGCAGGAGGTGATGGCATGACGGCGACCTCCGCGTCGGTCCGGTTCGGCGCCAACGGCGTGACCGAGGTCGAGTCGTTCGTCCGGCTGACCGGCCGCACCTTCATCCACTGCTGCATCTACGACGACATCGCACCGATCCTGACGGTGAAGGACGCGCACGTGGACATCTCGATCACCATTCCCGGACGGGACGAGGTGACCGCCGACGACGTGACCTTCGGCCGCCTGCTGGCCGAGGCGGTGGGCCAGTACGTGGCCGAGCTGGAGCGCCGGGTGCGCCCCGGCCGCGAGGACCTGACAGCTACCAGGGATGGCCCCGGGCAGGCGGCGTGATCGTGATGAGTGATGCGGCGGGGCGGCTGGAGCTGCAATCTCCGGCCGCCCCTGGGTTCTCTCCCGTGGCATCCAAGGAAGAGGTGAACAGCTTATGCGCCGGATCGTGACCGGTGAGCAGATCGCCCAGCTCACCAACCCCGACCCGTTCTCGATCCCCCGATGGCGGGCACCGGTCTACCGCACCCCCGGCTGGATCATCGCCGTAGTGCAGTTCGGCCGGTTCCTGTGGTGGCTGGCCCGGCTGATCGTCCGGCACCCGTGATCGATGCCGTTCTGACCGTGCTCGCGCTGGTGTGGCTGAAGGCGGCTGGCCCGGCGTGGTCGCCCTGGTCCTGATCGTCGCCGTGGTGCTGGCCGGGTGGCGGGGGGCCCGCCCGGTCTCGTTCAGCCGGTGGATCGCGGGCCCGGCCCGGGGCAAGCGCCGGTCCTGGTTCTACCGGCGCCGCTGGGGCGCGGTAATGACCGTAGGCGGCCTGGCCCCGTTCTACCAGGGCCGGATACTGCTGCCCGTCCTCGGCAAGGTGGCCTCCACCCGCTACACCGACCGGGTAGCAGTCCGGCTGGTCTCCGGCCAGTCCGCCGCCGACTTCGCCGACCGGGCGGACAACCTGGCGCACGGGTTCGGGGCGATGCTGTGCCGGGTCCGCACCGCACGCTCCGGTGCGGTGCTGCTGGAGTTCGTCCGCCGTGACGCCCTGGCCGCCATCGTCCCGGCCCTGCCCATCCCGGCACACCCGGACCTTCGGGCGCTGCCGGTCGGCAAACGGGAGGACGGCCTGCCGTGGCTGGTGCGGCTGCACGGCACGCACCTGCTGATCGCGGGCGCCACCGGCGCGGGGAAGGCGTCCCTGCTGTGGGGGCTGGTCCGGGCGATGTTCCCACTCCTGCAATCCGGCCTGGTCCGGGCGCTGGCCGCTGACCCGAAGCTGATGGAACTGGCGTTCGGCCGGGCCATCTTCGACCGGTACGGCACCTACGCCGCCGACCCCGTAGAGCCATCGCGGACATGCTGGAGGCTGCGGTGGCCGACATGCAGGGCCGGGCGGCCCGGTTCGCCGGGATGCGCCGGGATCACACGCCCACGGTGGATGAGCCGTTCGTGGTGGTGCTGGTCGATGAGGTCGCGTTCCTGACCGCCTACCAGCGGGACCGCAAGCTCAAGGAACGGATCATGGCCGCGCTCGCCACCCTCACCACCCAAGGCCGGGCGGTCGGCTACGCCGTGGTGGCCGCGCTGCAGGATCCGCGCAAGGACGTGCTGAGCATCCGGAACCTGTTCCCCGACCGGATCGCCATGCGGCTGGACGAGCCCGAACAGACCGACATGGTGCTCGGGGACGGCGCCCGGGACCGGGGCGCCACCTGCGAACTGATCTCCACCGACCCCGCCATCGGCGCGGGGGTGGCGTTCGTCCGGCTGGAAGCCGACCCCGATCCGGTGCGGGTCCGCGCCGGATGGGTCTCCGACGCGGACATCTGGGACCTGGCCGACCAGGCAGCCACCCGGCCGCTGGAAACGGTGCCCGCATGAGCACGGTGACCGCGTGGCGGACCGATGAGCCGTGCCCGGTCTGCGGGACCGGCCTGACCGTCCTGGACTACGGCCAGACCATGACCGCGGAGTGCCGTCTGTGCGGCTACGGCGACACCTGGCCCGGCTTCGAGACTGACGGGGGTGACCAGTGACCGACGTGACCACGGCCAGGACGACCCGGGCGGAGCGGCTGGCGATGCCGCTGGCCCGGGAAGTCGTCCACGACCTGGCCGTCGAGCACGGCGCCTGCATCCGGCCGGTGCAGCTGCGCCGCACCAACCTTGACACCGGCATGTGGAACAGGTCCTCGTGCCCTGCGGGCACACTCTGGCATCGGTGTGCCCGTCGTGCGCGGAGCGGGCCCGGGCGCTGCGAGCCGCGCAATGCCGGGAAGGCTGGCACCTCGAGACCGAGCCAGTCATGGACCCCGACCCCGCCACCGAGAACCAGCGGTGGTGGATCGGGCAACGCGCCGAAGCCCAGCGGCTACGTGATCAGGCCGACGCGGCCGGGCAAGACACGGGCGACCTGGACGAGCTCCTGGTCGAACTGGACGGTGAAATCACCCGTGCCGGGATGCGGGGGAAGGTGCTCCCGGCCCGTCCGGCGCGGCGGCACCGCTCCACCCGCCGCCGCCAGGACGCCCCCGACCTGCCCCGCCGCAAGGTCACCAACCGGACGGTCGGCAAGACCTACACCGCGCCGGACGGCAAGACGTTCCGGCCGTCGATGTTCCTCACCCTCACCTGCCCCAGCTATGGGCGGGTGCGGGAGGACGGCACGCCTGCCGACCCGGCCAGCTACGACTACGCCGGGGCGGCGCGGGATGCGCTGGCGTTCGCGGCGCTGTTTGACCGGCTGATGCAGAACCTGCGCCGGTTCCTCGGCTATGACGTGCAGTACTTCGCCGCGGTCGAACCGCAACGGCGGCTCGCCCCGCATATCCATATCGCGATGCGCGGCACCGTGTCCCGGGCCGAGCTGCGCCGCGTCCTGGCCGCCACCTACCACCAGGTGTGGTGGCCCGACACTACCATGTCCGGTTCGATGGCGAGCAGCTGCCCGTCTGGGATGAGCAGACGTGTACGTATGTTGATCCGTACACCGGGGAAGTCCTGCCCACCTGGGATGACGCCCTGGACGCCATCGGCCCAGCGGATGAGCCCCGGCATGTGGCCCGGTTCGGGGAACGGTTCGACGCCCAGGGCGTGCTGCCCGGCTCGAAGGACGCCGCGCGGTGCATCGGGTACCTGACCAAGTACCTCACCAAGCAAGTGGCCGACTGCCACCAGGCCGACACCGACGCCGGGCAGGCCCACGCGGCCCGGCTCGCGGAGGCGCTGCGGTATGAGCCGTGCTCGCCGCGGTGCGCCAACTGGCTCCGCTACGGCATCCAGCCCAAGAACGCCCGGCCCGGCCTCGTGCCCGGCGCCTGCAAGGGCAAGGCCCATGACCGGGCACCACCTCGGCTACGCCGGGCGCCGCGTCCTGACCTCCCGCAAATGGTCCGGCAAGACACTGGCCGATCACCGGGCCGACCGGAAGAACTG
The DNA here is from genome assembly GCA_963742865.1 of uncultured Actinomycetes bacterium. Lineage (GTDB taxonomy): Bacteria > Actinomycetota > Actinomycetes > Streptosporangiales > Streptosporangiaceae > Bog-532. Next base: position 75,790 of record CAVUNW010000078.1, read on the forward strand.
GCTGACCGCCACCCTCGGGATTTCGGCAACCGACCCGGCCCGGTACACCTGGGAACCCGTCGCCCCCGGCGACCCCGACCACATGGAACACGCCCGGCGGCTCCTGCACGTCGTCGCAGACCGGACCCGATGGCAGGCCGCGCTGACCGAAGCCAGACGCAGAGCAGCAATGCACGAGGACAACGACGTTCCGGCAACAGGGAAGGCGGCGGCATGACGGCACAAAGCAACGTCAACGAGTTGTTGACGATCGAGGAAGTGGCTGACCGGCTTCGTGTATCGGTGCCGACCGTCCGCTGGCTGAGGCAGGAGGGCCGCTTCGTGCCCGCGATCCGCGTAGGCCGTCGTCTGGTCTGGGATGCCCGTGATGTGGACGCCTGGCTCGACTCCCAGCGGGAATCGCCCAAGGTGGCCTTATGGGTGTCCAGCGTTACACGCTCTCGTCAGGCGCGGTGCGGTACCGGGCCCGGGTGAAGTCACACGGCCGGGAGGTCACAACCCGTGTGTTCGAGCGCAGGGCCGATGCGGTCGCCTGGGAGCAAGATCAGCGGCGGCGGCTTCGCCTCGGTGAGTGGATCGACCCGCGCCGGGGCCAGGTCCCGCTGTCAGCGGTGGCTGCGGACTGGTTGGGGTCGCGCAGCTCGGTCAAGCGACGGACCCGTGAGAGCGACGAGTCGGCCTGGCGGAACTACATCGATCCGCGTTTCGGCAAATGGCCGGTGGCGTCCATTACCGTTGCGGAGGTGTCGGGCTGGGTCGGGGCTCTGGTGGCTCGTGGCCTGGCCCCGTCCACGGCGACCCGTGCCCTGGCCACGCTGCGCTCTATCCTCGCGTTTGCGGTGGCTGATGCTCGCGTGCAGCACAACGTGGCGGCGTCGGTTCGTAAGCCGACCAGTGGCCGGGCTCGCCGGGACGGCCAGGCGCTCACGCTCGACGAGCTGCGGACGCTGACGGCGGCGTGCCAGGGCCGGTACCGCGATGTGGTGCCCATGCTGGCGCTGGCCGGACTCCGATGGGGTGAGCTGGCCGGGCTCCGGGTCGGTGACCGGGTGTCGGTCCCTGGTCCTGGCCTGCGGCTGCGCCGTGCCGTGCTGGCCAGTGGCGGTGGCGGCGTGCTGTACGTGGACACCCTGAAGAACAACCGGGGCCGGACGGTGCCGCTGGTCCTGGACCTGGTGCCGATCGTGGATCGCTGGAGTGCAGGCAAGGCGCCTGACGCATGGCTGTTCAGTGCTCCGGGTGGCGGGCCGCTGCGTGAGTCGAACTGGAAGCGGTCGGTCGGCTGGAGCGCTGCCACCACGGCGGCCGGGCTCCAGGGGTTCCGCGTTCATGATCTGCGGCATACAGCGGCGTCGGTCTGGCTGGGTGCTGGCGCTGATCCCAAGGTGGTTCAGCGGGTGCTGGGACACGCCACGGCGTCGATGACGATGGACCTGTACGGCCACCTGGTTGTCCCGTCCCATCCAATATGAGTCATCGCGGGCCGGATGAGCAGGGGTGATTCATGTTGGCGGGACGGTTCATGGGGACTGGATGTCCCGCTGACCTGAGTCATGTCGCGGTTTCCGCGTGATGGGGGCATGGGTGGTCGCCGCTGCCGGTTTGGATGGTTTCGGGCAGGTTCCAGGGATGCTCGGGCGGGAGCGGTTCGGATTCCAGCCGGCGGGTGCGGAGTCGCCATTCGAGCAGCGGGTCGTCTCGGTCGCGGCGCCAGCGGGTGCGTGGGTAGATTCCCCAGATGTAGCCGGGTGCGACGGTGCGGCGTACTTCGGTTTCGAACTCCTCAGGCCAGGGCCGGTCTTTGCCGAGGATGCGCTCGCGCCAGTAGGGGCTGGCCAGGAGCCGGGTGAGCGCGACCGCTTGCGGGTAGGCGGCGGCGTCGGAGGTCTGGGTCTCGTCGTCGTCGCGGTCGCGCCAGCCTGGGCCGTGGAAGATCTCCATCCGGTGGGCGTAGCCGTTGTCGGGGATGCCGTCAAGGCGCCAGCCGAGGCAGATATGGTGCGCGTCGCGGAAGGCCCGCATCACGGTGTCCCGGCCGTGCCGGCGGATCAGCCGCCGGTGGCGGCGGTGCGCGGTGAGGATCTCCGGCTGGGCGGTCAGGTCCGGCTGTGCCGGGTCTTGGCTGATCCAGCGGCGGTGCCGGCCGCAAACCACGTCGTCGTGCAGCGCCCACCGGGTCACCGGGCGGCCCGCGGTGCAGCGCGGGCAGGCGGCGAACGACCACCCGTCGCGGGCGCGGGGCCGGTTGGCGATGTGCACGCGGGCCAGCTCGGTCGTGGTGCAGATCTGCGGCATCGCGTGCGCGAGCGCGGCACGAGGCATGCTGGTCACGGCGGCCAGGCGGATGAGCGGCACGGGTGCGTCGTTGCGGTCACTGCCGGCGAGCAGCGCCCGCAACGCGGCCGGGGCGAGCCGGTTGGCCGCCGCGAGGCGGGCCAGGTAGCTGCTGATCGTCTCGTCGCGGAACGGCGCGACGAATCGTGGCAGGGGCCGCAGCCTAACCGGCCAGTCCATCGCTCAGGCGGCGCCGTGCGCGCGGGACTGCGCGGCGTGGTCGACGGGGATCCCGTCCAGCAGTTTGCGGGTGATCTGCTCGGTGCCGTCCAGGATCGCTACCAGCGCGGCGGCCCGGACCAGGTGGGACAGGCTGCCGATCATCCCGCCGGTGCGCTGGTGCAGGTACTTCCCGAGTCCGGGCAAGGTGCCGGGCTGGTGGCGGTGCAGCCGCAACGCTCCTTCCAGTGTGGCCAGCAGGGCGGCCCACTCCTGCTGGAGCGGGAACGGGCCGGTGTTGATCAGCACGCAGCGGCCGGCGATCTGCTTGCCCCGCATCCCGGTGAACAGCCCGGACCGTTCGACGTTGATGCCGGCGTAGACGAACGTCGCCGGGAGGTGCTCGTTATCTTGAGCCCTCAAGTTCCCGTCCATGACGTGCATGACCTGGGTTGAGGGCTCCCCGGTCGTCGTGGTGGATGTGGTTATCTCCTGCTGTCCATCACGGGAGCGGGAGGTTCGATGCGGGTGCAGCGGGTGCTCATGCCGGGCTCGGAGGCGGAGTCGTGGACTGTGCTCGGCGACGATCAGGTCCCTGTGGAGCCGGTGGAGCGGTTCCTGGCCTATCTGGCCTCGGTCGAGAAGTCGCCGAACACGGTCAAGGCCTATGCCCATGATCTGAAGGACTGGTTCACCTACCTGACCGGCCACGGGCTCGACTGGCAGGACGTCACGATGGAGGACGTGGCCGGGTTCGTGGCGTGGCTGCGGCTGCCGCCCGAGGGCCGTGACGGGAAGGTCGCGGTATTGCCACGGTGGCGACATCACTGCTCGGCGGCCAGCGTGAACCGAAAGCTGGCGGCCCTGACCTCGTTTTGCGAGTTCCATGCCCGGCACGGGGTGAGCGCTGGCCGGGCTGCTGATCACGATGCAGCCCGCGGGCCGCCGTGGGTCGGCGACGTCGTATAAGCCGTTCCTGCATCACATCACCAAGAGCGGGCCTCAGCGGCGGCGGCGATCAAGCTGAAGGCGTCCCGGCCCCGGCCGAAGGTGCTGACGGCGGCGCGAGGTGCAGGCGATCCTGGACGCCTGCGACCACCTGCGAGATCGCCTGCTATTTGCTCTTTTGCTGGATTGCGGGGTCAGGATCGGCGAGGCTCTGGGCCTGCGGCACGAGGACATGGGGATCGCCGAGCGGGCCGTCACCGTCACGCCGCGGCCCAACGACAACCGGGCCCGCGCCAAGGCGGGCATCTCCCGGACCATCCCGGCCAGCGCCGAGCTGATGCGGCTGTATGCCGATTACCTCACCCGCGAGTACGGCTCGCTGGATTCGGACTACGTCTTCGTCAATCTGTGGTCGCGGCCTTACGGCCGCCCGTGGACCTATGCCGCCGTCTACGACCTGGTGCTCGGCTCCGGGAACGGACCGGGATCGACTTCGGGCCCCACCAGTATCGCCACACCTATGCGACCTGGCTGCTGCGCCGGGGCGCCGGGATGGAGACGGTGAAGGAGTGCCTGGGGCATGCCTCGATCACCACGACGATCGATACATACGGGCACCTCACCGTCGAGGACGCCCGTCAGACGCTGGAGGCTGCGGGCTGGTTCACCGGGCGGGAGGTCCGGCTGTGACCGCCGCCGGGCAGGTGCCGGGCCGGTCGGGGCTGCTGGAGCAGCTGATGGCGGTCGTCCGGCCGGAATTCCGCACCGATATCTACATCCCCGCCCCCGACGACCCTGTCTTCGTCGCCGAGGAGTGCGCGGTCGCAGGACTGCGACCGGACGGCGGTATCGACCCGGCGCGGGCTGTGCAACGCTCACGCCATCCGGTTCCGCAAGCGCGGCCGCCCGCCGATGGAGGAGTTCCTGGCCGATCCCGGCCCGCCGGTCCGGGGCCGCAGGCCGCTGGCTGGCTTGCATGCGTGGAGGGCTGCCGATACGGGCGCGGCGCCAGGAACGGGCTGTGTTCCAGGCACCGCGACCGGTGGGACCGGGCCGGCAAGCCGGACCTGGCCACCTGGGACGCGCCTGACCTGGCCCCGGGTGACCCTGCGGCAGCCGAGTGCCGGCTGCCGTTCTGCGATCTATGGGTCGTGAATCCGGCGAAGATCTTCTGCACGGGCCACGACGACCGGTGGCAGCGGCATGGCCGGCCCGACCCCGGCCGCTTCATCGCCGACTGCGAGCTCACCGGCACGGCCTGCATCGACCTGCAGGATCTCTCCCCGCAGCTGAAGCTGGAGATCCAGTACGCCCTGCAGTGCCGGGACGATGCGCGTTCCCGCACCGCCGCTCCGCGCCTGGTCATGCCCGCTGTCCGGCACGTCCAGGCGTCGGGCGTCACCTCACTGCTGGACCTGACCGAGCAGCAGTGGCGGCAGAGCGCCGGTCCCAGGTCAGCGAGTCGGCCCTGTTCCTGATCGACGCCCGGGACGCGCTGGAGTCGCTGCGGGACGGGACCGGCTGGGAGATCGAGTACCCCAGGGACGTGTGGCGGCTGCACAAGCTGCCCGGCATCACCATCCCGGCGGGCCGGCCCTGCCCGCGCGCCCGGCTGCGGTTTGACCGCATCACCCAGCCCTGGCTGCGCGAGCTCGCCAAGCGATGGACCAGGCTGCGGCTGGCCTCGGGGCTGAGCATCGGCGCAGCCCGGGGCGGGGTGGACGCGCTGACCTGCTTCAGCACGTTCCTCACCCTGGCCGGCGTCGACACTCTCGCCGATGTCGGCCGGCCGCTGCTGGAACGCTATCTCGCCCACGTCGCCTCCCAGCCCGGCGGACCCGGCATGAAGAAGACCCGGATCGGCGGGCTCAACCTGTTCTTCCAGGCCATCCGGCAGAACGGGTGGGACGATACGCTGCCCGGCACCGCGGCCTTCTACCCCGGCGACATCCCGCCGGTCCCCGAGCAGGTCGACCGCCGTCTCGCCGAGTACGTCATGGCCCAGATCGAGGCACCCGCCAGCCTGGACCGCTGGCCCAGCCCGGCCGGGCGGCTGATCACGCTCATCCTGACCCGCTGCGGCCTGCGGATCTCCAGCGCCCTGGCCCTCGGCTTCGACTGCCTCCTCCACGACGGCCAGGGCGCCCCCTACCTGCGCTACTTCAACACCAAGATGAGACGCGAGGCAGCCGTCCCCATCGACGAAGAACTCGAAGCCGCCATCCGTGATCAGCAGCGCCGGGTCCTGGACCAGTGGCCGGACGGCACGACCTGCCTGTTCCCCCGGCCGCGCGCCAACGTTTCCGGGAACCTCCCGCTGGCGGACAGCAGCTACCGGCGGATGCTGGGCCGCTGGCTGGCGACCTGCGAGATCCGCGACGAGCACGGCCGGCCGGTGCACCTGACGCCCCATCAATGGCGTCATACCTTCGCCTGCCGGCTGATCAACCGGGACGTCCCGCAAGAAGTCGTCCGGGTCCTGCTGGACCATGATTCACACCGGATGACCTCGCACTACGCCAAGATCACCGACCAGACGGTGCGGCGGCACTGGGAGCAGGCCACCAAGGTCAACATCAACGGCGAGCGCGTCACCCTCGACCCGGCGGCCCGCTCGGCCAGGCCCAGTGGGCCAAGACCCGGTACGGCATGGCCACCCAGACCCTGCCCAACGGCTACTGCGGCCTGCCCGATCCAGAAGAGCTGCCCGCACGCCAACGCGTGCCTGACCTGCCCGGTCTTCCTGTCCGGGCCGGAGTTCCTGCCCGAACTGCGCGAGCAGCGTCACCGCACGCTCACCCTCATCGAGGTCTCCGCCGGCAAGGGCCAGACCCGCGTCGCGGAGATGAACCAGCAGGTCCTCACCAACCTGGACCAGATGATCGGCGAGATCGACAAAGACGAGGAATCCGAGGCCGCCGATGCGGGCTGACAACTCCCGCCACGTCATCGCGGCCGCCCAGCGCCGGGCCGAGCAGACCCGCCAGCGCGCCGTCACCGCGCTGCGGCGCATGGACGCCACCGGCCAGCGCATCACCTTCAACGCCGTCAGCCGCGAGGCTGGCGTCTCCCGGTCCTGGCTTTACGCCCAGCAGGACCTGCGCGCCGAGATCGAGCGGCTCCGCCAGCGGCATCCGGCCACTCCGTCAGCGCAGGTTCCTCCACAGCGGCAGCGCGCATCGGATACCTCGCTGCTGCGCCGGCTCGAGGCGGCCACCGCCCGCATCCGCCAACTGGAGGCAGACAACCAGCAACTCCGCGACGCCCTCGCCCGGGCGCTCGGCGAACGCCGGGCCATCGAAGTCCTCGGCCAGAGAACGGCCGCGACACGCCGAACCGAAACTCGCCGAAAATCATCGGGCCCTGCTGAGCGGATCTCACGCCGGCCCGTCAAGGACACGTCCACATCGCATCGCCGCAGGTCAAAGCCATGATCGAAAACCGAGCTCAAGATAACGGCCGGTGAAGTACTTCAGGTGGTCGGACATGTCTTCCCCGGCGCTGGTGGCCAGGTTCAGGTTGTGGATCTCGTCGACCAGCACCAGGTCGACGCGGGCGTCGATGAGCACCTGGCAGACCGCATCGGCGATGTCGGTGGTGTTCTGCCCGCGCCGCACCGGCGGCAGGCCCAGGAACCGGGCGAACTCCATCGCCAGCTTCCGCGGCGATCCTTTCGGCGGCGTGGTCACGTAGACCACCGGGATCCGGTCGGTGCCCGGGTAGCGTTCCCGCACCATGAGCTCGTGGGTGCGGCCCAGCTGTTTCAGGGCGGTGCTCTTGCCGGTGGTCTGCGGACCGGACACGATCAGCCCGCGCCGGGCGGAGATCTCCCGCCGGTTCAGCATGGTGAGCAGCCGGCCTTGCCGGGCCACCTCCCGCACCGTCGAGGTGGCGACGACCACCAGCTCGGAGTGGTAGTTGATCCGCGCTTCGTCATAACGGCTGCGCTGCTCGCCGGACAGCGCCTGCCACTGCTCGCCGGCCAGCAGATCGAAGCTCGCCGGTGCCGAGTCGACGAAGCACCGCCATCCGGCCAAGGTCATCGTCGGCTCTCGGCTGGCGTCGGGCACCTCGGCCTCGGCGCTCACCACCACTTCTTCGCTTCCTCCCGGGCGTCGAAGACCGCCAGCGGGATCACCGCCGCGAGCTGGTCCTGCTCGCCCTCGCCGGCAGCGGGCTGGGGTTCGCCGTCCGGCGCGGGCCGCGGCCAGCTCGGCTGAGCCGTGGCGCGGGTGCGCGCCGCGACTCGCCGGTCACGCTTGGCGGGCGCGGGCTTGGCCGGGCCGTGCCCGGCCTTGTCCAGCAGGGCCTCCACGGCGCCGGCGATCTCGGACTCGGTGGCCTGGTCGGTGCCGCGGCGGGCGAGGATGTCACGGGCCTGCGCCCATGCCGCCTCACCGAACGGCGCCGGCGCAGTGCGCAGGTGTGTCCATGGCACGGTGATCCAGCCGCCGTCATGGTGGTTGCGCACCCAGATCCGGGTGACGTCGTAAGGGTCGTAATGCACTTCCCAGCGGCCCTTGTGCGCCGCGATCCCGGACGCCTGGCCGCGGTAGGGGTTGAGCGCCTGGCAGTCGTAGGTCCGCCTGCTGATCTTGATGCCGTAGGCGCTGATCACCCGCCAGGTCAGCGGCAGCAGTTCGAGGTAGTCCCCGGCGGCCAGCGGCGCAGGCACGTAGCCGGCGACCTCGAGCAGCGCGGCGTACTGCTCATTGGGTGTCAGCGCCGCACCAGGAGTGAGCGGGTGCCGCAGCCCGTCATGCGGGCGGTTCTGCCAGTGCGCGACGATCCATTCATCGAGCAGGTCCTGCAGTTCGACCAGTGACCAGGCCGCGTCCTGCTCGGCGTTCTTGCCGCGCCGGTCCACGCTGCGCCCGACATACCCGGCAACGTACTGGGCGAACAGGGAGGCGATGGAGGCAAAGGTCCGCTCCACCGTGCCCTTCTCCCAGGGCGGCCTTCGTGGGTGGGCTGGAAGTTCACGCCCATCGCGCGGCACGCGGCCTGGAATGCCTGCGACAGGTAGACCATGCCGTGGTCGCACACCACCGTCTCCGGGACGATCACCGGCCGCGCCGCCGCGTGGCCAGCCGCTCGTCGATCCCCACCAGCCGCTCATGCGGCAGCACCAAGCGGGACATGCGCAGCGCGTCCGGCCAGCCCGGCCGCATCGGCTCCGGGGTCAGCGCCCTGGCCAGCAGCAGCGAGGCGTCCACCGCCTTGGTCGTCGGCCGCAGCACCGCCGCGGCGATGGTGCGCGTCGCGACATCGACCATCATCGTCAGCTCGGCCCGGTCCACCAGCCGTCATCCAGCACCACCCGCACGTCCAGCGGCGTCGAGTCGACCGGGCACCACTCTCCCGGGCGGAGCACCGTCACCGCGCCGAACGGGCCATCCGGGCGCTGCGCCAGCGACCGCCGCGTCGGCGCGGAGCCGAAGGTGTGCCGCCCGGCCGGATCTGCGCGGCCAGCCGGTAGAACGTGGCCCGCGGCGGCATGATCTGCGCCGGGTCGATGCCGTACTCGGCGGCCAGGCTCCGCGCCACCCGCCGCCGCAGCCGGGTCACCGTGCCGGTGGACCGGTCATCTCGCCGGCGACCGCCTTCTCGATCGCGGTGATCACCCGCTCATCCACCGCCCCGCCCGCGCCGCGCCTCAGCCGCCCGTCCACCAGGCCGAGCAGCCCGCCGCTGCGGTAACGGCGCCGCATCCTGCCCAGCGTGGCCAGCGACACCGGCTCACCGGCCGCGCGCAGTTCCGCGACCTTGCTCAGCTCCCGCTGCCGCAGGCTCACCCGCAACGGGTCGTACTCCGCGCGCGCGACCGTGCCCGGCGGGCTTCCGGCCGCACGCCGGTCAGCACCTCGGTCACGTGCCGTTCCCACCACTGCGCCCGCCCGGCCACCTCGGCCGGCAACCCGTCCAGCACGCCGCGGGCCGGCAACGGCGCTCGCGTGCGCGGGGTCAGGACAGCGAAGCTGGCGTCGGTGAGCAGCTCGGCCACCGGCATGGCAACCACGTCACCTGTCACCCCGGCCAGCGCGACGGTGCCGCCGGCCAGCGCCGTGATCGTGTAACTCGACCCGCGCAACCCGACCTCGCCACCGACGCCCAAGCGCGCGGGCCGCGATACCGTCACGCCGCCCGCCCCGCCCGGACCACAGTGCGCCCGGACAGCGGCGCTACCGCCAGGTCCGCCGCCAGCACGCCGCGCCACAGCAGGTGATACAGCGCCGGCAGCACCGCCAGCCGGTCACCGGCACACCCGGCCAGATCGGTCACCGTCACCGGCCCGGCCGCGACGCGCCGCATCAGCTCGCCGCCGGCCAGGCGCGTTCCGCAGCGGCGATGCCGGAAACCCGACAGCCAGCGCACGTTCGCCGCCAGCACCGCACCGACGACCCCGACACGGCGGTAACCCCAGCCCACTGCCGCACACGCCCGCTGCGTCGCGGCGAACACCACAGCATCATCCGCGCCGATCAGCTCGTCCGGGCGGACGTCGATCACCACCGCCAGCCATCCGCCAGCCGCGCGAAGAAGTCCGGCACATGCCGGCGCGCCGCCGGCCCGCCCGCCCACCTCAGGCAGAACGGCTGCGACGACACGGCAACAACGTCCGGATCAAAGTCCAGCAACATCACCGCGTCGCGTTCCACCCAGGACTCGAAGCCGACATGCTCGCCCGTCGTCGCGAACCACCACGAACCCTGAAAACTCCGCTGGCCCCGGAACGACCCGAAGGACCGCACCGGCGAGACACGCTCAAAGCCGGTACTCCACAACACCTCCAGCGCGCCGCTCTGCTTCGGCCAGCCTCGTCGACAAAAACGACCTGCACACCCCGGCCGACAACGACTGCACTGGCGCTCACGCCGACCACCACCGAACCGCATCAACCGATACGGCAACGGTAGTGATTTCGGCTCAGAATGCCGGGACGCCACGCCGATAACTCAGAACTCCGGAAGCCATCGCGCCTATGACTCAGGTCAACGGGACCAACGAGCTAATAACTCAGATCCACGACGCCTGACTCAGCTTGGATGAGACAGGACAGTAG
>CAVUNW010000079.1:0-221801 GCA_963742865.1 uncultured Actinomycetes bacterium
GGTGCCGTCGCTGCCGATCTGGAAGCCGTTGCTGGCGGCCCATTTCCTGACTTCGGATGTGCTGGCCTGCCACTGGGAACCGGTGATCTCGGCGCGTGGCTGCCCTGCCCGGGCCATCCGGATGGCCTCGGCGACGAGGTCGGCGGCGCGCCGGGTTCGTTTCATGCCAAGCCCGGCGAACACGGCGCGGGAGAGCTCGTCCACGGTGCGGCCGGGTTGCTGGCGTTCCAGCGTCCGCACGGTATCGGTGAGTTCTTCCAGGCTGAAGACGCGGACCGGGTTATCGAACAGGCCGAGCTGGGGGCCGGCTGGGCGCGGGGGCATGCGGCCACGGTAACCGGCAGCCGGGCGGCATGGCGCCGGATCGTAGCGGTGGCCGCGCTGGCGGGATTATGTGGTGCCCGGGATCCAGGGGGTGCCTTCGGCGGCGCGGGTGAGGGCGCCGGGCCAGCTGATGCTGTGGCGGGTGGCGGTGGCCAGGTAGGAGCGGATGGCGCAGAAGGCCTCGGCTCCGTGCATGGAGCGCATGCAGCCGGAGACCTTGATGCGCAGCTTGCTCATCCTGATGACCTGCTCTGCTTCATTGTTCGATCCCGCTGTCGACTACGCGTGGTACGGGTGCTGACAAGCATCCGGATCGGGTGCGGGTGACGCATCGGTTCCATCCGTTGTCCGGCCGGTCGTTTGAGTTCGTGAACCGTCGTAAGAGCTGGCAGTCCGACCGGGTCTACTTCTTCGATGACGCCGGTGAGCTGGCGTGTCTGCCGGCGGAGTGGACGGACGTGGTGCCCGGGGATCCGTTCGTGGTGGTGTCGGCGGGCCGGTCGCCGTTCCGCACGGCGGACCTGCTGGAACTCGCGGAGCTGGTCGGGGAGCTGCGACAGTGGGCGGGCTCGGTGCCGGATGATGTCAAGCGGATTACGCCGTGAGTGTCCATAGGATTCCGCCGCAGTCCCGGCTTGCTGTCTCCTGGATCTGTCAGCTAATCCGGTCGTTTACCGTCGTATTGCGGGGATTCCCGGGTGTCCGGCGGCGCGGTGTGGCGGATCCCGCCGGTTTCTACGGCATAGTTGCCTTGACCGCGCTGCGGCCGGGGAGGCGCGATGGTCAGGCGAGACGACACAAAGATGCAGGCGCTGGCGGCGTCCAGGACGCTGAACCCCCGCCCGGAAAAGGTCACCGATGCGGCGTTCGGCCCGGGCGGGTTCTTCGATCCGGCGGATCTGGTGCAGGTCAAGTACGAGATGGTGCGCAGAGCCGAGGCGGCGGACGTGCCGGCGAGCCGGGCCGCCGCCGACTTCGGGTTCTCCCGCCAGTCGCTGTACTCGGCCAGGGCGGCGCTGCGCGAGCGGGGACTGGCCGGCCTGGTTCCGGCCAAGCCTGGCCCCAAGGGCGGCCACAAGCTCACCGGCCAGGTCGTGGACCGGCTGGAGGACCTGCTGGAGGCCGATCCCGGCCTGCGGCCGGCGGAGCTGGCCGTCGCGGTCCGGCAGCGTTTTGGCGTCAGCGTCCATCCGCGTTCGGTCGAGCGGGCGCTGCAGCGCCGCCGCACCGCCCGGCGCGAGGACGAGCAGGGCGGCGGGCAGGCCGCCGGGGCGGCGCCCAAAAGCTGACCAGTCCGGCTCCATCCACGGAGACATCGCCGGTGATGGCCGCGGCGCGTTCACCCAGCGGTATGAGCAGCTGCGCAGTGCCGCGGCCGCCGGGAGCGGCGGATGGCGGCACGGCCTGGCCGTGCTGCTCAGCCAGGGGGTGGCCGCCTGGATGGCCGCGTGGACCTCCCTGCCCGCCTGGGCCGGGCCGGGCGCCGAACCCGGCCGCAACGCAGCAGCGACATCGCAGGCCGGCACGTCCTTGTCCACCTCGACCCCGTCCCCGCCCGCTCCGAGCAGCAAGGGAGGTGATGCCAGCTCGCCGGCCTGCACGTCGCTGCTGCCCGTGCTCTCGCCTCATGCCACCGGCGAGATCGTCGCGGTGCTGGCGCAGATGACGCTCGCCCATGCCCGTCCTGCCCCGTTACCCGCCCAGGAGGTCGTTCCCCCGTGAGTACCGATACCAGCGGCAAGGTGACCGCGGCCCGGCTCCGCCGCGACGCCTACCTCTACATTCGCCAGTCCACCCTCTACCAGGTCGCCAACAACACCGAGTCCACCGCGCGCCAGTACGACCTGCGTGGCCGGGCCGTCGCGCTCGGCTGGCCCGCCGACCGGATCCACGTGATCGACATCGACCAGGGTCATTCGGGAGCCTCCTCCGCGGACCGGGAAGGGTTCCAGCACCTGGTTGCCGAGGTGTCCCTGGGCCGGGCCGGGATCATACTCGGCCTGGAATGCTCGCGGCTGGCCCGTAACAACGCCGACTGGCACCGGCTGCTGCAGATCTGCGCCCACAGCGACACCCTCATCCTGGACGAGGACGGGCTGTATGACCCGACCAGTTTCAACGACCGCCTCGTCCTGGGAATGAAAGGCCAGCTCAGCGAGGCAGAACTGCATTTCCTGCGGGCCCGGCTGCGCGGCGGGATCCTGGCCAAGGCCCGCCGCGGCGAGCTGCGACTGCCGCTGCCGATCGGGCTGGCCTACGACAGCCGCGGCGAAACGGTCCTGGATCCCGACGGCGGAGTGCGCCAGGCGATCAGCCTGCTGTTCGACATCTTCACCGCCACCGGCTCCGCCTTCGCCGTGGTCAGGGCCTTCCGCCAGGCGCAGCTGACCTTCCCTGCCCGGCACCGCGGCGGGCCGCGCGCAGGCGAGCTGTACTTCAAGACGCTCACCCACGACCAGGTCCTGAAGATCCTGCACAACCCCTGCTACGCCGGCGCCTACTGCTACGGCCGCGCCCGCCATGTCACCGACCTGGACGGGCACCACCACACGCTGATCAAGCCGGCCGAGGACTGGACCGTCCTTCTCCCCGACCACCACCCCGGCTACATCACCTGGCCCCGCTACCAGGCCAACCTGCAGATCCTGGCCGCCAACGCCGCCGCCCGCGGCGACAACCGCACAGCCGGGCCAGCCCGCGAGGGACCCGCCCTGCTCCAGGGCCTCATCGTCTGCGGCAGATGCGGACGGCGCATGACGGTGCGCTACCACACCCGCGCCGACAGCACCATCGTGCCCGATTACGTCTGCCAGAACGACGGCATCAGCAACGCTGCGCCGATCTGCCAGCACCTGCCCGGCGCCGCCGTGGACACCGCCGTCGCCGGCCTGCTGCTGGCCACCCTCACCCCGCTGGCCCTGGAGGTCGCGCTCACCGTCACCGACGAGCTCGCCGCCCAAGCCGGGCACGCCGACGCCCTCCGCGCCGCCCACGTCCAGCGCGCCCAGCACGCAGCCGACCAGGCCCGGCGCCGCTACCTGGCAGTCGACCCCGGAAACCGGCTGGTCGCCGACGCCCTCGAAGCCGACTGGAACGCCCGCCTGCGCGAGCTGGCCACCGCCCACGACGACTACACCACCGCCAAGACCGCCACGGCCGTCCTGGACGACCAGCAGCGCGCCCGCATCCGGGCACTGGCCGCCGATTTCCCCGCGCTATGGCACGACCCGGCCACCCCGATGCGGGAACGCAAACGCCTGATCCGCCTGCTGATCACCGACGTCACCCTCACCCGCGGCGACCACGCCATCACCGCCGCCGTCCGCCTGCCCGGCGGCCAGCACCACACCCTGAACCTGCCGATCCCGCTGAACGCCTGGCAGCAGCGCAAAACCCCCCAGCCGGTGATCGAGCAGATCGACCAGCTGCTCGGCGGCCACACCTACAGCCAGGTCGCGGGCATCCTCAACCAGCGCGGCCTGACCAGCGGGGAAAGCAAGCCCTGGAACGCCGGCCGGGTGCGCGCCCACTGCTTCACCCGCCACATCCCCAGCCTGTGGCAACGGCTCCGCGATAGCGGCATGCTCACCCTCGACGAGGCAGCCCGCCAGCTGCACGCACACCCCTCCAGCATCAAGCGCTGGTACCGCCTCGGCCTCATCACCGGCCACCTCGCCGACGACCGCGGCACCTGCCTCTATCACCCCGGCCAGGCCCGCCCCGGCCCCGCCCAGGTCGAAGCCACCGGCAAAGCCCTCGGCGACAGCCGCCGCTCAGGACGCAGCTACCACCCCAGCCTCGGCGGCCCGCTGCCGAAAAATGTCAGTACCACACGCAATACTGAACAGAACTCCGGCAACACGACCTGACCACCGCGAAAACCCCGACACTGCAGAACGCACCCAGGAGGTGCAGTGTGAAGCCAGATCGTTGTCGGGCGGAACCCGCAGGTCATGGGCGAAGCGCAGGTAGTCGCCGGCGCGGTCGCGCATCCTTTTCGCGAGAGCGTGCCGTTTCTTCTGCAGCTTGCTGCGGCGGGCGGCGTTCAGGACCACCCCGGCGTCCGCGGCGTCGCGGAACCAGCGACCGTGCTTTTCCAGGACTTCCGCGTCGATCACGTCGTGTCCGGCAGCGCGGGCGGCGCCGGTGGCCTGCTTCAGCTCCAGCAGCGCGTCGATGGCCTGCCGCGCCCAGATCACGTCGTCCGCGGTGCCGGTCTCAGTGACCGCGGTCAGTTCACGGAGCAGGTGAGCACCGCACAGAGCGTGCCCGCCCGCGCCGTCGTAGCCGTCGTAGGGCGCCCAGGCGTCGTGGCAGGCGATACCGGCGAATGACGGCAGTACCCCGGCCGCGTCCATTCCCTGCCTGCCTCGCTTGCCGTGCACGGTGACCAGGACGAACTTGCCAGACGACGCAGAATGGACCCAGGCCAGCTTCCCGGCTACCCGGAACCCGGTCTCATCGAAGTGCGCGACGTCAGCGGCGATCAGCGCCCTGACGATGGCATCGATCGCCGGCGCGATGATCCCGGCGACCTTCGCGGCCATCGCGGCGATCGCGCCCGGGGACGGCGCGCAGCCGAACATCTCGCCCAGCGCGGCGGCCGCCCGGTCCCGGGACAGGAACTGGCCATGCCACAGGTAAGCGGCCATGGCAGCGGCCCGCGGCCCGTACTGCACCGGCGCGTTCACCCCGTCCGGGGCCTGTGCCCTGGTCCGCGCCCCGCAGCCCGGGCACTCCCGCTCGATCATCTGGTGCTCGGTGACCTCCGCCTTCACCGGCGGGATCTCCGTCACCTGCCGCCGCTCCAGCCCGGTCTCCCGTGCTCCGCCCAGGCCCGCGCGGCAGCTGCCGCAGCAGCCCGGCTCGTGCCGGATCACGTGATCGGGATGATCGGTCAGGCTCATCGTCGCGCCCGGCTGCCCCTTCGGCCGGCCGGGCTTGCGGCCGGTGCTCTTCCGCAGCGACTTCGGGGCCGGCTTGCCCAGCCCGTCCGACGACGGCGGCCGGGAGGAGTTCTTCGAGTTCTGCTTCACCCGGGCGGTCAGGTCAGCCACCTCTCGCCGCAGCTGCTCCACCTGTTCCCGCAGCTGCCCGGCCCCGGCCACCTGCAGCCGGAGTTCCGCGATCAGCTCATCGCGTTCTGCCAGCAGCTCCCGCAGCCGCGCGTTCGCGGCCCGCAGCCCGGCAACCATCTCAGCCAGGTCACCTATCTCGCCAGGCACAGGGGACGGATCGGGCACAAGCCGCACTCCACCACAGCCGGCCCTCAGTGATCAACAAGACACGCCGAGCCAGCCGACCGCAACCACGGAAGCCCAAAACCCCACCCGGCAAAAGAGAAACCTATCTAGTTACGGCGGCCGAACATGCGAATGCAATCTGGGCCCGCTGTGCCGCCATCACCATAGGGTCAAACAACGGCAGGGGTGGCGGCTTGAGCAGCCGGAACCAGGCGTTCTCGCGTGGGTAACCCCGTCGGGCTGGAAATACTTCACGGGCCCGACAACGTATGCCGCGGCCTGATTGATCGAAGGCACCAAGGTCGCCGGGGAAAGCCCGGGGACGCCGACGGCTTGAGTTGGGGGGTCGCGGGTCGCGGATACGGCCCGAGGTGAGCCAACCGGGCCCCAGGTGGGTCGGCGGGGCGCCGGGGTCGGTGGGTCGGTGGGGCCGGGACCGGAAGGGCGGTGGGCGCCGGGACCGGCAAGGGCGGTGGGCGCCGGGGCCGGCGAGGGCGGTGGGCGCCGGGGTCGGTGTGTCGGCGGGGGGTGGAGCGCGTCGGCGGGGTACCCGGGGCGACGGGTGCGGATTGATGGCCGATCACTTTGAGCGCCGACATGAATCCTCCCGGTAATGCCGCTTGCCATGCCTAACGGACGTCGGCGGGAGATTTAGCGATGCCGACGGGGAAATCGGCTAGAAAATTCATCGCCACGCCGGGTCGAACAGGTGTTTGACATAGATATCTGGAATCCGACAGGGTTGGGATCACGTCATCGAACGTTAGCGAGACCGGGAGGAGCCGATCGTGGGCCAGAAGACCGTCCGATTCAGCGACCTGAGCGGACATCTCATCACCGAGGACGACGCGCTGGCGCGCATCGTCGTGCACGACCACCCTGAGCTCGGGGACAGCCCGGTAGAAATTGAGGCGCTGACCGACGAGGCCAGGACCATCGAGAAGGCGGCGCTGCGGGTTGCCATCGTGGAGCTGCACCTGCCCGGCGAGGAGGAGCCACGCCGGGTGGTCGTTGACGCCGAAGTCTTTGACGGGCTGGCGACCGACACGCCAATGCCGGAGCTGCTCGTCTCGGCGCGGCCGACGCGACCCGCCCGCGCGACGCGGCGGGCGTCCCGCTCGGCCAATGGAACCACAGGTTCTACCGGGACCACGGGGTCTGCGGGAACCGGTGGGGCTACCGGGACCAGCGGGACCGTTTTGACCGCTCCGGTCACGGCGGCTCCGGTCACGGCGGCTCCGGTCACGGCGGCTCCGGTCACGGCGGCTCCGGTCACGGCGACCGCCAGCGACAGCGGCGGACGCGTGAACTACGCGTCGCTGGAGCACGCGGGCGAGCCGCACAAGGGCAGGACCACAGACGCGGAGAAGCAGCTTGTCCGGGATCACCTCGAGGAAATCAACGACCGGCTCGTCGCCCAGGGCCTGCGCACGATCAGCCTGACCGACCCCGAGCACGTCGACCGTTACGGTCTGCACGACCTGGCCAGCGAGCTTGCCGGGCAGGAGGCGCTGCCGCTCAAGGAACTGACGAGTGAGCCCGCCGATGACATGCTGGCTGACGAGGACGAGGCGGAGCTGGCCAGCTAGTCCGGCCGTCGGCTAAGGGCGGCCGTCGGCTAGGGCGGCCGCGAGCTTGGCCAGCACTCCGACCTGGTTCGGCACTATGTTACTGTTGAGTAGCAAGGGAGCCGCCCGCAACGGCCGGAGGAATCGTGGATTTGCCCGTGGAAGTGGATGAGCTAACTGCTGTTCTGGACGGACGGTGGGGCGGATTGCTCCGCGAGCTGCGGGCGCAGATGGCCGGAGTCGAGCCGCACGATGGCTCCGGCCTGTCCACCGAGGAGTACCGTCGGCAGATCCTCGACGAGCTGCACCTGCTGGCGAAGACCAGCTACTCCCGGCTCGGCTTCGACCGCGAATACGGCGGCATGAGTGACCCGGCCGGGTCGGTCGTGGCGCACGGGACACTCGGGTTCGGCGACCTGTCCCTGATGGTGAAGGCCGGCGTGCAGTGGGGACTGTTCGGCGGCGCGGTGCAGCTCCTGGGGACGCGCCGCCACCACGAGCGGTACCTGCGCGACATCATGGACGTCACGCTGCCCGGCTGTTTCGCGATGACCGAGACGGGCCACGGGTCGGACGTTCAGCACCTGCGCACCACGGCCAGCTACGACACGGCCGCGGGTGAGTTCGTGATCAGCACGCCGGACGAGTCGGCACGCAAGGACTACATCGGCAACGCAGCCCGGGACGGCCGGATGGCGGTGGTATTCGCCCAGCTCATCGTGGACGGTACGAGCCGGGGCGTGCACGCGCTGCTGGTGCCGATCCGGGACCGTGACAGGCACCCGATGCCCGGGGTGACCATCAGCGACTGCGGGCGCAAGGGCGGCCTGAACGGCGTCGACAACGGCCGACTGACCTTCCGTGACGTGCGGGTGCCGCGTGAGGCGCTGCTCAACCGCTTCGGTGACGTGGCCGAAGACGGCACCTACAGCAGCCCGATCGCCAGCGACGGCCACCGGTTCTTCACGATGATCGGCACGCTGATCCGGGGCCGGATCAGCGTGGCCGGGACCGCGGGCAGCGCGACGAAGCGGGCGCTGGCCATTGCGGTCCGGTACGGGAACACGCGCCGCCAGTTCGACCGGCCGGACGGGTCGGGCGAGGTGGTGCTCCTCGGTTACCGCGCTCACCAGCGCAAGCTGCTCCCCGCGCTGGCCACCACGTACGCGCTGAACTTCGCGCAGCACGAACTCGTGGCCGCCCTCGCCGACCAGGCTAGCGAGGAGGGGCCTGGTCATTCTGAGCGACGCCAGCGCGAGCTTGAGGCGCGCGCGGCGGGGATCAAGGCGGTGACCACCTGGCACGCGACCGCCACCATCCAGACGTGCCGGGAAGCGTGCGGGGGCGCCGGGTACCTAACCGAGAACCTGCTGACCACGCTTAAGGCCGACACGGACGTGTTCACCACGTTCGAGGGCGACAACACCGTCCTGCTCCAGCTGGTGGCCAAGGGCCTGCTGACCAACTACCGGAGCGACTTCGAGGACCTCGGCACGCTGGCCACCGTTCGCTTCATGGCCGAGCAGTTCGCCGGCTCCGTGATCGAGCGGACCGCGGCCCGCGGCGTGATCGAGCGCCTGCTGGCCACGGGGCCGGGCCGCGACGACGAGACGGTCGCTCTTGAACCGGGCCTGGCAAGTGCGGACCTTCGAGGACCGCGAGCAGCACATGCTCGAGGGTCTCGCCCGCCGGCTGCGGCGCGCCGCGGGAGCCAGCGACCCGTTCGCAATCTTCAACGACGCCCAGGACCATCTGCTGCGCACGGCGCGGGCGCACGTCGACCGGATCGTGCTGGAGGCGTTCGTCGCGGGGATCGACCGCTGCCCCGATCCGGGCACCCGGGCGCTGCTGGGCCGGGTCTGCGACCTGTACGTGCTGTCTGCCATCGAGGCGGACCTGGCCTGGTTCCTGGCCCACGGCGGGCTGACCGCGACCCGGGCCAAGGCCGTGACCAGCGCGGTCAACGCCCTATGCGAGCAGTTGCGCCCGCACGCGCAGACGCTGGTGGACGCGTTCGCGATTCCGGCCCCGCTCCTGAGGGCGGCCATGCTGGGCAATGGAGCTGCGGCCTCACTCGATGGTGGCGAGTTCGCTCGCTGAGGGGCGTCTTTCTTTCTCGAGAGTGGTGACCACGGCGAAGGACTCGGGCCGCATCTCCAGGACGTGCCCCGCGTGGGTCACCTCCGCCGACGCCAGCAGGACGACGCCCACCGGCCGGTCCAGCCGGACGTTGTCGACCTCCCCGTTCAGGTTGCAGACCACCCGGAGGGTGCCGCGGTGCAGGATCAGCCACCGCTCGCCCGGGCCGGTCTCGACGGTGAACACGTCCAGCCGCGGGTCGGCGAGCTCGGGTACTGGTGCCGCAGCGCGATCAGCGCGCGGTAGACCTCCAGCAGGCCCGGTGCTCCGGCGGCGGCCGGCTCCTTCCAGTCCAGCGTGCTCCGCTCGAGGGTGGCGGTGACGTCGGGTCGGGGACTCCTCGTCGCCCCAGCCGTGCGCGGCGAACTCCCGCCGCCGTCCGTTGCGCACCGCCTCGGCCAGGGCCGGGTCCGGGAACGACGCGAAAAACTGCCCACGGGGTGCTCGCGGCCCATTCCTCGCCCATGAACAGCATCGGCGTGTACGGCGAGCAGAGCACCAGCGCCGCCCCGCAGGCGAGCCAGGCCTGGCGACACGCGACTGCCGAGAGCCGGTCGCCCGCGGCGCGGTTGCCGACCTGATCGTGATTCTGCGAGGTAGCGCGAGGAACCGGCTGCCCGGGATGCGGTGCCAGGTCGACGGGACGCGCCGTGCGCCCGGCCGCGGAACGTCGACCACGTCCCGGCGTGGACATAGGCCGACGCGAGCGCCCGGGCGAGGGTCTCCAGGGTCGCCGAAGTCGACGTAGTAGCCCTGGGTCTCCCCGGTCAGCGTCGACGTGCAGGGCGTGGTGGATGTCGTCGCACCACTGGGCGTCCAGCCCGTACCCGCCCGCCTCCCGGGAGCGTGATCAGCCGGGGGTCGTTCAGGTCGGATTCGGCGATCAGGTGAGCGGCACGGCCGCCCCGCGGCCGCGGCGCGCCGGCCGCGGTCGTGCCATCTCCTCGAGCAGGTGGGTGCGCGCCGGGCGTCGCGCGATCGCGTGCACCGCGTCCAGGCGGAGCCCGTCCACGTGGAAGTCGCTGCAGCCACATCGGCGACGTTGTCGACACGGAGTACGCGCGGAACGTCGTCGCGAGCCGGGGCCGTCGACGTTGAGCGACGGGCCCCCACTGGTTCTGGCCGTAGAAGTACGGGCCGAAACGGTCGCAGGAAGGCCCCCGACGGGCCGAGGTGGTTGTAGACCACGTCGAGCACCACGGCGAGGCCGCGCGCGTGGCAGCCCGTCGACGAACCGCTTGAACCCGTCCGGGCCGCCGTAGTGCTCGTGCACCGCGAACCACAGCACACCGTCGTAGCCCCAGCCGCGCGTGCCGTCGAACGCGTTGACCGGCATCACCTCGACGCAGGTCGATGCCCAGGTCGCCAGGTAGTCGAGCCGCTCGACGGCCGCGTCGAACGTCCGGCCCGGGGTGAACGTCCCGATGTGCAGCTCGTAGAGGACCGATCCGGGCAGCGCGCGGCCGGTCCAGCCGGCGTCGGTCCAGCGGAACGCGGCGTGGTCGTAGACCCGTGAGGGCCCGAACACCCCGTGCGGCTGCCACTGCGAGCGGGGATCGGGCAGCGGCGTGTCGTCATCGTCGAGCAGATAGGCGTAGTCGGCGCCCGGCAGCAGTAGCTCGGGCGGGTGCCACCAGCCATCGTCGCCCCGGGACATCTCGACGGTCTCTTCGGCTATCCGGATGCGGAACCCGGTCCCGGCCGGGAGCCCATACCGATCCAGGAGCGATCATTGGTCACCTGCAATGAGGAGGGCAACGGGGTAGCGGCTGAGCAGGCGGTCCAGCGGAACGGCCCCGGCGGGGACCGTCTGGCCGGTGAGAACGTCCGTCCACTCCCCCGGGCCGTCCGGCAGTGGCAGGACGGTCCCCCGCCAGCCGCCGCTGCGCTGAAGCGTCAGCGGGAGACGGGTGGTGACGGCGACCAGGCGGCCGCCGCCCCGGGCGAACGCAACCACGTGCCCGGCGGCGGGTCCTTGCCCGGCGAGCGCGCGGTAGCCGTCGAACAGGCCGGGCCGGTCCCGGCGCAGCCGGAGCGTCCGCGTGACCACCAGCAGCTTAGCCGCGCCGGACTCGTCCACCTCGGGCAGCCACCCGTCGTCGATGCGCGCGAGCAGGTCCCGGCGGTGGGCGAAGTCGACCGGACGGCGGTTGTCGGGGTCGACGAGCGACAGGTCCCACAGCTCGCTGCCCTGGTAGAGGTCGGGGACGCCGGGCATGGCCAGCTGGACGAGCTTCTGGCCGAGGGAGTTCGACCAGCCGGGCGCGCGGACCAGCGCGACGAAGTCGGCGACGTCGGCGGCCAGCCCGCCGGGCGCGTCGTCGGACAGAACCGTCTTGGGCCAGGCGGCCACGGCCGCGTCGAACCCCGGGTTGGGGTCGGTCCAGCTGGTGGCGATCTTGGCCTCGCGTGAGGCCTTCTCCAGGTACCCGCCCAGGCGTTCTGGGGTAATCGGCCAGGCACCGACCAGGGACTGCCACGCGAGCAGGTTGAGTGCCGGCTCCGGAAGGCCGGCCCGGCCCGACCACCGGCGCACCGCGTCGGCGAACTCGCCGGGCAGCTCGGACAGCACCGCCAGCCGGGCGCGCACGTCTTCCGATCGCTTGGTGTCGTGCGTGGACAGCGCGGTCATCGAGCGGGGGTGCGAGACGGTGGCGGCGCGGTGGTGGAACTCCTCTGGCGGCACGCCGAACCGCCCTGGGTCGCCGCCGACCTCGTTGAGGGCGATGAACCGGTTGTAGCGGTAGAAGACCGTGTCCTCCACGCCCTTGGCCATCACCATCGCCGCCGTCTGCTGAACGCGCTCGGCCAGCTCGCCGTCGGTGTTGGCGGTCATCTGCTCGACCAGGGCGGCGATGGCTGCGGCCAGGGCGGGCGCGCGGCGGGTGGCTTCGGCGGCGGCGGCGTGCAGCGGCTCGGGCTCGCCGTCGGCCAGGTAGGAGCGGTAGACGGGGAAGCTGGCGAGGAGTTCGACGATCGCGGGCTCGGCGTCGCTGGGCTCGAGCTGTCCGCCGGCTATGTCGCGGTTGGCGACGCGCGCGATGCGGCGGATCTCCGCGCGCAGGATCTGCTCCGCCACCCACCGTTTGGCGGTGTACTCCATCTCGCGCAGATCCTGCGGGCCGCACTGCTCCGCGGCAAGCGCGGTCAGCGCGGGCTCGCCGTCCGGGTCGACGAACAGCCCGCAGACCAGGCGGAGGGCGTCGTAGCCGGTCGTGCCGTGCACCGGCCACGCGGCAGGCAACGGCTCGTCCGGACCGAGGATCTTCTCCACCACCCGCCACGCCGACGGCGCGGCCGCGGCCAGCCACCGCAGGTAGCCCCCGGGATCGGACAGGCCGTCGGGGTGGTCGACGCGCAGTCCGGTGACCCGGCCCGTGGCCACCCAACGGAGCACGGTGGCGTGGGTGGCCGCGAAGATCTCCGGGTCCTCGACCCGGACCGCCGCGAGCGTGGTGATGTCGAAGAACCGGCGGTAGTTGAGCTCGCTGTTCGCGCGGCGCCAGTCGGTGAGCCGGTAGTGCTGCCGCTCGTGCACCTGCTGCGGCGTGCCGTCCTCGGTGCCGGGGGCGATGGGGAACCGCAGGTCGTGGTAGGCGAGCTGGCCGTCGGCGATCCTCAGGTCGGTGACGGCCGCGGCGTCGGCCAGCACCGGTACCATGACGGGCGCGCGGTCCCAGTCGATGTCGAAGAACCGCGCGTAGGGCGACACGCGGCCGAGCCGGAGCACGTCCCACCAGGCCGGGCTGGCCGCGGGAACGGCGATGCCCATGTGGTTGGGCACGATGTCGACGACCAGGCCCAGGCCGGCCTCGTTCAGCTGCTCGGCCAGGCGGTTGAAGCCCTCCGGGCCGCCCAGCGCCGGGCTAGCCGTGGTGGGATCCACCACGTCGTAGCCGTGGGTGGAGCCCGGCGCCGCGGCCAGCACCGGCGACGTGTACATCGCGCCGGCCCCCAGAGCCTGCAGAAATGGGATCAGCTCGGCGGCGCCGGCGAACGTCCGGTCCGGCCCCAGCTGGAGCCGGTAGGTAGAGGCCGGGGACGTCACTCGGCCGGCTCGCTGCGCTGGAGCACGACCAGGGACCGTCCGGTGACCTTCAGCGTGGCCTTCGCCTCCACGGTCCGGGCCCCCTCCAGGACGTCGTAGCCGGCCCCCGTGGTCACGGTCGTGAGCATGCCCGCCGGGGACAAGGCCGGCATCTCGCTGGTCGCGGTGTCCAGCACGACCGCCCACTTCTGGCCATAGTCGCTGCTGGGCAGGACCATGTCCACATCCTCGGGCGCGGCGTTGAAGCACAGCAGGAACGAGCCGTCGGTGACCCGCTCCCCGCGTGCGTCCACATCCGTGATGGCCTGCCCGTTCAGGAAGACCATCAGGCAGCGGGCGATGTCGGTGTCCCAGTCCGCGTCGGACATCTCCGTCCCGGAGGCGCTGAACCAGGCGATGTCGCCGAGGCTGTCGTCCGGCCGGCCACCGGGCTGCCCGGCGAAGAACCGCCGGCGCCGGAACACCGGATGGGTCCGGCGGAAGTCCGACAGCGCCGCGGTGAAGGCCATCAGGTCCGCGTTCGGCTCGGCCAGCGACCAGTCGACCCAGGACAGCTCGTTGTCCTGGCAATAGGCGTTGTTGTTGCCGTGCTGGGTGCGGCCGATCTCGTCGCCGTGCAGGACCATCGGCACGCCCTGGGACAGCAGCAGCGTGCCCAGGAAGTTGCGCTGCTGCCGGCGCCGCAGCCCGAGCACGGCCGGGTCGTCGGTGTCGCCTTCCACGCCGCAGTTCCAGGACCGGTTGTCGTCCGCGCCGTCCCGGTTGCCCTCGCCGTTGGCCTCATTGTGCTTGCCGTTGTAGGAGACGAGGTCGCGCAGGGTGAAGCCGTCGTGCGCGGTGACGAAGTTAATCGACGCGTACGGACGCCGGCCGTCGTGCTGGTACAGGTCGGAGGAGCCGGTGATGCGCGACGCGAACTCGCCCAGGGTGGCGGGCTCACCGCGCCAGAAGTCGCGGACCGTGTCCCGGTACTTCCCGTTCCATTCGGTCCACAGGGGCGGGAACTGGCCGACCTGGTAACCGCCGGGACCCACGTCCCAGGGCTCGGCGATCAGCTTGGACTGGCTGATGACCGGGTCCTGCTGGACCACGTCGAAGAACGCCGCCAGCCGGTCGACGTCGTAGAACTCCCGGGCCAGGGTCGCGGCCAGGTCGAAACGGAAGCCGTCGACGTGCATCTCGGTCGCCCAGTAGCGCAGCGAGTCCATGATGAGCTGGAGCGAGTGCGGGTGCCGGACGTTCAGGGAGTTGCCGGTGCCGGTGTAGTCCATGTAGTAGCGCTGGTCGTCATCCACGAGGCGGTAGTACGCGGCGTTGTCGATGCCGCGGAAGGACAGGGTGGGGCCCAGGTGGTTGCCCTCGGCCGTGTGGTTGTAGACGACGTCGAGGATGACCTCGATGTTGGCCTCGTGCAGCGCGCGGACCATCGCCTTGAACTCCTGCACCTGGTTCCCGTCGCCGGCGGCCGCGTAGGCGGCGTGCGGGGCGAAGAAGCCGATGGTGTTGTAGCCCCAGTAGTTATGCAGGCCGCGTTCTTCCAGCACCTTGTCATCGAGGAACTGGTGCACGGGCATCAGCTCGATCGCGTTCACGCCCAGGCGGGTCAGGTGCTCGATGATCGCGGGGTGCGCGATTCCCGCGTAGGTGCCGCGCAGCTCCTCGGGTACGCCCGGGTGACGGTAGGTCAGCCCCTTGACGTGGGCCTCGTAGATGACCGTCTCGTTGTACGGAATGCGCGGCGGGCGGTCGTTGGCCCAGTCGAAGAACGGGTTGACGACGACGCCCTTGCACATGTGCGCGGCGGAATCATCATCGTTCCGCTCGTCCGGCGCGCCGAAACGGTAGCCGAACAGTGACTCGTCCCAGTCGAGCCCGCCGGTGACCGCCTTGGCGTACGGGTCGAGCAGCAGCTTGGCCGGGTTGCAGCGCAGGCCGCGCGCGGGGTCATACGGTCCGTGCACGCGATAGCCGTACTGCTGGCCGGGCCCGACGTTGGGCAGGTAGCAGTGGTGGACGAAGCCGTCCACCTCATTCATGCGGATCCTGGTCTCAGTTCCGTCGCCGTCGAACAGGCAGAGCTCGACGCAGTCGGCCACCTCGGAAAACAACGCGAAGTTGGTGCCGGCGCCGTCGTAGGAGGCACCGAGGGGGTAAGAAGTGCCAGGCCACGGCGGCATGGGGATCTCTCCTTGGCGTCAGGCCGCCGGGGCGGCCGGGTAATGAGGGGGGGAGCACAGGTAGACCCGGCTGACCCGTGGGCCCGCCGGGTACATCTAATTAGAAGCGTCTAACGAACTGACCGCACGCGTCGCACCGACATTGACGCCGGGATACACGGCCGAGCCGGTGTCCTCCGCGACGGCGCCTTCCTGGCCAGCCTGCAGGGACGGATCACCGGCGAGCACCGTGTCGTTCATGATGCCTATCACTTTACCGTCTGGCACCGACAGGACAGTAATGCCCAGGCACACCCAGAACAGCCACCACAGGTGATTCACGACGGCCAGGCCGCCGGCGATGAAGGCGGCGATGAGGACGCCGACCAGGACCCAGGACACGGGCCTGCCGTGCAGATGTTCGTGACCGCCGATCGGCCGCTCGCCGGGCTCGTGATGGCCCGGCGCGGTGCCGTGGGTGGCCGGCGCTGCAGAGTCGAAAACCATGGTCAGCGTGTGCCCGGTCCGGGCCCGATCAATCCTGGTCAGGTAGGGCGGCTCTGATCTTCTCGGCGTACTCACTGGCCGGGTGTCTGGCGTCGTACGGATGACGCGGGCCGAGCCAGAAGCGCAGGCCGTCCTTGCGGTTGCGCGGGATGAGGTGCAGGTGCAGGTGCGGGACCGACTGGCTGACGACGTTGTTGATGAGGATCATCGACCCGTCGGCGTCCAGGCCGGTCTCTACCGCGCCCTCCAGCCGCTGCGCCTCCAGGAAGAACTCCGCCACCCGGCCGGCCGGGAGATCGCGGAGCAGCCGGACATGGACCTTCGGCACGAGCAGCGTGTGCCCGCGGAACAGTGGCCGGTGGTCCAGGAACGAGAGCGTGTGCTCCGTCTCGTCGATGATCTCCGCCTTCGTCTCACCCCTGATGATGGCGCAGAACACGCAGGTCGCACTGTCGTCGGGCACGTGCCCATGCTAGGCGGGTAGGGTGGCCACTGTGCCGAGCCGCGCTGAACTGGAGGACCTGTCCTCCCACGAGCTTCACGATCTGGCCATGCGCCGTGCCATGCATCACGCGGACATCGGCTTCCTGTGGACGCTGCTGAAGGAGATACCGGCGGCCGAGGCGATCGAGGGTAACCCCGGGCGCTCCGGCGCCGACATGTACCGCATCTCAGCACTGATCACCGACGCGCTCGGCTCCGGTGAGGGGAAGACCGCGGACGCGCTGCGCCCCCTGTACATCGACTATCTGGAAAAGCACGGTGCTGAGTTAGGCCGGCTTGCTGATGCCGGGAGTGAACCGGTAGCCGACCCGGTATTCGGTCGTGAGGCACTGACCGTACACCGCGCCCAGCTTGCGCCGCAGCCGGCTGACGTGGACGTCAACGGTGCGGGTGCGGGTCCGGGCACTCGCCCGGCTACCTGACTTGCTACTTGACTGGGGCAGCTGGCCCCAGACGCGGGCGAGCAGGTCGGCCCGGCTGACCACCTGGTCCGGATGGGCGCTGAGGAACGCCAGCAACTCGAACTCCTGGTAGGTGAGCTCGACCTCTTTCCCGCTCAGCCAGACGCAGCGCCGCGCGTGGTCGACGACCAGGCCCTCGTTCGGCTGGAGCGGGGAAACGGGCTCGGTCAGGGTTTCGGCGGGCACCGTGGGGACGGTGTAGCCGACGATCGCCAGTGAGGTGTCCGTGCCGGGGATCGGGACCACCGCCAGCAGCGTGCCCTCGGGGCCGCCGATCGCCTCCGGCCCGGGAAGTGTTCCGGGCAGCGGTTCGGGCAGCAGTTCCGCGGCGGGCCAGTCCGGTTCGGTGGCGGATCTGTCCCGTCCGGGCACCGGTATCTGGATTACGCGTGCGGCGGCAAGCACGGTGGACGGCATGCGTGACTCCTTCGCATCGAGCGGCCCCTCTTATCTACGGCGAACATCCCGGTCCGGATGGCCTGGGACCAGTACAGCGGGAAATGGCGTCAGCGAAGTGAACACTGCGCGCTGGCCACGCGAACGAAGTCCACGTGGCCGCGCCGTACCAGGCGCATAGAAGTAGTCACAGATCTATATCCTACTAAAAAGGTCTATTTTATCAAGAAGGTTAATCAAGAAAGAATGCGATGGCTGCCGACCGCGCGTTTACTCGAAGCTGAGGGGTCGGTCGCGGTCTACGCTACTCGAAGCTGAGGGGTCGGTCGCGGTCCGCGTCACTCGAAGCTGAGGAGTCGGTCGCGGTTGCGGCGAAGCGGCCGCTATTCGAAGCTGGCGCCGTCTGGGAGTTCGCCGCCGTACCAGGCCTCGAGGATCTGCCGGGCGATGGAAACCGGCGGCGGCAGGGCCAGTTCACGCGCCCGCAGGCTCACGAGCAGTTCCTCGCGGCTGTACCAGTGCGCTTCGGCGATCTCCTCGGCGTCGACGTGGATGTCCTGGCCGCCCTCGGCGTAGGCGTGGAAGCCCAGCATGAGGCTCCGTGGCATCGGCCACGGCTGGCTGCCGAGGTAGGTCACCCGGCCGACCGTGATGCCGGTTTCCTCGCTGACCTCGCGGACGACGGCATGCTCGGCCGACTCCCCGGGATCAACGAAGCCCGCCAGGATGGACACCCGGCCCTTCGGCCACGCCTTGTTGTGCGCGAGCAGGCAGCGGTCCGCGGGGTCGGTGACGAGCATGATGACCGCGGGATCGGTGCGCGGGAAATGCTCGGTGCCGTCTTTGGGGCAGGTGGTGGAGTGGCCGCCGGGGTCCACCGTGGTCGGTGTGCCGCAGATCGGGCAGTGCGTGTGCGTGTCGTGCCAGTTCGCGAGCGCGACCGCGTGCGTGAGCAGCCCGGCGTCCCGGTCGCCGAGCAGCGATCCCACCTGGCGCAGCGACGCGGGTCTGATATTAGGTTCGTTCTGGGCTTCGTTGTCGAATTGCGCGTCGACGCCGAAGTAGACGACGCCGTCGGCGTCGATGCCGAGCAGGAAGCGGACGCCGGGGGGCGCCTCGGACGGGGACACGAAGACCAGATCCGCATGCCCCTCGGAGAACCGCACCAGGGCCTCGCCCGCGTTGACCACCAGGACCCGGGTGCGCGGGTCGGCCCACGTCGCGGCCAGCCAGGCGGGATCGGAGCGGCGTTCGGTGGCCCGGTCGACGGTCTCGCGGGCGAGCGCCAGCCAGGCCCAGTCCCCGATCGCCCGTCACGGACGCGGCTCGGCGGTGGAATCCCATCCCGGCGGCCGCGAGTTCCTCCCAGAGGTACGCGGCGGCCTCGGCCCCCTTGAGCAGGAGGTCCATCTCCACCTTCTCGTTTGGCGCGTGAATGCGGTCGGAGTCAAGGCCGACCGCGACGAAGACGAGCGGCGCACCGAGGATCTCGGCGAGATCGGCCTCCGGGCCGCTGCCGCCCTCGCGGGTGAACAGGATGTCGCGGCCGAAGGCCCGGCCCATCGCCTGCCGTGCGGCGCGCACCGCGGGCGAGTCGATCGGCGAATGGGACGCCCGCGCGCCGGGGCCGCCGAAGGTCAGGGTGGCCTCGATGCCGGGGGGAGTGCGATCGGACACGTACTCGCGCAGCGCCGCCGCCACGTCGGCCGGGTCCTGCCCGGCGACCAGCCGGAACGACAGCTTGGCGTGCGCTGCCCGCGGGATGATCGTCTTCGTGCCGGGCCCGGTGTGGCCACCCCACATCCCGTTGATCTCGGCCGTCGGGCGGGCCCAGATCCGTTCCAGGGTGGTGAAACCCTCCTCGCCGTAGGCGGCGCGGCTGTCACCGGCCTCCGCGAGCCAGGTCTTCTGGTCGAACGGGAGCCGGGCGAACAGGGCGCGCTCAGCGTCGCTGAGCGGGAGCACGGAATCGTAGAAGCGCGGCAGCGTCACCCGCCCCTCCGCATCGTGCAAACCGGCCAGCAGGCCGGCGAGGGCGTGCAGTGGGTTGGGCACAGCGCCGCCGAACGAGCCCGAATGCAGGTCGCGGTCCGGGCCGGTCAGGTCGATCTGCGCGTCGAGCAGCCCGCGCATCCCGGTGCACATCGACGGGACCTCGGCCGACCACATCGTGGTGTCGCTGACCACGATGACGTCGCAGCCGAGCCGCGCGCGCTCACGCCGCAGCAGCCCGGCGAAGTGCGGCGAGCCGGATTCCTCCTCCCCCTCGATCAGCAGCCTGAGGGTGACCGGCGGGGCCGCGCGGCCGGACGCGGCCAGGCCGGCGCGGACCCCGAGCGCGTGGAAGAGCACCTGCCCCTTGTCGTCCGAGGCGCCACGCCCCAGCAGGCGGCCGCCCTCTTCGACGGGCTCGAACGGAGGGCTGCGCCATTCGTCCAGCGGCTCGACCGGCTGTACGTCGTGGTGGCCGTAGACCAGGACAACCGGGGCGGACGGGTCCTCGGCGGCCCATTCGGCAAAGACGGCCGGCTGACCGGAGCCGGATGCGGTGTCCCCGGTCTCCCAGATCTCGGCCAGCGGGAACCCGGTCTGCCGGAGGCGCCCGGCCAGCCATTCCGCAGACTTCCGGACGTCATCGCGGCGCGCGGGATCTGCCGAAATCGACGGGATGGCCAGCCACGCCTTGAGATCTTCAAAAAACGGGGTCGCATTCGCCTCGACGTAGCTACGGGCATCCATACGCCAACTCTAGCCACGGCCAGGCCGCGGTCATCGGCGGACGTTGACCACGCTATGCACGGCTTTCGGGGGCGGGCCGGCCTGGCAGCCCTGCACCCAGGCGATCCCGCATGCCGCCGCGGAACTGCCCTTGGCCGGGCCGATGCGACTAAGCACCGTCACCGAAATGAGGATCATGAACATCACGAACGCCGCCACGGCCACGGGGGCCCAGCGGACCACCCGGGACGGTGAATGCAGCAGCCGCTCCCGCAAGGGCATCGCCTCAGATGAGGTGAGACGGTTGAAGGTGGCGAGCTTGGCCGCCAGCTTCGGGTCCGAACCGTGGAGCGCCCGTTCGATTTGGGCCAGCAGGCGCTGCTCATTCGGTCCAAGGCCCATCGGCTACCTCCGGATAAATCCGGCTGGAGGTACCGCGGGCTGACGCGTTGTCAGCAATGGTGCCCGTCCAGCGTTATGAATCATGTCCGCCAACCAGCGGCCCCAACACTGCGGCCAGACATCGCGGAGCTGCCGGAAATGGGTACGAGAACTCGCCCGCTCACCCGCGATGATGTGCGTCCAGTGTACGGGCTGGCTGAACCCGATCGGGCCAGGTCCGCCTGATCACGGCCCCAGCGGCCCCTCATCGCGGTCAGGCGGACGCGGTGGCGCAGGAGCGGCGCGTTGCGGCGGGGTACAGGTCACGCCGACGGCGTACCGCATCCGCGAGCCGGGCGAGGACCTCGGCGGTGGTGCCGATGTCCATGCACGAGTCGGTGATGCTCTGGCCGTAGACCAGCGTGGCCGGGTCGCCCGGGGCCTGGTTCCCGGCCTCGATGAAGCTCTCCAGCATCACCCCGATGATGCCGCGGGCACCGGAGGCGATCTGGTCCGCGAGCGCGCCCGCCACCGCCGGCTGGCGAAGGTGATCCTTCTCACTGTTGCCGTGACTGGCGTCGACCATCAGGCGCCGGGGGAGGTTGGCCCGGGTGACCGCGTCCAGGGCGGCGGTGACGTCGCCCGGGTAGTAGTTGGGCCCGGAGCGGCCGCCGCGCAGGATGATGTGGCATTCGCTGTTCCCGGCCGTGGTGACCACGGCAGCGGCGCCGGCCGGCGTCACGCCGAAGAATGTGTGCTGGGCCGCGGCCGCCCGGCACGCGTCGACCGCCACCTGGACGTCCCCGTCGGTCCCGTTCTTGAAGCCCACCGGCATCGACAGCCCGGAGGCGAGCTGGCGGTGCACCTGGCTCTCGGTGGTCCGGGCGCCGATCGCTCCCCAGGCCACGGCGTCCGCGATGTACTGCGGCGTGACCGGGTCCAGCCATTCGCATCCCACCGGCAGGCCAAGCTCCACGACGTCGAGCAGCAGCTGGCGCGCGGTGCGCAGGCCACGGTGCACGTCGTAGCTGCCGTTCAGGCCGGGGTCGTTGATCAGGCCCTTCCATCCGGTCACCGTGCGCGGCTTCTCGAAGTACACGCGCATCACAATCAGCAGCTCGTCGTCCAGGGAGCGCCGCAGTTCGGCCAGCTGGCGCGCGTAGTCCATCGCGGCGACGGGGTCGTGGACCGAGCACGGGCCGACCACGACCAGCAGGCGGTCATCGGCCATGTCGAGCACCGAACGGACGTCTGCGCGGCCCTGCTCAATGGTGGTCGCCCGGGCCTGTCCCAGCGGAAGCTCCTGCAACAGCGCCGCGGGCGCCAGCAAGGGTTCGTAGTCGAGGATGCGTGTATCACTCGTGTGGTGGGGCATCGCGTGTCTCCTTAGTTACAGGACTGACACCCGCGCCCCGGGAGCCAGTCTGCCCATACATGACAAAGACAGAGGCAGTTGCCTCTGTCTTTCTGGCTCCAGGTGAATGGTCAGCGGTGGCGGACGCGGCTGGCTACACCTGGAGCCAGCGCAAAGCGCCAATACCATCGCGACATGCCAGTCATGTTACACGCTGATTCCCTGGCTCCGCATGGACCCCACTGATTCGCCGCGGGGCGGCCCATCCTCGGGAGCAGCAGGCAGGTGGCGGCCACCCCGGCTTCGATGATCATGTCCGTGATGGCCAGCGCCAGCGGGCGCCCGGCAGGCGACGTGCAGACGTCGAACCAGGCGTCGGCGGCCATGAGCGCCGCCGTGGCCGCGGTCACCGGTCCGAGGCGGCGGTCCCGGCGCACCGCCCTGGATTCCCCGTGACTTCGGTGGCGAGCCTAGACATTGCAGAATGTCTTTGCAAACTTATTTTGCAAAGGTGTTCTGTGCTGGGACGGAGACCGGTATCGTTAGGTCATGGCCGATCCCGCGGCGGCGCCCCGGCGACTCGCACGCCCGCTGACCAGCGCCGAGCGCACGGCGTTCTATCAGGCGCTGACCAGCCCCATCCGGCGGCGCATCCTCAGCTACCTCGGTTATTACGGGGCCGCGAACTCGACCAGCGTCGCCCGGGCGCTGGGCGAGAGCACCGGGACCACGAGCTACCACCTGCGCAAGCTCGCCGAACAGCGACTGGTCGAGGAAATACCGGAGCGATCCACGGGCCGCGAGCGCTGGTGGCGCCCGCTGCCCATCGACCATCAGGCGGCCGCGCCCGGCGAGCAGAGCCAGGAAGAACAGGCCGCCTACGCGGAATGGACCAGTCAGCGGCTCAGCGACGACATCGAGCTGCACATCAAGGCGCTGGCCGAGTACGACGGGCCGCACGGATGGGTGCAGGGATCGCGGAGCGGGTCGTTCATGACCAAGGACGAGGTGCTGAGGTTCACCGACGACTATCTCGCGCTGCTGCGCACGTACGCCCGTGGCCGGGAGGACGCGCCCGAGGGAGCGCGGCCCGTGGCTCTGCGCTTCCTCGCCGTCCCGCAGCCCGACGACGCCCCCGGCCCGCCCCCGGAGCCGCCGGGGCCCGCCTGAATCCAATCCATCAATTTGGGAGTCCCATGCTCGTCGCGTTTTCGGTCACACCGCTCGGCACCGGCGAAGGGGTCGGGGAGATCGTCGCGGAGGCCGTCCGGGTCGTCCGCGAGAGTGGCCTGCCGAACCGGACCGACGCCATGTTCACCACCATCGAAGGTGACTGGGATGAGGCCATGGCCGTCGTCAAGCGGGCGGTGGACGCGGTCGCGGCGCGCGCCCCCCGGGTGAGCCTGGTGCTCAAGGCCGACCTGCGCCCCGGTGTCACCGACGGCCTCACCGCCAAGGTGGAAACCGTCGAGCGGTACCTGCGTTCGGGCCGCGGGGAGGGGGCTTACAATCGGCCGGTGGCGGATTCGAGCGCGTTGCACGAGCGTCTGGTGCTGCGGCGCTGGCGGGACAGCGACCGCGCCCCGTTCGCGGCGATGAACGCCGACCCTGAGGTGATGGAACACCTCCCGGCCGGGCTGACCCGCGAGCAGAGCGATGCCTTGATCGACCGGATCGAGACGGGATTCGCCGCGCACGGATTCGGCTTGTGGGCGGTCGAAGTGGCCGCGTCCGGGGAGTTCATCGGCTTCACCGGGCTGTCGGTACCCGGCTTCGACGCGCATTTCACGCCGGCGGTGGAGATCGGCTGGCGGCTGCGGCGCTCCAGCTGGGGGCACGGCTACGCCAGCGAGGCGGCCCGGCGCGCGCTTACCGCCGGGTTCACCGGCTACGGGCTGGCCGAGGTGGTCTCGTTCACGGCCGTCGGCAACGTCCGCTCCCAGGCGGTCATGCGGCGCATCGGCATGACGCACGACCCTGCCGATGACTTCGACCACCCGCGCCTGCCACCTGGCCACCGGCTTCGCCGCCACGTCCTGTGGCGGATCAGGCACTAGCGGGGACGGCCTCGATGAGGGCGGCCAGGCCGGCCTGGTCGAGCAGATCGGCGGGGCGGACGGTCAGGTCGGGCCGGATGTAGTGGAAGGCGGCGCGGACCTGCCGCACCGGGACGCCGGCCAGGGCGCCCCAGGCCAGCCGGTAGGCGGCGAGCTGGACCGCGACGGCGTGTTTTTCCGCGGCTGACGCCGGCGGCTGCCCGGTCTTCCAGTCGACCACGTCGAACGTGCCGTCACCCGCGTCGTCGAAGACCGCGTCGATCCGCCCGCGGATCAGCCGGTCGCCGATCAGCGTCTCGAACGGCACCTCCACCTCGCGGGGCCACCGCCCGGCCCAGGCGCTGGCCTCGAACCGCTCCCGCAGGCCGGTGAGGTCGGCGTCGAACCCGGTGGCCGCGTCGCCGTCGTCGTCCGCGCCGAACAGGTCGTCGGCATCGATCAGCCGCTGCTGGCCGAACCGCTCCTCGAGCCAGCGGTGGAAGGCCGTGCCGCGGCGCGCGTACGGGGCCGGTGGCCGGGGCATGGGCCGGCGAACCTGGCGGGCCAGCTCGGCCGGATCGCGGGCCAGCGTCACCAGCGCGGAGACCGACAGGTGCGCGGGCAGGTTAACGCGAAGGCCGCCCTCGGCGCGCCGCCGCTCCCGCTCGGTGAGCAGCAGATCCGCGTCGCGCCGCCACGCCGCCACCAGTTCCCGGTCGGCCGGGGTCATGGCAGTGTCGTCGTGCCCTGGTGAGCTGGCGGTTTGCAGGGCTTCATTGACCATCATGGCCGCTTCGCGGACCGCCTCGTAGCGGGCGCCGGCCGGAGTGACGGGCCATTCCGCGGCAGGCGGCTCGGCGAGCGCCGGGTTCTCGGCGTCCACGGGGGGCGGCGGGGCCCAGGCGTCCACCTGCCCGGCGCCGGCCTGGCAGGCGAGCCGGAACCTCGTCCAGGAACGGCGACGGCCCGAGCTGGCTGGCGCCCTCCCCCCACCAGTAGCCCGAGCAGCCGAGCCAGAATGCGGCCCGGGTGGCCGCCACGTACATCAGCCGGCGCTCTTCGGCCAGGTCACGGTCGGCGCAGCGCTGGGTGAAGGCGTCGACGGAGCCGGGATCCAGATCACGCAGGTCGGGCAGGTCGGTGGCGTCGCCGCGCAGGCTGAACGGCAGCAGCCGCGGGTTGTCCGTCCACCGGGTGGACAGCCGCGGCCGCGCGGGGAAGACCTGCGCCCGCTCCCCGGCGGCGAGCCCCGGAACGAGGACGGCGGCCCACTGCAGGCCCTTGGAGGTGTGCACGGTGGCCAGCTTGACCGAGTCGGTCTCGCCCACCCGCCCGGTCTCCAGGCCGAACTCCTCGGTCTCCGCGGCGGCCAGGTAGGCCAGGAACGCCCCCAGCGTCGGCTCCTCCCGCGATCCAGCGAAGGCGTCGGCGGAGTCGGCGAACGCATCCAGGTCGGCCCGGGCGGACAGCGGGTCCACGCCGGGGCGGGAGGCGATCTCGATGTCGAGGCCCAGCGTCCGCTCCACCTCGCCGATGAGGTCCGGCAGCGGCCGGCTCAGCTGGCCGCGGAGCGCGCGAAGCTCGGCGGCCAGCGTCCGGAACCGGCTGAAGCCGGCCGGCGAGTAGGCCGCCGCGTCCCCCAGGTCGTCGAGCGCCTCGACCAGGCTGCCGGCCTCGGCGGTCAGGTCGGTCAGCGCCTCGGCGAGGGGGTCCTCCGCCGCGGGGAACTGGGATGGCGGGGAGGCTTTGTCCAGCGGGGGATTTCTGTCTGATCGCGCCAATGATCGGGCGCGGCGGCCCAGGGCCACCAGGTCCCGCGGGCCGATCCGCCAGCGCGGCCCGGTGAGCAGGCGGACCAGCGCATCAGAGGCGGCCGCGTCGTTCAGCACGCGCAGCGTGGCCACCACGTCCTGCACCTCGGGCACGGTCAGCAGACCGCCGAGCCCGACGACCTCGACCGGTATATCGCGGGCTTCGAGCGCGCGGCGCAGCGCGGGAAACTGCGACCGTTTCCGGCACAGCACGGCGATGTCGGACGGGCGGACCGGGTCGTCGCGCCCGTCCGGCCACGGAGCGCCGTCGGGCGCGGTACCCGGCGGCAGGGCCAGCAGGCCCGCGATCCGGGACGCGGCCCAGTCGGCTTCGGCGGCGATGGTGTCCAGGAGCGCGCAGGCGACGTCACCGCGCCCAATCCGGTCCGGGGCGGGCACCAGCCGGGGCACGTCCGGCGCCTCGGCGCGCAGCCTCTCCTGCAGCACCGCGGCGACCTCCAGCACGCGGCCGGCGTTGCGGAAGCTCGTCGACAGCAGCTTCACCGGTGCGGGATATCCCGCCGCGCCGGGCCGGAACGGCCGTGGCAGGACCGGGAAGTCCTGGGCGAACCGCCGCAGATTGCCCGCGCTGGCCCCGCGCCAGCCGTAGATCGACTGGCACGGGTCGCCGACCGCCGTGACGGGATGGCCGCCGGCGAACAGCGCGCGCAGCAGGACCAGCTGCGCGTGGCTGGTGTCCTGGTACTCGTCCAGCAGGACGACGTTGTAACGGCTCCGTTCGGCCAGCCCGACCTGCGGATGGCGGGAGGCGATCCGGGCGGCCAGCGCCATCTGGTCGCCGTGGTCGAGCACCTCCCGGGTCTTCTTCTCCGCGGCGTACCGGGCCACCAGGGGCAGCAGCTGCTCGCGGGCGCGCTGGCTCTGCTGCATCTTCCGCGCGTAGGCCGGCACCCGGCCGCCGAGGGCGGCACTGCGGGTCTCCAGCCACTCCCCTACCGCCCGCACACCGTCTGGGTCGCGCAGGTGCTCGCTCAGCTCACCGGCCAGCGCGAGCACGGCCGCGGTCACGGTCGGCGGTCCCCAGCCGATGTCGCCCATGGGCCCGTCGTAGGCGGCGACGATCCGCGCGGCCAGCTGCCACGACTCGGCCGGGGTAATCAGCCGCATGGACGGCTCCAGGCCTTCGCGCAGCGCGTGGTCGCCGACCAGCCGGCCCGCGTAGGCGTGGTAGGTGCTGATCACCGGATCACCGAGCGTCTCCTCGGCGCTCACGAGACCCGAGCGGCGCAGCCGGTCCAGCCGCGCGCGCACCCGGTCGGCGAGCTCGGCGGCCGCCTTACGGGTGAACGTCAGGCCCAGCACGCGGTCGGGCCGGACGTGGCCGTTGGCCACCAGCCAGACCAGCCGGGCGGCCATGGTCTCGCTCTTGCCCGATCCGGCCCCGGCGATGACCGCGAGGGGCTGGGCGGGCGCCGAGATCACGGCGGACTGCTCCGCGGTCGGCGCCGGGATGCCCAGCAGGCGGGCGACGCCTTCCGGAGTGAACGGGCCAGTCACGGCTGGACCTGGGTGCCGCTGTCGTTGACCGGGCAGCACGACGCGACCGGGCAGGTCCGGCAGCCGGGATTCACCCGCGCGGTGAAGACGGGGCCCGCCATCCCCTCCGCGACGGTCTCGACCAGATCCTTGGCCCAGGCCGGATCGTCGTCGTCGCCGAGCGCCCGCTGCGGCTGGATCCTGGCCCGTGCGCTGAGCGCCGCCTTGCCGACCTGGACGAGCTCGGCGCCCCCCGGATCGGTGAGCCCGAACCGCTCGAACGCGCCGAGCAGCACCGCCAGCTGGTAGACGCCGAGCTGCGGGTGGCGGCCCAGATCCTCCTCGCGGGGCGCGCTGCTGCCGGTCTTCAGGTCGACCACCACCGCCCGGCTCTGCTCGTCCCGCTCCAGCCGGTCGACCCGCCCGGTGATCTGCACCTGCCCGATCTGGACCTGGAGGGCCTGCTCGACGGCGACGAGCTCCCGCGGGTTGGCGGCGTGCCAGTCGAGGAACTTGCGTACCATCCGCTCCGCCTGCTCGCGCTGCTTGGCGCTGTACCAGACGCTGCCGAAGTCGAGATGGTGCCAGATGTCATCGATCCGGCTGCCGATCTCACTGTCGGACGCGCCGGACGCCGCGAGCACCGCGGCGGCGTGGATCACCGTGCCGAGGTGACGCAGCACGTCGGACCGGCCCGCCCCGGCGGCCGATTCGAGCAGCCAGCGCAACCCGCACCGGGTGAACGCCTCGACCTGGGACGGCGACAGCCGGACCTGCTCCCCGGCCGTGGCGATGGGCCCGTCGTCGGACAGCGGCATCAGCGCGTACCAGTGCCCCGGATGAGCGCCCCGGGCCCCGGCGGAGGCCAGCCGGGCCAGCTCGGCCGCCGCCGCCCGGCGGACCGGGAGCGGGCGGGAACGGTCGGCCACGGTGCGGCGCAGATCGGCGGTCAGCGCGGCCAGCGACAGCCACCGGTGGCCGGGCTCGCAGGCCCGCTGCACCTCGACATCGTCGCCGGCCAGCTCGGCCAGGAACCGGGACGGCCGGGTGTCGGCGCCGTCACCGCCAACCGCCGTGACCACCAGGGTGCGCCTGGCCCGCGTCACCGCGACGTAGAAGAGCCGGCGTTCCTCGGCCAGGAGCTTGGACGCCAGGGCGGCCGCCGCGGCATCGGGAGCGCTGACCTCGGCCGCCGAACTGGACGCCGCGTCGGCGAGCTCGTCCACGCCGAGCAGGGAACCGCGCAGGCGCAGGTCCGGCCAGGTTTCCTCCTGGACACCGGCCACCACGACCAGGTCCCATTCCAGGCCCTTGGAGCGGTGCGCGGTCAGGATGCGGACCGCCTCATCGCGGGTGGCGTGGGCGGCCAGCGTGTCACCGGCGATCTCCTGGCCGGCCAGGCTGTCAATGAACAGGCCCGGTGCGCCCGGGGGCAGCGTGTCGGTGAAGCGGGCGGCCGTGTCGAACAGGGCCAGCACGGCGTCGAGGTCCCGGTCGGCCGCCGCCCCCGTCGCGCCGCCCGCGGCGCTGGCGGCCTGCCAGACCGGGGCGAGACCGGAGGCGTCCCAGACGGCCCAGAGGGTTTCCTCCGCGCTCTGGCCGGCGGCGATGGCGTCCCGCGCGATGGACAGCAGCCGGGCCAGCTGCTCCGCGGGGGCTGCCACCGCGCGCGGCACCATGATCAGCTGGCGCGGGTCGAGGATGGCGGCGGCGAGCAGGTCGTCCGGTGGGGCGGACGATGAATTGGCGTCGGCCACCGTGCGGAGCCAGCGGCGCAGGCGGCGCAGGCCGAGGGCATCGGTGCCGCCGAGCGGCCCGGTGAGCAGCTCGGCGGCGGTCTGCTCGTCCAGTGTCCCGGGCTGCAGCGCGCAGCGCAGCAGGGTCAGCAGCGGCCTGGTCCCCGGCTCCTCCGGCAGTGGCAGCTCGTCGCCGGCCACGGACACCGGCACCCCTGACGCGCTCAGGGCCCGCCGCAGCAGCGGGACCTGCCGGGTCGCCGAGCGCACCAGGATCGCCATCGAGGACCAGGGAACGCCGTCGGCCAGGTGCGCGCGGCGGAGCGTGTCCGCGATGAGCGCGGCCTCCTGGCTGGCACTTTCCGCGACCGCGATCCGGATCTCGCCGGGCTGTACGCCGGATTGGGTGCCGGGCTGGGCGCGCAGGTCGCGGTGGGCGGTGTGGCCGCCAGGCAGGTGCCGGGCAATCCGGCGGGAAGCGGCGATGAGGGCTGGTCCGCTGCGGCGGCTGGTGCCGAGCGCGACGACTGGGGCGGGGCGGCCGTCAGCCGCGCGGAAGCGGTCGGGGAACTCGGTGATGGCCCGGACGTCGGCGCCGCGGAAGGCGTAGATCGACTGGTCGGGATCTCCCACGGCGATCAGCTCGCGGCCGTCCCCGGCCAGCGCCCGCAGCAGCGATTCCTGCGCCGGGTCGCTGTCCTGGTACTCGTCCACCAGGACGACGTCGTAGGCCTGGCGTTCACGCTGACGCGTCGCGGCCCGGCTCAGCAGTGCGGCCGCGATCCGGACGATCTCCGCGTAGTCGTAGGCGGCGACCGGCGCAAGGTCGAAGCGCGCCGCGTAGCGGTCGAGGAACCGCCCGGCCGCCAGCCAGTCGGCACGCCTGCGCTGGCGGCCGAGCACGGCGACGCGGCGGCCGTCCAGACCGCGCTCGGCGGCCCGGAGCAGAAAGTCACGCAGCTCCTCGGCGAAGCCACGGGTGGCCAGAGCCGGGCGGAGGGCCTCGGGCCAGTGCGCGGCCCCGTCGGCGAGCTCGCCGCGCAGCATCCGGCGGACCTCGAGCAGCTGCTCCGGCCCGGACAGCAGGCGGGGCGGCTCCTCGCCGAGCAACGCGAACTCCCGGCGGACCAGGGCGTAGGCATAACTGTGGAAGGTGAGCGCGAGGGGCTCCCTGATCGTGCGGTGCAGGCGACCCGCGATGCGCTCACGCAGCTCCCCGGCGGCCTTGCGGCTGAAGGTCAGCACGAGCACCCGGGCCGGGTCCAGGCCGCGCTCCTCGATCCGGTGCGCCACCGTCTCCACGATGGTGGCCGTCTTGCCGGTGCCCGGGCCGGCCAGCACGAGCAGCGGGCCACCGGAATGGCGGACCACTTGCTGCTGCGCGGCGTCGAGGCTGAGCCGGGCGGCGGCCGCGGCGGGCTGGCGGACCAGCCGGTACGGATGGGCGTGGGCCGGGGTGCTTTCCATCTCAACGGCATTCCAGCAGAGCCCACTGACATTCCGGAGGGTTTTCGGTGAGCGCGATGTGGTGGGCTAGCGCGGCGCCTGCGGAAGAGGACCGTGCCACCGGGCGCGGCGCATGTCGATGCGGGGC
This sequence comes from uncultured Actinomycetes bacterium, assembly GCA_963742865.1. Taxonomy (GTDB): domain Bacteria; phylum Actinomycetota; class Actinomycetes; order Streptosporangiales; family Streptosporangiaceae; genus Bog-532. Next base: position 30,474 of record CAVUNW010000079.1, read on the forward strand.
GGGCCTCCGCCGGAGGCGGCCCGGAGCGGGGTGCCCTCGTCGCGGTAGTGGCCGAGAGCCGCCCGCTCATGGCCGGCCAGCAGCGAGCCGTCGGCGTGCACGACCCGCCACCAGGGAACCGCGCCGCCGCTGGTGGCCAGGACCCGGCCGACCTGGCGGGGCCCGCCGCGGCCCAGGTATTCGGCGATGTCACCGTAGGACATCACGTGGCCGGGCGGGATCGCCTCCACCGTGTCGAGGACGTCGCTGGCGAAGTCGTCCAGCGGCGCGGATGCCGCAGTGTCAGTCATGCCGGGTCAGTCATGCCGGGTCAGTCATGCCGGGTCAGTCATGCCGAGCCGGGCAGCCCGGTGGGCTCGCCGCGGTGAACGGAATGGTGGCGGACAGGGGCGGCTCCGGCGGGCGCCGCCGCAGCTGGCTCAGCACCGCGAGCCGGCTGACCGCCGCGGCCATCAGCACCAGCGCGGTCAGGGCCAGCGCGGCGAACAGGACAAGCTGCCCGCTGCCCCGCGGCCGGACCGGCGCGGCGGGGACGGCGGACGGGCCGCCGCCGAAGTTTATGGCCGACGTCGCGCCCACCCCGGCGGCGCGCTGGGTGGATAGCTGGCCGGCCGCGATCAGCGCGGCGGCCGCGTTCACCGTGCCGAACCCGACCTTCTGGTCGTAGCCGCCGGCAGGCCGGAACTGGGTGGTGGAGCTGAGCGCGCGGGCCAGCAGGTCCGGCGCGAGCCCCGGGTACTTCGCCTTGATCAGGGCCGCGACCCCGGCGACCAGCGCGCACGCCGGGCTGGTCCCGGTCACCAGCCAGTACTGGCCGTCCCGGCCCTGGGCGGAGATGTTGACGCCCGGCGCGGCGACCTCGACGGAGAGGTTGTCGCTGGAGAATCCGGCGACGCTGCCGGTGTTGCCGACCGCGGCGACGCCGATCACGCCGGGGTAGTCGGCGGGGAACTTGAGCGGCGCGTACCCGTTCCGGCTGGCGGTCGGGGTGTCGCCCGAGTTGCCGGAGGAAGCCACCACGGCCACGCCGTGCCCGTACGCGTACTGCAGAGCCGAGCGGACGTTGGCGCTCGGCGAGCCGTAGCCGATGGACATGCTGATGACACCCGCGCCGTGGTCGACGGCGTACCGGATGCCCTGGGCGAGCGAGTCCTGGACCCGGTCCTCCTGCTCCCGCTCGTACCCGCTGTAGCCGGGATCGTCCCGGTCGGGGATGACCCGGACGGAGAGGATCCGCGCCTTCGGCGCGACGCCGATGATGCCGTCCTGGCCGAGGTAGCCATGGCCGTGCCCGGCGATGATCGACGCCATCCAGGTGCCGTGCTGGCCCCAGTTGGCGTTGGCCGCCGGCGTGCTGACGCCGGTCAGGTCGGGCCCGGACACCACCGAGCCGGCCAGGTCGGAGACCGTGGGCTGCACGCCGCTGTCCAGCACGGCCACGGTGACGCCCTGTCCCTGGCTGGCCGTCCAGGCGGACGGGACGTTCAGCATGCTGAGCACGCCCTGCTCACCGTCACGGACGCTGTCCGCCGCCGCGGGCGGCGCGGTCACGCCGGCCGTCAGCGCCCCGGCGCACGTGGCCGCCAGGCCGAGCGCGGCGGCCACCCGGAGCCTCAGCATCCGGGGGACCCGGGGCAGGACGGCGGCGCGGGCGGGGTGGCCAGGATGCCGGCCACCGCCTGGGCCACGCCGCGGGCGGCACTGGTCATCTCGCTCTGCGCGTACGGGTCGTTCCCGATCGGGACCCGGGGCCGGCCGTCCGCGTACCCGGCGGTGTACATGATGAGGTAGGGGCCGGCCGCGAAGCTCTGCGAGATCTGGCGCTGCCCGTTACCGAACGAGCCGGCCAGGGTGCCCGCGAACGCCACCGCGTGCACCCCCGGCCCCAGCGGGCTGCCGCCCCCGGCCCGCGCGATCGCCGCCTGGGCGGCGGCCGCCCGCGCGTCGCTCGGCAGCACCGCGACCCCGACGGTGATGACGTAGGTGGCGGACTCGTCGGTGTAGGTGGAACGCAGCAGTGCCTGGCAGCCCCCGGAGGTCAGCACCCGCGCGACGGCGGCGTCGGCCCCGTCGGCGCAGGCCGCCTGGCGGGCGATGCCGACCCGGACGGCCTGCAGGCTCACGCCGGTGAGGTCGGACACGGTGGCGGCGGCCAGGTCGTAACGGACGGAGGCGGGGAAGATGCCTCCCGCCGGGAGGGACCGCCACCGCTTGCTGACCTCCCACGCCATGATCTGCCGCTGCTCGGCGGCGCTGAAGTGCCGGGGCAGCAGCTGGATGGCCAGGCCGGTCAGCGAGACGACCAGGCCGATGCCGCCGAAGATAGCCGCGGCCAGCGCGGCGGTGGTGCCAACGCCGCGGGGCTTGCCGGCGGGCTGGCCCCGTCGAACTGGGCGGACGGCCACGGCGTGCCGCGACGAGCGCGCCCCGTCACCCCACGCATCCGGCTCGTTCAGCACAAGGGAATGGTACGGCCTGGTCTGGGCCGACTGACGCCTGTTTCAGGCTGATCGTGCCCCAGGCGCCGATGGCCGCCGGGGCGACCCGCCGGCCATCGGCGGTCCATGTGCGCTCAGTACGTGGGGAGGCTCGGGTCAATCTGGCTGACCCAGGCCAGGACGCCGCCACCGACGTGCACGGCGTCGGAGAACCCGGCGTCCTTCACGATCGCGAGGGCCTCGGCGCTGCGCGCACCGCTCTTGCAGTGCAGCACGATCCGCTTGTCCTGCGGCAGCCGCTCAAGCGCGGCACCGGAGACGAACTCGCCCTTGGGAATCAGGGTGGCGCCGGGGATCGACACGATCTCGTACTCGTTCGGCTCGCGGACGTCCACGACAAAGACGTTCTCGCCCGCGTCCATCATGTTCTTCAGGTCACGCGCGGTGATCGTCGAGCCTTGCACCGCCTCCTGCGCTTCCTCAGACACCGCGCCGCAGAACGCCTCGTAGTCGATGAGCTCGGTGATCGTCGGGTTCTTCCCGCACACCGGGCACTCCGGGTCCTTGCGGACCTGGACCGACCGGTAGGTCATCTCCAGGGCGTCGTAGATCATCAGGCGGCCGACCAGCGGGTCGCCGATGCCGGTGATGACCTTGATGGCCTCGTTGACCTGGATGGAGCCGATCGAGGCGCACAGCACGCCGAGGACGCCGCCCTCGGCGCAGGACGGGACCATCCCGGGCGGCGGCGGCTCGGGGTAGAGGCAGCGGTAGCAGGGGCCGTACTCGGCCCAGAACACGCTCGCCTGCCCGTCGAAGCGGTAGATCGACCCCCACACGTACGGCTTGCCCAGCAGCACCGCGGCGTCGTTGACCAGGTAACGGGTGGCGAAGTTGTCCGTCCCGTCCACGATCAGGTCGTAGGGCTCGAAGATCTGCAGAGCGTTATCCGAGTCCAGGTGCTCCTGGTGCAGGACAACCTCGACGTAGGGGTTGATCTCACGGATGCTGTCACGGGCGGACTCCGCCTTGGGATGACCGATGTCCGACACTCCGTGGATGATCTGGCGCTGCAGATTGGACTCGTCCACGACGTCGAAATCAACGATGCCGAGGGTCCCGACGCCTGCGGCGGCCAGGTAGAGCAGAGCGGGTGAGCCGAGACCGCCGGCGCCGACGACCAGCACCTTGGCGTTCTTCAGCCGCTTCTGCCCGGTCATCCCCACATCGGGGATGATGAGGTGGCGGGAGTAACGCTTCACCTCGTCCACGGAGAGCTCGTCAGCCGGTGAGACCAGTGGTGGCAACGACACAGTGCTCTCCAGATCAGTGCGCTCGTAATGAGGGCTCATAGGGGTGGTTGGTGCCCCCCGGGGGACACCTTCCTACACAACCGGGGCGGACAGTGCCTCATTCCCTGCCTCATCCCCGGCCTCGTTCCCGGTGAGCATCCGGCGGAATTCGGCCGCGACCGCGGCCGGCCGCTCCATCTGCGCCACGTGCCCGGTCCGGGGCAGCACGACCACGCGGGCCCGGGGGAACGTGCGCGCGGCCCGGCCCGCCATCCGGGGGTCGACGATCCGGTCGTGGCTGCCGTAGATGATGAGCGAGGGAGCGCTGACGCGGGCGGCGTCGCGCCACAGTGAGGTGCTGCCCCGGCGCAGGTACTCCGCGACGATCGACCGCGCGCAGCGGACCAGCACCGCCCCGCCGTAACCGAGCTGATCCCGGCGCTCGATCTCGGCGATGTCGGCGGCGATCCGGTCCGGGTGCACACACGTGCCGTCGAAATAGATGGTGGCGATGGATGCCTCCACGCGCGCCTGCGGCGACATCTGCTGCACCCGGCTCAGCACCCAGCTGCCGAACTTGGGCACGCACAGGGCGGGAAAGCGGGCCGTGGCCGGGCGAGGCCACAGATCCGGCATGCGCCGGCGCGATCAGGGTCAGCGTCCTGACCAGCTCGGGGCGGGTCGCGGCGAGCCGGGTGCAGACGGCGCCGCCCAGGGAGTTGCCGAACAGGTGTACCGGGCCGCGACCGCGCCGTTCGATCAGGGTGGCGACCGTGGCCGCCTGGCCGCTCACCGAGCAGCTCGCCTCGGCGGGCGCGGAGTACCCGAAGCCGGGAAGATCGAGCGCGTCGCACAGCAAGCCGTCGCCGGCGCCGTCGCCGTCACCGGCGCCGGGCGTACTCAGCAGGTGCATGAGGTCGGTCCAGTTGGTTGACGAGCCGCCGAAACCGTGCACGAACAGGGCCGCCTCGGCCCCGTCGCCGGTCTCGTATCCGGCACGGGCGGCCGCCGGCGCGGTGCGCACGAAGATCTCGCCGTCGTCCAGGTGGAGGTACTCCCCCGGCCATACCGGAATGGGCTGTGCCATGGACCGTCTCCCCGCCTGGTGAACACCGCGTTCACTGCGACCTAAGGGTAATAAAACAGCCGTTAACCTAAAACACCCATTTCTGTGAGATAGGCCGCTCGTTAGCGGGGGACGAAGCGGGCATCAGATAACTGGCTGGCGGGACCTGGCCGCGGCCAGGCTGGCCCGCAGCGCCTCGGCCAGGTCCGGCTCCGGCCCGTCGTCCGCCTCGGCCGGCATGTCACCGGCGGCCGGGCCGGGCGTTCCGGAGATCTTCGCTCCGATGAGAGCGTCCAGGTCGGCTTGATACCGGTCGTGGTGAGTGCTGGGGTCGAAGGCCGCCCTCATCGCGTCGATGAGGGCCGTCGCCATCGCCAGTTCCGGCGCGATCGGGCCGTCGACGGCATGCCGGAAGGGGAAATCGGGGCCGGCGACCTCGCCGGGCGACAGCAGGGTCTGCAGGACCAGCACGCCGTCACGGGTCCGCAGCACGGCCAGCGCCTCCCGCTGCCGCAGGGTCAGCGTGACGACCGCCACCGTGCCGGTGCGCTGCATCGCCTCGCGGAACACGATGTAGGCCCGGGTCGCGGTTTCGGCCGGCTCGACGTAGTAGCTCCGGGCAGGCAGGAGCGGATCGATCTCGCCGCCCTGGGCGAAGGAGAGCACCTCGATGCGGTGCGCGCGCTCCCGCGGCAGGCTCGCCAGTTCCTCGTCGCTCAGCATCACCACGTCGCCGTCCGGCCGCTCGTAACCCTTGGCCACGTCGGCGTAGGGGACGTCCCGGCCGCAGGCGGTGCAGACCCGGCGGAACGATATCTTGCCGCCGTCCTCCCGGTGGACCTGGCGGAAGGCCACCTCCTGCGGCTGCGTCGCCGGGTAGAGCCGGACGGGGATATTCACCAGGCCGAACGAGATCGCCCCGGCCCACATACTGCGCATGGCACGGGTCATACCCCGCGGGATCGGGCGGTAAATGGCATGAGTAACACCCGGGCGGAGCGGGCAGTAAAGAGCGGACGCAGCTGGGCCCTGGCTGAGATGATGGTCGGACCTGCGCATCCCGGGCGTGGTCCCGGGGCCGGGGGGATGGAAGGTGATCTTATGCCCGAGTTCGATGTCGTCGTGCTCGGCGGCGGGACCGCGGGCGTGCACGTCGCTTCCGAGGTGGCCCGGGCAGGCCGTTCTGTGGCGCTGGCCGAGGCTGGGCTGGTCGGCGGCGAGTCGCCGTACCTGGCATGCCTGCCCTCCAAGGCCCTGCTGGAAGCGGCCAGCCGGGGCGAGGCCTGGGAGAACGCGGTCGCCCGGCGGGACGAGGCGGCCGGCCACCTGGACGACGCGGCCGCGGCCGCGCGGCTGGCCGGCGCGGGCGTCACACTGCTCCGCGGCACCGCGAAGGTGACACAGCCCGGCACGGTCGAGGTCACCGACCACGGGCCGGCGGGCTATACCGACCTCGTCATCACGACGGGCAGCGAGCCGGTCGCGCCCCCGATCGAGGGCCTGACCGACATCCCGGCCTGGACCAGCGCCGAGGCGCTGAGCTGCCCGGATCTGCCGCGTCGGCTGGTGGTGCTCGGCGGCGGCTCCGCCGGGTGCGAGCTGGCGCAGATTTACGGGGCGTTCGGCTCACAGGTGACGCTGGTGGAGACGGAGAGCGTGCTGCTGCCGGCCGAGGCCGCCTTCACCGGCGAGATCCTGGCCGAGGCCCTGCGCCGGACCGGCGTCGACGTGCGCCTCGGGTCCGCGGCGGCGAAAGCGGAGCGGACGGACGACGGACTGGCGCTGACGCTGGAGGACGGGACGCGGATCGAGGCGGACCGGGTGCTGCTGGCGACCGGCCGGCGTCCCCGGCTCAGCGGCCTGGGCCTGGACCGGCTCGGGGTCGACGTCAAGCCGGGCGCGGCGATCCCGGTCGACGCGACCTGCCGGGTGGTCACGCCCGGGCCGGACGGCGACCAGCGGGGCGGGCTGTGGGCGGCGGGAGATGTCACCGGGCTCGGGACGCATACGCATACGGCGCGGTACCAGGGCGCCGTGGTGGCCGCGAACATTCTGGGCCACCGGCGGGAGGCTGACTACCGGGCCATTCCGCGCCCGGTGTACACGATGCCGTCGGTGTTCGCGGTGGGGGTCTCCCCGCAGGGTGCCGCCGAAGCGGGGATAACCGTACTGACCGCGGGCGCCGACCTGCAGGGCACGGCGAGGGCTACTGTAACGGGTGAGGACGCCGGGCGCGCCGAGCTGTACGCTCATCCGGAATCGGGGCTGCTGCTGGGGGCCGCGGCGGTCGGGCCGCAGGCGCCGGACTGGATGGGCGAGGTGACGGTGGCGATCCGCGCCGGGGTCCCCCTGGCCACCCTGGCCGACACCGTGCACGCCTTCCCCACCTGGAGTGAGGCGCTCGAGCCGGCGATCAGGGAGCTGGCCAGCCAGCTCCGGTAGCCCACCGATGCCGAACGAACGTACAGGGAGTGGCCCGTTTTGAGCGAGATGGACATAGAGAAGCCGCCGGACGACGCCTTCGAGCAGGAGCGCGAGCTGGTCGAGACCGATGACGAGGACGTTCCGGAACGGCTGGACATACCGTTCGACGCGAACGAGGCCGATGCGATTGAGCAGGAGCGAACGGTCAGCGAGGACGATGACGACGACTACCGCTGAGCAGCTAGGCCGCGCCCGGACCCGGGCAAGTACCCGGGCAGGGAAAGTAGCTGGTCGGCCAGGCTTGGCCTTAACATGGCCGGGAACGCGGAGAATCGTCCTCCGCCCGCCTCACGGATCTCGGAGACTGCGGTGACGGCAACGTCTGACGCACGGCCACGGGGGGCGCGGCTGCCACGGCAGGCTCGCCGCCGCCAACTGCTCGGCGCGGCTCAGGAGGTGTTTGTCTCCCAGGGGTACCACGCGGCCGCGATGGACGAGATCGCGGAGCGGGCCGGGATCAGCAAGCCCGTGCTCTACCAGCACTTCCCGAGCAAGCTGGAGCTGTACCTCGCGCTGCTGGACGAAAGCGTGGACGCGCTCATCGATACCGTCCGCCAGGCACTGAGCTCGACGAACGACAACAAGCTGCGGGTCGCGGCGACGTTCGGCGCCTACTTCGGCTTCGTGGCCAACCAGGGCGGAGCCTACCGGCTGGTGTTCGAGTCCGATCTGGGCAACGAACCCGCCGTGCGGGCGCGGCTCGACCGCTCGGTCCAGGAGTGCGCGAAGATGATCAGCGAGGTCATCAAGGAGGACACGCGCATCCCGGACGACGCCGCGCAGCTGCTCAGCGTGGGCCTGGTGGGGACGGCTCAGGTAAGCGCGCGATACTGGCTCGGCAGTGACCGCCGCATCCCCAAGGATGAGGCCGAGCAGCTGATGGCCCGGCTGACCTGGCGGGGTATCAGCGGCTGGCCGCTGAGTAGTTAGCCCCCTCAGTAGCTGACACCGTTGGTAGCTGACACCGTTGGCAGCTAGCACTGTGCAATTGACCGGCGGATAATCCCGATCGAAGGAGCCTGGTGGAAGTTCGTATTGGAGTCCAGTCCGCCCCGCGTGAGCTGGCCGTGGAGACCAGCACCCCGGCCGGCCAAATCGAGCAGGACCTGGCGGACGCCCTGTCCAGCGGCGGCGTGTTCACGCTTGCGGTGGAGAAGGGCGGCAAGGTGTTCGTGCCCGCGGACAAGATTGCCTACCTCGAGTTCATCGGCGCGGAGGGCCGGCCGATCGGTTTCGGCAACCTCTGAGCGGCCGGGCCGTCGCGGCCGCTGATCTTGGGCGGGAAGCCTCCTGCTATACTTTGCGTTGTACGTGACACGGATGCGGCGACCGCAGCCCGCCGACAATGGCGCCGGCAGCGGGACACGCCCCCGTACATGGAACGGCACCGCGCGCGTTTAACGCCGCGGTGGCATACGACGGACCTTCGCCCGGCCGGCCCCCAGGGTGGCCGGGCAAAGGGGTTACTGATGGAGGCTGAAACCCCTGACCAGCGAAACATTGACCGGGCACAGTCCCGGCAGCGAGAGCATGCTGGATGACGAGCCGACCGCAAGCGCGGGCGCGGCACACGCGGTACCTTTCCGCGAATTCGGCGTTTCCGACACGATCTGCGCGGCCCTCGAGGCCGCAGGAATCTACACCACCTTCCCCATTCAGGCCCTGACCCTGCCGATCGCGCTGGGCGGCCACGACATCATCGGCCAGGCCCGCACCGGCACCGGCAAGACGCTGGGCTTCGGCATCCCGCTGCTGCAGCGGCTGCAGGACAGCCCGGCGGCCGCCCCGAAGGCGCCGCGCGCGCTGGTGGTCGTGCCGACCCGGGAACTGGCGGTCCAGGTGGCCGGCGATCTCCGGATGGCGGCGTCCGGCCTGGGCACACGCGTGCTGACCGTCTATGGCGGCCGCGCCTACGAACCGCAGATCGAGGCTCTCCGCGCGGGCGTCAACGTCGTCGTCAGCACCCCTGGGCGGCTGCTCGACCTGGTCGGCCAGCGGCACCTGGGCCTAGGCGACGTCCGCACCCTCGTCCTGGACGAGGCAGACAAGATGCTCGACCTCGGCTTCCTGCCGGACGTGGAGCGCATCCTGCAGCTCACCCCCGACGGCCGGCAGACGATGCTGTTCTCGGCGACGATGCCCGGTGAGGTCGTCACGCTGGCGCGGCGGCACCTGCACCAGCCGACCCACGTGCGCGCCGAGACGATCGACGCTCCGGCACCGGTCCCGACGACCCGGCAGCACGTCTTCCGCGTCCACCACATGGACAAGATCGAGGTGCTGGCGCGCGTTCTGCAGGCCGAGGGCCGGGGCCTGACGATGGTGTTCTGCCAGACCAAGCGCGCGGCCGATCAGGTCGCGGGCGCCCTGACCACCCGCGGTTTCGCGGTCGCGACGGTACACGGCGACCTCGGCCAGGGCCAGCGGGAACGCGCGCTGCGCGCGTTCCGGAGCGGCAAGGTCGACGTGCTCGTGGCCACCGACGTGGCCGCGCGCGGGCTCGACGTCGAGGACGTCACGCACGTCGTGAACTTCGAATGCCCCGACGACGACAAGGCCTACCTGCACCGCATCGGGCGAACCGGCCGCGCGGGGCGGGACGGCGTCGCGGTGACGTTCGTCGACTGGCGCGACATGCACCGCTGGAAGCTCATCGACACGGCTCTGGGCCTGGACCGGGCCGAGCCGGCCGAGACGTACTCCACGTCCGATCGACTCTTCACCGAGCTGGACATCCCCCGGACCGCGACCGGCACGCTGCCGCGCGCCATGCGCAGCCGGGCCGGCCTGGACGCCGAGGACATCGAGGACATCGGTGAGACCGGGCGGCTGGCGACGGCGGGCTCGAAGGGCCCGCGAAACGGCCCGGGCCGGGGCGGCCGCAGCCGGCGGCACGGGGCGGCCACGTCGCCAGACCAGGGCGGGCACCCGGCCGACGGTACTGACGCTGGTGACGGGAGTGACGCCGCGCCCCGCGAGCGGACCCGCGTGCGGCGGCGTACCCGGGGCGGCCGGGACGCCCGGACCCCGGACGCGCCAGCGGCGCACGAGCCGCGGGAGGGCGCCGGCCAGCCGGCCGCGTCCTTGGCCACGGGCGGTGGTGAGCACACCGCGCGGCCACGGCGGCGGCGGACGCGCGGCGGTCAGCCAGCATCCTGACCCACGCGCCCACCTACGGGGCGAGCCGCTGGCCGACGCGAACGCACGGCTGGCCCAGCGGCAGCCTCAGCGGGTGGTCCCAGCGGGCGCCGCCGTGTGATCCCGGCCTCGCGCGCGTGATTCAATGGCAACAGCGACGTTCCCCCATACGTCTATCAGCATGGGCATCTGCAGTGCTCGGTAAGGGTTCCCACGGTGAGCACACCCACGTCCCTCATCCTGCCTGACGGCGTCCGGCGGACGGCCATCGAGACGAGCCGCGGGGCGTTTGCGGCGCTCGAGGCCATCCCTGGCTCAGGAGTCTGTGAGCGGCAGCCCGCCATCCTGGTACCCGGTTTCACCGGGAGCAAGGAAGATTTCCTGGCCATCCTGCATCAGCTGGCCGCGGCCGGGCGGCGCGTGCTCGCCATCGACATGCGCGGGCAGTACGAGACGGCCGGCCCGGACGATCCCCGGGCCTATGCCATCGCCGAGCTTGGATTCGACATCGCCGCGGTCATCGACGCCGTGGCCGCCCGTGCGGCGGTCCCGGACGGCAACGGCGGCGCGGGCCGGGGGCCGGTCCACGTGGTGGGCCACTCCTTCGGCGGCCTGGTGGTCCGGGAGGCGGTCCTGGCGGGCGCCTCCCACATCGGATCGCTCACGTTCATGAGCTCCGGGCCGGGCCGCCTGACCGGAGCGGCGGCCGCCGACCTGGCACAGCTCACCGCCAGCCTGGACGGCAGCAGCCCCGAGGTGATGCGGCGGACGATCCGGCACATCTGGGAGACCATGCTGGCGCCGCAGGCCACCGCCGCGGGCGTCGGCGCTGAGATCATCGCCTTCCTGCGGGACCGGATGCTGCGCAACTCCGCCGTCGGCCTGCGCGTCATGGGCCACTACCTGCTCGGCGCCCCTGACCGCACCGGCGAGCTCGCCGAGTCGGCGGAGGCCCCGCTCCTCGTGCTGTACGGCGAGGATGACGACAAGTGGGAGCCGACCGCGCAGGAGGAGATGGCGGCGCGGCTGACCGCCCAGCGTGTCTGCATCCCGGCGGCGGCGCACTCCCCCGCCGTCGACGCGCCGGAGACCACCGCCAGCGCGCTCAATGCGTTCTGGCATGGGGCTGAGGCCGCGGCGGATGGCCGGGACCGGGCAGCGGGGCGGGAAGCCCGGGCCCGCCAGCTCTAGCCGTTCTCGTCGTCCCTCAGGCCGTCCCAGGGCAAGTGGGCGGGGCTGGCCGCGGCCCCCTGGGGGCAGTGCTGCCGGTAGTCACACCAGCCGCAGCCCGGTCCGGGGCGCGGCGGGAACACCTCGTCATACTGCGCCGGCGCCAGGCCGCCGCGGTAGGCCTCGTCGGCGCCGGCGCACTCGGCGGCGATGTCCTCGGCCCGGCCCATCTGCCGGGCGAGCGTGCCGTCGGTGTGCTCCCAGCTGAGCACGCTCCCGCTGGGCAGGTGGTGCAGCTCCACCCGGTGGCAGGTCCGGCGCAGCGAACGCGCGGCCGCGACCGCGTACAGGGCGAGCGCGAGCGAACTGCGCGCGTCGTCCGTGCTGAGCAGATGCCGCCCGGTCTTGTAGTCCACGACGACGAGCTCGGTGCTGGGTTCGCTGTCAGCCTGGGCGGCTAGGCGCTCATCCAGCCGGTCGATGCGCCCGGACACCGCGATGCGGTCGGTGCGGGCCGCGACCGTCCGCTCCACGCCCAGCGGCTCATCGGCCGGATCGAGCGTGGCCACGTAGGACTCGACCATCGCCCGGGCCCGCGCGCGCTGCCGCCCGGACTGCCGCTCGTCCGCGAACCCCTGGCTGATCCATCCGGCCTGCAGCAGGTCACCGGCCGCGGTCACGGTGCGCCCCGCCAGCGGCAGCCGCCACCAGCCCGCCAGCGCGTTGTGCACGCTGGCACCGACGCTGTTGTGCGCCCACGGCGCGCCCTTGGGCGGGGGCGGCCGGTCCAGGTACGTCATCCGGTAGCGCCGCGGGCAATCCAGCCACGAGGTCAGCCGCGTCGGGGTACACGCGTACAGCTTCTGCGGCATCCCGCCGAAGCTGAGCTGCTCCGCCGCGCCCATGCGCTCCTCCTTGTCACCGCACGAAAGCTATCAGCTGGGCCCGACAAAACGGCCCGCGCAAACGGCCCGCGCGATTCGGTCAGTGCTAGTGCGCGAAGGCGAGCGCCGCGGTGGCGACGAGCTGGACGGCGATCGCCGACAGCAGCAGCCCGGCGATGCGGGTCAGCAGTTCCACCCCGTTGTCGGTCAGAATCCGGTGAATAACGGTGGAGAACCGCATCGCCAGCCACACCACGATCATCACGGCCAGGATGGCCAGCGCCAGGGCCAGCACGTTGGCCAGGTTATGGATCCGCTGAACGTACAGCATGGTGGCGACGATCGCCCCCGGCAGGCCAGCAGCGGCGTGCCCAGCGGCACGAACGCGACGTTGGCCCGGGCGCGCTGCTCGGAGGTGGGCTCATCGGCCTTGCCGGTCAGCAGTTCCAGGGAGACGAGCAGCAGCAGCAGGCCGCCGGCGCCCTCCAGCGCGGGCAGCCCGACCCCGAGGTAGCTGAGGATCGTCCGGCCGAACAGCGCGAACGCCACGATGACGCCGAACGCGACGACGGCGGCCTGCCACGCCAGGCGGTTCCGGGCCCGCGCCGACCGGCCGCGGGTCAGGCCCAGGAACACCGGCACCGTCCCCGGCGGGTCGATGATGACCAGCAGGGTGACGAAGACTTCGGCGAAGAACCTCACGGCACGCTTCTGACCTGTGATTTTGCATCAAACTGCACCGTCTGAGGGCACATGCAGGGCACTTCCCTCGGTTTCGACTCGCGTGAAGAACTGGTCCATGGCCGTACGCCCGCGCTCGCCAGCGTCGGGCATCGGGTGGGCATAGGTCCGGTGCACGGTTTCCACCAGCCACGCAGCCACGGCAACGATATCGGCCCCTCTGCTCAGCCAGACGGACGCGGCCGTATGCCGGAAAGCGCGCGGCGAACCTCTGTGCAGCAGCAAAACCGCAGCCACTAGGCCGACGACGGCCGATTCCAGACCAACGAGAATGACCTGCCTGCGCAAACTTTAAGACGGGTGGATGCCTCATTCTTGCCGTGCATGCACGTGTGTAGCGTGGGCTTCATCACGACGCGGGACCTGGCGGTCACGGTACGGCGGAGGCGTGCGCGGCGAGGCGCTCCCAGGCCTGCGCGGGGGTGGTCTCGCAGCCGATCCGGTACCCGGTCAGCGCACCGTGGTCGTCACTGCCGCCTGTGGGCACCAGGCCCAGATCATCGGCGAGAGCTCGCGCCCGGGCCCGTTCGGCCGGGGGTTGCTCGGGATGCCAGACCTCAACGCCGGCCAGCCCGGCGGCGGCCAGCCGCCTGATGACGTCATCCGGTACTTCGTACCCGGCCGTGCCCGGGTGCGCCAGGACGCTGACCCCGCCCGCGTCGCGCACCAGCCCGATCGCCACGGCCGGGTCGAGGGCGTACTTGTCCTCGTAGGCGCGGCCGCCGTCACCGATCCATTCGGTGCTGAACGCCTCGGCCGGGGCGTTGATCGCGCCGGCGGCAGCCAGCGCGCGAGCGATGTGCGGACGGCCCACCACACCGTCACCGGCGATCGCGGCGACCTGCTCCCAGGTGACGCCGGTGCCGAGGGCACCCAGCTTGGCGACCATGGCGCGGGCCCGGCGTACCCGGTCGCCGCGGATGCTCACGAGTTCTCCCGCCAGGCCGGGATGAGCCGGGTCGAACAGGTAGGCCAGCAGGTGCAGGCTCCGCCCGTCCAGGCGGCAGGACAGCTCCATGCCGGGGATGAGAGCGGGGCCTGACGGGCTGGCCGCGAGCGCGGCGCGGGCCTCGGCGTGACCCGCCACCGTGTCATGGTCGGTCAGCGCCACCATGTCGAGCCCGCGCTCCCCAGCGCGCCGCATGACCTCGGCGGGCGGATCGGTGCCGTCGGACGCACTGCTGTGGGTGTGCAGGTCGATGCGCACCGGCCCATCGTACGCAGGACCGCCCGGTTCCCCGGAAAGCCCGGCCGGCAAGCCCGGCCCGGAAAGCCCGGCCCGGAAGCACTGACGGGCGGCAGGCACGAGGCCTGCCGCCCGTCAGGTGGCCGGTGACTATCCGGTGACTATCCGGTGACTATGCAGTCAGTTCCGGGCCGGCTTAGGGCTCGACGCCGTACGAGTAGCGCCAGAGCTGGTTGTCGTACACCGTGCCGTTGCTGTAGCTGCTCAGCGGCTGAACGTTCAGCCACGGGCGCGGCATGTCGGTCGGGTTGCCGGCCGGGTAGTTCAGCATAGGCGGCATTGCTAAAGTGACACATTGGTCTCCGTCCCTTCTGTACAGGGCGAGATTCAAGGCTCTGCCCGGTGAATTGCGGTCACCGGGCAGAGCCGCCTTTTTGTGGCGGCCAGCGCGTGCCGATTTACTTTTGCTCACCGGCCCCTTCGAGGCCTCGCACTGGCAAGGCGCAAGAAGGCGTAAGGCGGTTGACACGAACGAGAGATTATTGCTCTCTGTAACCAGATCTTTAGCTTATTTGCATCTGATTGCTAACTAAGTGTATCGGCGAGGTCGGCCCCGGCAAGCTCCGCAACCGATCTGTGACCGTCTGTGCCGGCGAAAATTGCTGATTTAGAGTCACCCATGTACGCTCTGTCATAACCGGACAGACATCGCAAACTAGTTACACTAAGTAGCCAGAATCGGGATATTCTGGCCGTGGTCCATTCGCGTTATTTTCCGGCCACCGGCCATAGCCGCGACCACGGTTACGCTGTGAACGTACGCAGGAAATATGCCGTAACGGACAATCCGGAAAGGTGCCGACGTGAAAACAGCGAGCCGCACGCCGTGAATGTCCGCCGCATTCCCTGTGTCGGCGCCGTCGTCCGGGACGGCGCCGGGCGGCTGCTGCTCATCAAGCGCGGGCACGACCCCGAGGCCGGGCGCTGGTCGCTGCCTGGTGGCCGGATCGAGCCCGGCGAGACCGACGCGCAGGCGCTGGCCCGGGAGATGCGTGAGGAGACCGGCCTGAGCGTGCTTCCCGGGCCACTGCTCGGCGCGGTCGAACGGCCCGGGCCGGGCGGCACCGTCATCGATATCCGCGACTACGAGGCCACCGTGACGGGCGGCACCCTGACGGCCGGGGATGATGCCGCCGACGCCCGCTGGGTAGCCGCCGCGGACGTGCCGGACCTGCCACTGACGTCCGGCCTGGCCGCCGCGCTCGCCTCATGGGGCGTGCTGTAGGCCGGCGCCGGCCTGATCGACGGACGGCAGGAGAAAGCCGCGGCGGCCCACAGCAGCGACGCTGCGGTGGCAGGGGCCCCGGTGCCCGGCCACAGCGGCGCCGCGGTACGGGTCCCGCGGGGAAGAATCAGCACCTACCGGCGCAAGCGCGGAAGCAGCATCACATGGCCCGTGCTTCCTGGCGCGCCTCACATATACGGTCACAAGTAGTACAGCGACGGTGACAGCGTGTGCGTTAGACCTCCGCGGTTTCGCCTCGCGCGCACGGGGTTCGTAGCATGAGGCCATGACGTCCCCCACCGTGTCCTCCCCGACGGCCGATCAGGTGTCCCAGGCGCTCGCCAGCGTGAACGATCCGGAGATCAAGCGGCCGATCACGGAACTCGGCATGGTCAAGAACATCGACATCGCACCGGACGGCTCGGTCCGGGTCGATGTCTGGCTTACCGTCGCCGGCTGCCCGCTGCGCGACACGATCACGCGCGAGGTGACCGCCGCGGTCAGCGCCGTCGAGGGCGTGTCCCGGGTCCGGGTGGAACTCGACGTGATGAGCGACGAACAGCGCCGGGCGCTGCAGACTCAGCTGCGCGGTGGCCAGCCGGTACCGGAGATTCCCTTCGCCCAGCCCAGCTCGCTGACCCGGGTCTTCGCGGTGGCCAGCGGCAAGGGCGGCGTCGGCAAGTCGTCAGTGACGGTGAACCTGGCCGCGGCCCTGGCCGCCTCCGGGGCGAAGGTCGGGGTGGCGGACGCCGACATCTACGGGCATTCGGTACCGCGGATGCTGGGGGTGACCGGGACGCCGACCCAGGTGGAAAAGATGATCATGCCGCCGTCGGCGCACGGCATAAAGGTCATCTCCATCGGGATGTTCACCAAGGGCAACGCGCCGGTGGTCTGGCGCGGCCCGATGCTGCACCGGGCGCTGCAGCAGTTCCTCACCGACGTGTACTGGGGTGACCTCGACTTCCTGCTGCTCGACCTGCCGCCCGGCACCGGGGACATGGCCATCTCGGTGGCGCAGATGCTGCCCACCGCCGAACTGCTCGTGGTGACCACGCCGCAGCTCGCGGCGGCCGAGGTCGCCGAGCGCGCCGGTGCCGTGTCGATGCAGACCCATCAGCGCATCGCCGGGGTCATCGAGAACATGTCCTACCTGGTCTGCCCGCACTGCGGGGAGCACACCGACATCTTCGGCTCGGGCGGCGGCGAGACGGTCGCGGCGGCGCTGACCCGGATCACCGGGGCACAGGTCCCGCTGCTCGGCCAGGTCCCGATGGACACCCGGCTGCGCGAGGGCGGCGACGCGGGACAGCCGCTGGTCCTCAGTGACCCGTCCTCCCCCGCGGCCACGGCCCTGTCCAAGATCGCCGAAGGCCTGGCCAGCCGCGCCCGCGGCCTAGCCGGACGTTCCCTCCCCCTCAGCCCGCTCTAGCGGACGCCGCTCCCGTAAGCAGATGGCGGGGCAGATGGCGGGGCGAGCGATACGCAAGTGTGACTCGCGGGGCTCTTGGGCATCAGGGGCCCGATTCGGGGATTCCTTCGTGCGGGTTCTTCAGGCGAGCACCGCCACGGGCTACGGCGAGACGCTCATACCGGCCCCGCGACCCCGGCCGAAGGTCGGGCGAGCGGCCGGTCTGCCGGCGAGCACCGCCACGGGCTACGGCGAGACGCTCATACCGGCCCAGCGAACCGGGCCTTGTGCCCGGTGAGCGGCCGGTGAATATCGGCGAACACTCCGCGCTGGTTACGGCGAGGCGTTCATAGCGGCTAGCGAGTCCGGGCCTCCGGCCCGGCGAGCGGCCGCTGTGTCGGCGAAGTACCACCGCGCGGGCGCGGAGCGCATGCGGGGGGTTCCGGGGGGTCGCCCCCCGGGAATCATGTCGCTTCGGTGTCGAAGGGGGGTTCCTCGCCGGGGAGGAGGGCGCCGGCGTGGGAGGGGGACGAGTACCTGGCCGCGGCCTCGGCGCCGTCGTGGCCGTTCACGTCGCCGTTCAGGTCGCTGAGCAGGTGCTTCTGGACGAAGCGCCGCGGGTTCAGGTCCTCGACGTCGAAATCGGCGAACTCCGGGCCGAGGCCCTCGCGCAGGTCAGACTTGGCGCCTTCGGCGATCCGCCGCAGTTCGCGGAGGGCCTTGCCGGCCTTGGCCGCCATCTTGGGCAGCTCGTTCGGGCCGAACACCACCAGTGCGATGACGGCAAGAAACAGCAGCTTCAACGGGGACAGGTCGAACACCGGGTCTCCAACGGCATTTCACGCCAGCGGCGGGGTGCCGCTCCGGGTCCACTGTAATCCGTCCGGCCGCCTGGCGGGGAGGGGCAGCCCGGCTGCGGGGCAAGTCGGCCGGGGAGGCGGCCTGGGACGTCGGGCCGGCTGGCCGACGGCGGTGGTCAGCGGAATGGGTTCACCCAGGAGGCCAGGCGCCCGAAGCCCTGTGCCAGCCGCTTCCAGAAGCCCGGCGGCTTGTTGTACGGCAGCGTGCCGACGGCCTGGTCCAGGGTGGCCGCCGGCGCGTCGGCCATGATCGTGAACACGAAACCACGGCCCGCCCAGGTGACGCTGCGCCGGTCGGGCCGGCCGGTGTACACGTCGCGGCCGTCCAGGGTGATCTTCTGCCAGCCCGCCAGCTTGGATGGCAGTTCGCCACGCTGCATGAACACCGACACCACGAACAGGCCGTCCGAATACCCCAGGTCGAGAACCTGGCCCGAGCGGGTGGGGGCCGCGCCCGCCGCGAACAGGGACAGGCCGCCCGGCAGCGCGGCGGGAACGGGCCAGCCGCGGGCGCGCATCCGGGTCACGTCCACGGCGGTGAGCCGCGTCCCGGCCGTCGCACCCTTCGCAGGCGCGGCCGATGCGGCGGGCCCGGTGTCCGCGGCGGCCGCGCCCACCTTGAGGTCGATGAAGACGTCCTCGCTGACAAGGTGGGCGCCGGAGTCGTACACCTCGCGGCGCAGCGGCAGCTTGGTCGCCTGGTCCAGCCAGAACCGCGCCGCCAGCGAGCCGTCCTCGCGGCGCGCCTCGACCACCTGCGCGGGCCGGCTGTCCGCCGAGCCCGCCCCCAGGTAGGCCAGATCGTAGTTGGCGTTCAGCAGCGAGACCAGCTGCCCGGTGACCCCGAGGACGCCCTCGGGGGCTTGGCTGTTGGTGTCGTCGGACACGCCCGCCACGCTTGCCTGCTGGGCCGCACTGGCTGCCCCGGCTCCGGCCGCGGCCGACTGGACCAGCGTGTCTCCCCCGCTGTGGTGCCAGATGTTCGCTATTACCGTGGTGTCACCGGCCGCGCCCCACGCGGATACCATCTCCACGCCCTCGTACGAGACGTGCGACCCGGCCCGCGCCGCCTGCCGCAGCAACTGCAGGCCCGGACCGCCGTCGCGCGGCGGGCCCGGCTTGAGCGCCGGCCGGCCCCCCGTACCGGGCGGCAGCAGCTTCGGCGAGCTGGCGACGGGGGCCGCGGAGCGGCCGCAGGCGGCCACGAGCAGGCACGGCACCAGCAGCGCCGCCACGGTGACGGCGGCCAGGGGCCAGTGCATCTGGATCGTGCGCAGTCGGATCATGGTTTGATTCACGGTGCGGCCGACGAGCCGGTGAGCGCCGGCACGGGGACGACGGGCGAGCCGCCGACGGGGATCTGGCCGGTGGTCATGGCGTGCTCGACGCTGTACATCTCGATCGGCGGCGTGACCCGCGGCCCGGGCGCGGGCGGGCTGCCGCCCACGGTGAACGCGGTCACGCCCAGGCCCGCCACGACGCAGGAGACGCCGAGGGCCACGTAGCGGCCGCGATGCCGGGGCGCCCGGTCGCGGAGCGGAGCCGGGCTGCCGCCCGGCCGGGGGATCGCGATGAGTCGCTGGGCCAGGTCCGCGTCCGCGGCCAGGTCCTGCAGGCCCCGCATCCGCTTCTTCAGCGCGCGCAGCTCGTTGGCCTCGGCCCGGCACGCCGCGCACCGGGCCAGGTGGGCGTGCACGCGGTCCCGTTCAGCGGCACTGAGCTCACCGTCGATGAGGGCGGTGAGGCGGCGGCCCAGGTGGCTCACGGCTACTCCCCCTGCCCGGCCTCGGCCCGGCGCGGGCGGCGGTGCTCAAGAGCCGCCCGCAACTGGGCGCGGCCACGGTGGATCCGGCTCCGGACCGTGCCGAGCTTCACGCCGAGGGTGTCCGCGATCTCCTCGTACGACAGGCCCTCGATGTCGCACAGCACCACGGCGGCGCGGTAGTCCGGCGCCAGGTCCCGCAGCGCGGCCTGGATGTCGCCGTCCAGATGGCGGTCGTCGAAGGCCTGGGCCGGGCTCGGGTCGCCGCCGACCAGGCCCGCGACGTCCTGGCCGAGGCCCTCGAAGCGGATCCGCTGCCGGCGGCGCGCGGAGTCCAGGAAAAGGTTGGTGGTGATCCGGTGCAGCCAGCCCTCGAACGTGCCAGGCGTGTAGCTGGCCAGCGACCGGAACACGCGCACGAAGACCTCCTGGGTGAGGTCCTCGGCGTCGTGCGGGTTGCCGGTCAGCCGGTAGGCCAGGCGGTACACCCGCGCCGAGTGCGTACGCACAACGTCGTCCCAGCTGGGGGCGGTCCACGGGGACGCGGGGGTGATGTGCGGGCTGGCCTCCTCCACGGCGTACCCCCTCGCCTCGTCGGGTGCCTTCGTCGGTGCCGCCTCGGCCGGTGCCGTCTCAGTCGGTGCTGGTTCGGCCGGTGCCGCCTCAGTCGGTGCTGCCTCAGTCAGAGCCATCGTGCCCGCAATTCTCTGCTCGTGCCAGCCGCCTGCCGACATAACTAACGGCTCAGCGGGGCGAATTGGTTCCCGTGGCGGGCGGTGGGCACTAGGCTCCGTTCCGGATCCATTTTCTTCCCGGGGGAGGAAATCATCGCGAACGTGCAGGCAGCATTCGGTTACGCGGACGGCTACCTTCCCGAGGACGAACCGCTGCTGGAGGCGCGGGCCAGCGCCGAGGATCTCGGCGGCAGCGAGCCGGTCACGCCGGCCAGCGGTGCCGTCCTCCGGTTCCTGGCCGCGGCGATCGCCGCGCGCACGGTGGTCGAGATCGGCACCGGGTGCGGCTCGTCCGGCATCTGGCTGCTGCGCGGCATGCGGCCGGACGCCGTGCTGACGAGCGTGGACGTGGAACCCGAGTACCAGCGGATGGCGCGCAAGGCGTTCGCGCGGGCCGGGTTCGCCGCGAACCGGTACCGGCTGATCCTGGGCCGCGCGCTGGACGTACTGCCCCGGCTGTCCAACGGCGTCTACGACATGGTGTTCTGCGACGCGGACAGCCGCGAGTACCCCGACTACCTGGAGGCCGCGCTGCGCCTGCTGCGGGTCGGCGGCATCGTGGCCTTCGACAACGTGGTCGTGCCGCCGGAGCTGGCCGGCTCGGCCGCGGCCGGCAACGGGACCGCGGACTGGGCAGGCCCGGGCGCCGCGCAGGTGCACGAGCTGGCCGAGGTGATGCGCTCCGACGACCGGCTCATGCCGCTGTTCCTGCCCGTCGGTGAGGGCATCCTGGCGGCCGTGAAACGTTCCTGAGCCGCTTGCCTAACTGGTCAGCCAGTGCAGCAGCAGGCGGGTACCGAAGCCGGTCCCGCCCTTGGTGATCTCGCCGTCGTCGCTGCCGGCCCGCGCCGGGCCCGCGATGTCCAGGTGCGCCCACCGGCGGCCGCCGGTGAACTCGCGCAGGAACATCGCCGCCACGATGGACCCGGCCTGGCCGTTCCGGGCGCCGTTCATGCCGCTCGGGATGTGCGCGATGTCGGCGGTCACCGAGGTCAGGGCGGTGGCGTAGTCGGCGGGCATGGGCATCCGCCACAGCGGCTCCCCGGCGGCGGCCCCGGCCTCGGTCAGCGCCGTGGCCAGGCCGTCCTCGCTGGCGTACAGGGCGCCGGTGGAGGAGCCGAGCGCGATCCGGGCCGCCCCGGTCAGGGTGGCGAGGTCGACGATGACCGAGGGGCCGAGCGCGGCGTCGGCGTAGGCGAGCAGGTCGGCCAGGACCAGGCGGCCTTCGGCGTCGGTGTTCAGCACCTCCACCGTCCGGCCGCCGTAGGCGGTGATGATGTCCCCCGGCCGCATCGCCGATCCGGACGGCATGTTCTCCGCCGCGGCGATCAGGCCGGTCACGCGGGCGCGGACGCCCAGCGCCGCGAGCGCGGACATCGCGGCGATCACCGCGGCCCCGCCGGCCATGTCGGTCTTCATCGCCTTCATGCCGTCACTGGGCTTCAGCGACAGCCCGCCGCTGTCGAACGTGATGCCCTTGCCGGCCAGGACGATGTGCGTCTGCACGCCGTCCGGCGGGCCCGGGGTGTAGCTGAGCTCGATCATCCGGGGCGGGTGCGCCGAACCGGCACCGACGGCGACGATGCCGCCGAAACCCTCCCGGGCCAGCTCCGCCTCGTCCCGGACCCGCACGTCGAGGCCGTGGCGACCGGCGGCGTCCACCGCGCGGGCGGCCAGCCATTCCGGGGTCTTGATGTCTGACGGGGTGTTGATCAGGTCGCGGGCCAGCGCCACCGCCGCCGCGATCGTGGTGGCCGGGCCCGGCTCGGGGCCTTCGCCGCCGTCCGGGGACGGCACGAGCAGCCGGACCGCCCGCCCACCGGCGGGGGGCGAACCGCTGGCCTCGGAGCCCATCGTGAACGTGTAACCGCCCAGGAGCAGGCCCTGCGTGAACGCGTCCACCTCGTCGCTGGTGGCGCTGGACGGCAGCGCGGCTACCGCCTGCTGGCCGCGCTCCACCTGCCGGGCCAGCGCGGCGCCGGCGCGCCGCAGGTCAGCGGGGGAACCGTCGCCCACGCCCAGCAGGATCAGCCGGATCACGCCGTCCGGCGTCCTGGCCGCCATCCGGGCCACCTCGCCGGCCTTGCCGGACATGTCGTAGGCGGAGATCGCCTCGGCCGCACTGAGCCCGGTGGCCGGGGCCAGCGCCGAGGTGCCGACGCCGGTCAGAGACGCCCAGTCGGGGGCTCCGTCGGGGGCTCCGTCGGCGGCTTCCGCCGCGGCCGCGCGGCGAACCTCCGGGCGCCGGATGGGGACCGCGAGCAGCGATGCGCCGGCCGTACCGCCCGGACTGGTGAGACAGTCGTCCAGGGGCCGCTCCGCCGCGGCCATCGTGGTGACGTCGATATCGACCGGCAAGAGTCAGCCGACGACGTTCTTCAGGGCGTCGCCGAGCTTGGCAGCCTCATCTGCGGACAGTTCGACGACCAGGCGGCCCCCACCTTCCAGGGGCACGCGCATCACGATGCCGCGTCCCTCCTTGGTGACCTCCAGCGGACCGTCGCCCGTCCGCGGCTTCATCGCCGCCATCCTGCACCCCTTCTTCCCTGGATCCGCGCCGGACTCTTGTGGCTCCACTGGCTCTACTCGTCTGCGGTCCCGGCGCCTGCGGCGGAACCGGCCAGTCTCAACCGTCTCTGTCAGTCGCCCTATTATCCCGTGTTCGGACGCAGAATGGTAATGATCGCGTTCGAGGGCCCGGCGAGCCGAGGAGACGACAATGACGGATAGCGTGCTCTATGAGACGGCTGAGACGGTCGCCGTGATCAGGCTGAACCGGCCCGCCGCGATGAACGCGCTGACCGCCGAGATGAAAACGAGCCTGCTGGCCGCGCTGCGGCGGGCCGCCGCGGAGCCGGTCCGCGCGGTGGTGATCACCGGTCAGGGCCGCGGCTTTTGCGCAGGTCAGGACCTGGTTGAGCACGCGGAATTGCTGGCGGCGGGCGACAAGGCGCTCAATACGGTCCGCGAGCATTACAACCCGATCGTTACCGAGATCGTGACCATGCCGAAGCCGGTCGTCGCCGCCGTGAACGGGGTAGCAGCCGGCGCGGGCGCGGCCCTGGCGTTCGCGTGCGACTTCCGGGTGGCGGCCCGCGCGGCGAGCTTCGTGATGTCATTTTCGCTGGTCGGACTGGGCCCCGACTCGGGCGTGTCGTGGACGCTGCCGCGCCTGGTCGGCCTGGCCCGGGCGACCGAACTGCTGATGCTGGCCGAGCCCATCCCCGCCGATCGCGCACTCGGCCTCGGCCTGGTGACGTCCGTGGTCCCCGATGAAGAGTTCAGCGAGAGCGCACTCGACCTGGCCCGGCGGCTCGCGGCGGGCCCGACCCAGGCCTACGCCGCCATCAAGCAGGCGCTGCAGTACGCGTCCTCGCGCGACCTGGCCGACGCCCTGGACGAGGAGGCGGAACTGCAGGCCCGGCTCGGGCAGACCGCCGACCACCGGGCGGCCACGATGGCCTTCGTGCGCAAGGAGCGGCCGCGCTACCAGGGCCACTAACACAGGTGCTCGCCGAAGAACTTGAGAATGCGGCGCCAGGAGTCCTCGGCGGCGTCCTCGTCGTAGTCCATCCGGGCCGTCCTGGCCAGCGGCGCGAGGGCGGATGCGGCCTTGTTCATGAAGCGGTGGCCAGCGTCGGGGTAGATCTTGATGTCATGCGGCACGCCCAGCGCAGTCAGCGCCTGCTCCAGCCGTTGCGGCGGCTGAACGCCCATCGGGTCGCGGCCGCCGTAGCTGCCCACGATGGGGCACGCGCCCTCGAGCGAGCGCTCGGGGTCCGTGGGGACCGGCCCGTAGTTCACGCTGACCGCGGTGAAGCCGTCCCGGGGCGCGCACAATAGCGCGAACCCGCCGCCCATGCAGAAGCCGATCACCCCGGTCTTCCCGGAGCAGTCCGGCCGCGAGGCCAGCCACGCCCGGGCCGCCTCCAGCGTGGTGAAGGCCGGTCCCGATTCCGCGCGCAGCTGCTGGATCGCGCCGCGGATGCAGCGCACCCACGGCTTGCCCAGGAACAGGTCGGGCGCGAACGCCAGGTACCCGGCGCGGGCGAGCCGGTCCGCGTGCTGCTTGATGCCATCGGTGAGGCCGAACGCCTCGTGGATGACCACGACACCGGGCCATCGCCCCGGTGGCGGGATCGTCCCCGGGCCGCCGGGAACGGACAGATAACCGTGGGTTGCACCACCATCCGCGGGATACGGGACCTCAGGCATGCGCACAATGTCTCATACCGTCCCGGGCCGGTTACCGCTCGCCCTCGGTTAGACACCCGGCCGGCTCGCGGGCCGGGGGGTCAGCCGGCGGGGGCCGGGGGTCAGCCGGTCACGGTGGAGTAGATCAGGTAGCCGTTCAGCACGATGATGACGACCGCGATGCCCGCGGTCAGCGCGGTGGTCAGGCCCCGGTTCACCAGCGCGCCCATGACGTCGGCGCGGCGGGTCAGCAGGAGCAGCGGGACCAGCGCGAACGGAATCCCGAACGACAGCACGACCTGGGAGATGACCAGGCTCGCGGTGGCCGGGAGGTTGAGCCCCAGGACGGCCAGCGCGGGCAGCATGGTGAGCGCGCGCCGGGCGAACAGCGGGATCCGGCGGTGCACGAAGCCCTGCATGACGACCTGGCCGGCGTAGGTGCCGACGCTGGAGGACGACAGCCCGGAGGCGAGCAGCGCGACGGCGAACGCCAGCGCAGCGCCGCCGCCGACGACGTGCCCGAGCCCGGCGTGCGCCGCGGCCAGCGAGTTGAGCGGTGCGTCGCCGGTACGGCTGAACAGCGCGGCGGCCACGAAGAGCATGGCCAGGTTGATCAGTCCGGCGGCACCCAGCGCGACGACCACGTCGAGCCGCTGGAACCTCAGCAGTTCCCGGCGCTCGGCGTCGTCGCGGCACGGCACGCGGGACTTCGTCAGCGCCGAATGCAGATAGATGGCGTGCGGCATGACCGTGGCCCCGATGATGCCGGAGGCCAGCAGCAGGCTGCTCGACGGCAGGTGCAGGGCAAAGCCGCCGGCCATCGCGGCCGGAGCGGCGTGCACCGCGACCAGGTCGTAGGCGAACCCCAGCGACACGATGCCGAGCAAGGCGGCGATGGCCAGCTCGAAACGGCGGTACCCGCGCTGCTGGAGGGCCAGGATGCCGAACGCGACGACCGCGGTCATCAGCCCGGCCACCAGAGGCGTCACGTGAAAGAGCAGGTTCAACCCGATCGCGGCGCCGACGAACTCAGCCAGGTCGGTTGCGATCGCGATCAGCTCGGCCTGCGCCCACAGCGCCCGGGTGACGGCGCGCGGGAACCTCTCCCGGCACAATTCGGGCAGGTCACGCCCGGTGGCCACGCCGGCCTTGGCCGACAGGTACTGCACCATCATGGCCATCAGGTTGGCCAGCGCGACGACCCAGGCCAGGCCGTAGCCGAACTGCGCGCCCGCGGAGAAGTTCGTCGCGAAGTTGCCGGGGTCCACGTAGGCGACCGCCGCGACGAACGCGGGACCGAGCAGCGCGACCACCCCGCGGATCCGGCCGCGCGAGCGCAGCAGGCGGAGCCCACTGCGGTCGCCGAGGCCGCGCTCGGCGGCCGGAAAAGCGGAATCGGTGGTCAGCGGGACCAAGTCAGCCGACCGACGGCCCGAGCCCGAGCGACTGCGGGGTGCTGGAGTCCGGTGACGGCTGGTTCAGGCCCTCGTCCAGCGGGCCGAACTCGGTCATCAGCGCAGGGCTGCCGCCCCACGGCGTCTGCTCCTCGGCGACCAGCGTGTTGGTCGTGAGCAGCAGCCCGGCCACCGACGCCCCGTTCTGCAGGGCCGAGCGGGCCACCCGCAGCGGGTCGATGATGCCCATCTCGATCATGTTACCGTAGCGGCCCTCGAGGGCATCGAAGCCCTCGTCCGGCCCCATCGGCGTGATCCGCGCCACGACCTCGGTCCCGTCGTAACCGGCGTTGGCCGCGATCAGGTAGGCGGGCTCGGTGAGGGCCCGCCGGACGATGCCGACGCCGATGGCGTAGTCGCCGCTCACGTCGAGGCTGTCCAGCGCGTCCTCGGCGTGCAGCAGCGCGGCGCCGCCGCCGGCCACGATGCCCTCGGCCATGGCGGCGCGCGTCGCGGACAGCGCGTCCTCGACCCGGTGCTGCAGTTCCTTGAGCTCGGCGCTGGTGGGCGCGCCGACGTTGATCACGGCGACCTTGCCCGACAGCGCGCCGATGCGCTCGCTGAGCACGTCCTCGTCGATCCCGAACTGGGCCCGCTCCATCTCCGAGCGCATCTGGGCCAGGCGGAACTCCACCGCCTCACGCGAGCCCTCGCCGCCGATGATGGTGGTGCTGTCCGCGTTGACCCGGACCTGGCTGGCCCGGCCCAGCTGCTCGACGGTCATCGTCTCCAGCGAGAACCCGGAGTGCTTGCTGCAGACCGCGCCGCCGGTGAGCGCGGCGATGTCCTCCAGCTTGTGCAGCCGCCGGTCCCCGAAGCCGGGGGCCCGTACCGCGACGCACTGGAAGACCCGGTTGACGTGGTTGTGCACCAGCATGGACAGCGCGCTGCCCTCGACGTTCTCGGCCAGGATCACCAGCGGCCGCGGCGCCCGCATGATCTTGTCCAGCAACGGCATCAGCTGCTGGACCTTGGTGATCTTCTCACTGCAGAGCAGGATGTAGGGGTCCTCGACGATGGCTTCCAGGGCGGCCGGGTTGGTGACCATGTAGGGGCTCAGGTACCCGTTGTCGAACTCGAAGCCCTCGACGAAGTCGACGCTCATCCCGGAGGTCGCGGACTCCTCCACGGTGACGATGCCGCCGTCGCCCACGGTGAAGAGCGCCTTGGCGATGACCGCGCCCACCGTGTCGTCGTCGTTCGCGGAGATCGCGGCCACCCGGGCGTAGTCCTGCTCGGTCTTGACCGGGTGCGCGACGCTGCGCAGGCGCTCGACCAGGCGGCCGATGGCGAGGTCGATACCGCGCTTGACCAGGACGGGGTTGCCGCCCTCGCCGATGGCCTTCATGCCCTCGTGGACGATCGCCTGGGCGATCACCGTCGCCGTGGTGGTGCCGTCGCCCACGATGTCGTTGGTCTTGATCGCCGCTTCCTTGACCAGCTGAGCGCCCATGTTCTCGAACTGGTTCTTCAGGTGAATCTCGCGCGCGATCGTCACGCCGTCGTTGGTGACGACCGGCGACCCGGTGATCTTTTCCAGGATGACGTTGCGCCCTTTGGGGCCGAGAGTTGACTTCACGGCCTCGGCGAGCTGGTCAACACCGGCCAGCAGCAGGCTCCGGGCTTCCTCACTGAAACGCAGTTCCTTGGCCATTGGTCCTCCTGGGACTTACGTGGTCCGCACGGGACGCACGGGTGCGGCAAACAGGTGAGCGATGGGGGCTAAGGGACGAGAATGGCCCGGCCGCGGACGCGCCCCGCGTCGAGATCGGTCAGCGCGTCGACCGCGGCGTCCAGCGGGTAGGTCCGGGTGTGCAGGGTGACCTTGCCCGCCTGGGCGAGCGCCATCAGCTCGGCGAGCTCGTTGTAGGTGCCGACGATGTTGCCGATGATGTTGCGCTCGGTGGAGATGATGTCCAGCGTTGGGATCTCCAGCTGGCCGCCGTAGCCGATCACGAAGTACGAGCCGCCCGCGGCGGTCATGTTCCAGCCGTCCATCTCGGCGCCCTGCTCGGCGACGAAGTTGAGCACCACCTCGGCGCCATTGCCGCCGGTCAGGTCCTTCACCGCGTCGACGTGCCGGCCATCGGCCACCACGGTGTGCTGCGCGCCGAGCTGCTCGGCCAGCTTCAGCGCGTCCGGGCTGCGGTCGACGACGATGATCCGGGTCGCGGTCAGCGCGGCCAGGCACTGGACGCCGATGTGGCCCAGGCCGCCCGCCCCGATGACCACGCAGGTGGTGCCGGGGTACAGCAGCGGGATGGCCTTGCGGACCGCGTGGTAGGCGGTGATTCCGGCGTCGGCCAGCGCGGCCACATCCTGCGGCTGGGTCTGCGGGTCGAGCTTCACGCAGGCCCGCGCCGAGGTCAGCAGGTACTCGGCCATGCCACCGTCGGTGGACAGGCCCGGGAACGTGCTGTTGACGCAGTGCATGTCGTCGCCGGCCCGGCAAGCGTGGCACAGCCCGCAGGTCGGGGTGGGGTGCAGGATGACGGTGTCCCCGACGGCCACGTTGGTGACCGCCGAGCCGATCTCGTACACCCAGCCCGCGTTCTCGTGGCCGAGGATGTAGGGCAGCGGCGTGCCCATCGCCGCGTCCCACTGGCCCTCGATGATGTGCAGGTCGGTGCGGCAGACTCCGGCCCCGCCGATCTTCACGATCACGTCGAGCGGGCCGCTGATCTGAGGTTCGGGAACCTCATCGATCACCGGCATCTGGTGAAATTCGTGCAAGCGGACGGCCTTCACTGGTCCTCCTCGCCCTGTCCCTGCGTGTCGTAGCGGTACTGGAGCATGCCGCGGCAGATGCTGCCGTTGGACTCGATACTGATCCGGGTGGTCCTCGCCTTTCTCAGGTACAGGGGCATCGCGTCGCCGCTGATGGGTGCCCCCGTCTTGGGGTCGATCAGCAGCGGCGCGTCCTCGCCGGCGGGCAGGCCCAGCTCGGCCCGGCGCTGCCGCAGCCGGTCCAGATCGCGCGAGGGCGGCAGGTCACCCAGGACCATGCCGGGCAGCCGGGACGGATCGGTGCCAGCCGCGATGAGCGGGCGGCACACGAGGTCGGTGCCGGCCATGACCGCCTTGCGGAGGAAGTCGGCGCGCAGATCGTGCAGCTCGCCGACCGCCTCACCGTCGAACGATTGCGCGAAGCCCGCGTGTGCGGCCACCCCGCCGTTGATGGCGTCCGAGGCGAAATGATCTTCCAGCACTATTTCCGTGCGGCGCACGCCCGGCAGCGCGGCCACCGCGTCGTAGGCGTCCGCCACCATCAGGAAGGCGAAGTTGGGCGCGCAGAAGTAGGTGGGGAGGCGCAGCCGGACAGTTGCGTCCCCGTCCGCGGAGACCGTGCACGACGCGACGAACCCGAGCGAGGTGATCGGCTCGTCGAGCTCCGGGTCACGCACCGTCCCGAGCGCGTCCAGCACGCGGGGGGTTCCGGGGGGTCGTCCCCCGCGGTCAGCGCGGGGGGCTCCGGGGGGTCCTTCCCCCCGGTCAGCGTGGCCCGCCGGAGCGGGCCCGGGGGACTGTTGCCCCGGGCCCGCTCCGGTCGCGGTCGTTTGCGCCGTCATGCCCCCGCGACCGGGGCCGCGTCCTCGACCAGCTTGGCGTCGTCCCGTTCGGCTGGCTGGCCGCCGGAGTCGTCCTTCAGCTGGTACTCCTTGGGAACGTCGATGCCGTAGAGCTTGGCGGCGTTCAGGCCGAGGATCTTCTTCTTGCCGGCCACGCCGAGCCGCGGGTAGTCGGAGAACTCCTCACCGGGGTAGTCCCAGTCCACGAAGCCCTCGATCTGCCACTTGGGCTCCCAGATGCCGTAGTCGCTGCCGAAGGTCATCTTGTCCTCGCCGACCCAGAACAGCAGCTCGCCCATGACCTTGGCGAAGAACTTCGGCCGGGCGAACATCAGGCCGCCGATGACCACGGACAGGCCGGCGTAGACGTTGGGCTCCTGCGTCGCCATGAAGCAGAAGTCCTCGATCCGGGGCAGGCCCACGTGCTCGACGATGAAGTTCAGGTCCGGGAAGTCGGTCGCGGCGTGGTCGACGTCGGATACGTCGAACGCATCCTTGTCCAGCGGCCAGATCGTCGGGCCCTTGTGCAGGTGGATGTTCTTGATGCCCATGTTCTGGGCGGCCTCGAGGTACCGGTAGCAGGCCGGATCGCTGACCTTGTAGCCGCGCGAGCCGTTGTTCCACTCGGCGGTGTAGAGCTTGACGCCCTTGGCCCCGTACCGCTCCACGTTCGCCTGCAGGGTCTTCAGGCCCTCGTCACCGTCGCGCGGGTCGAACCGGGTGTTGGCGATGAACTTGCCGGGGTGCTTCTCGCCCAGCGCCGCATTGCGCTCGGTGGTGTTGAAGCCCTCGGCGTACCACTCCTTCAGGTACGTGGGCTGGAAGATGGCCACGTCAACGTGGCCGTCCTCGAAGACGTCCTTCATCAGGTCGTCCTCGGAGTACTTCTGGAAGTGCTCCAGTGTCCAGTGCGTCTCGGGCGGGCCGAGCGACTGGTACGCGTGGAAGCACTCGATCCAGCCCTTGGCGTACTGTTCAGCGCCTTTCACCCAGTTGTCCGGGGCCGCGTTCCAGTAGTGCATATGGCTGTCGACGATGAAGTACTTCTCGCCATCCTTCTCGTACACCGTGCCTCCTTGCCAAGCTGGATCGAGTGCGTCCGCCGCCGCCCACCTAGCTGCGGGACTTGAGGTCAAAGCCGAGGTACTCGGCCGCTTCCTCGGGGTTGGAGAACATGATCGTCCGGTCGTCCAGGTGGATCATCCGGCCGTAGTGCGTTGACATGTTCTCCTCGAACTCCGCGGCGTCGAAATAGCCGGGCTCTTCGCCGAGCGCCTCGGAGATCTCGTCATAGTCGAAATCCATTCGCCCTACCGCGTCAACCCTGATCATGGAGGGAAGGAACGTCACGGTCACGTTCGGCTTGTCCTTCATGACCTTCGCGACGACCGCGCCAACCTGGTTGTTCATCAGGGTGACCCCGGCCCGGTTCGACGCCGTGTTGTCGGACTTGAACGGGCTCTCGGAAGTCTTGAACGTGGTCACTGGCCCAGCTCCTTCGGGTAGTCCAGGTGCAGTTCGGACACGACTGCGGCGAAACGGCTCTTGGCGGCGTCGAGGCCGTCCTCGAAGCGCGGTGGCTTCGAGTCGGGCTGCGACCAGATGGGCTGCAGGGTGCGGGCGGCGGTGATGGCGCGCGGCACCCAGGTGGACATCCACCCCTGGATGATCTGTTTGTTGTGGTCGGCAAACTCACGGTCGTCGACGAGCAGCTCGAACATGGCCCGCGTGTAGCGCAGGTCGCGCTCGGCGAAGTCGTGCTCGGCCGCGCCGACGATCGTCGGCGTCACGAAGTCGCCGTTGCGGGGCGCGGCGTGCTGCACCAGCTGGCTGCGGAACAGCTCGCCGACCAGCGGCTCGAACACGACGTTGGCGGCGAAGATGGCCTCGCACCAGTCATCGATCGCGGTGAGCTGCTCGGCGGTCTCCCGCACGCCCTGCCAGGCCGGGTCGGAGTTCCACGTCTCGATGTGCGCGCTGCCGTCGAAATCGGGGATCTCCTCGCTCAGCGTCAGGTTGTACAGCGCCAGGTCCTGCGCGGCCCGGATCCGGTGCATGCTGTTCACCGAGATCGCGTTGTTGTGCATGTTGGTCGGCGCCCGGCGATTGGCGTTGGCGAACAGGTACAGGCCGAGGCCGTGGTCGACGTGCATCCACGCGCCCACGTTGCGCTCGACGAAGCGGACCCAGTTGCGGTTCCACTGCTCGAACGCCTTGGACTGGCGGGCGTTGTCGATGTTCTGGTTGACCTGCCGCACGACGTTGGAGTTGTAGCGGTAGAGCGTAAGCTCCCACTCCTCGTTCGGGTCCCGGAACTCGTGCCAGCCGGTAGCGGGCCAGTCGTAGCCCTTGCCGCCGGAACCAGGGAAGCGCTCGGGCTCCGGCCGGTCGGATCCCCACGCCTTGAGGACGGTCCAGTCCAGCGGGTAACCGCCGCGGCCGTCGGAGAACCCGTACAGCCAGCCCTGGGACAGGTAGTGCCGGGGGTCCGGCTGGACCTCGACGGTCACGTCCTCGTAGTGGGACTGCTTGCGCTTGGCCGGGGTGAAGTAGTTGTACCGCCGGCTCTCGGAGTCCGGGAAGACCCTGGCCCCGGCCTCGGCGTCGGTGAAGACGGGCTTCGGTACGCTGCGCTCTTGCGGAGTAGTCATGAGTCCTTCTTTCGTCGTTCCAGCTCATTTCGCTACCGGGAGAGCGGCTCTGTCTGGCTCAGAACGCAGCTCAGGCTCCGGGTTACCTGCGTCATTGCTCGGGTTCACCGGTGGTCGTGAACTTGTCGTAGTAGATGCGCTTTTCTTCCACGCCGAGCGTTGCGAGCAGCGGCAGCGCGGCTTCCACCATCGGTGGCGGCCCGCAGACGTAGGCGTGGGCTCCGGTCAGATCCTCGGCGTGCCGTTTGACGACGTCCGTGATCAGGCCGGTTTCGCCGTCCCAGGCGTCCTCATCGGACGGCTCGGACAGCGCCGGGAGGTAGCGGAAGTTGGGCAGTCTCTGCTCCAGCTCGCGCAGCTCGGACTCGAAGCACAGGTCCCGTTTTCCGCGGGCACCGTAGAAGAACGTGGCCTTCCGATTGATGCCGCGGTCGGCCATGTTCCGGAGCAGGGACAGGATCGGCGCCATACCGGCGCCGCCGCCCACGAAGACCAGGTCGTTGTCGCCCTCGCGGAGCGTGAAGACGCCGAACGGCCCGGACAGGTCCAGCCGGTCACCGATTTGGACCTTTTTGTCCAGGAAGTGCGAGAAATGCCCGTCCGGATAGACCTTGATGACGAACTCGAGCTGTCCGCTTTCGCGGCTCGACGTGTTGGCCATCGAGAATGAGCGCACCGCTTCGGTGTCCGGGATCGTGATGTCCATGTACTGGCCGGGGAAGAACTTGATCTCGTCCGGCTGGATCAGCTTCAGGACCAGGTGCCGCATATCGTGGGTGACCGGCTCGTTGGCCACCACTTCCGCTACGCCCTGCTGGATGGGCAGGCCGGAGTGGATCATCTCCTCGTCGTAGTTCAGCAGCTCAATCGTGACGTCTTCGTAGACGTGCGCCCGGCACAGGAGGGTGTAGCCCTCCTCCTTCTCGTAATCCGGGAGCGCGAACGTCGAGTACCGGTCGTGCTCGATGTCGTCGCCCTCGAGGATGAACGATTTGCAGGAGGAGCACTGGCCCTCCTTGCAGCCGTGCATGAGCATGATTCCCTGCTCGGCCGCGGCCCGAAGGACGTTCTGGTCCTCGTCCACCTCGATCTCGATACCGACCGGCTCGAAACGCACGATGTGCTTCTCGCCCATGCTCACCTCACGATTGGTGCTGCGCCGAGTGGGCGGCAGGAGGGTCAAAAGCTTCCCTCTAGACCGTCATGCCCTAGAGAGGCACTCCGGCCCTCCTGCCTTACCCGCATCCGGGCTTACGCTCGGGCGTCCGCTGCGGCCACGGCTCCCGCCGTGGCCGCGCGCGTCCGCCCGTACTCAGGCAGGCGCCGCTCAGGCGTCCGCGGGAGCCGGCCTGCCCGCCGGGCCCTGCTTGATGTAGTCGGCGCGGAACGCCTGGCGCTGCTCGTCGGTCATCTCGTTGAGCAGCACGTTCGGGCTCTGGACCGGCGGCATGCGGCGCAGGTGGTCCAGCGTCCACATCTTCTTCGGGTCCAGGTTCAGGTGCGGCTGGGCGACCATGGTCTTGCCGTCGTCGCGGACGAAGCCCATGTCGCTCACCACATCGGCCCAGTTCCAGCCGTGGTAGAGCGTTTCCCATTCGCGGTGACCGATGAGCTGGCCCATGTTCGGGGTCTCCCGGCCCTGGTAGGTCGGCCGGAAGGCCGTCTCATCGGTCCACTGGCATTCCTTGTGGCAGTACGTGCGCCACTGCCCGTCGACCTGGGCCATGGTCATGTCCTCGCGAACCAGGCAGGGGACCATGCAGGTCCAGCAGCGGTGCGGGTACACGTAGTCGACGTTCTCGGCCACGATCGGGTGATGACCGTTCGGGATCGACAGGCGGTTGTAGTTCTCCCACCACTTGCCGTACTTGTCATACCAGCCCGGGTACTTGTACTCGAACCACTCGAAGTCCTCGTCGGTCATCGGGTCGATCCGCCAGTAGTTCGCCAGCCAGCCGGTGGAGAAGAACTGCGCGACCTCGTGCACGTAGCCCTTGTTCCAGATCTGGTTCCAGGCTTCCTCGATCAGGTCGTGCGGGATGACCAGACCGTACTTCTCCAGTGGCAGGAGATAGCTGCGGTAGTAGTCGTCGTAGATCCACCGGCGCCACATCTCGGCGTAGGACTCGCGGTCCTTACGGCGGTCCTTGGTGCCGTACTCGATGAACGTGCCGATCGCCGCGTCCACCACGCGGTGGTTGTTCCACCACGCGTAGCGCAGGTCACGCTCCAGGAGCTGGTGGTTGCTCTCGTCCGAGAGCGCCATCAGCAGGGTGGCGTAGCCGTTGCTGATGTGCCGCGACTCATCCGACTGCACCGAGTGGAACACGGTGGGCAGCAGGTAGTCGCCGTTGGCGGCGGCTTCGGCGGGCATGGCGACGAACAGCGTGTTGGTGAACGCCGTCTCCGCCACGATGGTCAGGTAGATGCTCGCCGCGGTGATGGCGTCACCGGTGATGAAGCCCTCGGCGAACTGCCGGCCGATCGTCCCGCAGTAGTCACTCTGGAAGTTGCGGAGGCTGTTGTTGAAGCCGGCCGGGTCGATGTAGTTGTTCATGTACAGGCGCTTGAGGTTCTGCTGGATCGTCGAGTGCCTGACCTCGTCGATCATCTGGATCGCCTGGCCGTTGTGCAGTTCCGGGTTGGGAACCGTACGGAACAGCAGCGGCATGGCCCGGGCGGCCGAGATCTCGGGTAGCGGGATGATCGACAGGAACAGCTTCTGCCATTCCAGCCAGCGCTCCTGCACCTGCCGGAACATGTTGCCCCGGATGGCGCCGTCCTGGGCCCCGTAGACCCGGTGATCCTTCTCCTCCTGCATGGGGAAGTAGGACCGCAGGACCTGCTTCAGCGGGTCCTTCTTCTGAGCCTTGCGGAACGTGTAGTCCGTCCCGTACTGCGAAACCGGCTCGTGGTACTGCGGTTCCCAGGACAGTTCCTGGATCTTCTGGTGGGCCTTTGCCACACTCTGGCGACTCATCGTCACCCCTTTCCTCTCGAGCTGCTCCGGCTGCCCTCCCGCGCAGCCCCTGGGCGGTCACCGGCCCGGTTCATTTCTTGGCCGGGCCCGTCCGTGGTCCACCCACACGAAAAGTTCTCGTGTGCTGGATCACACCCCGTATGCCATGGTCATGAGCTCTCGAAATGAGACACATGATCGTGCGGGGCGCCGGCCGTCATCGGCACAGATCACGGGATCGCCGTCAGCCATCGCCGAAGACGGCGTCCCTGAGCTCGGCGAGCCGGTCCTGGACCTTGGTGGCGACGTGCCGGTTGCCCTCCGCGGCCGGGGTGATCCCCAGGCAGCTGAGGAGCTCCGCGGCGGGAGCCCCCGGATCGCCCCCCTCACCCAATGTCGGGTGCAGGCCCTCGCGGGCCAGGTGGTCGAACACCAGGTTGACGATGCTCCACGGGTTGAAGGTCTCGTGCTGAGATTCAGCTGGCTCCACGGCCACCTCCTGGCGGATGATCGGCGTGAGCACGTATCGGCGTTAGCACGCGATCGGCGGACATTTGATCGGATGCCTTCGACCGGCTTGGCGCGCTGAGGCGGTGGTACCGGTTCCGCCCCGACTGGCGGATGGGACGCGATCGAGCCAACGCCGGTCTTACTACCTCGGGGGTCTCAACTTGAGACAGCACGGAGAGCAAAGGCGTTTAACGATTCGTTTAGCTTGGTATCAGCCACGTAAACCTGGATGCGCCCCCTACTCAGGCTGAGCCTCCAGCCTGAGACATACGTCCGTACGGTTCCGGGAGGCACCATGGTGCACGCAGCAGTGCCGCTGCAGGCCGTGAGCGGCAGTGACCGGCTAGCGAAGGCCCGGGTGAAGTTCCTGGCCGCCGAGCCGGTAAGTGCGCATGAAGTGCGAGAGCCGATCCTGGCTTCCTGGCGCCGGTCGCGGGACTGGCGCGTGGCGGCCGATCGCATCGAGCTCCGGTACACCCGCGATCCCGATCCGGAGACCGCCCTGGCCCGGCACGCCGATCCGGTGCTGCATCATCTGCATGAGCAGCTCGACGGGCAGCCCATCAGCATCATCCTCACCGACGCCAGCGGTCTCGTGCTGTCCCGGCTGACGGCCGATCACGATCTCGAACGTCACCTCGATGGCGTCAACCTCGCGCCGGGCTTCAACTACTCAGAAGAACTGGTGGGCACGAACGGCATCGGCACCGCGCTGGAAGCGGGGCGGCCCACACACGTCTTCGGCCACGAGCACTACGCGGAGAACCTGGAGGGCCTGGCCTGCGCGGGGGTGCCCATTCACCACCCCATCACCGGCAAGACGGTCGGCGTCATCGACCTGACGTGCTGGCGCAAGAACGCCGACCCGCTGCTGGTCGCCCTGGTCAAGAACACCGCCGACCAGATCACCCAGGCCCTGCTGAACGGGAGCAGCGGCCGGGAATTCAACCTCCTGGAGGAGTACGTACGCGCCTGCCGCCGGACCGGCGGCATCGTGCTGGCGATCGGCAACGACGTGGTGATGATGAACGACTACGCCCGGCGGATCCTCGATCCGGCCGACCAGGCGTCGCTCATCGGCCAGGCCGCAGAGGTGCTGGCCCGCCACCACGCGGGTGCCTTCACGGCGGAGCTGCCCACCGGCCTGCGGGCGCGGATGTACTGCCGCCCCATCGGCAGCGACTCCCCGTACAGCGACGGCATCGTGCACGTGAAGCTGATAGAGGCCGCCGCGCGCCCCATCGCCCCCGCCGGCAAGACGGGCACCAAGACCACGATGTTCCTGCCCGGGCTGGTCGGCACCGGCGTGCTGTGGACGCGGGCGTGCCGCGAGGCCGAGCTGTCCTACGACTCCGGCGAATGGCTGACCCTGGAAGGCGAGCCCGGCGTCGGCAAGATGGCCCTGGTCAAGGCCGTGCACCAGCGGCGCAATCCGGCGGGACGGCTGCACGTCCTGGACGCGGCCGAGGTGACCGGCGCGGACTGGCTGGTGACGGCGCGCACCGAACTGCTCAACGGCGAGGGCATGCTGGTCATCCGGCACATTGACGAGCTCAACGTGAAGCAGGTGCACGCGCTGTCCAGCGCCCTGCAGGAGGCCCGGGCCGTGCAGCGGGACACCCCCCTGCGGGTAGCCGTCACGCTGAACCGCAAGAACGCGAACGCGGACCTGACCAAGCTGCTGCGCTTCTTCCCGGCCACGGTGGAGCTGCCCCCGCTCCGCCACCACATCGAGGACCTGCAGGAACTGGTGCCGTTCTTCCTCGCCCGGCTGAGCCAGCACGGCCGGGTGGTCTGCTCCCCGGAGGCGATGCAGCTGCTGCTGCGGTCGAGCTGGCCGGGTAACGCCGGGCAGCTGTGGCAGGTGCTGAAGCGGGTCGTCCAGCGCCGCCGGGCGGGCTCGATCCAGCCGACCGACCTGCCGCCCGAATGCTGGACGGTGAGCCGCCGGCTGCTCAGCCCGCTGGAGTCGATGGAACGCGACGCGATCGTGCAGAGCCTGCTGGACTGCGACGGCAACAAGGTCAAGGCGGCCGAATCGCTCGGCATGTCACGCGCGACGATCTACCGCAAGATCCACGAGTACGGGATCGTCACGCCGGGTCCGGCGGCGGCGTCGCCGAGCTGACAATCGTCCTTCCTCGCGCGGCCCCGTTCGTCCCGAACGGCTTCGTAGGGGGGTTCGTCACGGGCGGGGGTTCATCGCGGGTTCGTCGCGGGCGGGGCGGGTCATCGCGGGCGGGTTCGTCACGGGCGGGCACCGTTGCCCGCCTGCGCGGTGACGGGATCAGGCGGCGGGAACCTCAGCCTCGTCCGCCGCGTCGACGAGGGCGTCCGGGAAACTGTCTCCAGTCCCGCAGAACACGCGGCGCCCCTCGGGACGGGTGCGGCGCAGCAGCACCGTGAATCGGTCTCCTGTCTTCTCCGAGCAGATCACGAAGCCGTCGTCCAGCAAACGGGACGTCAGGTCAACCAGGTCACTCATCCTCGACCACTTCCCACAGCGTGACGGGCGGTCATTTCCGGGCCCATTCCGTTCCGGCCTGCCTCCCGGCGGCCGGCGTGCGGCGCACCGAAAGTCATGACGCCTACGCTCTGTGTAATGTCGCTAACTGACGAGTCATCGTAACCAGCGCTCATACACCCCTGCAGGCTTCTGGCCGCATAAGTCCCTATGATCTTCCCGGCTGCCCCTACCGCCCTTCCGCGCCAATGCCTCCTGACCTGGACTGTTGCGTTCCATCGGGACATCTTTTTCAGGCGGCACAGGAGGCCGCCGGTCTGGCGGGATGAGTCCGGCCGCCTCCGCTATGGCTGATCGCCCATACCTGGCCACGCTGGCGTCCGACCTCGAGGGCGGGGACTTCGGCGATCTGCCCGACACCCAGGACCAGCAGCGGCTGGCCATCATCGAGTGGCGCACCCGGCTGGACGGGTCCTCGACGAGGGCGGGCGGCGGGGCCACGTGGTGGCGTTCGAGGTAACAGAGGACGCAGCAGTCACAGGCGTCACTGAACGGAGCCGACCCGACGATGAAAGCCCGGGGCCTGATAACGGCCGGTGCGGTCGGGCCATGGTCGGCGTCGCTTTTCCGCAGTACCTGCGGATTTCCGACGCCGATCATGAAAAAGCCCGGCGTCCGATGGACGCCGGGCTCGGCATGGGTCTCAAGAGGGCACCTCCAACAATGTTCAGGGTTTCCACTGAACACTCTTGGAGGTGGCGGGAATCGAACCCGCGTCCTTCAGTGCATCAACAGGGCTTCTCCGGGCGCAGCCTGCTGTGTTTTCTCAGCCCCGGCATTCACGCAGGCAAGATGCCGACGGGCTCAGTCACTGTTTGATGTCCCGGCTAGTCCCGTGACCGGGCTAGACGGTAATCCTTCTAGCTGATGCCAGGCACCGGGTCGAAGGCATCCCCGGGCTGACAGACCTCTAACTCGCCTCAGGCGGCGAGAGCGAGGTCGTGCTGGTTTGAGTTAGCACTTATTGTTTTGCGGCCATGTGATTAGCGAGGTCACAACCGCAATCCTCGGCCCGCTTCCCCTGAATCAACCACCGAAGTCGAAACCGTTCACCCCCTCTTGAGTTTTCAACCGGGCATCGCACGCGATGACCTGCTCCGCCCGACCGTACACGTACCAACGCTGAGCCGCCAACCAGGATTCCCGGTTGGGACAGCAAGAGGGAGGCTTCTGAGGGGGAGCCAGAGGGTGACTAGAGAGGGAACGAGGGGGGAATGACCCCCGCGGGCGGTGGCGTTGACCGACGCGCCCCGCGGGGATCGACCGGCAGGGTCGAGCCGGCCCGGATACCAGGCCTCTCCCGCGATGAGACCCGGTCTTATCACGCGACTGAAGCCGCACTCCCCTAGCGAAACCCAGTCACCAGCTAAGACGTCGCAGAGTAGTCAAACGGTTGCGTCTGACTACGGAGAGTTTATAACAAGTAGGTAACGGTGCGCCGGGTGGGGCGGATGGGACGCGGGAAGCCGGGGAAGGCGGGTCAGCCGGGGAAGGCGCTGAGGAACTGTGCGGCCAGGACCGAGGCGGAGATCTGGGGGGACTGGTTGGACGCCAGGATCGTGAACGCCACGTCCCCGCGGTAGCCGACGAACCAGCTCTGCCACTGGAAGTTGCGGCCGCTTCCGGTCGGGACGAGCGCGGTCTGGCCGTAGACCGGCGTGCCCGCTACGTCGGCGCTCTTGGCTGAGCCGGAGGTGACGGCCTCGCGCATCAGCGCGCGCAGCGAGGTGAGGGCCGCCGGGCTCAGCGGGACCTTGCTGGAGGCGGCGCCGTCGGGCGGGTTCGTGACCAGCATCGGTGAACGCCAGACCCCGGAGTCGACCTCGGCGGCGATGAGGGCCATGCCCAGCGGGCTGACCTGGACGCCCTGGCCGATGGTCTGCCCGGCCAGCTGGCCGTCGCTGGTCGCGGCGGCCATCGAGCCGGAGAAGGCCGGCAGCGGCAGCTGCCACTTCGACCCGATACCGAAGCCGGAAACCACGCTGCTCAGGGCACTGCTGGTCAGCCGGCGGGACAGCCCCGCGAACGCGGTGCCGCAGCCCTGGGCGAAGTCGGTGCTGAACGACGTGTTGGCGCCGAGGCTGGACGCGAGCCGCTGATCGCTGAACAGCTGGCCGCCGACGTTAGCCACGCTGGTGCACGGGATGTCGGTCTCGGGAGAAAAGCCCGAACCCAGCAGGGCGGCGGTGGACACGATCGTGAACGCGGTGCCGGGGCTCAGGCGCGCGTTGAGCGCGCCGCCGGCTGGCAATTGCCCACCGGCCGCCCCCTGACCGGCAACCGCCAGGATCTTCCCGGTGGAGGCCTGTACGGCGACGATCTCCGCGGCCGCGTCGGGCGCGGCGCCCAGCGCGCTGAGCGCCGCGGCCTGGACGCGGGAGTTGATCGTGGTCTGCACGGGCTGGCCGGGCTTCCCCGGCCATTGCTGCAGCACCGAGGTCTGCACCCCGCTGCTGTTCTCGGCGACCACCTTGGTGGTCGGCGCGCCCGCGAGCACCCGCTGGTACGCGGCCTGCAGGCCGGTCAGGCCGACCGTGGTGCCGGGCTGGTAGGAGGCGCCCTCGTCGCGCAGCCGGCCGGAGTTCTCCGAACCGACCGTCCCGACGACCTCACTGGCTTCGGAGGAGAACAGCCGCTGGCTGACCCGGTGCACCTGCAGGCCGGGGACCCGGCCCAGCTCCGGGGCCAGCTGGCTGTAGGAACCGGGGTCGAGCGAGAGCAGGGTGAGGAACTGCCCGGGCGAGGCGGCCTGGATCTGGCCCTGCACCTGGTCGGGGTTGAGCTGGGTCACCTGGGCGAAGGCCTGGGCCGTGGCGGCCGGGTTGGCTAGCGTCCGGGGCCAGACCCCGACCTGGTACACCGCCGAGGGCACCTGGAGCGGCTGCTGCGAGGAGTCCAGGATCAGGCCCCGCGGCGGGACCTGCGTCATCACCGCCAGCCGTTCACCCGGGCCCAGCTGGGGGTTGATGACGCTGGGCGCCCACCGCACCTTCCAGCCGGAACCGGCCCGCTGCAGCGAGAACTGCCCGGAGTATGTCCACTGGTGGCCGCCTTCGCCGAGGTTCACCGAGGCGGTGAAGTGCGCTTCGGCGGTGT
The DNA here is from genome assembly GCA_963742865.1 of uncultured Actinomycetes bacterium. GTDB lineage: Bacteria > Actinomycetota > Actinomycetes > Streptosporangiales > Streptosporangiaceae > Bog-532. The sequence goes on from CAVUNW010000079.1 coordinate 71,882, forward strand.
CGCCGCTTTGGGCGACCCGGCCCATGGACAGGAACATGGCCGTCGCGTCCAGCTGGGTGAAGGCGCCCGCCAGGGCGCTGGTGACGGCCGGCGCCTGGCCGGTGGTGTAGGAGGCGGCGGCCCGGTAATCGTGCCGCTGCCAGGCCAGCAGGAACGCCTGGACCGTTCCCTCCGCGGTCGGCTCCTGCCCGAAGCCGTCCACCAAGCCACCGACCACGATGCCGACCAGCACGATGACCGCGATCAGCCGGATCCTCCGGGCGCGCATCGAGAGGCGCCGGACCTGCCGCTGCCCGCGCGCCGAAGCCGGCCGGGGCGGCAGGGGAGGCCGCGGCCCGGGTGGGGCGGCCCGCCGGCCGGGGCGCGGGACTACTCGCACCGGCCGGCCACGTCCTGCGTGACTGCCCCGGTCACGGGTGTAGAAGGACACTGTCCTCCTCCCCATCACCGTCGCCGGCGGAGGGCACGGTCCATCTCCCTGGCCGCATCCCGGCTCGCCAGGTCATGACGTTTATCGTAGGTCCGCTTGCCGCGCCCGAGACCCAGCTCGACCTTCGCTTTCCCATCTTTAAAGTACAGCGAGAGCGGAACGAGCGTCAGGCCCTGCTCAGCGGTCCGCGAGGACAGCTTTTCGATTTCCTTACGGTGCAGCAGGAGCTTCCTGGTCCGGCGTGGCTCGTGGTTGGTCCAGGTGCCCTGGGTGTACTCGGGAATGTGCACGTTGTGCAGCCACACCTCTCCATCGGAGATCTGGGCGAAACCGTCCGTCAGCGACGCGCGCCCGGCCCGGAGCGATTTCACCTCGGTCCCCGTGAGCACCAGCCCAGCCTCGTATGTGTCCTCGATCCGGTAGTCGAACCGGGCGCGGCGGTTGCGGGCGATGACCTTCCGCCCCTGCTCCCGAGCCACGTCCCTCCTGTCTGCTTATTTCATATGCGTTGTTTCCGCTAAGCCGTATCAAATGCGTCACACGCGCAGGTAGCGGCGAAGCGTGATGAATGACGTCGCGCCGCACAGCAAGACGCCCACGCACATCGCGAGGATCACGACCTGCACGAGGTCACCCGCGCTGAGGATCACATTGAAAGTGAAGTACTGCTGTAGCGTATCCAGCCACAGCGACTTCACGGCAATCAGCAGGCCAACGGAGATCGCCCAGCCGATCAGGCCGGCGATGATGCCCTCCAGCAGGAACGGCAGCTGGATGTAGAAGTTCGACGCCCCGACCAGGCGCATGATGCCGGTTTCCCGGCGGCGGCTGAACGCCGAGAGCCGGATCGTGTTGGCGACCAGCAGGATCGCGGCGACCAGCAGGATCACCGCGACGATGACCACGGCGTTCCGCGCCCCGCCGAGCAGTTTGTAGAACTTGGCCAGGATCGACCGGTCGTCGATCACCGAGTCCACACCGGTCTTGCCCGTCACCGCCGACGCGACGGTGCTGTAATCCGCCTGCGGGTTCTTCAGCTTCACCTGGAACGAGTCCGGTATGTCGCCCTGGGAGACGGTGGAGACGAACGACGGGTTGTTGGAGAACTCCTGCTTGAACTGCTGGTAGGCCTGCTGCTGGTTCTGGTAGACGACGCTGGCGACCTGCGGCATGGAGGTGAGCTGCTGCTGGATCTGCTGCCGCTCGGCGTCGGTGGCCGGGCCGTTCTGCTTGCACTGGACGCTGACGCTCTGCGCCGTGCACAGGTAGATGGAGACCTCGACCTTGCCCTGCCAGTAGCTGCGTGTCGCGTTGACCTGCTTGACGAACAGCAGGCCCACCCCCAGCAGGGACAGGCTGATCGCCACCACCACGATGAGCGCGACCGTCATGGTGAGATTCCGGCGCAGGCCGATCCAGATCTCCTGGAGAACGAACTGGGCACGCATGCTGGCTAATCCCTCGCAGTACTCGGTCGGGTGGCGGTGGCGCGGCGGAATGGGGCCCGGCGACATGGGGTGCCGACGCCTGGCGGACAGGCTACGGCACGTTAGTAGGCCTGGCCGTACACACCGCGAGACTGGTCCCGGACGACCTTGCCGTATTCGAGCTCGATGACGCGCTTGCGCATGGAGTCGACGATGGCGGCGTCATGGGTCGCCATGACGACGGTGGTGCCGGTCCGGTTGATCCGGTCCAGGACCTTCATGATGCCGATCGACGTCGCGGGGTCGATGTTCCCGGTCGGCTCGTCGGCGAGCAGGATCATGGGCCGGTTCACGAACGCCCGCGCCATCGCCACCCGCTGCTGCTCACCGCCGGACAGCTCGTCCGGCATCCGGTCATGCTTGCCCTCGAGGCCGACCAGGTCGATCACCTCGGGCACGACCTTGCGGATGAACCGGCGCGGCTTGCCGATGACCTCCAGCGCGAAGGCCACGTTCTGGTAGACGTTCTTGTTCGGCAGCAGCCGGAAGTCCTGGAACACGCAGCCGATCCGCCGCCGGAGCATCGGAACCCGCCAGTTGGACAGGCGGGCCAGATCCCGGCCGGACACCCGGATGCGGCCGTCGGTCGGCCGTTCCTCCTTCAGCACCAGCCGGAGAAACGTGGACTTACCGGACCCGGACGGGCCGACGAGGAAGACGAACTCCCCCTTCTCCACCGAGATGCTGACGTTCTCCAGAGCGGGCCGGCTCTGGCTCGGGTAGATCTTGCTGACGTTATCGAAATTGATCACAGGACCATCACAGTGATGTCGGAAACGGACATGGGACGATAGCGCCTTTTCACTGTCCAGCGGGCGCCTACCCGGGCTCGCAGGGCCTGCCGAGCGGCACGTGGCCTGGCGCTCCGCCGTAGGCGCGGCGATTCCCGGTACCCAGCGGGTAGCCTGGATTAGTCAATGGAACAGTGTAGGGGGAAACTAGCGAGCACAGCCCTATAACGCTCCAAGTGCAGAGCACGACCGGCCCGGAAGGACTTCCATTGAGCTGCGAACACCTTATCTGCGCACGCTGCGGGGGGCCGGTGGCCGAGGCCCGCTGTCCAGCCTGCCGGGCATCCAAGGCGGAAGTGCACCACACCCCGGCCAGCTACGGCCCGCACATCCTGATCGCCTCGGTCCTGCTGATCGTCCTGCTCGCCGTCCTGGCCATGCACGGTAGTTTCTAGTCTTTTTCGCCGTTCTGGCCGCGGCGGAGCCAGCGGATCTCGGCTTCGATGAAGTCGTCGATCTCGCCGTCGAGTACGGCGGTGGTGTTGCCCGTCTCCATGCCCGTCCGCACGTCCTTCACGTTCTGGTAGGGGTACAGGACGTAGTTGCGGATCTGGGTGCCCCAGCTCCCGGAGGTCTCGCCGCGCAGCGCGGCCATCTCCTCAGCCTCTTCCAGGCGCCTGCGCTCGAGCAGTTTGGCCTGCAGGACAGACATCGCTGAGGCGCGGTTCTGGATCTGGCTGCGCTCGTTCTGGCAGGACACCACGATCCCGGTCGGCAGGTGCGTGATCCGCACCGCCGAGTCGGTCGTGTTGACGCCCTGGCCGCCGGGGCCGCTGGAGCGGTACACGTCCACCCGGATCTCGTCCTCGTTGATCTCGATGTGGTCGGTCTGCTCGACGACCGGGACCACGTCCACGCCGGCGAAGGACGTCTGCCGCCGGCCCTGGTTGTCGTACTTGGAAATCCGCACCATCCGGTGCGTCCCGTGCTCGCCGCGGAGCGTGCCGTAGGCGTAGGGCGCCTTGACCGCGAACGTCGTCGACTTGATGCCGGCCTCCTCCGCGTAGGAGATGTCGTACACCTCGGTCGGGTACCCGTGCCGTTCCGCCCAGCGCTGGTACATGCGCATCAGGTTCTGCGCGAAGTCGGCGGCGTCGGCACCCCCCGCCTGCGCGTTGATCGAGACCAGCGCCTCGCGGGCGTCGTACTCCCCGGATAGCAGGGTCCGCACCTCGAGCTGGTCGATCTCCTTGCGCAGGGAGGCCAGGTCGCGTTGCGCCTCGGCGCGGGTCGGCTCGTCGTTCTCGCTGTCAGCGAGCTCAAACATCACCCGGGTGTCGTCCAGCCGCTGCCGCAGGTCCTCCAGCCTGGCTAGCTCGCCCTCGAGGTAGGACAGACGGCGAGTAACCGCCTGGGCGTGCTGCTGATCGCCCCACAGGTCCGGATCGGCGGCCTGCTCGCGTAGGCTCTCAGCCTCGGCACGCATGGCGCTGGGATCGAGAACGGCCTCTACGCTGGTGAGCTTCGACGACAGTTCCGAGATCTCATCAGCGGGATCGGTAGCTGCCATGGCGGACAGCCTATGCGAGCCGGTGCCTGCTGGGGCATGCCGGCACGGTGGCGGGCCCGGGCCGGGTATCCTGCCGAACGGGTCCGTCCATACGCCGGCCTGGACTGCGATGACAAGGGTGGGGCCGGGACGCCCCCAGTTTCTGGTGGATACGAACATGAATGCGACTTCTAGGGGCATTCCCCGTGTGGTCATGGCCATCCTCGGCCCGCTGGCCGCGCTTGGGCTGCTGCTGTCCGTCCAGGGCTGCAGCACCACGGCGTCGGCGACGACCTCGGTGGCGGGGCCCACTCCGGCCAGCGCGCTCGCGATCTTCAACTCCTTCGTCACCGCGCAGCGGGTCGCCCTGGCCAACCACAACGAGCTGCTGGCCATGTCGCTGCTGACCGGATCGCAGTACAGCATCACCTCGGCCACCTACGCGCAGGCCACGGCGGCCGGCCTGCCGCTGACCGGCCCGGTCTACGGGCGGCCGGCGCTGTACGTGCCGAAGCTGACCACGTACCCCCAGTGGTTCATGGCCGTGGTGCCGGAACGCCCGGCCACGGGCGGCGCCACCCAGACCGCGCTGCTGGTGTTCGACCGGCCGGACGCCGAGGCCACCTGGGCGCTCAGCGGTTCCGCCCTGCTCAACCCGGGCGCCCCGGCGCTGAACGTGGCGGTCAGCAAGGCCGGCTACGCGACCGCCCTGGCCACGTCGGACCAGACGCTGAAGCTGCGGCCGGACGTGGTGGGCGCGATGCACGCGACCGTCGCGGACGACGGGCCGGCCAGCGCCGCCGCCCCGGTCGTCCAGGCGGGGCCGCAGACCACCGGGCTGTACCAGGCCAACGCGGCGATCGCCCGGCAGGCCGCCACGCAGAAGACGACGTACACCTGGGAGCTGGAAGGCACCAGCTACCCGTTCTTCGCGCTGCGCACGACGGACGGCGGGGCCCTGGTCTTCTACACGATGACGCTGGCCACGACGACCGTGGCGACCCGCGTGCCGGTCGTGCACGGCAAGGTCAAGCTGCCGGTCATCCCGGTGCCCGGCGCCTTCAAGAACCTGGTACCGGCCAACCATCCGCCGTTCCAGCATGGGCTGACCGTGAACTCCACGTTCAGCTACATCTCGCTCGACCCCGCGGCGAACCCGCAGAGGTCCACCCTGCAGGTGATTGGCTCCGCGGGCGCTCCCACCTACGTGCACGGCAGTTGACCCCGGGGGGCGACCCCCCGGAGCCCCCCGCATGCGCTCCGCGCCCGCGCGGTGGTACTTCGACGACACACCGGCCACTCACCGGGCCGGAGGCCCGGTTCGCTGGGCCGGTAACGATCGCCTCGCCGTAACCCGCCGTGGTGGCCGCCCTGGCACCGGCCGTCACCCTTGCTGGGGCAGTGAGCTGGAGGCCACCAGGGCCCGGACCGCGCGCAGGGCGACGGACAGGGTCGTGAACGTGAAGCGCTCGCTCTCCCAGATCTCCCCCAGGGTCCGGGTCGCGCGCCCGACGGCGGACGCATTCTGCTCGATCCAGGTCGCCAGGCGCGCCTCGGGCGTGCCCGGCCCGGTGGCACACAGCACATCGCGGGTGACCGCGGCGTGCGCGGCGTACAGGTCGTCGCGGATGGCCGCCCGGGCCATGCTGCTCCACCGGTCGTCGCGGGGCAGCGCGGTGATCCGGTCGCGGAGCCGGGCAATCTGCAGCCGGTCGGCGAGGTCGAAGTAGACCTCTGCGGTCTCCTCCACCCCGCGGGAGGTGGCCGCGGCGCTTTCGGCGATGTCGAAGGCGGAATACGACGGCACCATGCCGGCCACCGTCTCGGCCAGGCCGGCGGGCACCTCGCGCACGATGTACGCGTCCCGCCGCTCCTCGAAGCTCTCCGCGTCCCGGCCGACGAGCAGCTTGGGCAGACCCGAGCGCACGGCCAGGACGCCACTGCCGAAGTGATCCACCGAGCCGGTGATGTCGACCGGCGGCCGCCGGTTGTACAGCAGCCAGCGGCACGCGCGCTCGACCAGCTTGCGCCCTTCCAGCAGCAGGGTGATCTGGGTGCCGATGTCGACCACGGCGTCCAGCGCGGTGACCTGCTGCCAGAAGTCGCGCATGCCGAAGACCTCACGGGCGACCAGCCAGGCGCGGGTGATATCCGGCACCGACGCGCCGGTCTCCTCGTTCAGCCGGAACGCGAACGTGGTGCCGGAGGTGTCCACCATCTCGTTGACCACCGAGGTGGTGATGATCTCGTGCCGGAGCGGGTGGGTCTGCATCCGCGGCCTGCCAGGCGCGCAACGGCGCGGGGAAGTAGCCGGTCAGCTCGCGGCGCAGGTACGGGTCGTCGGCCAGCCCGGAGGCGAGGACCTCCTCCCCCGCGGCGATCTTCGTGTGCGCGAGCAGCAGGGCCAGCTCCGGATTGGTCAGGCCCTTGCCGGCCGACCGCCGCTCGGCGATCTCCTTCTCCCCCGGCACGGCGTCCTGGCCGCGGCGCAGCCGCTTGCCGCGCTCCAGCTGGCGCAGGTAGCGCGCGTGCACGTGCAGCATGTTCGGGGCCTGGGAGCGCGCGGTGACCAGCGCCATGTTCTGCGCGTAGTTGTGCCGGAGCACGAGCGCGGCGACCTCGTCGGTCATCTCCTGGAGCAGCTGGTTGCGGGCGTCGTGGGAGATCTCCCCGTCCCGGACGGCGCGGTCCAGCAGGATCTTGATGTTGACCTCGTGGTCCGAGGTGTCGACGCCGGCCGAGTTGTCGATGAAGTCGGTGTCGACCAGCCCGCCGCCGAGCGCGAACTCGATCCGGGCGGCCTGGGTGAGGCCCAGGTTGCCGCCCTCGGCCACGATCCGGGCCCGGAGCTGCGACGCGTTGACGCGGACCGCCTCATTGGACCGGTCGCCGCAGGCGGTCTGCGGCTCGCTGGTGGCCTTGATGTACGTGCCGATGCCGCCGTTCCACAGCAGGTCGACCGGTGCGGTCAGGATGCGGGAGATCAGCTCGTCCGGCGACAGGGCCAGCACCGTGTCGTCGATGCCAAGCGCCGTCCGCGCCTGCGGTGACAGCGGTACCGACTTCGCGCTGCGCGGCCAGACGCCGCCCCCAGCCGAGATCAGCGACCGGTCGTAGTCCGCCCAGGACGATCGGGGCAGCGCGAACAGCCGCTCGCGTTCGGCGAAGCTGACGGCAGGATCGGGATCGGGGTCCACGAAGACGTGCCGGTGGTCGAACGCCGCCACCAGCTTGATCTTCGGCGACAGCAGCATCCCGTTGCCGAACACGTCGCCGGACATGTCACCGACGCCGGCCACGGTGAACTCGTCGGTGGCCGGGTTCATGCCGAGCGTGGCGAAGTGGTTCTTCACCGATTCCCACGCGCCCCGCGCGGTGATGCCCATCTTCTTGTGGTCATAGCCCTCCGAGCCGCCGGAGGCGAAGGCGTCACCGAGCCAGAACCCATAGCTGGTGGCGATCTCGTTGGCCACGTCGGAGAAGGTGGCGGTGCCCTTGTCCGCCGCGACCACCAGGTAGGGGTCGTCGCCGTCGTGGCGGACCACGTTGCGCGGCGGGCAGACCCGCTCGCCGTCCACGTTGTCGGTCACGTCGAGCATGGCGCGGATGAACATCTTGTAGCAGGCGAGCACCTCGGCCTGGTAGGCCTCGCGGTCGGCGGAATCGGGCAGCTGCTTGCAGACGAAACCGCCCTTGGCCCCGGACGGGACGATGACCGCGTTCTTCACCTCCTGCGCCTTGACCAGCCCCAGCACCTCGGTGCGGAAGTCCTCCAGCCGGTCCGACCAGCGCAGCCCGCCCCGGGCGACCCGGCCGAACCGCAGGTGCACGGCCTCCAGCCGGGGCGAGTACACGAAGATCTCGAACGTGGGCCGCGGCGCGCGCAGGGTGTCCACCCGGCCCGGGTCGAGCTTGATGACGAGGTAGGGCGTGCTCGCGGGCGTGACGCAGTCCGGTGCCGCGCCCGGTCCGGGCACCGGGCCGGCCGCGCGGTAGTAGTTCGTCCGCAGCGTGGCGCCGATCAGCGCCAGGTAGGACCGGAGGATCCGGTCGTGGTCCAGGCTGACGACCTCGTCCATCGCCCCGCGAATCTCCTCCACGATGGCCTCGCTGCGCTCGGCCTCGCCGCGCTGCCGGGCCGGGTCGAACCGGGAGGCGAACAGACGGGCCAGCAGCCGGGTCACCGTGGTGTTCGAGCGCAGCACCCGCTGGATGTAGCCCTGGCTGAACCGGGTCCCGGCCTGGCGCAGGTACCGGGCGTACGCGCGCAGCACCACGACCTCGCGCCAGGTCAGCCCGGCGTCGAGGACCAGCGCGTTGAACCCGTCATCCTCGATCTCGTTCCGCCACAGCGCGCACAGGGCCTGCTCGAACTGCTCCTTCCCGCCTTCGCGGGGGCGTCTCTGCCAGGCTGTCGTCTCGGCGCGCAGCCCGAAGTCGTAGATCCAGAACGGCTCCGGGCCGCTGGCGGCGAACTCGTACGGGTGCTCGTCGACCACCTCGAGCCCCATGTGCTGCAGCTGGGGCAGCACGTCGGACAGGATGACGGGGGTCCCCGACCGGTACACGCGCAGCCGCCACTGACCGCCGGCGGGGCGGTCGTCGTCGCGCAACCGGACCGCGAACGCCTCGCCGGCTTCGCGCAGCTGCAGGATGCGGCCCAGGTCACCGACCGCGTCGGCCGGGGTCACGTCGGTCTTGTAGGTCTCCGGGATGGCGGCGGTGAACTGGTCCAGAACCAGCCGGGCCCGCTCCGGGCCCAGCGTGCGCAGCGCCTCCTCTTCCAGGTCCTCGTCCCAGGTGCGGACGGCCGCCGCGATCCGCCGTTCCAGCGCGGCGGCGTTCACATCGGGCAGTGGCCGCCCCCGCACGCCGCGCACGACGACGTGCAGCCGGGCCAGCGCCGACTCCCCGACCATCGCGCTGTAGTCCACGGAGGCGCCGTGCAGGGCCGTGCGCAGGATCTCCTGGACGTGCAGCCGGACCGCGGTCGTGTAGCGGTCCCGGGGCAGGTACACCAGGCACGACATGTAACGCCCGTAGGCGTCCCGGCGCAGGAACAGCCGGGTCTGCTTGCGCTCGCGCAGGCGCAGCACGGCCGTCGCGATCTCGGTCAGCTGGCCGGTGGAGATCTGGAAAAGTTCCTCGCGCGGATAGTTCTCCAGAATCTCGATGAGGTCGTTGCCGTCGTGACTGTCCGGAGTGAACCCGGCCGCGGTCAGGACGTCGGTGAGCTTGTGGCGCAGCACGGGGATGCGGGCGATGCTCTCGGTGTAGGCGGAGTGGGTGTACAGGCCGAGGAACCGCCACTCCCCGATCACCCGGCCGTCCCGGCCGAGCTTCTTGACCGAGACGTAGTCGAGGTACTTGCTGCGGTAGACGGTGGACCGTGAATTGCCCTGGGCCAGGACCAGCCGGTGCGGTTCGCGCGCCTTGGCCCGGATGTCGGCGGGCAGCGCCGCGAACGACTCGGAGCCCTGGCGGTCGTGCCGCAGGAAGCCGAGCCCGGTGCCGGGCACCGCGCGCAGCGCCTCGCCGTCGTCGCCGGGCACCAGGTCGTACTCCCGGTAGCCGAGGAAGATGAAATGCCCGTCGGCCAGCCAGCTCAGCAGTTCGCCGGCCTCGGTGTCGCGGCCGTCCAGCGACTCTGGTTCGGTCCCGCCCGGCAGCGGGGCCCCTGCCTGGTCCCCGGTCACGCTGACGGCCAGCGAGGCGGCGGCCGCGACCATCTTGGGCTGGTCCTCGACCGTGACCCGGACGTCATCGAGGACCCGCCGCAGTCCCGTCTCCAGGCCTGCCCGGGACACGCGGTCCCCCAGCCCGGCGACCTCGACGTGGATCCACGATTCGGTGATCTCCCCGGGAGCCGCCGCGGCGCCGTTCACGCTGCCGGCCACACCGTGCAGCGTGCCGGTGACGTCCCGGCGGACGACGAGCCGCGGGTGCAGGATCAGGCTGATGTCGGCCTGGTGCCGGTTCAGCTCCATCGTCACCGAATCGACCAGGAACGGCATGTCGTCGGTGACGATGTTGACGACCATCCGGACCGGTCCGAGGGCCGCGACGGCATCGGGCGCACCGGTCGCACCGGGCGTCCCCTCGTCCGCGCCGGCGACGTGCACCAGGGCCCGGCCCTGCGGGCGCTTCGCGGCCAGGGCCGCGTGCCGGGCCGCGACCGCGGCGACCCGCTCCGCACCGAACGCGGTGAGGTCCTCGGCCGCGGCGTGGCGGTAGTAGGCGCGCAGGAAACCGGTCAGATCACCGACCGTGGCCCCGGCTCTGCCACTTTCCCCGGCTTCGCCGGGGCCTGCCGCCATTTGGGAGGCTGCCGCCATGGACTGTGCCGCTTGATCCAGCACGGCGTCCCGAGGTTCGTCCGCATTGTCCGACATCGCTGTCTGTCCCTACAAGCCCGCGGCTGCAATCAGCCGCATATTTAACTTTCGTACCTCGCGCGGGACCGGCCGCCAAGCACCGGTCCCGAGCGGGCCGCTCTCCGGCCGCCCGGCGAGCACCGTAGCGTCAAAAAGTTACGGCGCGGTTTCCCTGTGTAACCGTGTTCGGTCCGGCGCGCGGGCGGCAGCAGCGGGCCTTTCCGCTGCCAACCACCCAGGCTATCCCGCACTCCGGGTTTCCGCGGCCGCCCGCGGGAAGCTCTCACTCCGGGCTCTGAGTCGCGTCCGCCGGCGCGAAGTGCACCAGTACGTCCGGGTTGGCCAGCGCGTCCGGGTCCGCCGCCTCGGCCACGGGAGTGCCCTGGAGGATCTTCCGCACCGGCACCTCCAGCTTCTTACCGGACAGCGTGCGCGGTATGCCGGGAACGGCGTGAATGGCGTCGGGGACGTGCCGCGGCGACAGCTTGGCGCGCAGTGCCGCCCGGAGCCGCCCGGCCAGATCGTCGCCGAGCTCCTGCCCCGGCACGAGCGTGACGTACAGCACGAGCCGCCCTTCCCGGCCCAGCTGGCCGGTGTCGACCACCAGGCTGTCCGCCACTTCCGGGAACGCCTCGACGACGCGGTAGAACTCACTGGTGCCCATCCGGACGCCACCCCGGTTCAGCGTCGCGTCCGAACGGCCGTAGATGACACAACCGCCGTCGGGCAGGATCTTGATCCAGTCCCCGTGCCGCCACACGCCGGGGAAGTCGGCGTAATAACTGCCGGAGTACCGGGTGCGGTCCGGGTCGTTCCAGAAGCCGACCGGCATCGAGGGCATCGGCTCGGTCACCACCAGTTCGCCCACCTCGCCCACGACGGAGCGCCCGGCCGGGTCGAAGGCCTCCACCTTCGCTCCCAGGCAGCGGCCCGCGATCACGCCGGAACGGACCGGCAGCAGCGGGCACGGCCCGACGAAGCCCGTGCACAGGTCGGTGCCGCCGGAAAAGGAGCCCAGGATCAGATCGCTCTTGACCTGCTCGTAGACCCACTGGTAGCCCTCCGGCGGCAGCGGTGACCCGGTCGAGCCGAGCCCGCGCAGGGCGGAAAGGTCCAGGTCGCGACCGGGCATCAGCCCCGCCTTGGCGCAGGCGAGCAGGTACGGCGCGCCCACCCCGAAATAGGTGACCCCCTCCTGCTCGGTGATCTGCCACAGCGCGTCGGTGCCGGGAAACGTGGCACTGCCGTCGTAGGCCACCAGCGTCGCCCCGACCAGGAGGGCGCCCGCCAGGAAGTTCCACATCATCCAGCCGGTCGTGGTGTACCAGAAGAACACATCCCCCGGCCCCAGGTCCTGATGGAAGGACAGGGTCTTGAGGTGCTCCAGGATCACGCCGCCGTGACCGTGCATGATCGGCTTGGGCAGGCCGGTGGTGCCCGAGGAGTAGAGCACCCACAACGGATGATCGAACGGCACGTCCTCGTAATCCGGTTCGGCGCGACTCCGGTCCCCGAAGCTGTCCCAGTCCAGCAGCGGCGGCCCGTCCGGCGTCCGGGCCGTCCGGCCCGCTGCGCTGGGGGAGCCGCCGGCCATCACCACCGCGGCCAGGCCCGGCAGTTCGGCCGCGATCTGCCGGACCACGGCGTCACGGCGGTACTCCTTACCGCCGTAGGAGTAACCGCCGGTCGCGATGAGCACGGTGGGCTCGATCTGCGCGAACCGGTCGATCACGCTGGCCGGCCCGAAGTCCGGCGAGCACGAGGACCAGACGGCGCCGATACTGGCCGCGGCGAGCAGGGTGATGATCGCGTGCGGGCCGTTCGGCAGCAGTCCCGCCACGCGGTCCCCGGTGCGCACGCCGAGGTCCCGCAGGCCGCCGGCCACCCGGGCGACCTCGGCGGCGAGCTCGCCGTAGGTGAGGGCTCCGCGTCCGGTCCGTTCAGATCGGTAAATCAGCGCCACCCGGCCGGGATCGGTCCGTGCGGCCCGCAGCGCATTCCGGGCGTAGTTGACCTGGGCGCCGCTGAACCAGCGCACGTCCGGCATGGGGCCACCGTCCAGCACCGGCCCGGTCCCGCGCTCGCCGAGCACGCCGAAGTAGTCCCAGACGGTGCCCCAGAAGTCGGCCGGATGGCTCGTCGACCAGCGCCAGAGCTCGTCGTACCCGCCGAATTCCAGGCCGCGCTCGGCCGCCAGCCAGTGCAGGTAGGCGGTGATCCGGGCCCGTTCGGTGACCGCCTGGTCCGGGGTCCACAGCACATCGCCGTACCCCGGCTCCAGCAGCTCGTCCGTCGCTGCCCCGGCTCCGGCCGGGCCGCCTTCATCGTTGATGACCATGACCTCAGCATTCAGCCTGGACGTGGCGCTGGCAACGCCGTCCGCGTCACACGGCTAATTCTCGGCTTCGGCCCCTTTACCGGGCCAGAAACCGGTGAGCTTACGGGTCGCGGTCGCGGCGCCGCGGTCGGTTGCCGCCTTGACCACGGCAAAGATGGCTCCCTGCAGGGTCGCGGCGACGAGCACCTCACCCCAGCCGCGCTGTGCGTCGGTCGCCTCCGGGGCCTCGTCTTCGTGCGTGGCGAGCTTCCAGACACGCTTGAAAATGGCGCCCGCGATCAGGCCGCCCAGCACGCTGACGATCATGCCGAACGGTTTGTACAAGATCTTGATCAACGCCGTCTCCTCCGTCTGATCACGATGAAGCCGACCACGAGGGCCACGGCACCGGCCGCGGCGATCAGTCCCTGGCGCGGGGTGGCCACGGCGGACACGCGCTGCGTCACCTGCTGGGCCGTCCGCTGTACCGGTTCCGGCGTGGCGTTACGGACGGCGCCGCCGACCGCGGCGGCGCGCGCCTGGAGCTGGTTCTTAGCCGGGTCCAGCGCCCCGGCCTTCTGCTGGGCCGCGCTCTTGGCGTCCGCGGTCTTACCTGCGAGCTGGCCACGCGCCTGCCCCACGCGCGCGGTCGTCTGCTCCTTGGCCTGCGCGGTCTTTTCCTTCAGCGTCTGCGTGAGCTGGCCGGCCCGCTCCCTGGCCTGCGCCTTGACGTCGGTCTTGGCCACGAGCGCTTCCACGGTCTCACCCAGCTGTTCGCGGGTCCGCTCAATGTCCTGCTTGAGCTGCTCGGGGTCGTCGGGTACGGCGGCGCTCGGGTCCGCGCCCGCGGGTCCGTCGGTGGTCATCGGTGTGCCCTCTCCTTCACTTCTTGAACATCGGCCTGCACGCTGTCAATGGCCTCCTTGGGAACCGGCGGCGTAGCCTTACTCAGCCGGCTCTTGCCGACCAGGGCGGCGATGCCGGAGACGGCGAGTAGGACCACCCCCACGATGAGCGCCGCCAGCCAGGCCGCGATCACCCCGCTGAGCGCGATGATTGCGCACGCTAGCAGACAGGCGACGGCGTAGAGCGCAATGAGCCCGCTGCCGGCGAACGCGCCGACCCCGACGCCCATCTGCTTGCCCTTCTGGGTCATCTCCACCTGGGCGAGCTTGATCTCGTCGCGGACGAGCCGGGGCATGAGCTCGGTCACTTCCTTGACGAGTTCGCCGGCCGAACGCTCCTCAGCGCCGACCGGGCTGGCGGTGCCTGTGGTCTGTTCCATGAATTCCACCCTTCGTTAGTGCTCGGGTGGCTCTACCCGCCGATTTTAGGCCGTAACATGCGGGGACGCACTTGCGACGGCGGGCGGGAACGCGGGCGGGTGAGGCGGTCGACCTCGGCGGCCACGGCGTCCGCGTTGGTGAGATCGGCCAGCACGGTGTCGGCACCGGCCGCGCGGAGCTCGGTCGCGGTCGCGCGACCGCTGGCGACGGCGGCCGAGGCGACGCCGCCCATCCTGGCCGCCTCCACGTCGCGGGCCGAGTCGGCGATGTAGACGCAGGCGTCCTCGCCCAGGGAGACCTGGTACTTCTCGGCCGCGCGGAGCCGGGCCACCCGGACCAGAGCGCCCTTCGGGTACGGCTCGGAGCCGTACCCGCCGACGGTGAAGTCGAAGAAGCTCTCCAGCCCGAACGTCCGCAGCTTGAGCAGGGCGTTCGGCTTGCTGGTGCCGGTCAGCACGGTCTGGATGACACCGTTGAGTCTCCCGACCGCGGCCAGGGCCTCGTGGGCCCCGGGCATCGCGTGGCCGTCGCGGCTCAGCCGGTCCCGGCGGGCCGCGAGCGCGGTGGCCAGCTCGCTGCCGAACGGCGCCAGGAGCTGCTCGGACGGCCCGACGGCGCTGACGTCCACGCCGTTCAGCGCGAGCGCATCGAAGAAGATCTCCGATTCTGAACGGCCCGCCATCTGCGGCAACTGAACCAGGGGACGGCCGGTCACCGTGCGGAAAGCGTCCGCATAGGCCTCTCGTGTCACCCGTGTCACATCAACCAGCGTCAGGTCCACGTTCCAGAGCACCAGGCGATGAATGGATACCTCCGCTCCTGTCCGGTTTTATCCGGTCTACTGATCCGGCGTGCTGAGGCCATTCTTTCTGAAGACCGCGGCACCCGTGGGTCATCCCGGCTTTACCACGGCCAGGACCACGGCCACGGCCGCCGCCGGGCCGGTGCGCCGTCCCGGTCAGCCCATGTGCGGGTAGCGGTAGTCGGTGGGCGGCACGAACAGTTCCTTGATGGCCCGGGGGCTCACCCAGCGGATGAGGTTGAACACCGAGCCCGGCCTTGTCGTTGGTGCCGCTGGCCCGCGCACCGCCGAACGGCTGCTGGCCGACCACCGCGCCGGTGGGCTTGTCGTTGATGTAGAAGTTCCCGGCGGAGAACCGCAGCGTCTCGGCGGCGGCGGCGATCGCGGCCCGGTCCTGGGCCAGGATCGCGCCGGTCAGCGCGTACGGGGCGGCGTCCGCCGCCTGCGCCAGCATCTCCTCGTAACGGTCGTCCGGGTACGGGTGGATGGCCAGGATCGGGCCGAAATACTCGGTGGTGAATACCTCGTCCGCCGGGTCGGTGCACTCCAGCACGGTGGGCGCGACGAAGTACCCCTCGCGGTCATCGGTCTGGCCGCCGGTCAGCACCCGGACCGCCGGGCGCTGCCGCGCACGCTCGAAGGCGGCCGCGTGCCGGGCCAGGGCCCGGTCGTCAATGACCGCCCCCATGAACAGGGACAGGTCGGAGGCCACGTCCCCCATGGTCAGCGACTCGACCTGGTCGACGAAGTCGTCGCGTTGGCGCTCCCAGACCGACTGGGGCACGTAGGCGCGGGACGAGGCCGAGCACTTCTGGCCCTGGTATTCGTACGAGCCACGGATCAGCGTGGCCGCCAGGGCGTCCTCGCGGGCTGACGGATGCACGATCACGAAGTCCTTGCCGCCGGTCTCACCGACCAGCCGCGGGTAAGCCCGGTACCCGGTGATGTTCTCGCCGACCGTGCGCCACAGGTGCTGGAACGTCGCGGTCGAGCCGGTGAAGTGGATGCCCGCCAGGTCCGCGTGCGGGATCGCGACCCGGGACACCGCCTGGCCGTCCCCGGTCACCATGTTGATCACGCCCGGCGGCAGCCCGGCCGCCTCCAGTAGGCGCATCGTGTAGTGCGCGGCCAGCTGCTGGGTCGGGGACGGCTTCCAGACGACCACGTTGCCCATCAGCGCGGGCGCGGCGGGCAGGTTGCCCGCGATCGAGGTGAAGTTGAAGGGAGTGATGGCGACGACGAACCCCTCCAGAGGCCGGTACTCCATCCGGTTCCACACGCCCGGTACCGACTGGGGCTGCTCGGCCAGGATCTGCCGGGCGTAGTGCACGTTGAAGCGGAAGAAGTCGATCAGCTCGCACGCGGCGTCGATCTCCGCCTGGTAGGGCGACTTGGACTGGCCCAGAACGGTGGCCGCGTTCAGCGTCGCCCGCCAGGGCCCGGCGAGCAGGTCGGCCGCGCGCAGGAACACGGCGGCGCGGTCGTCGAAGGACAGCGCGCGCCAGCCCGGGGCGGCAGCCCGGGCGGCCCCGATCGCGGCGGCCACGTCCTCATCGGTGGCGTTGCCCAGGCGGCCGAGGACGTGCCGGTGGTTGTGCGGCTGCACCACGTCGATCGCATCGCCGCCCCCCATCCGCAGCCGACCGCCGATGGTCATGGAGAGCTCGGCCCGCTCGGCGGCGAGCTGCTTGATCTTCTTCTCCAGCGCGGCTCGCTCGTGGCTCCCCGGCTGGTACTGACGGACCGGCTCGTTAGCCGGGACCGGCACGTTACTGACGGCGTCCATGACGGCGCCTCCCTGCTGCTGTTCGGATGCTGGGAGGCTACCTGCCTTTGCGGGTCAGTCGAAGAATTCGAGTTCCTGGGTCGCGTACCACATGAGTTCGTGCCCCTCGGCGCCGTCCACGGTGAAGCGGGCGTCGTCGTCCCCCCCGTCCGCCGCCGCGATCGCGGCGACCGCGGCCCGCACGTCATCGACCGCGTCCAGGCCGTCGATATGGCCCGCCGCGACGTCGGTGAGCGGGATCGCGCTCAGCACGTGCACGGCGGCGGGATGGTCGTGGTCACCGGCCCGGCCGATGTCGTCTTCGGAGACCTCCGCGGCCAGGACGACGCGGCGCGCGGGCGCGTCCGAATCCTCGGCCAGCAGCCGCAGAGACGCGCGACCGCCCTCGACCAGCGCGATGTACTCGAGTTCGTCCACGTCGCCGCTGGCGTACGCCTCACGTAGCGCAGGCGTGACGGCGAACCCCGGCATCGGGGGCGGCCCGATCTCTGCGGCCTTGAGCGCGGCGGTGAGCGCCGGGAGCGTCGACGGAAGGTATACACGCATGGGTTCCTCGCGCTGCTGTGATTGATCACAAGTGGGACAGGCCCGAAGGCCAGTCGATCAAGAGTGTGACAGGTCCGCCGGTGCGCCGGCATCCTGGCTGTTCTTTTGCCCTCGCTGGCGGCGCTTTTGGGACTCGTGGCGCTCGTGGCGCTGCTAAGGATCTGGCCCGGGGGGAGCCAGCGCCGGGTCTGGGCCGGGGGGCGTCAGCGCCACGTCTGGGCCGGGGGAACCCAGCGCCGCGACCACGGCGGCGACGGCGCCCTCCAGTGGCTCGTGCTCCCAC
Organism: uncultured Actinomycetes bacterium; assembly: GCA_963742865.1. Lineage (GTDB taxonomy): Bacteria > Actinomycetota > Actinomycetes > Streptosporangiales > Streptosporangiaceae > Bog-532. The sequence continues at coordinate 89,473 of CAVUNW010000079.1, forward strand.
AACCGGACCACCCGCCAGCCCGCCAGCTCCAGCGCCGAGTCGGCCGCGCGGTCCCGTTCCACGTTGCGCAGCAGCTTCGGCGCCCAGTACCCCTGGTTGACCGACGGCTGGGAGCCGTGGTCCGGGCAGGCGTGCCAGAAGCATCCGTCCACGAAGACCGCGACCTTGCGCGCGGTGAACGCGATGTCGGGCCGCACCCGCTTACCGGCAGCCAGGTCGAGGCGGTAGTCCTTGCGGAAGCGATACCCCATCCGGTGCAGCGCCCGCCGCAGCGCCAGCTCGGGCTTGGTGTCGGTCCGCCGGATGGCGCGCATGTTGGCCGAACGGCCCGCGCTGGAGGCCTTCGGGTAATCGGCCATGGCGCCCAAGATTAGCGTGACGGGGCGAGCCGGACGGCCCAGTTGAAGGGGCTAGCCGGTCAGGGAGATGCCGAGCAAGCGGGACAGTTCTCCGGCGGTCCGTTCAGGATTATCGTGCCAGATCGCGGTCATCCCACAGGCACGGGCCGCGGCGACATTGGCCTCAATGTCGTCGATGAACACGCACTCGCCCGGAGCCAGGCCGATCAGCTCGGCCGCGTGCCGGAAGATCCGCAGCTCGGGCTTGCGCATGCCGACCTCGTGCGAGATGACGACGGCGTCGAACAGTCCCGGGAAGTCCTCGCGCGGATACCCGCCGGGTCCCCAGGAGTTCGACAGCAGGCAGGTGCGGATGCCGGCCGCGCGGACCGTGCGCAGCATGTCGTACATGACCGGGACGCCCGCGCTGGCGGCGAACATTCGTTTCAGCAGGCCTTCGGCCGGGACCGTCCCGCCGTCGAGCCGCTGCAGCCGGGCCGCGAGAACCTGCTCGAACTCCTCGGCGCTGCACTCGCCGCGCTCGAGCGCGTGCACCGGGTTGCCGACGGCTTCGGGCAGATAGGCGTCGTCCAGCCACGCGCGCATGCAGGTGGCGTAGCTGTCCCAGTCGATGCCCTCCGCGTCGATCCAGGCCCGCACCGTCCCGCGCAGCGGATTGGTCAGCACGCCGGCCCAGTCGATGATGACGCCACGCAGGGGAGAAGACATATCTGTGATCGTAGGCGCGATCGAGCCATCGCTATTCCCTATAACTCCAGTTGACTCAATAGGAAAAAGCAACCACCATGGGTGGGGCCGTTCCGACCCATAACGGAAGAGGTCCAACCGTGTCCGTATCCACCAGGACAAGTGGGACCCGGCGGGGCAGCCCGGCCGAATCGGCCACCGGCGCGGGCAGCCTGCCCATCGCCGGCGTCACCGGCGCGCGCGCCCCCGCGCCGGCGGGGACCCGGGGCCGTACCGGACGGCGCCGGGGCTGGCTGCGCCTGATCAGCCCGATCGCGGTCCTCGCGCTCTGGGAGATCGTCGTTGTGACGGGCGTGGTGCCGCAGCAGAAGCTCCCGTCGCTGAGCACGCTGTGGACCACGGCGGTGCACCTGATCACGACCTCCTCACCCACGTACGGGACGCTGCAGGGCGCCATGGCCATCTCGCTCGAGCGGGTGGCCATCGGATTCGCGATCGGCGGCGGCCTGGCCGTCATCCTGGCCATCGTCGCGGGCCTCAGCCGGTTCGGCGAGAACGCGGTCGACCCGGTCATGCAGGCGCTGCGGACCCTGCCGTTGTTCGGGCTGATCCCGGTGTTCATCGTGTGGTTCGGGATCGGCGAGATGCCGAAGATCACGCTGATCGCGCTCGGCGCGGCCATCCCGCTCTACCTCAACACCTTCGCCGGCATCCGCGGCGTGGACGGAAAGCTCGCCGAACTGGGACAGGTCCTGGGGCTGAGCCGGGGCGAGACGATCCGTCACATCGTGCTGCCCGGCGCGCTGCCGACGATCCTGGTCGGCCTGCGGCAGAGCCTGGGCGTCGCCTGGCTGGCCCTGGTGGTGGCCGAGCAGATCAACGCCAGCGCCGGCCTCGGCTACATCATCAACCAGGGCGAGACCTTCCTCCAGCAGAACGTGATCTTCGTCGCGCTATTCGTCTACCTGATCCTCGGGCTGGTGACCGATTACATCGTCCGGCTGATCGAGAGGAGGGCACTGACGTGGCGACGCGGAATTATGGAAACCTAACGGCCAAACGCATCGTGCCGGGACTGGCGGGGACGCCGGGAGCGGGGGCGCCAGGCGTCGCGGCGCCCGGAGCGGCGGGAGTGGTCGCACGCACGCGCGGGCTCAGCCGGTCGTTTGGCGGCCACGTGGTCCTCGACGACCTGGATCTGGCGATCGGGTCGGGCGAATTCGTGGCCATGATCGGCCGCAGCGGGACGGGGAAGTCCACGCTGCTGCGCGCCCTGGCCGGGCTGGACCGGGACGTGACCGGCGACGTGGTGGTCAGCGACCCGGTGTCGGTGGTGTTCCAGGAGCCGCGGCTCGTGCCGTGGAAGCGGGTCTGGGCCAACGTCAGCCTGGGCCTGAGCACCGGTGATCCCCGCGGCGTGGCCCGTTCGGCATTGGACGAGGTCGGGCTCTCGGCGCGCGCCGATGCGTGGCCGCTCACGCTGTCCGGCGGCGAGGCCCAGCGGGCGGCGCTGGCCCGCGCCCTGGTCCGCGATCCTGGCCTGCTGCTGCTGGATGAGCCGTTCAGCGCGCTGGACGCGCTGACCCGGATCAGCATGCACGGCCTGGTCCTCTCGCTGTGGGAGCGGCATCGGCCGGCCGTGCTGCTGGTCACGCACGACGTGGACGAGGCCCTGGCACTGGCCGACCGGGTGCTGGTGCTGGCCGACGGCAAGATCGCGCATTCCGCGACCATCACGCTGGACCGGCCGCGTGACCGCGACCACCCCGACCTCGTGGCCCTGCGCATCCGCCTGCTCACCGAGCTCGGCGTGGCCACCCGCGACATTGACTGAGAAACAAGGGACAACACGTATGACTACTGCAAACCGGTTCAGATACGGACGCGTCCTGGTGGCCGTGGCCGGGACCGCGGCGGTGCTCACCGCCGCCGCGTGCTCGTCATCGGGCGCGACCGGCTCCTCGTACTCGTCGTCAGGTTCGGGGTCGTCGGGTACCGGGTCGGGCGGCACGACCACGAACGTCTCATCGGTGACCCTCAATATCGGCGACCAGAAGGGCACCGGCGCCGAGGCGCTGCTGCAGGCCGCCGACCTGATCGGCAAGCTGCCGTTCAAGGTCAACTGGACCGACTTCACCTCCGGGCCGCCGATGCTGCAGGCCATGGGCGCCGGTTCCGTCGACATCGGCGGGGTCGGTGACGCGCCCCCGGTGTTCGCCGCATCCGGCGGCGAGAAGGTGGCCATCGTCGGGGCCAGGACCACGCCCGCGGCGGCGGCGGCGGTCCTGGTGCCGAAGAACTCCCCCATCACCTCGATCTCCCAGCTCAAGGGCAAGAAAATCGCCGTGGCCCAGGGCAGCTCGGCTGATTACCACCTGCTGACCGTGCTCAACAAGGCGGGCCTGACCACGAAGCAGGTGACCCTGGAGTACCTGCAGCCGGCCGAGGCCCTGGCCGCGTTCACCTCGGGGCACGTCGACGCCTGGGACGTCTGGTCGCCCTACATCGAGCAGGCCGTCGGCCAGGACAACGCCCGCGTCCTCGTCAACGGCAACGGCTTCGGCGCGCCCTACTCGTTCGAGGTGGCGTCGCGCACCGCGCTGAGCGATCCGGGCAAGGCGGCCGCCATCCGCGACTACCTCAAGATCCTCAACCAGGCCTACGTCTGGTCCGGGACCCACCTCAGCACCTGGGCAAAGCTGTGGGGCGGCGCCACCGGCCTGCCGGACGCCATCATGCTGAAGGCGTCGCAGGATGACGTGAACAAGCCGATCGCCATCACCGGCGGCGTCATCTCCGCCGAACAGCAACTGGTGACCGCGTTCTACAAGGCCGGCCTGATCCCGGCCAGCGTGAACATGAGCGACTACACCGTGAGCACGTACAACGACACCGTGACCGGAGGGTCGTCGTGAGCCTGGCATTCCACTGGTTCCTGCCCACCTCCGGCGATGGCCGCTCGATCGTCGGCCGCGGCCACAGCGTCCCCATCGGGCCGGACGGGCTGCCCGCGCCGGCCACGGCGGAGATCGCGGCCGCGGCCGCGATCCGGTCGCCGGACATCGACTACCTGGCCCAGGTCGCGCAGGCCGCGGAGGGCAACGGCTTTGAGGGCGTGCTCACCCCCACCGGCACCCACTGCGAGGACGCCTGGCTGGTGACGGCGGCGCTGATCCGCGAAACCCAGCGGCTGAAGTTCCTGGTCGCGTTCCGGCCCGGGGTGACCTCACCGACGCTATCGGCGCAGATGGCCGCCACCTACCAGCGGATATCCCGCGGTCGCCTGATGCTCAACGTGGTCACCGGGGGCCAGGCGGACGAGCAGCGCCGGTTCGGTGACCATCTGCCGCACGACGAGCGGTACCGGCGCACGGGCGAGTTCCTCTCGGTCGTCCGCGGCGCGTGGAGCGGCACGCCGTACGACTTTCGCGGGGACTACTACCAGGTGGAGGGAGCGACCGTGCTGGCCCCGCCAGATCCGCCCCCGGACATCTACTTCGGCGGCTCGTCCCCGGCCGCGGGGCCGGTGGCGGCCAGGCACACCGACGTCTACCTGACGTGGGGCGAGCCGCCCGCTCAGGTCGCGCAGAAGATCGCGTGGATCCGCGACCTGGCCGCGAGCGAGGGGCGCACGCTGCGGTTCGGTATCCGGCTGCACGTCATCACGCGCGATTCCGCGCAGGAAGCGTGGGCGGAGGCGGACAAGCTGCTCAGCTACCTGGACCCGGCGGAGGTCGCGCAGACGCAGCAGGTCCTGGCCGGCAGTGAGTCGGTCGGCCAGCAGCGGATGCGCGCGCTGCACCAGAACTACCGCGAGAACGGCTACGCCTCGGATCTGGAGATCTACCCGAACCTGTGGGCGGGGGTGGGGCTGGTACGCGGCGGAGCGGGTACCGCCCTGGTCGGCAGCCACGCCGAGGTAGCCGACCGGATCGAGGAGTACGCCTCGCTCGGCATCACGGAGTTCATCTTCTCCGGCTACCCGCACCTGGAGGAGGCCTACTGGTTCGGTGAGGGCGTGCGCCCCGAACTGCGCCGCCGCGGCCTGCTGGCGGCCCCGGCGGCCCCGTCCCCGCAACTGGTCCACGCCTGACCGGCCCAGCCGGGTTACGGCGAGGCGTTCGTTATCGGCCCAGCGAGCCGGGCCCTCGCGGCCCGGCGAGTGGACGGTGTGCCGGCGGGTACCCACCCGGGCTACGGCGAGGCGATCGCTACCGGCCCAGCGAGCCCGGGCCCTTGCGGCCCGGCGAGTGGACGGTGTGCCGGCGGGTACCCACCCGGGCTACGGCGAGGCGATCGCTACCGGCCCAGCGAGCCCGGGCCCTTGCGGCCCGGCGAGTGGCCGGTGTGCCGGCGAAGTACGCCAGCGGGGCGCGGAGCGCAGCGGGGGGTTCCGGGGGGTCGCCCCCCCCGGGCTAATCAGTCTGCGTGACCTTACTGAGGCCGCGGGGGGCGTCGGGGTTAATGCCCAGGCGGCGGGCCAGTGCCTCGGTCAGCAACTGGCCGCCGGTGATGAGCCCGATCGGGGCGAGCCATTCCGGTAGCCGCGGGCCGGGCAGCGCGTAGGCGCACGCCGCGGCCAGGGCCGTCCCGCCGCCGATGCCGTACGCGGTCGCGCCCGCGTTCGTGACCCGTCCGGCCAGCGCGACCGCGGCCTGGAGGGTGGGCCCGGAATCCGCCGCCATGAGGACCGCCGGGGTCCGGTCGTCCACCACGGCGATCGGGCCGTGCAGCAGGTCGGCGAAGGACAGCCCCATGGCGTGCAGGTAGCACGCTTCCTTCAGCTTCAGCGCGAACTCCAGGGCCGCGGAGTAGGCGTAGCCGCGCCCGGAGACCACCGCGCCCCCCACCCCGGCCAGGCCGTCGATGATCGGCTCGAGGTCATTCCGCGCGGCGAACAGGCGCTCGATCTCATCGGGCACGGCCCGCAGTTCACCCGCGTCCAGCGGTTCCGGGCCCTCGGCGTCGGCCGCGAGGGCGATGCCCAGCACGGCCAGCGCCGCCAGGGCAGTGGTGAAGGTCTTGGTGGCCGGTACCGCCCGTTCCACTCCCGCCTCGGTCACCAGGGCCGCGTCGGCCGCGTCGGCCAGCGGCGAGCCGGCCCCATTGGTGATCGCCAGCGTCCGCGCTCCGCAGTCAGCCGCCCAGGCCAGGGTCTCGACGATCTCCTCGGTCCGGCCGGACTGCGACAGCGCCACCGCGAGCACCCCGGACAGATCGAGGCGGCTGCGGTACTCCGTGGCGACCGACGGTGACGCGAGGGTGGCCAGCAGGCCCGTGCGCACCTGAACGAGATAGCTGCCGTAGACGGCCGCGTTGTCGGACGTCCCGCGCGCGATGAACAGCACCTGGCGGGTGTCCCGGCCGAGCGCGGCGATCTCACCGACGCGCGGCAGCAGGGCGTCAAGCGTGGCCCGCAGCGCCTGCGGCTGCTCCCCGATCTCGGCCCGCATCCGTGTCACCGAAGATGCCGAGGACACCATGTCACCACTTCCGTTCCGGTCATTGGCGGTACACCAGGTCACCGCCCACCCAGGTGGCCCGGGCCCGAAGATCGTCGCCGAGCCAGGTCAGGTCGCCCCGCGCGCCCGGGGCGATCCGGCCCAGCTCGGGCCGGCCGATGAGGTCCGCGGGTATCCGGGCCGCGGCCGCGACCGCACTAGCCAGCCCGGCCCCCGCCCGGACCATGTTGGCGACGGCCACGTCCATCCGCAGCGCCGAGCCCGCCAGCGTTCCCCCGGCCCGGACCGGAGGGGTGCCGTCCCCGGCGGGCAGCTCGATCGGCTCGCCGCCCAGCAGGTACGTCCCCGGCGGCATCCCGGCGCACGCCGCCGCGTCCGTGACCAGGCAGATCCGGCCGGGCGCGGCCGCGAAGGCGATTGCGCAGACCTCCGGCGCGACGTGATAGAAATCCGCGATCAGCCCGCTGGTCAGCCGAGGATCCGACAGTGCCTGCCCGGGCGTTCCCGGCTCTCGGTGATGCAGCGGGCGCTGGGCGTTGAACAGATGCGTCACCATCCGCGCTCCCGCCGTGGCGGCCGCCGCCACCTGGCGGGCGAGCGCGTCCGTGTGGCCGACGCTGACCAGGACGCCCGCCTCGGTCAGCCGGGTGATCGCGTTCAGGGACCCGGGCCGTTCCGGGGCCAGGGTGACGATCTTCAGGATTCCGCCGCCGGCATCGAGTAGCTCGGAGATCGCCTCCGGCGCCGGATCGGTCATCCAGTCCTTGTTGTGCGCCCCGGCCCGGAGCGGTGAGATGAATGGCCCCTCCAGGTGCACGCCCAGCACCTGGGCTCCCCGGGCCGACTCGCCGGCCAGGCGCGCGGCCTGGCGCAGGGCGCGGGCGAGGCGCGGGACGGGCGCGGTAATGAACGTCGGCATGAAGGCGGTCGTCCCGGTCTCCGGGAGCCGGGTAGCCACCAGCTGCCACTCGGCGGCCCGTACCGCGTCGAGCTCAACGCCGAAATATCCGTTGACCTGAAGATCGACGAAACCCGGGACGAGAACCCCGGCCTCCAGCCGCACGTCGGGCGCACGCGGGGGCGTCCCCTCCCCGACGGCCTCAATCACGCCGTCGCGAACCAGGACGTAACCAGGAGCGATGGTGCTCTCGGAAGGCCGGGGCACCGCGACGGCGGGCACGATGCGGTCGGCCTCGATGAGCATCTCGGCCAACGCGCACGGCTCCTCTCCACGGGGACCAACTTAGTATGCAAGAAACTTTACTATTTTGACTAGGGCCGGGGCGGCCGGGTCCGGGGCGGAGCCGCCGGCGCCTGTCCCCGGATCATGTGTACCCGGATGCGGGGGTGCGGGCGAGCCAAAATGTCACTGGGGGGCGGTAAAACGGGTGATGTGCCGCAAAGGGGGCGCGACTTAGCAAGAGTGCTGGCGGGCGCTCGACCGCATGCAACTGGTTTCCCGGAGGGACCATGGACGACTCGCCTGCTGCCGGAGGTCTCCACCCAGGGCACGTTCCGTTGTGCCCATATCCAGATGCCGACGAGGTGCCAGGACGGGCGGGCTGCGCGCCGGCGACGGGCCCCGGACGGCCGGCGCCATCCCCCATTCAGGTTCCGCAGCGGCCGTGCCCGTGCCCGGCACACGCCGCCGGGCAGCCGTGCCCGTGCCAGCCGCTGGGGCAGCCTCCATGCCAGCCGCTGGGCCAGCCCCCGTGCCAGCCAGCGGAGCCGACCACGGTTCCGGCTCTGGTGGGGGCCCCGGGACGGCCACTGCCTGATCTGATGGCGGTCCGGCTCACCGAGGTGCCCGATTCCTGGCCGCCCTACGACGATGAGGTACCGGCCGGGGACGTGCGCGCGAGCGGGGAGCCCAGCGCCCGCGGCGGCGACGACGGGCCGGGCCACGGCCAGGTGGCGGAATCCAGCGAGGACCACGAGGTAGCGCCCGGCCACCGCGAGGACGACCGGGGACGCCGGGGCGGCGGAGGCGGCGGAGGCGGCGGAGGCGGCGACGTGGACGCTGACCGCTGGCCGAGCCAGTTCGCGCAGGTGCTCGCGGAAACGCTGGCCGGCGCCCGGCCCGCCAGCCAGATAACGCCCTGGACCACCGAGCGCGCCCGGGCGCACATCAAGCGCCTCGGTCCCCTGCTGGCCGCCGGACAGCGGCCCCGGGTGCAGCGGGTGCTGACGTCCCGCCCGATGGAGGACGTGGTGGAGGTCGCCGTCATCATCGGGTTCGGGTCGCGGACGCGTGCCCTGGCCGCCCGGCTGGAACGGGCCGGGCCGCAGCCGGCCGCGTGGGGCCGCCCCGCTCGCCAGGCACACTGGCTCTGCACGGCCGTCGAATCCGCCTGAACGGCCTGCATGGGGGCGGCTAGCCCGGGCGGGCGGGACTGGTCCCCGGCACGCCTGGACGCCGGACCGGCCCGGTACCCGCGAGCGCGGAGGCCAGCGGCGGTTGCCGGGTCAGTTGGCCGCGCGGTTGCGAGGTCAGTTGGCCGCGCGGTTGCGAGGTCAGTTGGCCGCGCGGTTGCGGGGGTCGCCGTGGCAGCGCTTGTACTTGCGGCCCGAACCGCATGGGCACGGGTCGTTCCGCCCGACGTGGGCGAAGTCGCCGGTGGGGGCGCCTTCGATGTGGCTTTCCACGTGGGTGCCGCCGTCCACCGAGGGCGCCGAGTACTGCAGCGCGCCGGTCCGGCGCGGGGCGAGTCCCGCGGGGAGCACGGCCGGTGCGCCGTTGCCGCCAGCGGCGTCAGCCGCGGGGCCGCCCCGGTGCCGCCCGCCGGTCCCGGCTCCGGTTCGAGCCGCGGTCCCGGACCCGCTCTTGCTGCCGGCCGACCCGCCACCCGAGGCCGCCCTGGCCTTGTTGCGCGAGCGGCCGCCCTGGCGCGGGGAGCCCGCGCCGGTCGTGGCGCCGGCCGCGCCCGCGCCGGTGACGGCATCGCCCGCCGGGGCCGCACCCACCGGGGGCGCCGCGCGGCCAGGTCCAGCGGCGCCCGCCGGGCCTGCCGGGGCGAGGCCGGGCTGTGCGCCGGGCCCAGCGCCGGGCACTGCCCCGGCGTCGGTGGCCTCTTCGGTGATCGGGTTCTGCTGGACCTCGACCTGCAGGTTGAACAGGGCCCCGGCCGACTCCTCCTTGATGCCGTCCATCATGGCGTTGAACATGTCGAAGCCCTCGCGCTGGTACTCCACCAGCGGGTCGCGCTGCGCCATGGCGCGCAGGCCGATGCCCTCGCGCAGGTAGTCCATCTCATACAGGTGCTCGCGCCACTTGCGGTCCAGGACGGACAGCACGACCTGGCGCTCCAGGACCCGCATGACGTCGGGCGTCAGCTCTTCCTCGCGGCGGGCGTAGGCCTCGTGCGCGTTCTCGGTGACGACCTCGGTGATGAAGTCGGCCGACAGGTTGGCCTTGCCGCCAGCCTCGTCCTCCATGTCGGCCACGGTCAGGGTGATCGGGAACAGCTGACGGAAGGCCCGCCACAGCTTGTCCAGATCCCATTCCTCCGGGAAGCCCTCGCTGGTCGCACCCGCGACGTAGGAGGCGATGACCTCATCGGTCATCCCGAGGATCTGCTCCTGCAGGTCGGCACCCTCCAGCACCTGGTGCCGCTCGTCGTAGATGACCTTGCGCTGCCGGTTGAGCACGTCGTCGTACTTCAGGACGTCCTTGCGGATCTCGAAGTTCTGCTGCTCGACCTGCGTCTGTGCCGACCGGATGGCCCGCGTGACCACCTTGGACTCGACGGGCACGTCGGCCGGGATGTTCAGCCGGTCCATGATCGCCGCGACCCGGTTCGAGTTGAACATCCGCATCAGGTCGTCTTCCAGCGACAGGTAGAACCGCGTCTCGCCGGGGTCGCCCTGGCGGCCGGAACGGCCACGGAGCTGGTCGTCGATCCGGCGTGACTCGTGCCGCTCGGTGCCGAGCACGTACAGGCCGCCAGCGGCGACGACCTCCTCGTGCTCCTCGGCCACGGCCCGCTTGGCCTTCGCGACCGACTCGGGCCAGGCGGCCTCGTAATCCTCCGGCGTCTCCAGCGGGGACAGGCCGCGCTGGTGCAGCTCGAGGTCGGCGATGAAGTCCGGGTTGCCGCCGAGCATGATGTCGGTACCGCGGCCGGCCATGTTCGTGGCCACGGTGACCGCGCCCTTGCGCCCGGCCATGGCGATGATCGCCGCCTCACGCTCGTGGTACTTCGCGTTCAGCACCTCGTGCGGGACGCCGCGCCGCTTCAGCATCGTGGAGAGAATCTCGGACTTCTCCACGCTCACGGTGCCGACGAGCACCGGCTGGCCCTTGGCGTGCCGCTCGGCAATGTCCTCGACGCACGCCTCGAACTTGGACGTCTGCGCCTGGTACACGACATCCGACTCGTCGGCGCGGATCATCGGCTTGTTGGTCGGGATCGGCACCACACCGAGCTTGTAAATCTGGTGGAACTCGTTGGCCTCGGTCATGGCCGTACCGGTCATGCCGCCGAGCTTGTCGTAGAGGCGGAAGTAGTTCTGCAGCGTGATCGTGGCGAGGGTCTGGTTCTCGTCCTTGATCTGCACGCCTTCCTTGGCCTCGATGGCCTGGTGCATGCCCTCGTTGTAGCGCCGGCCGTGCAGGATACGGCCGGTGAACTCGTCCACGATCAGGACCTCGCCGTTCATCACGACGTAGTCCTTATCCCGCTTGTACAGCTCCTTGACCTTGATCGCGTTGTTGAGGAAGCTGACCAGCGGGGTGTTCACCGGGTCGTAGAGGTTGTCGATGCCGAGAGTGTCCTCGACCTTCTCGACGCCGGACTCCAGGATGCCGACGGTCTTCTTCTTCTCGTCGACCTCGTAGTCACCCTCGCCGTCCTCACCCCGGCGCAGCCGCGGCGCGATCTTGGCGAACTCGACGTACCAGCGCGCGCTCTGCTCGGCGGGACCGCTGATGATCAGGGGCGTCCGCGCCTCGTCGATGAGGATCGAGTCCACCTCGTCCACGATCGCGAAGTGATGGCCGCGCTGGACGCAGTCGTCGAGGCTCCACGCCATGTTGTCGCGCAGGTAGTCAAAGCCGAACTCGTTGTTGGTCCCGTAGGTCACGTCGGCTGCGTACTGCTTGCGGCGCTCCTCGGGCGGCATCTCCGCGAGGATCACGCCGACCTCGAGGCCGAGGAACTGGTGCACCCGGCCCATCCACTCGGCGTCGCGCTTGGCCAGGTAGTCGTTGACCGTGACGACGTGCACGCCCTCGCCGGCCAGCGCGTTCAGGTACGCCGGGAGAACCGACGTCAGGGTCTTGCCCTCACCGGTACGCATCTCGGCGATGTTGCCCATGTGCATGGCGGCGCCGCCCATGAGCTGAACGTCGAAGTGGCGCTGGCCGAGCGTCCGCTTCGCGGCCTCGCGAACGCTGGCGAACGCTTCCGGGAGCAGATCGTCCAGCGACTCGCCGCCGGCGTACCGCTGCTTCAGCTCGTCGGTCATGCCGCGCAGCTCAGCGTCGCTCATCGCGACGAAGTCGTCCTCGATCGAGTTGACCTGCTCGGCAATCCGCTTGAGCTTGCGAAGAATCTTTCCTTCGCCAGCACGAAGGACGCTGTCTAGGATGACTGGCACTTCTTGTCGCGCTCCTCGCGGATCGTCTGAGCTGAGGGCCACCGGCGCCGAGCGGGTCCTGCGTGCCCGGACGACCTGTTCTCGCCGGGCCGGGCGAGCCTTAGGGATACGGGACATGCGCCCCGACAGTCATGGTAGGCGAGTCACGGCACGAAACCGAGCCCCTACGGGAAGTCCCGTCGCAGCTGGGGCGGCGGGGACAGACTCGTTATTGCGCCGGGACCAGTAGTAGCCCCCGGATGCCTGCCCCACAATAATATGTGTCGCAGCGACGGCACGAGACGCACGCGCGCAGCTCGGACACGGAGCCGGCGCGGGACGAGAGGAGCGAGGCAAATGACCGAGCAGCCGGGATCGGGAATGCTGGCGGGAGCCGCCGGCAGCACGGTCGCGCAGGCTCCGGAAACGGTCGGCCCCGCTCCGGAGGAGTCGCCGGCCGGGCACGCCGCGGCCCTGGCGCACGAGTCGTTCCACGGCCGTCCCGTCTCCTGGGCCGCCGTGACGATCATCGTTATCGGCTTCGTCATCGGCGGCTTCGCCATGGTCCCCACCCCGACCTGGTGGCTGTTCTGGACCGCGGCCGCGATCACGGCGGTGGGCTTCGGCGTCGGCGCGGCGGCCAAGATCACCGAAGACTGGTACTGACCGCCGCCCCGGTGGCGCGGTAGCCGTCGGCCCGGCCCGGGAAATGTCAGACCCCACGGCTACGCTCTGATTCTGTGCCGAGTCCCTCCCCTACTGGCTATCGGGCCGCTGGGTCCCCGGCAGCGGTGTCCCCGGCTGCCCCTATGCCCCCGGACGTGCTGGTAACACCGCCTAATCCGCTGTCCTCGACCGTGGCGGTGGACCTCAGCCTTGACGATGCCCGGCGGATGACGCTGCGCGCGCAGGGGTTCATCGGAGCGACGGCGCGCAAGGGCGGCGTGCCCGCGATGCTGCGCCGGGTGGGCGCCGTTCAGCTGGACACGATCAGCGTGCTCGCCCGGTCGCACGAACTCGTCGCCTACGCGCGCCTCGGGCCGGTACCCCGGGACCGGATCGAGCGCGCGTACTGGAACCCGGCCCATCCGCCGGCGTTCGAGTACTGGGCGCACGCCGCGTGCGTGCTGCCGATAGAGGAGTGGCCGTACTACGCCTTCCGGCGGCGGTGGTTCCGGGCCCGCGGCATGCGGTGGCACCAGGTCTCACCGCGGGTGTGCGCGGAAGTCCTGGCGCGGGTGGCGGCGGAGGGCCCGATGACCGCCACCCAGCTGGGCGGCGCGAAGGGCGGCGGTCCCTGGTGGGACTGGTCCGAGGTCAAGGTGGCCGCGGAGTGGCTGCTCGACATCGGCGATCTGGTCTGCGTCCGGCGGACCGGCTGGCGCCGGGTGTACGACCTGGCGGAGCGGGTCGTACCGGCGGCCCTGCTGAACACGGACCCGACCGACGAGGAGTGCGTGAGCCACCTCGCGGGCGTGGCCGCGCGGGCCCTCGGCGTAGCCACCCACAATGACCTGACCGACTACCACCGGTTGCAGCAGCGGCTGCCGGCCGGCCAGGGCCGCACCGCGGCGCTGGACGACGCGGCGCGGGCGGCGGGCCTGGCGCCGGTCACGATCCCCGGACCGCGGGGCGGCGTGGCCGCGTGGGCCGACCCGGCCGCGCTCACCGCCGCGGACGGCCCTGCGCGGGAGCGTCACCGGGTCACGTTGCTGTCGCCGTTCGACTCGCTCATCTGGGACCGGAAGCGGACCGCGCGGTTGTTCGGCTTCGAGCACAGCCTGGAGGCCTACGTGCCGAAGGACAAGCGTGTGCACGGCTACTTCGTGATGCCCCTGCTCGCCGGGGGCCGCCTGGTCGGCCGGGTCGACCCGGTGCGCCGCGGCGGGGCGCTGATCGCCCGCCAGGTCTCCCTGGACCGCCCATCGGCCGCGGAGCTCATGGCCCGCGCCCTCCGCGAAGCCGCCACCTGGGTCGGCTGCGACCGCGTGGAACTGGAACGAGTCGAGCCCGCCGCCAGCGCCGCCAGGCTCAAGGAGGTGCTGGCCCGAGATCTCTAACAGCACCCCGCGCAGGTTGCGGCGGGCTACCGACGGTCATGACCTCGTCGTGAACCCGCGCCGGCATCACCGTCATCCAATCGCGAGCGGACGCGGACACGGCCTTCATGCGGGTCAAGACACGGCGGCGGCGCCGAACCAGGTCGGCAGGCGGCGGAGCAGGTCCGCCTGGTTCTCGCCGGCCCAGACCACGTGGCCGTCGGGCCGCAGCAGCACGGCGGGCACGTCCAGTTCGTCGCTGGTATCGATGACGTGGTCGACACGGTCCTCCCAGCCCGTCACGGAGAGCTCGCCGGTCTGGTCGATCAGGAGCCCGCGGCCTTCGCGTGTCAGCTCGTAGAGCAGGCCTCGCGACAGGCGGATGTCGCGCAGCCTGCGTCCGAGCAGCTCGTGTCCTTCGCCGACGTCGTAGCGGACCCCGATCCCGGTGACCTTCTCGATCAGGAGGCGGCTCACGTCCTCGAAGTCCATCAGCTCGGTCAGCAGCCGGCGTATCGCCTGGGGACCGGGTTCGGGGGAGATCAGTTCCGACTGGGCGCGGGTGGTGTTCAGCACGTCGTCGGCGACCGGGTGGCGCTCGGTGTGGTAGCTGTCCAGCAGCCCTTCCGGTGCCCAGCCGTTCACCTCGGCGGCGAGCTTCCAGCCGAGGTTGAACGCGTCCTGGATGCCGAGGTTGAGCCCTTGTCCCCCCAAGGGCGGGTGGACGTGCGCCGCGTCGCCGGCGAGGAACACCCGGCCGGTGCGGTATCGCTCGGCCAGCCGGGTCGCGTCGGTGAAACGGGACAGCCAGCGCGGTGAGTGGACGCCGAAGTCCGTGCCCGCGAAGGCCCGCAGCTGCGTCTGGAACTCCTCCAGGGTCGGCGGCGTGGTGCGGTCCTCGGCCACGATCGCGGCGGGCACGACGGCGCGGTGCAACCCGTTCCCGGCGGGGCCGATACCGAAACCCTTGTGAGTCTTGCGAACCTCGTCCGCCACCGCAGCCAACTCGTCGGGCGGCGTCGTCACCTCCATCTCTGCGAGAAGCCATTCCGTCTGAGCGGGCTCGCCGGGAAACCCGACGCCCAGCAGCCTGCGGACCAGGCTACGGCCGCCGTCGCAGCCGACCAGCCAGCGCGAGCGCCGCCGTGTGCCGTCGGCCAGTTCGACCGTGACTCCGTCGTCGTCCTGCTCGACGCCTGTCACCTCGTGGCCGCGGCGGATCTGAGCGCCGAGCTCGACGGCGCGCTCGGCCAGCAGGCGGTCGGTGACCGGCTGCGGGATGCCGAGGACGTAACCGTGCGCGGTGTCCAGGGTTGCCGTCGACGGCTTGTCGATCCCGGCGAAGCGGCGGGGACCGGGATACTGCTGGCCGTGTGCCAGGAACCGGTCCAGCAGACCGCGCTGATCCATGATCTCGATGCTGCGCGGATGCAAGCCCAGTGAGCGGACCAGCTGGCTCGGCTCCGCATCCTTCTCCAGCACCAGCACGTCCACGTCGTGGAGCCGCAGCTCGCTCGCTAGCATCATCCCGGTCGGACCGCCCCCGCTGATAATCACGTCGAACATGAAAACCCCAACTTCAGAAACTCACATTTCGGCCAGCAACCTCGAATCGCGCGATCGCGCAAAAGCAGTGCGGATCCCCGCAGGATGAGGCCACGGCCGGCCATTCTGCCGCCCCGTGGGGGCCTTGTGGCAAGCCCCCCGGTGAGCTATATCCTGAAAGTGGCGGGAGGTCGAATCTCCTTGCCTTTCGCATGTCTGGGCCGAGTCGGCGATGACACCTGTCGTCCTGGATCAGGCGGGCCCGGCCTCCCGAGACCCGGGCGTGGTAGGCGGTGGCGAGTTCAGTCCGATTGGCGACGCCGGTGAGGCTTTCCCAGCCCGTGTCCGGCCGGTCTCGTGTGCCTCGCATTCGGCGGGCGAGGTCGACGGCATCGAGGCCGAGCTCCCGTCCGTGGCAGACCGCGTCGAAATGGACCGGGGCGTCCGTCAGGGCCGCCAGGCGTATCCGGAGCGCTTCCTGTAGTACGCCTGTTGGGTCTGGTCGCGCTGTTCCCAGAGCGTGCGCCAGGTGCCGTCGTGGACCTCGTCCGGGGAGAACAGGTCGATCCCGGAGTGCTAGCCGCCCTGGAAACCGGCCCGGTCGAAGAAGACGACCCTACCTTGCTAGACGAACTGCCCATTTGACCAGAGACACTGGGTCGTCCCCCCGGGCTAACACTGCCTTAACTAAATTCGATGAGTTTTTCGCGGACGGCGATCATGACGGCTTCCATCCGGGAGTGGATCTGCAGTTTCTCCAGGATGTTGCGGACGTGGTTCTTGACCGTGTTCTCGGAGATGAACAGTTCCTTGGCGATGTCGCGGTTGTTCATGCCGCGCGCGACGAGCTTCAGGACCTCCATCTCGCGGTCGGTGAGCTTAGGCGCGGGGACCTGCTGCGGGCGCTCGGCCTCGGAGTCACGTCGGGCCAGCGTGGCGAACTCGGTGATGAGCTTGCCGGCCATGGACGGGTTGATGAGCGACTGGCCACCGTACACAGCGCGGACGGCGTCGGCGACCTCGTCCAGCGGAATGTCCTTGAGCAGGTAACCGCTGGCCCCGGACCGGATCGCCTCGAAGAGGTCTTCCTCCTCGTCGCTAATGGTCAGCATCACGATCTTGGCGCTGGGCGCGGACTCCTTCATCGCCCGCGCCGCCTCGATGCCGCTGGTCTTCGGCATGCGGATGTCCATGAGGACCACGTTGGGGAGGAACTCGCCCGCCCGGGCGACCGCCTCGGCACCGTCGCTGGCCTGGCCCACGAGCTCAATGTCGGGCTCGTCGGCCAGGACCATCTCCAGCCCGCGCCGGAAGAGCGCGTGATCATCGGCGATCAGCACGCGAATCGGGTCGGCCGAAGCCTTCCCGCTGGCCTGCTGGCCCTCGGGAGCACCGGAACCCTCGCTCACGCTGTCTCCTCCCACCTACGACCCCTGGCCCGGATACCGGCCGCCACGGCCCGCCGGCGTTCGATCGACATGACGCTCATATCCCAGACTCTGCCGAGCCATGGCACACTGCGCAAATCAGGCGCGCCGAGTCTGAGCCGCACCGCCGGTACCCGGTACCAATTTCCGTACGTCAGCTCGGCTATGCGGAGCCTTCCAGCAGCCGGATGACACCGTAATCCCAGCCGCGGCGCCGGTAGACGACGCTGAACAGGTCGCAGTCGCGGTCATGGAAGAGATAGAAATCGTGCCCGACGAGTTCCATCTCCAGCAGCGCCTGGTCGATCGTCATCGGCTTGGCCGGGTGCAGCTTCTCCCGGACGACCAGCGGGCCGTCCCCTTCCATCTGAATCGGCACCACGTGCCCGGCCTCATGCTCCCGGGCCTCCTCCGCCTCTTCCGCGTCGAGGTCCTCGTCCACCATGACGTCACTGTCATCGTCCGATTGCGGCTCCGCCGGGCGCCCCAGCCTGGCCGGCCGGTGACCGTTACTGCTGGCACCAGCCACGGCCGAGGTGCCCGGCTGGCCCGGCACGCCCAGCTCCGGCGGAACCGGCACGATGGGCTCCTGGCGCGCGGGCTCCACCGTGCCGCCGGCCCGCGCCGCGTCCCGCTGGTGCACCTTCCGCCGATCGCAGGCCCGCCGCAGCCGGGCTTCGAGCTTGGCGTAGGCGAGGTCAAGAGCCGTGTAACGGTCATCCGCGGACGCCTCCGCGCGGATCACAGGGCCGCGCGACGAGATGGTGAGCTCAACTCGTTCCCGGCGCCCTGATTGCCGCGGATTGGGCTCCTTGATGACCTCCACATCGATCCTCGTCGCCTTCTGGTCCAGTTTCTCGATCTTGACGAGCTTGCCGACCGCGTGCTCGCGGAAGCGCTCGGGGATACTAGTTCGCCGGCTCCTGAAGATAATGTCCATGGCGATCCCCTCTCATGGCGAGTGCCGCTCCTGCTGGCGACTGTCCAGGGGGCACCCGTCCGGCCGACCTGGTCTTCGTCCCCACATCCGCCTGCTGAGGGGTTCGCGGCATCTCTGTGGCCACTACTGCCCTTCTCCCGGCCCAGCGGACCCGGTGTCCGCTGGCGGGGCAGGACTTACCTCTAAGCCGCACCGTGATCGGTCGACGAGAAGTCGCCTTACGTGGGCCGTTTAGCCTGCGGCTGGCATCGGCTTGCCACGCCGGGCCCTGGCCTTGGGTCGTACCCAAGGGGCCTAGCCTGACGCAACCACGGACCCGGACGGGTGCCATGACATTGAAGGTAGCCCCATCCGAGCCGATTGTCAGGAGGGCCTTGTAAGCGGGATAGTGATCATTTCTTTACCGAAAGTCGCGTAGAGGCCTTTGATTTCCCATAACGGGCAAGCCAAATTTTTATAACGGACCCGAAACGACACGCCGACAGCGCGCGCAGCGCGGGGTTTGAACTGCGCAGACGGAGGCCTCAGCCCGGATAGGCCGGGGCGCGGCCCGCTCCGACGACTCCGCTCCAGAGGCCGCCCAGGCTCGCCAGGGTGGCCATCTGCCCGTTGGATAGCCCCGCGACCAGCGGGTTGGAGGCACCGTCCGCAGTGATGGAGACGGTCCCCTCCTGCGCGGGCACCGGCACGAGCATTTCACCGTTGATGGCGACCTCGTCCAGCACCGGGTTGCCCGACGGGCGGCTCAGCACAATCACATGGTCCGAGTCGTACCACGTCAGAGCGATGAAATGGCCGTTCTGCGAGCTGATGGGGACCGCCCGGCCCGATCATGGCCTGCGGCCCGGAGTGCACGATCGCCGCGAGCATGAGCTGCGACCCGCCGCTCCCGGTGACGAGCATGGCGCAGCGCACCCCGTCGGCGGCCACCTTCAGCGCGGTGATCCGCTTCCCGGGCCCCAGCGAGCTGGTCACCTGGACGGCCGCACCGCTGTGCCCGGGCACCAGCCAGACCTGATCGCCGCTGATGGCCCACAAGTTGTCCTGGGTATCCCAGCTCAGCGACGTGAAGGGGCCGGCGGCCCGCAGGGCCAGCGTGGCCTCCTTGGCCAGGCGGGCGGTGTAGAGGGCGCCGCCCGGGCCGGTCCCGGCCACGAAGCGGCCGCTGGGCGAGACGGCGACCTGGTCGAGCGGAATCTGGCCGGTCCCCGCCTGGCCGGGGACCGGCGCCCCCTGCGGCGCGTTGGCCTGGGTCGTACCGGACAGCGAGCGCACCGCCCCCCGGTTGTCGGCATAGTAGAAGCTGGCGTGCCCCGGGGCCGAGGGGACGTAGCTGGCGTAGGAGCCCATCTGCTGGACCGGGCTGTCCGAACCCAGCAGGGTCCGCGGCTTCCCGTTGACCTCGAGCTCAACCGACTGGATCGTCGGCTGATCCGCACTCGACCCGGCCAGGGTCCACAGCAGCTGGGCGGACATCCGCCGGAGGGTCTGATCGCTGGCCCGGGTCACGGGGCCGCTGAGGTTCACGATCGCCGTGCCGCCGTCGAGGGACACGTTCAGCAGCCGGGTCCCGGCCGGGAACGCCGTCTGCGCCGCGCCGAGCAGCCAGCCCGACGGTGCGGCCAGCAGCACCTGCAGGAGCTGGGTCACCAGATCGGCCGGGGTGGCCTCCTGCGGTACGTACACCGGGTCGGGTACCAGCACCTGCATGGCCGGGTCGAAGAAGTAGATGTTGCGCGACTGGTAGACGTGCACGAAATCAGCCTCGGTCAGGAGCACGACGCCGGGCAGGCGGGAAATCCGCCACTCCCCGTCCTGGCGGACGAGCTGGAACTTCTGCGGCGCCGCGGCCTGGCCCTGCGGCGAGATGGCGTACTGCCCGCTGTCGGACACGCTGCCCTGAACCGGGCCGCTGACCTCGACCACGGTCGTGGCCGCCGTCTTGTCGGAATACGGCGAACCGTGGACCGGGGTGACGATACTCGGGCTCTGGCCGAAGACCTGCACCGCCCAGCCCGGGTGCCAGGTGCCGCTGGCCGACGAGGTCAGGTACTCGCGCGCGACGGCGTGACCGTCGGCGAAGCTGGCGTTGGCGGCCAGGAACCCGGACACGATCTGCTGCGGCGTCCAGCCGTGGCCGGGCGGCACCGGGATCGGCTGCAGGTAGGACTGGCCGCCGCTGGTACCGCCCTGGGTGACGTTCACGGATTGCACGTGACCGCTGGTCGGAACGGTGACGCACCCGGCCAGCAGCAGCCCGCACACCGCGGCGATCGCCGCCAGCCACGCTGTCCGCCCGCGTCCTGCCTGCCGGTTTCGTAGGTGTTCCCGCCGTGGGCGCTGCCGCCGAGGCGTTTTAGCCACGCGTGCCCACCCCGGTCCCGCCGGCCGGGCCAGCGTGGCCGAGCGGCCCGGCCTCGTCGCTGGCGATGGCTGCTGGTGCGGGGGCCGCGGTCCCGAGGGCCAGGCCGCCGGAGACCACATCGCCGAGGCTCGGAATGACGTCGATGTCGTCGGGCGCCAGCGGCAGCGGGGAGCCGACCAGCTTCTGGCCGGCCACGCGCGGGATCGTGAGCCGGAAGACCGACCCCTTCCCCGGTATGCCCCACGCCTGCAGCCATCCGCCGTGCAGCTGGGCGTCCTCCAGCGCGATGGCCAGGCCGAGCCCCGTCCCGCCGGTCGTCCGGGCCCGGGCCGGGTCGGCGCGCCAGAAGCGGTCGAAGACGAGCTGATCCTGTCCCGGCTTCAGGCCCACGCCGTGGTCGCGCACCGCGACGGCGACCGCGTCCCGGTCGCCGGCCACCGTGACGATGACGTCGTGGCCTTCCCCGTGCTCGACTGCGTTGACCAGCAGGTTACGGAGGATGCGCTCGACCCGGCGGCGATCCGCGTCGGCCATGCATGGCTCGGCGGGCAGCCGGAACTCGATCCGGCCGCCGCGGCGCTCCGCGAGCTGCTGGGCATCGTCGGCAGCCCGCCGCGCGAGGTCGGAGATATCGACGGAGTCGGCGTCGAGGGTGGCCGCGTTGGCGTCGTGCCGGCTGATCTCCAGCAGGTCCTCGAGCAGCTCCTGAAAGCGGTCGAGCTGTCCCTGCAGCAGCTCGACCGATCGCGCCGAGGAGGCATCGAGGCTGTCCTTGGCCTCCAGCAGAACCTCGGCGGCCATCTTGATCGTGGTCAGCGGGGTCCGCAGCTCGTGCGAGACGTCGGAGACGAACTGCCGCTGCAGCTTGGACAGTTCCTGGAGCTCGCGGAGCTTGTCCTGCAGGCTCGCCGCCATGTCGTTGAAGGACGTGGCGAGCGCGGCGAGGTCGTCCGCGCCGCGGACCCGCATCCGCTCCTCGAGGCGCCCCGCGGTCAGCCGCTGTGCCGCCTGCGCGGCGTGCCGGACCGGGATGACCACCCACCGTGTCACGAGGGAGGCGATCACGGCGAGCAGCACGATCAGCGCCAGCCCGGCCCCGATCAGGGTGCGCTGCACGAGCTGGAGCGTCTGCTGTTCCTGGTGCATCGGGAACAGGTAGTACAGCTGGTAGTAGTTGCCCAGCGGCGTGCCCACCGCGAGCCCGGGCTGGCCGGCGTGGCCCAGCGTCGACACGATCATCGTCGGCGCGTAGTACATCTTGCTGGCTCCGCCGTGGTCCTGCTCCGCCTGCACGCTGGCCGACAGCGCGGGGGGAATGCTCGACCACCGGATCGGCGCCGTCGGCCACACCATGGGTGTAGACGGGGGAGGCCACCCGGTCCTGGCTCACCTCGATCACGACGTCGTAGCTGCCGTCGTTACCGCTGGCGTTCTGCAGTTCCTGCGCGGTCGAATACAGGAAGCTGTCGGCGGCGGCGGCGGATGAGGGCGGCCGGTTCAGCAGCGGGCTGCTCTCGGCCACGGTCAGGCCCTGCGAGACCTGCGCGGTGGCGGATCGCTCCTTGTTCAGCAGCAGCCCGTCGGCGATCTGCTGCGTCAGGAAGAAGCCGAGCACGGCGATGACCAGCGCCGACAGGGCCAGCGTGGTGGTGACCACGCGCAGCTGGAGCGACCGGCGCCAGCGGCAGCGCAGCTCTTCCGCACGCTCGCGCTGCCACTTGCGCGCGGCGCGCAGCAGCCGCTTCGCGCGGCTGGGCAGCCGGCGGGCGACGAGTTTGACCAGCCGCGACTGGCGGACGACCTTGTACCAGCCCTTGCGCTTGCCCTTTCGCGGGCGGCGCGGAGGCGCACCACGGCTCCGGGCCGCGCCACCGGCACCCGGCTCGCTCCGGCCCTGCTGCGTATCGGCCGCCGAGCTAGGCGCGGGCACCCCTGTCATCGTTCATCGGGAGCAGCATAGGCCGTTCCCACCGCTTCAGCCAGGGCTTCACCGCCGGACCGGGCGTCCCATCAGGCGGGGCCGGCCTTGTAACCGACGCCGCGCACGGTGACGACGATCTCCGGCCGCTCCGGGTCCTTCTCGATCTTGGCCCGCAACCGCTGGACATGCACGTTGACCAGCCTGGTGTCGGCGGCGTGCCGGTACCCCCAGACCTGCTCAAGCAGCACCTCACGGGTGAAGACCTGGCGCGGCTTGCGGGCCAGGGCGACGAGGAGGTCGAACTCGAGCGGGGTGAGGTTCAGCGCCTCGCCGTCCCGTTTGACCGAATGGCCGGCCACGTCGATGCTGATGTCGCCGATCTGCAGCATCTCCGGCGCCGGCTCGTCGGTCCGGCGCAGCCGCGCACGGATCCGGGCGACCAGTTCCTTGGACTTGAACGGCTTGACGAGGTAATCGTCCGCACCCGACTCAAGGCCCAGCACGACGTCCACCGTGTCGGTCTTGGCGGTCAGCATGACGATCGGTATCCCGGACTCGGTCCGGATCTGACGGCAGACGTCGATCCCGTCGGTGCCCGGCAGCATCAGATCCAGCAGCACCAGATCCGGCCGGGTATCACGGAAAACGTCCAGCGCCTTGTCGCCGTCGGAGACAAACGTCGGCTCGAAGCCTTCGCCGCGAAGCACGATCCCGAGCATTTCTGCCAGGGCCGCGTCGTCATCGACGACCAGCACACGTCCCTTCATGGCCCTATAGTTCCACGTGATCGCGCATGGGGAGGCCACTGCGCAAATGCCGGGGCCGCGACCATCGCGGGAAAACCCCGATTTTCCGGGCCGGCCGCGCCGCTCAGCCGGTTCCCGGGACCAGCCCGAAGCCGCCGTACCAGCATTCCGCGGGGCCCGCCGGACATGCCAATATGGTCGGCACCGCGTGGGGGCAACAGTAAGGAAAGCCGGCATGGCTGACGAAACGGAGCGGGGCGAACCCGGGGACACGGGGCGGCCCGGCCCGGCGGACGAGGGTGGCCCCACCAGGCCATGGTTCCCCCCGTCTCCCGGCGGGTTCCCACCCGAACCAGGGAGCCAGCCCCAGCCGGGTCCGTTCGGTGAACCAGCGGGTAACAGCGGCCAGGCAGGTCCCGGCCAGCCGGGCGGATACGGCCAGCCGGGCGGATACGGCCAGCCGGGCGGATACGGCCAGCCGGGCGGATACGGCCAGCCGGGTCCGTATGGCCAGGCGGGTGGCGGTTACGGCCCGGCGGGTGGCGGCTACGGGCAGCCGGGTAGCGGCTACGGGCAGCCCGGTCCCTACGGGCGGCCCGGTCCCTACGGGCGGCCGTACGGGCAGCCGCCGTACGGGCAAGGGCCGTACCCCCAGCCGGGCTACGGGCGGCCGTCCGCGCCCAAACCGGGCGTTATCCCGCTGCGCCCGATCGGCGTGAGCGAGATCCTGGACGGAGCGTTCACCGCGATCCGCCGCAATCCCCGGGCCACGCTGGGCGTGGCCGCGCTCATCATGACGATCTACGGGATTGCCGCCGCGATCCTCGCTCCCGGCGCGGTGGCCGGATTCGGCTTCTCCTCTTCCTTCGGGAACACGCAGCAGGCGAACCAGGCTCAGCTGCAGCACGAGCTGTCCGGTTTCGGCCACGAACTGGCCGGGCTGGGGGTCACGTACCTGCTCCTGTTCATCGCCAGTCAGATCCTCACCGGCATGCTGACCGTGGTGGTGGGCCGTTCGGTGCTCGGCGAGCAGATCACCGCGGGTGAGGCGTGGCGGCGGACACTGCCGCGGCTCCCGGCCATCTTCGGCGCGACGGTCCTCTTCTTCCTGGTCATCCTCGGCCTCTGGGCGGTCTACCTCGGGATCGGTGTGGCCCTGGTGGCCGGGAACACTCCCAACGGGGCGGCCATCGGCTACTTCCTGGTGGCCGGCGTCGCGGTGATCGGCCTGACCGTGTGGCTGTGGACGTCCTTCATCCTGGCCAATCAGGTGGTCGTGCTGGAGCGGACCGGCCCGGTGCGGGCCCTCGGGCGCTCCTGGCGGCTGGTCCGGGGCAGCTTCTGGCGCGTCTTCGGCATCGCGCTGCTCACTCAGCTCGTCGTGGGTATCGCCAGCACCATCCTGCAGGTACCGTTCAGCATCCCGGCCGGGATCATCACGTCCCACGCCGGCGCCCCGCTGCACCCGCCCATCCTCGCGGTCGTCATCGGCACGATCGGCACGATCGTGGGCCGGGCCGTGACGGGCGCGCTGCTGGCCGGCGTCTACGTTCTGCTCTACGTCGACCTGCGGATGCGCAAGGAGGGCCTGGACATGGCCCTGCGCATGGCGACCGGCCCCGATGGCCGCGGCGGCAGCGGCACCGCGGGCGACGAGTTCGCCACCGTGTGGCGGCCGCCGTCCCGGCCGGCCGGACCCGAGCAAGGTCCGGGCTATGGGCAATGGTGATCCCGGCCTGATCGGGCGGCAGGCGGCGCAACAGCTCGCCCGCGACGAACTGTCCAAGGCGGTCTACCACCCGCACATGTCCTTCCTCCAATGGCTGGCCCAGAAGGCCGGAAGCCTGCTCAGCAGGCTGTTCAACGGCGCCAGCGGCATCATCCCGGGCGGCTGGTGGGCGCTTGTCGCGCTGGTGGCGCTGGTGGTGCTGGTCGTGGCCGTCGTCCTGCGCCGGATCGGGCCGGTGGCCCGGTCACGCCGGGCCCGCACCGGTGGCCTGTCCGGCAGCACGCTGCTGACCGCGCGCGAGCACCGGGCGGCGGCCGAACGCGCCGCCGTGGCCGGGGACTATTCGGCCGCGACCCTCGGATACCTCCGCGCGATCGCGGCCAGCCTGGAAGAACGCGGCGTCCTGGGGCCCGATCCGGGCCGGACGGCGGACGAGTTCGCCGGGCAGGCGGCCCGCCTGCTGCCCGCGCACGCCGCCGGTCTCGCGTCCGCGGCGCGGCTGTTCGACGACGTCTGCTACGGCGGGCAGCCCGGGACCCCGGCGGGCTGCGAACAGCTGCACGACCTGGACACGGCCATCGCGGCCACCGCGCCGCGCCCGGCGGTACCCGCGTGACGGCACTCGCCGGAAGGGGGACCGCCACAGCCGGCCGGGAGGGCGCGGCCGCTCCCCCGGGGCCAGCACAACGGACCGGCGCGGGCGGCCCGGTCCCCGGAGTACCCAGCGAGCGCCCCGTCTGGCGGCGCTGGCGCGCTCCGCTCGCCGTCATCGCGGTGATCCTGGCCGGCGGCATTGTCGTCGCGCTGCTGCAGCCCGCCGCCGGGACCACCGGCTACCTCGATCCCGGGAACCCGCAGCCGGACGGGGCCCGGGCGCTCGCCACGCTGCTGGCGGAGCGCGGCACGGCCGTGGTCCGGGCGCCGACCGTGGCCGCCGCGGCCCGCGCCGCCGCCACTGGTTCCGGGCCGGCCCGTGGGCCGGTAACGCTGCTGATCACCGACCCCGAGCTGCTGACGACGGGACAGCTCCGGGCGCTGGCGCGGAATCCCGGGCAACCGGGTCATCGCCGAGCCGGACCCCGCGGCGCTGGCCGCGCTGGCCCCAGAAGTCACCGACCTGCGCCCGGTACCGGTAAAGTCGCTGCCGCCCCGCTGCCCGCTGCCCGGCGCACGGCTGGCCGGTTCCGCTGACCTGGGCGGCTCGGCCCTGCGCAGCACGGCGGCGGGCGCGATCCAGTGCTACCCGGCCTACGGCCATCCGTCACTCGTGCGCTACCTGGCCGGGAACCGCGTCATCACCGTCCTCGGTACCGGCGCGCTGCTCGCGAACTCCGGGCTGGCCAGTCTCGGCAACGCGGCGCTCGACCTGAACCTGCTCGGCGTGCGGTCGCGGCTCGTCTGGCTGGTACCGGGCCCGCCCGCTCCCGGGGCGGGCGGCGCGAGCGGGCCGGAACCGTTCACCAGCATCGTTCCGTTCGGCGCCTATCTGGTCCTGATCCAGCTGGCGATCGCGGCGGTGCTCGCGGCCCTGTGGCGGGGACGGCGCCTGGGCCCGATCGTGGCCGAACGCCTCCCGGTCGTGGTGCGGGCCGCGGAAACCGTCGAGGGCCACGGGCAGCTGTACCGTTCCCGGCGCTCGCGCGACCGGGCCGCCGCGGCCCTGCGCGAGGCCGCCCGCGGCCGTATCCTTCCGTTGCTCGGCTTGCCCGGTTCGGCGGACGATGCCGCGGTCGCCGCGACGCTGGCGGCCCGCAGCGGCCGGACCGCCAGCGAGATCACGGCTCTGCTGGCGGGCCCGGTCCCGGCCGATGACGCCGCGCTCGTCGCCCTGGCCGACGGCCTCGACGCCTGGAAAGAGAGGTACGGATCCCTTGACGGCCGACCCTTCGTCCCCAGTGGACGACGCTGTGCAGGACGCCGGACCCGGCGACCGGCCCGGCGCCGGTGATCCGCGGGACGCGCTGGCCGCGGTGCGCAACGAGATCGCCAAGGCCGTCGTCGGGCAGGACCAGGCCGTCACCGGCCTGATCATCGCGCTGCTCTGCCGCGGCCACGTGCTGCTGGAAGGGGTGCCCGGCGTCGCGAAGACGCTCCTGGTCCGGGCGCTGGCGGCGTCGCTGTCCCTGCAGAGCAGGCGGATCCAGTTCACCCCCGACCTGATGCCGGGCGATGTGACCGGCTCCCTGGTGTACGACGCGAAGACGGCCGAGTTCGAGTTCCGGGAGGGGCCGGTCTTCACCCACCTGCTGCTGGCCGACGAGATCAACCGGACCCCGCCGAAGACGCAGGCGGCACTGCTGGAGGCCATGGAGGAGCGGCAGGTCTCCGTCGAGGGCACGCCACGGCCGCTGCCGGAGCCGTTCCTGGTCGCCGCCACGCAGAACCCGGTCGAATACGAGGGGACCTATCCGCTGCCCGGAGGCCCAGCTGGACCGGTTCCTGATGAAGCTGACCGTCCCGGTGCCCGGGCGGACCGACGAGATCGGCATGCTGGCCCGGCACGCGGCCGGATTCAGCCCCGGTGACCTGACCGCGGCCGGGCTGCGGCCGGTCGCCGGGCGCGCCGAGCTGACGGCGGCCGTCCAGGCGGTGCGCGGCGTCCGGGTCGCCGCCGGAGGTCACCGCGTACATCGTCGACCTGTGCCGGGCGACCCGCCAGTCACCGTCGCTGCAGCTCGGCGTCTCCCCGCGCGGAGCGACCGCGCTGCTGGGCACGAGCCGGGCCTGGGCGTGGCTGGCGGGCCGGGAGTACGTCACCCCCGACGACGTGAAGGCGCTGGCCCGGCCGACGTTCCGGCACCGGATTCAGCTCCGCCCGGAGGCGGAACTGGAGGGCGCCTCCCCGGACGGCGTGCTGGACGGAGTACTCGCCGCCGTCCCGGTCCCCCGGTAACGGCGGTGGCGCTGACCGGGCGGACCGCCGCGCTCGCCCTGGCGGGCGTGCTGGTCGTTCTGGGGATCCGTTCGGTGACGGGGCTGGTCATCGTCGAGGGACTGCTGGCGGTGGGCATCGCCGTGGACCTGCTGCTGGCCGCGCCGGTGCGCGCGCTGCACCTCAGCCGGGCCGGTGACACGAAGGCGCGGCTCGGCGAGACCGCCTCAGTGACGCTGACGGTGGTTAACCCGGCCGGCCGGGCGCTGCGGGCGGTGCTGCGGGACGCCTGGCCGCCGAGCGCCGGGGCCGCGCCGCGATTCGCGCGGGTCACCGTGGCCGCCGGCGGTTCGGCCCAGCTGCGGACGTCGCTGACTCCATCGCGCCGCGGGGACGCGACGGCGGCCACCGTCGCCATCCGGTCGTTCGGCCCGCTGGGGCTGGCCGCGCGGCAGGGGCGGCACCCGGTCCCGTGGACGGTGCGGGCGCTGCCGCCGTTCCGCAGCCGACGGCACCTGCCGGAGAAGCTGGCCGGCTGCGCGAGCTCGACGGGCAGCACCGCTCGCTGCTGCGCGGGCAGGGCAGCGAGTTCGACTCGCTGCGTGAATACGTCGTCGGGGACGACGTGCGGTCTATCGACTGGCGCGGCTCGGCCCGGCACTCGGACGTGCTGGTGCGGACCTGGCGCCCGGAGCGGGACCGCCGGATCCTGGTGCTGCTGGACACGGGGCGGACCGTGGCCGGGCGGGTGGGAGACGCGCCCCGGCTGGACTTCGCCATGGACGCGGTGCAGTTGCTCACCGCGCTCGCAGTGCGCGCCGGTGACCGGCTCGACCTCATCGCGATGGACCGGCACATCCGGGCGCGGGTCGTCGGCGCGCCCCGTTCGGCCGTGCTGGCCGCGGTCACCGACGCGATGGCCCCGCTGGAGGCGGAGCTGGTCGAGCCGGACGGCGCGGCGATGGCGGCCACGGTCCTGGCGCACGCCCGCCAGCGCTGCCTGCTCGTCCTGCTGACCGACCTCAACCCGGCGGCGCTGACCGGGAACCTGCTGCCGTACCTGCCGTCGCTGGCGTCCCGGCATCAGGTCCTGGTGGGCGCCGTCGCCGACCCGCGGGTGGACGAGCTGGCCGCCGGGCGCGGCGAGGCCGGACTGGTCTACGGGGCCGCCGCGGCGCTGCGGGCCCAGGCCGAGCGGGCCCGGATGGCGGAGGAGCTGCGGCGGCGGGGCGTCATCGTGGTGGACGCCCCGCCCGAACGGCTGGCGCCGGCCCTGGCCGACGCGTACCTGGCGCTGAAGGCAGCGGGGCGGCTGTAAGGAGCCGCGGAAGAGCCGCTGCGGAGGCAGGCGTCCGGTCTCTGCCGTCCCAGGAGTCCCACTCGTGTACCCAGCGGGGTGCCCCGCGGTTTGCTGGTTGCGTAGTCGTATTCGCAGAACGCAACCAGCAACGCCGAAGCTCGCGTAACGGGGCGGGCAGTGAGGTCCACGTGGCCCGCTGTCCAATCCCTGGAGGCTCACCAGTCACAGCCGTCGCGGCGGAAGCGGACCTGACCACCTGACCGGGCTTCATCCGGCGGCGCGGGAGCGGCGGTCAGGTGAGCGGGGTGAGGCCGGCGGCGGTGAGCAGGTAGGCGGGCTGGTCGAACTCGGCACCGGAGATGAGCTGGGCGATGGCGTCGCCGGCCTGGGAGGCCGTGAGCACCGGGCCGGAACGGTCCAGGTAGGTGGCCACATCCATGCCCTCACGGGCGGCGTAGGCGGCCACGGCCGCGGCCCCGAGCGCAGTGGCCGGGGTGAGCTGCGGGAGCACCGACACGAAACGGATGCCGAGGTGGTCGCGCCCGGACTCGGCCGCCGCGTAGGAGGTGATGAACCTGATCGTGGCCTTCGCGCCCGCGTAGCCGCCGCTGAGCGGTGAGCCGCGCAGCGCGGCGCCGCTGGACATGGTGATGACCGTGCTCCCCGGGCCGAGCGGGGCGAGCAGCGCCTCGCGCACCCAGTGGAAGACGTGCTGAACGTCGACATCCCAGTTCCGGCTGAACGACGCCCAGGAGTGCTGCTGGAGCGGCCGGGACAGCGGCGCGGCGCCCGCGTTCAGCACCAGGACGCCGGGCCGGTACGCATCGATGAGCTGCCCGGCGACGACCGGATCGGCGGCGTCCGCGGTCACCGGGGTGAAGGCCGCGCCGAGTTCGGCGCGGAGTTCCTGGAGCGGGGCGTCGTCGCGGGCGACGCCGACGACCTTCGCGCCCGTCTGGCTCAGCCGGGTGACGATGGCACGGCCGAAGCCCCGGCTGGCGCCGGTGACGAGGATGGGTGAGCCGGGGAATTCCGTACCGGTCATGAGGATCTCCTGAGGTGATCGCAGGGGGCCGCCGCCGGGTGGTGACGGCCTATGGATATAGACCAGGCAGGGCGCGCGGAATCGCCGCGGCGGCGTCACGGACGCGAGGGATGTCAGCGGCGGGCGGCGTCAGGGGCGCGGGGGACGGCCGAGAAAGGCGACCAGCCGGTCGGTGGGGCAGGACGGCTCAGGGACCGTGACCGGCGCCGCGAACAGTCCCTCCCGGAGGCCGGGAGGCGCCAGCAGCGCGGCGATCGGGAGCAGGTCGCTGGCCAGGCCGGGCGGAAACGTCCGCGGGCCACCGCAGGTCACGGAGATGTCCCAGCCGTGCACCGCGATCTCCACGGCACCGGTCATCGTGATCAGGCTAGTGGTCAGCTCGCGGTCGCCGATGGCGACGCGGTTCTCGGCGGAGCCGGCCGCGGCACACGCGCACAGGAGCGTTCCGGCGCGCTCGGCCAGGCCGCGGACCGGGCCCGGCTCGGGCCCATCGCCGTCCCCGTCCCCGTCGCCGTCGCCGTCCCCGTCCCGTCGCCGTCCCGTCGTCGCGCCGTCGTCGCGCCCGTCGTCGCGGGCGCCCGCGCCGGGCTGGACGAAACCGGTGTACAGGCCCTCAGACAGCGCGTCCATGGAGTCGCCGAGGTGGTACAGCAACGTCCGCAGATCCCATCCCGCGCAGGGCGTGGGCAGCGGCAGATCGGCCGGGGTGACCAGCCGCGCCGCCGTCAGCGCGTACCGGACCGCGTGCACCAGCAGCCCGCGCTCAGCCCTCGCAGCCACGGCGGCCTACGCGGTCAGCGCTCGGCGCCGTGGCCGGCGCGGCCCGTACGCGTCAGGATGGCGTCCGTCTGGGCGGAGCCCGCCGAAGCGGTGCCGGGCGAAGCGGGCTCATACACGTCCGGCAGCTGGAACGAGCCGAACAGGCCGGCGTCGAGGAAGATGACGACCCGGGCCACCCCGCCCGGAGTGATGGTCAGCACCTGCACGCCATGCGCGCGGTGCACGCCGTCCGGCTCACGCTGATAGGTGGCGAAGGCCGGCTGGCCGTTGGCCGCCGCGGCCACCAGCAGAAACTGCCCGGGGGCGCGGAGCACGGTGGATGCGAGGAACCGGGTGACGTTGTCCCGGCTGGCGAACCAGGTAGGCATCGGGGGCATCTCCAGCGCGATGTCCGCCCGCAGCAAGGCCGTCAGCGCGGTGACGTCGGCGTCCTCGAAGGCCGCCGCGTAACGGTTCAGCAGCGCGCGCCGTTCCGGCTCGGCCGGCTCGGCGACGTCGTCTTCGGCGGGCAGCGCCCGCGCGAGCTGGGCGCGGGCCCGGCGCAGCGCGCTGTTGACCGCGGTCGTGCTCAGGCTGAGCAGCCCGGCCACCTCCGCTGCCGGCCATTCGAGCACGTCGCGCAGGAGGAGGACCGCGCGCTGGCGGGCGGACAAATACTGCAGGGCGGCTACGAAAGCCAGCCGGGTGCCGGCCCGCGAGACGGCCACGGCGGCCGGATCGGCCTGAACCGCGGCCAGCGCGGCGTCGGGGAATGGCTGCAGCCACGGGACGTCCAGCGGCGCTCCCGGTGCGGCGCCGGGGTCGTCGCCGGGTCCGCCCAGCCCCGAGGGCAGCGGTCGCCGGCCGCGCCTCTCGACCGCGGTCAGGCACGCGTTCGTGGCGATACGGTACAGCCAGGTTCGTACCGACGATCGCCCCTGGAACCCCTGGTAGGAGCGCCAGGCCCGCAGGTAGGTTTCCTGCACCAGGTCCTCGGCTTCGTCGGCCGAGCCCACCATCCGGTAGCAGTGAGCGAGCAATTCGGCCCGGAACGTGTCCGTGACGCTGGCGAAATCCTCGCTAGCGGTCATCGCCGCCCCCCCTTCGTCCGCGACGGCGGCCGACGCCGTCACCGATACAGACTCGCCGCCGGGCGGAAAGTCACCGCAGCAGCCGGAACATGTTCGGCCGACGGCCCCTGATCCGCGTTATTGAGGCCGGAAATCCGGTGAGCCGGGGCTCAGGCGGCGACGGGGAGGGTGTCGGGCGGGCGCTCGATGTCGGCGCTCAGGCCGGCGGCGACGGCACGCCGGCCGAAGAACAGAACGTAACCCAGGAAGGCGGCCTCGGCCACCGCCCCGATCAGGATGCGGGCCCAGGCCGGCAGCGGTGACGGGGTAACGAACGCCTCGATCACGCCGGACAGGAGCAGCACCGCGATCAGGCCGAGCGCGATCGTCATCGCGGCCCGGCCCTCCTCGGCCAGGGCCGTGGCCCGGGTGCGCGAGCCGGGATCGATCACGCACCAGCCCAGCCGCAGGCCCGCGGCGGCCGCGAGGAACACGGCGGACAGCTCCAGCATGCCGTGCGGCAGGATGAGGGTGAAGAACAGGCCGCCCTTGCCGTAGGCGAACAGGAAGCCGGCGTCGAGGCCGCCGTTCACGGCGTTGACGATCAGCACGAGCACCGTCGGGATGCCGAGCAGGATGCCGGAGATCAGCGCCTCCGCGGCGACCCAGGCGTTGTTCGTCCACACCTTGGCCGCGAACGAGGACGCGGCGTACTGCGAGTAGTAGCCGCGGAACTCCTGATTCACCAGCTGGCGAGCCTGAGCCGACGGCAGCAGCCGGGCCTGGACGACCGGGGAACGGGCGATCCACCAGCCGACGACGACGGCGAGGATGACCGAGCCGGCGGCCGAGGCCAGCCACCACCAGCGGGCCCGGTAGGCGGCGGCGGGAAAGCCGACGGTCACGAAACGGGCCACCAGCCCCCAGGACGCGGCGTGCGAGCCAGTGACCGCGCTGCGCGCCCGCGCCACCCGGGTGGACAGCTGCGCGGTCAGCGCGGGGTCGTGGCCGGCCGAGCGGGCCGCCGACAGGTGCGTGGTCACCTGCTGGTAAAGCTGAACCAGCTCGTCGACCTCGGCCCCGGACAGCCGGCGGCGGCGGCGGACGAGGCCGTCCAGCCGCCGCCACTGCGCCCGGTGCGCGGCCTCGAACGCGTCGATGTCCACGGGCAGGAGACTAACGCGTGGGCGCGCATTAGCCTTATCTCGTTTTCCGCGGTTTTGATGGGGTGTGATGGACGACGTCGTAACCGGCGAGGCCGTGGTGATCGACGTGCCCGTCGCCCGGTTCCCGAGCCGCATGCTCGCCATCGCCATCGATCTCGCGGTCCAGCTGGTGGCCCTGGGCATCCTGCTGGTGCTCGTCGCGGCCACGCGGGCCGACGGGAGCCTGGACGATGCCGCCGGAGCGGCGATCGCGCTCGGCGTGACCGTGCTCGTCATCGTCGGCTACCCGGCCATCTTCGAGACCCTCAGCCGGGGCCGGTCGCTGGGCAAGCTGGTGCTGGGCCTGCGCGTCGTGGGGGACGACGGGGGGCCGGAACGCTTCCGCCAGGCGCTGGTCCGGGCGCTGGCGTCGGTGCTGGAAATCTGGTTGCTGCTGGGCGCGCCCGCACTGATCACGTCGCTGCTGTCGGCCAGGGGCAAGCGGCTCGGTGACATCTTCGCCGGCACGTTCGTCATCCAGGAGCGGCTGCCGGCCAGGCGCGCCGTGCCGGTCGTGATGCCGCCCCCGCTGGCCGCGTGGGCCGGGTCGCTGGAACTGTCCGGCCTGCCCGGCGAGACGGCCGCTGTCGCGCGCAGCTACCTCGGCCGCTACTGGGAGCTCACGCCGGTGGCGCGGGAGGAATTCGGCCGCCGGATCGCCGCTGAGGTGGCCGCGCGGGTCTCACCGCCGCCGCCGCCCGGCACGCCCCCAGCCGCGTATCTGTCCGC
The DNA here is from genome assembly GCA_963742865.1 of uncultured Actinomycetes bacterium. Classification (GTDB taxonomy): domain Bacteria; phylum Actinomycetota; class Actinomycetes; order Streptosporangiales; family Streptosporangiaceae; genus Bog-532. The sequence continues at coordinate 123,250 of CAVUNW010000079.1, forward strand.
CGTTCTGGCCGAACGGCACGCCCGCGAGGCAGCCCGGATGAACGGGGTGACCCGTCCCGCGGCGTTCCGCCCCGCCGGGAACGTCTCCAGTCCGGGCGCGGGGACTGCTCCGAACGGGGCCTCGCCCGGCCGGATGGCGCCGGGTCCCGCCGCCGCGGCCGGGGCGGAACGGCCCGGGGGGACGGAATCGCCGCCGCCGGGAGGCTTCACGCCGCCCGCGTGACGGGCCCGGGATGCGCGGGCACGCGGCGGGTAGAGTGGGCCGCCATGGCGGAACCCGAAGCGGAGGCCGTGGCCGAGCGCATGGCAGACCGGCCGCTGCGCAGCGTGATGGAGCCCGGGTGGGCCGAGGCCCTGGAACCCGTGGCCGGGCGGATCAAGGACATGGGCGACTTCCTCCGTGCGGAACTCGCCGCCGGCCGCCGTTACCTGCCCGCGGGCGAGAACGTGCTGCGCGCCTTCAAGCAGCCGTTCGCCGACGTGCGCGTGCTGATCGTGGGGCAGGACCCTTACCCCACGCCGGGGCACCCGATCGGGCTCAGCTTCTCGGTGGCGCCGGACGTGAAACGGCTGCCGCCGAGCCTGGTCAACATCTTCCGGGAGTACACCGACGACCTCGGCCTGCCGGAGCCGTCGAACGGCGACCTGACGCCGTGGGCGGAGCGCGGCGTGCTGCTGCTGAACAGGGTGCTCACCGTGCAGCCGCGCAAGCCCGGCGCACATCGCGGCAAGGGCTGGGAAGACGTCACCGACCAGGCCATCCGCGCGCTCGCCGCGCGGGGTGTCCCGCTGGTGGCCATCCTGTGGGGCAAGGACGCCCAGAGCCTGGCGCCGCTGCTGGGGGACGTGCCGAAGATCGAGTCCCCGCACCCGAGCCCGTACTCGGCCGATCGCGGCTTCTTCGGCTCGCGTCCGTTCAGCCGCGCGAACGAACTGCTGGCAGCCCACGGCGGCGAGCCCATCGACTGGGCCCTCCCCTAACGAGACCCTCATCCAGCGAGGGATCAGGCGCCGCCACCAGGGACGCTGGTGGTGCGCGGGCATACGGCCAGTCTCCGCGCTCCCCGGACAGCGTGCGGCAGGCCGTTCCCACCGGCGCAAAGCCAGATCAGCACGGGGCGCCAACGGCATTACGTAAGGAATACGCCTCCCGAGCCGTCCTGGGTTTACAGTCAGCCGCCCCAGTGCGACGATCCAGACAGAGCAAGGTCATGTGGCCGCGTCCGGTTCGAAGGTGGCGGTATGACGCGCAACGGCTGGGGCAGCGCTCCGGGAGATGACCGTAACTGCTCGCGCGACGTCGCTCCGCATGGCAGGAGCGGCGGCCGTCCCTGGAGGGGGGCGGCACTGGCGCTGGTCGTATGCCTGGCGCTGGCCGCCTGCTCAAGTAGCCAGGGCGTCTCCGGCCAGACCCCGGTGAACTCGACGACGAGCGGGCCGCGGATCACGGTGGACATGGTCACCCACGGGCAGGGGTTCGACCCGTTCTGGGCGCTGATCAAGGATGGCGCGCAGACGGCCGCGAAAGCGTTCAACGTCAACCTGGTCTACAGCTCCCCCGCCACCACGAACCCGCAGCAACAGGCCTCGCTCATCACCAAGGCCGCCGCGCAGCATCCGAAGGGCCTGGTGGTGACGATCCCCGACGCCGCGGTGCTGTCCGGCCCGATCAAGCAGGCGGCCTCGGCCGGCATCCCGGTCATCGTGATGAACGTCGGCGCGAACGTGTACCAGAACGTGGGCGGCCTGACGTTCGTCGGCCAGGACGAGATGGCCGCCGGGCAGGAGGCCGCCCGGGAGATGGCGGACAACGGCGTGCGCAAGGCGCTGTGCGTCATCCACGAGGACGCAGAACACCGCCCTGGTCCAGCGATGCGCCGGGTTCGCCACGGCGCTGGCGGCCAGGGGTGGCTCGGTCACGACCATCCACGTCAACGGGTCCCAACTCAACTCGGCGGCCACCGTGATCGAGAACGCGCTGAAGGCCGACCCGTCCATCGACGGGGTGCTCACCGTCGGCATCCCGGGGTTCCAGGCAGCCGGCGGAGCGCTGCAGAGCCTGGGCAAGTTCGGCACGATCAAGTTCGGCACCTTCGACGTCTCGACTCAGGACCTGAACGCGGTCAGCAACGGCCAGGCGCTGTTCGTCATCGACCAGCAGCCGTTCCTGGAGGGGTACATGGCGGTCCAGGTCACCGCCTTCGAGGTGCGGTACGGCCAGCACCCGTTCGGGCCGATCTACACCGGGCCGAGCCTGGTCACCAAGGCCAACGTGGCGCAGGTCCAGCAGCTGTACAAGAGCACCGGCGTCCCGCTGTTCAACGGCGGCTACCCGCAATGAGCGCCATCCAGAGGGGGCGATCGCGTTGACCGCGGCAATTTCGCAGCCGCTCGCCGCCGGGTTGCGCCTGTCGCTGGCGCCGCTGGACTACGCGCTGCTGATCATCTATTTCGTCTTCGTCATCGGGATCGGGTTCGCGCTGCGCCGCCTGGTCCAGACCTCGACGGACTTCTTCCTGTCCGGCCGCTCGCTGCCGACCTGGATCACCGGGATCGCGTTCATCTCGGCCAACCTGGGCGCGATCGAGATCCTCTCCATGGCGGCGAACGGAGCCGAGTACGGCATCAGCACCGTGCACTACTACTGGATCGGCGCGGTGCCGGCCATGGTGTTCCTCGGCGTGGTGATGATGCCGTTCTACTACGGCTCCCGGGTCCGCAGCGTCCCCGAATACCTGCTGCGCCGGTTCGACCGCAAGACGCACCTGGTGACCGCCCTCATCTTCGTCCTGTCCTCGGTCCTGATCGCGGGCGTGAACCTGTACGCGCTCGCGTTCGTGCTCGAATCGCTGCTCGGCATCCCGCTGGCCGTGGCCATCATCGCCGCGGCCCTGTTCGTGCTGTCATACATCCTGCTCGGCGGGCTTTCCAGCGCCATCTACAACGAGGTGATGCAGTTCTTCGTCATCATGCTCGCCCTGGTCCCGGTGGTCATCGTGGTGCTGAAGGAGACTGGCGGGATCCACGGCCTGTTCAGCAAGCTGGCCACGCAGGGAACCGCCTTCACCCATCCGTGGAACGGCACCAGTCTTGGCGGGCACAACCCGTTCGGCGACTGGATCGGCATCGTCTTCGGCCTGGGCTTCTGCCTGTCGTTCGCCTACTGGACCACGAACTTCGCCGAGGTCCAGCGGGGCATGTCGGCCAAGGACGAGTCCTCCGCGCGGCTGACGCCGATCGTCGCGGCCTACCCGAAGGTAATCATCCCGCTGGGCACGGTCATCCCGGGCATGGCCGCGATCCTGCTGATCCCCGGCCTGGGTACCGCCGGCGGCCTGGCGTACAACGACGCCATCCCGGCGCTGTACAACAAGTACCTGCCCCTCGGCGTGCTCGGGGTGGCGGTGACCGGCCTGCTGGCCGCGTTCATGGCCGGGATGGCCGCCAACGTCTCCTCGTTCAACGCCGTGTGGACCTACGACATCTGGCAGAACTATATCCGCCCCGGCCGCCCGGACCAGTACTACCTGCGGGTGGGCCGGATCACCACCGTGGTCGGCGTGTTCATCGGCATCGGGACCGCGTTCATCGCGGCCGGCTACAGCAATATCGGGAACTACTTCCAGGCTCTCTTCTCGTTCTTCAACGTGCCGATCTTCGTGACGTTCATCTTGGGCATGTTCTGGCGCAAGGTCGGCCGCGGCTCGGGATTCTACGGGCTGATCGTCGGGACGGTGTTCTCGTTCGGCACGTGGCTGCTGTACAAGCAGGGCGTGATCCACTTCCGCAGCGATATCGCTGAGACCCAGTGGGGCGCGATCATCGGGTTCCTCGCCGGGGCGGCCGCGATGGCCATCGCGACCATCTGGGACTCGCCGAAGCCCCTGTCCGCGTTGCACGGTCTGGTCTGGGGATACGCGGTAGAAGACGAGGGAGAGGCCCCCGGGACAGCCGCCCGCGCGCCCTGGTACAAGTCTCCACTGCTGTGGGGCGCCGGCGCGCTCGTCCTGTGCGTGCTGTTCTACATCTACGTTGAGATTGCCTAGGGGTGGCGCAGGTGAGCTCTGCCAGCGGACACGAGGTGCCGGCCAGGGCCGGGGCTGCCTCCGGCCGGCGCCGCAAGCCGGATCTCACCCCGGAGGAGGCGAAGAACTGGCGGCTGGCCAAGCTCTTCGACCTGCGCTCGTTCATCGGGGCCCTGATGCTCATCTTCGGCATCCTGGTGATCATCCCGGGGTTCCTCGCGAGCCCGGCCACGATCGACAAGGCGGCCGGGATCAACCTGGCGCTGTGGGTCGGCGGGATCGAGCTGGTGCTCGCCGCGTTCTTCCTGACCTGGGTGATACTGAAGCCACCGCCGCCGGTAACCACGGCGGAAATGGAGGCCACCCGCAAAGCCCGCGAGGAGTTCGGCACCCAGGGCCGGCCGGGGACTGAACTCCGCGCCTTCCTTCGGCTCAGCCGGCCCGGACTCCCGGGGCCGCGCCGACCGGCTGGGGCGGGCGTGGCGCGGACATCAAGTCCATGATCGTGGCGCTGATCGCGCGATCGACCACGGCCAGGACCTCTTCCTGGGTCCGCCCGGCCCGGTCGTTCCACTGGGTGAGGGTGCGCACCCGGGCCCGCCGGACCTCGGGCGCGGGAACGGGCGGCAGCCCCGGAGTGCTCGGCTGGCCGCGGGAGGCCCACAGCGCGTCGTACACGGCGTCCACCGCCCGCCCGACGTCGGAGGACGACCCGGCCCGCGCCAGGGCGCCGACCAGGCAGGACCGGTCGACGTGAGCCGGGCTGCCGCCCGCGTCGCCGGTCTCCAGCCGGTGGCCGCCGTCAGCCGTGCTCACCGACCACCAGCCGCCCTGCACCCAGCCGCCCTCCAGCTCGATACGCGCCCCCTCGAGCACGGCCAGCTGCCCGTTCAGCTGGGCCAGGATCAGTTCCGCGTCCGGGGGCGGCACCAGCCGCTGCCACATCCGGCGCCACCGGCCCGGTCGTCGGGCGGCACCGTCTCCTTTCGTCACCTCGTGCGGTGTAGTCGGCTCGGCCGGCTGTGACCCGGCCCGCCACATCATGTCCATTGTCACTATTCCAGCATTACACGCCTTTCTGCGTGGGTCCAAAGCAGTCCGTGGCAGCCGTGACCCCGCTCATGGTTGGGCCTCATCATGCTGGGCATGGGCCTGCTGTTCCTGGTCTGGGTGCTGCTGAAGCCGCCCGCTCCCATTACCACCGCCGAGGCCGAGGCGTCCCGCAAGGCCCGCGAGGAGTTCGGAACCCACAGCCCCGGCGGCCACTAGCGACGCTGCGGCGCGCGCCATCAGGAGCCGATGCGCCAGGAGTCCAGGTAGGCGGACTGGGCCGGGGTGAGGACGTCGATCTGGGTGCCGATCGCGGCCAGTTCGAGCCGGGCCGCCTCGGCGTCGATGGCGGCGGGCACCTCGTGCACGTCGGGGGCCAGCGTCGCGGCCTGGCCGGCCAGCCAGGCCAGCGCAAGCGCCTGCACCCCGAACGACAGGTCCATCGCCTGGGCGGGGTGGCCCTCGGCGGCGACCAGGTTCACCACCCGGCCTTCGGCCAGCAGCAGCAGCCGACGGCCGTCTGCCAGGTCGAAGGAGTCCACGTGCGGGCGCAGGTCACGGCGGACGGCGACCGCCATGCCGGCCAGCGCCCGGACGTCGATCTCCACGTCGAAGTGGCCGGCGTTGGCCAGGATGGCCCCGTCCCGCATGACGGCCAGGTGCTCGGCGCCGATCACGTCCGTGGACCCGGTCACGGTGATGAACACGTGGCCGGCGGCCGCGGCCTCGGCCATGGGCAGGACGCGGTACCCGCGCAGCACCGCCTCGAGGGCCCGTACCGGGTCGATCTCGGTGACGATGACCTCGGCGCCGAGCCCGCGGGCCCGTTCGGCCACGCCGCGGCCGGACGCGCCGAATCCGGCGACGACCACCGTCTTGCCGGCCAGCAGCGTGTTGGTGGCGCGCAGGATGCCGTCCAGGACCGACTGCCCGGTCCCGAACGTGCTGTCGACCAGGCGCCGGGTCGCGGTGTCGTTGGCCGCGACGACCGGGAACTTCAGCGCGCCCTCGGCCGCCATCCGGCGGAGCCTGATCACGCCGGTGGTCGTCGACTCACAGCCGCCGCGGACCCCGGCCAGCAGGTCCGGCCGCTGGGTGTGCAGCGTGTTGACCAGGTCGCAGCCGTCGTCGACGACCAGGTCGGGCGCGCCGTCCAGCGCGCGGGCGATATGCGCGTAGTAGGTGGGCCGGTCGACCCCGGCCCGGGCGAACACGGCGATCCCGTACCGCAGCGCCAGCGCGGCGGCCACGTCGTCCTGAGTGGACAGCGGGTTGGACGCGGCCAGGGCGACGGTGGCCCCGCCCGCGCGCAGCACCCGGAGCAGGATCGCGGTCTCGGCGGTCACGTTGAGGCAGGCCGCGATGGCCAGGCCGGCGAACGGCTGCTCCGCGGCGAAACGCTCCTGGAGCAGGTGAAGCATGGGCATGTTCCGTTCGGCCCATTCGATACGGGCGCTGCCGGAATCGGCCAGCGAAGGATCCGTGATGTCGCCGGGCGCGCCGGGCGGCCCGTCGCCATCGACCAGCCCGTCCCCTCCGGGCCCATCCGGCGGCGGTGCCAGCGGGCCGCCAGGCCGCGGCGGGCGCGGCCTGGCGGCGGTCCTGCCATTCGCCATGTCCTCAGTACCGGTACTGGTCCGACTTGTAGGGGCCGTCGACCGGGACGCCGATGTAGTCGGCCTGCTCCTTGCTCAGCCGGGTCAGCTTCACGCCCAGCGCGTCCAGGTGCAGCCGGGCGACCTTCTCGTCCAGGTGCTTCGGCAGCACGTACACCCCGACGGGGTACTCGTCGGTCCGGGTGAACAGCTCGAGCTGCGCCATGACCTGGTTGGTGAAGCTGTTGGACATCACGAAGCTCGGGTGGCCGGTCGCGTTGCCCAGGTTGAGCAGGCGCCCCTCGGACAGCACGATGACCGCGTGCCCGTCCGGGAAGATCCACTCGTCCACCTGCGGCTTGACGTTGATCCGGCGGATGCCGGGGGTCTTCGCCAGGCCGGTCATGTCGATCTCGTTGTCGAAGTGACCGATGTTGCCCACGATCGCCTGGTGCTTCATGGCGGCCATGTGGCTGGCCCGGATGATGTCGCGGTTACCGGTTGCGCTGACGAAGATGTCCGCGGTTCCCACTACGTCTTCCAGCGTGGTCACCTGGAAGCCGTCCATCGCGGCCTGCAGCGCGCAGATCGGGTCGATCTCGGTGATGATGACCCGGGCGCCCTGCCCGCGCAGCGACTCGGCGCAGCCCTTGCCGACGTCGCCGTAGCCGCACACCACGGCCACCTTGCCGCCGATCAGGACGTCCGTGCCGCGGTTGATGCCGTCGATCAGGGAGTGCCGGCAGCCGTACTTGTTGTCGAACTTGCTCTTGGTCACCGAGTCGTTGACGTTGATCGCCGGGAACAGCAGCGTGCCGGCCCGCGCCATCTCGTACAGCCGGTGCACGCCGGTCGTGGTCTCTTCGGTCACGCCCATGATGGAGTCCGCGGCCGCGGTCCACTTGCCCGGGGCGTCGGCCAGCGAGGCGCGCAGCCGGTCCAGGATGACCTTCCACTCGTCCGGGTCATCGTCGGCCGCGGACGGGACGCCGCCCGCCTGCTCGTACTCCGCGCCCTTGTGCACGAACAGCGTGGCGTCGCCACCGTCGTCGAGCAGCATGTTGGGGGTAGCCCCGTCCGGCCAGGTCAGCGCCTGCTCGGTGCACCACCAGTACTCCTCCAGGCTCTCCCCCTTCCAGGCGAAGACGGGCACGCCCTTCGGGTCGTCCGGCGTGCCGTCCGGGCCAACGACGACCGCCGCGGCCGCATGGTCCTGGGTGGAGAAGATGTTGCAGCTGGCCCAGCGGACCTGGGCGCCCAGTGCGGTCAGCGTCTCGATGAGCACGGCCGTCTGCACCGTCATGTGCAGTGACCCGGTGATCCGCGCGCCGCGCAGCGGCTGGGCGTCGGCAAACTCGGCGCGGGTCGCCATCAGGCCCGGCATCTCGTGCTCGGCCAGCGCGATCTCCTTGCGGCCGAACTCCGCCAGGGCGAGATCAGCGACCTTGTACGGAAGCGGTGCGTTAGACATGCATTTCTCCTCGTTATGGCCGGAATTCCCGGTTCAGGGGCCGCCGCTGGGCGGGGGACCGGTGCGGCGGGACCGCTATCGACCGTACGGGAGCCCGGGGTGCCGCGCACGCCTCAGGGGCCATTCCTTACAAAAAAATGTAAGCTTCATGCTATGCGCATCTCCGAGGCGGCCAGAAGGCTGGGCATGTCACCACGGATGCTCCGCTACCGCGAGGATCTGGGGCTGCTGCCCCCGGTCCGCGAGGCCGGCCCGGGGGGCGGGGCCAGAACGGGGCGGGGGGCCAGCACGGGGCGCGGGCCACGGCACCGGCGGTTCGGCGACCGGGATCTGGACGCGGTGGTCGCCGCGCTGCAGCTGGAACGGCGCTACCAGGTCAGCCCCGCATCGGTGGCGTTCGGCCTGCGGGTGCTGTCGGAGCCGGCGGTGCGCGCGGCCGTCGCCGACCTCAGCCGCCGGCTCGGGCGGCTGCCCGAGCAACCAGGGCGCGCCCTGGACTTCGAGCAGGAGCGGGCGCTGCGGCTGCTCGGCAGGCCCGCCGCGCCGGTGCCGCCACCGGGACCGTCAGGGCGCCGGTAAGGGCGACGGCTCGCCCCGATCGCCGGGACCGGCGGTGGGCTGCGGGCCCGTCCCGGGGGGGCTGTCCGGCCCTGTGTACTCGCCCCAGGCGCGGTGGACGGTGCGGATCGCCGGGTCGGTCCGGTCCGCCCTGGACTCCTGGTAGATGTCCGGCTCCAGGTAGATGACCTTGGCGATCGGCAGCGCCGCGCGGACCCGCCGCTCGGCCGCGTCGATGCCGCGCACGATCGTCTCGGCGGACTCCTCCGGGCGCACCGCCACCTTGGCCGCCACCAGCAGCGAATCCGGGCTCAGGTGCACGGTGCGCATGTGGATGACCCGTTCCACCTCGGGGCCGTCCTCCAGCGCGGTGACGATCGTCCGCTCGTCCTCGTCACTCGCGGCCTCCCCGATCAGCAGGCTCTTGGTCTCCCGGGCCACCAGCACGGCGACGCTGGCCAGCAGGACACCGATGGCCACGGAGCCGGCGCCATCCCAGGCGCCGTTACCGGTCAGCACGGACAGCCCGACCCCGATGAACGCGAACGCCAGCCCGACCAGGGCGGCCGAGTCCTCCAGCAGCACAACGATCAGGTCGGGGCCCTTGGCCCGGACGATGAACGACAGCCACCCGCTCCCGTTCCGGTGCTGGTTGGACTCCCTCATCGCGGTGCGCAGCGAGAAACCCTCCAGGACCGCCGAGATGGCCAGCACTCCGAACGCGATGTACGCGTTGGTGAGCGGTTCGGGATGAATGATCTTGTGGATGCCGTCGTAGACGGAGTAGGCGCCGCCGACCGCGAACAGCACGACGGACACCAGGAACCCGTAGAAGTACCGTTCCCGGCCGAATCCGAACGGATGCTCCTCGGTCTCGGCCCGCCCGGCCCGGTTCCGCCCGACGAGCAGCAGCACCTGATCGCTGCAGTCGGCCACCGAGTGCACAAACTCAGCCAGCAGCGAGGCGGAGCCGGTGAGCAGGTAAGCGATCAGCTTAGCGAGGGCGATGCCCACGTTGGCCCCGAGAGCGGCCAGGACCGGAATCAGGCCCCCGGACCGGGCCGGCCGCTGGGAGGCGGGCTCGCCGGTACGCTGATCCGGCCGCCCGGCGGCGCGCTCATCCGGGCGCTCGCCGGAAGGGGCCCCCGGGGGGACGCTGCGCGGCTGGTCGTGGGCGCTGATACCGGCTTCCTTCCCGTACGGGGCCGAGCAAACTTCCCGGACGGGTCTAGGAAATCCGCTCCTTCAGATCCTGGATGATCTCGATCGGTGTGGGATCTACCCCAGAGGCGATGCCCAGATAGACCGTGGCGTAATCGATGAGCTGCACAACACTGGCGAACCGGGGCAGCGGATGCTCTCCCTCCATGACCAGCTCCGACACCCGGATGCCCCGTTCGGAGGCCAGCTCGGCCGAGGCCGCCCGCCGCCGGGCGACCTGCGGGTGCTCGTCCGGGTCGGCCAGCAGGACGAGCCGCAGCGGGAAACCCGACCCGGCGTCCAGCCGGGCCGGGCCCGGCGCGAACGGGCCGTCGAAGGCCACGACCTGGTTGTGATTGGCCTCCGGCAGCTCGCCGGCGATCCCGGGGTACTTCGCGTTCTCGTTGAGCTGGGCGGCGAAGCGCTTGGCCGCGACCCCGCTGAGCGGCGAGCTGCCCCAGATCACCGGCAGCGAGCCGAGCAGATCGAGGGCCAGCGACTTGCCGGGGTTGACGAACGACTCGCTCGTCGGCCGGCACTGGAAGGAGATCTGCTCGAGCAGGCCCGCGGTCGTCTCGTAGACCTCCGCACCCACGTCCAGGACGCCCGCCTGCTCGGCGATCGCGATCAGCGGGATCGACAGCCCCCACAGCGTCGAGCGGGGCATGCCCGCGGACGCCACCGGGACGAACGGCGCCCGCGCCTGGGTGGCGATGGCCTGCAGCGGTGATCCCGCGCCGCCCACCCCGATCAGGTGCGAGCCCCGGCGCACGGCCTCCGTGGCGGCGGCCAGCGTCTCCTCGGTCGAGCCGGAGCACGACACCGCGATGACCAGGTCGGCGGCGCCCACCCAGCCCGGGAGCTGGTACCCGTGCGAGGTGACGACCTGGACGGCGTTGCCGGCGCCGCACACCGCGGCGAGCACGTCGCCCGCGATCCCGGATCCGCCCATGCCCGCCACCACGATGGCGCGGGGCCGCCCGGCCGAGGTCACCGGGGACAGGTCCACCTCCGAGCATGTCCCGATGGCCGACCTGACCTGGGCGGCGGACGACGCTACCTGCCGGAGCATCCCGCCGGGGTCGGCCGCCTCCACCAGCTCGGCGTCGTCCAGCCGGTCGGCGGCCAGTTCGGCGTCCAGGCCGGCCAGGTCGCCCGCGTCGGTCACGCCTCGGCCCCCGGACGGCGCGCCTCGTCCACGAGCAGGACCGGGATGTCGTCCCGGACCGGGTAGGCGTAGCCGCAATCGCCGCTGGTGGCGTTGGTGCACACCAGCTCGCCGGCCGCGTCGTCCGCGCGCAGCGGCGAATGGCAATTCGGGCAGGCCAGGATCTCCAGCAGCCAGTCGTCGAGCTTCACGCTTTCTCCTACGCTCCTACGTTGTTCCCATGTTCCCGTACGGCTGTTCCCGTGCAGGCCGGGTGCTAGGCCCCGGCGCCGCGAACGATGCCGAGCACCTCGTCGCGTACCGATTCCATCGTGGCCATGTCGGCGGCCTCCACGTTAAGCCTCAGCAGCGGCTCGGTGTTGGAGGGCCGGAGGTTGAACCACCAGTCGGGGACCCGGACCGTCAGCCCGTCGAGCTCATCGGTGCTGACCCCCGGACGGCCGGCGAAGGCGTCCCGGACGCGGGCGGCCGCCCCGGCCTGGTCGGCCACCTCGCTGTTGACCTCCCCGCTGGCCACATAGCGCTCGTAGCGGGCCAGCAGGTGCGACAGCGGGCCGTCCTGGTGCCCCAGGGCCGCCAGCACGTGCAGCGCGGCGAGCATGCCGGAGTCGGCGAACCAGAAGTCGCGGAAGTAGAAGTGGCCGGAGTGCTCGCCGCCGAAGATCGCGCTCGTGCGCGCCATCTCCGCCTTGATGAAGGAGTGGCCCACCCGGGTGCGGACCGGGAGGCCGCCATTCTCCGCGATGATCTCCGGGACGGCGCGCGAGGTGATCAGGTTGTGGATGACGGTCGCGCCCGGCTCCCGGGCCAGTTCGCGCGTGGCGATGAGCGCGGTCAGCACGGACGGGGAGACGATCTCGCCGTTCTCGTCCACGACGAAGCAGCGGTCGGCGTCGCCGTCGAAGGCGAGCCCGATGTCGGCGCCGGTCTCGGTCACCACGCGCTGGAGGTCACGCAGGTTGGCCGGGTCGATCGGGTTGGCCTCGTGGTTGGGGAAGTCGCCGTCCAGCTCGAAGTACATCGGCACGAGATCGATGGGCAGCCCGTCGAACACCTTCGGCACGGTGTGCCCGGCCATGCCGTTCCCGGCGTCCACGGCGACCTTCAGCGGCCGGATGGCCGACACGTCGACCAGCTTCTTCAGGTGCTCCGCGTACCCGGAGAGCAGGTCCTGGCGGCTGAGGTGGCCAGGCGGCGCGGTGCTGGCGGGCACCCCCGCCTCGATCATCGCGCGCAGCTCGGCCAGCCCGGTCTCCTGGCCGACCGGCTTCGCCCCTTCCCGGCATAGCTTGATGCCGTTGTAGCGGGACGGGTTGTGGCTGGCGGTCACCATGGCCCCGGGGATGCCGAGCGTGCCGCTGGCGTAATAGAGCATGTCGGTGGAGCCGAGGCCGCCGTCGATGACGTCCGCCCCCTGGGACGTGACCCCCCGGCCGAACGCCGCGGCCAGCGGCCGGGATGTCGTCCGCATGTCGTGCACCGTGACGACCTCGCCCGCGCCGGTCAGGCGGACGAACGCGGCCCCGACCGCCTCGGCCACGCCCTCGTCGAGCTCGGCGGGTACAACACCGCGGATGTCATACGCCTTGATGATCTTCGCCAGGTCCGCCACTGCGGCTCGCGCCTCCCTACCCCGTGACCATTGCGATGTGCCGGTGCCTGGCCCGGAAGGGCCGCGGACCTGGTCCGCTCGCCGCGCCGTGAGCTGGCTCCGGCACCGGGGACCGAGCCTACCGCCCCCGTTCCGGGGCAGATCCGTAACGGGTAACTACGCGGGCACGCGGGCACGCGGCCTGGCGGGTCAGCTCGTGGGCTGGCGGCCGGCCGGTTCGCCCGACGGGGCCGTCTCCGGCGGGGCCGAGCGGACCATTCTCAGGTGGCGGCGCCGCCCCACCTCAACGCCCTGCCCGACCGGTTCCGGGGCGGGCGGCCCCAGTGGGCCCGGCTTGCGCTGGCGCTGCTGCTGCGAGGCCTCCCGGACCGCGTTGGCCAGCGCCTCCAGATCATCCACGCTCTGCTGGACGGGATCGCCGGGCAGCCGTACGACGTCCCAGCCCCGGGGCACGGTGAGCCGCTCGGCGTGCGTGGCGCACAGGTCGTAGCAGTGCGGCTCGACGTAGGCCGCGAGCGGGCCCAGCACCGCCGTCGAGTCACGGTAGACATACGTGAGCGTGTAGACGGGGGGCTGCCTGCATGCGGTGCGCGAGCAGCAACGCGAACTCACCGACCCACCTCACTCACATGGTCAAACTCCGCCGGCACTACCGAGGCCGCCTCGGAGCGGCCGGGACACACCGGGTCGCTCGCGGCGCGTCAGCATCGGGCCCGGGAGAGATTGTCGCCCTCGGGGGCCGGGTCCCGCAGCACTCTCCCGGAGCAGGTCCGGAATAGCCCCGCGTGCGTCCCGTACACCCGTTGACGGTAGCTGGCCAGGGTCGCTAACGCCACCACCCGGGGCACTCTGTGCGATCGTGTCGGCCACGGCCGCCGCCCGGCGTCTACCGGCCTCCGGCGGCTGGGGATACGCTCGGTAACTATGCAGGCAGGCGAGACCAGTTCCGTTCCCGGCCGCCGGCGCGTCCGGCGGCGGGACCGGCATGGCCGCGGCCTGCGCGGCCGGCTGGTGCCCACCGACGTGCCGCTGTACCGGAGCCGGGCGCAGCAGTTCGACAACCTGGTCCTGGACGCGGTCGCGCGGCTGGAGCCGCGCTGGGAGGCGGAACTGTCCGGCATCGAGTTCGCGGTGCAGGAGGTTCCGGACGAGGAGATCCTGGGCGAGGAGATCGTCCCGGTGCCACTGGCCCGGATCGATCCCGGCGAGGCGGACCCGCAGGACATGGCCGGCGCACGATCGCCGCGGATCGTGCTGTACCGCAGGCCGCTGCTGGCGCGGGCGGACGACGAGGATGAACTGAGCGAGCTGATCTTCAACGTGGTCGTCGAAGAGTTCGCCGAGCTGCTGGGGCTGGATCCGGACACGATCGATCCGGGTTACCCCGCAGGGGACTGACCAGGGCGGACCCGGTTCCAGTCCCAGGCGCACACGGGCTGGGCCCGGTGCGCACGGGCCGGGCGGCTGCACTCGGGCTGGCCCGGCCGCAGCCCCTCACCCGCAGGCTCGGCGCCGGCGGGCGAGGGCTACACCGCTTCCCGCTTCAGCCGCCGACGCTCCCGCTCGGACATGCCACCCCAGATGCCGAACCGTTCATCGTTCTCCAGCGCGAACTCCAGGCACTCGGCCCGGACCTCACACCCCCGGCAGACCTTCTTGGCCTCCCGGGTCGAGCCGCCCTTCTCCGGGAAGAACGCCTCAGGATCGGTCTGGGCACACAAGGCCCGGTCTTGCCAGCCAAGATCCTCGGCGTCGTCTGAGCACTCCACACCGTGCTCAAGTGGGACGATGACCTCAGACACACGCACCTCCTACCCCTCGCCGGGGGCCCCCGGACTCACGCCCCTCCCCCGGGACGCGTACTTACAACTATGAAATTACACGCGCGTGTCTTGCTTCCCGTCAAGTCGGCTAGGTGATATTGGCCGTATTAATATCCCCTGGTGGGCGAAAAGTCCCCCAAGATTGCGGCCTATCCGTTGCCGGGCCGTTAGCGGAGCGAACCAGGTCCGGCACAATGCGAAGCCGCCGGGCCCGCGCCGGGGGAAGACCGGGGCCCGCGCCGGGGGAAGACCGGTGCCCGCGCCGGGGGAAGACCGGGGCCCGCGCCGCGGGGAAGACTACCGGCTGCGGGCCGCGACGGGCGGCGAGTCAGGGGCGCGGTCCGGCGGGGTCCGGAAGCCTGCCAGACTTTGGGCTATGCGGATCACCGTGCTGGCCGGCGGCGTGGGCGCCGCGCGCTTCCTCCGTGGCCTCAAGGCCGCCGCCCCGGACGCGGAGATCACCGTGATCGGGAACACCGGCGACGACATCACGCTGTTCGGCCTGCGAGTCTGCCCGGACCTGGACACGGTGATGTACACGCTCGGCGGCGGGATCAACGAGGCCCAGGGCTGGGGCCGGGCCGGGGAGACGTTCACCATCCGGGGCGAGCTGGCCGGGTACGGCGCCGGGCCGGACTGGTTCACCCTGGGGGACCGCGACTTCGGCACGCACATCGCGCGCAGCCAGTTGCTCGCCGAGGGCCACCCGCTCTCGGCCGTGACCGAGGTGCTCTGCCGCCGGTGGCAGCCCGGGGTCCGGCTGCTGCCGATGTCAGACGACCAGATCGAGACGCACGTGCTGATCGATGACGGTGACGGCCGCCGCTACGTGCACTTTCAGGAATGGTGGGTCCGGATGCACGCGCAGGTGCCGGCGGCGGCGATCGTGGCGGCCGGCGCGGCCGACGCCCGCCCGGCCCCGGGCGTGCTGGACGCCATCACCGGGGCCGACGTGGTGCTGTTCCCGCCGTCCAATCCGGTCGTGAGCATCGGGACGATCCTCGCCGTGCCGGGCATCCGGGAGGCGGTCGCGGCCAAGACCGTGGTGGGGGTGTCACCGATCATCGGCGGGGCCCCGGTGCGCGGGATGGCTGACGCGTGCCTGACCGCGATCGGCGTGCCGACGACCGCCGTAGCCGTCGGGGCGCACTACGGGGCCGGCCTCATCAACGGATGGCTGGTGGACGACGAGGACAAGGCGGCCGCGGCGGATACGGCGCTGGCCGGGATCGAGGTACGGATCATGCCCCTGTACATGCGTGACCTCGCGGCGACCGCCGAAATCGCGCGGGCCGCGCTCGACCTGGCCGCGGAGCTCACCTGATGCCCGCAAGCCGGGAGGGCGAGGAGGCGGGGCGGGAAGGGACGGGCCGCGAGGGAGCGGGTCTTAAGGAAGCGGGCCCCGAGCGCAGCCGGGAGATCAGCGTCCGGGGCATCACCGGGATACCCGAGATCGAGCCGGGCGCGGACCTGGCCGCGCTCATCGCTGGGGGCGCCGGTGACCTGCGGGACGGCAACATCGTCGTGGTGACGTCGAAGATCGTGAGCAAGGCGGAGGGCCGGGTCACCCGGGCCGGCCGCGAGGAGGCGATCGACGCGGAGACGGTCCGGGTGGTCGCGCGGCGCGGCGACGCCCGCATCGTCGAGACGCGGCAGGGCCTCGTGCTCGCCGCGGCGGGCGTCGATGCCTCGAACACGCCGCCCGGCACCGTGGTCCTGCTGCCCGAGGACCCGGACGAGTCCGCGCGGCGGCTCCGGAAGGCGCTGCGCGACCGGTCCGGCGCCAGCGTCGGGGTCGTCATCACCGACACGCTCGGCCGCGCCTGGCGGATCGGGCAGACCGACACCGCGATCGGCGCCGCGGGCGTGCGGCCCTTCGTCGACTACCGGGGCACCGAGGACAGCTTCGGCAACTCGCTGGAGGTCACCCTGGACGCGGTCGCCGACGAGATCGCCGCCGCCGCAGACCTGGTCAAAGGCAAGACCTCGGGCGTCCCGGTGGCCGTGGTGCGCGGGCTCGCGGACCTGGTCACGGCCGCCGACGGCCCGGGGGCGGCCGCCCTGATCCGGCCCGCCGCCGAGGACATGTTCCGGTTCGGCGCCGCGGAGGTACCGATGGCCCGCCGGACGGTCCGGGAATTCACCAGCGAGCCGGTCAGCCTGCCGGCGGTCTGGCGGGCGATCTCCGCCGCGCTGACCGCCCCCGCGCCGCACCACACCGAGCCGTGGCGCTTCGTGATCCTGGAGTCCGCGCAGAGCCGCACGGACCTGTGTGACGCCATGCTCGACGCGTGGATCACCGACCTGCGCGGCGACGGCTTCACCGAGGAGCAGATCGCCCGCCGGGTCCGGCGCGGCGAGCCACTGCGCAACGCCCCGCTCATCGTCGTGCCGTGCCTGATCCCCAAGGGCCTGCACCCCTACCCGGACGACCGGCGGTCCCGCGCCGAGCAGGAGATGTTCCTCATCTCGATGGGCGCGGCGGTGCAGAATTTCATGGTCGCCCTGGCGGTCGAGGGTCTCGGCTCGTGCTACATCTCCAGCACGCTGTTCTGCCCGGACGTGGCCGGCGACGCCATCGGCCTGCCGTACGACTGCCATCCGATGGGGGCCATCGGCATCGGGCATCCGGCGGCCGAGCCCGCGCCTCGGCCGCGCCGCGATCCGGACTACTTCATCCTGACCCTGTAGCCACGGGCGGACGCTGGTTCCTGGCCGCTAACTCCATTTCCTTGGGTGGACGGGCGTGGCGGCCGACTTAGGCGCCCAGCAGGGGCAGCGGAGTGCGGATGGACGCGCATACGCCGTCGCTGGCCGCGGCGGCGGCGAGACGCTCCGGCGGGACCTCGCCGTAGGAGGTGGTCCGCTGCCGGGAGGGCCGGCCGGTGGGCGCGATCATCGCCTGAAGCTGGCTGATCGTGCGGAACGAGCCATTGTCGGCGCCGGCCATCCGGCTGATCGTCTCCTCCATCAGGGTGCCGCCCACGTCGTTGGCGCCGCCCTGCAGGACATCGCGGCACAGATCCTCGCCGAGCTTGACCCAGGAGCACTGGATCGAGTCGATCGCGCCGTGCAGCAGCAGCCGGGACACCGCGTGCACGGCCCGGTTCTCCCGCCGGGTCGGGCCCGGGCGCGCCAGGCCGGCCAGGTAGATGGGCGCGCTGGAGTGGATGAACGGCAGCAGCACGAACTCGGTGAAGCCGCCGGTGCGTTCCTGGATGCCGCGCAGCACCCGCAGGTGCGCGACCCAGTGAGCCGGCGTGTCCACGTGCCCGTACATCATCGTCGACGAGCTGCGCAGGCCGAGCTCGTGCGCCGTCGTGATCACCTCAATCCACACCGAGGCGGGCAGCTTGCCCTTGGTCAGGATCCAGCGCACGTCGTCGTCGAGGATCTCCGCGGCGGTCCCGGGAATCGAGCTCAGGCCGGCCTCCTGGGCGCGTATCAGCCACTCCCGGATCGGCAGCCCGGTGCGGGAGGCACCGTTGACCACCTCCATCGGGGAGAACGCGTGCACGTGCATGTCCGGGCAGCGGCGCCTGACCTCGGCGGCGATGTCGAAGTAGGCGGTGCCGGGCAGGTCCGGGTGGATGCCGCCCTGCATGCACACCTCGGTGGCCCCGGCCTCCCAGGCCTCCTGCGCCCGGTCGCCGATCTGCTGCAGCGAGAGCGTGTAGGCGTCGGCGTCGGTCCGGCGCTGAGCGAACGCGCAGAACCGGCAGCCGGTGTAACAGACGTTGGTGAAGTTGATGTTGCGGTTGACGACGTAGGTGATGTCATCACCGTTGACATCGCGGCGGATGGCGTCGGCCAGGGTGGTGAGGGCGTCGAGGGCGGGGCCGTCGGCGGCGAGCAGGGCCAGCGCCTGAGCGTCGCTGAGCCCCGCCGGGGCCCGTTCGGCCTGGCGCAGCGCATCTTTAACGTCGGCGTCGATCCGGGGCCCGGTGGCGGGGCGAGGCTCACTGGCGAGACGGCTCCTGATCTCGTCCCAGTCGCCGTAGACCTCAGCGAAGTCGTCCCGGCGGTCCGTGGTCCGGCCGGTCGTGTCGATCGAGGTGTGCAGGTCGGTGCGGCCCGCCTGCTGCCAGCCGCCGTCCGGCTCCTGCCACGGCCGCCCCTGTGGTGCCGCGCCGCCGGCGGCCAGGCCCGTCGCCGGGTCGGCCAGCGCGGACACGTGCGCGGCGAGCCGCGGGTCCAGCCATGGCTCCCGGATGTAGGGCGGGTAGATCGTCAGCCGCTCGCGCAGGGTGAATCCCCCGGCGGCGGTCTGCGCGGCCAGCTCGTCGATCTGCGGCCACGGGCGCTCGGGGTTGACGTGGTCCGGGGTGAGCGGGGAGACGCCGCCCCAGTCGTCGATCCCGGCGGCCAGGATCATCCGGTACTGGTCGCCGATCAGGTTCGGCGGGGCCTGGATCCGTGCCTTCGGCCCGAGGACGAGACGGGTGACGGCGATGGTCGCGGCGAGGTCCTCGAGGTCGGCGTCGGGAACGCCGCGCATCTTGGTGTCCGGCTTGGCCCGGAAGTTCTGCACGATGACTTCCTGGATGCCGCCGTACTCGCGGGCGACCTGGCGGATCGCGAAGATGGAGTCGGCGCGCTCGGCGAGCGTCTCGCCGATGCCGATGAGGATTCCGGTCGTGAACGGCACTCCGGAGCGCCCGGCGTCCTCCAGCACGCGGAGCCGGACCGCGGGGTCCTTGTCGGGGCTGCCGTAGTGCGGGCCGCCCTTCTCGGTGAACAGCCGGGCCGCGGTGGTCTCCAGCATCATGCCCATCGACGGCGCCACCGGCTTGAGCCGCTGGAAGTCCGCCCAGCCCAGCACGCCCGGGTTGAGGTGCGGCAGCAGGCCGGTCTCCTCCAGCACCCGGATGGCCATGGCGCGGACGTAGGACAGCGTGTCGTCGTAGCCGCGGGCGTCCAGCCACTCCCGGGCCTGGTGCCAGCGGTCCTCGGGCCGGTCGCCCAGGGTGAACAGCGCTTCCTTGCAGCCCAGCGCGGCGCCCTGCCGGGCGATGGCGAGCACCTCGTCCGGCTCCAGGAAGGGGCTGTCCAGCCGGTGCGGGACCGTCGCGAACGTACAGTACCCGCAGCGGTCCCGGCACAGGCGGGTCAGCGGGATGAAGACCTTCCGCGAATACGTGATCACCCCGGGACGCCCGGCGGCGGCCAGGCCCGCGTCCCGCGTCCGGCTGGCGTAGCCGAGCAGCGTTTCCAGGTCCGCTCCCCGGCTCTGCAGCAGGATCGCGGCCTCGCCCGGGTCCAGGGCCTTGCCATCCCGGGCGCGGGCCAGGGCCCGGCGCAGGCCGGGCTGAGGCTCAGCGGAAGACGTCACGCGTTATCCCTTCGTCGGCGCTCGCAGGCAGGCCAGGACGGCGGCAGCCGGTCCCGGGCCAAATCCCACGTCGACCCTACGCCGCGGGCGGGGCAGCCCTGAAAGGCGGGCGCGCATGCCCGCACTGGGACGATCGGGCCGGCGCAGGTGAGGGGCAACGTGCCCGTTGCGCCATTGAGCACGCGACAACGTGCACGTTGGCGCCATTGAGCACGTTAAGGCGCCACGAAGGGATCATCGCGGTCGTTAGGGGACCACGAAGGGATCTTTGCGGTCGCCGATCCTCCGCGACGACATCCCCGGCGTGCGCGCGGGGGTCAGAAGCCGCGGTAGTCGCGGACGGGGAGGCGGGGGCCGCGGCGCGGCGGGCGGAGGCCGCTGAACTCGATGAGCCGGGTGACCCGGTAGCGGTGGCCGGCGTAGGGGGCCAGCAGTTCGAGCATGCCGTCGTCGTCGACGACCCGGCCGGCCAGGGCCCAGCCGACCGCCCTGGGGAGGTTGTAATCCCCCACCGAGACGGCGTCCGGGTCGCCGATGGCCCGCTGCAGGACCTCGGCGGCGGTCCAGACGCCGATGCCGGGGACGGCGCGGAGGCGCTGGCCGGCCTCGGCCGCCGCTATCCCGGTGATCTCCTCCATCCGCCCCGCGACCTGCGCGGCGGCGGCGATGGTCCGGGTCCGGACCGCTTCCACACCGGCCCGGTGCCACTCCCAGGACGGGATGTGGGCCCAGGCCCGCGCGGGCGGGATCACGCGCATGCCGCGCGGGGCGGGCCCGGGGGCGGGAGTGCCGTACCGGTACATCAGCGTCCGCCAGGCCCGGTGCGCTTCGGCGCCGAGCACCTTCTGCTCCAGGACCGCGGGGACCAGCGCCTCCATGACCCGCTCGGTGCGCCCGATGCGCAGGCCCGCGTGCCGGGCGGCCAGCTGCCGCAGCAGCGGGTGTACGGGCCGGAAGCCGTCCCGTTCGTCGCCGGCGCCAAGCATGCCGGGGAGAGTATCGAGCAGCCAGCCCGCACCCGGGCCCCACGCGGCAGACATGATGACACCGCCCCGGGCAGGCAGGACCCGCAGCGTGGCGGGACCCTCCGGGGTGAGCGACGTCCGCCAGACCGCTCCGGACCCGTCCACCCGGTAGGCCGGGTCGCCGCCGCCCCGGCGGTGCACGGACAGGGTCGTCCGCACGTCGATCGGGAACGGCGTATGCCAGTCACGGACCAGGGGCTCGGAGGCGGACACGTGCGCGGACCCGGACGCGGAGTCGGGCACGGGCTCGTCCGGTGCGGTCATCTCACTCGCCCGGCCCGGTCATGTCCGGCGTCGCCCGGTCATATCAGGCGTCGGAGGAGAAGCGGATGGACGTGGGATCGAGCTGCACCCCCGGCCAGATGCGCATGCCGTGCGCCAGCTCGTTGCCGGCGCCGATGACGGCGCCGTCGCCGATGACCACGCCGTCGATGGCGGCGCCCGCGGCGATCTGCGCGCCCGCCCCGACGACGCTGTCCCGGACGACGGCCCCGGGGCCGACCCGGACCTCATCGAACAGCACACTGCCCTCGACGATGGCGCCGGTGCCGATGTCGCAGCCCGGGCCGACCACGGTGCCGCCGGACACGACGGCCCCGTCCGCCACGGACGCGCCGGGCAGCACCAGGGCCGCGCCGCACGGGCCGGGCAGCGCCGGCGAGGCCAGCCGGCCGAGCACGAGGTCGCGGGAGCCCTGCACGAACGTGGCAGGCGTGCCCACGTCGAGCCAGTAGGCGGACTCCGCGTAGCCCATGACCGTCTGCCCGGCATCGATCAGGCCCGGGAAGGTCTCCCGTTCCACCGAGACCGGCCGGTCATCCGGTATCGCGTCGATCACCCGGCGGGTGAACACGTAGCAGCCGGCGTTGATCCGGTTCGTCACCGGGTTCGGCGTCTTCTCCAGGAACGCGGTCACCCGGCCGGCCGGATCGGTCGGCACGCAGCCGAACCGTGCCGGGTCCGGCACCTCCACCAGGTGCAGCGTGACCGCCGCGTCGGCCTTGCGGTGCATGTCGAGCTGGGCGCCGATGTCGTGACCGGACAGCACGTCGCCGTTGAGCACGACGACGGGATCGTCGGGGGCGCCGCGCAGCAGGGCCGCGGCGTTGCGGATGCCGCCGCCGGTGCCGAGCGGCGTGTCCTCGTAGACGTACTCGATCGACAGCCCGAACGCGGCCCCGTCCCCGAAGCACTCGCGGAACATCTCGGCCCGGTAGGACGTGGCCAGCACGACGTGGCTGACGCCGGCCGCGGCGGCCCGGGCGAACTGGTGGCACAGGAACGGCACGCCCGCGGTGGGCAGCAGCGGCTTCGGCGCGGACAAGGTCAGCGGACGGAGCCTGGTGCCCTGTCCGCCGACCAGAAGGATCGCCTCAAGCGGTTCACGTGGCATGGGTTGTGGTCGCCTTTAAGGGGTTGTCTGCTGACGGCGGCCGGGCTTGGCGCCCGGCCGGGTATGTACGGAGCTACACGGCGCTCTGCTGATCGGCGCCGTTCTCGGCGGCACGGCGGTAGCAGGCCAGGTGGGCCTCGGCCGACGCGGCCCAGGTGAACTCCTGCGCCCGGGCGTGGCCCGCCAGGGCCAGGGCCTCGCGGCCGACGGGATCATCGAGCAGGCCGCGCAGCGCCGTCTGGATGCTCCCGGCGTCCGGCTCCGTGTAGGCGACCGCGTCGCCCCCCACCTCGGGCAGCGACGTGCAGTGCGTCGTCAGCACCGGGGCACCGCACGCCATCGCCTCCAGCACGGGCAGGCCGAAGCCCTCGCCGCGGCTCGGGTAGGCGTAGACCAGGGCGCCGCCGAGGAACCCGGGCAGCAGCGAGTACGGCAGATAGCCGGGCCGCACCAGGCGCAGGTGCGGCGGCACGGCGGCCACCGCCGCGTCCACCTCGTCGCTCCAGCCCCCACCGCCGGCCAGCACCAGCGCGGGCGGCTCGTCGAGGTCGGCGACCGCACCGGCCCACCCGGTGATCAGCGCGGCCACGTTCTTGCGCGGGTCCAGCGCGCCGAGGAAGGCGATGTACGGCTTGCCGTGCAGGCCCAGCCGGTCGGACACCTGGCTGACCTGCAGCGGATCGGGCCGGTGGAACAGCGAGTGATCCACGCCGTGGTAGGCGACGTCGATGCGGGTCGGATCGGCGCCCAGCACCCGGACGAGCTCGTCGCGGGTAGCCTTGGACGGCACGATCAGCCGGGCGGCGCGGCGCACCGCGGTCCGGATGGCCGACTTGTAGAACACCGAGGCCACCGGGCTGTGCAGCTCCGGCTCGGTGAAGAACGTGAGGTCGTGAATGGTCACGACGGTGGGCCGGCCAGGCCGCAGCGGCATCGAGTAGTGCGGGGCGTGAATGACGTCGGCGGCCACCTGCTGGGCCACGACCGGCAGCCCGGACTGCTCCCACGCCAGGCGGGCCGCCCGGTGCATGATCGTCGGGGGCGCGGTCACGACCTCGGACCCGGTGACGAGCCGGCGGTAGCGCTCCTCATCGGCACGCTGACAGGCGATGGCCAGGTCGGTCCCGGCCACGCCGAGGGCGGTCAGCAGCCCATCGACGTACCGGCCGAGTGCCCCCCGGTCCGCCGGTACCTCTGTCGCGTCAACAAGCACACGAGGCGCCACGGCCGTATCTGCTCCTCTCCACCCGTTCACGGGCACACAGGGAGGTCAGCAACGCTGTGGATGTCCCGTCAGCACCGAAGCCTACGCCCTTGGCGGAGCAGTAGGCAGCGTCCGCGCTCATGTCGCGGCCGCCTCGACGCCGGACTGTCCGCGAGCACCCGCCGGCCTGTCCGCGGCGCTGGCGGCGGCGACTGTCCGCGGTCCGGCGGCGCGCGCGCACCAGCACGATGGCGCCCCGGTCGGCGCGGGAGCCGCGGTCGGCCGCGGCGACCAGCGGGGCGAGCGGGGCGGCCGCGTTGAAGCCGATCCGGCCACCGTGCGCGGACAGGGTCAGGTAAAGCCGCTCCGACCAGCGCGAACGGAACTGGTAGGCGTACTCGGCGACGTCCAGCCCGCGCTCCGCGAGCAGGCCAGCGAGCTGCTGGTGGGTGTAGGTCCGCTGCACGTGGTACCGCTCGCAATGCACCTGGTACAGGTGCGGCCAGTCGGCGGCGCGGCTCAGCGTGTCAGCGGACATGACGAGCTCACCGCCCGGCGCGAGCACCCGGGCCATCTCGCTGAGCGCCAGCGGCCCGTCGTCGAAGTGCTCGATCGCGCAGATCGACATCACCCGGTCGAAGCTGGCGTCGGGGAACGGCAGCCGCAGGGCGTCCCCGAGGACCAGGGCCGGCGCGCCGGCCAGCTCACGGCCGCGTCGCAGCTTCCCGGCGGCGATGTCGACCGCGACCGCGCGGGCCCCGCGCCGCCGGGCCTGGCCGGCCCAGTACCCGTCACCGCCGGCCACGTCCAGGACGCGCAGGCCGCGCAGGTCCGGGCCGAGCCAGCGCAGCAGCGCCCCCGCCTCGCGCCAACGGCACACGTGCACCTGGTGCCCGGCGAACGCGACCGCGTCCGAAACCTTCATGGGGGCCAGACTATGGCCTAGACCATAGGGATAAGGCCAGCGATACGAGGACGCGGCGGGACTGGTCCCGGCGCGGCGGCGGTCACCGGGCCGCGGCGGCCTGCTGAGCCGCGTCGAGCGCCTTCTTCATCCCGGTGACATCCCGGCCGTACGCGGTGAAGTCGCCGTTCTTCAGCGCGGTCTGCGCGGCGCTGAAGTACCGCTCCGCCTGGGCGATGTCGGCGCGCACGAGGGCACCCGCGGCACCGGATGCGCCGGTTCCGGGCGGCGTGGCCAGATCGGTGAAGACCTGGCCGAGGGCCTCCTGCACGGTGCTGCCGTAGCCGACGGTCCCGCCGTAGGAGACGAGCACCTTCTGGAGGGCCGGGGAGGACCCGGCGGCGCCCGCCCGGGCCTCGACGTACGGTGCCTCGACGTAAAGCGGCTCGGCGTAGAGGAAGCCCGTGCCGACCGGCAGCGCGATCAGGTTGCCGGCGATCACCCGGGCGCCGGCGCGGCGCGCCACGGTCAGCTCCGCGGACACGGCCGGGTCCGATTCGAAGGCGTTCTGGATCTGCTGCGGTCCCGCCGTCGCCGTGTTCGGCGGCAGCTCGAGGATGCGGATGGTGCCGTAACCGGGGCTCGCCGGATTGCTGTTCACCGCCGTATAGGCCGCCATGCTGGGCCGGTCCGCCGTAGTGAACGGCGTCGTCAGGGAGAACTCCGGCGCCGGGTCACCGGGCATAGTCATCGTCAGGTAGGCGGGCGGCTGCGGGCCCCTGCCCTGTGTGGCGCTGCCCTGTGTGGCGCTGCCCTGTGTGGCGCTGCCCTGCGTGGCGCCGGCCGGATTGCCGGGGACAGCCCAGATGTCCTGGCCCCCGTAGAAGGCGGCGGCCGTCTGGACGTGGTAGGTGGCGAGCACCTGGCGCTGAATGTCGAACAGGCCGGCCGGATAGCGCAGATGCGCCAGCAGTGCCGGCGGTATCGCGCGGCGCGGCCTGATCAGCCCGGGAAACACCTTCATCCAGGTCCGCAGCACGGGGTCGCGGGCGTCCCAGGCGTACAGCGTGACCTGGCCGGTGTAGGCGTTCACCACGGCCTTCACCGAGTTCCGGATGTAGTTGATCTGGCCGGCGCCCGGGCCCATCGGGGCGGGACTCCCGGCCGTGGCGGCGGCCGCGTCGTAGCGCGTGGCGTAGGGGTAGGAGTCGGTCGTGGTATACCCGTCCGCCACCCAGAGGATCTGGCCGCCGGTCACGACCGGGTACACGTCGCCGTCGAGCGTGAGGAACGGCGCCAGCTTGGCGACCCGGGCGAGCGGATCCCGGATGTACAGCAGCCGGGAATCCCGGTTGACCGCGCTGGACAGCAGGATGCTGGGGTCACCGAATCGGATCGCGTACAGCAGGCGATCGGTCACGGAGCCCAGCGGGACGCCCCCGCCGCCGCGGTACGTCGTCTCCCGCATGGCCGACGTGCCCGCCGCGGGGTAGTCGAACTCCATCGGGGCGCGGCCAGCCGGGGCGCCGACGATGGCGTACGACCTCTCCTGCGGCCCGAAGTAGACCCGGGGCTGGAAGCTGCCCAGCACGCCGCGGACCGGGATGCCGCTCTCGGTGAAGGCCGGGTCGCCGTTGGCCTGCGCCGAGCCGGCCGCGGCGGCGACCACGCCGAAGCCGTGCGTGTAGACGAGATGGGTGTTGACCCAGTTGGCCTCGCCGCGGCCGGCCCGGTCATGTCGCGGACCCCGATGACCATGTCCTGGGGCGTGCGGCCCGCGCCGGGGACGCGGTACCGGTCGACGTCCAGCACGCCGCCGAACCGGTAGAAGCTCTTCACCTGCTGGAGCTGCTGGAAAGAACGGGCGGTCACCACGGGATCGGTCAGCCGCAGGTCCGGCAGCGCCGCCACCTCGGCGGCGAGCAGCCGCGCCGGCGTCACCGGTGCGGTGCCCGGCGCGGGCCGGGGTGACCGGATAGGCGGTGACCTTCGCCCCGCTGATCCCGAAGGCGCTGCGGGTGGCGCCGATATCGCGCTGGATATAACCGGATTCCTTGGCCAGCTCGTTGGGTTTCACCACGAATTGCTCGATGACGGCCGGGTAGACGCCGCCGACCAGGATGGCGGACAGCACGAGCAGGCAGAAGCCCACCGCCGCCAGCATGGCGTCGCGCCGGGCGGCACCGGCGAAGAACAGCAGCGCGCACAGGAGCGCGACCGCCGCGAGCACGGTCTTGGCGGGGAGGACCGCGTTCACGTCGGTGTAGGAGGCGCCGGTGGTGATCACGCCGCGGGAGGAGAAATCGATCCCGTACCGGTCCAGCCAGTAGGCGACCGCCTTCAGCAGTACGAACAGCCCGAGCAGGATGAACAGCTGCGCCCGGGCCGCGGCCGTGGCCTGGGCGTCTCCGGGCCGGAACCGCAGGCCGCCGTACAGGACGTGGATGACCACCGCGGCCGCCAGGGCCAGCAGGACGGCGACGAAGGCGTAGGCCAGCACCAGCCGCAGGAAGGGATAGACGAAGACGAAGAACGACAGGTCCAGACGGAACTGCGGGTCCCGCCGGCCGAACGAGGTCCGGTGCGCGAACTGCAGCCAGGTGGCCCAGGAGCGGGCACCGGTCAGGCCGGAAAGGACGCCGACCACGGCCAGCACGGCCGCGAGCAGCCGGCCCAGCGCCGGTCCAGGGCGAGCCGCCACCGCTCCAGGCCCGGCGGCAGGGAGACCGCCGGGAGCGCCGGGCGCATCCGGCGCGCCAGGACGGCGCTCAGCCCGGTGGCCAGGGCCATGAAGGACCCGGTGATCCCGAACAACGCCCACCGGACGCCGTAGCTGACGCGGAAGACGCCGCCGGCCCCGAGCGCCCGGAACCACAGGTAGTCAGTGGCGGTGCCGGCCACGACGGCGACCACGATCACGACCGCCGCCGTCAGGCCGAAGCCGAGCCACAGCGGCCGCAGCCACGATGGCAGAGTCCGCGCCGGCAGGGTCGGCGTCACGATCAGCAGGAGGGGACGGAGCGGCCGGCCTTGATCGCCTGGAGAGCGGAGACGGCACCGGACAAGGTGCTGACCTTCACGACCCGCAGGCCGGCCGGGACGGTGCCCTTCGTGTCGGCGCAGTTGCCGGCCGGGGCGAGAAAGACGGTCGCGCCCGCGTTACGCGCGCCGACCATCTTCTGCTGGATACCGCCGATCGGCGTGACCGCGCCGCCGGCCGAGATCTCCCCCGTGCCGGCGATGAACCGGCCGCCGGCCAGGTCCATCCCGGTGAGCTTGTCGATGACGCCGAGGGCGAACATCATCCCGGCGCTCGGGCCGCCAATGTTGCCGATGCTGATCTGCACGTTGAAGGGGAACTGGTACTGCGGCTGGACGACCACGCCCAGCACGGGGCGGCCGTTGACCAGCCGCGGCGTGATCTGCACCTGGCGGGTGACACCGCTCCGGACGATCGTGAGGCGCAGCGCCCCCGAGCCCGCATGCGCCTTGATCAGCGACGTGAGCTGGGTCGCGCCGGTGACCGGCTGGCCGTCGAGGGCGGTGATCAGGTCCCCGGCGCGCAGCACCCCGGCGGCCGGCATCCCCTTCTCGGTGCTGGCGACGCCGGCGACGCTTTTGTAGCCGATGCCCAGCTGGTGCAGGGCCGCCGCGGTGGCGGTCTGCTGCGAGCCGGTCATCTGCGCCTGGTCCGCCTGCTGGACCTGCTGCTGGGACTGGCCCGGCGCGAACAGCTCGCTCTCGGGGACGACCGCCTCGCTGTGGTTCAGCCAGCCGCGCAGCGCGGTGAACACGTTGAATTCGTTGCCCGGGCCGCCCTGGTAGGTGACAGTGACCATGTTGAGGTGGCCGCTGGCCGGATAGACGCGATGCCCGGAGATCGTGATCAGCGGCTTGCCAGTGGAGTCGCGGCCCAGGGTGTTCAGGGTGGGCCCCGGTCCCAGAATGACGTACGGGACCGGCAGCAGGATCGCGGCGACGAGGGCGACAATGACCGCGGCTCCCGCGAGGTACAAGGTGAGGGCGCGTCGGGACATGACCGGAAGACTACGCGCACCCCACCCATTCGCTGCCGCCGTCCGCGAAGCGCTGATGCTTCCAGATCGGGACCGTCGCCTTGAGCTCGTCGATCAGCATGCGGCAGGCGTCGAACGCGTCGCCGCGGTGCGCACACGACACCGCCACGACGACGGCCAGGTCGCCGATGTTCAGGTCGCCGACGCGGTGCACGGCCGCGACCGCCTGGACCGGGTACTTCTCCGCGACCGTGGCCGCGACGCGGCGCAGTTCTTCCTCGGCTGACGGGTGCGCGACGTAGGTCAGGCCGGTCACCGGCTGGCCGTGGTCGTGGTCACGCACGGCTCCGGCGAAGACCGCGATCCCGCCGGCCTCGTCGGCCATGACGGCGGCCTGAACTTCCTCCACCGACAGCGGGGTGTCGCGCAGCGCGAGCAGGCGTATGGAACTCACCAACCCTACGGTACCCGGATCCGGAGCCGCCCTGGCGGCGGACCGCACCGGGACCGGGTGCCGCCGTGCGGCGGACCCTGCCGGGATCCGGAGCCGCCCTGGCGGCGGACCGCACCGGGATCAGGAGCCGCTCTTCCGGCGGCGGCGCGCGATCCGGACGATCGCGGCGGTCCCGATCACGGCGCCGGCGCTGGCCGCCGCACCCGCCGCGGTGATCGTCGCCTCCTTGCGGGTGATCCGCGCCGGCCACCGCGTGATGCCCGACGCGGCCCTCCAGCAGCGCCTCCAGGGCCTGGGTGTTGTCGTATGCCGGGTGCCAACCGGCCTCGCGCAGCGTGGCGCAGTCGACCACCCAGGGGTAGACGACGAAGCGCAGGTCGGCGGCCGGGGCCGGGGTGACCCCGACGCGGTGCAGGCGCTGCGCGGTGCCGAACGTCAGGCCCGCGGGCAGTTCGATCCCGCGCAGCCCGCTGAGCTCGCCGACCGCGGCCGCGTCCAGCCAGCCGTCGCTACCCACCGCGAACTCGCCCGTGACCTCCCCGGTAACGGCCAGCTCCAGGGCCGAGATGAGGTCATCGAGGTGACAGAACTGCCAGCGGGGCTCACAGCCCTTGACCGTGAGCAGCCGCGGCGCCTCGAAATGCCGGGTCACGATCGTGTCGATGCCGCCGCCGACGAGGGCCGCCGGGCGGACGACCGTCAGCTCCATGCCCGGGTGGGCGCGCAGCGAGCGCCGCGCCAGCTGCTCGATCTCCAGCAGGTCACCGGCCACGCTGCTATCCACGTCGGCGGCCAGCGGGGTGGTCTCCGGCAGCGGCACCGGGTTGTCGGCCCGCGCGCCGTACACCATCGCGCTGGTGACCAGGATGACCCGGCCCACCCGTCCGGCCGCGGCGGCGGTCAGCACGGTCTGGGCGCCGCGGACGTTGAACGCGCGCCGGGCCCGGTGCTCGGAATCCGGCGCGAGGTCCAGATCGGTGTGCACCACGACGTCGACCCCGGCCAGCCCGCCGCCAGGGCCGGGTCGCGCACATCGGCAACTCGCCAGGTCACGCCGGGGATGTCACCGCGGTGGTCGTCGATGGCGACGACCTTCCGGACGTGCGCGGAAGTGGCCAGCTGGGCGATCAGCGCCCGCCCGATGCCGCGTGCCGCGCCGGTGACCGCCACCGCCGGGTGCTTGCCGGCTGGGCCGCCGCTACTGCGCCGTGCGCGAACCCGGCCTTCTACGTTTCTCAAATTAAGCCGCTCCCGAGATAACGTGACGGTCATGACCCTTCCATCCTGCCCGAGAGGACGGACAAATGGCTGATCGTCCGTTCGGCTTTGGCCCGTCCGACCCTGAGAGGCGGCCGGGCGAGCCCGGAGGATCCGGTGGTTCCGGCCAGCCTCCCGGCGGTTCTAGCGGTGGCTCAGGAGGCGGCGGTGGTCAGCCGCCCGAACCGGGCGGCCCGTTCGGGGGTGCCAACCCGTTCGGTGATCCCCAGCAGTTCGCTGACGCGCTGCGGCAATTCGCCGACCTGATGTCCTACCGCGGTGGCCCGGTCAACTGGGACCTGGCCAAGAACGTGGCCCGGCACGCGGTCGCGGCGGCCGGGGACCCCAGCGTACTGGCCACTCAGCGGAACGAGATCGTCGACGCGGTGCGCCTGGCCGATCTGTGGCTGGAGGACGTCACCACCTTCCCCTCGGGCATCAAGACCGTCCAGGCCTGGAGCCGGTCGGAGTGGGTGGAGGCGACGTTCCCGGTCTGGTCGAAGCTCTGCGAGCCGATCGCCGCCACCGTCGTCGAGGGCATGAGCAGCATGCTGTCGGTCGATCCGTCCCAGATGGAGGGCATCCCGGAGGAGCTGAAGTCCGCATTCGGTGCGTTCGGCGGCGGCCTCGGCGGTCTGGGTGGCCTCGGCGCGATGATGAAGCAGGTCGGCGGGGCGATGATCGGTGGCCAGACCGGGGCGGCGGTGGCCGAGCTGGCGGGTGAGGTCACTCGGGTCCTTCGACATCGGGCTGCCGCTCGGGCCCCAGGGCACGGCCGCGCTGCTGCCTCCCGGGCGCGGTCGCGCGTTCGGCGAGGGCCTCGGCCGGACGGCGGGCGAGGTGCTGGTCTTCCTCGCCGCTGCGCGAGGCGGCCCATCACCGGCTGTTCGCGCCACGTGCCGTGGCTGACGGCGCACCTGTTCGCCGCGGTCGAGGAGTACGCGCGGGGCATCACCGTCGACCTGTCGCGGCTCGAGGAGGCCATGCCGCGAGCTCGACCCGTCAGCAACCCGGCGGCGATGCGGGAGGCGCTGGCCTGCGGCGAGCTGTTCGGCCCGCAGAACACCGAGGCGCAGAAGGCCGCGCTGGCCCGGCTGGAGACCGCTGCTGGCCCTGGTCGAGGGCTGGGTATCGACCGTGGTCGACGCCGCGGCCGCTGAACGGCTGCCGCACGCGAGCGCGCTGGCCGAGGCATCAGGCGGCGGCGGGCGACCGGCGGCCCCGCCGAGCGACGTTCGCGACGCTGGTCGGGCCTCGAACTGCGGCCGCGGCGGCTGCGCGAAGCGGCCGCCATCTGGGCCGGCTGACCACCGCCCGCGGCGTGGACGGCCGGGACGCGGTCTGGGCGCACCCCGACCTGCTGCCCACCGCCGAGGACCTCGACGACCCCGACGCCTTCGTCCGCGGGGGCACGGAGCTGAACTTCTCCGATCTCGAAGCCGACATGGACAGCGCGGGCCCGGAGGAGCCAGGTCCGGGGAAGCCGGGGAAGCGGCCGGAGGAGGGGCCGGAGGGACCTGAGGGTTCCGCGGGGCCTGCGAGTCCGCAGGGCTGACGCCGCCCGCCGGAATTTTCCCTCCACAGGCGGTGGAGGACGTTCGGGCAGCTAAGGACGTCCGGCCACAATTGCGCACGGAGAAATCCACAGGCGCGGGAGACGGCTTTCCCCAGCAACACACCGGGTCCTCCCCATGTCATCCACAGAGTTATCCACAGGCTGTGTTGACGCGGCAGCGGAGCGGCTCCTAAGTTCGCCAGCAGAGTTCCCGGGTGCGCGGGCACATGGTCACTTTGGCAGAGTCGTTCGTCTTCGGGGAAGGGGGACGGCCGGCTCGCGAGGGCGATCTTGCGGTCCCGGTTCAGACCGCCCGCGTGCCCGGGATCTTCCTGTCGGCACGCGAGTTCCGGCGCGAGCCCGGCGCGGGCCCGCGCGGGCCGAATGTCAGCCGCCAGTGTCACCATGGGCGGCATGAGACCAGCGCTGAGGGCCGGGCTGCTGCCGGTGTGGCGTGACCGGGACACCCTGCAGATCGGCGTGAACCCGCGCCGCGCGACGGCCCTGTCCGGGATCGGTGCCTCCGCGGCCGTGGTCGGGCTGCTCGACGGAAGCCGGGACTGGAACGCGATCATCGAGGCCGCCGTGAACGCCGGCGTCCCGGCCGAGGCGGCGCGTCGCGTCCTCGGCTTACTCGCGGGCGCGGGGGCCCTGGCCGATTCCGGGGCGCGCGCGCTCAGCGCGCTGCCCGCAGTCCAGCGCGGGCGGCTCGCTCCCGAGCTGGCGACCGCCTCGCTGGCGTACCGGGACAGCGACGGCGGGGCCCGGACCCTGGCCCGGCGGCGGGCGGCCTGTGTCCGCGTGCACGGGGCCGGGCGGATCGGCTCCGGCGTGGCCAGCCTGCTCGCGGCCGCCGGGATCGGGCACGTCATCTGCGAGGACGGTGAGACCACCCGGCCGCAGGACCTCACCCCGGCGGGGCTGGGCCTGACCGAGCTCGATATGCCGAGAGCGCGCGGGGTGGCCCGCGCGATCGCCCGGATCGCACCCGAGGTCCGGACCGGCGACGACGGCGCGTGGCCCGATCTCGTCGTGCTCGCGCAGATCGCCGACCCCGGGCCCGGTGCGGCGCTGGTCCGGGAGCGGATCCCGCATCTGGCGGTCAGTGCCGACGAGGCCGTCAGCGTCGTCGGGCCGTTCGTCAGCCCGGGCCAGTCGGCGTGCCTGCGCTGCCTGGATCTGAGCCGGGCCGAACGTGACCCGGCGTGGCCGCTGATCCTCGCGCAGCTCGCCGGGGCCCGGGCGGAGCCGCAGGCGTGCGACACCGTTCTGGCCGCTGCGACTGGAGCGCTGGCGGCGGCCCAGGTCCTGCTGTTCATCGACACGGGCCGCCCGGGCTCCGCGGTCACGAACGGGACGCTGGAACTGGCCGTGCCCGACTGGCAGTGGCGGCGCCGGACGTGGCCGCCGCACCCGCGCTGCACCTGCGGGTGCCGGCCATCACGTCGCGGCGACACGGTGGCATGACGGACAATGGAACACGTGAACGACGTACCTCAACGCGCGGTGACGCGTACCGCCAAGCTCGCTGGCCTGCCGATCGGATACGCGGGACGCGCGGCCCTCGGCCTGGGCAAGCGGATCGGCGGCCGCAGCGCCGAGCTCGTCGCCGCTGAGATCCAGCAGCGCACCGCCGAGCAGATCTTCCGGGTGCTCGGCGAGCTCAAGGGCGGCGCCATGAAGATGGGGCAGGCCCTGTCGATCTTCGAGGCCGCGCTCCCGCCGGAGATCGCCGGGCCGTACCGCGCGACCCTGACCAAGCTGCAGGAATCGGCCCCGCCGCTGCCGGCGGGGTCGGTTCACCAGGTGCTGGTGCGCGACCTGGGCGAGAACTGGCGGGACAGCTTCACCAATTTCGACGACCGGCCGGTGGCGGCCGCGTCCATCGGGCAGGTCCACGCCGCCACCTGGCGCGACGGCCGGCGGGTGGCGGTGAAGATTCAGTACCCGGGCGCCGGCAACGCGATCATCAATGACTTCAGCCAGCTGAGCCGGGTGGGCCGGCTGTTCGGCGTGCTGATGCCCGGCCTGGACGTCAAGCCGCTGCTGGAGGAGCTGAAGAACCGCGTCGCCGAGGAGCTGGATTACGAGCTGGAGGCGGCGTCCCAGCAGGCCTTCGCGGACGCTTACCGCGATGACCCCGACATTTACGTCCCGGACATCGTCGCCGGGACCAGGCACGTGCTCGTGTCGGACTGGATGGCCGGCACCCCGCTGGCCCGGATCATCAGCGACGGCACCCAGGAACAGCGGAACCGGGCCGGCCTCCTGCTCACCCGGTTCCTGTTCTCCGGCCCGGCGCGGGCCGGGCTGCTGCACGCCGATCCGCATCCCGGTAATTTCCGGCTGCTGGATGACGGGCGCCTCGGCGTGCTCGACTTCGGCGCGGTCGACCGCCTGCCCGGCGGCCTGCCGCCGTTCCTCGGCCGGCTGCTGCGGATCATGCACGAAGACGATCCCGATATCGGCGCGGTGGAAGACGAGCTGCGCGCCAGCGGATTCCTCAAGGAGGGAATCCAGGTCGACCTGGACGCGCTGCGCGCGTTCCTGGCCCCGCTGGCCGAGCCGTCGAAGGTGGAATGCTTCCGGTTCAGCCGGGAGTGGATGCGCGGGGAGGCCACGCGGGTCATGGATATGACCGCGTCGAATATCTCCCGGAAGTTCAACGTTCCGCCGAGCTATGTTCTCATTCACCGGGTGTCCACCGCGGGCATCGGCGTCCTGTGCCAGCTGGAGTGCGAGGGCCGGTTCCGGGGCGAGGTGCTCCGGTGGGTACCCGGGTACCTGGACGAGCCGGACGGGGACGAGCGCCGGTCACTTCCCGTGGGCTGATCCGACCTGTGTGCTGAAGTGTGTCCTGAATTGGCCGCAGGCCCCGCCCGCCGGGATGGCGGGCAGGGCCTGCGCTCGGGGCGTACGGCCCGGCTACAGCTCTCGGGGCGTACGGCCCGGCTACAGCTCCAGTTCGGTGCGCAACCGCGCCACCGTGCTGCGAGCGTGCCGCATCCGCTGCTCGGCGCGTTCCGCGCGCCGGGCCGCCCGGTGAAGGGCCCGGAGCCGGAGCGCCTGCCGCATCCGTGCCGCCTCTTCGGTGTAACTTCGTTGTCGTTCGGCCGCCAATTCCTCGATCTGATACATGCTGGTCGCCACCTCTTACGAACGTGTCCAAGCCGCCGATCTGCGGTTTCAGGCGGCTACCTCGGTCTTGCGGGGACGTCCCCGCGGCCTTTTACGCGGCACGACCGTGCCGTGCAGCAGAAGTTCCCCGCCCCAGACGCCCCACGGCTCCCTGCGCTCAAGCGCGCCGGACAGGCAGGCCAGCCGGGCCGCGCAGCCGCGGCAGAGCGCCTTCGCGGTCTCGACGTCTGCCGGTGATTCGGCGAAGAACAATTCTGGGTCGTCGGCGCAGGGAAGGTTCGTGGCGTTCACGCCTCCCAGCACCGGCACCGAGCCGCCCCCGGACCCGGCCAGACCTGCCTCGAACCCCTCTGCGTCCGCCACGCTGGCGGTGGCATTGGGCCACTGCATCGGAGCCAACCCCTCTCGTCGCTGATCCCTCGTCGTTCATGCGATGTCTCGCCCGAAGGGACCGGAGCCCACATACTTAAGGCCGCGGACCCTGTGGGGTCCGCGGCCTTGAGAGGTTCTGGCAGGCTCGTTTAGGCCGGTTTACTCAAGGGTTGCTGCGGACCCGATGCGCCCTCGCCATCGGCGTAGACACGGGTCATGTTCGTGTGCTGGTTGCGGATATTCGTGTCCCCCGGCTTCGTCACGTCGGCAAGCGGCATGACGATCGCGAACCCGGTAGCCGGACGGCCACCCAGACGCGGGCGCTTGATGCTTGCGGCGGCGGTGGGCCAGGAAGCGGGCAGGCAAACGCCGCTAGTGCCCAGCGGGGTGGCGCTCAGCGGGGACATGCCGCTACGAGCCGGCTGCACGGCAGCCAGAACGGCAAGATCAATGTTCTTCATCACTGGGCACCTCCCTTCCGGGTATCGACAGCGGGTGCCGGACGCATGGATGAAGCCTACGTAGGCCGCCCCGTGATGGGCAACACATTTTTTGACCTGGTTTTTTGCCTGAAAAATCAAAAATCAAGGATTCCGAACGGACGTGCTGGGACACGGCCCCGGCAGGAGTGATGACCGCTGAGGGCCACCGGGCGGGAGTGGTGACTGTCAACGGCCAAGTTGCGGTCCCCGGTGGTGGCCAGAAGCCGGGCGCCCGGACCTACGGCGAGCCGCTCATACCGGCCCAGCGAGTCCGGGCCTTGCGCCCGACGAGTGGCCGGTGCTATCGGCGAGTACCGCCGCGGGGCTACGGCGAGACGCTCATACCGGCCCAGCGAGTCCCGGGCGTTAGCCCGGGCGAGTGGCCGGTGTCTCGGCGAGTTACCGCAGCGGGGCGCGAAGCGCAGCGGGGGGCTCCGGGGGGTCGTCCCCCCGGGCCAGCACAGCGCATGCGGGGGGTCCGGGGGGTCGTCCCCCGGGTCAATACTGTGTCCTTATGAGGCCTTCCTGAACGACGGAGACGACCAGGTCTCCCTCGGCGGTGAAGACCTCAGCGCGCGCGAGACCGCGGCCGCCCGCGGCGACCGGGGACTCCTGGGCGTAAAGCAGCCACCGGTCGGCCCGGAATGGCTGGTGGAACCACATCGCATGATCCAGGCTCGCGCCGCTCGTCTTGCCGTCGGCCCAGGACAGCCCGTGGCCCAGCAGCACCGAATCGAGCAGCGTCAGGTCGGACGCGTAGGTCATCAGGCACACGTGCAGCAGCGGGTCGTCCGGCAGGTCCCCGTCCACCCGGAGCCAGACCAGGTTGTCCGTCCGGCGCAGCGAGGGATCACGTTCCGCCTCGAACGTGAGCGGCCCGATGAACCGGACGTCGATCGGGCTGTCCCGATATGGCGGCGGCAGCGTCCCGAACAGCTTCTCCAGCCGGTCGATCGTCTGCGGGATCTCCTCGGGCGGCGGGACATCCGGCATCCGGTCGGCGTGCCGCGGCCCGGGCTCGGCGTGATGGAACGACGCCGACAGCGTGAAGATCGTCCGGCCGTGCTGGATGGCCGACACCCGGCGGGTGGTGAAGGAACGGCCGTCACGCACCCGCTCCACGGTGTAGACGATCGGGACGGCCGGGTCACCCGGCCGGATGAAGTAGGCGTGCAGCGAGTGCACCGGCCGGCCGGACTCCACGGTCCGCCCGGCGGCGACGAGGGCCTGCCCGGCGACCTGGCCGCCGAAGACGCGCTGCACCTCCTCGTCCGGGCTGCGCCCGCGGAAGATGTTCAGCTCAATCTGCTCCAGGTCGAGCAGTTCCAGGAGCTTGTCGAGGGGCTTGCTCATTTGGCGCATTCACCAACCGTGTCGTCAGCGTGTGGAGCCACTGCGTGGATTATCGCGGAGCCGCGGGCCGGGCCGCGCCACCGGGCCCAGCTCCGCCAGATAGCGGGAGGGCTGCCCGGACGCGCGGGCGCCCGCTCCGCGGGTCCCGGCCCACGACAGGAACAGGCGTTCCCGGGCCCGTGTGACGGCCACGTAGAGCAGCCGCCGTTCCTCTTCGACGGCCTCCGGCGTCCGCGCGTAGACGATCGGCATGATCCCCTCCACCAGGCCCGGGAGCATAACGGCGTCCCATTCCAGCCCCTTGGCCGCGTGCATGGACCCGAGCGTCACCCCGTTCAGCACCGGCGCGTGGCCCAGGTCCGCCCGCTGCTGGAGTTCGGCGACGAAGTCCTCCAGCGCCGCGTCCGGGCGCGCCGCGTACATGGCGTCGGCCAGTTGCGCGACGGCGGCCAGCGACTCCCACCGCTGCCGGCTGGTCCCGCCCCCGGCGGGCCCGGCGGCGGTCAGGCCGAGCCCGGACAGCACGTCGCGTACCTCGGCCGGCAGCGGCGCGGCGACCTCCCCGGCCGCCCGCCCGCGCAGCGCCCCGCGCAGCAGCATGACCGCCTGGCGCACCTCGGGCCGGTCATAGAACCGTTCCGATCCCCGGACCTGGTAGGGCACGCCGGCGGCGGCGAACGCGCTCTCGAACCGCTCCAGCATCGCGTTGATGCGGACCAGCACGGCGATCTCCCGCGCCGGGAGACCGCCGTCGATGAGCGCCCGGGCGCGGGCCGCGACGCCCTCGGCTTCACCGATTTCGTCGTCGTACGCGGTCAGCTCGGGCTCCGGCCCGGCCGGGCGCTGCGCCCTGAGCGCGGCGGCCGGGCCGGCCAGCCGGTTCGCGACCGCGACGACCTGCGGGGTCGACCGGTAGTCGCGGATCAGGCGGACCACCGTCGCGTCCGGGAACTCGGCGGCGAACCCGGTGAGGTACCGGTGCGACGCCCCGGTGAAGGAGTAGATCGTCTGATCCGGGTCACCGACCACGCACAGGTCGTCCCGGTCCCCCAGCCAGACATCGAGCAGCAGTTTCTGCAGCGGGTTGACGTCCTGGTACTCGTCGACCACGAAGTACCGGAAGGAGGCTCTTACCTGGTCCGCAGCCTGACGGCTCTCGGCCACGATCGCCGCGGTCAGCTCGAGCACGGATTCGAAGTCGATCAGCTGGCGCTCCCGCCGCAGCCGTTCGTAGGTGTCGTACAGCGCCGCCATCGCGTCCGTCGCCACCGGGCCGCCGGCCCGGCCTGCCCGGGCGGCGGCGGCCACGTACTCGTCCGGCCGGACCTGCGTGACCTTGGCCCACTCGATCTCGGCGGCGATATCGGAAAGGCCCCCGTCGGCGATGGACAGCCGCAGCACGCGCGCGGCCTCGCCGAGCAGCGGCAGCTTGGAATCCATCAGGCGGGGCGGCCGCCCGCCGACCACCCGCGGCCAGAAGTAGGTGAGCTGGCGCAGCGCAGCGGCGTGGAAGGTGGTCGCGCGGACCGCCGCGGTGCCCAGGCCCGCGCCGCCGAGCAGGCGCAGCCGGCCGCGCAGCTCGCCCGCGGCCCGGACGGTGAACGTCAGCGCGAGCACGCGCGCGGGATCCACTACTCCGGTCAGCGCGGCGTAGGCGATCCGGTGAGTGATGGCACGGGTCTTGCCGGTCCCGGCACCCGCGAGCACGCACACCGGCCCGCGCACGGCCAGCGCCACCTCGCGCTGCTCCGGGTCGAGCGCGTTCAGCACCGCCTCGGCCCCGGTCTGGCTGACGTCCGCCTCCACCGATCTCGTCCCGCCCTCCTGTCTGCCGGGTCACTCTAGCCCGCCGGAGACCCCGGCTGTCTTCCACCAGCGGCTGTCCCGGCGCAGGGTGGGGGGAGGAAGAACGGAGGTACCGGCCGATGGAGATATCAGCGGAGATATCGGCGATCCTGGCCCAGGCCGCGGACCGGGTAATCAACGACGCGATCGCGGCTCTCGATGAGCGTGATCGGGCTCAGCGTCACGCACCCAGCCCAGCGGAGCGCCGCCACGACGTTGAGCGCCTATTCGGCCTGGTGGGCCAGTGCCTGCGCGAGGGCCGCGCCGATCCGATCGTGAAGCCGTCCCAGCAGATCGCGGCGGACCGTTTCGTGGCCGGCATCGATCTCCTCGATGTCCAGGCCGCCTTCGTCGTCATGGAGGACGTGCTGTGGCGCCATCTGTCGGCCGAGCTGACCAGCGCCCAGCAACTGCAGACGGTCAGGCTGCTGAACACGATCCTGGGGACGGGAAGGGATGCGCTGGCCCGGACGTACGTGGCCCTGACGGCGGCTGCGGCCGGGACATCCGGGGCCGCCGAATCCACCCGTACGGGCGACCCCGCGAACGCCATCGTCCAGGCGGCGATCCACGGCCAGGTGGGCATCATCACGCTGGATGATCCGGGCAAGCGCAACGCCATCGGCGCCCGGATGGCCAATGGCCTCGTCGCCGCCCTGGCCAGCCTGCGGGCTCAGAACGTGCGCGCCATCGTCATCCGCGCCGCTGCGGGCGTACCGGTCTGGTCGGCCGGGCACGACATCACTGAACTGCCCCGGGGCCGGCGCGATCCGCTTGGCTACGACGACCCGCTGGAAGGGCTGCTCCGGGCGGTCCGGACCTGCCCCGCACCGGTCCTGGCCATGGTGCACGGCACGGTCTGGGGCGGGGCTCTCGATCTGGTGCTCAGCTGCGACCTCGTCATCGCGGACGAGACGGCCTCGTTCGCGATCACGCCGGCGAATCTGGGACTTCCCTACAACACGACCGGTCTGCTGCACTTCGTCGGGCGGCTGCCCATCAACCTGATCAAGGAGATGTTTTTCACCGCCGCGCCGCTCGACGCCCAGAAGGCCAAGGAGTGGATGGTCATCAACCACCTGGTGCCGTCAGGCGAGCTCGAAGCCGTCACGCTCGAACTAGCCGGGACCATAGCCAGGAAGTCGCCGATGGCGATAGCGGTCATCA
Organism: uncultured Actinomycetes bacterium; assembly: GCA_963742865.1. Lineage (GTDB taxonomy): Bacteria > Actinomycetota > Actinomycetes > Streptosporangiales > Streptosporangiaceae > Bog-532. Next base: position 163,249 of record CAVUNW010000079.1, read on the forward strand.
AGGAGCAGCTCCGGGTGCTGACGGACTACCAGCCCATCGCGGCGCAGGTCTACGAGCGCCTCCAGGGGCTGCGCCGCCAGGCGTACGACAGCACCGATTACCTGGAAGGCCTGCGAGCGTTCGCCGAAAAACGCCAGCCCATCTTCCGCGGGAGCTGACCGCCCGGCGGGCGGGAAGCGCAGCGGCGGCGCTGGTGTTGCTACTCCTCAGACGGGGGCACGTGACGGAAGGAGATAGCAGGTGTCGGCTCCGCTGACCATGTATACGACCCAATGGTGCGCGTTCTGCAAGCGCCTGAAGAGCCAGCTGGCGCGGGACGGAATCACCATGACCGAGGTCGACATCGAGCGCGACCCAGCCGCGGCTGACTATGTAATGAGCGTCAACGGCGGCAACAAGACCGTGCCCACTCTCGTGTTCGCCGACGGAAGCGTTATGGTCAACCCCTCGGCCGCGCAGGTGAAGAAGCGGATGGCGGAGCTCGCTACGAGCGGGTAAGCGGCCAGAAAGGCAGCGGCAGATGAGCGGGACACCGGCATCGGGCGAGACGGTCGTCCGCAGATCGGCGCGCGGATGGGTCGTCGGCACCGAGGAGGCGTCCGACCTGATCAGTGCGATGGTGCTCGCCGACCTGCTGGCCGCCGACCTTGCGTCGTCCGGCCCCACTGGCACCGCCGCGCCTGGCGCTACCGTGCCGGGCCCCAGAGCGCCCGGCTCCGGAGCGTCCCCGGCGGAGCCCGCCGGGGCGGGCCCCGGCGCCCTGTCTGCGCCCGCAGCCGCCCCGCGGCACGCCTGCCCTATGAGCGAAGCCACCGAGGCCGATGAGGCGGCCCGGCTGGCCGTGACCGTCTCCCAGCTCGAGCACGCGCTCACCGCCCGGGTGCGGGTCGAGCAGGCCATCGGGGTTCTCGCCGAGCGCCACCGGCTCCGCACCCGGGCCGCGTTCGACCTGCTCCGGAACGCGTCGCGGAGCCGCGGCCGGCGGGTCGTCGACGTCGCGGAAGAGGTCGTGAACAGCACCACCAACCCGCTGCTGCGGCTGCCCGAGGAACTGGAGCGCACGCCGGAGCCGAAGGCGCGCATCCGGTCCGCGCGCCGCTCCCGCCGGGCCGACTGAGCCCGCCTCGCGGCCTGAGTCCGCCTCGGCCGGCTGACTCTGCCCGGGCCTGCGAGTCCATCCCGGCCCAAATGTCACTGGGCCGCGCTAACGTCCCGGCAGGATACGAGGCGACGGCACGCGCCGTTCACCGTGACGGGGGTTCGTTTGCGCCACAATGGGCGCCAGGCGCTGTGGGCAGGAGGAGGGCCGCGTGACGGATCTTGAGGTCATCGAGATCTGCGCCGGAGCGGGCGGGCAGGCTCTGGGCCTGGAGCGTTCGGGCTTCGAGCACGCTCTGGCCGTCGAGCTGGACCCGTCGGCCTGCGCCACTCTGCGGGCGAACCGGCCAGCCTGGAAGGTGGCCCAGGGGGACGTCGCGGACCCGGACGTCTGGCAGCCGGAGACGTACGCCAACGTGGATCTGCTGGCGGGCGGCGTGCCATGCCCGCCGTTCACGGTGGCCGGCCGTCAGCTGGGCGCCACCGACGAACGGGATCTGTTCGCGTGGGCGGTGGAACTATGCGGGCGGATGCGGCCCCGCGCGCTGCTGCTGGAGAACGTCCGCGGGCTCAGCATGGCCCGGTTCGGCGCCTACCGGCAGCACGTGCTGGACCGGCTGCGCGAGCTCGGTTACGTGCCAGGCTGGAAACTGCTGAACGCATCCGACTTCGGGGTCTCGCAGCTGCGCCCCCGGTCCGTGCTGGTCGCGCTGCGGCCCGGGGACGCGCCGTGGTTCCGCTGGCCGGAGCCGTCCGCGGTACCCCCGCCCAGCGTCGGCGAGGCGATCGGTGACCTCATGGGCGCCCGCGGCTGGCCGGGTGCGGCCCGGTGGGCCCGCCGCGCCAGCGCCATCGCGCCCACGATCGTGGGCGGCTCCAAGAAGCACGGCGGCGCGGACCTCGGCCCGACCCGGGCCAAGCGCGCCTGGGCGGAGCTGGGTGTCGACGGGCTCGGGCTCGCCGACGAGCCGCCGGGCCCCGACGGTGACCCCGGCCTCATCCCACGGCTGACGTGCGAGATGGTGGCCCGGCTGCAAGGCTGGCAGGACGAGTGGGGCTGGGAGTTCACCGGCCGCAAGACGGCCAGGTACCGGCAGGTGGGCAACGCGTTCCCGCCGCCCGTGGCCGAGGCGGTCGGCGGCGCGATCCGGCGCGCGCTGCGGCACGAGGGCGATCCGTACCCGCTGACGGATGAGTCCGCGCACCTGCACGACCCGGTCTTCGCGGTCCTGCGGGTCCGCGACGCCTTCCTGACCGCCCCGCAGATCGTGGCGGCCGTCCGGGCCGAGGCCGCGGCGCGCGGGCGGCCAGTTCCGCGGCTCAGCGGGCCGGCCGTGCTGCGCCGCCTGGAGGACCTCAGCCGGGATTTTCAGGTCGAGACCGCCTACTCCGGCGACGGCCTGGCCTACCGGCTCGGCGAGTTCAGGGCCTTTCTCGGCCAGCCCGGCCACGTGCGGTACGAGCAGTTCAGCTCCAGCCGGGCCACGATCAGCTGACCACCGCGCCCGTCACGGCGCCATCCCGTCACGGTGAGAGCGTCGCCGTGACGGGATGGCCAGCCCGGCCGGCCCCGGCGGCCCAGGGCGGCCAGGGCTGGCCGTCAGCTCGCCTTGCGGTACCGGTCGAGGATCGCCGCGCGCAGCGGCGCGTCGGACAGGCTGAGCGCCGACAGGATGACCGGGACGCACCCGCGGTCCATGCTGATCAGGGCGAGCGCGACGTGCTGGACGCCGATGTAGTTATCGCCGGCCGCCTGCGCCTCGCGCAGCGAGCGCTCCAGAGCCTTCTTGGCCAGCGGGGTGAACGGGATATGGCCGCGTGGCGCAGAACCCGGAGCCTGGAACAGCACGCCCCGTGACGGCCCGCGGCGCCCTTTCCGGCCCGGAAGCCGGTGGCGCTTCCGCCGGGCAACTGGAGCAGCGCGTATGAGCGCGTCCGGGCCGAAGGTGGCCTCGATCCGGCTGCGCACGGTGTCGAGGTCGATCCCGATCGAGGCCAGTGCCTCCCGGTCAAGGCCGGCCAGCAGGCCGAAGGTACGGCCGGGTCCCACCATGCGAATGACTTCCGCCCGGGTCCGTTCGGGAGTCAATCCCTGGTCATGCAGGACGACGGCGGCCGGCTCGTCCAGCGAGACCAGGGCCAGCAGCAGATGCTCGGGGCCGATGAAGCCGTGGCCGAACTGGCGCGCCTGCGACTGGGCCTGGACCACGATCTGGCGGGCGCTGTTCGTGAAGCGCTCGAACATCATCGCCTCCCGATCCGGCGGCCGTGCTTGCGGTGCACCGTCTGCTTGGTCACGCCGAGGCGGCTGGCGATGTCCTGCCAGGACCAGCCGAGCTCCCGCGCGTTCTCGACCTGGAGGATCTCCAGCCGTTCGGTGAGCGCCCGCAGGGCCGCCACCGCACGCAGGCCCACCTCGGGGTCGTTGCTGGCGGCGCCCTCGGCTATTTCGAGAGTGGTTTCCATAGCCGTCAGCATAAGCTGACGATCGGTCTTCGTCAACATATGCTGACGACTGGCGGGCGGCCCGCCCGGCGGCTCAGGGCGACGCCGACGCGGACGCCGCTCCCGGGCCTGTCCCCGTCCCCGGCGGCAGGACAACGCCGGAATGGGCCCATGGCCGGGTGAACCCGACCACCTGGGTGAGACCTCCCGCGGAGGACGCGGTGCCGTAGGTGGAGATCCGGATGGGGAATCCGGTCGCGTAAGCCTCGATCATCTTCCCGCCCCCGATCACCAGGCCGACGTGACCGGGGCTCGTCGGGGTGCCATCCGAGCCCGCGAAGAACACCAGGTCACCGGGCTCGGCCTGGTTCGCGGGGACCTGCGGCCCCCAGGTCCACTGCGCCTGCGACGTGCGCGGGATGCTCACGCCCGCCGTCTGGTAGGCCATCATGACCAGCCCCGAGCAGTCGAAGGCGTCGGGGCCAGTGCCGCCCCACTGGTAGGGCTTGCCGATCTGTTGCCGGGCGAACGCGATCACGGCGGCCACGGCCTGGTTCGGCACGGCGGTGGACCCGCTGATCACGGTCCCGGCCAGTTGCACGCACGCGGCCGTGCTGGCGGCCACGCTGCCCACCGACGGGGCGACCGAGAAGCCGCCGCTGGAGTAGAGGTTGGCGTAGTTCTGCACCGCCTGCACGTAGGAGTCGAGATGGTTGTAGGCGAAGATCGCCGCGGAGGCGTTGGTAAGCACGCCGTGCGCGAGCAGGTACTTCGCGGTGCCGGCGATCGCGTCGGCGGGGTCGTAGACGCTCGCCGTCCCGTCACCGTTTCCGTCGGTGGCCACCCCGCTCACGGTCTGGCTGGCCGGGTGCACCGGCGCGCCGCCCCAGGAGTTCCCGGCCGCGCCGCCGATGCCGATCTGCATCGGGCCGGCCGCGCCGAAGGGGTTGGCCCCGCTGTGCACGCCCGGCAGGCTGGAACGCCCGTTGTCGCTTTCCACCGTGCCGATCCCGGCCAGGATGACCCACGGAACTCCGTATTGCTGGCCCACCTTCTGGTAAAGGCTGAGGTAGTCGGACGGGATCGAGTTCCTGGCCTGCCCGCTCGCCGTGGACTGCAGGGCGCTCTTGGCCTGCTGGGCCGAGCCCGAGCACCCGAAGCCGCCGGTGCCCGCGGAAAACAGCAGGCTGGAGCCGCCCACGATCATCGGGATGGTCAGCGCCCCGATCAGCAGCAGGGCCGCCGCGCCGATGATGCCGATCACAACGATCTGGCTGGCCCCGCCGTCGCGGGCACGCCCGGATCCCGCGGCCGCCCCGTTGCGTTCCGCCGTCCTGCGCGATCCCCCTGATCCCCGGCCCAGCAGGCCGGTCACGTATTGCCCGCCGAGGCCGGTTCAATGTCGAAAACCTGCCACGAGCTGCCCTGGCCGCTGACCGTGACCGCGTACTGGGCGCTGCTGGTCTGGCTGCCCTGCGTCCCGGTGAGCTTCTGGGTCGCGGTGACCACGAACGTGATGCTGGACGAGCCGAAGGTGCGGATCGAGTCGATCGTGGCGCTGCCGGTGGAAACCTGCTTCTGGCTGGTCCGGGTCTGGGCCACGCCGAAGGTCGAGAAACCGTTCTTCAGCGTCTGGCTGAGCTGGCCGGTAATCAGGCCGTTCATCCGCGCCACGTAGCTGGCGGCGCTGTCGTTGTAGGTGAAGGTGTTGTAGTCGGAGGCGACCAGCGTCGTCACCGCCGAGGCGCGGGAAAGTTCCGGCTCGGTGAACGGCAGCCACTGGTAGATGTTCACGCTGGAGCCGCTCGCCGGGCCGGTAGGCACCGGCGCGGCGGACGGGGATCCGGCGGCCTGCGCGGGGGAGGACGGCGCGGCGGAAGCCGACCGGCCCGGCGTCGGGTGCTGGCTGCCGTGCGGGGCGATCAGGTAGATGCCGAGCCCGGCCAGGACCACGACGACGACCGCGAAAAGCGCCTTCAGCTGGCCTGGGGACAGGTCCATCGCGCCCCGCTACTTCCTGCGCCTAACCGGGCGGAGCCAGAAGGGCATCGGTGCTTCCGGCGGCTCCGAGCCGCCCGCGCCACGCCCGTTCCCGGGACTCGAGGGGGCCGCCCACCCCGCCGAGCCCGCTGAACCGCTCTGGCCTCCTGAATTACGGTCGCCGCCAGACCGTCCCCGCAGCGGGTTGGCCCGGGCGCCGCCACTGCGGGGGGGCGCCGAGGACCGGGAGCCGCCGCCCGCCGGCGCGCTCCCGGACGGTTCCGGAGCGCGATCGCGTCCCGACCATCCGCCGGAAGACCGGATCGGGCCGGGCTGCCAGCGAGGCCGCGCGGCCGCCCCGGACCAGGGCCCTCCGGACCGCCCGCCGCCTGCCGACGCGCCGTTCCCGCCGTTCCCGCCGCTTCCAGCGTTCCCGCCGCTCCCGCCGCTCCCGCCGCTCCCGCCGCTCCCGCCAAAGATGCTGGGGGACCGCCGCCGGAACCGTTCCCGCCGCCCGAGCCGTTGCGGCCCCGGCTGGGCGCCGGACGGCCACCGAAAGCGGGCGGGGCAGGCGGCGCCGAGGATGGTGCCGGGCCAGACGCGCCGCCCTGGCTGCGAGCTGGGCCCGCTGCTGCGGATCGGCCCGCCGAGGACCACCACGATCCACCCGAACGGGCCGCGGCGGGCCTGCTCGCTCCTCCGGACGCGGCAGCTGGCGGCGGAGCACCTGCGGACGCGGCGGCTGGCCGCGCGCTGGCCCCGCCGGGCCTGCCCGGCCCGCTGGGCCTGCCCGGCCCGCTGGGCCCGCTGGGGCCGCCGGGGCGGCCGGCTGCGGCCGCCGCCTGACCGGGCGTGTTCGTGACGCGCACCGCCGAACCGGGCCGGGGCGGCGCCTCACCGCTGCGTACCGCCGCGCCCGCCTGGGCGCTGGTCCGAGCCCAGCCGGATCCGCTCCCCGCGTGCTCGCGATCACCGTTCCGCGGTGGCAGTTGCAGCGGGGGTGCGGAGCGCCGGCCGTCCTCGTCACCGTTCGGCCCGCGCCGGGTATGGTCAGCCGCAGCGGGACGGGTCCCGCCCGCGCCGCCAGCATCGGCCGCGGCCTGCTCGGCCTCACCGGGCGCCCCCTCGGCCCCGGGCCGCACGCGGGCTGCGGCCTCGTCGGTCACACCCGGCGCGCCGGACGCCCCGCCGGCCGCTTGGGCGGCGGCCATCTTGCTGGCTGCCGCGCCCGCGCTGGCGGCACCGGCCGCACCGACGATCCCGGCCGCGAGCGCCGCCGCCTCGCCCGGATTCCGCCGGGCCCACCGGCCAACCCGGTAGGCCGCGACACCGGGCACGGTGACGGTCGCGGTGTCCCGCGTGACGCGCCGGAAGGTGGTGCTGGCCTGCCGCAGGCTGACGTCGGCCCGGTCCTGCGATCCGATAACGCCGTACCCCACGGCGGAGAACAGGTGCTGGAATGGCTTGCGGTAGATGAAGACCGCGACGGTCACCAGCGCGATCATGAGGATCTTCAGCGCCCAGGGCAGCACCGCGTCGCTGGTGCCCATGATGAGCGAGTAGGCGTACAGCAGGACGCTGAGCGCCAGGGCGACCGCCACCTGTTTCATCAGCACGCCCACCAGCATCTCGAACCAGCGGATCGCGATGATCCGGCCGAAGCCCGGATGCGTGCCGATGATCAGGAAGAACGGGCCCGCGATGAGCAACAGCAGGAAACCCAGCTTCAAGATGATCAAGGTAAGGGCGATCAGCAGGATGAGCAGCCCGGCCACCAGCGCCGCGAACAGCGCCGCGAACCCGATCTCCAGCCGGGTCGTCCACTGGTTGCCCTGGAAGAGGGGATAGATCGCGGGATTGTTCTTCTGCAGGCTGGACGCGATGCCGTTGTAGGTCGCCTGCTTGGCCTGGATGAGATCGGTCGACGGATGCTCGTTGGCCGCGATGGCCTGAGCCCACAGCAACTGCCGGCCGTAGGTGTTCACTACCGTCTGCGGCGCCTGGGCCGAGGTGGCGTACTGGGTCGTGCCCAGCTCCCCGTCCAGCCACGGCTTGCAGACCAGGACCGACCACAGCTCGTTGGCGTTGTTGTCGACCAGCCCGTTACTGGAGGTGAAGCCGAAGTTGCCGGTGGACGCCTGCGGGTCGCCGCCCTGGACGGGCACGCAGTTGCTGCCGCCGGGATTGGGCAGCTTCGCGAAGGCGACGTTCAGGACCTGGGTGACGCCGTTGGAGACGGTCGTGCCCACGCCGGTGAAATCGGCGGCCGGCCGATCAGCCAGATCGCCGCGGCGCACGCCACCACCATCCACAGCGTGCCCTCGATGGCGCGGGTGGCCCGCTTCCGGACCAGGCCGTTCCAGGCCATCCAGATCGCGCCGAGGATGATGACGGGGGCCAGGTACGGGAAGTAGATCGCGTTGCCGAGCGCGCTGATCAGCCGGTCAACGACGCTCTGCAGCCAGCTCAGGATGCCGTTGCCGGCCGCGGACTGGTAGACGGTGATCGTGACGCGGTCGATCGATTTCGCCGCGTCGAAGACCATGCCGGCCACGTTGTTGCCGATCAGCGAGGTCATATCGGAGCACTGCAGGCCGTGCGCGGCCCAGAACTGGCCGGCCACCCCGTAGCTGTCGTAGAGCGTATTGCCCGCCGAGACCCCGGCCGGGGGCTGGATCAGCGCGTCGATCCCGCCGCTGGCCGGCTCCGGCTGCGGGATGGACGGCTGGCAGACGTTGTTCAGGTCGCCGATGATGCCGCTGGACCCGGCCGAGCAGAGCCCGAGCAGGCCGCCGATGTCGCCGATGCCCGGCACCGAGCAGACGCCGCCCGCGGGCGCACGGGGAGTATCGGCCGCATGCGCCGCGGTGAGAATGGCCGGGGCGCCCGGGCCCAGGCGGGTGGCCGTCGCGGGCACCGCGGATGCCGTGGCCGTCCCGGTTGCCGCCGATGCCGTTGAGGCCGCTGGGGAGCTGGCCGCTGAGGAGCTGGCCGCGGCGGGCGCACGGGAGGCGGCCGGAGACGACGCGTACGCGTACGCGGCCGCGGCCGGAACCGCCAGGATCGCGCCGATGACGATCAGCAGCCGGGCCACCCAGCGCAACGGGGATCGGGCCATCTGGGGAGCTCCTGTTGAGCTTCTTCGGGTGGTCACTTACTCGCCTCGCCTGCGGTCTCCCTGGCTGGGTGGCCGCCATCGCCGTCATCAGGCCCGGCAGCCGGGGGTGTGGCCGCCTCTCCGCCCTCCGCGTGGCCGGCGCGCATCCAGGCCGTCCGCGGCTTCGGAGTCGTCCGCTGCGTCCGCCCCTCCGGCGCTGGCGTCGGAGGCCGCATCGTGCCGGTGTGACGCCTCGTCCGGCCGGGACCGGGTCGGGTTCGTGTCCAGCCAGCGCTGCAGTTCGTCGGAGGCGAGGTCGACACCGATCCGGCCCGCACGCCCGTCCAGGTCGCGGAAGACGGCCTCGCCGTTGCCAAGGCCGCGCAGGACCGCCTTGTGCTCGTCGGAAGCCTCGACGCCGAGCAGCGCCATCACGCTCTCCACCTCGGTCCGTTCCGATGAACGGAACGCAAAGACGCTGGAGATACAGTTCGTCACCTGCTCGTTCAGCAGGTCCCGGGCGTTCTGCGAGACGAGGATCAGGGCGGTGTTCCGCGACCGGCCCATCCGGGAAACCTCGGGGACGAGCTTGGCGCCCTCAGGGGTCGCGGTGATCGCCCACGCCTCGTCGAGGAAGATCGCCTTCGGCATCCGCCGGTCCATCCCGTTCAGCAGCCGCCGGGCGAACTGCGACACGAGGTAAAGCAGCGCCACCGACAGCCGCTGCTCGTAGGAGTAGTCGTCGCGGCCGATCGCGGTGTCCGGCAGGGTCAGGCCGCCGAGCGTGAACACCGTCGTCCAGCCCTCCGCGTCGACCTGCTGGCCGCCCGACGGCGCGAAGCACAGCCGGGCCAGGCGCATCTCGGAAATGGACCGCATGACGTGGCCGAGGTTCTTCGACGCCGGGTCGCCGGCCTGCTCCAGGTGCCGGACCACCTTCCCGAGGCTGGGCCGCGGCAGGCCGCGACCGCGCCCACGGCCTGGATCATCGCGCTCTCGCGCTCCTCGCTCATCCGCGGCAGCAGCAGCCGCAGCGTCTCGGTGGCCATGGTCCGCTTCGTGGCCAGGTCGTCGCCGAACGAGAAAGGGTCGAGCAGTCCGGGGGCCGCCGACCCGAGCGAGAGCACCCGCGCCCGGCGGCCGCGCGCCTGCAGCAGCCGGACCAGCGACGTCGCGTCGCCCTTGGGGTCGATCACCGCGACCGTCGACCCGCGCAGCGCGAGCTGGTAGATGAGCAGCAGGGCGAGCGTGGTCTTCCCGCCGCCCGGCTCCCCGGTGATCGCGATGGCGGTCGGCCGGTTGCGCGCGGCGGCGAGCAGCGGGTCGAAGTGCACGATGGCCCGGGCCCGGCCGAGTGTCTCGCCGATATAGGGGCCGATCCAGCCGACCCCGTCGACGATCCGGTCCCCCAGGTCCACGGTGGCGGTCGGCATGCCGCCGGCGATCGTGTACAGCGGCTGCCGCTGCAGGTAGGAGCTGACCCGGACGCGGTCGCCGGGCAGTGACTCGGACAGCAGCGAGAATTGGTCCCCGGTCGAGTCGACGATGTCGATCCCGATGTCGCGGTAATGCTCGACCACCGCCTCGACCCGCCGCACGCACAGGCTCTTGGTCGGGGCGGTGACGATCAGGCGGTGCCAGCCGTACACGAACGGCAGGCGTTCCTTGGTGATGCCGTGCTCCAGCATGCGCGCCGCCGCGATCTGCTCGGCGAGCGCGATCGGCGCCTCCACACCGGCCTCCCGGATGTGCGCGTCCATGTCGCGCGCGTGGGCCAGGCGCCGGCTGACGTCCTTGCTCGCCTTCGCCGGGGGTATCAGCCGCATCCGCGAGCTGACCTCGACCGGAAACGGCAGCGAGTCGGCGTAGTGCAGCCACGGCTCCCCGTCGGGGAAGGGCATGACGTCGGGGAACCGGGAGAAGGACAGGAACGCGGCGAAGGAGTCCCCGGTGGCGTGCTCAAGCTGGAGCATCGTGCGGCCGTTGTGCACCTGGCCCTCGAACAGCCCCTCGATCTCTCCGGCACCCCACCGGCGGCGCCGGGTGGCGGACGGGGGCGGCTCGCCCAGGGAGCCCATCAGCGCGTGCCGCAGCAGCCAGGCCAGCTCATCGGAGGTCGCGTGCCGGGCGGCGAGCGCACTGGCGGCCAGCGCCCGGCCGACCCGTTCGGCCTGGTCGGTCCACTTGGCGGTCTCCGTGGACCCAACCGCCTCGTCCTCGATGCCGAGCCGGCGCTCCCCGCTCTGGTACAGCGAGATGAACTGGGACAGCACCCCGCCGGACAGCTGCGCGCGCATGCCGCGCTGCCCCAGCCGGACCCCCAGGTAGATCTCCTTGCTCCAGAAGTCCTTCGTCCACACGTGCTGGTAGGACTCATCCAGGTACTCGCGCCAGCCGGAACCGCCGTCGGAGGTGGCGTCCAGCCCGGTCGCCCAGTCCGCCGCCGGATACGACCGGTGCGCGATCCGCAGGTGCACCTCGGCGTCCGGCATCCTGATCGCGGCCAGCGCGACCGTAACGTTGGTGGCCAGCGCCTCGCGTTCCTCCGGCGTGGTGAACTCATACGAAATCGACGGCAGCCGGAAGTACGCCCACGCGTGCGTATCAGTCAGCAGGATCCGGTCGTCGAAATACCGGATGTCGAGCCGGCTGCTGCTCTTCGTCCGACTGGTCAATGCAGAACCTTCCGAGGAACCGGGGCGGCGGCCAGTCCCGCAATCAGCACCCCGGCGAGAGCGGTGTAGGCGTGCCGGGCCTGCGGCCGCAGGGACGACACCTCACTGGGCCCACCAGGCCCGGGCGCCCCGCCAGGCGCGGTGGGGCCAGCGGGGCCTGGGTTCCCGTCGGCCAGCACGTCGTCCCACGGAATCCTGACGATCGCGCGGCAGCGCCCGCGCGCGACGGCTTCGGCCTGCTCGACGTCGCTCATGCTGGCTTTGCTCACCCCGTTGACCACTGTCACCGCGCGCGCCGCGAGCTCGGCGTGCCCGTTGCTGTGCAGCCATTCCTGGGTCGTGGCCAGCGACCTCGGCGCGTCCGCGCTGGCCGGAGCGACCAGCACGAGCTGGTCGGCGATGCCCAGGACCCGGGTCACCTCGGAGGCGCCAGGATCGAGCATCGCCAGCGGGTAGTGCCGGCCAGCCTGCTCCGCGAGGCGGGCGTAGTCCCGCCCGCCCGGCGCAGCGGCCGGGTCCGCGTCGGCGTTGATGATATCGAGCCGGCCGGCCGCGGGCGCACTCGCCGGGCCGGCGGCGCAGACCCCGCCAGCAGCGCGGCCACGGTCAGTGCGGGCGCAGCCTGCGCTCGCCGGGCGAGCGATCCGTGGCCCGGGTTCAGGTCGATCGCGGCGACCAGTCCGCCGCGCAGACCGGCCAGCAGCTGGCCGGTCATCAGGGCGGTGACGGTCTGGCCCGCACCGCTGGTGCAGCCGAGGAAGACGATCCGGCGCGGGCCGGTGAGGGGAAGCCGCGCCCGGTCCCGGTCCAGCGTCTCCTGGTCCCGCTTGCCCGGTCCCGGGCCACCGGGGACCACCCGGACGCGGCGCTGCCAGCTGTCGATCCGGTCCGGCCCGCTCAGGGCGCGCGCGATCGACGGTGCGGGGCGGTCCGCATCCAGCGGGAGGGCCGGGGTTGCGGCGGCGGGCACAGGCGGGTTCACGGTGCCCGGCTGGCTCGCGCCAGGCGCCAGCTGGTCCGCACTGGCCGCCGGCTGGCCGGCACTCGTGCTGGGCTCGGCCTCGGTAACCGCTCCCGGCGCGGGGGCAGCCGGGGCACCGATAGCCCTCGGGGCACCGGGAGTGCTGTTCTGAGTACCCGGCGGGTTCTGGGCACTCCCAGTGCTGGGGGCACCGGAACCGGGACGGCCAGCCGCCGGGCGGCCCCACAGGGGAACGCTCGCGGGTCCCTGCCGTTCCTGCGTCTCGTGAGCCACCTCGATGGGGGGCGGCGCTATCGGCTGCGGGCCGCCCGGAGCGGGGCCGATAGCAGCCCCGCGCCCGGCAGCGGCACTGCCCGCAGCGGGACTGCCCGCAATGCGGCCGCCGCTCGCAGCGGGACGGCCGGCCCCTGGGTCTCTGAGCACTTCGCCGGGGATCGCGGGGCGCCGGCCCGGAGGGATCGCACCCGCACCGGCCCGCGCGACCGCGGGCCTGGCCGCGCGGGCCGGACCCGAGGTGCTCGCTGGATCAGCCGGGCTGGCCGGGCCGAGCCAGCCGGGCGTGGCCCGTCCGGTCCCGCCCCGTGACGCCGGCACCGCACGGCCAGCGGGACCCCGATCGGAGCCGGCCCGGACCGGAACGGGCGGTCCGCTCGCGCCGCTGGCCGGACCGCCCCGGGCCCGGACGGGCGCCATCCCGGCGTGCGGCCACGTGGCCGGCCCGGCGGCCGCCAACTGCGGCGCCTGCTCTGCCTGTCCCGGACGTTCGCGCGAGGTCCTTCGCGACGGGCTGGAGCTACGGCCGGTTCCCGGCCGCCCCATGGCCCCGGCGGGGACGCTCACGCCGCGCCGGGAGGGAGCCACGGCAGTCCCGGGCTCGCGCGCAGTTCCTTCGGCCGGGGCGGTCAGGACCTCGGCATCCTCGGCATAGGCCGGAGCGCAGTGCCAGACCCGGGCGTAGACCCGAATTTCGTTCTTTTCCGACAATGGCACCAGACGGCACCAGGTGCGCGGTTCGTGCAGGTAGCGGATTTGCGAGATAAGCAGCTCGTGCAGGCGCTTGTTTTCCAGGACGGGCCGCGTGCAGAGCCAGGTCAGAACGCCAGGCGGAAGTACGTAGAGCGCAACCAGGGTGTGATTGAAGGGGAGCCCAATAGCCACCAGGATGGCAACGTAGGGAATCGTGATGCCACAGAAAACGGCGATCCAGCTGATGGGAAGCGGCATCGGCAAGCGAAAATCATAGAGCTTGTAGAGGCGCTTCTCAATTCGCCAGATGTTCGTATACGTGGGCAGGTCCACGAACTGCGCTCCTTCGGCCGTGACGGGGTTTCGCCGTTACGGGGCTAATGGACTCCGAGCGCGTTAGTGATTCCTGTGGCCAATGCCTGGACGATGCCGGGCGTGTAGAAAACGACCGCTATCAGCACGGCCAGCACAATGAACTGTACGAACCGGGTGATCTCGCGGGTGAAGAGGAAGAAGAGCGCGACGATCCCCACGATGCCGAGGAACAGCGGCCCGAACAGCCCCTGGAGATAGGTGACGAGGCCCTGGGTGCTGAGGGCAACCGGCGGGTCTATGGCCAGGAGATGGAACATAACTCTTCCCTTCCGGGATTATCAGGTACCCGCCGGGCGGCCGGTACCTGCCAGGCGGCCGGCGAGAACCGTGCCGCGCCCACACTAAGGCACCCCGTTCCAGCCGGGAGCGAGGGCCCGCCCTCGCCGTTATCCTCCCCCAGCAGATACGTCCGGCAGCCCGGGTGCGGTTCACTACTCCGCGTCTCGTCTCGCCGGGCCGCGGAGAAGTATCCGGCGTCTATCATGTGCCCCCCGTCTGCTGATTTCCCCGGGTGGACGCCGCTATATCATGCACGTACCATTTGCCGCCCTGGTCGATGACCGTCATGTCATACGTCATCGCCAGCTTGGCGGGACCGCTCGCGCCCGACCCGGCCAGCTGCCAGACGACGGTGACGGTGATGTTCCTGGTCGTGCCCCCCGTGGGCACGTACAAGTTGGAGATGCCGGTATAGCTGAGGGCGCCCCCCAGGCCGGCCACCGTCGCCCCCGGCGCCAGGAACCGGTTCAGCGTCGCGCTGTCGCCGCTCGCGTAAGCCTGGAAGAAGGCGGGAAGCTGGGCGTTCAGCGCGCTCTGCGCGGCGGGATCTGACGTCCCCGTAACCGGTGCGGGCGGGGCCGCCTGCGGCGGAGCGGCCAGCCACGCGGGCTGCCCGGATACCACGAGGCCACCGTTCGCGGCGTAAATGGGCACACCCAGCTGCATCAGCTGGCCGTTCACACTGGCCAGCAGGGTCACCACCGCGTGGGTGGCGTCCTGCACGCTGATCCCGTCGACCTGTTCCGAGTCCAGCCGCAGGCTGCCGGAGCCATCCCAGCCAAGCTGCGGGTCGGCGCTGATCACGTTGGCTGGCAGGTAAGCCGCCAGTTCCTGGGAACGCTGATCGGCCGTCGCCGTGCTGAAGTTGAGGTACACGGCGCCGAACTGCATGGCGTACGCCTGGGCCAGGGTGACCGGGAACTGGCTGTTCCCGGCGGCGGTGGGGGCGGGGCTGGACGAGCCCGAACGCGACGATGGCGTCTCGTTGAAGATGATCGCCGTGATGCCCCGGTAACCGATGATGAGCAGAACAGCCCACAGCACCGCCCGGAGGGTCCAGACCAGCCAGCGGCCTCCGCCGCCGCCCCACGTGCGGGACGAACGGGACCGCCCGCTACCCGGTATGCCAGCATCCATCTCCGGGCCATCAGCGTACGCAGCCGGCCGCGCTGCGTCATCTACGCCCGAACCGCGAACCATCACACCTCCGCTCGCTCCGCGTTGGGCTGTTCATTCGGCTGACGCCACCCCGCCGACCTTAAGCCCATTGTGCGTCATAAAAGCCCGTCGCGGGAGGACGTTTTTGATGAGCCTTTGCCCGCGCCCGAATCCGCTGATAAAGCCCGGGATCTGCGGTTGCGCTGGAAAACCAACACGCTTAAACGGTGACTCTATGGCCTCACCTCAGCGGATTGACCCCAAATGCCCCTCCGGGCCACGCGGACAGGCTGCTGACCTGCGGAAACAGTAGAAAGCGCCATGAACAGGCGCTCCTCGTCCGCTAAGCGGGACGCTGCGTACACGTGCTCCCTTGCGCCGGGTTGAGTATGATCCGGGTATGAGCGGCAGGAAAGCCCGTCTGACCATCACCGTGGATCCGCATCTGTCCGCCTATGCCGGGCGGTTGGCGGAGGAGGGCAAAGCTCCCCCTGTGTCAGCCGCGTTCAATGACGCTCTGGCTGAGCAAGCCCGGCGCGCCCTGGATCGCCTGAGGGAGATCGCAACGCAGGCCGACGCGGTCAAAGCGCCGCGCATGATAGCACACATCGACGCCTAGGCGGCGACACTCCCTAAGCTTGTTATTTAAGCCTTCTGCCTGCGGTCTTTCTTTCTTGGCTCGTCTCGCTTGACGGTCTTGCCCACGTCGTGGCGGGTGGCCGGGCGGCGGTTCTTCGATCCGGGCGGGCGGCCGGGGCCGGGTTTGCCGGGTTTCGGCGCGCTGGCCAGATCTGGGAGTGCCTGGCGGATGTTGCGGAACCCGCGGCGGACCCGGGCGGGGGTCAGGCGGCCGGGCGGGCAGGGCCGCTGCCAGGGCAGCCGGAGGTCGGCGGCGAGGTGGCGGGCGAGGCGGAGCTGGGCGTAGCAGGCGAGGATGATCCAGGTCCACCGGTCGGCGGCGGCCGGGTCGCGCAGCTTCGGCCGGGTCCAGCCGAGGACCTGCTTGAAGAACCTGAACATGTGTTCGATATCGAAGCGGCGCAGGAACGCCTGCCAGGCGCGGTTCACCTCGGCGGCGGAGGTGCCGGCGCGGGAGGACCACAGCCACAGCGGCTCGGGGCTGCGGTCGCCGGGCAGGTGATCGACCTGCAGCCGGATGAGGGTGCCCTCGACGATGGGCAGCTCGCCGTCGTGGTCTTCCCATCCGGCGCGGGCGGCCAGCTGCTGGTGCAGCCGGCCCCAGGCCGCGGCCCGGGCGGTGCCGTACCGGGCCGTCTCGGTGCAGGTGGCCGCCGCCGGGGCAGGCCAGGTCGCCGGGTCGGCGAGCTTGAACGCGGCCCCGTGCCGCAGGCGGGCGGCCGTTGGTGCCGGGCAGCGCGGGGCGGGGCGGGGAAGTACATCACCCGGTCGCTGCGCAGCCGGCCCAGCACCTCCACCGGCAGATCGGCCAGCAGCCAGGCCAGCCGGGTCAGGTCATAGCCGGCGTCGAAGACGACCAGGATGTCCGGGTCGCCGTCACGCCAGTGCCCGGCGGCGATGATGCGGGACACCGACCTCGCGGACCTGCGCGGCGGTCACCGCGGTCGCGTCATCGGCCGGGCCGAGCCGGACCGCATCCAGCGGCAGCGTCCACGAGGTGCGGCCCGGCTCCAGCGCCGCGACGAGCGAGTACGGCCAGCCCGGGATCATCTGCGCGTTACCCCTGCCCCGCGCATAACAGTGGCAGAACAGCCGGTCCGGGCTGGTGGCCGCGTCCGGCCGCAGCCAGTTGCTCACATCGGCCGCCAGCCGGATCCGCCCGTCGTCCCAGGCCGGCAGCGGCAGGCACGCCAGCGACCGGCGCAGCCGCCCGATCTGGATCCGGCCGCAGTTCACCGCGTCATACAGCGCGCCGTGGCCGCGGCGGCACTCCGGCTCCAGCGACAGCTCCGCCAGCATGTGCACCCGGTCCTGCTTGCACAGCACCGCATCGGCCAGCTCAGCAGCGCATCCCGGCACGCTGGCGAAGCACCGGTACAGCTCGCGGCGGAACGCCGCGAGCAGCCCGCGCGCCCGGTCCTCACCGGTCCCGCCCTCGACCTGAGCCGCAAGCCAGGCCATACTGAACTCCTGATCCTGACCCTGGACGCGGCGAAGTGGCGGGAGCATTCCGCGTCCCTTGACGAGCAACCGCACATCGTTCATATCGCCGATCTGGATGAGCCACCCGGCGGTACCGGGTCAGCGCAGTAGGTGCGCCGCAGCGGCCCGCGAACACCGCGGGCTACACGTTGAAGCGGAATTCGACGACGTCGCCGTCGCGCATGATGTAGTCCTTGCCCTCGATGCGGACCTTGCCGGCGGCGCGGGCCGCCGTCAGAGAACCCGCCGCGATCAGGTCGTCGTACGAGACGATCTCGGCCTTGATGAAGCCACGCTGGAAGTCGGTGTGGATGACCCCCGCCGCCTCCGGGGCGGTCGCGCCGGCCCGGATCGTCCAGGCCCGGGTTTCCTTGGGGCCCGCGGTCAGGAAGGTCTGCAGGCCGAGCGCGCGGAAGCCGGCGCGGGCCAGCTGGTCCAGGCCCGGCTCCCCCAGCCCCGCCTCGGCCAGCAGTTCGGCCGCCTCGTCCTCGGGCAGCTCGGCCAGGTCGGCCTCGGTCTTGGCGTCCAGGAAGATGGCTTCGGCGGGCGCTACGAGCGCGGACAGCCGGTCCCGCAGGGCCGCATCGGCGAGCTCGTCGCTGTCGGCGTTGAAGACGTACAGGAAGGGCTTGGCCGTCAGCAGGTGGAACTCACGCAGGTCGGCCAGGTCGATCCCGGCCGCAGCCGCGCCCGCGAACAGCGTCGTGCCGGTGTCGAGCAGCTTCTGCGCCTGCACCAGGGCATCCGCCACCCGTTTCCGTTCGGGATCTTTGGCGAATCTGGTCTCCTTGGCCAGCCGCGCGGAGGCCTTGTCCAGGGTCTGCAGGTCCGCCAGGATCAGCTCGGTGACCACGGTCTCGATGTCGCGTTCCGGGGACACGTCACCCTCGACGTGGCTGACGTCGGGATCGTTGAAGACCCTGACCACCTGGCAGATCGCGTCGGTCTCGCGGATGTGGCCGAGGAACTGGTTGCCAAGTCCCTGGCCCTGCGCGGCGCCGCGGACCAGCCCGGCGATGTCGACGAAGCGCACGGTGGCCGGGACGATCCGGGCCGAGTCGTACAGCTTGGCCAGCTCGGCCAGCCGCGGGTCGGGTACCCCCACGATGCCGACGTTGGGCTCGATGGTCGCGAACGGGTAGTTGGACGCCAGCGCGCCCGCCCGGGTCAGCGCGTTGAACAGGGTGGACTTACCGACGTTCGGCAGCCCCACGATACCGATAGACAAACTCACGTGCCGATTTTAGGTGCCCGCGGACACCGGTTGCGGCGGGGCGGCCGCCCCGGCCCGGCCAGTCTGGCCGGCGAATTTGCGGGGACCTGTCGATGCGGGACGGTCCCGTTCGACTATGGGTGAGTGGCCGGCACAGCCGGCCCACGGCGGAGAGGTTTCTCGCGATGAAGTACATGTTCCTGCTGTACGGCCCCGACCTGCCCGAACCGGGGACCGAGGCGGCGCGCGCGCTGCTCGGGCAGTGGGGCGCGGCCCGGCAGGCGATGGCGGACGCCGGCGTGCTGATCGACTGCGCCCCGCTGCAGCCGCCGGGCGCGTCCACGACGGTGCGCGTCCGCGGGGGTGAGACGCTGCTCACCGACGGACCGGCGGCGGAGATCAAGGAGCAGTTCGGGGGCTTCACGCTGATCGAGTGCGACGGGCTCGACGACGCGCTGAAGTGGGCGGCGCGGATACCGACCGCGCTCGACGGCTCGGTGGAGGTCCGCCCCGTGGTGAACGTGGAGGCACCGCGCTGAGCGACGACCTCGGCGAGCTGTTCCGGGCTCACTGGTGGCCCGCGGTGGCGACCCTCACCCGCCTGCTGGGAGACCTGGAGACGGGTGAGGACGCCGTGCAGGACGCGTGCGCGCTGGCGCTGACGGTATGGCCACGGGAGGGCATTCCGGCCAACCCGAAGGCGTGGCTGATCGGCGTGGCCCGGCACAAGGCGGTCGACCGGATCCGGCGGGAACGGCGGCGCGCCGAAAAGGAAGCCGAGGCGGTGCGGGCCCCTGGACCGGAGGCGGATCAGGGCGCCTCGGCGCTCGCCGAGGATCAGCTCGGCCTCATCTTCGCCTGCTGCCACCCGGCCCTGGACCCGGCGGTCCGGGTCGGGCTGACACTGCGCTGTGTCTGCGGGCTGAGCACGGCGGACATCGCGGCGGCCTTCCTCGTGCCGGAGCCGACGATGGCCCAGCGCCTGGTCCGGGCCAAGCGCAAGATCCGGCAGGCCGGCATCTCGCTGCGCGTGCCGGGGCCCCCGGAACTGGCGGAACGCCTGGACGCCGTGCTGCGCGTGGTCTACCTGGTCTTCACCCAGGGGCACCGGGCGGCCGCGGGGCCGGCTCTGGTCCGCGGCGAGCTGTGTGATCAGGCGATCGGGCTGGCCCGCGCGCTGGCCGCGCTGCTGCCGGACCAGCCCGAGGTGACGGGGCTGCTCGCGCTGCTGCTGCTCACCGACGCCCGGCGCGCGGCCCGGATGGGCGCCAACGGGAACCTGATCGTGCTGCCCGACCAGGACCGGGAACGGTGGGACCGGGACAAGATCACGGAGGGCGAGCGGCTGCTGGAGACGGCGCTGCGCGCCCGGCGGCCGGGTCCCTATCAGCTGCACGCCGCCATCGCGGCCTGCCATTCGTGCGCGCCGGCGGCCGCCGCGACCGACTGGCGGCAGATCGCCGCCCTGTACGGCCAGCTGATCCGGTACGAGCCGAGCCCGGTCATCGAGGCCAACCGCGCGGTCGCGGTGGCCATGGCCGAGGGGCCCGCCGCCGGGCTCGCGATCCTCGACGCGGCGGGTGAACATCCGCGACTGGCCCGCTGGCCGCAGTTTCACATCGCGCGGGCGGAACTGCTGCGCCGAGCCGGGCGCGAGGCCGAGGCGGCCGAGGCCTTCCGGGCCGCGCTGCGGCTGGACCTCCCGCCGGCCGAACGCGCCTTCATCGAAACCCGGATCGCCCGGCCCGGCTCCCCGGGTCCGGGGCCCGCATGAACGGCGTGTCAGGGCGGGATTGTCACCCCTAGCTGCCAGTATTGAGACACATGAGCGCGATCATGCTGATTGCCGGGCTGGTACTGGGAATCCTCATCGGGGCCGCGATCGGGTACTTGTACGCCCGCGGCCGGATCGCGTCTGCCTCGGCCGACCTGGCCAGCCGGGCGAGTGCCGCAGCCGAGCGGGCCCGCGCTGCGGAGGAGCGCGCGGCGCTGATCGACGGCCAGCTGGCCCAGCGGTTCGAAAGCCTGTCCGCGCAGGCCCTGGACGCCAGCACGGCGCGCTTCCTGGAGATCGCCGAGGGACGCCTGCGCACGGAAAACGTCAAGGCGGCCGGGGAACTGGAAAACCGCCGCGCCGCCGTCGAGCACCTCGTCGCCCCGCTCAACGACACCCTCACCCGGCTGGAAGCGCAGCTGCGGGAGTCGGATTCGGCCCGCCGCGCCTCGCACGCCGCCCTGGCCGAGCAGGTCAACCTGACCAGGCACAGCACTGAGCAACTGCGCGACCAGACCCAGGCGCTGGTAACCGCGCTGCGCCGGCCGGAAGCGCGCGGGCGCTGGGGCGAGCTGCAACTGCGGCGGGTGGTGGAACTGGCGGGGATGGCCGCGCGCTGCGACTTCGAGGAGCAGGTCACGGTGGCCGGGGACGATGGCCCGCAGCGGCCCGACATGGTGGTACGGCTCGCGGGCGGCAAGAACATTGTGGTCGACTCCAAGGTCTCGCTGGCCGCGTATCTGGAGGCGGTGGAGGCGGCCGACGAGTCCGTCCGTGCCGCCCGGCTGGACGCGCACGCGCGGCACCTGCGTGAGCACGTGGACCGGCTCGCGGCCAAGGCGTACTGGACGGCCATGGGGCCAACGCCGGAGTTCGTCGTGCTCTTCATCCCGGGTGAGGCGTTCCTGGCCCCGGCCCTGGAGCGGGACCCGGGGCTGCTCGAGTACGCGATGATGCGCAGGGTCCACATCGCCACCCCGACGACGCTGGTTACCATGCTGCGGACCGCGCAGTACGCATGGCAGCAGGAGGCGCTGTCGGAGAACGCCCGCGCCGTGTTCGACCTGGGACGCGAGCTGCACGCCCGGATCGCGGGACTGGGGCGGAACATGGACGCGCTTGGCCGGACCCTGACCAAGACGGTGACCGCGTACAACCAGACCGTGGGATCGCTGGAAAGCCGGGTGCTGGTCAGCGCGCGGCGGCTCAGCCAGCTGGGGGTGGTCGACAGCGAACTGCTGTCTCCGGCCCCGGTCGAGGAGGCCGCCCGCGCTCTGTCCGCTCCCGAGCTGGTTGAGTCACCTCCCGAGCTGGCCGAGTCACCCCCGGAGCTGGCCGAGCCCGAGAGCACCCCGATTACCCCACCCGGATCAAAACCGGGCCCGGAATCGCCCGATATCAGCGGCCAGGATCGGCTCATCGAGGCGTCACAATGGAGATGAGACCGGCGATGCCGGCCGTCTCTGGTCCAGCCGTTCATTGTTTCGGCCGTTTCTGTTTCGGGGCATCGCCACAACGGGAGGATGAAGCGCAGGCGTGCCCGAATACACCAGGCAGGGTTCGGTACGGCCGCGAACCGGCCCGGCGGCCGCTGATGACGCCGCCGGAGGTTCCGCAGCGCGAGGCATGCCGCCTGCGCCGCGTCAGGGACGGCCGGATGAGGCCAGGAACCGGATGAGCCGGCCGCGGCCGCAGACCGTCCCCGGGCCCGGCGGCCCGCCACGAGCCCCGGGCCGGGCTGAGCCCCCTGCCGGGGGACCGCGCGGGCCTCGTGAACCGCACGGGCCTCGTGAACCGCACGGGCCTCGTGAACCGCACGGGCCTCGTGAACCGCGCACGCCACCGGAGAGCGGCCGCGCGGCCACGGTGCGCCTGACGGGCCGCGGCGCGATCCTGGCCCTGCTGGTGCTGTCCTTCCTCGGGCTGATCGTGTCGGACGGGCTCGGCTGGGGGATGTTCGCCGACGGGACGTTCGTCGCGGCGTGCATCCTGATCGCCTGCTGTACCAAGCCCAGAGACCTGCTCCCGGTCATGGTGTGCCCGCCGCTGACGTTCTTCGTCGCCTGCGTGGGCGACAAGCTGCTCACCTCCGCGGGGGCTACCTCGGCGGCCGAGGGCACACTCGTCACGCTGGCCACGTCCGCGCCCTGGCTTTTCCTGGGCACGGCCGTGACGATCCTCATCGGGCTGCGCCGCGGCCTGCTCGACAACATCCGTGAACTGCGCCGCGGCCTGCAGGGCGAGCCGGACGCGCCGTTGCCGGCCCGTGGTCGCCGTACCGCCGGAAGCGGCCCGGGTGGCCCGGAGCGTGGTTCCGGTGGCCCGGCATGGCGGCGCTGAACCCGGGCGCCCATCACGAGCACGAGCCGGGCCACGACCACGCCATCGGGCACCAGCACGTCGCTGACCACGACCACGCACCCAGCCGCAACCACGCACCCAGCCGCAACCATGCACCCCGCCACGACCACGGGCACGGACACGAGCGCCCCTCCGGCCCGGCTCCGGCTCCGGAGATCAGCACGACCACGGGCACGAAGGCGCGGCGGGACATGGCGGGGACGGCGGGCGCTCGTGGGCGGCCAGGCTACGGCACGAACTGACGCACCTGGCCCGGCCGCACAGCCACGACGCGGCGGCCAAGGTCGACCGGGTCATGGAAGCCTCGGCCGCAGGCGTGCGGACACTGTGGATATCCCTGGCGGGCCTCGGGGTCACCGCCGCGGCCCAGGCGGCCGTCGTCGCCATCTCCGGTTCGGTCGCCCTGCTCGGGGACAGTATCCATAACGCCGCCGACGCGCTGACCGCACTGCCGCTCGGGGTCGCGTTCCTGGCCGGCCGCCGCGCCGCCACCCGCCGGTTCACCTACGGGTTCGGCCGGGCGGAGGACATCGCCGGAATCTTCATCGTGGCGCTGATCGCGCTGTCGTCGGCGCTGGCGGGTATCGCCGCGGTCAGCCGGCTGCTGCATCCGGCCACGGTGTCGTACCTGCCTGCCGTGGCCGCCGCCGCGGTGATCGGCTTTATCGGCAACGAGTGGGTCGCCCGCTACCGGATCCGCGTGGGGCGCGAGATCGGCTCAGCGGCGCTGGTGGCCGACGGCCTGCACGCGCGCACCGACGGCTTCACCTCGCTGGCCGTGCTGCTCGGGGCGGCCGGGACCGCACTCGGCTGGCGGCTCGCCGACCCTGTTATCGGTCTGGTCATCACGGTGGCGATCCTCTTCGTGCTGAAGGGCGCGGCCCAGGAGGTGTTCCGGCGGCTGATGGACGCCGTGGACCCGGCCCTGCTGGACACGGCCGAATCCGCGCTGCGCAGCGTGGACGGGGTGATCGAGGTGGGCCGCCTGAGGATGCGCTGGATCGGTCACCACCTGCACGCCGAGGTCACAATCGTCGTCGACGGCCAGCTCAGCGTCCGGGAAGCCCATCGAGTCACGGTCGACGCCGAGCACGCGCTGCTGCACGCCATCCCCCGGCTGACCGCAGCCCTGGTACACGCCGACCCGGCGTCCGAGGGCCCGGACGACCCGCATGCGCCGCTCGCTCATCACCGCCAGGACGAACGCACCTGACCGGCCCACCTGACGGCGGGCGAAGCACAGCCACATCGGGCCAGCCGAACGGGCTGGACGGCTAGCTTTCGGCCGCCGGGCTCTCCGCGTGGTCTCGCGTGCGCGGCGGCCTGATCTCGCGCGGCAGGGCGAACGACATGCGCTCCTTGACCGTTTCCACTTCCTCGACGCTATTGAAGCCGCGCTCCGCCAGCCAGCCGAGCACGCCGTCGACGAGTTCTTCCGGGACCGACGCGCCGCTCGTCAGGCCGACCGTGCTCACCCCGTCCAGCCAGCCTTCGTCGATCTCCGAAGCGTCGTCCACCAGATAGGCGGCGGCCGCGCCCGAGTCCTTGGCCACCTCGACCAGGCGGACGGAGTTGGACGAGTTCTGCGAGCCGACCACCAGGACGAGATCGGCCTGGCTGGCGATGTCCTTCACGGCCAGCTGCCGGTTCTGGGTCGCATAGCAAATGTCGTCGCTCGGCGGATTAATCAGCGTCGGGAAGCGTTCCCGCAGCGCGGCGACGGTCTCGGTCGTCTCATCGACCGAACAGCGTCGTCTGCGACAGCCAGACCACCTTGGCCGGATCGCGGACGTCGACCGAGCTGGCGCCCTCCGGGCCGTCCACCAGCCGGACGCGCGTGGGCGCCTCCCCGGTGGTGCCGATGACCTCTTCGTGACCCTCGTGCCCGATCAGCAGGATGTCGTAGTCCTGAGCCGCGAAACGCCTGGCTTCGTTGTGCACCTTGGTGACGAGCGGGCACGTCGCGTCGACCACCTGGAGGCCGCGCTGCTCGGCCTCGTCGCGGACGTCCGGGGCGATCCCGTGTGCCGAGAACACGACCACCGAGCCGGGCGGAATATCTGCGTTCTCGTCAACGAACACCGCGCCGCGTTTTTCCAGCGATCGCACCACATGCAGGTTGTGCACGATCTGCTTGCGGACGTAAATGGGGGTGCCGTAGCGCTCGATCGCCATCTCGACCGTCTGGACAGCCCGGTCGACACCGGCGCAGTAGCCGCGCGGCTTTGCGAGGAGGACACGCCTGGTGGTGGTCGCAGACATGTCACCCATGTTAGGCGAGGGACGGCGGTGCGCACCCGGCCGCGTAGCGGAGCCGTGCATTGCGGCCCCAAGCGCTCGTGACCAGGCCTTTACAGGCGGCGATTTCGCCATGTTGCGACGGTTCCGTGCAGCGGCAAAGATACCGGCAAGGAAACGCCTTATTGAAGAGCCCGAACGAATCGCTTGCATATGGCATCCTGCACGTGTCCGTCCCCTTTTCAGGGAGAGATTCGATATGCGATTCCCGCAGGTCAGCGAACGGGTTAAGGAGGCACCGGCGCATGCGCTGCGTGCCGTGTTCGCGAGCATCGGCCAGGTTCTGCTGGTCACCGACCGGATGAAGAACAAGCCGGCGGACGAGGAACACGCCACGGCCCCGCCCGCGGAAGGGCCAGCGGCCAGCACCGCCCCGCCCGCGGAAGGGCCAGCGGCCAGCACCGCGCCGCCCGCGAAGGCCGGGGAGACGGCACCGGCTACGGAGCCTGCGCCCGCCGCGGCGGCGGGGACCGCAACGGCCACTCCGGCCGCTGAGCCCGTGCCGGAGGCTGCCACCGCCGCTCCGGCCGCCACCGCCACACCGGAAGCTGCTCCGGCTGCCGGGGGCGGGGCCCCCGCGTCCGGGAGCGCCACGGGCGGGAAGGCGGCCGCCAAGACACCCACGGCCAAGGCACCAGCCGCCCAGGCACCCGCCAAGACGCCGACCGCTAAGGCACCGGCGGCCAACCGGGGCACGCAGACCGGGAACGTCCGCCTGCTGCCCAACGCCGGCCAGGCATCCACTGAGGCACCGGCGACGCCCGCCGCCGAGCCAGCCGCCACCAAGCCAGCCGCCGCCGAGCCGGCGACTGCTGCCGAGCCCGGCGGCCGCGGAGGCCGCGGCGCCCATCGCCAACTACGAGCAGCTGACGGTCGCCTCGCTGCGGGCCCGGCTGCGCGGCCTCACGATCACTCAGGTCCGCGAGCTCATCGTGTACGAGCGGGCGCACGCCGGCCGTC
The DNA here is from genome assembly GCA_963742865.1 of uncultured Actinomycetes bacterium. Lineage (GTDB taxonomy): Bacteria > Actinomycetota > Actinomycetes > Streptosporangiales > Streptosporangiaceae > Bog-532. The sequence goes on from CAVUNW010000079.1 coordinate 189,031, forward strand.
CGGACGTCATCGCGATGTTCGAGCGCCGCGTGACGAAGCTGGAAACCCCGGAAGGCTGAGCCGGCCCGGACCATGGCCCTGGAGACGTCGGCCGAAGCGCCGGTTCCCGTCCGGACAGTCCTGCAACTGGTCGGCGGGTGGATATCCCGGCTGGGCCGGGTCTGGGTGGACGGGGAGATCGCCGAATGCGCCCGGCGCGGCGGGACGGTGTTCCTGACCCTCCGCGATCCGGCGGCGGCCGTATCGGTCCGGGTGGTCTGCACGCGGGCCGTGTTCGAGGCGACCAATCCCCCGCCCAGCGAGGGGTCCCGGGTGGTCGTCTACGCCAAGCCCGACTTCAACGCCGCGCGGGGATCCTTCGCCCTGACGGGCCTGGAGATCCGGCCGGTCGGCATCGGTGAGCTGCTGGCCCGGCTGGAACTGCTGCGCCAGAAGCTGGCCGCCGAGGGACTGTTCAGCGCCGAGCGCAAGCGCAGGCTGCCGTTCCTGCCGCGGGTGATCGGGCTCATCTGCGGGCGCGATTCGGCCGCTCAGCGTGACGTGCAGCGCATCGCCGCGCAACGCTGGCCAGCGGTTCGCTTCCGCGTCGAGCAGACTGCGGTCCAGGGGACATACGCCCGGGAGGAGGTCATCGAGGCGCTGCACCGGCTGGACGGGGCACCCGGCGTCGATGTGATTATTATCGCGCGCGGTGGCGGCTCCCTGGAGGACCTGCTGCCGTTCTCGGACGAGTCGCTGATCCGGGCGGTCGCCGCGTGCCGTACCCCGGTGGTCAGCGCCATCGGGCACGAGCAGGACACCCCGCTCCTCGACTACGTCGCCGACCTCCGTGCGGCCACGCCGACCGACGCCGCCAAGCGCGTCGTCCCCGACGTCACCGAGCAGCTGGCCCTCATCGCGGGCCTGCGGGACCGGGCGCGCCGCTGCGTGAACGGCCGGATCGAGCGGGAGGCGTCCTGGCTGGCCGCGGTGACGTCACGGCCCGCGATCGCCAATCCGGTGCGGGAGGTCGAGCGGCACCAGGAGCAGGTGGCCGCGCTGGCCCAGCGCGCGCGCCGGTGCGTGGGCGCCGCGCTCAACCGGGCCGGCGACGATCTGGGGCATACCCGGGCCCGGCTGCTGGCCCTGTCGCCCGCGTCAACGCTGCGCCGCGGCTACGCGATCGTTCAGCACGCCGACGACGGCGTGGTCCGCGGCGCCGCCGAGGTGTCCGCGGGCGAGCCGCTGACCATCCGGTTCGCCGAGGACCAGCTCAGCGTGACGGCCGGGCCGCCGCCCAGCGAACGGCCCGCCCGGGCGCCCGGGCGACGGCAGCCAGCCCGGACACCCGGTGAGAAGACCGCGGGGGCGGCCAGCGAAGACAAGCCCACCCGGTCCGGGTCCGGAAAGCCGGCCGTTCGTAAGGCCGCCGGGACGGCACCCGGAAAGCAGCCTGGCCGGGCGAAAGGCCGCGCGGCCGGCCCGCCGGAGTGACGAGCGTCGTTCCGCGCCGGCAGGCCCGGAGCGGGATAAGTTGGAGCGGTGGCAGACAGCGGCGGCACGGCGGACAATGGGCCGGCCCAGGGCAGGGAGCAGGCCGGGAGCAGGCGCGGGCGCAGACCGGAGAGCAGGCCGGGGCGCTGTCCTACGAGCAGGCCCGCGACGAGCTCGCCTCGGTCGTTAAGCGGCTGGAGGCCGGCGGCCTGACGCTGGAGCAATCACTGGAGCTGTGGGAACGCGGCGAGCGGCTGGCTGCCGTCTGCGAGCGGCTGCTCGAGGGAGCACGGGCCCGGCTGGCTGCCGTCACGGCCGAGCGCTCCGGCGACGCCGAGCCCGGCGCACCGTTCTAGCGGCCTGAGGTCACCGGGCGCAGCGAGGCCGCCAGGGTGCGAAGCTCGCCCCAGGAGGCGCTGCCGGTGATGACGATGGTGGCCCCGGCCACGTCCGTTTCGTAAAAGGAGCGCTGACCGCGTCCGGCGGTCACCGACGCGCGCCACGTGCGGCCGGCCACCCGAACCGGCGGGACGGCGGTCCCGCTGTTGGTCATCCGCCGGATGAACGCTTTCGGCGCCGCGTCGCTCTCCTCCATCGACGCGAGCGCCCCGGAGGGGGTCACGTAGCCGAGATGCCAGGTCGCGGTGCCCGCGCCGTTGGCGCCGCCGAGGGCCACGCCCGAGCTGACCGGCACCCACGACAGCGGCAGCCCGGCCGGCACCAGCACCGGGTACCGCGCGGCCCGCGTCATCGTGGCCAGATCGGCCTGGTAACTGACGGCCGGCGGCGAGCTGGCGTGCGGCAGCGGCACAGCCACGATGATGACAAAGACCAGCAGCAAGGCGATTAGCACGGTCCGGGCGCCGCGCAGCACCGGATGGGCGGCCACGCGGCCACGGCGGAACACCGGGAGGGAGCCAGCGAGCACGCCGGTCAGCTCCGGCTGGTGATGTCGAGGCGGGCGATGACCGCGAGCACGCCGTCGGCGAGCACCCGCGCCGCCCCCTCGTCCGCACCGAGCGACACCTCGGCCACGGCCAGCATGAGGGCACCGGTGAGCACGATCGCGGCGGCCTCGTCCACGGGCTCGGCCCCGCGGGCGAAGAATTCGGCGTTGCGGTCGGCCCACTGCCGCTGCCGGCGCCGCATCACCAGCTCGAAACCCGGCGGCGCGTCCCCTCGCATGAACAGCGCCGACAGATCCCGTTCGGCCAGGCATCCGTCCAGGTAGGCGCGGGCCCCGGCGAGGAACAGCTGCTTGGGGTCGCCGGTGCCGCGGTCGCGGGCGCGGTGGACGGCCGCGCGCGTCCGTTCGACGAGCCGGGCGTGGAACTCCTCGAACAGCGTCAGGTACAGGTCGGCCTTGCCGGTGAAATGGTGGTAGAGGCTGCCGACGCTCGCCCCCGCCGTCGCAACGATGTCGGTGACGCCCGCCTCCGTGTAGCCGACGGAGGTGAACGCCTCGCGCGCCGCGGTCAGCAGGCCAGCACGCGTCGCCGCGCCGCGCTCGGAGCCGCGCGTCAGCGTCGCATGTGATTCCCTTACCGCGTACGGTGCTTGATCTGCCGACATCGCCGCCCAGCGCCTCCGGGGTCCCGCTGCCTGAGGTGACCAGGCTAACGCCGAACTGATAGCTGTATCTCATGAGCGCATGACCGATCATGGGCGGGGCGGGCAGAAGCATGGTTAGGGCCAGCCGGGGAACGAGCGCCCGTGACGCAACAGGAGGGACGGCCGCATGCCAGCCGACGACGTGAGCATCAACCCCGCGCCCGACCGGACTGGTCCTGGCGACGTGAACCCACTGCCCGAGCCAGGTAAGCACGCGCCCGACCGGAACCTCGCGCTGGAACTGGCCCGGGTTACCGAGGCGGCGTCGATGGCGGCCGCCCGCTGGGTGGGGCGCGGCGACAAGAACGGCGCGGACGGCGCCGCCGTCAACGCCATGCGGCTGCTAATCAATTCGGTATCGATGCGCGGCGTGGTCGTCATCGGCGAGGGCGAGAAGGACCAGGCGCCCATGCTCTTCAACGGGGAAGAGGTCGGCGACGGTACCGGTCCCGCGTGCGATGTGGCCGTCGACCCGATCGACGGCACCCGGCTGTGCGCCAACGGAATGCCGAACGCGGTCTCGGTGCTCGCGGTATCCGCACGAGGCTCGATGTACGACCCGTCCGCGGTCTTCTACATGGAGAAGCTGGCCACCGGGCCGGAAGCGGCCGGCCTGGTGGACGTCAGCGCCCCGCCCGCGTTCAACGTCGCCGCCGTGGCCCGGGCCAAGGCCTGCTCGCCGCACGACGTGACCGTCGTCATCCTGGACCGGCCCCGGCACGCCGAGCTCATGCGGCAGGTCCGGGCCGCGGGCGCACGGATCAAGCTGATCACCGATGGTGACGTGGCCGGGGCGATCATGGCAGCGCGGGAGGGCACCGGCGTCGACCTGATGCTCGGCATCGGCGGAACCCCGGAGGGCATCATCGCCGCCTGCGCCCTCAAATGCCTCGGCGGCACGATCCAGGGGAAGCTGGCTCCCCGCGACGACGCCGAGCGGCAGCGCGCCCTCGACGCCGGCCACGATCTCGACCGGGTGCTCACCACCGACGACCTGGTCTCCTCCGACGACGTCTTCTTCGCGGCCACCGGGATCACCGACGGGGAGCTGATCGAAGGCGTCCGGTACCGTGGGCCCGCCGCCACGACGCACTCCCTGGTCATGCGCTCCCGGTCCGGGACCATCCGGAGCATCAAGAGCGAGCACCAGCTGTGGAAGCTGCGCGCCTACAGCTCGATCGATTTCGACTGAACGGAGGGTGCTGCGGGCCCGGCGCCGTCCCGGGAGCCTTCCTCAGCCCCGGCCACACCAGACGCGCCGGGTCTGCTTTGTATGCGATGGCACCTCTGCATGGGTAGTCCTCGCCGGTGCGGACGACCCCCGCCCAGGTCCGTTAAGTTGAAAATTCGTGGGCGCGGGCCGGCAGTGGTGCAATCCGGCCAACCGCTGTACGGGCCGGGGTGCATCGTGCTACCCGTAATCCATGACCGACGCAGCCGAAACCACCGCCGCGAATGACCAGACGGGCGCGAGTGCCGCCGGCACCGTGCTGGAACGCGCCCGGACCGGGCAGATCTCGCTGGTGCGGTTCCTCTACGCCGACCATGGCGGGATCATCCGCGGCAAGGCCACGCACGTCTCGGGCCTGGAAGCCCGGATGGCGAGCGGCATCGGGCACACGGTCGCGATGATGGCGATGAACATGCTCGACCACCTCCAGCCGGTGCAAGGCATGGGCCCCGTCGGTGAGGTCCGCATCGTGCCCGACCCGGAGACGTACGTCGCGCTGCCGTACGCGCCCGGCGCGGCCGCGATGGCGTCGGACCTGGTCCGGCCGGACGGGCAGCCGTGGGAGGCGTGCGCGCGGACCTTCCTCAAGCGGGCCATCGCCGAACTGGCGGCCGAGGGGTACGCGCTGCGGGCCGCGTTCGAGCCGGAGTTCACGCTCGGCCAGCGCGAGCCCGACCCGGACGGCGGCCCGGACCGGCTGGTGCCCGCCGACGACAGCCTGTGCTACTCCTCCACCGGCTTCCAGCGCGCGCACAACTTCGTCCTGGACCTGGTGCAGGCGCTGGAGGCGCAGGGACTCGAGGTCGAGCACTACTATCCCGAGCTCGGCCACGGCCAGCAGGAAGTGGTGATCCGGCACGCCCCGGCGCTCCGCGCGGCCGACAACCACCTGCTGTACCGGGAGACGGTGCGGGGCGTGGCGTTCCGCCGCGGGGTGTGGGCCAGCCTCGCCCCGAAGCCCGTCCCCGACCAGGCCGGGAACGGCACCCACCTGCACGGGTCGCTGTTCGAGCTGGGCCCGGACGGCGTGCCCACCGGGCGGAACGTCTTCGCGGACGCCAGCGACCGGTTCGGCCTGTCCGAGCTGGGCTACCACTTCATCGGCGGCCTGCTCGCGCACCTGCCCGCGCTCACCGCGCTGACCTGCGGCAGCGCCAACAGTTACCGCCGTCTCGCGCCGCAGATGTGGAGCAGCGCCTACACCGTCTACGGCATGGACAACCGCGAGGCGGCGGTACGGATCGCCTCCGTGCTGCGCGGTGACCCGGCCAGCTCGGTCAACCTGGAGCTGAAGCCGTCGGACTCCAGCGCCAACCCCTACCTGGCCCTCGGCGCGTTCATCCACGCGGGGCTGGACGGCATTCGCGGCAAGCTCGATCCGGGTGAGGCGGTGAACGTGGACCCCGCCACGCTTTCCGGTGCCGAACGGGAACGGCTGGGAGCCCGCCGCCTGCCCGGCTCGCTCGACGCCGCGCTGAATGCCCTGGAGGCGGACGACCTGCTGATGACGGCGCTCGGCCCGCTCCGCAGCCAGGCCTACCTCGCGGTCAAGCGTTCCGAGGCGGCCGACTTCGCCGCGCACGACGCCGCCTACGAGTGCTTCCACCACTTCACGAAGATCTGAACGCCGTGCTGCCGCCACCGCGGGGCGATGGCGGGCAGCGTGCTGCGCGACGGCTGCGGCTGGCACCGAGCCGTCAGGCTTGGCCGCGCAGGGGCGGTGAGCCGTGGGTGACCGAACCGACGGCCTTGCGGGCCATGGACAGCGGCGCGGCGATGTCCTCCAGCGATTTACCTTCGGCCGCGACGCCGAAGATGATCTCGACCACGCCGCCCAGGATCATCGCGCCCGCGCCGATCAGGTAGCCGACGAACAGCTTGTTCGGGTCGTTGCCGGTGCCGATCAGGTGGCCGTAGAGGTGCGTGCCGAGCAGCCCGAAGACCTGCGCGATGGAGAAGAACACCGCGATCGCCTTGGCCCGGACCTCCAGCGGGAAGACCTCGCTGGCGGTCAGGTACCCGGCGCTGGCACCCGCGGAGGCGAAGAAGAAGATCACCGCCCACGCGATCGTCTGCGTCGTCGCGTTCAGCGTGCCCTGCTTGAACAGCACGGCGGTGATGATCAGCAGCACGCCGGAAAGGATGTAGGTGCCGGCGATCATCTTCTTCCGGCCGAGCGTGTCGAACAGCCGCCCGATGGTGAGCGGCCCCAGCAGGTTGCCGACGGCGAACGCGAAGAAGTAGTAGGGGACGCTCTTGGCCGGGACGTGGAAGAAGAACGTCAGCACCAGGCCGTAGGTGAAGAAGATCGCGTTGTACAGGAAAGACTGGGTGGCCATCAGGCACGCTACGAGGACGGAGCGTCCTGGGTAGTGCACGAACAGGGTGCGTGTCAGGGCCAGGTAGCCGATCTTCTCGGTGGGCGTGACCTCGATGGCCGCGCTCTCGTCCACGGGCGAGACCGGGCCCTTGGTCGCCTCGACGTCCCGCTCGATCTCGGCGATGCTCGCCTCGGCCGCCTGCTCACGGCCGTGCATGATCTGCCAGCGCGGGCTCTCCGGCAGGTTCCGCCGGACGTAGATGATGACCAGGCTGAGGACCGGGCCGAGGAGGAAGGCCAGCCGCCAGCCGAGGTCCGCCGACACGTGGTTGAGGAGGAACAGCGTGGCGGCCGTGCCGAGGATCGAGCCGGCCCAGTAGGTGCCGTTGACGGCGATATCGACCCGGCCGCGGTACCTGGCCGGGATCATCTCGTCGATGGCCGAGTTGATGGCCGCGTACTCCCCGCCGATGCCCATCCCCGCGATGATCCGGGTGGCATAGAGGAAGACCACCCAGCCGCCGCCGGCCACGGTGGCCGCGGTCAGGCCGCTGCCCACCAGATAGACGCCGAGGGTGATCATGAAGAGGTTCCGCCGGCCCAGTTTGTCGGAGAGCCGGCCGAAGAAGAGCGCTCCGATGACCTCGCCGACGAGGTACCAGGTGGCGATGTCCGCGGCCTGACTGGCGCTCAGGTTCAGCGTGGTCTTCTGGGTGAGGTCGGCGACCACATTGGCCGCGATGGTGATCTCCAGGCCATCCAGGATCCAGGCCACCCCAAGGGCCACCACCATACGGGTATGGAATCTCGACCAGGGCAGGCGATCGATTCGCGCCGGAATCAGACTGCGTATTGCCGGGCTCTCGGCGGTTCCGGATGTTGACGCCATCGTCGCACCTCCGTTTTGGCGTTGTTCGCGCCCCTATGTACCCGGGCCAGGAAAAAACACACAGCCCAGGTCGCGAGCTCGCCCGCCCGCCGCCGGGGCCGCCTGGACGCACCCCGGGAGACCGGGAATATAGTTAGCTCTGTGAAAGATGTAGATGTCCGTGCGGGGCGGCCAGACCTACCGGAGCCGCAGGCGTTCGCGGCTGAGTTGCTCACCGCGATTAGTGCGGTCCGCCGGACGACGCGGCGCGCCGTCCGGCACGCGTCACCGACCGAGCCGCTGCCCGCCACCCGGTCCGAATTGCTGCGGCTCACGGTCTCGCGGCCCGGGATCTCGGTCGCCGAGGCCGCCCGTGAACTGCGGCTCGCGCCGAACACGGTGAGCACGATCGTCGGCGCGCTCGCGGCGCAGGGCCTGATAACCCGGGGACGGTCGCGGGCCGACGGCCGCACGGTGCGGCTGAACCCGACGAACAAGGCCCGGCAGCGCCTGGCGCAGTGGCGTGACCTGCGCGCCGAGCTCGCGGCGAGCGCGCTGGCCGGGCTCCCGGCGAGCGACCGGGAAGCACTCGCCGCGGCCATTCCGGCCCTGATGCGGCTGGCCGAGCGGATGGAAGACCCGGCAAGCGTGAAGGAGGCAGGGTGACCGTTCTGGCGCCGGGCAGCGGGACCGCTGCCCCGCCCGGCCCGATGGCCGCGGTGTCGTGCGAGGTCGAGCTGATGCCCGGCTGGCTGCAGGTGCTGACGAGGTTCAACCCGCTGTCGTACGAGATCGATGCGCTGCGCGGGCTGCTGATCGGCACCCCGGCGAACATGGCCGTCGACGTGACCGTCCTGGTGGCGGTCACGATCGCGGGCATCAGCGCCGCCGCCGCGCTGCTCCCCCGGCTGGCCAAGGGCTGAGGTCGCAACGCTGGGTCGCTACGGCGGGTCGCACGGCGGGCGCTACGGCGGGGCGTGGCTCAGGGAGGCTGGCGGCCGGCCGCCTAGGCTGGCCGTATGCACCTTGAAGTCGCCGCCCTCGTGGTCGAGGACTATGACCGTGCCATCGAGTTCTTCACCAGCGTGCTGGACTTCGACCTGGTGGAAGACTCCCCGGCGGTGACCACCCAGGACGGCCGGCCGAAACGATGGGTGGTGGTCCGGCCACCGGGAGCGCAGACCGGGCTGCTGCTCGCCCAGGCCGACGGTCCGGAGCAGCACGCGGCCGTTGGCCACCAGGTGGCGGGGCGGGTGGGGTTCTTCCTGCGCGTCGACGACTTCGGCGCTACCTACGGGAAGCTGGCCGGCGCGGGGGTGGAGTTCGAGACGGAGCCGCGCACCGAGCCCTACGGCCGGGTGGTGGTGTTCCGCGATATCGCGGGTAACCGCTGGGACCTGCTCGGCCCGGCTTAGCGCTGGCCGTTCCTTGCCTGGCTGGCCCTAGCCGGGCTATGCCGGGGCGTCTAGCGTGACGCTATGGGTGACGCCTCGTACCGTGTCTCGGACGCGGAACGCGAGCAGGCCGTTGCTGTGCTGCGCGAGCACCTGCTGGCGGGGCGCCTGACGCTGGAGGAGTTCTCCGAGCGGGTCGAGGCGGCACTCAGCGCACGGACCGGCACGGATCTGGTCCAGGTTCAGCAGGATCTGCCGACGATTCCGCCGCCGTCCCGGCGCAAGGCCGCCCGGTTCACCGGTGCGCTGCTGGGCCACGGCGTCCGGCGCGGGCGGCTGCGCCTCCGGCGCTGGACGGTGGCCGTCAGCGCCCTCGCCGACGTCGATATCGACCTGCGGGAGGCGAGCATTGATGCCCCGCAGACCACGCTGACGGTGTTCGCGCTCTGCGGCAACGCTGACGTCTACGTCCCCGAAGGCGTGAACGTTGACGTCAGCGGGCTCACCGTCCTCGGTCATCGCCGCGACTGGGGCCATGACACCGCCACGCCCGACGCCCCGGCGATCTGCGTCCGGGTGGTCGGGCTACTGGGCACCGTGGACGTGTGGCGCGTACCTCAGGGCCTGACCGGCGACTACGGTGCCATCATGCGCCACCTGCAAGGAAAACCCGCGAAGGCCCTCGAGTAGGGCGCCCGCGGCCCCGACCGGGCTGGGCCAGTTCCATGATCGGCGTCGCTTTTCCGCACATGCGGCGGAATTCCGGCGCCGATCATGCAAGGGACGGCTCAGGAGAGCCCAGAGGGCCCTCGAGCATGGCTTGATCGCGGCGGCGCCGCCTGCTCACCGGCACGCGGACGGGGGCACCGCGTGGCGAGCTGACTTCGCGCGGACGGGGGCACCGCGCGGCGCGGCGCCGCCGCATGCCGCCACCATACAAGGGATAGTCATGCGTACTCAAGTCATGACATCTGGTGACGTGTCTCCGGGACGAGGGAGGTCAGTGAGACTGCTGCTGGTCGCGGCGACGGGGTGGCCGGTGGCATGCCAGTCCAGGCAGACGGCGATCGCGTCGTCGGTCAGGTCGGTGCCCTCCTGGTGGGCGAGCAGGTCGCCGATGAGGTAGCGCACCGTCTCGTTCGGGTCCTGGAGGCGGGAACTGCGCAGCGCCGCGGCCAGCGGCGCCTGGCCGTAAACTCGTCCCGACGGGCCGCGGGCCTCGTAAAGGCCATCACTGAGGATGATCAGGCGATCCCCGGCGCGGAGGCTGAACGGCTGGACCCGGTAGCGCGTGTCGCCGAACATGCCCAGGGGCATCTGCTGGTCCAGCTTGACCTGCTCGGCCTCGCCCCGGCGGATGCGCAGCATCCGCGGCGATCCCGCGTCGACGACCTCGGCTTCCCCGGTCGACAGCGCGATGCGCAGCAGCAGCGTCGAGGAATGCTGCGTCCCGCCGTGCTGGGAGTAGATGATCTCATTGGCCAGTTCGGCCGCCTCGGCGGGCCCCGCGCCCGAACGGCGGGCGTTGCGCAGGCAATTGACGGTCAGCTGGGTCAGCAGGGCGGCGGCGATTCCGGTACCCATCCCGTTGGTCACCGACAGGGTGAGGTACTGATCGGAGATCGACCAGTCGAAGTTGTCACCAGACACCGTGTACGCCGGTTCCAGCTGGCCGGCCAGCACGAACTCGTCCGACTCGCAGGTACGGCCGGGCAGCAGCTCCCATTGCAGCTCGGCGGCGATGGTGAGGCGCTTGCGCCGCCGGACCTCACGGTAGATGTCGGTCGCCGTGTCGGCCAGCCGGATCGACCGGGCTACGCTGGCGGCGATCTCCGTGACGTCCTCATCGCTGACGTCGGCCCCGGCCGGCAGCCGTACGCTGAGAACACCCATGCGCTCGCCGTACACGCTGAGCGGGAGGTACAGATGATCGTCGTCCTCGACGGGACGGCCGGACGCGAAGGCCCGGCCCGCCGGGTGCGAGTCGACCGGAACCGGCGTTCCCCCGGCGCCATCGGCGAAAGGGATGAGGTGCGACTGGTGGTAGTCGATGAGCAGGATCTCCGCGCCCGACACCCCCAGCCAGCTATCGATGGACTCGCGCGCGGTCTGCACGAGCCGGGTCGGGCGGGCGCTCCAGATCGAGCGCTCGATGGTGCTGCGGTCCTCAGGCATGTTTCACGTATGTTCCTTCAACGCTGGCCACGGCGTACCAAACTGCCGGACCAGCCACGATTTGACGAAATGGTAGGTGCTTTGCGGTACCTGAATGTGCGAGAGTGGTCGCATGGCCTCGCACAAGGCTGATCCTGCGGCGGCGCAGCAGGCGGCAGCCGAGGTGGAGGCGGCCGCTGAGGCCCTGGTGGGTATCTGGGCGCACGTCGCGGAATCGCTGGATGTGCGGATCTCGCCCACACAGCTTCGCGCGCTCACCGCGCTGGGCCGTTACGGCGAGCTCAACCTGAGCCAGCTTGCTGAGGCCCTCGGTGCCCTGCCTTCCTCGGCCAGCCGCCTGTGTGACCGGCTGGAAGCGGCCGGTCTGCTCACCCGGGACACGGGCCGCGCGAGCAGGCGGGCCGTCAGCCTGCGCCTGACCGCGAACGGTGAGGCGCTGCTCGAACAGGCGCGGCAGCGCCGCCAGGAGCAGATCGCGCAGGTGCTCGACATCATGCCGGCCGCGGGGCGGGCCGAGCTGGCCGAAGGGCTGGCCGCGTTCCAGCAGGCCGCCGAACCGCAGGGACTGGCGCCAGCGGACGGCGACGGATCCCAAGGACCCGGTATCCCTTTCTCCATATCCGCGTGAGGCGGGGCAGGACCGGGCGCGGCGGTCACTAACGGGACGCCGGGACGAGTTCACCCGACGCCAAGAGGAGCTAACGGGAGGCCGGGACGGGCTAACCCAGCACCGGGACGGCCTCATGACAGGCGGCCGGGGCGAGCCGCGGCAGGCGGTTCGCGGCCGCCGGCGGCGCGGTCCGATGTCAGCTGGCACGCCAGCAGGCAGGTGTCGTCCTCACGGGTGCTGTCCCGCAGCATGACCTCGCACACGGTGTCGGCGATCTGGTCGACACCGCCCGCGGCCACCTCGAACGCCGCGGCGAGCTGGTCGATCCCGGCGTCAATGATGGCGTCACGCCGCTCGATCAGCCCGTCGGTGTAAAAGAGCAGTGTCGATCCGGGCCGCAGCGTCACCGACATGGCGGTGTAGGTGTGGTCGATGGGCAGGCCGAGCATTGGCCCGAGGTCCTCCAGCCGCCGCACCGTGCCGCCGGGATCACGGAGCAGCGGCGGCGGATGGCCGGCGGTCGCGATGCTCATCCGGCCCTCGGGCGACACCATGGCCAGGATGGCGGTGGCGCAATGGTCGGGGTCGATATGCCGGATCAGCGCGTGCAGCCGGGTCAGGACCTCGCCCGCTTCGGGCAGGTCCATCGCGTAGGCGCGCATCGCCGTCCGGAGCTGTCCCATCAGCGTCGCGGCGGCCAGACCGTGACCGGCTACGTCGCCCACCGCGAGGACCAGCGTGCCGTCCGGGCGGCGAAAGGCGTCGTACCAGTCGCCGCCGACGTTGAGGCCGGTCACGGCGGGCAGGTACCGCGCCGCGCACTCTACCCCGGGACCGGTCGGCAGCTCCGTGAGCATCGCGTGCTGCAGGCGCTCGGCGACCTCGCGCTCCTGCTCGAAACGGAGCGCGTTGGCCAGGGCCGCGGCCGCGCGCCCGGCTACCTCGCTGACAATGATCACGTCGTCGTGGGCGAACGGGCGGCTCGGCGGGGTCACCGAGAGCACCCCGAGCACGGTGCCGAGCGAGGTGAGCGGCACCGCCAGCACGGCGGCCTGCTCGGGGACACGGGGCACGTCCGGCTGTTGCTGCGACCGCCGGGTCTGGAGGACGCGGCCGACGATCTCCGGCGGTCCCTCCGGCGAGCCCGCTCCATCCGGCGAGCCCGCTCCATCCGGCGAGCCTGGCCGTCCGGGTCCCGCCGGCAGGGCCGGCCCCTCGGGCCGGGCCGGTGCGGGTCTGCCGTGCCGTTCGAGGCCGCCGTGCTCGTTGACCAGCCAGACCTCAGCGGTGCCCGCGTAGCGGGGGACCAGCAGGGTCGACAGCCGGGACACCACCTGCCGATGATCCAGCGACGCGCCGAGCACGGCGCCGACGTGGCTGAGGAAGGCCAGCCGGGCTCGGGCCGCCTCGGCCACCGCCCGCGCCGCCTGCTCGGTCTCGAGTAGTTCGCGCTGCCGCTGGCCGGCGAGGGTCAGCTGCTCGGCCTGCTCGGCCAGCTCGGTGTGCAGGGCGAGCAGCCCGCGGTCCGTGCTTTCCAGCTCACGGCGATGCTGGTCCAGTGCGGTGTCCTGGTCCGCGATGATGTCGAGCAGGGGCACGGCCGTCCCGGCCCGGGCCGGGGCGGCCCGCCGTCCAGGCCCGTCGCTGCGGCCGGCCGGGCTGACGGCACCGCCGACGCCGCGGGCAGCTGCATCGTGGTGAGGATCTCCTCGTCCACGGCCAGCACGCCGGTCCGGTGATCGCCGGAATTGGTCAGCCGGAACGTGACCAGCGCGGGCAGCCGCAGACGCAGCGCGGCCCACAGAACGGCCACGGCGTGGGCCCGGTCATCGGCGGCGGCACCCAGCTGGGTCAGGGTAAGGGCCAGCTCCGTGCAGGTGCGCGCGGCGTCGGGGCGCTGCACGCGCCAGCGGGACAGTATCCACTCGCCGGGCGCGGACGTCCCGTCCGGGAGCTGCCCCGGATGGGCGGCCCCGTCCGCCGGGAAAGGGGCCCGGCTCAGAACCGGGTCATCGCTCATGGACCGCCTCCATGGCCGGAGGGACAACCACGATGACGGCGGAGTCGTCGGTGCGGGTGACCGCGTCCCGCCAGATGAGCGCGGCCATGATCGCGGGATCGTGGCCGGTCGCGCCGGGATAGCGGGAGAGATCCCAGCCGGGCCGGATGCCGTCGGTGTGGGCGATGAACGCGCTGCCTGCACCCCAGGGCAGCATCGTGTCGAGCGGCCGGATCGGCTGGGCCAGGCCCAGCGTGCCCATGCTCGACACCAGGCCGTGCGGGCGTCCGGAGCTGCCGAGCCGGGCGGCGATGTTGCCCACGCCGCAGAAGGCCAGCTTGCCGTGGTTCAGGCGAACCGCCGCCGCCACCGCTCCGCGCCCACCGGACAGCCGGCGGTTCATCCCGTCAAGGAGCGCGGCCGGCTCCGCGGAGACCTCACCGGCGACCGAGCGCAGGCCGGCGTTCCTGGCCTCGGCGGCCTCGGGACCGTGGCCGAGGCCGTCGACGATGGTCACGGTCAGCCCGGCCGAACCCCACCAGGCGCACCAGCCGTCCCCGCTTTCCTGCTCGCCGGGCCGCGCGGACATGATGCCGCCGGCCCGGGCGGCCAGGGGCTGGTCCAGCCGGGCTGCCCGCGCCCACCCGGGCGATCACGACCGTCCCAGTGCCCGGCCCGGCGTAGAGGTCGAAGGCGCCGGCGGCCCGGCGGCATGCCCCGAGGCCGCCGCCGAGGGAGCTCGCGGTCGAGTAGCCGTCCGCCATGGCGGCCTCGGCGTCGGGGATGCCGGGCCCGCTATCCAGCGTGACCAGCTGCACCCAGGAGCACGGGCCCGGATCCGTCGCCGTCAGCACCATGCGGCCGTCGCGGGCGTAGCGGGAGAGATTGGTGGCGAGCTCGGTGGCTATGAGCGCGCACGAAGCGCGCTCGGGCGGCGTCAGCCCCGCGCGGGCGGCCGCGGCGTCCGCCACCGCCACCGCGCCGTGGATGTGGCTCTGGTCCCCTACCGGGACATCCCATCCCGTAGTAACGGTGAAGCCGGCCGTCATGGACGGGACGCCGCCCGCGGCCGGGCAGGCTGGATCGGCACGGCGCGGCGAGCCCACATGGCGATGGTGATCGTGGTTCCCCGGCCCGGCGCGGATTCGATGCTGAAGTCGTCGACGAGGCGGCGCGCGCCACCCAGGCCGAGCCCCAGACCGTGGCCCGTGGTGTGGCCGTCGGTCAGCGCCTGATCGATGTCGGCAATTCCCGGCCCGCAATCGGAGATGACCAGCCGGACCCCCCGGGTCGCGCCATTCATAATGGCGTCGATCCTGACCTCGCCCCCGCCTCCGTGCACGACGGCGTTACGGGCCAGCTCGCTCACGGCGGTCACCAGCTTGGTCTGGCTGACCAGGCTGAAGCCGGCCGCAGCGGCCGCTGACCGGGTGGCCTCCCGCACGGCCATCAGGTCCACATCGCTTCGCACCGGAAGCGGCCGGCGCTCCGTGCCGACCATCATGGCCCGGTCCCGGCGGCCGGCCCGGGCGACGGGTGAGTCGTGCCGCCGAACAGGTCCAGGGCAGCCTCCAGGGACCGCGCCACCCGCGCGCCGTCCAGCCGCAGCCCCATCTCGACCAGCGTGATCGCCACCGCGGGCCGGATACCGGCCACGACGGTGCTGGCGCCCAGCAGGGAGCAGTCCGCGGCGATCTCGGTGAGGACGCGGCCCAGGTAGGAATCGACGATCATGACACCGGAGACATCCAGGATTACGCCGTTGATGCCACCGGAAGAGACACGCTCGCCCACGTCGTGGCGCAGCGCGACGGCAACGCTGTCGGCCAGATCGCCCTGAACGCTGACGATCAGCACGGAGCCCAGCCGGAGGATGGGAATCCGGTCCACGTCAGCCGCCGTTTCCGAGCCCGACCCCGGTTTGCGTCAGCCCGTACTTGAGCGCGTCGGACAGCGTGGCCCGCGTCGTTATGTCCCCCAGGTTGATGCCCAGGGCCACAATGGTCTGCGCGATCTGCGGCCGGATACCGCTGATGACGCACTCGGCGCCCATCAGGCGGACCGCCATCGCGGTCTTCATGAGGTGCTGGGCTACCAGCGTGTCCACCATGGGCACGCCGGTGATGTCGAGGATCGCGACCTGCGCCTGCTCCTCCACGATGCCGTTCAGCAGGCCTTCCATCACCACCTGGCTGCGGTTGCTGTCCAGGGTGCCGATCAGCGGGACGGCCACGATGCCTTCCCAGAGCCGGATGACGGGGGTGGTGGTCTCCAGCAGTTCCTGGCGCTGTCGCGCGACCACCTCGTCGCTTTCACCGAGCAGCACCGCGACCGCCGCGACCCGCATCGAGCCGATCGCATCGGACGCCGTGACCAGCGCGGCCGGCACCATGGTGGCGCCAGGATCACCGTCCAGCGCCGCCTGGACGGGCTCCCGGAGCTGCGAGATCTCGGTGACGATCTGGCTGAAATCGCCACCCGCGCGCAGCCGCACGGACGTGACGCGCGACAGCACGTCCCGGATGGTGTCGAAGCTCGGCGCCCGGAAGTCATCCGTCCGGCCGGATCGTGCCACCTCGATAAGCGCGTCCAGCAGCAGCCCCGCCGTCGCCTCGGCATCGTCCCGCTGGCCCGCGAAGACCGACGTGAACAGGGGCAGGTCCGCCCAGCCCCGCACGATTTCCTCGCGCCGCGCCGACAGGGCCGCGGCGGCGTCGGCAGCCTGGTCCACAGAACTCACGCTCATGTCCTCCGCTCCGTTCCACGTCGCCTAACGTCGCTGGAGGACACCCGCTCCCCCGCAAACGGCTACCGCCGCCGCGAGTGCCCTCATGATCATTCGTCAAACGTTTGCCGCACGACAAATCTTAACGAGGCACCGCGGCTCGCGAGCCCACACGCGTGTGATTCGTCGCATTGCAACCGGCCTGTGTCCGTCCGGCCGCGGCCTAAGCTGGTAACAAATCACGGTCGACCGACGAGGATCTGCCACGATGCCTGAATTCAGCTACACGGACCTGCTGCCGCTGGGAGCGGATGACACCACGTACCGGCTGATCACCAAGGATGGCGTCACTACCCGGCAGTCGTTCGGCAAAACGTTCACGGGCGTCGAGCCGGCCGTCCTCACCCAGCTGACCAGCGCCGCGATGCACGACATCGCCCACCTGCTCCGGCCCTCGCACCTCAGCCAGCTTCGTGCCATCCTGAACGATCCTGAGGCTAGCCCGAATGACCGTTATGTCGCTCGCGACCTGCTGAAAAACGCGTGCATCGCGGCGGGCGGGGTGCTGCCGATGTGCCAGGACACCGGGACCGCCATCGTCATGGGCAAGCGCGGGCAGCAGGTTCTGACCGACGGCAGTGATGAGGAGCACATCGCCCGCGGCGTCTACGACGCCTACACGACGCTCAACCTCCGTTACTCGCAGATGGCCCCGCTGACCATGTGGGAGGAACGGAACACGGGCAGCAACCTGCCGGCCCAGATCGAGATCTACGCCACCGGCGGCGACGCCTACAAGTTCCTGTTCATGGCCAAGGGCGGCGGGTCCGCGAACAAGTCGTACCTGTACCAGGAGACCAAGGCGGTGCTGAACCCCGACCGGATGCTCGCCTTCCTGGAGGAGAAGATCAGGTCGCTGGGCACGGCCGCGTGCCCGCCGTACCACCTCGCCATCGTGGTGGGCGGCACGAGCGCCGAGTTCGCGCTCAAGACGGCCAAGTACGCGTCGGCCCGTTACCTGGACACGCTGCCCAAGGAGGGCTCGCTGTCCGGGCACGGGTTCCGCGACCTGGAACTGGAGCAGCAGGTCCTGGAGGTGACCCGGCGGATCGGGATCGGCGCCCAGTTCGGCGGCAAGTATTTCTGCCATGACGCGCGGGTGATCCGGCTGCCCCGGCACGGCGCGTCCTGCCCGGTCGCCATCGCCGTGTCGTGCTCGGCCGACCGGCAGGCGCTCGGCAAGGTGACGCCGGAGGGCGTCTTCCTCGAGCAACTGGAAACCGACCCGGCGCAGTACCTGCCCGATCCCACCGACGCCGACGCCGACGCCGACGCCGGCGTGGTCCGTATCGACCTGAACCAGCCGATGAACGAGATCCGCGCCGAACTGTCCAGGTACCCGATCCGGACCCGGCTGTCGCTGTCGGGGCCGCTCGTGGTCGCGCGGGACATCGCGCACGCGAAGATCGCCGAACGGCTCGACGCGGGCGAGCCGCTGCCGGCCTACCTGCGCGATCACGCCGTCTACTACGCGGGGCCGGCCAAGACGCCCACCGGCTACGCCTCCGGATCCTTCGGGCCCACGACCGCGGGCCGGATGGATTCCTACGTGGACCGCTTCCAGGCGGCGGGCGGCTCGTACGTGATGCTGGCCAAGGGCAACCGGTCAGCGGCGGTCACCCAGGCGTGCCAGCGGCACGGCGGCTTCTATCTCGGCTCCATCGGGGGCGCGGCGGCCCGGCTGGCCCAGGACTGCATCACCCACGTCGAGGTCCTCGAGTACCCCGAACTCGGCATGGAAGCGGTCTGGAAGATCCAGGTCCGCGACTTCCCCGCCTTCGTCATCGTGGACGACAAGGGCAACGACTTCTTCGCGGACCCGTCCGGGCCGGCGCTCGCGATCGGCCGCCTGGCCACCCCGATAGCCGCGCGGCGCCGCCGGCCCGCCTGCCGGCCAGGCGCGCTGAGCAGGCCGTTTGGCAGATCGTGACCTAATTCCCATCGAACTCTCACCGGCAACCTAGGGACCTATCTGCCGATCCCGTGTAGGGTCCGGCTATGCACGCTATGGCGGGCACGGGGCGCGTCATAGCGGGGCGCTACCGCCTCAAGGGGCCCATCGGACGGGGCGCGATGGGGACGGTCTGGCGCGCGTGGGACGAGGTCCTCGATCGCGAGGTCGCCGTCAAGGAACTGCGCATCAGCGACGGCCTGCCGCCGGACGAACGCGCCCAGGCTTACCAGCGGACTCACCGCGAGGCCAGAACCGCCGCGCGGCTCAGTCACCCCGGCCTCGTCACCGTCTTCGACGTGGCGGAGGAGGACGGGCGTCCCTGGATCATCATGGAGCTCGTCCCGGCGCGCTCGCTGGACCAGATCATCGCCCACGACGGGCCACTGCCGCCCGAGCGCGCGGCCGACGCGGGGCGTCAGTTGCTGGCCGCGCTGGCCACGGCGCACGCGGCCGGCGTGCTGCACCGCGACGTGAAACCGAGCAACGTCCTGCTCGCCGACGGCGGCCGGGCCGTGCTCACCGACTTCGGCATCGCAACCTTTCAGGGTGACCCGAAACTGACCCAGACGGGCATGGTCATGGGGTCACCGGGCTTTACCGCCCCCGAGCGCATCCAGGGCAATCCGGCCACGCCAGCGTCAGACCTGTGGTCGCTCGGCGCAACCCTGTACGCGGCGGTCGAGGGACACGGGCCTTTCGACCGGGCGGGCGGCGCCATCACGACGATGTCGGCCATCATCAACTCCGACCCGCCATCCGCCCCGTCGGCGGCCGGGCTGGGCCCGGTGATCGACGCGCTGCTAAGGCGCGACCCCGCAGACCGGCCGGACGCCGCGACGGCGGCGCGGATGCTCGGCGCGGTGGGGCCGCTGGCGGGCGCCGCGGGCCGGGGGAACGTCTACATGCCGTTCGGGCCGCGCCGGCCGGGACCTGGCGCGCCCGAACCTCGCTCACAGAGTGCGGCCGAGGCCGGTCCGCCCGGCGGGCCGTCCCCCGCCGTGCCCGGCGGCCCGCGCGTGCCACCTCCCTGGGCGTCTGATGAGCCGGCGGCGGGGACGCCGGGTGCGCCCGGCCGGCCAGCGCCCGGATCACCTCCCGCCCCGGCCAGCAGCCAGGTTCCCGGCCCGGCCCGGGGGGAGGCTTCCGGCCCGGGCGACGGCCAGATCACCGGTTCGGGCGACGGGTGGAGCCAGGCGGAGAGCAGCGTGATCGAGGCTCTGCCCGGGCAGCGGCCCGGGGCGGAGTCGGGCCCGGACGCACCCGGGCCCGGGCCGACGTCGGTGGACATGCCGGTGCAGGGCGCCCAGACCATGCCGGTCGACGTGCCCAGCGCCCGGCGCGCACCCACCGATCAGGCGGGTAACCATCCGGGGGCTAACCATCCAGCCGCAGAAACAGACGACCGGGCCGCCCAGGACGCCATCGGATTGACCGGAGCGCCTGGGCAGCCGTGGGGATCCCCGCTGGCAGGGAGTACCGGCCAGCCGCAGGAACCGGCTCTCGCCGGAAACGCCAGCCAGTGGTGGGGAGCCGCTCCGGCGGCAGCCGCCGGGTCCTGGGAGGTTGTCCCGCCCGGCCACGCCGGTGAGCCCCCGGAGGCCGCATCAGGCTGGGGGGCCGCAGCCGCCCCGGGCGGCACCCCGCCCGGCGGTTCCGCTTCCGCGACGCAGGCCACCCGGCGGCCCCGCCGGACGGCGCTGGTATGGCTCGGGGTCATCGTCCTGGTGGTGGCGGCCGCAGCCGGTGTGCTCGCCTTCCGGGCTCACCACCCCACCGGGCCGGGCACGACGGCCAGCAATCAGACCGGCTCCGCCGCCTCCAGCACGACCGAGTCGCCCGCAGCCGCGGCCGCCGGCCCGGCCAGCACGGGAACGCCGCCGGCCGGATACCACTTCGTCACGGAATCCGCCGCCACCCTCGGTTCGACCGCAGGGTTCACGGTCGCGGTGCCGGATACCTGGAAGGTCAGCACGAGGGGGACCGGGGTCGTCGCCGAGGCGCCCGGCGGCAGCACGTTCCTCCAGATCGACCTGACCCCGCACACGTACGCCAACATGCTCGTGGAGGCGCGCTACCTGGCCGGGCTGACCCAGCAGCAGGGTAAGTTCCCCGGCTACGCCGGCCTGGGCATCCGCGCGGTGAACATCCGGGGTGGCCACGGGGCCGCCTGGGAGTTCAGCTGGCAGAGCCCGTCCGCCGGCCGGGTGCGGGCGCTGGATCTCGTGTACATCGCGTCCACACCGGCCGGGAGGCAGTCCTTCGCGGTCTACATGTCGTCGCCGGCCACGGCCTGGAACGGCAACGTGGCCGCGTTCGACGAGGCCATGCGCACGTTCCGGCCTGTCCCCTGAACGCCTAGTACCAGCCGTCGGCCTGCGCGTGACTCCAGGCTGCGCACGGTGAGCCGTAGGTGCT
Source organism: uncultured Actinomycetes bacterium (assembly GCA_963742865.1). GTDB lineage: Bacteria > Actinomycetota > Actinomycetes > Streptosporangiales > Streptosporangiaceae > Bog-532. Next base: position 209,866 of record CAVUNW010000079.1, read on the forward strand.
CTTGATGTAGGTCAGGCCCCAGCGGATCTGGGTGGCCGCGTTCGTCTGCCAGTCCGGGCCCGCGCTGGCCATCTTCGACCCGGGCAAGGCCTGGGGGATGCCGTAGGCGCCGGTGGACGGGTTGGCCGCGGTCACGCGCCAGCCGCTTTCGGCCGCCCACAACGGCTGCAGGCAGGAAAACTGGCTTGATGACCAGCCGAACGAGCCCAGCATGGCCATCGCGACCGACTGGGCGGAGCCCGTGGCGGCGGGTACGGCGCTGGCGGCAGGCTGGCTGGACGTCTGCTGAGCGGCCTGCTGAGCAGTGGCTTGCTGAGCGGCTTGCTGAGCGGCCTGGCGTGCGGCGGCCTGCTTGGCGGCGAGCGCGGCCTGGGCCTGGCGCTTCGCGGCCTGGGCGGCGGCCGCCTGGTGCGCCGCCGCCTGCTGTTGGGCCAGGACGGTCAGGGCCTGCTGCTGCGCGGCCGCCCGGACCTGCTGGGCGGCCAGGTAATTCTGTACGTGCTGATCGTTGGGCGTCTGGCTCGGGCCGGCGGTAATCGCGGCGAACGCCGTCCCGGCCGGCGTGGCGGGGGAGCCCGACGGCCACGCCGCAGCGGCCGCCGATGCGGCCGTGGCCACGGTCAGCGCGCCGGCCGCCGTGACGATGACGAGCTTGTTCCGCTTCCGGGTGATGATCCGGTGACGTGACAAGACGACCCTTCGGTTGATCGCGCCCGCAGTCCGGTGACGCGGCGTGCGACGCTTCCGCCTCTGACCGCCCTCGCCGCAGTAGCAGGCGACGGGCACTGGCTCGTGGGACGTGGTGCGGGTCAGGGCACCGGGCCGCGCTCGGGGCGGCTGTCACACGAGCTGGGCGCTGACGAGCACCAACCATGCCGGATCTCCCCCATGAACAATGCCAGAATAGCGTGTGATATAGGTCACATACGTCGCTTAGCCGAGGGCTGAATAGACGCAAATATGCACCTTGAGCTGGCCAAACGTTGCATTGCGTCATCGCTCCTGGCATTACAAACGAGTTACGGGGATGAAGCTGATATCACGCACCGTTACTGAATGATGCCTGAATATTTGCTGAATATAACTTCTAATGCGATCGTTAAATCGAATCAGATTTTGTGTCATTTAAACGCAACGTAACGCCGTATAGCCAAAGAGTAATCCTTACCGAATGATGACGTGATAGGCGAAACTCGGACACGGCGCGCTAGAAGCGCTATAGGAGCCTTTTCACGTAGCCAGCGCGAGCCAGCCGATCCGGCTCAACCGGGCCGGCCGACAGAGCGGGAGGTATCCGCCGAGGCGGTGCGGGCTCAGTAGTAGTTGTTCGCCAGCTCGAAATTCCAGGCGGCACAAGGCGACCCGTACACGTTCTTTATGTAGCCGAGGCCCCATATGATCTGCGTCCTCGGGTTGGTCTGCCAGTCCGCCCCCGCAGACGCCATCTTTGATCCCGGCAGCGACTGCGGAATGCCATAGGCACCGCTGGGATTCTCCGCGTCATAGGACCAGCCGCTTTCCCGATTCCACAGGCTCTGCAGGCAGCTGAATTGCGAAGTGGAAAAGCCAAAGCTAGCCAGCAGGCCATAGGCGATCGACTGGGCGGTGCCCGGATTGGGCGGCGCGACGGGCGGCGGCGCGCTCCCCGTGGTGGACCCCGAGGTGGAGCCGGAACCCGTCCCTCCTGAGGCCGTCTGGCTCGCCGAAGATGCAGCTGAGGCCGGTGACGCCAGCTTCGGCTGGGCCACGACGGTCAGCGTGCGGGACGCGGTGCTCATGACAATCATCTGCTGGCGTTCCTGCTCCAGCAGCGCAACCGTTTTGCTGTTAGGAATTGCCTCAATGGCCTGGGCGGCGCCGGATGCACCTGATACCGACGGGCCCATTAGCCAGGCAGCCACCGAAACAGCGGCCACGCCAATTGCCGCAACACCGGCTACCGGAAGAATGACTCCGCTGCGGCGCACAAAACGGGTGCTTCGCCGCGTACTGCGAGTCCCTGTCCGGTGTCGTGACAAGGCAATCCTTTCGTCAGCCAAGCGCACCGGGCGGGGCTGCCGGGCGCATCGATCGCTGCGGCTCAGGCGGCCAGCGATTCTCCGGTAAGCACCTCACGTGCCCGGGCCGTCGCGAATTGCGAATGATGCACATACATTGGCCGTATCGGGCCTCGCTGTAAGGGGCAATCACCGTCGGCGACCTACATTGCCAGAAAAGGGGGGAGGGTCCGCAACCGATTCGCCAAGGTTGATCCGGCGGGTTGACCGGGCATGGTGTGATATTGATCACATTTTACTGGGCGTGATTATGCCATAACTAATCGCTATATTCACCTCCGGACGTGGCCGCATTGCCGCCCCGGCCCGGCCCACGGCCCGGTTGCTAAAGTGCGGGGAAGGCCGCCTGACGCCAGCCAGGAACGTGGCCACGCGGCCCTTGACGGGCCGCCCCTGTGACGGTGCTTACTGACGGTGCTCATTGACGGTGCTTATTGACGGCGCTCATGACGGCGCTCATGACAGCGCTCTTTGACGGAAAGGTCAGACCGGGTGACCGAGCACGCCGTACGCGGCCGCGGCCCGGTGACCGGCCCCCGCGGTCTGCGGACCCGGCCCGCACGCAACTGGCCCAACCGTCACCGGCCCGCTCGTCACTGGCCCGCTCGTCACTGGCCCGCTCGTCACTGGCCCGCTCGTCACTGGCCCGCTCGTCACTGGCCCGCTCGTCACTGGCCCGCTCGTCACTGGCACTGGGTGCTGCTCTCGCTGTGGACGGCCGCGTGGTTCATCAATATGGCGCGGGGCGGCGGTATCGCCTGGGGCTTCTTCCGGAGCGGCACCGCGGCGCTGTTCGGCGGGCCCGGGTCGTTCCGGCCGCCCGGCGGCCTGCACCTCTACGCCAGCGATCCCTCCCTGCAGATCGGGCCGTTGTCGTTCGCGGTCGCCGAAGTGCTGCGGCACCTCGGGCCGGACAGCGGCATCGCTGTCACGGAGGTCCTGCTCACCGCGGCCGGGCTGGCGCTGATCGCGGTCATCGAGAGCCTGGCCCGGACGGTCCGGCCGGAACTGCGGGAGCATCCCCGGGCGCTCCAGCTGACCGTGCTCTGCGGCGGCGGGGCCTTCATGATCGCGTGGGTGAATCTCGCGGTCGGGTACCTGCACCTGGACGATGGCCTCGCGCTGATCCTGGGGGTCCTGGCGCTGCGCGCGGTGGTCGCCCGCCGCCCGGTGCTGGCGGGCCTGTGTGTCGGCCTCGCCACCGACGCAAAACCATGGGCCCTGGTCTTCGCCTCCCTCCTCCTCCTGGTGCCGGTCCGGCAGATGTGGCGGAGCGCCGTCGCCCTCCTGGCCGCGCTCGCCGCCGGCTGGCTGCCGTTCTACCTGGCCGATCCGGGCACGATCAACGCCGTGCACTACACCATCCGCAACCTGCCCACCTCATCCCTGCGCGCGCTCGGGATCAGCACCGCGCAAACCCCGTCCTGGGACAGGCCAACGCAGGTCCTGCTGGGCTGGGCGCTGGGCGCGGTGGCGGTGTGGCGGCGCCGCTGGCCCGCCGTCATCCTGCTGGGCGTCGGCGCCCGGATCGCCCTGGACCCCGGGGTGCACGGCTACTACACGGCCGGGATCATGGTGGGCGCGCTGATCTGGGACACCATCGGCGCCCGGCGGCCCTGGCCGCTCTGGTCGCTGCTGTCGATCCTCGCCCTGGCCGGCGTCCCGGTCGTGACGCGCGATCCGCAGATCCTCGGCGACGCACGGCTGGCCATCGTCGTGGCGTTCACGGCCGTGCTGCTGCTGGGACCATCCCGGTGGGTCTGGCAGACCGGGCTGCGGCCGTCACCGGCCGGGCCGGCGCCGAGCCCGCCCGGCCCGGTTCCCCGCCGGGACCGGCGGCACCGGATTACCCGGCCGGGCCGATGGCGCCTTGCCCGCAGACCGCTCCGGCCGCGGCGGGAGACCAGCGAGCGGCGGGAGACCAGCGAAAGGACATAGGTGGATGAGCTGAGCCAGCCGGCCGGGCGGGACGCCCTCCCGCTGCGGGACATCCTGGTCGTCGCGCTGGAACAGGCGGTCGCGGCCCCCTTCGCCACCCGCCAGCTGGCCGACCTCGGCGCGCGCGTCATCAAGGTGGAACGGCGCGGCGCAGGCGACTTCGCGCGCGGCTACGACCGCTCGGTGAACGGCCAGTCGAGCTATTTCGTGTGGCTGAACCGGGGCAAGGAAAGCATTGAGCTCGACGTCAAGGACGACGGCGACCGTGCGGTGCTGTCCGCCCTGGTAGACCGGGCCGACGTGTTCGTGCAGAACCTGGCGCCGGGTGCGGCGGACCGGCTCGGCCTGGGGGGCGACCTGCTGCGGGAACGCCACCCCGGCCTGATCACCTGCTCGGTATCGGGCTACGGCACGGAGGGCCCGTACCGCCACAAGAAGGCCTACGACCTGCTGGTGCAGTGCGAGGCCGGCCTGCTGTCGATCACCGGCAGCCCCGGCGCCCCGGCCAAGGCCGGGATCTCGGTGGCGGACATCACGGCCGGCATGTACGCGTACAGCGGCATTCTGGCCGCGCTGTACGAGCGGGAGCGCACCGGCCGCGGGATCAGCGTTGACGTGTCACTGCTGGAGGCGCTCGGCGAGTGGATGAGCCAGCCGGTCTACTTCACCGGCGACGGCCAGCACCCGCCACGGCGGACCGGCGCCCGGCACACATCGATCTCGCCGTACGGCCCGTACACCGCTGCGGGCGGGAGCCAGGTCTTCATCGGGGTGCAGAACGAGCGCGAATGGGCGGTGCTCTGCCGGGAGATCCTCCGCCGCCCGGACCTGATCAGCGATGAGCGATTCGCCACCAACCCCGACCGTGTGGCGCACGATCGGGAGCTGACCGCCATCATCGAGCACGCCCTGTCCGGCATCGCGCCCGGCCGGGTCACCGCGCTGCTGGACGAGGCGGGCATCGCCAGCGCGCGGCTGCGCAGCCCGCAGGAGTTCGCCGCGCATCCGCAGCTCGCGGCGCGGGACCGGTGGCGGGAGGTGGATACGCCCGGCGGACCGGTCCGGGCGATGCTCCCGCCGGTGACCGTGCCCGGCCGGGAGGCCGCGATGGGGGCGGTCCCGGCCGTTGGCCAGCACTCCGCCGCCATCCGGGCCGAGCTGGGTCTGCCCGCCGATCCGGGTTTGCCCACAGACCAGGGCCGGCCCGCTTCGTAGCCTGCCCTTCACGGCTGGGCGCCGCGGCCAGCCGGAGGCTGGCGGGGCAGGCTAGCGCCGGCCGCCAGCTGGGCGGCTAGCTCATCGCGGCCAACCGCAGACCGTAGCAGCCGGCGCGGCTGGCGGGCCGTCAGCCCGCGGGTGCGGGGGTATGCGCGGACTGCCGGGGTCCTGGCCTCCCGGCCTTCTCTCTCCCCCCCCCCGCCGGTCGGCAGCGCGAGCCGAACGGACGTGGCGCCAGAGCCCGGCGTCAGGCGGACACGGGCTTCTCGGCGGCGATCCGGCGCATGGCGGCGAGCGTGGCCGCGACGGCCTTGAGGTAGTCGCCGGTCATGGAGTCGGCGTACTCCTGCTCCGCGGCGGAGCCGCCCTCGACCCCGGCCACGACCAGGGCGAAGCTGAACCGCAGCCGCAGGTCGTCGTCGCGGGCCCTCGATCTCGTTGGCGATCGTGCCGAGCACCGGGCCCGGCGATCCGGGTGAAGGTGACCCGGTGCGGCTCCTCCATCGTGATGCGCTCGGTGAAGTGCTCGCCGCGGAATTCGATGTCACGGTCGAAGACGGTGTCGCTGAGCCGGCTGGTGACCTCGCAGAACGTCATGCTGGGCACGAACGGCAGCGCGTTATTGGCCTTCAGGACCAGGCCGTCCCAGACGTCGGAACGGCCGAGGGCGGGCTCGCCGGGGACGTTGACCGGCAAATCGTGGGTAACGAAGATCATGACGTTCCTCCCGATGGATTGACCACGGTGTTTTCCAGCGTCGCCGAGGCCGTCGATGCTGGTACGGACGACATCACCCGGACGCAGGTACAGCCCGCGCCCAGCACCCACCCCGGACGGGGTCCCGGTGGCGATCACGTCGCCCGCCTCCAGCGTCGCGACCTCGCTCGCGGCCGCGATGAGCTCCGCGACCGTGCAGACCATGTCGGCGGTGGATTCGTCCTGCTGCAGCTCCCCGTTGACCCACAGGCGCAGCCGAAGGTGCTGCGGGTCGGGTACCTGGAAGGCCGGGGTGATGCCCGGGCCCAGGGGCAGCGCCCCGTCCATCGACTTGGCGGCGAACCAGTCGTAGCGGAAGGCGTCGGCCGGCACGCTGTCCCGCTGGTGGTGGCCGCGGGCGGTGATGTCGTTGGCCACGCAGTACCCGGCGACGTGCGCCGAGCGCGTCCGCCGCGTCGATGTCGCGGCCGCCGGTGCCGATGACCACGGCCAGCTCGGCCTCCCAGTCGTAGCGGGCCCGCTCCGGGGCAGCGGACGACGATCGGGTCGCCGGGCCCGATGACGGTCGTGGTCGGGGCCTTCAGGAAGAAGAACGGCCGCCAGCCCGCCGCGGGGATCTCACCGCCCATCTCGCGCATGTGCCGGCGGTAGTTGACGCCCGCGCACATGACCTTGCGCGGCCAGCGCACCGGGGCCAGCAGGCTGTCGTGCTCGACCAGCGGCGCACCGGTGACCTCCAGCCCACGCAGCACGCCTTCGGCCTGCTCCCAGTCGGCCAGCAGCTCCATCATCGTGGGCCAGCGCTTGAGCTCCGGCGGCCCGGCCAGCGAGCCGTCCGCGCGCAGCACGGCCAGCCCGGACGTCCCGTCCCGGCTCGTACGTCGACAGCTGCCAGGTCATGAGGGCTCTCCTTGGCCGAGGGCGGACACGCCCGAAATCTGGTCGTAGACGGATGCGATGTCGAGGTGGCCCCACCCGTCCGCCAGCGCCTTGTCGAACACCGCCTTGGCGGAGGCGAAAACCGGCGCGGCCAGGCCGGTCTCCGCGGCGCAGTCCTCGATCTGCTGCAGGATGGGGTGCAGCGTGGTGATCGGGCCGGGCGCGGGCGACCAGGCCCGCTCGCGCATCAGCGGGCCGCGCTGCCGCCAGATCGCCGAACTGCCGATCGAGTCGTCCAGGGTGCGCTGCACGAGATCCAGGTCGAGGCCGCTGCGCCGGGCCAGTTCCATCGCCTCGGCCGCGGCCACGGTATGCACGGCCAGCAGCAGGTTCGCGATGTACTTCAGCCGCGCCCCGGTGCCGAACGCGCCCGTATACACCCAGGGGCCAGAGATCGCGTCAAGGACCGGCCGGACCTTCTGCACGCTGGCCTCGCTCGCCGGAGACGAACGTGGTGGCCAGCCGGGGGGCGACCATGGCCGGGCTGCCGCTGATCGGGCAGTCCAGCATGTCGCCGCCGCGGCGCTGGACCGCGTCCCGGATGGCGCTCTTGCGCGCGACATCGATGGTGCTCATCTCGATGTGCACGGTGCCGGGGCGCAGGGCGGTCAGCGTGCCGGTGTCGCCGCACACGACGTCGGCCACGGCGGCGGTGTCCGGGACGATCGACAGCAGGACATCGGCCTGCTCGGCGACCTCGGCCGCGGAGTCCGCGGTGCTGGCCGCCGGCCTCGGCCAGCTCGGCGGACCCGCTGCGGCGGTAGCCGATCACCTCGAAGCCGCGCTCCATCAGGTTGCGCGCGATGGGCAGGCCCATCTTGCCGAGACCGATCACGCCGACTCGTTGCATCGCTGCCTCCTTGCCGCCGTTCAGCGCCAGTCGAAGGTGCCGGTGCCCAGGCTGACCCGGACGCCGATACTTCCCTCGTTGAGCCGCCACCGGTAAACCTCGAAGGTCCGCAGCCCGTGCCGGACGAACGGATCGCCGGCGGCGATTTTCCTGGCTGCTTCCTCGCTGTCGGCCCGGATAATCGTCACCCCCGAGCCGGGCCCGGCGCCCGGCCCCGACAGCAGCGGGCCGGAGGCCAGGACCACGTCGTCACGTTCCAATTCCAGCAGCCAGGCAACGTGTTCTTCGACACGGGCGTCGATAGCGGCCTGGCCCGTGCCGGGCGCGGGGATGTAGCGGATCAGCCAGTAGTCACGAGCCCAGCAGCCGGGACATATCCACCCGGCCTGCTGGTTCCCGGCTCTCTGTCATGCCTCAAACTGTATGCAGTTTTGGGGCCGAGTCAACCCTTTGCGGGGAACAAACTGTATGCAAATGCGGGGCGATCGGGGACAATAGCTGTCATGCCACGGGTCGTTCAGATTCCTGATATCCGCAAGGTCGACCTGCCGGAAGCCCGGCAGGCCATCCCGACGCCTGCACGCGTACCTGCGCGAGTGCATCCTCGACGGCACGCTGACCCCCGGGACGAAGCTGTCGCAGGTGAGCCTGGCCCGGCAGCTCGGGGTCAGCCGCACGCCGCTGCGCGAGGTGCTGCGGATGCTGCAGGAGGAAGGGCTGGTCGAGATCGAGCCCAACCAGCGGACCCGGGTGGCGGGCCTCGACCCCCAGGAGCTGGACGATATGTACGCCAGCCGGATCCTGCTTGAGACGCTGGCGCTGTCCATGACGATGGGAAGCTTCACGGTGGCTGACCGCAAGGAAGCCCGGCGGTTGCTGACCGCGATGCGGCGCGCGGCCAAGAGCGGGGACTTCGGTGCGTGGTTCGCCGCGCACGCCGATTACCACCGGCTGATCACGGCCGGCGCGGGCGAGTCGATGCAGCGGCAGCTGCAGGCGCTGGCCGACCGGACGATCCGCTACATCCGCATCTACCAGGTGTCGGACCCGCACAGCTGGCAGACGGCCGGGGACGTGGAGCACGCGCAGATCCTGCAGGCACTGATCGACGGCGACGAGCCGGCGCGCCTCATCGGCATGGCCCATCACCTCGCGCGCACCGCGCTGCGCGTGCTGGCGGACTGCGCGCCCGGCTACGAGCCCGCCGCCGTGACCCACGCGGTCGCGCTCATCGAGGACGGCCGCCCCGCCGCGCTCCCCCTGATCAGCGCCAGCTGAGCGGGCAACCCGGCCCTAATGGGGCTGCGGTCAGGGCCTGCGCTTCTGTCATCACACGCCTCGCCAGCCCACCAGCCACAGGCGCTCCTGATCCGGGCGGCGAACCGCGATCCGGGGCGGCAAAACCGCGGATACCGCGGAAAAGCCACCCGAATGCGGGCGGCCCATGCTATCCGTCACCAGGAGTCCCAGGCGTGCGTCGCAAAGGACGGCTCCGGGGACGTTGGCAGCGTAGTCAGGTATTCACTCGAGAACGCTGCCGACAAGCTGAGACACCCCAGCGGGAGGTGCTGGCCGGGCTACCCGTAACACCGGCGATTTCACGGACACCGGGATCGGCCTCATCGACCCGTGGGACGCCAGCAGCTGACGGCCGCCGGGCGCTGGCATGTCGAGCTGGCCGCGCGCGGCGGAACACGCACAGGATCAGAGGCTACGCCCGGCGGTCTTGGCCTGGCCGGCGAATCGGCGCCAGGTCTTCGGGCTGAAGGCGAGTACCGGCCCTTGACGGTCCTTGGTGTCCCGCACCAGCACGCGGCCGGCTTGGGCACGGACACCGATCTCGAGGCACCCGCCGCCGTTACCGCCGCTGTAGCTGGACTTACGCCAGGTCGCGTCCATGTTCCTCAGCTACTCTCATGATCAAGTCCCGTGAAGCTCCGCGCGGAAGCGCTTCGGATCTCAACGTATCGAACGTCAGGATGGTTTTGGCCAGCGTGGCGGAGTCCCTCGTCGTCTCCGCCCTCGTCCGGCGACTCGAAGTAGACGATACCGGGCGCGTCGTCGGCGAAGCCGGCGATGGCGAAGGCACCCAGCAGGCCAATGTGCGCGCCGACCTCGGCCGGGATCACGTGCACCTTGATCATGGGGCGCTCGGCCAACTCGGCCAGGTGCACCGGCTGATCGTGCATCACCTTCGCGCTGCCGATGTGGCGCCTGAGCACGCCCTCGTCTACCACCGCCCAGAAGGACGGCGGCTTCGGCCGGTCAAAGATGCGCTCCTGTCGATCCGCGCCGCGACGAGCTGGTCGACCTCATCCTCGTCACCCGTGGTCTGCCATGCCTTGAACAGCGCCCGAGCGTATTCGGCCGTCTGGAGCAGGCCCGGTACGAGCAGCGTTTCCCACCATCGGATCACCGTTGCCCGCCCTCGGCGGCCACCCAACCGACGAACCATCCCGGATACGGGCAGTGCCGCGTGCGGCTGTCCCGGTAGAACCGGGTGAACCAGCCGCCCATCTGCGGGAACGCTTCATCGCAGGCGGCCGCGAATCTCTCGGTCGGGCTAAGCAGGCCACCTCGATCCTGGACACGGTGGAGGCATCGCACGGGACGGCCGCGCAGGCCGGCCAGCGTCATCGCGGCGGCCTCACGGGCCCGCCTGACCTCGGCGCCGAAAGCGCCGGCAAGGCACCGGGATCCAGCTCCCTGACCGCGGGCATCATTGCCTCCCGTCTTTTGCGGGGGTTTTCCGGCCAGCGCCCGGTCTTGCCGCTGCACGGCGGGTATTGCCGGTACCGGCCTGACCGGTTCCTACGGTAGTGCCGTCCTGGCACGTTGGGTAGCAGATCACTTCGCCCCGTGCCTCGTTAGGAACGCACCGATGCTTACCGAACCCGTACCGTACCCGCCGGCAAGGAAATGGACTTCCCGTATCCGTCGCACGCCCTGGGCATCAGCTTCCTGACGCTCGCGGCGGTCCCGGCAGCGGTCGGATACAGCCGGGGACTCGTCCGTCTCGGTCTGGACCGCTGGGGCCTGGCGGCCCTGGTCGCAGATGCGGAGCTGGTCGTGTCTGAACTGGCGACCAACGCGGTCAGCGCGACTGGCCCAGCCGGTACAGAGGCAAGTGGCGGCGAGGCGGAAGATGTCCCGGCCATCCACGTGCGGCTGCTGCTGTTCGAGGCGAGCATCGTCATCGAGGTCTGGGACGGTGACCTGGCCACACCCGTGCCGCGCGACGTAGCCGGCAAGCAGATAAGCGGCCGGGGACTAGCGATCGTGGCCGCGCTGAGCACGAAATGGAGCTGGTTTCCCGCTCCGCAAGGCGGCAAGGTCGTGTGGGCTGAGCTGGCCATCCCGCACGCAGGTCGGGGACGGGGCGGCGGGCCGGCGCCGAGGTAGCGGAGGACGGCGAGGACGCGGCGGTGGCCCGCGTCGCCGGGGTAGAGGCCGAGCTTGGCGAAGATCGAGTTGATGTGCTTGCTCACCGCGCTGTCGGTGATGACCAGGGCGGTGCCGATCTCCGCGTTGGAGTGGCCCTGGGCCATCAGGGCCAGCACGTCACGTTCCCGTTCGGTCAGGTTGTCCAGCGGGTCGCCGCCCCGGCGCACCAGCAGTTGCGCCACCACTTCGGGGTCGAGCGCGGTGCCGCCCACGGCTACCCGGCGCAGGGCGTCGAGGAAGTCGGCCACGTCGGCAACCCGGTCCTTCAGCAGGTAACCGACCCCGTGGGTGTGCGCCGACAGCAGGTCGGCCGCGTACCGTTCCTCCACGTACTGCGACAGCACCAGGACCGCGATCTCCGGCCACTGGCTGCGGATGACCAGGGCGGCCCGGATGCCCTCGTCGGTGTGGGTGGGCGGCATCCGCACGTCGGCGATCACCACGTCCGGCCGTTCCCGCTCGACCGCGGCCAGCAGGCCCTCGGCGTCACCGGACGTGGCCGCGACCTGGAAGCCGGCACTCTCCAGCAGCTTCGTCAGCCCGGCCAGCAGGAGACCGAGTCCTCGGCGATCACTACTCGCTGGCCGGCCGGCGGCGCCTCCGTCACGGCGTCCACGCTACGCCGCCAGGAGGCGCCGGCGCTGCCATCCCGGGCCGTGGGCCAGGCGGCGGCCGCGGTACATGTCCCGGGCCGCGGGCCGCCGCTGCGGGCTGCAGGCCAGGCGGCCACGGGCGCCGCGCCTGGCCAGGGACCGCCGCCGCTGCGTTCCCGG
>CAVUNW010000080.1:0-20672 GCA_963742865.1 uncultured Actinomycetes bacterium
ATCCTCTCGCAGATCGCGTTCGCCCTGGGCGCCTGCGGCGGGCTGGCCAGAATCCTGATCCCGTCCGCCGTGAAAACGGCGTCGAAGGAACCGGTGAACTGGCCTGCACGATCCCTGATCAGGAACTTGACTGAAGTCGCTCGTGCGCCGAGGTCCATCAGGAAGTTGCGCGCCGCTTGCGTCGTCGACCCGCCGTCGGGGTGGCGGTGATGCCGGCCAGGTGGGCGCGGCGGGTACTGTGCTCGATGACGATCAGGGCGTAGAGGCGCCGCAGCAGCACGGTGTCCACGTGGACAAAGTCGACCGCGACGATGCTGCGGGCCTGCGCGGTCAGGAACTGCTTCCAGGTCGGGCCGCTGCGGCGGGGTGCGGGGCCGATCCCGGCGGCGTGCAGGATCTGCCACACCGTGGAGGCGGCGATCGGGTGGCCGAGCTTAACGAGTTCGCCTTGCACGCGCCGGTGCCCCCACGTCGGGTTCTCAGTGGCCATGCGGATCACGAGCTTGCGGATCGTGGCCGCCGTGGACGGCCGTCCGGGACGCCCGCCGGTTCGCGTAATCCCATTTGCGTGCGACCAGTCGCCGGTGCCAGGCCAGCAGTGTCGCCGGGGTCACCGCGAACACCTCACCCCATCGCCGCTTGGGGATCAGCCGGGACAGCGCCGCGAGCCACAGCCGGTCGGCCAGCTGGTACCGGACCCGGCCGAACTGGCGGCGCAGCACCGCGTTCTCGTGCCGGAGCACCAGAAGTTCAGCATCCTTGGACACTCCACGCCGGGCCAGGACCGTCAGGCAGCCGAGGAGGCAGCGCGCGAGCAGGTAGACGACGGAGAAGACCACACAGCGATGATGCCGACCCGGCCGGTCGCCCAGGCCAGATCCAGTAATCGAGCCCCACAGGTTCGAAATCGTTCAGAAGGCAGTAGGCGAACTTGACAATACTGGGGGCATCCCACCTCACCTACTTGCCGGAACGAAGAGCCTGCTACGACATATGATCCTCCAAAATGCTGGAGTTTACAGTCGCCAAGCTATCGAGACCGTAGTTACGGGCGGCTGGAGCGGCTCAGTTACTAGAGCTCTGGGGTTCATCCTCGACAAGGAAAAGGAAGAAACCTGGCTTCGAATCCGTGCTGAGTTTGCTCTTGGTTACTTGCAGATACGCGATCCATGGGTCGAAGAGTATCTCAGTCGATCCTGCTTGCACGCTTGGAGCGTCCTTCAGCAAGGCTTTGCGCACGGCGATTCAGTACCGCCAAGGTCACACGTTACCGAGATGCACTTATCGCTGTTCGCCCTGGGAGATTGCTTCGGCGTTCCGGGTGCCGAAGACTTTGCAAAGAGAGTTCGAGAGAGGCTTCGTCCTGTTCTTACTGAATTGGCAAGTATCGAAGGCGATCGTGCGCTGATTATTGCTCCCGCGACAAGAGCTGCCGCCTATCTGCTGACTGTGACTGCGCAACCCCGCGAAAACGGCGAGAGAGACCTTTCTGAAGTACGACTTGAGAACCTAAGCCACCATCCCGATGATCAAACCGGCCGCCTCAGCCGATGGGCGCTTAGTTTCCGCTTCTCTCCGGATGGCAGCGTGCGTTCGCTACTCGACGCACCTGCCTAGGCGTTCGATTCCCAAAGGCTGCTGAGTCTCGGCTCTGACCCATCAGCTTGGAAGTGGTTAACGCCAGGCCGTCAGCCAGCGCATCCCATGTAGATGGCTGTATCCAAGTGTCCATGGGTGTCCGCTGAATGCAGCTTGTTACCCCCGTATCGGGCACGTAACGGGCACGCCCACTCCGGAGGCTGTAGTTCGTTCCAGTCTGTACCTGCGCAGATTGCTCGGTGAGACGTTGGCTGGTCCACGTCTGGTCGACAGATTCTCAAGCGTCCGATTTTCAGTATTAAGGACGACAGTCCAGGACCGACCATACTGGTGTATAAACCCAGCTCAGAGAACCGTATTGGACGGTGATGGACGCAGGTACACGTACATGAATGAGACTAGAAATGAGACTAGCCGTTAGCTTGCGATCCGTGGCGGAGCCCAACCCAGACGACCTGGCCTTCCGCTTGCCAGGTGGATTCGCCGCTGACACGCTTCCAAATCTGCATGGCAGGGCCCGGCGCAGGTCGGACGGTCCGTGACTTCGGCTGCCAGCCTCAGTCATCAAACATGAACACTGGGATTTCGGCAGTCCAACGAAATGACACAAGCTCAAAGGCCACTCAATAGCGGATCGTAGGAGCACGGCTATTATTGCGTGTCAACTGCTCCCGAAGCAGGCCAAGTTGGTCGAGCCTCCAACTTAACTTCTCCTGCGCGAATACTCTGTGCGCGTTCCCGCAAGGCTTGGGCTATAATTTGCCAGCCTTCGGGATTACCTGGTGCCTTAGACCCGTCTGCCTGAGATGAAGATCCCGTTTCGTCGGGCCTGGTCTCATAGAGAAGGGCCACGTCATCCATCTGCTTTTCCCAAGCAACGGCCAGCTCTTCGTTTCTACGACGCTTATCATCGCTTCTAAGAAAAGTGGCGAGACCCATCGCGATCCCCGAACCGATGCTCCGAGCATCTGTGCTACACCTGCCCGCGGGCCCGGATCATCGTTGCGTGCCAGCGCATCGGCTGGCTTGTCTCGCGCCCGCCCGAGCCGAAGCCGCCGAAGATGCCGAGGCCGCCGTCTCGGGCCAGCCTGAAGCGGCAGTTGGGGCAGGTCGAGGCCCAGGCCGACGAACTGCGACGCCAGCTCGCCCAGCTGCACGCACCCGCGGAGCAGCAGCCTGGCATCTGACTGAGCCCAGCTTCCCGTGCCGTGACCATGCTATGGGGGTTTAACTCGGTTGCCATGGGGGTTCAAGTCGGTTCCTTAGGTGAGCCCCAGTTGCAGACCAGGTCCTCTGTGGCCTGGCAGAAATGTATTTCCGATGGTCAGAGACATACGGTCATAGTCAGCAGACGCAAGCGCGCTACAGATCTATCTCGGCGCTGTGGCTTATAGAGCAATATGGGGTAGTGGGGTCGATCTCGGACACGTTAATACCCCATGATTTGCCGTTTCCGGGCATGCGGGATCGTCACCCGGGCCCGGCCTGCGGCTGCAGCGGGTGCTCTACCTGGTGTGACCTCCTTCCTGATCGCCTTCGTTGTGGCGCTAGCCGACGGTGACGGCTAGGGAGTTTGTGGTGTCCGTCCGGAGCGTTCGTGCGGCCGGGTCGTAGATCAGGCTGGTACCGGTCAGTCGCAGGCGGTCGATCAGCTTCGCGGTCTGCGCGGGCGCCGTGACTTGGGCGCTGCCGGTCTTCCGGCTGGCCCGGATGCGGTCATCGCTCGCGTGCAGGATGGCCAGGGCGGCCAGGTGGGGCAGGACCTGGCTCTCGCGGACGTAGAGGTTCTTCGGCCGCCCGGGATCGGGACGGGTGGCGCTGGTGTAGCCGTGGCGGCACCGGTAGGCGGGCTTGCCGTTGGACCAGGCCGATTCCAGCCGCCGCCCGCACCGCCCGCAGACCAGCAGCCCGCCCAGCAGGTACCGGCGCGTCGCCGGACCGGCCGGGCCGCGCGGCGCGGTGGCGTCCTGGGCGGCGATGTAGTCGGCCTCGCTGACCAGCGCCGGGTGGGCGGGCCGGGCGGAGATCACCCATCCAGTGGGCAGGTTCCATCGCTGTACCTGTTTATGGCCCAGCCCGGTGTTGGCCGGGTCGACCAGGTCGTGATCGGTGCGCTGCCGGTTCCACACCTGCCGGCCGGTGTAGCGGGGGTTGGCCAGGCTGGCCGCTACCGTGCGCAACGTCCACGCCGCGCCAGAACGGTGCGGGTTGCGCTTGGGGTCGGCCGCCGAGGGGCACGGGATCCCGGCGTCGTTCAGTGCCCGGGTGATCCGCGCGGCGCTGTGCCTAGCCAGCCGCTGGCCGAACATCCACCGCACCACCGGCGCGGTGTCCGGGTCCGGCTCAAGCCGGTGCGCCCGCCGCCCCCACGCGGCGTGTGCCTTGTTCGGGTGCGGGCCCGCGTCGGCGAGCTTGTACCCGTAGGGCGGGCGGCCGCCCAGGTACCGTCCCTGCTCACGGGTCTGGGCGGCCATCGCGGTGCGGACCCGGATCCTGGTGCGGACGATTTCCTTTTTCGACTGGAACCCCAGCGCCAGCATGGTCTGCTCATGGTCCTCGGCGTGATAGTCGATCCGCCCCACTTCCGGCGTCCACAGCTGGATGCCGTAATGCTCGAACAGCGGGGCCATCGAGGCGTACTGGCCACCGTAGAAGGCCCGCTCGTATTCGCCGATCACGATCGCGTCCCAGCCCCGGTCCGGATCAGGCAGCGCCGCGACCAGGGCCGCGGCCTGCGGCCGCCGCGCCCACGCCAGTGTCCAGCTCTGCCCGATGTCGAAGAACTCCGCCACGATCCGCCCCTGCCCGGCTACCAGCGTCCGGGCCTGATCTAGCTGCCGGGCCCGTGAGGTCACCGGGTCCTGGTGATCCTCGGTCGAGACCCGCCCGTAGAACGCGAACCGAAGGGTGCCGCGAGACGGCTCCTCCGCCCGGCGGCGCCGGGTCCGTTCCGCCCAGGCCGCCAGTTCATCCCCGCCCGAGCTGGGCGCCTCACCTCCCGGATGACGCCGGGCCATACCCTCACTTCCCACCGCTCCAGGCTGCGGCAGCACGCCCTGTTCCACCCAAAGGCCAACGTCACCATCCGGCCCCGCAAAAGGCCCGGCCAACGCAAGACGCAGGGTCGGGGATACCCCTCGTCGCATCGCCGGGGCTGGCCGTTGGAGCGGACAAACTCGCAGAACCCATCCGTTACTTAACTTGCCAAGGGGAAGAGGAACAAAGATTCGATGATGGACGCGGGCACCTCCGTGTCAGCAAATCAGAGACCTTGAGGGTGCGGCGTACCCTAGAAGAATGACGGCATGTAGGCGGATGACGGTACGATCCTGCAGGTGCCCCCACCTGCTGGATTCGGCAACCGCAGGCCTCGTGTCATTGATCCGCCAGCGCGCGATCACTACGAAGAAAATAACTGGTCTGATGAGGACCTGTGGCGGGCCTATGACGGGCGATATCACTTCATTGCTCGTAGCAGGCGCGGGATGGCGCTGTATGCCTCGATCGACACGTCAGGCCGCGATGTTGAGGTCGGCATCGATGCCGAATACACCCCCGACGAGGCAATCATCCACTTTGACCGTCTGCGGTGGCGTGGTCGAAACACGCCCAGCTGGGCTCGGGGGCGACGGTAGATGAGCAAGCGTGACTACCTGCGACAGGAGTTGGACGACATCGAACACCAGCTCGCCGGCCAGGATCCTGACACGGTAGGCGAGGATATGACCGACTTGGCCGCTATCGGCCTGGCACGGTACAACCCCGAAATCCCTCCCGAACAGATCGCCGGGCTCGTAGCAGAGGCCCGCAGTAACGGCCGCAGTTGGGACCAGATTGGTAACAGACTTGGCATGTCCGCGGATGAGGCCCGCGAGGCGTATGGGCAACGATCCGGCAAAGGGCCAAGCGCAGCAGCAGTCGCGCGGGGCGGTATAGCGGGAGCGGTTCTGCTGGCACTTCGGCATCTGCTTCGCAATCTCGGTGGCGCCCCACGTGCTTAGCGTTAGCTATTTCGACCTGAAAAGTCTTTAAGCTGAGGGTCTGGTCGTGGCGGTCGCTGGGCAGCCGTCTGGGGTGGCCCCGATGTGAGGCTGGCTAGCTGGCCCTGAGCCCTATCTGAGGTGCCTGTACGGCGATCAGTACGACATCGTTAATCGCCGAGATCGTGAGGAGCCCAGACTTGCTATTCCGGAACGCATCGAGCACGAGCCAGCGTGGGATCATCCGGCGTGCAGCACACCAGGTCGGCCGGCGACGAGGGGAACGACGAGCATGATCAAATGCGACACGGGGGGTAAGTCCCGGCCGACCGGACAAGAAAACCGGTATCGTGCGGTTGCGTGTTGGACGGCGAGCTGATCTTTATACCGAGCGAGATTCCCCGGCGAGGCGTGTTCGCGCTCTGGGGTAATGGCTCGGGATCCGCCAAGCTGGAGCTGGTCTTCCCCGGCGGCACGTACGGCATACGCAAGCGCCTGGTATCGGCGGAAATCATCCCGCTCGCCGAGGCTCTCCCGGCGCTGCTTGCCATCGATCCCAGCCACGCTGGGCTGCCGATGCGGCGCAGTGCCCGGGTCTGGGCGGCGGCTGTGGCCGCAGGAGTGGGGCTCGTCGCGCGCGGTCGGCTTCTGCCGACCGTCGGGGCAGACGACATGGACGTCTGGCGTGCCGGACCGCTCGATCCGGCCGACCTCAGCTGGCTGCACGAACTCGCTGCCGTTTTCCCGCCGGCCGCGCATGCCCTGGGAGTTCCCGGCTCGCGCCCGATGCGGCTCCGGTCTCCGGAAGCATTGGTCCGCGAACTTTGGGACGCGATCGCCGACACCATCGCACGGTCGCCCGCTGCACCCCGGACCACTGCGTCACCGGCGTTCGCTGCTGCTGAGCCGACCCGGGTCAGCGATCTCGCGGAGTGGCTCGCCGACACGCGCGAAGGCCTTTCGGCCGGAGCGCGACTGGGCCTGCGGATCGAGACGGTCACGGCATCCCCCATGGACACGGCGGACGAGGAGGAAGACGAGGAAGACGAGCGTCCCGACGCGGACACGCCCGCGTTCCGGCTGGTGCTGCAGCTGCGCAGTACCGCAGACCCGAGCCTGATCGTTGACGCCGCCGCACTGTGGAATCAGCCGGAAACGGTGCTTGCCAGGTTTGGCCCGCAGGCGGAGACGGATCTGCTGCTTGCGCTACGGCGCGGCGCATCAGTGTGGCCGCCGCTCGCTGAGGTGCTGCGGCAGCCCAGTCCGTCGGTGATCGACCTCGACGACGATGCGCTCACCAGCCTGCTCGGCCCGGCAGCCGAAGAACTAGCGGGCGCCGGCATTGAAGTGCTGTGGCCGTCTAGCATGCTCGAGCGGCCTGAAGCTGCGGGCTGTCGCCACGCCAGCACCCGGGAAGCTCACGGAAGCTGGGTTCGGGCTCGACGCGCTGCTGGATTTCCGCTGGCAGCTCACGCTCGGCGGTGCGCTGCTTGACGCCGATGAGATCACCGCCCTCGCCGAGGCGAAGCGGCCGCTGATCAGGCTGCGTGGCCGCTGGGTGATCCTCGATCCGGCCCTGCTTGACAGGCTGCGCCGCCCGCCGCGGACGCGGATGCGCACCTGCGAAGCACTCGGTGCGGTACTCACGGGCTCGGCGGAGATCGACGGCGAGACCGTGCCGGTCGTCGCCGAAGGCCCGCTCGCCAACCTCGCCCGCCAGGTCGCGAGCATCGCGTCAGCCCCCGAGCCGCTCGAACCTCCGCCAGGTCTCATGGCGACGCTGCGGCCGTACCAGCAGCGGGGCCTGGCCTGGCTGGCCGGGATGTGCGGCGCCGGGCTCGGCGGCTGCCTCGCCGACGACATGGGGCTCGGTAAGACGATCCAGGTGATCGCGCTGCACCTGCACCGGCGGGATTCGAAGGCGGGACCGACGCTCGTTGTATGCCCGGCTTCGCTGCTCGGAACCTGGGAACGCGAGGTGCGCCGATTCGCTCCCGACATCCCTGTCCGCCGCTACCACGGGGGCGGCCGGCACCTGCAGGACCTGGCCGTCGATGAGGTCGTCCTGGCCACCTATGGCGTGGTCCTGCGTGACTCGGCGCGGCTCGCCCAGATCGGGTGGGGTCTCGTCGTCGCCGATGAGGCTCAGCACGTGAAGAACCCGCTGTCGCGCACCGCCCGTGAGCTGCGGGCCGTACCCGCGCCTGCGAGGGTCGCGCTGACCGGAACGCCAGTGGAGAACCGGCTGTCGGAGTTGTGGGCGATCCTCGATTGGACAACACCTGGCCTGCTCGGGCACCTGGAGCCATTCACCCGCAGGGTGGCGGTACCGGTCGAGCGTTACCGTGACGCTGGGGCGACCGCCCGGTTCGCGGCGCTGATCCGGCCGTTCCTGCTCCGGCGCCGGAAGACAGATCCCGGGATCGCGCCCGAGCTACCGCGTAAGACTGAGACGGACCAGTTCGTGCCGCTCACCGCCGAGCAGGTCACGCTCTACGAGGCGATGGTCCGCGAGACGATGGAAGCGATCGCCACCAAGGAGGGCATCGAGCGCGCCGGGCTGGTTTTCAAGCTTCTGACCGGGCTGAAGCAGATCTGCAACCACCCGGCCCAGTACCTGAAGCAGCCAGGACCACTGGCTGGCCGGTCCGGGAAGCTGGCCGCGTTCGACGAGCTGACCGATGTAATCCTGGCCAACGGTGAATCGATGCTCGTCTTCACGCAATACACCCAGATGGCGACGCTGCTGCAGCAGCACCTTGACGCCCGCGAAATCGGCTCGCTGTTCCTGCACGGCGGTGTTCCCGTGCGGCGCAGAGAGGAAATGGTGGCGGAGTTCCAGGCCGGTAAGGTTCCGGTGTTCCTGCTGTCGCTTAAGGCGGGCGGCACTGGCCTGACGCTGACTCGCGCCACCCACGTGCTGCACTACGACCGGTGGTGGAACCCCGCGGTGGAGGATCAGGCAACCGACCGCGCATACCGGATCGGCCAGGACCGCCCGGTGCAGGTACACCGGCTCATCACCGAGGGAACGCTCGAAGACCGGATAGCAGCACTGCTGGGAAAGAAACGCGAGCTCGCCGAGGCCGTGATCGGCTCTGGCGAGGGCTGGATCGCCGAGCTTTCCGATGACCAGATCACCGAACTCGTCAGCCTGCGAGCCGCCATATGAACGACAGGGCCGACAACCCGGCCGGGATGGACCGGGAGAAACCGGAATTCGGCCGAACCTGGTGGGGCCGGGCATGGCTGGAAGCGCTGGAGCAGCGAGCCCGGCTAGACCCCAACCGCCTGCCGCGCGGCCGGGACTACGCGCGCGGCGGCTCGGTCGGCGAGCTCATCATGGCGCCGGGCGAGGTGCGAGCTCAGGTACGGGGCCGCAAGACACATCCGTACGAGGTCCGGATCCGGGTACGGCGCTTCACCGACGGCGAATGGGACCGGGTACTCACAGCCATCTCCGCCCGACTCGGTCACGCTGCGGCGCTACTGGACGGCGAGCTGCCACCCGAGATCGCCGACGATGCGGCCGCCGCCGGGCTCGACCTGCTACCCGGCGGCGGCGAAATCGGGCCGCGCTGCACCTGCCCGGACGATGCGGACCCGTGCAAGCATGCGGCAGCGGCCTGTTACCTCGTCACCGACGCCCTGGATGCTGACCCATTTGTCCTTCTGCTCCTGCGCGGCCGGACCCGCGACCAGATAATGGCCGGGGTCCGGACACGCCGTCGCGGCGCGGCTTCCGGCCGGGCGGGCGAGCCGGGAACGACGGCGGCCGGTCAAGCGGGCTCCGGCCCGCAGCCATCGACGAAACCCGGCCAGGCGTTCACCGACGAAGGCGTCGATGCCCGGGCAGCGTTCAGCGCGCCGCCGTCGTCGGTACCGATCCCTGCCCCGCCGCTGCCGCCCGGGCGCCCGGGGGCTCCGGCGGCACTGCCGGTGGAGCCGCCGCCATCAGCGGGCAGCCTTCGCGACGACCTGCTGGAGCTGGCCGCCGATGCGGCCACGCGGGCATGGGAAATGGCGGTGGGCCTCAGCACTGACGCCGGGCTGACCCTCGCCCCGGACACCGACCTGGCCCGCCGGGCCTCCCGGGCATTGGGCACGCCCGCTTTCACTATGCTCGCGGCGCGTTCTGGCGTCGTCGGACGTGAACTTGCCCGGAAGGCGCTCGCCTGGCGGCACGGCGGCATGACCGGCCTGGAGCTGCTGAGCACCGAGTGGGACCCGGCCACAGAGGAGCCGGATTCCGCTGAGCTGCTCAAGGCGGCTCGGGCGGCCCTCCATGCCAAGACCGGCGCTGCGGACAGCATCCAGGGCAACCGGGTCACCGCGGGCCGGCTGCAGCTCCGGCTCGGCCGTGATCTCCGCTGGTATCCGTACGCGCGATCAGACGGGGACTGGGAGCCCAGCGGAATGCCGGAGCCCGATCCGGCCAGAGCCGTCGCGAACCTATGATGGAAGTCAGGCCGGCACGGCGCGGAGACGTCACCCGATAGGGCGGAAAGCTAAAAAAAAAAAAAAAAAAAAAAAAAAAAAAAAAAAAAAAAAAAAAAAAAAAAAAAAAAAAAAAAAAAAAAAAAAAAAAAAAAAAAAAAAAAAAAAAAAAAAAAAAAAAAAAAAGAATGACCGCTCATGCGCGAGGCCGTGGCCCGGCAAATCGGCGATCAGGGCGCCGGCCACGCTTTCCTCGTACAGGGCACGTCCCGTCGTGGTCATGACCTCGCCGAGTTCCGGATCCCACAGTGTCGGCTGCGGCGTGCCGGTCAGCCGGACATGCTCGGCGTCAGCCCGCACCCCGGCGATGTAGTCGGCGGCGCCCATCCGCCACGGCCGTGCGCCGTGGCGGCGCATTACTGAGCCCGCGATCGCGACGCCCGGCCAGTCGAAGTCACCGTGGTACCGCAGCTCGCCGCCGCCCCGCGTGAGCGCCGCCGCGAGATGGTGAAACGCCGCCGACGGCTGTCCCTCCGTGCATACCAAGGGCGCCGACCCCGCCCCCAATTCGGCCGCCGCCCGCCGGAGCACCGCCGGGTTCTCGCATACGTACACGAGCAAAGGCCGCACGGCCACGGGCAACTCCACGAGCTGCTGCAAAGTGACGTAAAACGGCACGCCCAACCGGGCCGCCCCGGTGAGCCACTCACCGAGCCCGTCCCCGTGAGCTGGCAGGTTCAGCACCAGTACCCGGCTCGCCAGGTCGTCTACGACCACGCCGCTGGAGTCCCACAGCTCCCTGCGTTCCTCGGCCGTCGCGGGCTTGGCCGCCCCGGTACGCAGAGCCAGCGCCCGCAGCACCAATGTGCACAGCGCCGTTCCGTGGTTCAGCGCCTTGGTGTCTCCCGTGACCTCGGCCGCGAGTTCCGCGAGCTGTACCGGGACCCCAGCCCGCGCCTCCAGTACTTCGAGCACCCGCACCGCCTGCCCGACCCGCCGTTGCTCGCCCACGTTGACCAGCCTGGTCATGGTTCCGTCCCACGCGATCACCGAAACCCATTCCCGGAACCACTCTCGCAAGGAATGCAGAGGGCTCTTTTCCGCCGAGCGAAGGGCGGCGGCGCTCTCGGCTGCGAGCCGCTGCTTCTCTGCGGGACGGTTGCGCAGCGGCGCTCCGAGCCCGGCCAGCAGGTCCGGCAGACCGTGCCCGGTCGCTTCGCGGACCGCCGCGTCGAGGTCAGCCAGGCGCACCGTGATCCGGCTGGTCCCCTCGGGCCGGTACTGGCCGGTGACACCGATGATCGCCTTGCGTTCAGCGTCGTCCGGGTAGGTGACACTGACTGACCCGGTCAGGTCGCCGCCGGTGCGCTCCAGGGAACGGCGGGCCGCAGTAAGCAGCCGCCGGTACTCGGGGCCGTCATAGGGATTCGGCATCGTCGTCCTCGTCGGCGTCACTCTCTGGCCCCGCGTACAGGGTCGAAGCGGTGCCGAGCGGCGCGTGCCGGGTAGGGCGGAAGCCGAGCAACTCGGTCACCAGCGCGTCGTTGTCGGCGTACCCGGCGGCGGCGTCGATGAGCTGCTCGCCGTCCCACAGCATGAGCAGCGACGAGACGGTGCGCGTGGTCTTGTCGTGGTACATGTCGTAGTGCGCGATCATCGGTACCGTGGCGGTGGTGACCCACAGGTCGTGGCCGGTCATGAACAGGTCCAGGTCGAACTTGACCGCGAGCCCGAACAAGTCTGGCTTGTACCGCTCGTCGATTCCGACGAACGCCTCGTCAAGCGCGATCATCCGTGGGCAGTGGTCTTTGGCGGAGGAGTAGAGCGCGTTGGCGGCGGCGAACAGCGGCAGGTGGATAGCGGCGGACTTCTCGCCGCCGGACATCACCGAATGCTTCGCGCGGGTCAGCCGCGCCTCGGCCTCGCCCGGCTGGATCAGCAGCAGCTCGAACGTGTGCCAGGACCGGTAGTCCAGCACGCTGGCCAGCGCCTCCCGGTAGGTCGCCCTCGGGTGGCTGATCCGGTATTCCCGGATCATGTCGCGGAGAACGCCGCGCAGTTCGGCGAGCCGTTCCGGGCCAGGTGAATCGCGCTCGAGCAACCGGGACGCGGTCCGCTGCGGGTCGGTGATCTTGTCAGACTGGGCCCAGCGGATACCGATCGCGATCCCGGACGACATCGGCTTGGACCTGGTGTCGGAGTTCATGTCCCGGGTGAGGTCACGGGCGGCGATGACCCGGCCGTGGATCTGCTGGGCGAGGGCGGCAAGCAGCTCGTCCTCGAGCACCTTGCGTTCCCGGTCTTCCAGCAGCACGCCCTGGTCCGCGGCGCGCTCGGTGATCCGGGTGGTGAACTCGGCGACCGGCTTGCGGCCTTCGTCGTCGATCACGTGCACGGTGACCACGGCACCGGGTTCCCAGTCGACCCGGTAGTCCTCGTCGCAGACCGCGAGGGCCTCGGTGAAGTCCTTCAGCGCGCCGGACATCTGGTCCGCGGTGTTTTTCAGCGTGCCCTCGGTGACCTGCCGTCCGCCGCGGGTGGCGGCGCCGAACACGTCAAGGATGTCCCCGGCACCTGGGGGAAGCACGGACCGCACATCGCTGAACCCATCGTCGCTGGTCAGGACGGTGGCGAGGTCGCTGCTAGCGCGCGCCGGGTCCGGCCAGCGCGCCGGGCCGGGCCACAGCGCGGCGTCGGTGATCCCCAGCAACGGGCGCAGCTCCGGCCTGGCGTACTCACCGAACTGCACGGCGTGCTCGAACAGCTGCGCAACCGCGTCGGCCAGGGCCTGGCGCTCCGCCCGCAGGTCCGCCTCCGCGGCGGTCGCCTTGTCGTGCTCGGCGCGGGCCTGCGCGTCCAGCTCGCGGTACGCCTGTTCCGCCGTCGCGATCAGCCTCTCGGTTTCACGGATCTTCCCGAGGACCTGCTGGACGTCCGCGGCGAGGTTCTCCTCCAGCGCCCCGAACTCCTCTTCGAGGGCTTGCTGTATTCGTTCCCGTTCGGCCAGAGCTCCTTCGGCCTCGGCGTACTCCAGCTTGTGCCGCTCGATCGTCTCGGTCTGCGCGGCCAGGTCCTCTTCGGCCTGGGTCAGCTTGACCCGTTCGGCGTGCAACTGGGTGGCTGCGTTCTCGAACTCGATGGCGGCCCGTGCGATCGCGTCCACCTGCTCGGCCGCCGTGGGCATCCGGCGGATCGCGGCCGCCTGCCGGAGTTGCCTGGTCTTCGCGTCCACCTCGGCGATCGCAGCGTCCAGGGTCCTCTTGGCCGCCAGCACTTCGTCCCGGGCCCGCGCCATCAGAGCAGCATGCGTGCCGACGACCTCGGCTGCTCTGGCGACCGGCCGCGTGTCCGGCAGCTCGCGCCGCGCACGGCGCAAATCCTCGAGCAGCGCCTCGGTCCGGTCCAGCTCGCCGGCCAGCCGCGCCTCGCCGGCGACGGTCTGCGCGATGAGCTCGTCCTGCTCGGCAAGCCGGGCGCGGCGACGGGTAGCCCGGTTGGTCGCGCCGATGTATTCCGGGGCCTCTTTCGGGCGCGCTCCGGCGTGCACACCGTACGTGAACTGAGCCTTCGCACTGATCGCCGGGACTGCCGTGGCCGCCGTGAGGTCGTCGGTCAGAGCGATCGAGCGGAGCACGGCGGCGACGACGGCGGGGGCGACGTCGTCCTGGTCCTCGGAGACGAGGACGTCTGCGAGCGTCCAGCCGGCGACGGGCGCCCCGGGGAGCAGATAGCCATCCGCCTCGGAGGCGTCCAGTGCTTCCTGCGTAAGCGCCGGGTCGGGATGGACCCAGGCGGTGAGCAGGCCCGCGCCGTAGAGCGCGCCCTCGACGGCCGCGGCCCGGGCTTCATCGAGGCCGTCCGCGAACCGGATGAGCCGCCAGAGCGGGGCGCCCGGCCTGCCCTCACGGCTGGCGGGCCGCAGATCGCTGGCGGGCGGCGCGTCGTCGTGCTCGGCGGCGATCGCGTCGCGTTCGGCGCGCAGGGCCGTCAGCCGCTCGTGGAGGTCGCGCAGTCCGGTCTGGAGGTTAGCGCGGGCAGTGATCGCGGCCGTCTGGCGTTCGGCCGTCCTGCCGTCGAACACCTCGGTCAGACTGGCCGCGCCGGCCTCGCCGATCCGCTGCAGCGCCCCGGCTAGCGCCTCGGCCGTATCCGTGAACGCGGCCCAGCGGGCCGTCCACGCGGCCAGTTCGCTGGTGGCCGTCTGGCGCGTTTGCGCAAGGCGCGCGCCGGCCGTCTCACAGGCCTGCTCCTGCTCCTGTTCGGCGGTTTCCTTGCGGCCGAGATCCTGCTCGGCGTAGCCGTGCCTGCTCTTGGCGTCCCTGACGGCCTCGAGCAGCCTGCGGATCTCCCCTACGTCATCGCGGCGTGCCGCCACCCGGGCCCGGGCCGTGATCTGCAGGTCGTCGCCGGAATCGATGGGGCCGAAGCCATCGTCGGCGATTCCGGACCGCTGGGCAGCGTCGGCCAGGTCGCGGGCGTGACTCTCAGCGGCATTCCTCGCCGCGGCGGCGCGGCAGGCGAGCTTGCGTGCCGCCTCCTCCACGGTACTTATCTGGCGGCGATCGCGGTCCAGCCGGGCGCGCTGGCCGGTGACCTCCCGCGCCCCGGTGAGCATTTCGCGGCGCTTGTCCTCGATCCGGCCTTGCGCCTTGTACTCCTCGGAGTTCTTCAGCCCGTCGAGGCGGCCGCGCAGCTGTTCGCCTTCGCCGCGCCGGGCGTTTCGCCCCGTCTCGGCGTGCTGCTCGGCCGCGAGTGCACGCCGGTGCTCCGCCGCGGCGGCGGTGATCTTCTCCGCGTGGATGGACGTCGCGCCGACCCGGGCCTGCACGCGGTCCAGCTGGTACTTCACGTGCGCCCGCAGGTAGGCCGTGTAGTGCGTCAGGAAGCCCCGCACCGCGGCGTCCGCCGCGGTCAGGTCGTCGAAGAGCTTCTGCACGGCGGCGAGGTTCTCGAAGTCGCGCGCCGCCTGCTGCACCAGGTTCTCGTCGACGGGGCTCAGCCCTGAGGTCAGCGTGTCGGAGACCTTGCCCGGGTCGAGGTCCTTGGCCAGCAACGGGCGGCGCAGCGCGAGCAGCAGGTCCAGTAGCTGCGCGTACCGCTCCCGCCCCAGGCCGAACAGCCTGGTGTCCACCGCGTCCCGGTATTCGGTCGCGGTTCTGCGCCAGGCGTCAGCTTCAAGTACGGCCTTGAGCTGGCGTTCGGTTAGCGGGCGGGAGTCCGCGGACAGCAGGCCGAAGTCCGCGCCGAGTCGCTTGCCAGTGACGTAAAACGACATCCGCACGCCGTCGGTGTTGCGGTGCGCGCGCATGCCGATGATCAAGGTAACCGTCTCACCAAGCCGCGCGAACTCCATCCATACGTAGCCGTACTCGGACTCCTGGCCGCGATACAGCAGGTTGGACTTCATCGTGCGGTTCTCGCCGCTGAACGGATCCAGGCGCCGCGAGTCGGCCACCCCGTCGAGCACGAACGGGAACAGGACCTCTAGTGCCTTGGTCTTGCCCGACCCGTTATGGCCGCGCAGCGCCAGCCGTCCGTCCGCGAACGCCCACTCCTCGTCGACGTAGTCCCACATGTTGATCACGCCCGCGCGGGTGGGCCGGAACCTGTTACTCATCGGGGTCTCCCGTAGCGCCCTGCTCGCTGAAGAGGGTCAGAGCGAGCTGGCCGTCGGCATGCCGGACCGGCAGCGCCAGCTTGATGTTGCGGTACCGGGCCGCCGCCGGGAGCACCAGGACCCCGCCCGGGACCGGGCGTAGCAGCCGCAGGTCCCCAAGGAACGCTAGCGCCGCGTCCAGCAGGCCGCGCGGGTCGTGCTGCCAGGTGATGGTGAACGACGTGGCGCCAAGCTCCTCGTAGAGCTCATCGATCATGATACGGAGCCTGCTGTGCTCAATGAACGGCACGAGAAGAGGTGAGGCTGGCGGCGACGCCACGGCCCGTTCGGGATCATTGTGCTCGTCAAGCGGGGCGGACCAGGCCAGCTCGTGCACGACCCCCGCCAGTGGCAGCGCCGAGTCGATCCGGGCGAGCAGGTCGCGCTGATCCTCGGCCACCGCGGGCACCTCAAGGCTGGTCAGCGTCTCGTCGGGGTCCTCGATGAGGTCAGCGATCTTCGCCAGCAGCAGGCCAGCCGCACGGTTGACCGCACTACCACGACCGGGGAACGGCCGATCGGTGAACCGGCCGCCCGCATCGGCGAGCATGATTCCCTCAGCGCGGCGCTCAACTCCCAGGCCGGTGAGCCGGCCGAGGTTCTCAGCCACGCCAGACTGGCGCAGCGCCTCGGCGATCTCCGGTCCGACCTGCGCGTAGTAGACGACGGGGTACTCGATCAGCGCACGAGCGGCGCGTTGCGCCGCGGCCTCGCGCTGCGCGCCGCGCTTAGCACTGACGAATGTGGCGTCCAGCAGCCCCGCGGCGCTGGTCAAGTGCTGTACCGGGCGGGCCGGGCGGAACAGTGCGGCGCATATGTCGTGGTCGATGTCATAGAGCGCGTCGCCACGTTCGGTGTCCTGCGCCCAGGCTTCCAGCGAGCCGTCCGAGAGCTTGAGAGCGCCGCGGTCCACTAGCCAGCCGAGTACGTCCACGACCGCGCCCTTATGCGCGCTGACCGTAGGGTCGAAGCCAAGGCCGTCGATGGCGTTCGCCGCCGGGCTGAAGGCGCGCACGAGGTCGGCGAGGCTGATCTCGACACGGGAACGCTGGAAACTTGCGAGTACGAGACACAGATACGCGAGGCGACGCCGGCCGAACGGCTTGCCCGACCTGGCCGAGAAGCTCGCGGACTGGGTAGGGTCGAGCGTGTCGATCCGCCTGCTGAGCCGTACCTGGCGGGTGGTCGCGATCAGCGTATAGCCGAGCAGTTCGCGGAAATCTCCGGTCATCTGGTCGGCCCAGCGCAGCACCTGCTCGAGTACGCCGGGGCGGGGCCGGGTCGCGGTGATCACGTCATTGGTCAGCACGAGCCGGACCGCATGCTGGTAGGAGCCGAGATCGCTGAGCTGGACGGTCGCGGCGGCTTTCGGCCGGGTCACGTCTTCTAGCGCCTCCCCGCGGGGTGGAGTTCGAGCTCAAAACCGGGAAGGTGGAGGACACCGTTCTTCGTCTGCACGGCACTGCCCTGGCCAGACGGAACCAGGCGCATGGTGAGGACGTCGTTGCCGCCGGAGGCGGAGGTGAGGCGGCCAGCCACGACGGTCCGCGCTTCGGTGGCGAGAGTCAGGAGCCTGAGCAGCACTTTCGTCTCCGCGTCGTCGAGGATCCGGCCGTGCGCGCCGCTGCTCAGCAGGCGCCGGGCGGCTTCCCGTTCGGCGTGCCGCTCCGCCGCCTGGCGGCGGCGGAGTTCTGCTTTGACCGCGGGATTGGACCTGGCCGGCTGAGGGACGCCCGGGGTCGGCGCCTTTCCCCGCCGGAACAGGGTCACCGAGATCTCCACGCCGGGCGCATCCCACCAGGTCGCCCGGCTGGAAATCTGCTCGGCGTCGTCGTGCGCGCCACCGAGGTGCCGCGCGGACCTCAGGTTGAACGCGGCGGACATCAGCGCGTAGGCGGCACCCTCGTCGGGGGTATTGAACACCCACTCAGCGAGGTGCCTGAGCTGGGAGGAGCGGTTCACGCCGCCCCGCTGTGCCTCGGTGACTTGGCGGAGCAGCGCGATCACACCCGAGACGGCGGCCCGGGTGGCGGTACGCAAGCCTTCGGCTCCCGACTCAGTGGTGGTTCCTTCGGACGGGCCGGCGAACCAGGCACACAGCGCGGCCCAGCGGCGCCGCCAGTCGTCCAGCCGGTCGTCGTAGCCGAGGAACAGGCGCTCATCCGCCTCTACTACGAGACGCAGCATGGGCTCTTCCTCCACGTCCGCGACGGTGGTGGCCAGCCGGGGAAGGTAGCGGTCGAGTTCGGCCATGAAGTCGGTCATGTGCGTGAGCAGAGCGTTCTTGTACCGCAGGAAGGTATCCGGAGAGGTGTCGGTCGATCGCATGATCTCGCCCAGCGTCAGGTGAAACTGAGCGGCGCGGCGCGACATGTCGTCCAGAGTGGTGTCCAGCCTTGAGAGCCTTCTGTAAACCTGATCCTTGTCCTGGTCACGGGTGGCATGCGCCAGGGCTTTCAGGTCATCGAGGATGTCGGAGAACACCAGGCGGGACAGGTTCGCGTCCCGGATCCTGGCGCTGAGGACGTCTTCCACCGCAGTGAACGCCCGGTAGCCAAGCTCGCTGAACTGGTAGACCGACTGCCTGTTCCGGTAGTTGGCCAGGCTGCCCGCCCGGGAGGCGTCCTCCAGCCGGTGCACCATCCCGTCATCGGCCAGCGCGTCCAGCTTTTCCCTGAGACCGCCATCCAGCCGGGGTGCCTCGTCGTAGACAGCGGCCAGTTCGGCAAGGGCTCCCGCAACGTCGTCGGTGTGCGCTTGGAACTGATGCACCGCACGCAGCCGGTCCAGCGCCCGGAGCACCCACAGATAGGCAACGTGATCATCACGCCGGGTGAAGTTGAACAGCCGGAACCTGTCGCTGACGGCGAGCGCATCAAGAGCCAGCGAGTTCCGCTCGCCTCGGTCCGCGCCATCTTCGGTCCGGTCTGCCATCGGCTGGTCTCATATTCCAAATCGTCCACGGGGTGCCGATCCTGGCCAGCACAATGCTACGCGGGTCCGGGCGATCAGGGCCCGGACGCAGATCTGCGTCCGGGCCCTGGAACATAAGGCTGGCAGGGAGACCGGATCGCAAGAGGGATGGTCTCTGATGGGGGCTAGGGCGTGTCCCGTAGATCATGGGATGGGGCCGCGGAGCCAGATCCGGATCGCGGCGACGTCGACGGTTCCCCGGTAGACGAAGTCGCGCTTGTCGTACCGGGTGGCGACCGCCCGGTGCTGGCGGAGCCGGTTGAAGGCGCGCTCGACGGTGTTGCGCTGCTTGTAGGCGATGGGGTCGAACGCGGGCGGCCGCCCGCCCCTGCTGCCGCGCCGGAGGCGGTGGCGGATCTGGTCGGCGGGTTCGGGGATGGTGGCCTTGATGCCGCGTCGTCGCAGGTGAGTGCGGGTCGCCCTGCTGGAGTAGGCCTTGTCGGCCAGGACCTGGCCGGGCCTGGTCCGGGCCGGCCGCGGTCGCGGCGCGCGATCGTGAGCCGGTCCATGAGCGGCGCGAAGGCGAGGGAGTCGTGGCGCTGCCCGGCGCTGGTGACCTGGGCCAGCGGCCGGCAGCCGGAATCGGCGAGCAGGTGGATCTTAGTGGTCAGCCCGCCCCGGGACCGGCCCAGCGCCTCCCGCTCCTTGCCGGGCCTGGCCGGGTTCGTCCCGGCGGGCGGCGGGTTCTTGTCATTCGGTGGAGCCCCCTGTCCGGGCCGGGGCGCTCAGCCGCGTCACCGCCAGCCGCTCCGGCTCAATGTCCGCCGGCGGCTCGATGCCGCGCCCCAGCGGCGTGCTGGTGCGCCCGCACGACCGTCGCATCCGCCGCGACCGTCCACGCCTTGCCCTCCGCCTCATCACACCCGGCGCGCAGCCGGTCCAGGATCTTCTCCCAGGTCCCGTCCCCTGACCAGCGGCGATGCCGATTGTAAACGGTCTTCCAGTTCCCGAACCGCTCCGGCAGATCCCGCCATGGGCACCCCGTCCGGACCCGGCAGAACACTCCGTCAATCACCAGCCGGTGATCATTCCACCGGTGCCCCTGCCGCGGATGACCCGGCAGCAAAGGCTCCAGCTGCACCCACTCCGCATCACTGAGATCATGCCGCCTCAGCCGGTCATCATCCATTGCGCAATCCAAGCCGAAATGACCCGTGAAGATCTACGGGACACGCCCTAGTCGCGCTCGTTTCTTGGCGACTTCGTCAGGAATGGTCGCGGGCGTTTCTCTATCGTCTTTATCCGGCACACTCTCACATGCATGTGCGAGCGTTGGGCAGCCCTTCCCGAGGGCCCAGATCATCAAGTTCTTTGCCCATCGGCGATGCGGCTATGTCCCGGCGCAGCGCGCCGGCGTCGTAAGTGCCGGGCTTGCAAGCGTCACCGTCCGCGGGACCCACTGAGTGTGACCGCCCTTCCGGCAAGACGCTGGGCTGGGGTTGCCCGGGGCGCGCTGGCCCGGAAGCATGCAACCGCGTGCGGCGGGCCGATCCGGTCGCGCGGCGGGCGTTGCCCGCCCGGCCCCGGCCCCTTAAGACGTACCAGCAAGCCGACAGGGAAGCGCTCTGCAGGCGGAACGGGCCGGTGCCATGACCGCGCCACTGCGCACCGGAGCGCCCCGGCCAGCGTGCTGGTAAGGCGCTGAGGCCCGCGGCCGCCATTCCGCGGTAAATGATTGACACGCGTCAGCGGCGGTGTAGCGTAGCCGCATGATTACCCCGATCCGGGGTAATCGCACCACTTTTCGTGTTCAAGTCCCCCCTCGGACACTCTGTTTTCCCAGGTCAGAGGCTTAGAACCAAGATCATCCAGGCTTCGTGACACGGAATTGACACGTGATGGCATCACGCCGCCTCGATCACGCTGGCGAACGTCGTCACCGCATCGGCGTCGTTGCCCGGCATCACGTGGGCGTAGGTCGTCATCGTCACCACGGCGCTGGCGTGGCCGAGGCGCTGGCTGACCACGTGCACCGGCACCCCGGCCAGCAGCAGGATCGTGGCGTGGGTATGCCGATTATGTGAAAC
>CAVUNW010000081.1:0-123200 GCA_963742865.1 uncultured Actinomycetes bacterium
CCGACCTGATGGCCCTGACCGGCATCGTGGCGAGCAAGTCGGCCGCCCGGCGCGCGATCGCCGAGGGCGGCGCCTACCTCAACAACCGGAAGGTAACGTCCGAGGGCGCGGTCCCCGAACGCAGTGACCTCCTGCATGATCGTTACCTGATTGTGCGCCGCGGCAAGAGGACCGTCGGCGCCGTCGACGTCCGCCCCGCCTGACCCTCCCAGCGAGGCGCCGCCGCCCGCCTGCCTGAGGCCGCCCGCCTGCCGCCTGCCTGCCTGAGGCCCGCCCGCCTGAGGCCCGCCTGCCTGAGGCCCGCCCGCTCGGGGTTTGGCCGGGACCGGCTCGGGGCCGCCCGCCTGGGGCCGCTTCCGTGCCTGCTGCTCGCTCGGGGCCCGCCCGGGGCCGGGCTGGGCGTCCCCATGGCCACACCGTTCGCAGGAGCCTCAGCGGCAGTCCCGCGGAGCTCCGCCCGGCCTGACCTTCCTGGCCGCGGTCCCGCTTGACTCTCCGCCTGCCGCCGCCTGGGCGCGTCCCCATGGCCACACCGTTCGCACGAGCCTCAGCGGCATCCCCGTGGGGCTCTGCGCCGGGCGGCGGCGCGGATGTGGGCAGCATTCTCAGGGCTATTCACTGAAAACGCTGCCCACATCCTGAGGCAGTCCTAAGAGGAGGACGCCCAGTTTCTCGGCCTGCTTTTGCTTCCGGGTCCGCCCGGGGAAGGGCTGGGATCTGCGGGTCGGCTGCCTCCGGACGTGCTCGGCCCAGCCTCCGGAGGTGCTCGCCCACCGGTGTACGTGACCTCCTGGGGCCCGTCGGGACCCGGCCGCGGGTGGCTGGAGAGGCTTTAGTGACATGGGTCACTCAGGAGGCCGACGTTGATCATGTGATTGGCAGGAGCCAGCGACATTTACCCGCATTTCGGCCGCCGGCCGTGCTGCCCCAGCGGTCAGCGAGGCTCTGACCAGCCAGTATTCGGCCAAAACCGCGATGTTTCCCGGAACGGAAGCCGGGGTATCCCGATTCAGGCCAGCGCAAGGGGCCGGCCCGTTCTGGCCTGCCAGCCGTGAACTCAGAACGAATTTTAGGGCTGCGTGGCGCGGCCCTCACTGCCTGTGACCTCGGCTTATGCGTTCGAGCGGGCCAGAGGTTGGGCGTCAGCCTGCGTTAACCTCGCCGATCGATTTGACGAGGGCCCCGTCCATCCCTAGAGTTCTTCTTGCCCGGCCGGGGAACGGAACGCCAGAAGGCGGGCCTGACCGGGGGGAACCCCCAGTGACTACGAAACTGACGGGCTTTGCACGACCACGGAAGCTTGTCGGGTAGTGTTCGCTGGGCGGACGGGAAACCAACCTGAGTCGAAAAGTTGATCGGAACTTGGTTGACAACGGGGAGCTCGTCCGGTAAGTTAGAGTAGTTGCCCTGGAGGCGGACGGAAGTCCGCTGAAGGTGAGCATCCGCTCCTTGAGAACTCAACAGCGTGCTAAAAGCCAGTGCATTAAGCACATACCCCCGTCGATGGGGCGGCTTCCTTCGGGATGCCCGTCATCATCACGGAGATATGCCAAGATCGCTGAGCTGCTCCGGCCTTCGGGCTGGGGGGTGCAGTGAGGCACTCTCGGATGTTTACAATCCGCCCAGGCGCAAGCCGGCGGTTGTATATAAGCATTCAACGGAGAGTTTGATCCTGGCTCAGGACGAACGCTGGCGGCGTGCTTAACACATGCAAGTCGAGCGGAAAGGCCCTTCGGGGTACTCGAGCGGCGAACGGGTGAGTAACACGTGAGTAACCTGCCCCTAGCTTCGGGATAGCTCCGGGAAACCGGAATTAATACCGGATACGACTCCGGCCGACATCGGCCGTGGTGGAAAGATTTATCGGCTAGGGATGGGCTCGCGGCCTATCAGCTTGTTGGTGGGGTAACAGCCTACCAAGGCGACGACGGGTAGCCGGCCTGAGAGGGCGACCGGCCACACTGGGACTGAGACACGGCCCAGACTCCTACGGGAGGCAGCAGTGGGGAATATTGCGCAATGGGCGAAAGCCTGACGCAGCGACGCCGCGTGGGGGATGAAGGCCTTCGGGTTGTAAACCCCTTTCGGCAGGGACGAAGCGAAAGTGACGGTACCTGCAGAAGAAGCGCCGGCTGAACTACGTGCCAGCAGCCGCGGTAACACGTAGGGCGCAAGCGTTGTCCGGAATCATTGGGCGTAAAGAGCTCGTAGGCGGTCTGTTGCGTCTGCTGTGAAAACTCGGGGCTTAACCCCGAGCTTGCAGTGGATACGGGCAGACTAGAGGTAGGTAGGGGAGAATGGAATTCCCGGTGTAGCGGTGAAATGCGCAGATATCGGGAGGAACACCGGTGGCGAAGGCGGTTCTCTGGGCCTTACCTGACGCTGAGGAGCGAAAGCGTGGGGAGCGAACAGGATTAGATACCCTGGTAGTCCACGCCGTAAACGTTGGGCGCTAGGTGTGGGGTCCTTCCACGGACTCCGTGCCGCAGCTAACGCATTAAGCGCCCCGCCTGGGGAGTACGGCCGCAAGGCTAAAACTCAAAGGAATTGACGGGGGCCCGCACAAGCGGCGGAGCATGTTGCTTAATTCGACGCAACGCGAAGAACCTTACCAAGGTTTGACATGCAGGGAAAAGCCTCAGAGATGGGGTGTCCGTAAGGGCCCTGCACAGGTGGTGCATGGCTGTCGTCAGCTCGTGTCGTGAGATGTTGGGTTAAGTCCCGCAACGAGCGCAACCCTCGTCCTATGTTGCCAGCGGGTAATGCCGGGGACTCATAGGAGACTGCCGGGGTCAACTCGGAGGAAGGTGGGGATGACGTCAAGTCATCATGCCCCTTATGTCTTGGGCTGCAAACATGCTACAATGGCCGGTACAAAGGGCTGCGAAACCGCAAGGTAGAGCGAATCCCAAAAAGCCGGTCTCAGTTCGGATTGGGGTCTGCAACTCGACCCCATGAAGTCGGAGTCGCTAGTAATCGCAGATCAGCAACGCTGCGGTGAATACGTTCCCGGGCCTTGTACACACCGCCCGTCACGTCATGAAAGTCGGCAACACCCGAAGCCGGTGGCCTAACCCTGTGGGGAGGGAGCCGTCGAAGGTGGGGCCGGCGATTGGGACGAAGTCGTAACAAGGTAGCCGTACCGGAAGGTGCGGCTGGATCACCTCCTTTCTAAGGAGCAGCTGGCGCGGACCGCAGTGTCGTAAAACACCGGGTACCGCGTCCAGAGCCACATCTCAGGCGAACGTCCTGAGGTGGCTTGCTCATTAGTGGAGCACTGGTTATTCGGTCTGATTGTCCGTCAACGTCAGCTAGTACACCTGCTTGCAGGAGGAACGGTGACCGCGAGGGCGGCCTGGCCGGGCACGCTGTTGGGTCCTGAGGGAACGGACGCTCTTTGGTCCCCCCTTGGACTGGACCGGCCTCTCGCCGTACGGCCTCGGTCACGCGCTATTGAACTTCCAAGTCAGCGCGCGAGCCGGGGTACGCGGCGGTCTAGAGCCCGGTACCGCCCGTACATTGAGAACTGCATAGTGGACGCGAGCATCATCTGTAGTTGCCAAGTTATTAAGGGCACACGGTGGATGCCTTGGCACCAGGAGCCGAAGAAGGACGTAGGAGCCTGCGATAAGCCCCGGGGAGTCGGCAACCAGACTTCGATCCGGGGATTTCCGAATGGGGAAACCTGTTGGGCATAATTGCCCATCACCCCTGCCTGAACACATAGGGCAGGTGGAGGTAACGTGGGGAAGTGAAACATCTCAGTACCCACAGGAAGAGAAAGCAACCGCGATTCCCTGAGTAGTGGTGAGCGAAAAGGGAAGAGGCCAAACCGATCACGTGTTAAAGCCGGCAGGCGTTGCGTGGTCGGGGTAGCGGGACCGCTCAGCCAGAGCTGCTGATCTGGCAGGGAGTAAGAAATCGTACGGGTAGCCGAAGACGTTGGAAAGCGTCGGCACAGAGGGTGATACCCCCGTACGCGAAACCTGTACGACTCCCGAGCGGGATCCCAAGTAGCACGGGGCCCGAGAAATCCCGTGTGAATCTGGGAGGACCACCTCCTAAGCCTAAATACTCCCTGGTGACCGATAGTGAACCAGTACCGTGAGGGAAAGGTGAAAAGCACCCCGGTGAGGGGTCGTGAAATAGTACCTGAAACCGTGTGCCTACAAGCCGTGGGAGCGTGTCAGCTCTGCTGACGTGAAGTGACCGCGTGCCTTTTGAAGAATGAGCCTGCGAGTTACGGTATGTGGCAAGGTTAACCCGTGAGGGGTAGCCGTAGCGAAAGCGAGTCTGAATAGGGCGTCTGAGTCGCATGCTGTAGACCCGAAGCGGAGTGATCTACCCATGGCCAGGTTGAAGCGCGGGTAAGACCGCGTGGAGGACCGAACCCACCAGGGTTGAAAACCTGGGGGATGAGCTGTGGGTAGGGGTGAAAGGCCAATCAAACTCCGTGATAGCTGGTTCTCCCCGAAATGCATTTAGGTGCAGCGTCACGTGTTTCTTGCCGGAGGTAGAGCTACTGATTGGCCTAGGGGGCCCACAAGCTTACTGAAGTCAGTCAAACTCCGAATGCCGGTAAGTGAGAGCGTGGCAGTGAGACTGCGGGCGATAAGGTTCGTAGTCGAAAGGGAAACAGCCCAGATCACCAGCTAAGGCCCCTAAGCGTGTGCTAAGTGGAAAAGGATGTGGAGTTGCACAGACAACCAGGAGGTTGGCTTAGAAGCAGCCACCCTTGAAAGAGTGCGTAATAGCTCACTGGTCAAGTGATTCCGCGCCGACAATTTAGCGGGGCTCAAGCACACCGCCGAAGCTGTGGCATTCGCGCGTTAACCCGGCTCTCTCTTGCGGAGGCGGCTGAGGCTTCAACCAACGTGGACTTCGGTCCATTGCGGTTGCTGCCAGGGCTGCCCGAGCGTTGGGAGTCCAGGTGTGCGGATGGGTAGGGGAGCGTCGTGTGGCGAGCGAAGCGGCGGAGTGATCCAGCCGTGGACGCTACACGAGTGAGAATGCAGGCATGAGTAGCGAAAGACGGGTGAGAAACCCGTCCGCCGAATGACCAAGGGTTCCTGGGGCAGGCTAATCCGCCCAGGGTAAGTCGGGACCTAAGGCGAGGCCGACAGGCGTAGTCGATGGACAACGGGTTGATATTCCCGTACCCGCGTAGATGCGCCCATGCCGAACCTGGCGATGCTAAGCAAGCAACGCCGGATCTTCCTTCGGGAGGGTCTGGCCGCGCATGCGGCCCAGACCGGTAGTAGGCAAGCTGAAGGGGTGACGCAGGAGGGTAGCTCTACCAGGCGATGGTTGTCCTGGAGTAAAGGTGTAGGGCGATGTGTAGGCAAATCCGCACATCACAAGCCTGAGACCTGATGCCGAGCCTATTTTGGCGAAGTGAGTGATCCCATGCTGCCGAGAAAAGCCTCGCAGCGAGCATCTAAGCGGCCCGTACCCTAAACCGACTCAGGTGGTCAGGTAGAGAATACCAAGGCGATCGGATGAACCGTGGTTAAGGAACTAGGCAAATTATCCCCGTAACTTTGGGAGAAGGGGAGCCATGCCCGGTGAAGAGACGTGCTCTCTGAGCTGGGTGTGGCCGCAGAGACCAGGGGAAAGCGACTGTTTACTAAAAACACAGGTCCGTGCAAAGTCGCAAGACGACGTATACGGACTGACGCCTGCCCGGTGCTGGAACGTTAAGGGGACGGGTTAGTGACCTTCGGGTTGCGAAGCTCAGAACTTAAGCGCCAGTAAACGGCGGTGGTAACTATAACCATCCTAAGGTAGCGAAATTCCTTGTCGGGTAAGTTCCGACCTGCACGAATGGCGTAACGACTTTCCCACTGTCTCAACCACGGATCCGGCGAAATTGCACTACGAGTAAAGATGCTCGTTACGCGCAGCAGGACGGAAAGACCCCGGGACCTTCACTGCAGCTTGACATTGGTGTTTGGGTCGGCTTGTGTAGGATAGGTGGGAGACTGTGAAGCGGGCACGCTAGTGCTCGTGGAGTCATCGGTGAAATACCACTCTGGTCGTTCTGGATATCTAACCTAGGTCCGTGATCCGGATCAGGGACAGTGTTCTGGTGGGTAGTTTAACTGGGGCGGTTGCCTCCCAAAAGGTAACGGAGGCGCCCAAAGGTACCCTCAGCCTGGTTGGCAACCAGGTGTCGAGTGTAAGTGCACAAGGGTGCTTGACTGTGAGACAGACATGTCGAGCAGGAGCGAAAGCTGGGACTAGTGATCCGGCGGTGGCATGTGGAAGCGCCGTCGCTTAACGGCTAAAAGGTACCCCGGGGATAACAGGCTGATCTTCCCCAAGAGTCCATATCGACGGGATGGTTTGGCACCTCGATGTCGGCTCGTCGCATCCTGGGGCTGGAGTAGGTCCCAAGGGTTGGGCTGTTCGCCCATTAAAGCGGTACGCGAGCTGGGTTTAGAACGTCGTGAGACAGTTCGGTCCCTATCCGCTGCGCGCGTAAGAGAGTTGAGAGGGGCTGTCCCTAGTACGAGAGGACCGGGACGGACGAACCTCTGGTGTGCCAGTTGTCCTGCCAAGGGCACGGCTGGTTTGCTACGTTCGGAAGGGATAACCGCTGAAAGCATCTAAGCGGGAAGCTCGCCTCAAGATGAGCTCTCTCTCGGGGTTAACCCGGTAAGGCCCCCAGCTAGACGACTGGGTTGATAGGCCGGAGGTGGAAGCACGGCAACGTGTTGAGCTGACCGGTACTAATAGGCCGAGAGGCTTGGCTTCTAACTCCTTATTTTGTTTCGCGTCCACTATGCGGTTCCCGAGGTACGGTCGGGAACCGGGCCAGTTGGTTAGCCCGGTTGGTTAGCCCAGTTGGTTAACACTGGCCGATAGGCCGGAGATTCGTCTCCGTGCCGGCTTACATCTCAATAGCGTTTCGGCGGCCATAGCGAAGGGGAAACACCCGGTCCCATTCCGAACCCGGAAGTTAAGCCCTTCAGCGCCGATGGTACTGCGCGGGGGACCGCGTGGGAGAGTAGGACGCCGCCGGGCATATTTTGAAGGAGGCTGCTCCCCTATGGGTTGAGCAGCCTCCTTCTTTTTTATTGTGGCAGGAGCGGCATCCGTCTGCGGGCGGTCAGCAGCCCGGCCCGCGTGGGCGCGCCGGGCTGGCCAGCTCCGGTGATTGTGTGTGGAACAGTGATCTGGTGGAAGGGTGGCAGCCGTGACCGAGTGGCGCGGCGGGCCGCGGCCCGCGCAGCGGCGCCGGCCGGACGGCCCGCGCTGGGCGCGCGGAGGTCCCGGGCAGGGCCAGCGCGGAAACGAGGCGGAGGGCCGCGGGCGCGCGGAAGGTCCGTCGAAGGGCTCTGGCGGCCGCGGCGCCGGTGGCAGCCGTGGCGCCTATGGCGGCCAGCGCAGTGCCGGGCGCGGTGCTAATAGTGCCGGACGCCCGCGCACGGGCGATGATGCTCGCCCAGACGGCGACGGGCGTGGCGAAGCGGAGCGGCGGAATGGCGGAAATTCAGCGCGAACCGGGGGCGGACCCCGGCCGCGGACGGCAGCGGGTCCCCGGACGGCGGGTCCCCGGACCGGGAGCGGCCCGCGCAGCAGCGGAGGACCTCGCCCAACCGGAAATCGTTCCGCCGGAAATCGTTCCGCCGGCGGCGCGCCCTCGCGCGGCGAGACGCGATGGGGCCCACGTGACGGCGGAGCTGGTTCACGTTCCGCGGATGACCGGCCACGTAGCACGCGGCCACGCACGACGGGCTCCGGGGCGCCGGCGACCGGGAACGACCCAGGACCGCGCCGCCGTCCCGCAACCGGCCCGCGAACGCCGGCCGGATCAGCGTCGAGCCGGTCCACCGGGAGCGGTCGCCCCAGCGCGGACCGTACCGGACGCAGCGATAGGCCTGGCAGTAGCCGCCGGGACCGCGACGACAGGCCTGGCTCCGACCGCGGAGGATACAGCGGAAGGCCCAGGGCCGACCGCCCCGACCGTGGTGGCAGGCCGGGAACTGACCGGCCCGACCGTGGTGGCAGGCCGGGAACTGACCGGCCCGACCGTGGTGGCAGGCCGGGAACTGACCGGCCCGACCGTGGCGGCCGGCCCCGGTACCGGCCGGACGGATCGGGACAGCGGTACCGGCCGGACGGATCGGGGCACGACGGTGCCGGCCGGACGGATCGGGGCAGCGGCCCCGGTACCGGCCGTCCGGGGCGCGGTGCTCCCGGCGCCGGCCGTCCGGAGCGGGGCGAACGGGGCCGCAGTGCCGGCCCGGCGCCGTACCGCAGCGGGAGAGACGGCGGCCGGCCCGAACGGCCCGCCCGCTTTGACCGGGGTCCCGGCCGTTACGACCGGGGCCCGGAACGGCCCGGCCGTTAGACCGGGGCCCGGAACGGCCCGGCCGCTATGACCGGGGCGGCGCGGCCAGCGCGGGACCACGATTGCGTGGGCCGCAGGGCGCTGGCGCCAACCGCAGCGGGGCTCCGCCCGTCCCGGACAACGCGACCGCCGACCGGCTGGAGCCGGGCGCCCGCGCCGAACTGCGGACCTTGCCGTCCGACCTGGCCGACGCCGTGGGCCGGCGGCTGGTCGCCGCCGAGCTCGAGGCGGACCCGGAACGCGCCTACGCGCACGCGCGGGTGGCCCGCGACCTCGCGGCGCGGGTCGGCGTGGTCCGTGAGGCCGCCGGGATCGCCG
Source organism: uncultured Actinomycetes bacterium (assembly GCA_963742865.1). Lineage (GTDB taxonomy): Bacteria > Actinomycetota > Actinomycetes > Streptosporangiales > Streptosporangiaceae > Bog-532. Next base: position 8,675 of record CAVUNW010000081.1, read on the forward strand.
CCTACCGCGTCGGCAAGTGGGCCGAGGCCCTTTCCGAGCTGCGCGCGGCTCGACGGCTCACCGGCCGGGAGACGTACCTTCCGATGATGGCCGATTCGGAACGTGCGCTGGGACGCCTTGACCGCGCGCTGGCCGTGGTGCACAGCCCGGAAGCAGCCACGCTCGACCGGGCCAGCCAGATAGAGCTGCTCATCGTCGAGTCCGGGATCAGGAGAGACCAGGGCCGGCCGGAGACCGCCGTGATCGTCCTCCAGGTCCCGGAACTCACCGACAGACGGCCCCGCCCCTGGTCCGCGGCCCTGTTTTACGCGTACGCCGACGCCCTGCTGGCGGCGGGCCGGACCGAAGATGCCCGGGCCTGGTTCGCGCGGGCCGCGGCGGCCGACACGCACGGGGACACCGACGCCGAGGAGCGGTTCCAGGAACTCGAGGGGATCACCCTGGAAGACCTCGACCCCACTGCCGACGACGACAAAGACGAAGAGGACGCGGACGCGGAGGACGACGCCGACGGCGACGGCGCCGGCTGATGAGAGCGCCAGCGGACGAGGGCCAGCGGAACGCCGCACCAGCCCTCGGACGTGCCGCCAGCCCTCAGTGGCGGCCCGCCGGATCGGCGGTCTTGTCCAGCCAGTGCATGATGCCGCTGACGTTGGCCTGAGTGCCGGTCAGCTTCATCAGCTTCTCGCCCGCGTCCCCGGCCCTGCTGCCGGCTCCGTCGCCGTCCCGCAGTCCCTGGTAGCGGTCCTTGGTGCGCTCGTGCACCATGGCCACCGCGTGGTCCAGGTCGAGGCCCGCACGGTGCGCCTTGCGGGTCTCCTCCACCCAGACCTTGATCTCCTCGGCCGAACGTTCCAGTGTCTGGTCCACCTCGCCGAGTGGCCCGTAGTGGCTGAACAGCAGGCGCTCGGGCCGCAGCGCGCCGAACAGCCGCAGCGACGCCAGCGCGACGTCGAGGTCGAAGTCCGGCGGGGGTGTCGCGGCCCGCAGGTCCCCGGTCTCGGGCAGGTAGACCCCGGCGGCGTCGCCCACGTACAGGTCACCGCTGGCCGAGTCGAGCAGGCCCACGTGGTGCTTGGCGTGCCCGGGTGAATAATGGCTGTCCAGCCGCCGGCCGCCGCCCAGATCGATCACCCCGGTATCCTCCACGGTCTCGATCCGCTCCGCCGGGGTTGGCGCCAGCGTGCCGAACAGCGAGTCGAGCGCGTCGCCGTAGACCATCCGCGCGCTGGCCATCAGGCGGGACGGGTCGGCCAGATGCCGCGCGCCCTTCGTGTGCACGACGACCTGCGCCGGCGGGAACATCTCCGCGATGTCGCCGACCCCGCCCGCGTGGTCCAGGTGGATGTGCGTGACCACCACCGTGGCCAGGTCGCCGGGGCCGACGCCGAGGCTGGCGAGCGCGTCGCGGACCACCGGCGCGGACGGCGCGGTGCCCGTTTCCACCAGGCACGGCCGGTCCGACCGGATCAGGTACCCGGCGGTGATCCCGCGGTACCCGGCCATCCGGGTATCGATCTCGAACACCTCGTGGCCCAGGGCGGTAATGCCGGCCCCGCCGTCCTGCGTAGCAGCCTCGTCGCTCATGCGGCCATTCTCGCAAAACCGGTCCCGCGGCCGCCGTCTCAGGAGCTGCCGAAGGTCCGCATCACGAGCCCGGTGCGCGGCTTGGGGCCGAACGACGTGGACTTGCGCGGCATCCGTTCCCCGTTCTCGGCGACCGCGCGGACGTCCGCGGCGGACACCGGGTTGCAGATGACGGCGGTGCCGCCCGCCTGCCGGGCCGCGTCGGCCGCCGCGGCGGCGTCGCCGGGCAGCACGACCACGTCCGGCTCCGCGTCCGCCAGCCCCCACGCGCTGTTGATCAGGACTTCGCGGAGCACCGACGCCGCCAGTCCCCGCCAGCGCGCCGAATGATCCGCCGGCATGACCTCGGCGAGCCGTTCCGGGTGCGGGTCGGACAGCAGGTAGTGCTCGGCGCCGTCTGTGAGCAGGAACGCCGGCCCATCCCGCCCGGCATCGGCCAGCATCCGCACCGCATCGCCGAGATCTTCCCGAACGGGCCGCACGCGGACCGAGCCCTTGGCCATCTCGGCCGCCCGCGCGGGGGCCAGCGCCGGGATCACCCGGTGAATGGCGCCGATCCGCGGCGGGTACGCCGCCGAGTCGACCAGGAACGCCAGGCCAAATTCCTGGGGAGCGCTGTCCTGGGGAGCGCTGTCCTGGGGAGCGCTGTCCTGGGGAGCGCTGTCCTGGGGAGCACCGTCCTGGGGAGCATCGCCCCGCGGGCCGCCGAGCCGCCTGGCCGCGCGCTCGCGATCCTGCATCTCCAGGTAGGCGGCGTAGCGGTGATGCCCGTCCGCGATCAGCGCGCTGCGCGCCGCCAGGTCCGCCGCGACGAGCTCGTGCTCCGCCGGATCGGTCAGCGCCCAGAGCCGGTGCCGCGTCCCGTCGTCGGTCACCGCGCACAGCAGCGGCTCTCTCGTGGCCGCCACCTCGTCCACCAGACGGGTGGCCGCGCTCGGGCCGCTGTCGCCCGCCCCGGAGTCGTACAGCAAGAAGATCGGCTCCAGGTTGGCCTGCGTCGTCTCCATCAGCTCGCGGCGGCCCCGCACCGGGCCGGGCATGACGTCCTCGTGCGGCAGCACGCTGGGCGAATCCGGCGGCACCAGCCGCAGCGCCCCGACCAGCCCGCGCTGGACGACCTCCCAGTCGCCAGGACCGTCTCCTCCGGGGGTACCGTCGCCAGCGGGCAGGCTCTGCTCGTAGGCGTACAGCGCGGGCTGCTGATCACGGACCAGCACGCCCGAGGCGAGCCAGTCGTGCAGCTCGCGGGCCGCCAGCTCAGTGACACCCGGGTCGCGTGGGGATTGCCCCGTTCCGGCGCCGGGCAGGATCAGACGGACGACATTGTGGGGCTCTGACTCCAGCAGGCGCTCCACAGTGCCCGGGCCGATGACGTCATACGGTGGGGAGGTGACGTTCGCGATGCCGCTCACCCGGTCGGGGGCATAGCGAACCCCGCGAAAGGGCGCCAGCGCGAGGCCGGAAGCCTCCGGCGCTGGCTGATGGTCGGACGGAAGGGTTAGCACACATGTCAGAAGGACCAAACGGTATTCAGGATTCCCGGCCGGGCGGCGAGGGGACCGAGCATTCTGACGCCGACGGTCCCCAGGGCGATCCGCACGCCTGGTACCAGCGCGGACTTGAGCTGCTCAGCCGGGGCAGCCCGGCGGCGGCCGTGCAGATCCTGCAGCGCGCCGTGGCCGCCGAGCCTGGCTCCCGCAGCGTCCGGGAGGCCCTGGCCCGCGCCCAGTTCGACGCCCGCCAGTACGCCGAGGCCGCCGGCAACTTCCGGCTGATCGTGGAGGCCAGCCCGGCCGACGACTACGCCCACTTCGGGCTGGGCCTGTCCCTGGCCCGGTCCGGCGATCCCGCCTCCGCCGCCGAGTACCTGGCGCTGGCCGCGGCTATGCGGCCCGACGCCCAGCACTACACCAACGCCCTGCTGGCGGTGCGCGCGACGCTGCACTCCCGCCCCGCCGACCGCGGGGAGGAGCGTTGAGCCCGGAGGCGAACCAGGACGCGGGCCGCGCGCCCGCGCCCCGGGTTAGCGAGCAGCCGCTCTGCCAGGCCTACGACGTCGGTCTCCTGGACCTCGACGGCGTGGTCTACATCGGCGGTAAGGCGGTCCCCGGGGCGAGCGAGGCACTGCGTAAGGCCGGTGAGGAAGGCATGCGGCTCGCCTACGTCACCAACAACGCCAACCGCACCCCGGCCGCCGTCGCGGAGGTGCTGACCGGGTTCGGGATCGCCGCCACGCGGGAGGACGTCGTCACCTCCGCGCAGGCCGCCGCGCGGCTGCTGGCTGACCGGCTCCCGGCGGGCTCCGCCGTCCTGGTCGTGGGCGGCATGGGGTTGCGGGTCGCGCTGCGGGAACGCGGGCTGCGGCCGGTGTCCACCGCGCTGGACCGGCCCGCGGCCGTCGTTCAGGGCTACGCCCCCGGGATCAGTTACCCGCTGCTGGCCGAGGGCGGCCTGGCCGTCGCGGCTGGCGCGCTGTTCGTCGGGACCAACGCCGACCGGACGCTTCCCGGCCCGCACGGCCCCCAGCCCGGCAACGGCTCATTGCTGCAGGTAATCAGTACCGCCACCGGACAGACGCCGCTGATCGCGGGCAAGCCCGAGCCGCCGCTGCACGAAGAGTCGGTGCTGCGGACCGGGGCCCGGCATCCGCTGGTCGTCGGCGACCGGCTCGACACCGACATCGAGGCCGCGCAGCGGGTCGGCGCGGACAGCCTGCTCGTGCTGACCGGCGTGACCAGCCCCGCCGAGGCCGTGCTCGCGCCCCCGGACCAGCGGCCCACCTACCTGGCCGAGGACCTTTCCGGGCTGGTCGAGCCGCAGCCCGCGGTGAGATCCGAGGGCGGCGCGTTCGGCTGTGGCGGCTGGACGGCCCGCTGGGCGGGCGGCGGCAGCCGGCTGGAGCTGTCCGGGCGGGGGACCAGGATCGACGGCCTGCGCGCCCTGTGCGCCGCCGCCTGGTCCCGGGATAAGGTCACCGCCGACCAGATCAGGCCAGCCCTCCAGACCCTGGGCAACAATGACCACTGACCACCGTGTGGGCCCGCCCAGCTTTGGCAGCGAACGCGAGATGCTGCGGGCCTTTCTCGACTACCACCGTGCGACCCTCGCCATGAAGTGCGACGGGCTCACCGATGCCGAGCTGCGGAAGCAGTCGATGCCGCCGTCGACGCTCTCCCTGCTCGCCCTGGTCCGGCATATGGCGGAGGTGGAGCGGGCCTGGTTCCGCCGGGTTTTCGAGGATCACGATGCGCCCATGGTCTGGTCCGACAAGATCGACTTCCAGGCGGCCTACGACGCGAGCGCGTCGACCCGGGCCGAGGCATTCGCGGCCTGGGAGGCGGAGGTCGAGACCTCGCGCCGCATCGAGCGGGCGGCCGAGTCCCTGGATCTTTCCGGGTACCAGCCCCGCTGGGACGAGGACGTGTCGCTGCGGCTGGCGATGGTGCACGTGCTCCTGGAGTACGGCCGCCACAACGGGCACGCCGACTTCCTGCGCGAGGGTATCGACGGAACCGTAGGCGCCTGAGCCGGCGTCCGGGCCCGGCCGTGCCGCCGGTTTGCCGTACCAGGTTGACAAGGGGCATCGGATGCGCTGTCCTATCTCCTGTGGACGACCGCCTCTGCATGCCCCGCCGCAGCGATTCTCGCCGCGCGGCCACGGGCGCGCGCGGTCACTGTCCTTCGTGTTGTTGTTGTCGCTGACGGCTGCCCGCCTCGCTGACCCCTTGATGGCCCGCCCTCGCTGAGGGCGCTGCTGCGATCGGCCAGTCTGGCCCGCGCCGTCGCCGGGTGACCTCACCCCGGCACCCCGGCGCTGACCGGGGTATTCCCCTGGACACCACGTGAAGGACTGGAATCCGTGAACCTCGACGTTTCCGCCGCCCCGGAGATCGCGCAGCTCATCGGCCCCGGGCCCGGCCTGCCGGTCGGCCCCACGGCCACGGTCGGTGAGCTGGCCCGCCAGTTGCGGCTCATCACGGGCGCCCCGGAGCGCTGGTGGGGCCTGGTGCGGTTCGATCCCGAACGCCCCGTGCGCGTCAGCATCCCGCTGGACGGGCCACTGGATGGGCCGGCCGAGGCCTGGCTCATGATCATCCCGCCCGCGGCGCCCGGCGGCTGGGCGGACGGTAGCGGTGACTGCGGCTGCGAAGTCGTGACCGTCGTCGCGGGGGAGGTCACCGAGCAGGCCATCGGCGACGGCGGAGTCGCGACCACCCCGCTGCTGCCCGGCAGGGTACGGGTGCACGGTAGCGGCCAGCTGCACCAGGTCATCAACCGCAGCGCCAGTTACACGGTCAGCGTGCACGCTCGCGCCCGGACTGAATAAGCGGCTATCCGGCCGGCCGGAAAATCATCCGGTGGGAGCATCGGAATCACCCTCTAGGGCGATGCCCCATGACATCCGTCATGCCACGCTTTGGACGTACGGCACTTCGGCGGACGACCCGTGGGGCCTACCGTGGATTCGGTTGGCGGCGGTCCTTACCGCTGCCGCAAATGCGCGAGAATGATCCTGCCCGGCCAACCCGGGCTTGCCCAGGGGCATGAAGGGACAATTAGATGATCGAGGTACGGGGCCTCACAAAACGATACGGCGAGAAGATCGCCGTCAATGACCTCTCATTCGTCGTGGAACCGGGCAAGGTAACCGGATTCCTGGGCCCCAACGGGGCCGGCAAGACCACCACCATGCGGCTGATCCTCGGCCTGGACTACCCGACCGCCGGATCGGCCCTGGTGCACGGCAAGCAGTACCGGGAACTCGGCTACCCGATGCGCGAGGTCGGCGCGCTGATCGATGCCAAGGCCGTGCACGGTGGCCGCACCGCCTACAGTCACCTGCTGTGCCTGGCGCAGACGAACAACATCCCCAAGCGGCGGGTGGACGAGGTGCTGTCGCTGGTCGGCCTGAGCGACGTGGCGAAGAAGCGGTCCAAGGGATTCTCGCTGGGCATGAGCCAGCGGCTCGGCATCGCCGGCACCCTGCTCGGTGACCCCCAGGTGCTGATGTTCGACGAGCCGGTCAACGGGCTGGACCCGGAGGGCATCCGCTGGATCCGCAACCTGATGAAGGCGCTGGCGGCCGAGGGCCGCACGGTGTTCGTCTCCAGCCACCTGATGTCGGAGATGGAGAACACCGCCGAGGACATCATCGTGATCGGCCGGGGGAAGCTGATCGCCAATACCACGATCGAGAAGTTCATCGCGGAGAACTCGACCGAGACGGTCCGGGTCCGCACGCCGCAGATCGACGTGATGGCCAAGGCCGTCGCCGCGGCCGGGGGGACCGCGACCGCGAACGGTGACGGGTCACTCCTGGTCCAGGGGATGCCCACCGAGCGCGTCGGCGACGTCGCGTTCGAGGCCGGGGTCCGGCTGCACGAGCTTTCCCAGACCCGCGCGTCCCTGGAGCAGGCGTTCATGGAGCTCACCGCGGACAGCGTGGAGTACCACGCCGGAGCGGGCGGAACCGGCCCGGCGGCTCCCGCCGGCCCGGCGGGCGAGGCGGATCCGGTCACCCCGGGTCAGCCGGCCGGAACGGTAACCGGGCAGGCCCAAGCGGGAAGGACGAGCTGACATGGCGGTAACCACAGAGGCCACGCGCCTGTCGACGCTGCCCGCCCCGACCGGCCGGGCCGGCCTGATCGGCACGCTGCGCTCCGAGTGGACCAAGATCCGGTCGGTACGCTCGACCTACTGGTCGCTGCTGGCGCTGCTGGTCATCAGTGTCGGGATCGGCGCCGCGATCACCGGCGGTGTTGCGGCGCACTGGTCCCAGACGAGCCCGGCGGACCGGGCCACCTTCGACGCGACCGCGACCAGCCTCGCGGGCCTTTTCTTCCTGGGCGAACTCGTCATCGTGGTCCTCGGCGCGCTGACGATGACCTCGGAGTACTCGACCGGGATGATCCGCACGTCGCTGACGTCGATGCCCCGGCGCGGCGTGATGTACGTTGCCAAGGCCGCCGTCATGGCCGTCGTCATCCTGATCATGGCCCTGGTAGCCGCCTTTGCCGCCTTCTGGCTCGGGCAGGCGCTGCTGGCGAGCACGCATCACAACGCGACGCTCTCGCAGCCGAACGTGCTGCGGGCCGTGATCGGCGCGGCCCTGTACGTCACCCTGTGCGGGCTGCTGGCGTACGCCATCGGAGCGATGATCCGGCACACGGCCGGGGCGATCACGATCATGGTGGCCGTGCTGTTCGTCATTCCTATCCTGGTCAACCTGCTGCCGAACAGCTGGCATCAGGACGTGGTGCGGTGGCTGCCGTCGTCGGCCGGTGACGCCATAACGAGCACGGTGAGCGGCGCTCACCCGCACATGTTCTCGCCCTGGGGCGAGTTCGCCGTGCTCGGTGCCTACACCGTCGCCGCCCTGATCATCGGTTTCATCCTCTTCCGCAAGCGCGACGCCTAGCGACTCTCGCTAGGAAGAAGCCGAACGGGCCGCGGTACTCCCACCGCGGCCCGTTAAGCATTGAAAGAGCTTTCCCTACGGCAAAGTCAGGATCTCGTGGCCGTCGTCGGTGACGAGGACCGTGTGCTCGAACTGGGCCGTCCGCTTGTGGTCCTTGGTGACCACCGTCCAGCTGTCGTCCAGGATGTCGTAGTCGATGGTGCCGAGGGTGAGCATCGGCTCGATCGTGAACGTCATCCCCGGCTGCATCACGATGTCGTTGTCCGGGTCGTCGAAGTGCGCCACGACCAGGCCGGAGTGGAAGGTCGTGCCGATGCCGTGCCCGGTGAAGTCGCGGACCACCCCGTAGCCGAACCGGCGCGCGTAGGACTCGATGACCCGGCCGATCGCGTTCAGCGGGCGTCCCGGCGCGACCGCCCGGATCCCGCGCATCATGGCCTCGCGGGTCCGCTCGACCAGCAGGCGGGACTCCTCATCGACGTCCCCTGCGCAGAACGTCGCGTTGGTGTCGCCGTGCACGCCGCCGATGAAGGCCGTGATGTCCACGTTGACGATGTCGCCGTCCTGGACCACCGTGCCGTCCGGGATGCCGTGGCAGATCACGTCGTTGAGCGACGTGCACAGGGACTTCGGGTAACCGCGGTAGCCGAGCGTGCTGGGGTACGCGTCGTGCGCGATCAGGAACTCGTGCCCGATCTCGTCCAGTTCGTCGGTGGTGACGCCGGGGGCGACGTGCTTCCCGACCTCGACCAGGGCCTGGGCCGCGATCTTGCCGGCCACCCGCATCCGCTCGATCGTGCCGGGGTCCTTGACGTCGGGCTCGCCCAGCCGCGGGCGCTTCTTGCCGACGTACTCGGGCCGGGGGATCTGCGGGGGAACCGGGCGCAGCGCAGATTGCCCGCCGGGGTGGAGCTTGGTCGCCATACTCTGCGAGTCTAGTGTCCATGGACGATGACAAGCACTGGTGGTACTGCCTCACGCACCATCAGGTCGAGGGCGACGACGGCTGCCCGGGCAAGGACCGGCTCGGTCCATACGCGACGCGGGAGGAAGCCAGTCACGCCCTGGAACTCGTGCAGGAGCGGAACCGGGAGTGGGATGCCCAGGACGGCGACGACGACGGATGACGCCGGCGGCCTTCCTGACACTGGCGGCAGAGTATCGTGAGGTGACTCGCGAGAAAGGTGCGCCGTGACGGATGATCCGCGCCGGTCAGGGCTGCCATCGGTCGCCGAGGCCCGGATGGCCGAGATCCGGCGCAGCGGCACGTGGGGTTCGGCGCTGTCCACCGACGAGTTCACCGCGATCCGCAGTGCCGGCTTCGAGCCGGTCGGCCAGGTCCTCGGCGCGGCCGTGTACAACATCGGCTACACCGGCGGGTACGGCTGCGCGGGCGCCTGGAGCGGCTACTACGGCAACTCGTTCGGGCCGACGCGCTCCGTCACGCAGGTGTCCAGCCGCGGCGGCGGCACCTCGTTCGCGCCGCTGGTGCAGGCGCTCTACGACGCGCGGCACACTGCGATCAACCGGATGATTGCCGAGTGCACGGAACTCGGCGGTCACGGCGTGGTCGGCGTGAACCTGTCCATCGGGCGGTTCCCGGCGGGCGGCCTGGAGTTCAAGGCGATCGGGACCGCGGTGCACGCCCCGGGCGCGCCGCTGCCGAAGGTCCCCTTCACCTCGGATCTGTCCGGGCAGGATTTTGCCAAGCTGATCATGCGCAGCTGGGTGCCGGTCGGCCTCGCGCTCGGTATCTCGGTCGCAGCGCGGCACGACGACTGGCTCACGGTCGGCCAGACCCGCTGGAGCTCAGGCAACGCCGAGGTGGCCGGTTACACCGAGCTCGTGCACGAGGGACGGCACGACGCGCGGGTCCAGCTCGAGCGGGAGGTGCGCCGGCAGGGCGCCGCGGGCGTCGTGATCGCCGACATGAACATGCGCGTCAGCGAGCGCGAATGCCCCATGCAGGAAGGCAGCCGCGACCACATCGTGGAGACGACGATCATCGGCACGTCGATCGTCCGTTTCTCGTCGTCGGCGGCCCAGGAACGTAAGCCGACCTTGGCTGTGCTATCCCTCGACCCGCAGCGCCGGCAGGCCGCGCGCACGCGAATCGGACGAACGTAGGAGAAGGCGGATGACCGACCAGAACGTCAGTGAAGAACTGGACGCGGCGGGCGTCCCGCAGGACGCCATGCGGCGTCTGGCCGAGCTCGAGCCGGGCCGCGCGGGCAGCATCTTCACCTCCGACCTGTCGGTGAACGAGTTCCTGCTCGTCCGCGAGGTCGGCTTCCGGCCCCTCGGGCTGGTACTCGGCACCTCGATCTACCACGTCGGCCTGCAGCTCGGCCGGTGGGGCAAGAACCAGGAACTCGACGTGCTCTCCCAGGCCATGTACCACGCGCGTGAGCTGGCCATGACCCGGATGGAGGCCGAAGCCGACGCGCTGCACGCGGACGGGATCGTCGGCGTCCGCCTGGACGTGGAGATGAAGGAGTTCGGCAACGACATCGCCGAGTTCATCGCCGTGGGCACCGCGGTCAAGGCCGAGGAGGGCGCGGGCGGCGGCGGCGTCGACAACTGGCGGAACAACAAGAGCCAGCCGTTCACCTCCGACCTTTCCGGGCAGGACTTCTGGACGCTGATCCGGGCCGGTTACGCCCCGCTCGGCATGGTCATGGGCTCCTGCGTCTACCACATCGCGCACCAGCGGATGGGCAGCATGCTCGGCAACATCGGGCGGAATGTCGAGATCGAGCAGTTCACCCAGGCTCTGTACGACGCGCGCGAGCTGGCCATGAGCCGGATGCAGGCCGAAGCCGAGGAACTGCACGCCGAGGGCATCGTCGGGGTCCAGTTGCGGCAGCACAGCCACACCTGGGGCAGCCACACCACCGAGTTCTTCGCGATCGGCACCGCCGTCCGGCCGCTGCGCCCCGATCACGTCATCGACCGCCCGACCATGGTCCTCAGCCTGGACAGCTGAGCGTTCCGCCAGCCGCCCTGCGGTCTTCCCCGGACGTTAGGCGGACGGCGCGCGCGAACACCCGGGCGCGTTCCGGCCACCCGGTCGGGACGAGCAGCGCCCGGAGCGTCGCTACCTCGTCGCGATTCACATGTCCATCGTGCCCTAGCCCATGGTAATTCGCACGGTCATCACACGATTGCAGACAGTCGTGTCGTGGGCCTCGCGAGGGCGGGCCGGGCGCTTTGGTAGCGTCCTGATGAGGTAAGCGCCATCTTCGGTAACGTCGTCGCGGGATACGGGTGACCATGAAATTTGCCTGGCTGTGCAGTCATGAGGCCTATCAGCCCGAGGAACTGGTGGATCAGGCCGTGGCGGCCGAGGAAGCCGGCTTCGACGTGGTCCTCGGCTCCGACCACTTCCATCCGTGGGTGGACGACGCGTCCGCGGCGGGATTCGTCTGGTCGTGGCTGGGCGCGGTCGCGGCGCGCACGGAACGGGTTCAGCTCGGCACGGCCGTGACGTGCCCGCTGTTCCACTACCACCCTGCGCTGGTGGCGCAGATGGCCGCGACGACGGACCGGCTGTCCGGTGGCCGGCTGCTGCTCGGCGTGGGCACCGGCGAGGCCATCAACGAGCGCCCGCTCGGCTTCCCGTTCCCCGGCTACGCGGAGCGGCAGGCCCGCATGCAGGAAGCCCTGGAGATCATCCACCGGCTTTTCGCGGGCGAGAAGATCTCGTTCGACGGGATCTACTACAAGACGGAGGCCGCGAAGCTTTACTCGCCCCCGGTGGGCTCGCTGCCGGTCATGATGGCGGCCGGCGGCCCCAAGTCCGCCGACTTCGCCGGGCGGTACGCGGACGGCCTGATCACGAGCGTCAAGCAGCCCGAGGACACGCTGGCCAAGGTGATAGAGCCCTACCGGCGCGCGGCCGCCGAGCGTGGCGCTCCCCAGCTGGTCCTGGCCACCCGGTGGACCGTGCTGGCGGAGAACGACGAGAAGGCGTGGATCTGCCTGCTCCCGATGCGGGGCCTGCGCGCCCCGGGGCGGCTGGAGACGGCCGACCCGGCCGAGCTGCGGATGCGGGCCGACCAGATGGAACCGGGCGAGGTGCTCGCCAGCTACACGTGCGTCCCGGACGCCGCCGGGCTGATCGACGCCTACCGCCCGCTGGTCGCGGACGTCGGGGCGGACATCGTCTCCATTCAGGTCATGTCGGAGGACCCGATGGCGACGATCCAGCTGATCGGCAAAGAGGTCCTGCCCGCCCTGCGCTCCGCCGCGACGTAGCGTCTGCCCGGGCAAAGTCCCGTGCCCACCCAGGACTCGGACGGCTGAGAGCCGGCCACTGGCCGGGGGCACGGCCGTAGGCCCTAACGACCGCAATGATCCCTTCGTGGTCCTCTAGCGACTGCAATGATTACTTCGTGTGTGGCGCAATAGACGTGCTCAAGGTGGGTTTTGGCGTGGCCGCGGTAGCGGGATCGCCGGATCCCGGTGACGGCGGCGGCCTGGCTGATGGTGGCCTCGGCGCCGGCGCGGCGGGCGTAGTCCTGCTGCCAGTCGCTGCTGACCTGCCCGGCGCGGGCGCGGATGATTACGTCGTGCAGCTCGCGGGGCGGGATGGTCAGCTGGCGGCCCTTGCGAGCTGAGGTGCATAGCTGGCGTGCCGGGCAGGGGCGGCAGGCTGCGGCGGGGAACTCGATGATGATGACGTCTTTACCGCGGCAGCGGGTGGGATACCAGCCTTTGCTGGTGCTGCCCTGCGGGCAGGTGGCGGTGCGGGCGCCGTAGTCGATGGTGAATGCGGACCGGTCATAGCCGCTTTTCTCCCGGGCCTGCCGTGAGGTGTCGGCGAGCAGTGGCGTGACCAGGGTGGTGCCGGATAGCCGGGCGGCCTCCAGCATGCTGCGTGCCGAGGCATACCCCGAGTCCAGGTAGTGGCGGCCGGGCGCCAGGTTCTTGCGGGCCAGGGCGGCGCTGACCGCGATGGTCATCTCCGAGTCGGGCACGGTCGCGTCGGTGGTGGCCACGTGGGTGATCAGGTTCGGCCGCACGTCATGAGCGCAGCGGCCGGGGGCCGGGGCGGCCCAGTCCCGGGGGCAGCCGCAGCCGGGCGGGCCGTCGCAGGTCTCGGAGATGTGCAGCTTCCAGCCGAGCCACCGCAGGTCGGTCTTCGCCCCCCAGCGGGCACCGGTGTCATACGGGGAGGAGATCTTGAGATGGGCAGGCGGGACCCCGGACTCCAGCCCGGGCTCCCGCCCGCTGATCACCTCCCGCCCCCGCTCGTCGTGGCCACGGGTGAAGTTCTGCACCAGCATCATGCGCAGCATCTGCACCGCGGGGATCTCCCGCGCCCAGGGCGGCGCGGCCTGTTCATAGCAGGCCGCGACCAGCGCGTACCCGTCCCGGGCGTACTCGATGGTGAGCCGGTCCCGCTCGGCCTTGCCAGCCGGCAGCCGCCAGGAATCGATCCGCGCACCGTAACGGCGGGTCCAGTCGCTGACGCAGAACCGCTGCGCCAGCCAGTCCGGGCACGCGGCGGCCAGCGCCTCCATCGCGGCCCGCACGCTCTCCCCGGCCAGCTCGATCGTGTGCAGCGCCCGGACCGCCGCCATCACGTGCGTAGAGTCCGTGCGCCGCTTCCCGCCCGCCTTGACCAGGCCCCCGGCCACCAGCGCGGCCAGCAGCGCGTCCAGCACCGTTTCTTCCAGCTCATGGCCGGTGACCCGGGCCCGGAACTCGCTCAGCACGCTGTGATCGAACCCCGGGTCATCCAGGCCCAGGCCGAGCGCGTACTGCCAGTCCAGCGGGTCGGACCGCTCCGCCGCCTGCCGGTCGGTCAGGTTCTCCGCCATCTGCAGCACCGTCACCACCGCCAGCCGCGACGGCGGCCACCCCGGGCGCCCCCTGGCCCCGAACGCCGCCGCGAACGCCTCATCGGCCATCCACTGGCCCAGCCGGTCCCGCATCGTCACGTCCTCTAGCGACCGCAATGATCCCACCGTGGCCACTCCCTCCGGCGGAACAGACTCCCGCTCAGCTCTGTTCTCGCCAGTACGTTCTCGCGAGTAAGCGGGAAGCCAGCCGCCGAACCGTATGGAGAAGTAGGTCATGTCCCGACCCGTCCTGGAGCCCAGCGCCAAGCACCCGATCACCGTCGAGCCGACCCAGGGCCGCGTGGTGGTCCGGATCGGGGACACGGTTGTCGCCGACTCCCGGGCCGCGCTGACCCTGCAGGAGTCGACGTACGCGGCGGTGCAGTACATCCCGATGGCCGACGTGGACCAGGGCCTGCTGCGGCGGACCGACACGTCGACGTACTGCCCGTTCAAGGGCGACGCCAGCTACTACAGCGTCGAGACCCCGGGCGGCACGGTCAACGACGTCATCTGGACTTACGAGAAGCCGTACGCCGCGGTGGCCGAGATCGCCGACCACGTGGCCTTCTACACCGATCGCGCCCAGGTGACCGTGGACCCCAGCGCCTGACCAGACCGCCTGGCCGAGCCGCCTGATCCGGGGCCTGACCGCCTGACCCCGGGGCTTATGTCATCCCCGGCCCGCGCCCGGGACTTACCTGGGCTCGGGCCGCGCGCGCTCCACGTCGTCCGCGTTCTGGCCGAGGCCCTCGGCGCGCAGGCCCGCGATCACACCGTCGATGTCGGCCTGCGGCCGGTTCTGGCTCAGCTTGGCCTTGGCCTCGATCCGCGTGATGGCCAGCTCCACGCCGACGATCGCGCGCAACTGCCCCGCAATGAACGCCGGCGGCGCGTCATCCACCCACCAGGGCGGCTCCCGGTGCCCCTCGTGCTTGTCGGTGCAGCCGGCGCACGAGCTTCTCCACCCAGAACGGGGTCGTCGTGGATGACGAGCCGCCCGTACACGTGGGCAGTGATGTAGTTCCAGGTCGGGACCACCCGCCCGTGCTCCACCTTGGACTGGTACCAGGACGGTGAGATGTAGGCGTCCGCGCCCCGGACGATGACCAGCGACTCGCCGACGGCCGGCACCTTCCACTGGTCGTTGTTGCGCGCCACGTGCCCGAGCAGCGCGCCGCGGCCCCCGGCGCCGGGCTCGTACACGAACGGCAGCATCGTCGCCAGCAGCCCCTGCGCCGTATTCGTTACCAGGTCAGCCGCGCCGTGCCTGGTAAGCAGCTCGCTCACCAGGCCGTCGTCGGCCGCAAAATGTGCGGGTACGTACATCTGGTTCCCTGGGTTAGCGGTAGGACTCCTCCGGCCCGGGGAAAGCCCCGGACACCACGTCGCGAGCGTACGCCGAGACCGCGTCGTGCAGCACCGAGGCCACGTCCGCGTACTTGCGGACGAACTTCGGTGTCCGCGGTGACAGGCCGGCCATGTCCTGCCAGACCAGGACCTGGGCGTCGCAGTCCGGACCGGCGCCGATGCCTATTGTGGGGATCGACAGAGCCTTGGTCACCTGCGTGGCCAGCGCGGTGGGCACGCACTCCAGGACGACGGCGAAGGCGCCCGCCGCCTCCAGGGTCTTGGCGTCGTGCAGCAGCCGCTCGCCGTCCTCGCCCCGGCCCTGCACCCGGTACCCGCCGAACGCGTGCACCGACTGCGGGGTGAGGCCGAGATGGGCCATGACCGGAATCCCGGCCGCAACCAGATCCTCCACCTGGCGCGCGACCCGCTGGCCGCCCTCCAGCTTGATCGCGTGCGCGCCGGATTCCTTCATGAACCGGGTGGCGGCGTTGAGCGCGTCCCTGGACGAGGCCTGGTACGAGCCGAACGGCAGGTCGGCGACGACCATCGCCCGGCTCGTGCCCCGGACGACGGCGGCCGTGAGCGGGATCAGGTCATCGAGGGAGACCGGGATCGTCGTGTCGTGCCCGTACACCACCATCGCGGCTGAGTCGCCGACGAGCAGCACCGGGATGCCCGCCTCGTCGAAGATGTGCGCGGTGAGCGCGTCGTAGGCGGTGAGCATGGGCCACTTCTCGCCGCGGGCCTTGGCGGCGGCGATGTCCCGGACCGTGACGCGGCGCCGGGAAGCGCCGCCGTACAGCGGCTCCGGTTCTGCGGCCCGGGCCTGGACTGATGCTGCTGCGGTCCGCATCTCGGTAGCGGCCGCGCGTGGTCCTTCTGCCTGCAGATTCATCGGCGAACCTCCACGTCTCGAGGCGCCCCAGCGGCGTCCCCGGACAACACCGATCATCGCACGCACCGGCAGCGGACGGAACATCGTGGAAAAACATGAATGTCTTTAACGGACGTACGAGGGGTGGCAGGCGAGGCCGGAGCGTCCCGGCTGAGACACTGGGCAGTCGGATTAACACGGGCGGATCAGCCACGGGAGGCGGCGATGACGGCGGAGGCCGGGCCAGGCGACAGCACGGGAGAACTGTCCGCGGCGGACCGGGCAGCGGTCGACGCTCTGGCCGAGAGTTATCAGCGCCGCGGCGGACAGCCGGGCATCGCCTATGGCATCGTGGCGGGCGGCCGCCTGGTCCACGCCGGGGGATTCGGGCGGCGCCGGGCCGACGCGGCCGCCGACGTCCGGGCCGAGGCGGGCGCGGGCCCCACGGACGGTGGCGTACCGGACGCCGGAACGGTCTTCCGGATCGCCTCCATGACCAAGAGCTTCACCGCCTCGGCGATTCTGCTGCTTCGCGGCCAGGGCGCGCTCCGCCTGGACGACCTGGCCGAAGACTACGTACCTGAGCTCCGCGGCTGGCCGCCGGTCACCCCGGACGCGCAGCGGGTCCGGATCCGGCACCTGCTGACGATGACCGCGGGGTTCCCCACCGACGACCCGTGGGGCGACCGGCAGCAGGGCACACCGCTGCCGGAGTTTTCCGAGTTCCTGTCCGCCGGCGTCAGCTTCGCGTGGGCGCCCGGGACCCGGTTCGAGTACTCCAACCTCGGCTACGCGATTCTCGGGCGGGTCATCTCCGCGGTCTCGGGCGCGCCCTACCCGGACTTCATCAGGACCAGGCTGCTGGCTCCGCTCGGAATGTCGCACACGGGCTTCGAGGCGGCCGAATTCGCCCCCGACATGCTGGCATCCGGCCACCGGCGCACGGCCGCCGGATGGTCGGAGATTCCCTGGGCTCCGTACGGTGCGTTCGCGCCGATGGGCGGGGTGTTCAGCAGCGTCCAGGACCTCGCGATCTGGGTTGCGGGCTTTGCCGCCGCCTTCCCGCCCGGCCCGGAAGAGGCCGGTGGGCCGCACCCGCTGTCCCGCGCGGCCCGGCGTGAGATGCAGCTTCCGAAGGTGGCCACCGGCCTGCGCTCCCCGGCGCCGCTGCCGGGCAACTCCGCGACCGGCAGTTACGGGTTCGGGCTGTTCGTCGAGGACGACCCGGCGTGGGGGCGGATCGTCCAGCACAGCGGCGGCTACCCCGGCTTCGGCAGCAACATGCGCTGGCATCCAGCCACCGGCCTGGGCGTGATTGCGCTGGGCAACAGCACGTACGCACCCGTCGGGCCGTTCGCCGTACGGCTGCTCACCACTGTCCTGGAGCAGCACGCGCGACGCACCGTCCCGGGCCGCGCCGGGCGTGTGGACGGTTCCGCGCACGCGGACCGGGCCCTGGCGCTAGCCCCCGGGGGCCCGTGGCCGGAAACGGTGGCCGCCCGCGACGACATGGCCCGGCTGCTGCTGAGCTGGGACGACGCGCTGGCGGAGAAGCTCTTTTCCGGCAACGTGCCGCTGGACGAGCCGTTCCCCGAACGGCAGCACAAGATCGAACTGATACGCGAGCGCCTCGGGGACTTCCGCGACGACGGCAACCGGCCGCCGGAGTTCGATACTCCCGCGCACTGCCGCTGGTGGATCGCTGGGGACGGGGGACAGGCCCAGGTCGAGATCCGGCTGAGCCCGGAACGGCCCGCCCGGGTGCAGTCCCTCATCCTGGCCATCCCGCCCGCCGCGGACTCTCCGTTGCGCCACGCCCTGGACCAGGCCATCACGCTGATGAACGATGGCGCCACGTCCTGGCCCGCGGCCCTCCCGCCCGCCGCGTCGCTCGACCAGGCGCTGGTCATCCGCCGCCTGCGGATGGCGTCCGCGTGGGCCGGCGCGTGCCGCGCGGGCGCGTACCGGGCCGGGGACGGCGAGTCGTCGGTCACGGTGGACCTGGAGGGCGAGTTCGCCCGGCTGGTCCTGACCGTGGCCGTCGACCGGGCCGGGGGAGCGCTCCAGCAGGCCGACGTCATGCTCGCTTTGTAAGGGCTGCGCTTCAGCGCGTAATTTCCGGGGCCCACAAAATATTACGAAATACGAACCGATGCACCGTTCGGTCCGTGTAGTGAGGTGAGTACTGAGGAGCGCCATGCCGTCCCCGTAACCGCCTGCCGCAGTGCCGATCATTTGGGCCGATCATTTGGGCCGATCATTCGGGCCGATCATCGGTCCGGGCCATCAGGCCGAACGAGAGGTGGCTGAACGTATGCCGAGAAGGCGGGGTCATCAGTGGGCGGTCCTGCTGACGCTCAGCCTCGGCTTCTTCATGACCCTGCTCGACCTGACGATCGTGAACATCGCGATCCCGGACATGCGCCGCGCGCTGCACGCCTCCCTGGCGGAGATCGGCTGGGTGATCAACGCCTACATCATCGTGCTGGCCGTGCTGATGATCACCGCGGGCCGGCTGGGGGACCTGCGCGGCCGCCGGACGCTCTTCATCACCGGCGTGGCCGTGTTCACCCTGGCCTCGGCCGCCTCGGGCCTGTCGCAGAATGCCACCGAACTGATCGCCGCGCGGGTCGTGCAGGGCTTCGGGGCCGCGCTGCTGCTGCCGCAGACCATGGCGATCATCATCGCGATCTTCCCGCCCAACCGGCGCGGCGCCGCCCTGGGGGTCTGGGGCAGCGTAGCCGGGCTGGCCACCATCGCCGGCCCGCACCGTCGGCGGCATGCTGGTGACCTGGCTCGGCTGGCGGTGGATCTTCTTTGTCAACGTCCCGGTGGGCATCATCGCGATCGTGCTCGCCGGCCTGGTCATCCCGCAGGTGCGGACCGGACGGCGACAGCCACTGGACCTGCCCGGCGTGCTCATCGCGACCGCGGCCCTGGTCGCGATCACCTACGGCCTGGTCGAGGGGCAAAGCTGTCACTGGGGCCCGGTCTGGTCGTTCATCAGCATCCCGCTGATCCTTGCGGTCGGCGTGCTGCTGATGGTCATCTTCGTGCTCGTCCAGGCGCTGCGCCAGGACCGGCCGCCACTGCTGCCGTTCTCGCTCTTCCGCGACCGGAACTTCGCGCTGATGAGCTCGGTCAGCGTGATCATCTCGATGGGCCTGGTCGGGATGTGGCTGCCGATGACTATCTACCTGCAGACCGTCCTCGGCTTCAGCCCGCTCAAGGCGGGCCTGACGATGGCCCCGTCGGCGCTGGTCTCCGGTTTCACCGCGCCGTTCGCCGGGCGCCTCGCCGACCGCGGCGGCAAGGTCCTGCTGGTGGTCGGCTTCGCCCTGTACGCGACCGGCCTGGCGGTGATCGTCCTGGCCGCCCGGTCCACGTCGCACTGGAGTGACCTGCTGCCCGGCTACCTGATCGCCGGGCTGGGCGTCGGCTGCACGATCTCGCCGATGCAGACGATCGCCACCCGGAACGTCAGCCCCCGTCTCGCCGGCGCCGCGTCCGGCGTCATGAACACCGCCCGGCAGACCGGTTCGGCGCTGGGGAGCGCGATCTGCCTGGCCATTCTGCAGAACCGGCTGGCCGTGCACGACCCGTTTATCACCGCGATGCGGGCCGCCATCGCCGTCCCGGTCGGCGTCCTGGTCCTGGCGGCCTTCCTCTGCACCGCGATCCGCCGCGGCCCGGTAACCCGCCGGGCTCTGGCCCCCGAGGCGGCTCGGCCCCCAGCGGCCCGGCCCGCACCCGAAGCCTGGCTCCAGCCGCCGACCCCGGAGCCACGCCGGCTCGGGCGCCCAGCCGCCGACCGGCCCCCGGCGCCGCCCGTTAAGGATCCATCGTCGGCACCGCAACACCAGCCGCAGTCACAACCGCAACGTCAGCCACAGCCACAACAGCAGCCGCAACGCCAGCCACAATCGCAACGCCAGCAATCGCAGCCACAGCCACAGCCACAGCCACAACAGCAGCCGCAACGCCAGCCACAACCGCAACGCACAGCCACAGCCACAGCCGCGCGGCAGCCGCGGCGGGACCCGTGGCCGACGAAGCCGGTCCGGGAGCCATGGCCCGGCCGGTCCACCTCAACGCCGCCCGCATCCGGGACATCCTCGCGCCCGGCCCCGCCAGCCCGGGAGCCCTGGCTCCGGCCGCCGAACCCGAAGCGCCGCCGGCGTCCCCGGGGTACTCTGCCCGTTCCGGTCGCCACCGAGCAGGCCCCGCCATTAAGCCCCGCCAGCACTGCCCCCCGCGTTCCTCCGGCCGCCAGCAGGTCACGGCCGTCGGCCAGCAGGTCAGAGCCGCCGTCAGAGCCGGCCGTCAGCCCGTCAGAGCGGCCGTCGAGCCGCCCGACGGCCGCCGTCAGCCCGTCACGGCCGGCCGTCAGCCCATCAGGGTCACCTCCCACCCCGTCAGCCCCGCCCTCCAGTTCGTCAGCCCCGCCCGCTAGCCCCGATCGCTGGCATCCCTGGCTGCTGCGCGTCCGCCACGGGGACGACGAGGCGCCCCGGGAACGCCGGCTGACCACGTTCCTCTACCCTCTGCGCAACGACCTGCTGAACCGGGCCCGGCTCAAGCCCGGCGAGACGGTTCTGGACGTCGGGACTGGCGACGGGCTGATCGCCTTCGGTGCCCTCGAACGGGTGGGGCCTGCTGGCCGGGTTATCTTCTCCGACATCTCCCAGGACCTGCTCGATCGCTGCCGGGAAGCGGCCGCTGCCGAGGGGCTGCTTGGTCGCTGCGACTTCCGCCGGGCATCCGCCGACGCCCTGACCGGGATTGATGACGCCTCCGTGGACGTGGTCACCACCCGTTCCGTGCTGATCTACGTCACCGACAAGGACGCGGCGCTCCGCGAGTTCCACCGTGTGCTCAAGCCGGGCGGCCGGGCCGTTCTGGTCGAGCCGGTCAGCGAACTGCAGGCCGAACCGGGCTGGTTCTTCGGCTACGACGTCCGGCCGATCGCCGGTATCGCGGCCAAGGTCAGGCATTTCTACGCCGGGCTGCAGCCGCGGTCCCGGGGCCCGAGCCTCAGCTTCAACGATCGTGACCTGGTTGGCTTCGCCGAACGGGCCGGATTCCGGCAGGTCCACTGCCAGCTGCGGGTCAACGTGCAGGCCGCCCGGCCGCCGTGCCCGTGGGGACGTTTCCTCCGCGCCGCGCCCGGCCCCCAGTTGCCGCCGTTCGGGGAAGTCATCGATCATCTCCTCGACCCGGCGGAGGCGGAGACGTTCACCCAATACCTCAAGCCGCTCGTGGAGTCCGGCGCCGGCCACCGGCGTCAGGCCCTGGCTGGCCTGGCCGCCATCAAGGGGTGAGAGCAGGGTGAGAGCGCAGCTCAGTGGTAGCCGAACTGCCCGAGGAATGCAGCCCTCGCATTGGGTGCGGCGACGAGCCTCCTGGGCAGGTCGTCGGGATCAGCCACGCCCATTCCCGGGTCCTCCCAGAAGGCGTGCATGTGCGCCTGGGTGTCCTTCAGCCACACTGCCATCTCGAGGATGAAGGTCGGGTTGTCCCCGCCACCCGCATAGACGTGGTTGTCGTTCCAGAGCCGGAGTCCCCACTCCGGGTAGCACAGGGGCTTACCGTGATCGACGGCGAGGGCACGCCAGCCGGTGAGCCCGTCCCACTGCGTCAGCATGCTGTGCCATGCGGCCTGCTGCTGCGCGGGTGTCCGGATGACCTCCCCGGGCGGGTAGTTGGCCGCGTCGGGACCGTCATATACGTCGAGCCCGATGAGGTCGACAATGGTGTCTGCGCCGGAGGGCCCGTTAGCCAGCGGGTAGACGCTTTCCGCCCCGGTCGGCGGGCTGAAACGGGCGAAGTTCCCCTGCCCCAGGTAGGGATTCCACATGAACGTCCCGGTGAAACCGGCGGCGCGCATGGTCTGCACGATGTGCGCGTACCCGGTTTGATAGGCGCTGGCGTTCGCGGCTGTCACCTGCCACGGGTACCAGGAACCGTTGAACTCCCGCGCGATGCGCAGCACGCAATGCCCGAGGCCGCCGTTGACGAGGGTGGTGGCGAGCGCGGTCCAGTGGACGTCGTTCGCGCCCGCCGCTTCGTCGGCTCACGTCGTGCCCTGGCAGCACGCCGGGACGCCCAGCATCAGCGTCCGGTCGCCGAGGAGCGGTGCCCACGCGATGGCGGTCTCGGTGCCCGGCGGCGTCTCGTCACAGTATGTCCCCGAGAAGTGGCTCAAAAAATCAGGTGCCCGCCGGGAATGGATTCCGATACGGTCCTGTTCCGTATCGATAGCGCGGGTCGCAGGGAAGCGACGGCCGGACCGGGAGTCGCAGGCTCTCCTAGGCCGGAACGACCGCACCGCGCGTGATCTTCCCGATGACGCGGGCCCTTTGGTCCCGCGCTCAGCCGGGACCGTTCGTCCGCTGCGAAAGGCACCATGGACACGCAAACCATTTACCGACGGCGATGGGGCATTCTCAGTGTCCTCATCGTCAGCCTTCTCGCCATCGTTATCGACAACACCGTCTTGAACGTGGCGCTCAAGACGATCGCCGACCCGCGCGCCGGCCTGGGGGCGAGCCAGAGCCAGCTCGAATGGGCCATCAACTCTTACACGCTGGTGTTCGCCGGGCTGCTGTTCACGTTCGGGGTCGTCGGCGACCGGATCGGCCGCAAGCGCATGCTCATGATCGGCCTGGTCCTGTTCGGACTGGGCTCGCTGCTGTCTGCCTACTCCCACTCGCCTGATCAGCTGATCTTCGCGCGTGCGGCCATGGGCCTCGGCGGCGCCGCCGTCATGCCGCAGACGTTGTCGATCATCTCCAACGTCTTCGAGCCGCAGGAGCGGCCCAAGGCCATCGGCATCTGGGCTTCGGCGGTCGGCATCGGCGTCGCGATCGGCCCGGTGCTCGGCGGCGTGCTGCTGGCCCACTTCTGGTGGGGCTCGGTCTTCCTGATCAACCTGCCCGTCACCGTGGCCGGTGCGGTGGCCGTGGCGCTGCTGGTTCCGGAGTCACGGAACCCGGAGCGGGCCGGGCTCGACATTCCCGGCGTGCTGCTGTCCATCCTGGGCCTGGTTCTGCTCGTCTACGGGATCGTCCAGGGCGGCGACACCGGCTCCTGGGTGCGCCTGGACGTGCTCGGGCCGATCTTCGGCGGCCTGGCCGTGCTGGCCATCTTCGCCTGGCACGAGTCGCGGGTCCGCTACCCGGCCCTCGACGTGCGGCTGTTCCGCGACCGTCGGCTGTCGGCGTCCGTCGGGGCGATCGCCCTGGTGTTCTTCGGCATGGGCGGGGTGTACTTCTTCACCAGCTTCTACACGCAGAACGTCCTGGGCTACAGCGCGCTCGGCGCGGGCCTGCTGACGGTGCCGTTCGCCGTCGGCCAGCTGCTGCTGTCACCGCGCAGCGCCTCGCTGGTCCGGCGGTACGGGGCCAAGGCGGTCGGCGCGGGCGGCCTGCTCGTCATGGCCGCCGCGCTGACGGGTTACGTCTCACTGGGCACCGCGTCACCGGTCTGGCTGCTCGGGCTGCTGTTCTTCGTGCAGGGCACAGGGATCGGCGTGGCCATGCCCGCGGCGACGTCCGCGGTCATGGACGTGCTTCCCCGGGAGCACGCCGGCGCCGGTTCCGCGCTGACCAACACCGCCCGCCAGGTCGGGGTTGCGCTCGGTGTGGCCGTGCTCGGCTCGATCCTGGCCCAGTCCTACCACCAGTCGCTGAGCCCCCATCTCACTGCCCTTCCGGCCGCCGCGCGGGGCGCGGCCGGCGGGTCAATCGCGGGGACGCAGGCTGTGGCCGCTCAGCTCGGTTCGGCCGGCCGGTTCCTGCTGGGGCCCGCGAACGACGCGTTCGTCAGCGCCATGCACGTGACCACGATCGTAGCCGCGGTCATCGCGCTGGCCGGTGCCATCGTGGTGCTCCGCTGGATGCCCGGCCGGGGGACCGCAACCGAGACCGTCCAGGTGGTGTCCGCCGAGCCGGGGGCCGACGAGCCGGTCGTTCCCGCGCCGGCGGCCGCTGAGCTGGTGGCTTCCGGGCGGGCTGCGCTGCGGCCCGCCGCCGCCCTGGAGGCCGCCGAGGCCTCGCGGATTGATCCCCTGGAGGCACTCGACGTCTGGCAGGAGCACCTCACCGCCCGGGCGCCTGGGGGGCCTGGGGCTTCTCGGGTGTCGGCCGAGTCGATGGCCGACCCGACCGATGAGTACCTCGTCGACGTGTGGCCCGGCGAGTTGCCGACCGATCAACCGGGGAGTTCGCCGACCGGTCAACTGGGGAGTTCGCCGACCGGTCACCCGGCGTGGAAGGATAAGTAACGATGAATCCGGCAGCCGTCAACCTCACCGCGGAGGCCCCGGGCGAAGAGTATGAGCTCGGGCCGCTCGGTGAACGGTGCCCGGATGCGCGTGACGACAGCGCTGCCCCGCAGGCGGGCCCGGAATCCGGGCCCGCCTCGGGGCGCCGCCCCGGCCGCCCGCGCAGCGAGCGCGCCGAGCAGGCCATCATCGAGGCCGCCCTCGAGCTGTTTGCCGAGAAGGGCGCCGACGGTCTCTGCGTCGAGGCGGTCGCGGCCCGCGCCGGTGTCGGCAAGGCCACGGTCTACCGGCGCTGGCACAACAAGGAGGACCTTCTCCTGGCCGCGCTGGGCTCACTGAAGAGCCCGCTGCCCGAGCCGCGCGGCGATTCCGTCCGCGACGACCTGATCACCCTGGTCACGGTCATGTCGCAAGACGCTTCCGACCCGCGGCGGACCCGGCAGTACACGCTGCTGCTCGGCGAGGGCGAGAAGTTCCCCCGGCTGATGGCCCGCTACGCGGAGACCATCGTCGAGCCGCGCCGGAACGTGATCCGCTCCGTGCTGCACCGCGGCATCAAGACCGGGGAGCTCCGGCCCGAAATCGACATCGAGATCGTCTTGACCACGCTGACCGGTGCCGCGATGTCGCGCGGCAAGTGCGACACGATCGAACGCAACGCCGAGTTCGCCGAGCGCGTCGTGGACACCCTCCTCCTGGGCCTCACCCCGCGCTGAAACCTGGCCCTAGGGCCTCACGTCGCGCTGACGGCTCCTGGCTGCCTGGTGTTGGGTCCAGGGGCCTTCGCTGATCCCAGGCTCCTGGGCCGCACCCGTTTCCTGGGCCTTATCCCGTTCCTGGGCTCATCCTGGTTCCTGGGCTCATCCTGGTTCCTGGGCTCATCCTCGACTGAAGCCCCGTTGCTGGCCGCCTGTCACAGCGGTGTTGCTACTCCGTCTCCGCCCAGCGGCTCACCCCGGCCGCGATTCGCGTCGTTCCTAATCTTGCGATTCGATAGTTTGTTCGATACAATAGCCCTAAATAGCTATCGATCGAGGCAGGGGTGGTCATGGCGGGCGAGCCGCGTGCCGGCCGGCGGGGTGATGACCCGTGGGGCCAGGAGGCGGTGCTCGATGACCTGATGGCCTGCCCGGCCTGGCAGGACTGGGACCCGGCCGGCGACGGCATGGGCGGGCCTCCCGGCTGGGAGCCATTGCCCGGCGCGGGCGGCATCGGTGCCGATGGCCCGGGCCCGCAGGCATCCGGGTCCGCTGAGGCGGGGCGTGTCCTGCGAGACGCGCCGGAGGAGCCGTCCGCAGCTGGCTCCGGGTTCTTCCCGCCCGGCCGGGGATTTTCCGCTGGGGGCGCGTTCGATACCGCGCGCACGGGACCGGCTCTGGCTGGGCGGGCGGACGCGGCCGCCGGGCGCCGCCGGGATTATGCCGGCCTGGATGATGATCAGCTGATCGGGGTCATGGTGGCGTGGCAGAAGACCGAGGCGTGGGCCGCGGCCGGGCGCCTGTCCGCGGCCGCCGAATTGATCTGCCGCCGCCCCGGCGAACCCAAATTGGCTCGCCGCGGTTCTGGCCATAAGTCCAGTCCTCCACCCGGCGACCAGGCGAGCCCTCCTTCTGCGGCCGACTCGCCCAGTGCTCCCGGCGCACCCGGCCCTGGCAGTTCAGCCAGTGCTTCCGCCTCAGCCAGCGCTGCCAGCTCACCCAATGCGTCCGGCCCACCTAGTCCTGGCAGTTCAGCCAGTGCTTCCGCGTCGGCCGGTGCCGGCTCGGGCACGCTGCCGCTTCCAGGCGGGTTCGGTGGTAAGGGCGTGCGGCCGATCCCGGCTGAGTTCGGAGAGTTCGCCGCCGATGAGCTCGCCGTGGCGCTGGCGTGCTCGCGCTGGGCGGCCGAGCGCATGCTGGCGCTGGCGTATGACCTCGCGGCCCGGTTGCCGCTGACTGCGGCTGCCCTTAACGATGGCCTGATAGACGCCTACAAGGCGCAGATCATCGCCGAAGCAACGCGTGTCCTGGACGACGCGGCCGCGGCCGCAGCCGAGGCCATGATCCTCTACGGCATTGACGGGCTGACCCCAGGGCAGATCCGTATCAGGATCGGCCGGGCCGTGCTCAAGGCCGACCCCAAGGCGGGCCGGACGCGCCGCGAGCAGGCCCAGAAGGAAGCCCGGGTACTACTCTGGCGCGAAGACGCCGGCACCGCCGCCTTGTGCGGTTACAGCCTGCCGCCCGATGAGGCACTGGCGGCCGACCAGATTGTTCAGGCCCACGCCCTGGAACTGAAGGCCGCCGGGATACCCGGGACCATGGACCAGTTGCGCGCCCGTTCTTATCTAGACATCCTTCTCGGCAAGAACTCCGCCGTCCTGGCCGAGCAAGAACCCGGGACCAGCGGTCCTGGCAACCCCGGCGTCAGCAGCGAGCCCGGCGGCGGCGAGCCTTGCGGCAGCAGCGAGCCCAGCCCCGACGCCTGCGGCGGTCCCGGCGCCAACGGCGGTTCCACCAAGACCGGCGGTCCCGGCGTCAACGGCCGCCCAGGCACCGGTACGCTGCCCGCCCGCATCCACCTGACCATTCCCCTCGCCACCCTTCTCGGCCTGGCCGATCATCCCGGCGAAGCCAGCGGTTTTGGCCCCGTCGATGCCGCCCTGGCTCGTGACATGGCCAACCGGGCTGCCACTCACCCGTCGACCAGCTGGTGCCTGACTGTCACTGACCCGGACGGCCGCGCCCTGGCTCACGGCTGCGCCCGGCCGGGTCCCCGGAGGAAACCGAGGCGTGGGACAACCCGGGAGAGCGGCCCCCCAGGGAACGGAATGGGGCCGCCGGGCGATTACGGGACCTGGCGGCTACCGTCCGGGCTGCTCGGCCTGAGGCAGGACAACCCGGAGCTGACCTTCGATCTGGACCCGATCGCGGTGACCGATTGCGACCACCGATACCAGGCCAGCGCCCATGATCCCAGCGACCGGCTCCGGCATCTGGTCGAGATCCGTGACGCCGAATGTACGTGGCCGCCCTGCCGCCGGGCCGCCCGGCGCTGCGACTTCGAGCACGCCATTCCCTGGGAACAGGGCGGGAAGACCTGTGCCTGCAATGGCGGCCCCCGCTGTCGCCACCATCATCGCCAGAAGCAGGCCCCCGGCTGGAAGCTCACCCAGGACTTGCCCGGGTATCACACCTGGACCACACCGTCCGGACGCAGCTACACCAGCGGCCCCGCCACCTACCCCATCTGAGGCCGCTAGACCATTCTCCTGGCCACGACCATATCCCTGGCCGGGACCATATCCCTGGCCGGGACCATATCCCTGGCCGGGACATATCCCTCCCCGCGACGACACCCTATGCCCCGGGGCCTCATCCCCGGCTGAGGCCGTGCGTTCCCGGCCCCGTTGCCCCGAGGCCCAGCGGCCGGAGCCCATCGATAACCTGGCGGCATGAACCTCGACGATCTTCCGCCCGCGGAGTTCGGTTTCCCGGGTCCGCTGCGGGATCAGCTTGTGGCCGCGATCCTGTCAGGCGCGAAGACGTCGACGACCGGCCTGGTCATCGACTACGAGCATGACAACGCGCCGCTGCCGAGCGTCGGCCAGCTGACAGCGGTGGTCGATTCTGCGGACCGCCGTATCGCAGCGATTGAGGTCACCGAGGTGCGGGTGCTTCGGCTCGCCGATGTGGACTTGCCGCATGTCCTCGACGAGGGCGAGGGGGATGAGTCGGTGGCGCAGTGGCGGGCCGACCATGAGCGGTTCTGGCACAGCGCCGAGATGCGCGCCGAATTGGGTGATCCCGATTTCACCGTGAACGACGACACCCTGATCGTTGCGGAGCGCTTCCGCCTGGTGTTCACACCCTGAGACTGATACCTATACCCCAGACTGGTGCCATCCCCATGAGCCAGGCGTCTGAAGCGAGAAACTGGCACCCTTGTCAGGTGCCCGGCAGGCCCTCCCGCCAGGCATTCGTGATCGGTAGCCGTCGGTCCCGGCCGAAGTTCTTCTGCGTGATCTTGGGACCAGGCGGGTACTGGCGGCGCTTGTACTCGGCCAGATCCACCAGCCGGATGACCCGCTGTACGAGCTTGGGGTCGTGACCCTCCGCGATCAGTTGCGCCGAGCCCATGTCCTTTTCCACGTAGTCGTCGAGCAGGGCGTCCAGCACCTCGTAATCGGGCAGCGAGTCGGTGTCCTTCTGGCCCGGAGCCAGTTCGGCGCTCGGCGGCTTGGTGATCGAGTTCTCCGGGATCGGCGGTGTCTCACCGCGCGCGAGGGCCCGGTCGTTCCGCCATCGGGCCAGTTCCCACACCAGCGTCTTGAGCACGTCCTTGATCGGCCCGAAGCCGCCGGCCGAATCGCCGTACAGCGTCGAGTACCCGGTGGCCAGCTCGCTCTTATTACCGGTGGTCAGCACCAGATGGCCCGCGGCGTTGGACAGGCCCATCAGGATCACGCCCCGGACCCGGGCCTGCAGGTTCTCCGCGGGCAGCCCGGTGGGCGGGAACCCGGCCGGCATCAGCTCGGTCTCGAAGGCGTCGACCATCGACCGGATCGGCACCGTCACCGAATGCAGCCCCTGCCGCTTGACCAGCTCCTCCGCGTCGCCCACGGAGTGCTCACTGGAGTACCGGCTGGGCATGAGCACCGTGTACACGTTCTCCGGGCCGATCGCGTCCGCGGCGATCGTCGCGGTCAGGGCCGAGTCGATCCCGCCGGACAGGCCCAGGATCACCGAACGGAACCCGTTCTTGCGCACGTAGTCCCGCACGCCCAGGACCAGCGCGCTGTAGACCTCTTCCGAGTCCGGCAGCGACGGCCAGAACGGGCCGGGCGAACCCTCCGCGTCCTCGGCGCTCCCCGTAGCTTTGGACGCGAGCCCAGGACCGGGCACCGGCTCGAGCTCGATGTGCCGGATTGTGATAACCGTGCCGTCGCCAGCGTCCACCGGCTCGCGCTCGTCGGTGATCGGGCCGGACACGACGGGCAGGTCCAGGTCGCTGACGATCAGGGCCTCCTCGAACTGCGGCCCGCGCGCCAGCAGGTCGCCGTCGGCGGTGACCAGCAGCGAGCCGCCGTCGAAGACCAGCTCGTCCTGCCCGGCAATCATGTTCGCGTAGGCCAGTGCCGCCCCGGCCTCCCCGGCACAGCGGACGCACAGCGCGAGCCGCACGTCATCCTTGCCGCGCTCGTAAGGGGAGGCGTTCGGCACGACGAGCAGGGACGCGCCCGCCCGCCGGGTCACCGCGACCGGGCCGCCCTCCTGCCACAGGTCCTCGCAGATCGCGATAGCGACGTCGATACCTGGCTCGCCGCCCTGGATAGCTCGGCCACCCGCAGTGCCCGGGCCGTCCGTGACGTCCAGGCCGCCCTGGATAGCTCGGCCACCCGCAGTGCCCGGGCCGTCCGTGACGTCCAGGCCGCCCCGGATAGCCGGGCCACCCGCAGTGCCCGGGCCGGCTTCCGTGCCCGCATCCTCCCCGAGCCGGCATCCGGAAGACCGGCAGCGTGTTGCCCGGGACGAAGTAGCGGTACTCGTCGAAGACACCATAGTTCGGCAGGTGATGCTTGGCCGTGGTGATGACCACCCGCCCGTTGTAGAGCAGCGCCGCGGCGTCCAGCGGGGCGCCGGCGGGCAGCCCGGTGCGCGGCGCGAGACCTGCCCGCCGGTCCAGGTACCCGGTCACAACGGCGACCCCGCCCAGGCCCTCGGCGGCCAGCCGTTCCGCCACGGACCGCAGGGCCTCGATGGACGCCTCCACGAACGACGTACGCAGGGCCAGGTCCTCTACCGGGTAGCCGGTGAGCATCATCTCGGGGAAGACGATGAGCCGCGCGCCGCGCTCGCCCGCGCGGCGCGTCCATTCGACGATCTTGTCCGCGTTCCCCGCCAGATCCCCCACGGTCGCGTTGACCTGGGCCATGGCAATCCGCAGCATAGGCACTCATCTAGCTTATGGCGGCCCCTGGGGAGCGCCGCCGCCGCCGACCCCACGGTCACCACCCCCCGCCGACCCTACGGAGAGCGCACCCGCTACCGACCCTACGGAGAGCGCACCCGCTACCGACCCTACGGAGAGCGCACCCGCTGCCCACCCCACGGAGAGCGCACCCGCTACCGACCCACGGAGAGCACCGCCATCGCCGACGCGTGGGCCACTCGCCAAATGCGAGAACCTCTCACACAGTGAATGCTTGACGCGGGATAACCAATAACTTAAGTTAGAGCTATTAACAGTTCGATGCTCATTCACTGAGGCGGGAGCATCGTGATCATGAACACGCGCGGCGAGCGGCCCATCGACCAGCGCGCTCGTAACGAGCAGCCCAGCGACCAGCCCGCTGATCAGGCCAGCGACCGGGCCCGCGACCAGGCCGCCGGGCAGGCGACCGTCACCGCGACCGAAGTCATGCTCCCAGGAGTCGTCGAGCCGACCGGCCTTCAGGTCCGGCAGCGCACCCTGCAACCGCCCGGCGCCCGGCCAGGCCCTCATCCGCGTCGAGGCCAGCGGCATTTCCTTTGCCGAGCGCGCCATGCGCCGCAACCGCTATCCCGGCCAGCCGAAGTTCCCATTCGTCCCCGGTTACGACCTGATCGGCGTCGTGACCGCCGTTGGGCCCGGCGGCGACCGCGCCCTGATCGGCCGGCGGGTCGCCGCGCTGACCAAGACCGGTGGCTGGGCCAGTTACGCCCTGGTGCCCGCCGCCCACCTCGTCCAGGTCCCGGACGGCGTGGACGCGGCTGACGCGGAGACCGTGGTCGTCAACGGCATTACGGCCTGGCAGATGCTGCACCGCTCCGCGCGGGTCCAGCGCGGGCAGACCGTGCTGGTGCACGGGGCCAGCGGCGGCGTCGGCATCGCCCTGGTCCAGCTCGCGCGGCACGCGGGCGTGCGCGTCATCGGCACCGCGAACCCCCGGCACCACGACGAACTCCGCGCCCTCGGCGTCGAGCCCGTCGACTACCGCGACCCTGACCTGGCCGCGCGCGTCCGCGAACTCGCCCCCGGCGGCGTCGACGCCGTGTTCGACCACCTCGGCGGGCGCAGCGTCCGCCGGTCCTACCGGCTGCTCGCCCCCGGCGGCGCCCTCGTCTGCTACGGCATGGCCACCCGGATGAACAGCCGCGTCCCCATGGTCCTGCTGTTCCTGCCGCTCCTCATCAGGCTCGGGATGTGGAATTTCCTTCTTAACGGACATCATGCGACGTTCTACAACGTCTGGGGCGGCAAGCTGCGCCCGGCGAAGTTCTGGCCCCGGCTGCGAGCCGACCTGAGCGAGGTCCTCACCCTGCTGCGGAACGGCGTCCTCACCGCCAAGGTCGCGGCGCGTATCCCGCTGACCGACGTGGCCGCCGCGGTCGAGCTGGCCGAGTCGGGCACCGTGACCGGCAAGGTCATCCTCGAACCGTGAACCACCCAGGCTGGGCCGCCCGGAAACCCAGATGCGGTTCGCGCGGCGTTCATGCAAGCTCACGTTATGGAGACCGGCGCGGGTACCGAGGGCACGGCCGTTTCGCCGTCGGTGCTGGATCGCGTGCTGCTGGCCATCGGCGGAATGGCCACGGTGGAAGCGCTGTCCGCGCTCAGCGGCAGCGACTTCACCAGCGTGATGCTCGAGGTCGCCCGGCGCCGGGCGGCTCGCGAGACGCCTGCCAGCGTCCGGCACCGCTACACTCGCGACCGGTTCGCCCGGCCGGGCCGCACCCCGTGGCGCTCGATCCGGCGCGCGGAGGACGCTCTGCTGGGCTCGCTCCCCGGCGACGTTGAGGTGCTGACGCTGGCTCCGGTGGTGCCGCTCGGCACGCATTCGGCGCTGGGCACGGTCAGCCAGGACAAGGTGCTGACCGCGATCCGGCCGTGCGAGGTCGCGGCCGATCCGACGAACGCTCTCGCCCTGGAGGCTTCGGTGCGCCGCCGGGCGCTGGACCGGACCGGGACGGTCAAGCTGGCCGGCCTTCAGCGCGTGGTCCGGGCGCAGCAGTTCCAGGGCGCGCACTCCCCGGCGCATTTCACCTTGTTCGGGCTGGTGACGGCCGGCCGGGACCAGGGAAGCTACCGGTTTGAGCGGTCCGCGCTGGCCGAGCACCTGCGCTTCGCCGTCGCCGGAGTCGCGGCCACCGGACTCCGGCACGTGCACGTGGCGCTGACGCCGCTGTCGGAGGCGGGGGAGCGGATCGCGGCCGCCGTCATCGACGAGCTCGACCAGGACCGGGGGCCGGCGGCCGCCGCGGTGATCGTCCTGGACCACACCCGGCAGCGGGGGCGCGGCTACTACCGCGACCTCTGCTTCAAGGTCAACGCGCACGTCGGCGGCACGCTGGAGGAGATCGGCGACGGCGGGTTCACCGACTGGACCCGGCAGCTCACGGCGAGCAACAAGGAACGCCTGCTCATCAGCGGTATCGGCCTGGACCGTCTGGCCGCGTTCGCCCGCCTTTAGCCGCGCCCGGTCCGGGCGGCCGAGCCCGGCTGGAACAATGACCGGCGTGGTACCTGACAACATCCATGAGTTCTTTGTCGCGAGCGCCGGTGCGGCGGGTGCCCTGATCGGGCTGCTGTTTGTCGCCTTCTCGGTCGCGGCCGAGCGGCTGGCCCGGGCGAAGACGGGCGCGCAACTGCACCGCGTCCGGGCGCTGGCGGCGCTGACCGCGTTCATCAACGCGCTGGCGGTGTCGCTGTTCTCGCTGATCCCCGGGCACAAGATCGGGGCGGCCGCGCTGGCGGTGGGAGCGAGCGGGCTCGTGTTCGTCCTGGCGTCGCTGCTTTCACTGATCCGCCTCCGCCAGGTGCACTGGCGGACCCTGCGTGACCCCCTGTTCCTGGTCGGGCTGGCCGTCGTATTCGTGGTGCAGGTGATCGAGGGAGCGGAGGTGCTCGCCCGGCCAGGGGACGACAGCGCCGTGCAGACGATCGCGGTTCTGGTGGTTGTGTGCTTCCTGATCGGGATCGCCCGGTCATGGGAGCTGATCGGCGGCCCGTCGATCGGCATCACGCACGAAGTCACGGCCCTTGTCCGCAGCCATAACCAGGACCCAGGTGAGCCAGCTGACGGGGAGCCGTCTTCCTGAGCCACGTGTAACCCCCCGGAAACAAGCGCAGGGCACACTGGCTAGTCAGGAGCGCGGACAGCGTGCCGGCCTGGGACATAGGACGGCGCCCAATGAAGTACGCCGCGCAGCGCGCCGAGCGGAGGATGGGATTTGGACCGGGGGCGTCTAAGGTGAGAGGCGTGGACAGGCAGCAAGAGTTCGTGCTGCGCACGCTGGAGGAGCGGGACATTCGGTTTGTCCGGCTCTGGTTCACCGACGTGCTCGGCTACCTTAAATCCGTCGCCGTCGCCCCCGCCGAGCTGGAGGGCGCCTTCGCCGACGGCATTGGCTTCGACGGCTCCGCGATCGAGGGCTTCGCCCGGGTCTACGAGGCGGACATGATCGCCAAGCCGGACCCGTCGACCTTCCAGCTGCTCCCCTGGAGAGGCGAATCGCCGGGGGTGGGCCGGATGTTCTGCGACATCCTGCTGCCCGACGGCTCGCCGTCCTACGCCGATCCCCGCTGGGTGCTCAAGCGCGCCCTCGGCCGCGCGTCCGACCTGGGCTTCACGTTCTACACCCACCCCGAGGTCGAGTTCTTCCTGCTCAAGGAGAAGCCGAAGCCCGGACAGCGGCCCGAGCCGATCGACTCGGGCGGCTATTTCGACCACACGCCGCACAGCATCGCGCACGACTTCCGCCGGGTCTCGATCATGATGCTGGAGAGCATGGGCCTGTCGGTGGAGTACAGCCACCACGAGGACGGCCCCGGCCAGCAGGAGATCGACCTGCGTTACGCCGACGCGCTCACCACGGCGGACAACATCATGTCGTTCCGCCTGGTGATGAAGGAAGTCGCGATCGAGCAGGGTGTCTACGCGACCTTCATGCCGAAGCCGTTCACCGACTTCCCGGGTTCGGGCATGCACAGCCACGTGTCCCTGTTCGAGGGCGACCGGAACGCCTTCTACGAGCCGGGCTCGGAGCTCCAGCTGTCCAAGATCGGCCGCGCGTTCATCGCCGGCCTGCTGCGGCACGCCGCCGAGATCACCGCCGTCTGCAATCAGTGGGTTAACTCCTACAAGCGGCTGTGGGGCGCGGCCGAGCGCACCGCCGGGGCGGGCGGCGAGGCGCCGGCCTATATCTGCTGGGGCCACAACAACCGGTCCGCGCTGGTGCGCGTGCCCATGTACAAGCCGCACAAGGGCAACGCGACGCGGGTGGAGTTCCGCTCGATCGACGCCGCGTGCAATCCGTACCTGGCGTACGCGCTGATCCTGGCCGCCGGGCTCAAGGGCATCGAGGACGACTACGAGCTCCCGCCACCGGCAGAAGACGACGTGTGGGCGCTCACCTCATCCGAACGCCGCGCCATGGGCATCAAGCCGCTGCCGCACGACCTCGGCGAGGCCATCAACGTGATGCAGGACAGCGAACTGGCCGCAGAGACCCTCGGCGAGCACGTCTTCGACTTCTTCCTGCGCAACAAGCGCGAGGAATGGAACGAGTACCGCCGCCAGGTCACCGAGTACGAGCTGGACCGCTACCTGCCCAAGCTCTGATCGGCCGCGGGCCCACCGGCCCCGGGCCCACCAGCCTGCGCGCCGCCGGATGCGGGGCCTCTCGGAGACGCGGCGATCACGCCCAGCCCGGTCGGGCGTCATGATCGGGCGTGACTGCAGGTCGCCGACCTCGCTCGCGCTGCGCCGGGTGGCCGACGCGACCGCCTGCTGGAGCACGGGCCCGCAGACGCGGCCCTGGCAGTAGCCCATCCCGCAGCGGGTGACGCTTCTTACCGAACGGACGTCCCGCGCGCCGTCCGCGACCGCCGAGCCGATCGCTGACCAGGGCACCTCCTCGCACCGGCACACGACCGTATCCGCCTGCGGCCAGTCCAGCCACCCGGTCCTCAGCGGGTAGAGCCCGTCCAGCAAGTCCGCGAAGCGGCGCGCGCGGACGAGGGCCGCCCGGACCCGGGACGTCCGGCGGCGATGCGTGGCCTCGCTGATCTGGCCGTTGAACCGGTCCGCGTACCTGGCGGCGGACGCCCCGGCGACGTAGCCCTCCAGTTCGGCCACCTCGGCGCCGGCCACACCGGTGGTTTCACCCGCCGCGAACACCCCCGGCACGGAGGTCCCCTGGTCGTCGTCGTGCCACACGGCCGAGGCGGGGCGTCCCGGCTGCGGGACGTCCGCGCAGCCGAGCAGCCGGGATAGCTCCAGGGCCGGGCAGAACCCGAAGCTCGCGTGCACGGCGTCTACCGCCACCTCGCGCGCACTCCCCGGGACCGGATGCCAGTCCCGGGTGAGCCGGGTGATCGTGGCCCGCTGTACCCGCTCGCCGCCATGGCATGCGGTCACGGCGCGGCCGGTCAGCACGGGGACGCGGTGGCGGGCCAGCAGCTTCGCGTACCCCGCGGCCTCGCGCATCTTCTCGGTGAACGGGGCCAGCGCCGCGGCCCGGGCCACCGCGGGTACCGCCGCGTTGGCCTCCAGCACGGCCAGCACGCGTACCCCCGCCGCGGCCAGCCCGGCGGCGGCGGGCAGCAGCAGCGGGCCGGACCCGGCCACCAGCACGCGGTGCCCGGCCACGACCCCGTGCGCCTTGAGCAGTGCCTGCGCCGCGCCGGCGGTGGTCACGCCGGGCAGGTCCCAGCCCGGGAACGGCACGGTGAGCTCGGTGGCCCCGGTCGCGATCACGACCGCGCGGGCCCGCAGCAGGTCGGGTCCGGCGTTCACGGCCGGCGCGCGGCCCGCCGCGTCGGCCAGCCACAGCACGAACTCCGGTGGCTCCTCGCCCTCGCCCGGTGCGGTCGCCTGCCAGACCGTCGTCCCCGGCAGGTGGTGGATGCCCTGATGGGAGGCGGCTCGCCGCAGCCGGCGCGGCATCTGTCCGGTTCCTGCCCGCGGGCCGTCCATCGCCGCGCCGGAGGCCGGCGGGCGGTAGATCTGGCCGCCCATGGCGGGGGAGGCGTCCACCAGGACCACCCGGCACCCCAGGTCCGCGGCGGCCAGGGCGGCGGCCATGCCCGCGGGTCCCGCGCCCACCACGGCCACGTCCGCCCGGATCGCCGTGCTCATGCCCGGTGCTCCTGGGAATACCCCAGGGAGTCGCTCGTCCGTACCCGGTCCCCGTCGTGCACCGGGATCAGGCAGGCCCGCACGGCGCGGTCGTCGTTCACATCGACCAGGCAGTCGAAGCAGGCGCCGATGCCGCAGAACAGGCCCCGCCGCCGGGACCCGGAGCGGGTGACGCGCCAGGAGCTGACGCCGCCCGCGAGCAGCGCGGCGGCGACTGTCTGACCGCGCTGAGCGGTCACGGGCACGTCGTCAAAGGTGAAGCTCACCCGCTCTTTACGCACACATCCTCGCTATCACGACTGGTCAGCGCGCCACGCCGAAAGCTGCGGAACATCCCCCGGCGGGCCGTCCCCGGCAGCGAACCGGTCCGGGTCGAACGGGCAGGCGTCCACCGGCGATGCCGCCCCAGTAATGAGCGCGGTGATGAGCTCGGCCGTGGCCGGCGCCAGGCCGATACCGGCGCCCTCGTGCCCGGTCGTGTGGAACAGGCCGGGGATCCCCGGGTCCGCGCCGATGATCGGGAGGTGGTCCGGCGACGCCGGGCGGAAGCCGGTGTAGGCCCGGATGGCCCGCACCTCGGCCAGGAACGGGAACAGCGAGATGGCGCGGCGCGCCATCTCGGCCAGCGCCGCCGGATCCGGGCGGGCCGAGAACCCGGCCGCGTCCCGGCTGGACCCGATGAGGACCGTGCCGCTCGCGGTGCCCTCCACCACGGCCGAGCACTGCAGCCGGCCCGAGTCGCTGACCACCGCGCTCACGTAGTCGGCCTCATAGACCTTGTGCCGGATGACGGCCGGGAGCGGTTCGGTGACCAGGATGCGGCCCCGCCGCGGCCAGACCGGCAGCGCGGATCCCAGCCGCCGGGCCACGTCGCCGCTCCACGGCCCGCAGGCGTTCACCACCACCGGGGTCGCGATGCGCCCGCGGCTGGTCACGAGGGCGGACACCCGCCCGCCCGGTCCGTCCACTTCGCCCTGACTGTCCTGTCCCGGTGAGCCCTTCGAGCCCGCCGGACCCGCCGTGGTTTCCAGCGCGATCGCCGCGGCGCCGGCGACGACGACCGCCCCGTGACGCCGGGCCAGGGCGAGGTAGGCCAGTGCCGCCCGCATCGGCTGCACCTGGCAGTCCTGGGGGTATAGCGCCCCGCCCGCCAGGTCCGCGGATAGCCGCGGCTCAGCCTCCCGCAGCGCCCCGGCGTCCAGCGGCTCCACGGCGACGCCCGCCGCGGCCTGCCGGGTGCCCAGGTCCCGCAGCGCGGCCAGTTGCCGGTCGTCGTGCGCGACGACGAGCCCGCCCTTCGCCTCGAACTCGGCCGGGCCGGCTTCGGCGGTGGCGCCGGCTTCGGCCGCGAACGCCCGCCATAGTTCGAGGCTGCGCAGCGCGAGCGCCAGCTCCGGCCCGGGCATCTTGTCCGAGACGAGGATGTTGCCCTCACCGGCGGCGGTGGTCCCGCCCAGCGGGCCGGCCCGGTCGACGACGCAGACGCACCGCCCGGACGCGGCCAGCGCCGCCGCCGTGGCCGCGCCGACCATGCCCGCGCCGATCACCACCACGTCGGACGTGGCCGGCAGCTCGCCCCGGGCTGGCACCTCGCTCAAGAGCGGCCGGTTGCCGGGGACCCGCGCCCGATCAGGAAACCGGCCGGGAACGGATCCTCCGGATCGAGCAGGTAGTGCCCGATGCCGGTCAGCCACGCGCGGCCGCGGACGGTCGGCACCACCGCGGGGAAATCCCCGACCGTGGTCGTATCGGCCAGCCGCCCGGTGAACGTCGTGCCGATCAGCGACCCGTGCACGAAGTCCTCGCCCACGGCCAGCTCGCCCCGCGCCGCGAGCTGCGCCATCCGCGCCGAGGTCCCGGTGCCGCAGGGGGAGCGGTCCACCCAGCCCGGATGGATGGCCACGGCTGCGCGGGCGGGGAGCCCTCCTTCCGCGGCCGCGGTGAAGACGACGTGCCGGCACTCGCTGATCTCCGGGTTGACCGGGTGGGCGAAGCTGAGCTGCTCGTTGACCGCATCCATGATCTGCAGGCCGGTGGCCACGATGCGGTCGTGCAGGCCGGGGCGCACCTCGAGCCCGGCCGCGGTCGCCGGCAGGATCGCGTAGAAGTTCCCGCCGAACGCCACGTCCAGGGTCAGCGCACCGAGCCCCGGGACGGTGACCTCGGCGTCGCGGAGATGCAGATACGAAGGCACGTTCCGGATCGTGACCGATGTGGCGTGGCCGTCGCGGACCGCAACCGATGCCTCCACCAGGCCGGCCGGCGTGTCGAGGCGGATCAGCGTAACCGGTTCCTTGATCTCCACCATGCCGGTCTCGACGAGCACGGTGGCGGTGCCGATGGTGCCGTGCCCGCACATCGGCAGGCACCCGGAGACCTCGATGAACACCACGCCCACGTCGGCGTCCGGGCGGGTCGGCGGCTGCAGGATCGCCCCGGACATCGCGGCGTGCCCGCGCGGTTCGTACATCAGCAGCGTGCGCAGGTCGTCCCGCTCGCTGACCAGGTACCGCATCCGGTCGAACATGGTGGCCCCGGGCAGCACGCCCGGACCGCTGGTGATCACCCTGGTCGGCATGCCCTCGGTGTGGCTGTCGACCGCCGAGAAGACTCCTCGTGCCCGCATCACAGGCTCGCGCCCGTGCGAGCGCCCGTGTGGGCGCCAGGGCGGGCGCCAGGGCGGGCGCCAGTGCAGGCGCGGGCCACGGCGCGGGCTTCGGCTTCCTCGTCAGCCGGCAGCGGCAGCCGGGGCAGCCGCACCGGGCCGCCGTAGCGTCCCGCCTCTTCCTGCGCGAGCTTGATGGCCTGAACGAAGCGGGGATCGGCATCCCACCGCAGCGCCGGGAGCAGCACGCGGTACAGGTCCATGGCCCCGGCGTAGTCACCGGCCGCGCACAGCTCGTACAGCCGCACGGAGGCAGCCGGGAACGCGTTGACGTACCCGGCGATCCAGCCGGTCGCGCCGAGCAGCATCGCCTCCACCAGCGTGTCGTCACAGCCGCAGATGACCTCCAGCCGCGGCGCCTGCTCCCTGATCTGCGCGACCCGCCGCGAGTCCTGGGAGAACTCCTTGACCCCCTGGACCAGCTCGATCTGGGCCAGCCGGGCCAGCAGCGGCGGCGTGAGGTCCACCCGGGTGGAGAACGGGTTGTTGTAGGCGATGATCGGCAGCCCGGCCCGCGCCACCTCGGCGAAGTGCGCCACGACCTCATCCGCGGTCGGCTTGTGCGACGTCGGCGGCAGCGACATCACCGCCGCCGCGCCCGCCCCGGCGGCCTGCTCGGCCCACCGGCGTGCCTCGGGGCCGGACTTGGCCGAGACGCCGGGCACGACCGGGACCCGGCCGCCCGCGGCGTCGATCGCCGTGGTGACGATCTCGGCGCGTTCGGCCTCGGACAGCGCCTCGTACTCGCCCAGCGACCCGTTCGGGATCAGGCCCGCGACGCCCTCGTCGATCAGCCAGGCGCAGTGCTTGCCGAACTGCCCGAAGTCCACCGTCCCGTCGTCGCGGAACGGTGTGGTGGTCGCCGCGTAGACCCCGGCGAAACGGGCTGCGGCCACGTCGTCACTCACGAACATCGTCCTTCCGTTGCTGCTCATGCCGGCCGTTGCTGCTCATGCCGGCACGTCCCGGGTGGTGCCGTCGTCGGCAGGCTCCAGCTCGGTGCCGCCCTGCCGGATCTCTCCCGACGATAGGCGAGCGGCCCCGGCCTGGGAATGACAGATCAGGCCGGCGGATCCAGGGGGAGCGAGGGCGGCAGACCGCAGCGGATTGCGAGGGCGGGGTCGCGGTAGGACACCAGCATCGTGATGAGCGGCTTGCCGT
The DNA here is from genome assembly GCA_963742865.1 of uncultured Actinomycetes bacterium. Classification (GTDB taxonomy): domain Bacteria; phylum Actinomycetota; class Actinomycetes; order Streptosporangiales; family Streptosporangiaceae; genus Bog-532. The sequence continues at coordinate 48,963 of CAVUNW010000081.1, forward strand.
CGATCGCACCGAGTTGCAGGACCTGCAGGCCGCTGACGACGAGGCGGCCCTGACCGTCTGGCTGATAGGTCGCGAAGGCGGGCTGCCCGTTGCAGGAGCCGGCCCTTAGGGGCACTCCGTGCGGGCGGGCCGCCGCGAAGATGGCGTTCGCGACGAACTCCGCCACCGCTTCCCGGCCCTCGAACCAGGCGGTGAGCGGAGGCATGATGAAGCGGACGTCCTCGGTGACCAGCCGGACGAATCCCTCAATGTCTGCCAGCTGCCATGCCCGTACATACTGTTTGAGGAGCCGCTGAACCCTTGGGTCGGTGATATCGGGCTGCGGCAGGCCGGCCGCGGCGCGAGCAGATTCGCGGGCCCGCGACAGCAGGCTGTTGACCGCGGTCGTGCTGACCTCGAGCACCGTGGCGACCTCGGTGTGGGTGAACCCGAGCACGTCATGCAATAGCAGCGCGGCGCGCTGACGGGGCGCCAGGAGCTGCAGCGCGGCCACGAAGGCCAGGCTGATCTCCTCGCGTCGGACCACTTCATCCTGCGGGTCGGGCGACAGGCGCAGGTCAGCGTCGCTGACCGGCTCAACCCAGGCCAGCTCTGCGTCAGGCGGGCCGGGACGCGCGCCGGGCGCCGCAGGCGGCCCGTAGCCGACCGGGCCGATCCGGCTCCGGCGGGCCCGCAGCCGGTCAAGACAGACGTTGGTCGCGATGCGCTGGATCCAGGCACCAAAGGGCCCTGAGCCGTCATAGGTGGCCAGCTTCCGCCAGGCGCGTTCCAAACTGTCCTGGGTGGCGTCCTCGGCGTCGGCGCCCGAGCCGAGCATGCGATAACAATGACGGAACACCGGCCCTTGGCACGGTCCCACGAGCGTCGCGAACGCCGCGTTGTCCCCGGCGACCGCCCGCGCGAGCAGGACACTGTCCGCAGAAGCAGCCATATCCAGCCTTTCCGCTGTCAGGTGTCCCGCCCGGCGCGAGCGGCCCCCGGGCGGCTCAGCCTTGTGCCGAGGCGAGCCCGACTACCTGCCCGTTCGGGTCGGCCAGCAACCCGAAGGTGACTCCTGGTACCGATGTCGCCGGCTGGATGATCTTTCCGCCTTGCGCAACTGCAGCCTCCAGAGTAGCGGCGACATCTTCGACCCCGACGAAGAACGTGACCAGGGGTGAGCCACCCTGCAGCGGACTGATGCCACCAGGTATCGCGCCCTCAACACCGGTATCTACGTAGCTGTAGCCGGGCATCCCTCCTTCGGGGAATGTCCAGCCGAAGAGCTTCCCGAAGAACGACCGGGTCGCATCCGGGTCTGATGACCTGATCTCGAAATGAACCACTGGGTTCGCCATTGACGTGCTCCTTGGTTGCCGACACACCCCGACAAAAGGTTTGACGTTCAGGCGCAGCCCGATCTCTCGGTCGGTCAGCTGTTGGAGCCGCCCGGGCCGATGAACGTGCCGACATGACAGTGCCGACATGACCGTGCCGGGTCACTCCCGGCCATAGGGGAGCCGCGCCAGTGACCAATGGCCCTGGGCTGTGGCCAAGATCGCGGTGACGCTCGGGGCCGTGACGGAGGTTCTCGCCTACATTGCCGCGGCGATCGTCGCCGTGTGGGGGCTGGCGCATGCCGTTCCCACCGGTCAGGTTCTGGCCGGCTTTGAGCCGGTCACCGCCGATAACCGGCGCATCGTCCTGCAGGAGTGGCTAGCAGAAGCCTTCGCGATGTGGGGCCTGGCCGCGGTGGTGGTCGTGGTGACCGCCGCCGCGGGAACCAGTACCGATGCCCGCGTCTGGGTTTATCGGGTGGCTGCCGGGCTGCTGATTGCCTTGGGAACGCTGACCGCGCTCACCGGCGCACGTACCCCAGTGGTGTGGTTCAAGATCTGCCCGGTCGTGCTGGGCGTCTCGGCGGCCTTGCTGGTGGTCGCGAGCTTGCTGTAGCGGGGGTCACAGAAAGGAGCGGGGATGGCGCAGATGAACGACGCGGCCCACAGCCGGCCGCGGAGCGGCTCTCGCCGGGCCGGGCCCGGCTTATGCGGCCAGGTCCGGCCCAGCGGCATACGCCTGATTTCGCGGAGCGGCCCATGCTGGTCTTCTGGGAGACCACACGCGCCTGCCTGCTGGCCTGCCGGCACTGCCGCGCCTCGGCCACCCCGCATGCCTGGCCCGGGGAACTGAACCGGGCCGAGGGCCTCAACCTGATCAACCAGGTCGCCGGATTCGGCCGTCCCTACCCGATCCTCGTCCTGACCGGCGGTGACTGCTTGCTGCGGCCGGATCTGTTCGAGCTCGCCGGGCACGCGGCCACGCTGGGTATCCCGGTTTGCCTGTCTCCGTCGGTGACCCCGCGGCTAACCGGTGACGTGATCGACAAGATTGCCGGCTCCGGCGTCAAGGCCGTGTCGATCAGCCTCGACGGCGCGCACGCCGCCACGCACGACGGGGTGCGCGGCATCGATGGTCATTTCGGCGCCACCGTGCGTGCCATCCGCGAGCTGGCCCGCGCGGGCCTCAGCGTCCAGGTCAACACCACGGTCATGCAGGCCAACGCCCGCGAGCTCGCCGGTGTCGCCGCCCTGGCCGCCGGCAGCGGCGCACGCAGCTGGGAGGTCTTCTTCCTGGTGCATGTGGGCCGGGGCGCGGCGGAAGGGGCCGTGACCCCCGCCGAGCACGAGGAGATCTGCCACTTCCTCTACGACGCCGCGCACTACGGCCTGGTCGTCCGCACCGTGGAGGCACCATTCTTCCGCCGTGTCGTCGCGCAGCGGCGGGCCGGTCAGCCGCCGCCCAGCGGCGCGCTGTACACCGGCCTGACGGCGCAGCTCACCCACTTGCTGGGAGCCCGGGCGGCCCGCCCGAGCGCGCACACCGCCGCGACCCGCGACGGGAAAGGCATCCTGTTCATCGCGCACGACGGCGAGGTCTACCCGGCCGGCTTCCTCCCGGTGGGCCTGGGCAATATCCGCGACCAGTCGCTGCGTACCGTCTACCGGGACAATCCGCTCCTGCGCTCCATCCGCGCGGCCGAATTTGCCGGGCGCTGCGGCCGCTGCCAGTACGCCGACCTCTGCGGCGGGTCACGAGCCCGTGCCTACGCCGCGACCGGCGACCCGCTCGGCGACGATCCGGCCTGCACCTACCAGCCATCCCCGCTCATCGCCCGGCAGTAACCCTGGCGTGCCAGCGATGGCCTAGGTCCCGTGGAGGAGCGGCAGTGGGTCTTCTGGCCGATGCGGGCGGGTTCGCGGCTGGCTAGCGTCCGGTGTCATGGACAGCAGCGGAACGCCGGGCGAGGTGCGCCGTGTCGTTGACCCTGGCTCCGATGAGGTGCCGCAGGAGAAGGACGGCTGGTAATGCCCACGCCGACCTGCAGAATCGCCGCGCGATGGGCAAGATCGTCCTCATCCCTGAGTCGTGCGTTCGGCATCTGGGCTTAGGCGGCCAGGTCTGCCGTTTCGAGCACGCAGCGCAGCCGCCGCAGCCCGTAGTGGACCCGGGTGCGCAAAGTACCTGGCGTAACGCCCAGCTCGGCGGCAACGTCCGCATAGGGACGACCGCGCAGGACCGTCTCCACCACCGCATCCCGGTGGTGGGCCCCGACGCTGGACAGGGCGTGCCGCAGCTGGGAGCGCAGGATCAGCAGGTCGATGTCGTTGAGGCCGGCCGCGGGCGCGTTCTCGCCGGCCGGGCCGGAGGCCAGCGGGGGCCGCCGGGTGCGCGCCTTGACCATGTTGATCGCGGTGTTTGCGGTGATGACGAGGAGCCAGTTCACCAGCGGTCCGCCCGCGGGATCGAACGAGGAGCAGGCGCGCCAGGCCCGAAGGAAGGCTTCCTGGACAACATCCTCGGCGAGGTCGGGGTCGACGACGATCCGGCGAGCGCGGGCGAGCATGCGAGCGTGATACGCAGCGTGCGCGGCGGCCATGCCGCACTCGGTGCAGAGCTGGGCGCATCCGTCAGGGTTGCAGGTGTCGGTGCCGACTGCGGTCACCGCGACCGGTGCTTCGGGTTTCATGAGCCGAGCGTGACGCCGAGGCTCCGCCCGCCTCATCGGTGACCGCTGCCTATTCATAACGCCGCGCCTGCCTATCCGTAAGACGTGGGCAGGACCACATGGGATGCGGTGAACGCGGCGGCCGGCCGCGGCGTGCTCGATGTGCTGTCGAGCCCCATGGAGTTGAGAAATGAATCCCCAACCACGGTTGTGGTGGACGCTGGCGATTACGTCGCTGGCGCTGTTCGTATTCGCACTGGACCGGCTAGTGGTGGCGGTCGCACTCCCGGCCATCCAGACCGACCTCGGCGCGCAGGCTGCCGGCCTGGAGTGGACGGTGAACGCTTACACGCTCAGCTTCGCCGTGTTGCTGCTGACCGGCGGCGCGTTGGGCGACCGGTTCGGCCGGCGTCGGATGTTCACGATCGGCGTGGCGGTCTTCACGGCAGGATCGGCCGCCGCCGCGCTCGCGCCGACGATCGGCACGCTGGTGGCGGCCCGGGCGCTCCAGGGGGCGGGCGGCGCGCTGTTCTCGCCGCTGACCCTGACGATGCTCTCGGCGGTCACCCCGCCCGCGCGCCGCGGCGCCGTGCTCGGGGCGTGGGGCGGGATCGGCGGGCTGGGCGCGGCCCTCGGGCCGCTGGTCGGCGGCGCCCTGGCCCAATGCCACGTAGCGTAAGTTGATCATGGGTATGGGCTGAGTGCCCGGCGTGGCGGCGTGATCGCGGCTGGCGCGGGTGTTTTGATCGGCGGCCATGGGCTCGGGTGTGGTGGTTCGTCCTGATCAGGTGTCGCTGGGCGTGCTGGTGGCCGCGGTGCCGCTGGATGTGATCGACGTGGCGGTCGCGGCCCGCGGGGTCACCGATAGGCGGTCGGGCGGCAAGCTCCCCGCGCATGTGGTGGCGTACCTGACGATGGCCATGTCCTTGTTCCCGACGACGACTACGAGGAGGTCGCGGCCAAGGTCACCGGCTGGCTGTCGGACTGGGGCTGCTGGAACGCGGCCTGGAGCGTGCCGACCGCCAGCGGCATCACCCAGGCCCGTAAACGGCTGGGCCGCGACGTGATGCCCGAGATCTTCGAGGGCGTGGCCGAGACGGTGGCCACTTCGGACACGGGCGGGGCGTGGCTGCGCGGGTGGCGGCTGCTGGCCATCGACGGGTTCGAGGTCGACCTGCCGGATACTCCCGCCAATGCCGGCGAGTTCGGGTACGCCGGGTCAGGGGACAACCGGTCGGCGGTCCCCAAGGCCCGGGTGGTGGCGCTGGCCGAGTGCGGCACGCACGCGTTCCTTGCCGCGGAGGCCGGCGCCTCCTCAGCCGGGGAGAAGACCGTGGCCAGCAGGCTCTACCCGCGGCTGCGCCACGGTGAGCTGCTGACCGCCGACCGGAACTTCTACTCCTGGGACGCGTGGGAGCTGGCCGCCGGGACCGGGGCCGCCCTGCTGTGGCGGGCCCCGACCCAGCTCGAACTGCCGGTGGTCACCGTCCTGCCGGACGGCACCTACCTGAGCGTCCTGGTCAACCCTGGCATCCGCCGGGCCCGCCGGGCAGCAATCATCGAGGCCGCCCGCGCCGGGCAGGACACCGACCCCGATGATGCGCACCTGGTCCGGGTCGTCGAGTACGACGTACCCGACCGGGAAGGCAGCGGCTCGGGTGAACTGATCGTGCTGCTGACCACGATCACCGGCCCGGACGATGCCCATGCCGGGGAACTCGCGTCCGCCTACCACCAGCGGTGGGAGGAAGAAACCGCGAATGACCAGCTCAAAACACATCTGCGCGGGCCAGGCCGCCTCCTGCGGTCGCGGCTGCCGGACCTTGTCTACCAGGAGATCTGGGCCTACTTAATCGTCCACTACGCGATCAGCGTCCTGATCGCCCGGGCCGCCGAGGCTGCCGACCTCGACCCGGACAGGATCAGTTACACCCGCGTCCTGCGCATCATCCGCCGCACCGCCACCGGGACGGCGGCCTTCCCCCCTCAGCGCTGGACTGACGTCCTGCCAGATGTCCTGGCCCAGATCACCAGGAAGATCAACCCGCCCAGGCGGTACCGCACCAGCGCGCGCGCCGTCAAAAGAGCCCGCCACAACAACTACCGCGTCAAGAAACCAGGCGAGGCCGCCAGCACCCGCCACGACGGGCCAGCCACCATCCATATCCACCACGCCACTCCCCGCGCAGCATGATCAAATTAGCCTACGTGGCATTGCGCTATGCCCCGACGATCACAGACAGCCGCCAGCTGTGACGCGACAGTCGGCATGAGAAGTGCGACACCTATCGTGAGCACGGCCATGGCGGTCCCCTCTCGCCCGCCAGCGACAGAATCGTGAGCATGCGGCGTGGTGGGGAGCCGCTGCGGGACCCCGCGCCTGGGTGCCGATCACCACGGCGGGTGACCGCCCCGGGATGTTACGGACAGGGCAGGGCGCGCGGAACGATTAGGCGCGAATTCTGGGCGTTATTAATGACTGCCGTGGGCGATACATATCGACTGGTTCTGCAGACTGTTCAGCGTGGCGTGAGCGACTCGCCCGTACCCAGTCATCCGGTCATCGAATTCCTTTCGTGATGTCACGACGTCGGCCGGCCCGCGACCCGCCTGTGGCCTTCGGCCGCGGCGCTGCGCCCATTGACGGCGGGCATCGGGAACCTTGCGTTGCGTCGCGGCGGGGTCAGGTGGCGGTGATGTCGTGGATATCGAGCGTGATGGCGGCCAGGCTGCGGTCGGGGGTACTGCCGGGGTTGCGGCGGTAGACGCGGCGGCGGGTGGGGAAGGCCAGGCCGTCGAAGGTCTTGTAGCCCTCGGTGTAGTGCGCGACTGGGACGCCGGCGTTGACCTCAACGGTGTAGTCCAGGCGGCGGAGCAGCCCGTCGGCGCCGAAGTAGAAGACCTGCTCGGCGCTGTGGGTGGTGATGCTGGCGGGGAAGGTGGCGTGCAGCCGGCGCCAGGTCTGGCCGTCCTCCTGCCAGGGGCTGATCTCGCGGGCCTGGACGCCGGGGTAGGTGAGCAGGAACGGGATGGTGAGGTAGTTCCACATCGCGTAGCTGAGGAAGTAGCCGACCTGCAGCACGTCCCACGGCGAGGACGGGTCGTACCCGGCGTAGGAGGAGCGGGGGCTGGTTCGGCTGTCGATGGCCTGGCCGTCGGCGGTCTGCAGGGTGACTCGTTCGGGTCCGGTGTCGAACGTAAGGGCCTGGCCGGGGGCGGCCCAGGGGGTGAAGACGGCGTGCTGGCGGCGGGTGTCGATGGTCAGGGTCTCATCCAGGAACGCGTCGGGGAATCCCTTCAGTCCCCAGAACGGGCCGCCGGCGGCCAGCTTGGCGGTGAGCGTGCTGACGTCCGACCACCGGTTGAGCCCGCCGTGCGCGTCGAGGACGAAATCCAGCAGGTCATTCATGTTCGGCTCGTTTTCTGCCCGCTGCCGCAGCGGCCGGGCGGTGTGGTTTGGCCTGAGGCAGGCAGGTTCAGGCGACGGTGGCGTCGGTGCCGGGGAAGCGGGCGGCGTGGGCCGCGAACAGGCTGGGGTACTGGAACAGGAAGCCGTGCCCGGAGCCGGGGTAGGTAATCAACTGGGCGTCCGGGAGGTGCTGGGCCAGGATGTAGGAGTTGATGGCGGGCGCCATAATGTCGCGGTGCCCGCTGGCAACCAGGGCCGGCTGGGTGATCTTCGCCAGCTCGGCGGCCAGGGCCGCCCAGCGTGTCCCATCCCGATACCCCGCGCGTCAGCGCCGGGCTGCGGAACACCACATCCCCCGCGGGCAGTCCAGCGGCATGATCCGGAGTCGGGTTTCGTTTCCCGCGCGATGTCCGCAGCGTATTCATCAGGCGCGTCGCCGTTCTTGTCCGGAGGTTCGGTGAGTCTTGTCGCGTCCGGGTCGTCCCGGGGTGTTGGAGCACCCCGGGTTTGGTGGAGACTCGATTCTCGCGCCGGCACCTGGGCAGGCGCGACACCTGCCAGCCCCAGAAGCAACACCGCCATGCTGGCGCCGTTTTCGGTGCCAACCATGACGTAAGGCATTGCGTCTCCTGATCAGCTCTTGACGCTGGCCCGGCTGTGGCTGCCTGCGGCAGGTCTGGGCCGGTCTGGCGGCTGGTTCGGGGTCGTGCCGGGCCGCGCTGGCGTCCGCCGCCCGCGCCTCCCCGGGACGCCGCGCAGCATCCGCCCGGTCCTGGCCGGGCACCTTTCAGGTGAAGGCGGCCTCGACGTCGAGGAACCGCGCGACGTGGGCCACGAACAGCCCGGGGTACTGGAACAGCGAGCCGTGGCCGGAGTCGGGGTAGATGATCAGCTCCGCGGCCGGGAGGTGCTGGGCCAGCAGGTAGGAGTTGATCGTCGGATCAATGATGTCGTGGCGGCCGTTGACGACCAGGGTGGGCTGGGTGATGCCCTTCAGGTCGGCGAACCGCTCGCCGCGCGGCTGCCTCCAATCCGAGGTCGCGGCCAATTGCGCCTTCATGGTCTGCTGCGTGGTTTCCCGGTCGGCGTCGGCGGTGCGCTCGTGCCGGCGTGCCCAGAACGCGCGGCCCGCGGCCTGGCTGGTCTCGGAGGGCTCGAAGAACAGGAACAGGAAGTCTTCCAAGGTGGCAACCTCATGCCGGGTCGCGACCGCCGGATAGTCCGGGTCACCGCCCTCGTCGGTACCACCGCGCGGCATCGTCCCCGCCAGCACGAGCCGGCGACGAGGTCCGGATGCCGCAAGGTGAGGGCCTGCGCGACGAACCCGCCCAGGGAGTGGCCCAGGGCGTCGATCCGGGAAACGCCGATGGCGTCAAGGAACGCGGCTGCGCAGTCGGCCGCCTCCTCGGCCGTCTCTGCGGTGTCCCCGCTGGATGCGCCGATTCCGGCGTTGTCAAACAGGATGACTGGCCGTTTCGCGGCCAGCCCGTCGGTGACCGCCGGGTCCCAGTAGTCCATGTTGCCGCGGAAGTGCTGGAAGAACAGCAACGGTGTTCCCGAGTCGGTACCGAACCGGCGGTAGGCGAGCCGGATCCCATCCACCCCGGCGAACTGGGTGGGAGCAGTGACGTGCGTGTATCCGGTCATGATGAACTCCTCTCGCGCGTGGCGGTTACGCGCTGGCGCATCCGCCCGGTACCGCGGGCGGCGAAGCGCCGTACGTAAGGTTTGACGTCCAAACCGTAACCCACGCTAGACCACGCCGGTTTGATATACAAACCGTGGTGCGTACACTTCGGGCATGGATACTGAGCACGGCCGCCCCTGCTCGCTCGCCGCGGCGCTCGGGCTGGTCGGAGACCGCTGGGCGCTGCTGGCGATCCGCGAAGTGCTGTTCGGCAACCACCGGTTCAGCCAGATCGCGCGCAACACCGCAGCCCCCCGGGACCGCCTCGCGGCGCGGCTGAAGGCCCTCGTCGCGGCGGGCGTCCTCGAGCGCCGCCAGTACCAGTCCAGCCCGCCGCGGCACGACTACCACCTCACCGCCGCGGGCCGGGAACTCCTGCCCGCGCTGCATGCGCTCCGCGCCTGGGGCGACAAGTGGGCCGTCGGCGAACCGCCCCGCGGGCCGAACACCACGGCCACCCGATCCGCCCTTACCTGGCCTGCGCGACCTGCGGTGAGCCCGTCCGCGGGGACGACCTCGAGCTCATCTCCACCGTGCCGGACTGGGACATCACCGGCCCGAAGCGTCGCGCTGAGGAGGCGGTTCCCGCCCCCGAACCGACCCGCGGCAGGACCTGACCAGCGTCGGCATTCCGGCTGGGTGGCTCCCGTACTGGCATCGGAACGGCCAGCGGGGTTAACGCGGCGGTCCTTAGCCCCTTAACGCCACTGGCAGTTCCGGTACCACGGGCCGAACCGGCGCGGCTGACGGCAGCGCCTGCCACGTGAGCTGCACCACGCATGTCAGCCGGTTAGGGCGCTAGGATGCGGCGGGCGGTCGTGCTCCGGGACGCCCGGGGCGAGTGTGCCGGATTGGCGCGTGTCGGGGTGTCGGTAAGACTGGTGTCACCAGGTACACGCGATTGCGTTGAGCCTGCTCAGCTACCCTGAGCCGCCCTGCGTTCGGGAACGGGGCTAGCGAGGGCCCTGCCAGCCAGCCGTTTACGGGCCTGGGTGATGCCGCTGGCGGTCGGCACGCTCCAGGCCGCCTTCCAGCAGCCCCAGTCCGACAGCGAGCCGGTGACCTTGGCCGCGACCTCCTCGTAGTCGTCGTCGGGGAACAAGGACATGGCCATCGTCAGGTACGCCACCACATGCGCGGGGAGCTTGCCGCCCGACCGCTTATCGGTGACCCCGCGGGCCGCGACCGCCACGTCGATCACATCCAGCGGCACCGCGGCCACCAGCACGCCCAGCGACACCTGATCAGGACGAACCACCACACCCGAGCCCATGGCCGCCGATCAAAACACCCGCGCCAGCCGCGATCACGCCGCCACGCCGGGCACTCAGCCCATACCCATGATCAACTTACGCTACGTGGCATTGCGCCCTGGCCGGCAGCGTCGGCTGGCGCGCCATCTTCTGGCTGAACGTTCCGGTGGGTCTGGTGCTGATGGCACTGGGGCGGCTGCGGCTGGCGGAAACCTACGGTCCGCGGCGGAGACTCGACCTGGCCGGCGTCGTACTGGGCAGCGCCGGACTGTCCGGCGTGGTCTGGGCGGTGATCCGCGGCGGCGCCGTGGGGTGGGCGAACACCGAAAACTCGCTCGCGCTGGGCGGTGGCGTGGTGTTGTTGATGTTGTTCGTCAACTGGGAGATGCGGACGCCGGCTCCCATGCTGCCGATGCGTTTCATCCGCAACCGGGTGTTCGCGACTGCGGCGCTGGCCTCGCTCATGATGTACTCCGCACTGTTCGGCGCACTGTTCCTGATAACCCAGCTGTTGCAGGTCGGGTTGGGCGCGACACCGCTGCAAGCGGGCCTGCGTACGCTGCCGATGGCCGTCATGCCCATGCTGCTCACGCCGGTGGGCGGCGTCATCGCGGACCGGATCGGCTTCCGCCCGCTGATGATCTGCGGTCTGGCGATGGAGGCGATCGCGCTGGGTTGGCTCGCCGCCGCGGTGACGCCGACGGTGTCCTACGGCTTGCTTGTTCCGGCCCTGGTGCTAGCCGGTATGGGCTGTGCGGTGTTCTTCGCGCCCTTGGCGAGCGCGATGCTGTCGGCCGTCGCCCCGGAGGAGCATGGTCAGGCTTCCGGCGCGGCCACGGCGATCCGTGAACTGGCGGCCGTGTTCGGGGTGGCGGTACTGGGCCTGGTCTTCGCGGGGCACGGCGGCTATGCGTCGCGCGGGGATTTCGTCGACGGCTTCGTTCCTGCGATGTGGCTTGCCGCGGGGCTTGCCGCTGTCGGCATACTGGCCGCTGTCGCTCTGCCGCGCGCCACGGCACAGCCGTACGAGTCGATCGGGCATCCTGCCGCGCGCCGCGTCACGTGTCCGGATAAAAGCTGACGGTTTCGGGCTCGCCGGGCCATCACCAGCGGTACTGCGGTTCGCGGTCTTACCGATCCGCTGGCCCGGTGGGAGAATGATGCGCGTGATGCCGCATCTGCTGGAGCGGCAGGCAGAGCTGCAGATGCTCGGCACGGCCACCCAACGCGCCGGCACGGGGCGGGGGTCGGTTGTGCTGGTGCTCGGCGAGGCCGGTATCGGCAAGACCAGCCTCGTGCACGCTTTCCTGGCCGCGGCGGCTGGCCGAGCGCGGGTCCTCGCCGGCGCGTGCGAGGACCTGCTCACGCCACGCGCACTGGGTCCGCTGCGAGACGCGGCCCGATCAGCCGCGGATGGACCACTCGCCGCGGCGCTGTCCCCTCGCGCCGATCCGGATCTCGTGTTCGCAGCCGTCTGTGACGAGATGGCGTCGCCGCCGTCGCCAGCCATGCTCGTCATCGAAGACGCCCACTGGGCCGACGGCGCCACGCTCGACGTGCTGCGCTACCTCGGTCCCCGGGTGCGGAACCTGCCCGCGGTACTGCTGATGACCTACCGCGACGACGCCCTGGCCCGGGACCATCCGTTGCGTGGTGTTCTCGGCGCGCTCGGCAGCACGGCGGCCACCCGGTTGCGGTTGACCCGGCTCACCTCGGACGCGGTCCGCGAAATGGCCGCCTCGACGGATGTCGACCCCGGCGAGCTGTTCCGGCTCACCGGCGGCAATCCGTTCTTCGTCACCGAGGTGCTCGCAAACCCAAGTGAGGTCGTGCCATCGACGGTCGTTGACGCGGTGCTGGCCAGGGTGCGCACCTTGAGGCCGTCGGCCCAGACCGCGCTGGACCGGCTGGCGGTCGTACCGTCCGGCGCCGAAGTGGACCTGCTGCGCGCCCTGGCCGGCGACTTGGCACCGGTCGCGGAGGCCGAGCGCGCCGGCGTCGTGGAAGTGCGTGGTGACGTCGTGGCCTTCCGGCACGAACTCGCCCGTCGAGCGGTCGTGGAATCGCTGCCGGCCAGTGTCCGGCTGGAACTGAATGCGGACGTACTGCACGCTCTTCTCACCCGCACAGACTGCGATCCGTTCCGGATCCTGCACCACGCGGTGGAGGCCGGCGACGACGCTACCGTCATCACGCACGGCCAGATGGCGGCGCGGGAGGCCGCGCGCGTCGGCGCGCACCGGCAGGCGGCGGCCTGCTACGCCCAGGTCCTGGCCCGCGGGCACCGGCTGTCGACCGCCCGGCGGGCTGCTCTCGGCGAAGCGTACTCGTGGGCGCTATCCAACAGCAACCAGCTGCATTTCGCGGTGGCTGCCGCGGCAGACGGCCGCCGAGCTCTGGCAGCAGGACGGTGATGACCGGCGGCTCGTCCGGGCCCTGGTCACCCTCTCCCGGCAGCAGTGGCTGACCGAGCGCACCGCCGCCGCGCGCGCGTCGGGCGAGCGCGCGCTCGAGCTGGCCCGGCCGCTCGGCCACAGCTACCAGAACGCGCTCGCCACGCTGAACCTCGGCGGCCTGCTCGTCCTCAACGACCAGGAGGAGGACGGCCTGCCGTACCTGGACGAAGCCCTCGACATCGCCGAACGCTCCGGCGCAGCCAGCGTGGCCGCGCTGTGCCGCAACTACCGAGGTTCCGCGCTTTTGCAGCTGGGCGACCTCAGCGGGTGCGACGAACTGCTGCGCAGCATGGCGCAGGCGACCGACCTGGGCAACCACGAGTACGTCATGCGTGGCTACTACAACCTCATCGAAGGCCTGTGGCGGCTCGGCGAGTACCGCGAGGCGCTCGGCTACATCGAGCAGGCGGAAAACTATGGCCGCGATAGGGACTTCCGCGTCTACGGCTACATGTTCGCTGCGCGCCGATGCCGGCTGGCGCTGATGCGCGGCCAGTGGGTGGAGGCCGAGGCCGGGCTGCGGGAGCTGCTGGACGGGCAAGACGATCCCGGCATGATCGGCCGCGAGACGGTCCCCGTGCTGGCCCGCGTGCTGGTCCGGCAGGGTAGCGCGGATGCCCCGGAGTGGCTCGCGCTCGCGGCCCGCCACGCGACCATGGCGGACGTGCTGGAGTGGCTGGTCCCGACCGGCCTCGCGCACATCGAGCACGCTTGGCTGACCGGCGACCACGGACGGGCTGGACCCTATCCGGGATTGCTGGTGGAGCGCACGGACCGTCCCGGCATGCTCGTGCAGCGCGGCGAGCTGCTGATGTACCTGCGCCGGCTCGGCTATCCGGCCGAACCCTTCCCGGGCTGCCCGGAGCCGTACGCCTCGGCGCTGCGCGGAGACTGGCAGTCAGCAGCGGATGCGTGGCTCAGCAAGGACGACCCGTACGAGGGCGCCGTCGAGCTCGCCGAGTCGGGCCAGGTCGAGCCCACCCTTGAGGCGCTGGCGATCCTCGACGGCCTCGGCGCCAAGCCCGCGGTGGCCATCGTGCGTCGCCGTCTTCGGGCCCTGGGGGTCGCCCGGCTACCGCGCCGCCCCCAGCCGGGTACGTTGACCAACCCGGCAGGGTTGACCGACCGCCAGCTGGAGATCCTCCGGTTGGTCGCGACCGGGCTGTCGAACGCCGAGATCGCGCAGCGGCTGGTGGTATCGCCCCGCACCGTCGACCACCACGTCTCCGCCGTCCTGCAGAAGCTCGGCGTGCAGACGAGGCGCGACGCCGCGGCCTGGGCCGCCGAACTCGAGAGCAAGCCCGACGCGGAGCGATCTGAGTAACCCCCGGCGTCCGGCGTGAACGTTCGCCGTTGTCGTGTCGTGCCCTTTGTGACCATTTACGACACGAAGGACACAGCGTCATGTCAGTACCCGGCACCACCGTATCGACCCGGCCACAAAACGTGCCGTTCGTTCGCTGTGCGGTGCCAGCAGATCATCCAGCGATCCGTGACGTCGTGATCGCTGCGTACAGCCAATACGCAGGCCTGATCGCACCGGACATCTTCTCGCACTACCTGGCCGACCTGCTCGACCTGGAAAGACACGCCAGCCACGGGCCATTGCTTGTTGTGGAGGCAGACGACCAGGTTTGCGGATTCGGGGCGTTCTACCCGGACGCCTCGGTCCAGGGATTCGGCTGGCCGCCCGGCTGGGCCGGCGGACGCGCGCTCGCCGTCCATCCTGCCGCGAGCGGGCAGGGTGTCGCGCGCGTCCTCATTGCCACCATCGAGCGCCTCGCGCGAGACAGCGGCGCACCGGTATTCGCGTTCCACACGGTTAGCTTCATGACCAGCGCCATTGCCTTGTATGAGCGACTCGGCTACCGCAGGGCGCCGGAGTTCGACTTCGACTGGGCCGCCCGCTACGGGCGATCCGCTGCCACGCCGATCACGGCGATCGCCTACCTCCGCCACCTTACCTGCGTGCGGGCACACGTCGATGGCGTGCGACACGCCCGCTGCGCTGACACATCCGTCCATCCGAAGCAGAGGAACCACCAATGACCACGACATCCGCCATCCTGCCGTCGTACGACTACGGCGCTAGGGACCGGCCACTGCTCGGCGAGACGATCGGCGAGAACTTCCATCGAATTGCGACGACCCACGCTAACCGTGAAGCCCTGGCCGACCGGTCCACCGGACGGCGCTGGACCTACGCGGAGCTGCACCGCGACGTGCTGGCCCTCGCCCACGGGCTGCTTCGGCTGGGCATCGACAAGGGCGACCGGGTAGGCATCTGGGCGCCGACCTGTCCGGAGTGGACGCTCCTGCAGTACGCCACCGCCGAGATCGGCGCGATCCTGGTGCCGATCAACCCGGCGTACCGCACCGACGAACTCGCGTACGTCGTCCACCAGGCGGGTATCCGCCTGCTGGTGGCCGCCCCGTCCTTCCGGACGTCCGACTACGCATCGATGATCGAGGACGCCCGGCCGGCCTGCCCGGACCTGCGATGGGTCGTCCTGCTCGGCAGCGCCGACTGGGACGCCCTGCCCGACCGCGCAGGCGACTCGCATGCGCTCGCGGCCCGGCGGGCGCTGCTTTCGCCGGACGACCCGATCAACATCCAGTACACATCCGGAACCACCGGGCACCCCAAGGGCGCGACACTGTTCTCACCACAACATCCTCAACAACGCGCACCTGACCGGTGAGATCTTGGGCTACACCGAACGTGACCGCATCTGCGTGCCCGTCCCGCTGTATCACACGTTTGGCATGGTGATCGGGAACCTCGGGGCCACTACACACGGTGCCTGCCTGGTCTACCCGGCACCGGCCTTCGACCCGGCGGCAACGCTGGCGGCGGTGGCGCATGAGCGCTGTACGTCGCTGTATGGCGTGCCCGCGATGTTCATCGCCGAGCTGGCCGAGCCCGGATTCGATGCCTACGATCTCAGCTCGCTGCGCACCGGAATCATCGGCGGCGCGCCCTGCCCGGTCGAAGTCATGAAGCAGCTCGTGGACCGAATGGGCATGACCGACGTAAGCATCGTCTACGGAATGACCGAAACCTCGCCGGTATCCGCGCAGACCCGGCCCGACGACACGCTGGAGCGCAGGGTGTCCACGGTCGGACGAGTGCATCCGCACGTTGAGATCAAGATCGTCGATCCGGAAACCGGTGTGATCGTGCCCCGCGGCGTTCCCGGCGAGCTGTGCACGCGCGGGTACTCGGTGATGCTCGGCTATTGGCAGCAACCCGGCAAGACCGCCGAGGCCATCGATGCCGCGCGCTGGATACATACCGGTGACCTGGCGACCATGGACGCGGACGACTACATCAACATCACCGGCCGGCTGAAGGACATGGTCATCCGCGGCGGGGAGAACGTCTCGCCGCGCGAGATCGAGGAGTATCTGCACACTCACCCGGACGTTCAAGACGTTCACGTCATCGGCGTACCAGACGCACGACTCGGTGAAGAGATCATGGCGTGGGTCCGGCTGCACCCCGGCGCACCGCCGATGACGGCGGCCGACGTCCGGGCATACGCCGACGGCAAGCTTGCCCACTACAAGATCCCGCGCTACGTGCGGATCGTCGAGGACTTCCCGATGACAGCAAGCGGCAAAGTCCGCAAGGTCGACATGCGGAAGGCCGCCATCAACATGCTGGGACTCACCGACATCGCGGCATCCCAGTACGCGTGATCCCGGGCACTCCGCCGCACTGTTCCGATATCTCACCCTGGAGGATTCGATGATCACCCACACCCATGCCCATACCGGCACCCGCACTCGACGGGTCAGCCTGCCCGCCTACTACCTGGCCCGTCCGGCTGCCTTTTGGCTGGCCGTCCTGGCGCCGCGGCCCGGGACCGGCAAATCTCACCCACCCTGCGCCTGCGTTGCTGACGGGTGCGGCGAGTCCGGTCAGCCGCCGCTCGCGAGCGTAAAGGCCGCATAGACGGCGGAAGGGCGGCCGCTGCGCGGGCCCCGGAAGGCACGGCGGGACAGTGGCCACTGCGCGGGCCCCGAGTCATTGACAAGATCGGGGCCCGCGGATGCAGGGGCCGGAATGTAGGTAGAAGGCCGGGCATGACAGATGGCGATGGGGGAGCACCCCGGCCCGCCTGGCCGGGATTGACCTGCCTGCGGGGGCCAGGCTCGTCCTATGGCTGGCCGCCGCGGGAAGAGACCCGGCCGTACTAGCCCGGGGCCAGCGGCTGAGCTTCCATCCGAACATCTCGTTCCGCGGGCCCCAGGTCCTTACCGTACGATCCGGCGCGAGCTAGCCCGGGGGAAGAGTCATCCAGTAGCTGACTACATCCGGTTAGGGCCGGTAACCGGCGGGCCACTGCTGCAGCGTCCACAGGTTGCCGTCCGGATCGCTGAAATAGGAGTACAGGACACCGCCCATGTCCTCGACGTCGCTCACGCCGACGCCCCGGGCTACCAGCGCGGACCGGCTCGCGGCCATGTCCGCCACGACAAGATGGATGCCCTTGACCGAACCGGGGGCCATGTCGGTGATCGGCCCCATCCCCGTGCCGAAGACGATGGCGCAACTCGACCCCGGCGGGGTGAGCTGCACGACGCGCATCGCGTCCGTGACCTGAGTGTCGTGCAGATTCCCGAAGCCAGCCTGCTCGTAGAACGCCTTCGCCCGGTCCACATCGGACACCGGGATCGGCACGAGTTCCAGCCGCATGTCCGGAACCGCGGGATTACCTGCCACTGATCCAGCCTCCTTGATGATCGGGCTCCGTCCTTCGCGTTCCAGATCGGCTGATCCGCCCATAACGCCTCCCGTTGCTGCCCGTTGAGAAGTAAGACGTTACGCGGGAGGAAAGTCATCGGCCGGTCAGCCTCCATACCAGTCGCTGGATCCCGTTCCGGCCGGGTGGATGCAAGCACAAGATCGTGGGTAAAAGGCCGCCATGACGGATGGCGATGGGGGAGCACCCCTGCTCGTGCTCGGCCCGCTGCTGCGCTACGCCGGCGAGACCGACGCGACGATATGGGTCGAGACCGACCGCGCCTGCCAGGTGGAGATCCTCGGTCATCAGGCGCGCACCTTCGAGGTAGCCGGCCACCACTACGCGCTGGTGATGCTGGGCGGCCTCCGGCCAGGCGCCGAGTACGAGTATCAGGTGGCCCTGGACGGCGCGGTCCGCTGGCCGGAGCCGGAGTCCCCGTTCCCGCCGAGCGTGCTGCGGACCCTGGACCCGGACCGGCCACTGCGGCTCGTCTACGGTTCATGCCGGATTGCTGAACTGCCCATCAAGCAGCGCCGCCGCCGGCGTGCCCAGCGCCAGCCCCAGCAGGGGCAGGTGCAGGAGCACGGAGCCGACGCGCTGGAGGCCTGCGCCCGCGACCTGCTCGAGGCCCCCCACGAGCGCTGGCCCGATGTCATGTTTTTCATCGGCGACCAGGTCTATGCGGATGAGACCGGCCCAGGGACACGGGAGTTCATCAGCCAGCGCCGCGATCCATCGGAACCGCCCGGCTACGAGGTCGCCGACTTCACCGAGTACTGCTTTCTCTACCGCGAGGCCTGGAGCGAGCCGTCGGTGCGGTGGCTGCTGTCGGTCACCCCGACCGCGATGATCTTCGACGATCACGACGTCCACGACGACTGGAACACCTCGGCCTCCTGGCGCCGCGACTTTCAGGCCAAGCCCTGGTGGCGGGACAGGATCACCGGCGCCTACATGAGCTACTGGATCTACCAGCACCTCGGCAACCTCACGCCGGAGGATCTGGGCAAGAACGAGCTGTGGCGCCAGGTCCAGGAGGCGGATGACGCAACGGCGGTTCTCCGGGACTTCGCGCTCCGGGCCGACCAGGGAGCCGAGGGTATCCAGTGGAGCTACCGGCGCACGTTCGGCGGAGTGCGGGTCGTCGTCATCGACTCCCGCGGCGGCCGGGTCCTCGACGAGGGCAACCGGATGATGGTCAGCGAGGCGGAATGGCAGTGGGTCACCGAGTCGGTCAGCGGGGACTGGGATCACGTGGTGCTCGCCACCTCGCTGCCGCTGCTGCTCCCGGGCGGCATCCACACGCTGGAGGCCTGGAACGAGGCCGTCTGCGGCGGGGCGTGGGGGAAGCGGTTCGCGGGCGTCGGTGAGCGCATCCGCCGCGCCGTGGACCTGGAGCACTGGGCGGCGTTCGGGAAATCTTTCGCGGCGTTCGAGCGGCTGCTCACCGGGCTCGCGACCGGGGAACACGGCGAGCCGCCCGCCTCGGTCACCGTGATCTCCGGCGACATCCACCATAGTTACCTGGCCGCCGTCGACTTCCCGGGCGTGACCGGCGTGCGCAGTGCCGTCTACCAGGCGGTCTGCTCGCCCATCCACAACGTGCTGCCGGAGCCGTTCCGGCTCGGGCAGGAACTGGCCACCTCACGCGCGGGCGCACTGGCGGGCACGTCCGTCGCCAGGCTGGCCGGGGTGCACAAGCCGGCGATCCGATGGCGGATCACGCGCGGGACCTGGTTCGACAACATGCTGTCCGCGCTGGAATTCAGCGGGCGCACGGCGCGCATCAGCTTCGAGCGAACCGTCCCGGGCGCAGCCGGGGACCCGCACCTCGAGCACGTATGCGAAACGGACCTCAGCTGAGCAAGCCCAGGCCCCGGCCGGCCCCCAGCCAGGATGGCGCGATCGCCCCGGGTGATCCGGGTGATCCGCGGTGACCATAGTGATCCGCGGGACCCGCGCGGGCTCCGCGGCGACGCCCCGCTGCTCGACGCCTGGCTGCGGTTCACGGCCCCGGTCAGCCTCGGCGCGCTCACGCCGATGAGCATCCCCGGGCACAAGCAGCGGCAGGACCTGTCCGGGGCGGTCGTGGCGGGCGACGTCCCGCTCTACGGCGGGCTCGACACGATCAAGCATGCGGACGACCTGCTCGCCGTCGCGGAACGGCGTGCCGCCCGGTTGTGGGGCGCGGACTGGTGCCGGTTCTCGGTCGCCGGGTCCACCCACGGCAACCAGGCGCTCGCCCTGGCGGCCGGCGCGCCGGGGGACGAGGTGATCGCCACCCGGACCCTGCATCGCTCGCTGCTGCTCGGACTGGTGCTGGCCGGCCTGCGCCCGGTGTGGGTCCGCCCCGAACTGGACGAGGCCTCCGGGCTGCCGCGGGCCGTCGCCGTGGACACCGTACGGGCCGCGCTCGCCGCACATCCGCGGGCCCGCGCCGTGTTCCTCGGTGACCCCTCCTACGTCGGCACCACGGGAGACGTGGCCGGGCACGCCCAGGCCGCCCACGAGGCCGGAGTCCCGCTCATCGTGGACGCGGCCTGGGCCGCTCACCTGGGCTTCCATCCGGACTTTCCGCCGCACGCGCTGGCCGCGGGCGCGGATGCGATGGTGACCAGCGCGCACAAGGCGCTGCCGGCCTGGTCCCAGGGCGCGCTCGTGCTCGCGCGGACCGCCCGCCTGGATCCTGCCCGCCTGGACCGGGCCTTCGACGCCACCCACACCACCAGCCCGTCCGGGACCATATTGGCCAGCATCGACGCCGCCCGGGCGCTGCTGGCCCGGGACGGCGAGAGCCTGTGCGCGCGGCTGCGGGACTCGATCGCCGCGGCGCGGAAGCGGCTGGCCGGAGTCGCCGGGCCTCGCTGTCCTCGACGCGCCCGGCGTCGAGCCGGGCAAGCTCGTCGTCCTGCTGGCCGGGACCGGGGCACACGGCCACGCGGTCGAGGCCGACCTGATCGCCGCCGGGATGCCGGTGGAGATGGCCGACCGGGACACCATCGTCCCGATCGTCACCCTCGCCGACGGCCCCGATCACGTTGCCCGGTTCACTCAGGTCCTGGCGGCCGCGATCGAGCGGCACCGGTCCGCGCCGCGCTCCCCGGCGGCGGCGATCGCCTGGAGCCTGGAGCCGGCCACCGTGCTGTCTCCCCGGGACGCCTTCTTCGCGGCCCACGAGACAGTCCCCGCCGAGGCGGCCGGGGGACGGGTGAGCGCGGAGCTCATCGCTCCCTACCCGCCCGGTATCCCGGTGCTCGCTCCCGGCGAGCTGATCACCGGGGAGATCGTCGCGGCGCTGCAGGCGGTGCTGCGGGACGGCGGCCGGGTCGCCTACGCCGCCGACCCGACCCTGGGGACTCTTCAGGTGGTCGCGGCCTGACCTCAGTCGGTCCAGAGCAGGTCGAGGGCGGCGTCCACGCGCGCGGCCAGCTGCCCGGTGCGGGGCAGCAGCGGCTCCGGCGGGGCGGCCTCGACCGAATCGCATACGGCCAGGGCCCGGTCGTCGAGGAACCGGCTGACCTGCCCGTAACTGTGCCGGTCGTCGGTGGCCATCCGGTGGTGGTGCAGGCGCATCGGCGCGTACAGGAACAGCTGATCGCGGGCCCTGGTCACCGCGACGTAGAACAGCCGCTGCTCCTCGGCCAGCCCCTCCCGGGTGGCCAGCGCCATGTCACTGGGCACGGCCCCGTCCACCAGATGCGGCAGATGCACCACCGGCCATTCGAGGCCCTTGGCCGAATGCATGGTCGAGATGACCAGGAAGTCCTCGTCCAGGCGGGGCGGGCCGGCGAAGTCCGAGGCCGACACGGGCGGGTCGAGGGCCAGCTCGACCAGCGCGTCGTGCAGGGACGGCCTGCTCGCCGCCGCCTCGGCGAGCCGCTCGAGGTCGGCGATCCGGATGTTCGCGTCGGGGTAACGGGCTTCCAGGGGGCTGCGCAGCGCGGCCAGGATCGAACCCGCCCGGTCCCCGGCCGGTTCCACCACGATGGCGCCGGCCAGGCCGCCGATGGTGTCGGTCAGGGCCTCGCGCGCTCGCCGCGGCGCCACGGCGACGGCATCCTTCCAGCGGTCGAACGGGGCCGGATCCGCGGGGCGCAGGATGTCGATGAGCCGCCGGGCGTGCCCCGGCCCGATGCCCTCGTGCAGCCGCAGCACCCGGAACCACGCGACGTCATCGGCGGGATTGGCCACGATCCGCGCCGCCGCCAGGAAGTCCTTGACGTGGGCGGCCTCGGTGAACCGCAGCCCGCCGTACTTCACGAACGGGATGCCCCGCGCCGTCAGCTCCACCTCCAGAACGTCGCTGTGGTGCGCCGCCCGCACCAGGACCGCCTGGTCGCGGAGGTCCGTTCCGGCCTCGTGCGCGTCCAGGATGCGGGCGCAGATCTCGCGGGCCTGCGTCGCTTCGTCGTGACAGCGCACCATGAGCGGCGGGCTCCCGCTCTCGCGGGCCGCGGTGAGCACCAGTTCCAGCCCGCCGGACTGCGGGCGCACCGCGTTGGCCAGCCGCAGCACCGCCTGCCTCGACCGGTAGTTCCGGACCAGCCGCACGGTGTGCAGGCCGGGGAAGGTCTCCGCCAGCTGGCGCAGGTGCTCCGGGTCGGCGCCGCGGAAGGCGTAGATGGCCTGCGCATCGTCGCCGACGCAGGTCATGCAGCCGCTGTCCGGGCTGAGCAGCCGCACGATGTCGGCCTGCAGCGCGTTGACGTCCTGGTACTCATCGACCAGCACCGCGTCGAACATGCCGCGCAGGACCGGCCCGGCGGCGGGATCGGCCAGCGCCGCCCGCCACAGCAGCAGCAGGTCGTCGAAATCGACCAGGCCGTGGCTGCGCTTGTGCGCGACGTAGCTGCGGAACAGCCCGGCCAGCTGGGACGTGTAGTCCTCGCACCAGGGAAAGCCGCCGCGCACCACCTCGGCCACCGTCGTCTGCGTGTTCACGCAGCGGGTGTAGATGTCCGCGCAGACGGCGGCGCGCGGCGCGCGGCGCTGCGTGCCCACCAGGCCGTGCTCCTCCCGGCGCGCGTCGAGCAGGTCCGCCACGTCCGCCGGGTCGATGACGGTGAACTCCGGGGGCAGTGAGAACGACTCCGCGTGCTGGCGGATGATCCGGTGCGCGATCGCGTGGAAGGTACCGCCGGTGATCCGGCCCCCGGCCGGGCGGACGCCCGCCGGACCGGTGCCGGGGAGCGCCCGCGACAGCATGTCCTCGGCGGCACGCCGGGTGAAGGTCAGCAGCAGGATCCGGTTGGGCTGCGTCCCCTGCTCGCACAGCCAGGCCGCGCGCGCGATGAGCGTCCGCGTCTTCCCGGTACCGGCCCCGGCCAGGATCAGCAGCGGGCCGCCGTCATACGTGGCCGCTCGACGCTGTTCTTCATTCAGCCCGTCCAGGGGGCTCGCCACCTCGAACATGAAGACGAATGTAACCAGAATGTCCCGCCTCGCCTGCCCGCCACGCGGAACTGCCGCCGGATGGCCCGGGAATCAGGGCCCCCGCGATCGGGCCCCCCGCCCGCCGGATCCCGCCGTCCGGGACTTCCAGATTTCCGGAAAAGACGCCGGATCCCTTCCGTGCGGGACTCTATACCGCCGCGCCCGGGTACGGTTTCTCATAGGCGCCGGAATAGGGAGAGACCGGCACGCCCGGGCGGCTGGCTTTTCGCGCCCGGAAGTAGTTCTGGTGGAGGTCGGCATGCACATCGGATCGTTTCTTCTCGTCGTATGGCTCATTATCGGCGCCGTAGCCGCCGGGCAGCGCGGCTATTACAACGGGCCTGTTGGCAGCTGCACCAAGGCCACCACGATCGGCGCGACGGTCGTCGCCGGCCCGCTCAACTACGTCGGCGTAAATCCGAAAATCAACTGCACTGCGCCGCAGCCATCCAGCTGAATACTTATTCTGTAAATTGTCTGGGAAATGATGACCGCACTTAGTGCTGCCGCGGCTTATCCCGGCCATTAGCTTGAGGGCCGTTCGCGCAAGACCTCTATGAGAGCGGAGTCGTCCAGGCGGCCCAGGCCCCGATCGTGGCCGCGGTCGTATAGCTCGCGCGCGGCCGCGGCCAGCGGGATCCGGGCCCCGGCCTCCCCGGCGGCCGCGCCGACCAGGCCCATGTCCTTGACGAAGATGTCCATCGCGCTGCGTACCTCGCCGAACCCGCCCGTGACCATCCGGGCCCCGCGATCCTCGAACATGAACGACGCCGCGGCGCCGTTCCGCAGTACCTGCCAGCACTGCTCCGGCTCCAGGCCGAGCGATTCGGCGAACGCCAGGGCTTCGGCGGCCACGGCGATGTGCACGCCGCACAGCAACTGGTTCACCAGCTTCATCCGCTGGCCGTCGCCGGGGGCGGAGCCGACCACCGGCGCGCTCCGCGCCAGCACGTCGAGCAGCGGCCGCACCCGGGCGACGGCCTGGCTCGCGCCGGAGACCATGATCAGCAGGTCCCCGGCCGCGGCCCGCGTGATGCCGCCGGACACCGGGGCGTCCACCACCGCGACGCCCCGGCCACCGAGGCGGGCCGCCGCGGAGACCACGGCTTCCGGCCCCACGGTGGCCATGATCATCACCGTGGTTCCGGGGAGGCTCTCGCCCCCCGTTTCGAGCAGTCCCGCCTCCCCGAACAGGACCTGCTCCAGCTGCTCCGGCGTCGCGACCATGACCGCGACAACATCGGCGGACCCCACGGCGGCGGCGATGGTATCCGCCGCCCGCCCGCCGGCCGCGGCCAGCGCATTGACCCGCTCCGGGGCCACGTCATAACCAGTGACCTCATGACCCGCGCGGGCCAGGCATGCCGCCATCGGCGCCCCCATCGCGCCGAGTCCCAGCCAGCCGACCCGCATCAGCTGCCCTCCCCTTCTCCGTTGAGGATCGCCACCACCTGACCCAGAGTCTCCTCGTCGCCGACGTTGCCGGCGAACACCACGTACGGCCGGCCGATCGCCTCCGGGGCCGCATCCAGCGGGCGGAACACCGAAATCACCCCGGGAAACAGCTGGCCGGCGACTTCGGCGCGCCGGATGCCGAGGCCGCGGGTCGCCACGTCGTGGGAGGTGATCCCGCCCTTGGCCACGACCCACGCGGGCGAGGCGGCCAGCGCCTCGCGGACGATCCGGGACAGCGCCGCCGATACCGTGCGCGCGATGGCCAGGCCGCCGGCCCGGTCCTGGCCCGGTACCACCGTGCGGCTGGTGTAGAGCAGCACGTCGGATCGCTCCAGCGCCTCAGCGACCTGCCGAGCTACCGGGCTGGTCACGTCGTCGCCGCGGACCAGGGCCGGAACGTCCAGCTCGACCGCGGTCACTCCGCCCCGGGCGCGCAGCGCGGCGACCTGGCGGCTCGTCTGGCCCACGTGCGAGCCGACCACGATCAGCCCGGGCCCGGGGGGACGCCCGCCGGGCCACAGACGCGTCCCGCGCAGCGGGGCCTTCGGGCCCATGCCGAGCAGGGCCCGCACGAACGACGGCCCGGTGCGGAACAGGAACGACCGGCCCGCGCGCTCGGCCGCCAGCACCCCGTGCGCCACCGTGTCCAGGTCGGAGTATTCGCATCCGTTGACGACCACCCACGTCCCGTCCCGCACCCCGGCCAGCAGGTCGCCGACCCGGGCGGGGCCGCCGGCCCGGATGTCGGTGAGGCCGATGCTGCGCACGTCCCCGGGCCTGATCGCGCCCTGGCTCTTCTCGGCCACGAAATCCCGCAGGTCCGAGGCCCGATAGCCGAACGCGGCGTCGCGCGCGAACTCGGTCTCACCGACCGGGACCAGCTCCCCGCCGACACGGGCCCAGTGCACGTCGCCCGCGGTCACGCGCCCGGCCTCCAGGAACGCCGGCACCAGCAGCACTCCGTCGCAGGAGCGGCCGGACAGCTCCCGGCGGACGGACTGCAGCGCCGCTACCTCGGCCATCACGTGACCTCGCAGAGTGGAGTCACTCCGGCTGATCAGCTGGACTCGAGCTGACGTCCTCATTGCGGTAGAAAGAAGCCCTCGCGCGGCCCGCTCATTCATCTCGACGGCGCCTGGCTCGTCGAGGCTGCGGGTGTTGGTCAGCACGAAACAGGTGCCGGCCGGCCCGCCGAACGCCGCCGCGTAGGCGTCCTCTTCCAGCACGGTCACGACCTGGACGTCGTGCACCGCCTGCGACCCGGTGGGGTCGTCGTCGAGGACGCCCAGCAGCAGGCCGTCCTCGGCGCGCATCGCGCGGATCGAAGCCCGGAGGTTCTCGTCATCAGGCAGCGCGTCCGGTACCCCGGCCAGAACCTCGGACGCGGACGGCAGGCTGTCGCGCAACCCGGCCCTTCCGTTAGTTTGCGGCACGTAGGATCACCCTATTCCACGCCCGCATCCGGCCCAGCGGACCGAGATGCCCGCATCCCGCCCAGGGGACCGAGACACCATGGCGAACGTGCTGATCACCGGGGGAGCCGGGTTCCTCGGCTCACGCCTGGCCCGTGACCTGCTGGCCACCGGCGCGCTGGAGGTGGGCGGGGGCACGGCGCGGCCGCTGGACCGGCTGACGCTCGTGGACCGCGTTCCGGTCCCGCCCGGCCTGGCCGCCGACGAACGGGTCACCACGATCGAAGGCGACCTCGCCCATCTGCTGGCCGGCGATGGGGCCCGGGACCGCGCGCTGGACAGTGCCCTCGCCGGCGCCGACGCGGTCTTCCATCTCGCCGCGGCCGTCAGCGCGGAATGCGAAGCCGACTTCGACCTCGGCATGCGGGCCAACCTCCGCGCCACCGAAGCGCTGCTCGCCGCCTGCCGCTCGCTCGGGACCAGCCCGGTCGTGGTGTTCGCGAGTTCGCTGGCCGCGTTCGGTGAGTCCCGCGACCATCCGCTCCCGGCGGTCGTGGATGATCAGACGCTGCCCAACCCGCAGACCAGCTACGGGGTGCAGAAGGTCATCGGCGAGCAACTGGTGGCCGACTACACGCGCAAGGGGTTCCTGCGCGGCCGCACCGTGCGCCTGATGACCGTGTGCGTGCGGCCCGGCCGGCCGAACGCCGCCGCATCCGGCTTCATGTCCAGCATCATCCGGGAACCGCTCGCGGGCCAGCGCGCGATCTGCCCGGTCAGCCCGCAGACCGCGGTGGCGCTCGCCTCACCTGCGCGGACCATCAGGGACTGCGCCGCGCCGCCGCCTCCGATGACGACGCCTGGGGCGGCCGCAGCGCGGTGAACCTGCCCGCGCTGACCGTGACGATCGCGGACATGGTCGCCGCGCTGGAGCAGGTCGCCGGGCCCGAAGCGGCCGCGCTGATCGACTGGGCGCCGGACCCGGCGGTGGCCCGGATCGTCAGCGGCTGGCCCGCCCGGCTCGCCGCGGAGCGTGCGGCGCGGCTGGGCCTAACCCCGGACCCGGACTTCCGCTCCATCATCGAGATGCACATCGCCGAAGCGGCCTGCTAGGCAGGCAATGACCATCTGGGTGGGCACGTCCGGCTGGAGCTATGACCATTGGGAGCCGGAGCTCTACCCTCCGGGGCTGCCCGCCCGGGACCGGCTGGCCCGGTACGCGGGCACGTTCCGCACCGTGGAGCTGAACAGCAGCTTCTATCGCTGGCCCCGGCCGTCCGCGTTCGGTAGCTGGCGGCACCGGCTGCCCGAGGGTTTCCTGCTGTCGGTGAAAGCGCCCCGTGGCCTGACCCACGCGCGGAAGCTGTACGCGCCGGAGCCGTGGATCCAGCGGGTGGCCGAGGGCTGGCATGAGCTAGCGGACAAGCGCGCGGTGCTGCTGGTCCAGCTCCCGCCGTCCCAGCCGCGCGATGATGCCCGGCTGGCGTACTTCCTGCGTCTCGTGCCGGACTGGATCCGGCTCGCCGTCGAGTTCCGGCATCCAAGCTGGCACTGCGAGGAGGTCTTCGCGCTCCTGGGGAAGCATGGGGCCGCATACTGCGTGATGAGCGGCGCTGACCTGCCGTGCGTGCTGCGCGTCACCACGGACTTCGGCTACGTCCGGATGCACGGCCCGGACCACCATCACCTCTACGCGGGCTCCTACACCGACGACGACCTGCGCTGGTGGGCGGACCGGATTCGGGAGTGGGCCGCGGCCGGCCAGGACGTGTTCGTGTACTTCAACAACGACGGTGACGCCAACGCGGTCCGGAACGCCCGGGCGCTCAACGCCCTGCTGGATCAGTAGCCGGACGTTCCCCCGGCCGGGCCCGGCGGCGACGGACCGGGGCGGTCCGTGACGGGGCGAGGGGTAACGGGGCGGGGCGTGGCCCGTTCGATGGCCTCCCAGCCGGTGTCGCGTGCCTGTTCGGCCCGTTCAGCTTTCCCGCCGCCGCGCACGCCGAACAGCCGCTTCGCGTACACCAGGTACACCACGATGGCCAGGTTGATGACCAGTGTGACGATCTTCAGCACCGAGATGCTCTTGGTCAGCTCATAGATCCCGTACGGCAGGAAGACGGCCGCGGCGACGAACGTCAGATACTCGGCCCACCGCTTCCCTCGCCACAGCCCGATTGCCTCGACCCCCTCCAGCACGGCGTACGCCGCCACCCCGGCGCCGAGCAGGTACAGGTTGTCCGTGCTCAGGGCGAATAGCCGCCGCAGGTCGTGCAGCAGCCCGTGGTTGGTGTTGTTGACCGGGCCTCCGACCCCGCCCTGCAGATCCTTGAGGATCCGGGTGAAGTCGCTGTTCAGCACGGCCTTGTTGTCGACGAACAGGAAAATCGCCGCCGCCAGCGCGGACAGCACCAGGAAGTGGATGATCCGCTCCACGGCGATGAGCCGGAGCACGTACCGGTCCCGCAGCGGCCGGCCGCGCAACGGCAGCGTGACGTCCTCCCGCTCTGGCGGATACTGCGCCGTCGGCTGGCTGGGCGGGCTCAGTGCGATCCAGGAGTCGCACCGCATGCACCGGTACCAGCGCAGCCCGTCCGCCTCGCGGGCGAATAGATCATCCTGGTCCCGCACTGTGGCAGCGTCGGTGCCGAGCAGTTCGTGCCCATGCAGTCCGCACCCGATGAGCTCGTATCTCAGCTTCGGGCGGTACCGCCGGGGGCGGAACGGCCCCGGCGGGGTTTGGGAGTCGCGAGCGGTGCTACCAGTACCCATCACCGGACGTTACCCCAGGCAACGACTCCGGCTAACGCCCAGGGCCTTCGCCGCGTACCCGGCTGGGTATGGGTGCCCCAGCTGGCGAACTGGCCGTCCGCGCCGGGATGGAACGGCGAGGGATAGCGAGCCCTGATGGCCGCCGCCGAGGCCTGGAAGGCCGCCGAGGCCTGGAAAGAAGATGTCCTCCTCACCCAGGCCGTCTCAGCCGAGCAGAGTGCTCGCCAAGTATCCGCCGACTAGCTCCCGTAACCCGTTGCTATTCGATAATTTGTTCGGTAAACTGCTATGTATAGGTATTAGTAGAAACAGGATGGGGCTATGCCGGACGAGTCGTCTGCCGACCACGAGCAACGCGGTGCGGGCGCGCCACGCGCCGGGGACGGCGCGCGTCCGGGGCAGGGTGCACCCGGGCCGGACGAATGCCTAGACGCGGGGTTCTTGTCCCGTGACGTGCCTCCGCCGCCCGGCCAGGACCGATCGGGATCCGGCCTCGGCTCCGGAGAGGTGTTTGATACCTGCCTGCCGGGCCCTGACCTGGCCGGGGCCGCCGATAAAGCCGCCGGGGCGGCCCGCGATTTCGCTGACCTTAACGACGACGAGCTGATCGGCACCCTGCGGGCCTTCGACAGGATGGAAGCCTGGTCGGCAGCCGGGAAGGCGGCAGCCGCGGTCGAGCTGGCCCGCCGCCGCCCAGCGGTGGGCCGTGACCGCGCGATCCGGGCGGGGAAGACGGCGCCGTGGGGTACGTACTGCGCGGATGAGCTCGCCGCGGCCTCGCTACCTCCCGTAACGCCGCCGAGCGGATGCTGGCTGTGGCCTACGACCTTTCGACCCGGTTGCCCGAGACGAGCCGCGCCCTGAATGAGGGTGTGATCAGCTGGTACAAGGCGCAGGTCATCGCGGAGGCCACCCGGATGCTGAGCGATAACGACGCGGCCGCCGCCGAAGCGCTCGTCCTGCCCACCGCCGGTGGGAAGACCCCCGCACAGATCCGCAGCGCCACCGGCCGCGCTGTCCTCAACGTCGATCCGGAGGGGGCCCGGAAACGGCGGGAAGAGGCCCTCAAGGACGCCCGGGTGGAGCTGTGGCGCGAAGATGCCGGGACAGCTGCCTTGTGCGGGTTCCATCTGCCTCCCGACGAGGCCCTTGCCGCTGACCAGGCCATCACGGCTCTCGCTCTCGACCTGAAAGCCGCCGGATGCCCCGGCGCCATGGACCAGCTACGGGTGCGCGCCTACCTGGACATCCTGCTCGGCAAGGACACCCGTCAATCGCTCAACCAGCAGCAACCGGCAACCAGCTCCGCTCGCGCGGACGGCGGCATGCCTTCGGGGGGCCAGGAGCCCGGCACCGGGCCCACCAGCGCACCGGGCGAACCCGGGTCGGCCGCGGCGGCGAAGATCAACCTGACCATTCCCCTAGCCACCCTGCTCGGCCTAGCCGACAATCCTGGTGAGGCCGCTGGGTTCGGGCCTATCGACGCCGACTTGGCCCGGGACCTCGCTGCTAGAGCCGCTACTAGCCCCGGGACCAGCTGGTGCGTGACGGTCACCGACGCCCACGGGCACCCCAGCGCTCACGGTTGCGCCAAACCCGGACGCCGTAAGAAAGCCAGGCGAAAGAAAGGCCGGGGCGGCCTGCCGTTCGGGAACCGTGCCAGGCCACCGGACGGTAGCGCGCCACGAGGGAGTGCCGGCCGCCGGCCAGTGCCGGGCCGCCGGCCAGTGCCGGGCCGCCGGCCAGTGCCGGGCCGCCGGCCAGTGCCGGGCCTCCCGGCGGGTACGGCA
This sequence comes from uncultured Actinomycetes bacterium, assembly GCA_963742865.1. GTDB lineage: Bacteria > Actinomycetota > Actinomycetes > Streptosporangiales > Streptosporangiaceae > Bog-532. The sequence continues at coordinate 79,366 of CAVUNW010000081.1, forward strand.
CCTGGCGGCTGCGCCCGGTTGCCCGCGGTCCCGACCTGACCATCGACCTGGAACCGATCCCCGTCACCGACTGCGATCACCGGCACGAAACCGCCGCCCACGACCCCAGCGACAAGCTCCGCCACCTCGTCCACATCCGCGACGGCGAATGCACGTGGCCGCCCTGCCGGCGCGACGCACAGCGCTGTGACTTCGAGCACGCCATTCCCTGGGAGCAAGGCGGCCGCACCTGCGCGTGCAACGCCGGGCCCCGCTGCCGCCACCACCATCACCAAAAACAAGCCGCGGGCTGGCGGCTGGACCAGCACCTGCCCGGATACCACACGTGGACCACCCCCGCCGGCCGCCAGTACACCAGCGGCCCCATCATCTATCCCATCTGAATGGGGCCCCATTAGGTCTTACCGCACCGGAGGCGGGTTCCCCTCCGCGCTGGCGGCCAGGCTCATGTCCCACTCGCAGACCGTGCAGGCGTGACGGAACGCCGACCGTGCGAACTCCAGGCCCGCGGCGCGCGGGTCCGGGGCGGACCGAACGTCGTCCCAGTCGATGATGTACTCGCCCAGGGCGCTGTCCCAGTGCGCACCGTCCGGGGACAGGGCCGCGCGGTCGAAGCCTTCGGGGGCCGGATGCGCGTAGGCGTAGAACGCGGCCTTGCCGTACCGTGCGTCCCCGGGCCACCAGCCGACGGCTACCTCCTGGGCATCCATGGCGTTGCGCATGATGAAGTCGTCCGAGGGAGGCTCCGCCGGGCGCCCGGAAAAGAGGCTCACCGACAGATCGAACGCGCCCCACCACGCGTTGACCGGCGTCTTGCGGCCGCGGTACGGGGCCCGGAAGGCGGCCAGGATCAGTGCGGCCTCCGTCGCCGCCGCGAAGTATTCGGCCACCTGGATGGGGTCATAGTGGGCGTGCTCGTTGTCTTCGTCCAGCGGAACGGTCCACGGGACCTCCTGCGGCGCGGGGTCGATCTCCACGTACCCGCCGCCCATCCGGCGTACCGCCGCCAGAACCTCGCGGGTGACCTCGCCCACGGAGCGGTTCGGTCTCAGCGGGATCCGATCCGCCTGGCCGTCACTGTGCTCGACCACCGCCTCGTGCGCCCCCAGGTCCAGCGCGACCACGAGCGTCCCGAGGCCGTCGGGCGCGGGCAGCGGCAGCGTCTCCCACCCGCGTGCGGTCAGGCGGAGCGCCGCGTGTTGCAGTTGCGGCTCCGGCGGAGCGAGCGTCACCGCCAGCTTGCCGAGAACCTGGGTGTGCGCGTGCAGCGTGTCGCACGTCGCCTGCCACTTCGGGTAGGGACGCAACGGCCATGGCAAGAGGGACATGAGCCGCAGGCTAACATCAGTCGGCCCGGCTCAGACCTTTCCCAGGGCGCGGGACACGGCGGCCGTGATGATCTCTGGTTTGGGCCGGACGGGATCGCCCGCGACCAGGACGGTCGGCGTGGCGGCCACCCCGGCCTCGTCGGCGCGCGCGGTCACGTAGGACGGCCACGCCAGGTACGGCCCGTCGGCCAGGCAACTGGCGAACGCCGGGCCCGTGAGCCCGGCCTCCACACCGAGGCCCGCCAGTTCCATGTCGCTCAGCCCCGGTCCGCCTTCGGGCGGCTGGTGCACGAAGAGCAGGTGCGCGAACTCCATGAACCGGTCCTGGTCGGCGGCACAGCCCGACGCCGCCGCGGCCCGGGTCGAGTAGTTCGTGGTCGAGGCGTCGTCGAGAAAGTTCATCGGGTGGTAGACGATGTTGGCCTCGTCGCTGGCGGTCAGTGCGGCCAGCGCCGGTCCCGACGACAGCTCGAACTGCCGGCAGAACGGGCACAGGAAGTCGATGTAGGCGTCAATCCGAACCGGCCCGCTCCCGACGACGACTCCGTCGCCTTCCGGCGTGGCACCCCGGGGAACGCGGGCAGGTGCGGCGGGTTGGGTCATGGCCCCTCCCATACGATCGGCGGTCCTAGCGGTAGTCTTCAGCGTCGCATGGGCCTGTCAGCATCACATCGCGAGCCCTGGCAATGAGGCCAGCACCAGGAGGTGATTGGGATGGGATCTGCGGGCCCGCCGGATCCGCGAGGCGGGCCGGGATCCGCGAGGCGGGCGGGACCCGCGAGGCGGGCGGGACCCGCGAGGCGGGCGGGACCCGCGAGGCGGGCGGGACCCGCGAGGCGGGCGGGACCCGCGAGGCGAGCGGGACGCTCCAGACGAGCGAGACGAGTCCGAGGCGGAGCGGGATGACCGTAATCTCGCCGAACTGCTGCAGGAACTGCGCGTCGCCGGACTGGGCGTGCAGGTCCTGTTCGGCTTCCTGCTCTCGCTGCCCTTCACGAACAGATTTGCCCATCTCAGTCACGGCCAGCGGGACCTGTACCTGCTGAGCCTGATGCTGGCCGCCGCCGCGACGGCGCTGCTGCTGGGGCCGGTCGCCTACCACCGGCTGGTGTTCCGCCGCGGCGAGAAGGAACGCCTGGTGCGCGCGGCCAACGTGATGGCGATCCTGGGCCTGGCCACGGTGGGATTGGCCGTCTCGGCGGCCGTGCTGCTGGTGACCAGCTATGTGGCCGACACGCTGACCGCGGCGCTGATCACCGCGTTCGTCTTCCTCTCGTTCGCCGGGCTGTGGTTCGCCTTCCCCCTGGCCCGTCGGCGCTGAGCCGTTCCGGCCCGCGCCTACTTGGCCGCGCCCGCGCCGCCGGCCGTTCTGAGCCGCCCCCGGGCGGACGACGACTCAGACATCGGTACGAGCCGGCCTGCCTTGCCCAGCCCGAACGGCGGCATGTTGCCGTAGATGGCCTCGTACTCACCGGCCCGCACGAGGTACGTCTCGTGCCAGATCCCGGTCCGGTCGCTCGTACCCACCCGGCGCCAGTAGTGCCGCCATACCGCGAGGTGAGGGTCGCTCGTGTCCGTGGCGAATGCCTCGAGGTGATCAAACGACCGCCAGTACTGCACGATCGTGGGCAGCCCCATCTGGTAGCCGAGCAGGCCTTTTTCTGGATGCGCGACCAGATAGTCCAGCATGTGCTGCATCCCCCGGCGGCCGCCGAGGTCCATGATGGTGCGCAGCAGATGAAGTTTGCTGTTGAAGCGGGCCCCGATCAGGAAGACGACGAAGTCCCCGTCGATCTCCGCCGCCATGCGCCGTCCTGCTATCTGTGCCATGATCCCTCCCCAGATCTGGCGATAGCGTAAGTCGTGACCCGGCGGGCAGCCAAGAGGGGCCAATGTCGTGGCGCCGCTGACCGCGCCGCAGCAACGTGACGCGCCGCGGTCAGCGCGGGCGGATAATTTCATTTAACGGAGCTCTGCGGGACTGATCACCACGCCGGGAGGTCGAATGGCCGCAGGTACGGTGTGGGCCGGTACCGCAGGAACGCCGGCGGCGTGGCGGTCGGCGTGCTCCCGGTGGAGAAGATGTTGTACGCCGGACCGAGCGCTGCGGCCTGCGCGTTCAGGTCAGCCGGGCTGAGCGCGTCATCGTCCCAGTGCCCGGTGCGGAGCCGGTTCAGCAGGGTCTGGGCGGCGGCGATCGTCTCGGCCGGGGTAAACGCGCAGTGCCCGGCCCGGTGCACGAAGATCTGCCGGAGCAGGCGGCCGTCACCGGCGCGGTCGACGACCTGCCGGTAGGCCTGCTCGTTCTGCGGCACCACGAGGCCGTCGCCGGTGGTGTGCATGGTGAGCACCGGCATCGACAGCTCGCCGTTGAAGGCGATGTTCTGGGCCAGGTACCCCACTGCGGAGGGCTTGGCGCTGATCCGCGCGGCGTGGTTGAGGGCCTGCAGGTCGTGGGTCAGGCTCAGCCCGGCGGCGCGATAGAGCGCAAGCACCTCGCCGGAGTCGGCCGACTTGGCGAACTGGGTGAAGTAGTTCACCCCGGTGTTCCAGGACGGGTTCCCGCCCGCCCGGGCTTCGAGTTCGGCGCGGAACGCGAAGATGAACGGGAAGTCAACCTGGGTGTCCCACAGGTACTGGTTGGCTTCCTGGCTGGTGACGTCGCTGCGGGACGGCTCGTCGGACAGCGGCGTGAACCAGCCCGGCGTGTCACTGAGCGCGGCGGCCAGCGCCAGCCGGGCCCGGCCCTGCGGGGTCTGCTGCGCCGCGCCGGCGGCCGCCTCGGCGCCGGCCAGGTTCGTGCTCGGGCTGGTGATGTTGACGACCTGCACCGACGGGTCAATGAGCTGCTGGAATCCGAACGCCCCATCCAGCGCGGTGTTCCAGGTGGCTACGCCACCCGAGAGCACGCCGCACATCGGCAGCGCGGCACTGAACCGGTTCGGGTACCGCTGAATCAGGCCCGCGGTGATGATGCCGCCCAGTGAGTGCCCCCAGGCGATGGTGTGCGACGGCGTGCGGTACGTCCGGCCGAACACGTCGAGCGTGCCGATCTGATCGGGCAGGGCTTGCTGGATGGCCCAGCCGGTCGTGGCGTAGGAGGAGCCCGCCAGCGCGTATCCGTGGCTGAGCAGCCAGCCGCCGGTGACCGGATCCCCGGCGTCCTGGGCCGGGTTCGGCGACCCGGGTACCACGTACCCGTGGCTGTACAGGAAGAGCGTCCCGTTCCACGGGCCGGAGGGGCACTGGATCCGGTAGGTCGCGCCGTCGGGCAGCGAGCCGTCCAGCGTGGTCACCGCGCCAGATGAGCCGCACGACTGGCTGGCCAGCGCGGGCGCCGCCGCGGTGAGCCCGGCGGTTAGCAGGGCGGCGGACATGACGATTGCAGCAAGCCGTTTCGGCCTCAACACGACCACGCTCCATTGCGCAAAACGTGAATGCGGGATTACGAGGACAATAACCCGGTATGCACTAATTGCGACAGAGCCCGACAAGGGCGTGTCTCATTCTTTACGGCTGGTCCGGGCGGCCAGAGGCTCACGAAACATCGCCCGCGCGAAGCCGGGTCACTGTCACACCCGCCTGTTACGCTCACTCTGCGTATACCTCGATCGGGTGCTGATCGAGTCACCCGGAGGGGCTAACGGGGAGAAGATGATGGCTTCTCAGCTGAACCCATACCTCAACTTCAACGGCACCACGCGTCAGGCGATGGAGTTCTACCAGAGCGTGTTCGGGGGTGACCTGAACCTCACCACGTTCGGCGAATTCGGGGCCAAAGACTCGCCGGACGCCGACCGGATCATGCACGGTGTGCTCGAAACGAGCACCGGCTACACGATCATGGCGGCCGACGCCTACAGCAACGGGCAATACCAGCCCATGGCCGGATTCGGGGTCAGCCTGAGCGGCGACGACGAGGCCCTGCGCGGCTACTGGGGCAAGCTCGCCGACGGCGGCACCGTCACCATGCCGCTGCAGAAGCAGGCCTGGGGCGACGAGTTCGGCATGGTCACGGACAGGTTCGGCGTCCCCTGGCTGGTCAACATCTCCCAGCCGCAGGCCTAGCCCAGCCGCGGGTCCCCCGGACGGCCATGCTGCGGCCGTCCGTGGGACCGCGCTGTGGTCTCTCTGGCGTGCCGTTCCCCCGGACGGACGGCCTACAGTCGCGCCCCAGCGACCGCGCCTCGCCCTGATTCACGGCTACCCTCGACGGGATCTCGAAAGATCACGTCACGCCAGCAACGGAGAGAGGCGAGTATGAGCATCAGCAAGCCCGAGGTTGACTTTCCCGGCGGTGAGCCGCCGAAGGACCTGCAGATCACCGACATCTGGGAGGGCGACGGAGGAACCGCGAAGGCGGGAGACACCGTCCAGGTCCACTACGTCGGGGTCGCCTACTCGACGGGGGAGGAATTCGACGCCAGCTGGGACCGGGGTGACCCGCTGGAGTTCCAGCTGGGGGCCGGGCGTGTCATCGCCGGCTGGGACCAGGGCGTGCAGGGGATGAAGGTTGGCGGCCGCCGTCAGCTGATCATCCCCCCGGATCTGGCCTACGGTAATCGCGGCGCCGGCAACGTCATCGCCCCCGGCGAGACCCTCATCTTCGTCTGCGACCTGGTCGCGGTCTGATCACTCGTCCCGGCGCCGGGCTCGTTTACCGGCCCGGCGCCGGGACGTTCACCCGGCTGCGCGCCTTGGCGCCCGGCGGCTCCACCGCTCTGTAATAGCCGCCTCGCACCGGGCTGCCTGGCTCCGCAAATTTCCCCTGCGCTGTATCAAGGCCGCAGTGCCGCCCTCCTCCCTGTGACCGGTTGCGTCAGCTTGGGGGGAAGATGGGCGGGCTGAGTCAGCAGGCCGCTGTCGGCGGGGCGCTCGACGCAGGCGCTAGCCGGCGGGCGGGCCGCGGATGGTGGCGGGCCTGGCGGGCCCGTTTCGGGCTGGCCGAAGTTTGCGGTACGACCGGAGCGGCTGCGGGCTTCGCCGCCGGTTACCTGCGCACCGGATCGCTCCTCACCGCCGCCGGGCTGGCCACGATCTGTGAGGTCATCGGGTTCTACGGGTGCGTCGGGGCGAAGGCGGCGGCGGCGGCTCGCCGGGCCACCGTGCATCTGGCCGGGTGGCAGAGGCTGGCTGCTGGGGCAGGGCACGCGGTCCGGCAGCAACTGGCCTCGTGTGCCATCGCAGAAGCCCTGGACGATCTCCTCATCCGTCCCGGCTGCCTGGCTGGCGCTGCCTGGCTGCTGCGGCCGCTGCCGGGCGGGGTGTGGCTGGGATTCGTGATCGGTAAGGCCGCTGCCGATGTGGCCTGGTATGGCATGGAAGCCTCCGCGCGCTGGGGTGTCGCGTGGTCACTCGCATCCGGCCGCCGATATCGTCGCGGCGTGGCAGGCCGGTTATGGCGTTTCGCCGCCTACAGCGTCAATGAACTCCGGAAGATCGCCCGGCACGCTCCGGGTTCGGCAGTGCTGGTGCGTCTCTGCACCGGCGTTGGCGGCCCCGTCGGCGACCAGGGCAAATCCGGGGCACGACATCGACCCGCCGCCGCTGACCGAATACGCCGCTGCGATCAGCCACGCGGCCGGGCATCACCAGGTGTCAAAACCGGAATCGCCCTTAGCTAATTTGCTGTCTCAGCTTTACCATGCACGTGCATCGTGGCATTTAGTGACCTTGATCACCCTGCAGGCGGGTCCGCCTCGGCATATCCCATCGTCCCCGTGTGGTGCTCTGCGTACCTGTTTCGGTCCTTGTAATCGGCCTGTAATATCAGTGCCTTAAGTCCGCTAATGTCCTGGTGGGCCAGGGTTTTTCGGCCATGCCGGGCCACGACGGCGGCCCGGAGAGCCGCCGTCACTCCCGGCCCCGGATGGCCGGATCTGGCACCCGGTCCCCACCCCGGCGCCACAGAGCGCAGCCTCCAGACTTTCTTTACCCACCTTTGACGGATTTGTATCCATCCGTTTATCCGTTTAGGCTCACCGGCTGTCAGGCGCTCCGAAGGCTGTCTCACCCCAGGTGGCATCCACATGCACCGTGTCTAGCCTTCCCAGTGAGCGCGCCCAGCACGGGAAGGAACCTTTTGGGTCGCCTAGTTAAACCAATACAAATCCGACGTCCGCACCGGCTGCCCATTGCCGCCGCGCCCACGCTGCTCGGCCTGGCCGCGGCGTTTTGCTTGTCGGCAGTACCAGCGAGTGCGGTCACCGTCTCGGCTACCGCGCATCACGCGGCCGCCGGCCAGACGGGAGCCTCTTCCGCCACTCTGACCGCGCTGCGGCAGGCCGCGGCGGAGAAGGCGCACGAGGCGCACCTCGCGCATGTGGCACACGTGGCCCAGGTGAGCCTGCCGGCCCAGTACACCGTCAAGTCGGGTGATTCGCTGGCGACGATCGCCCAGCGCTTCTACCACAACCCCGACGCCTGGCCGGTGCTCTACTGGGCCAACCACAGCCAGATCCAGTGGGCGAACGAGATCCAGACCGGGCAGGTCCTGAAGGTCCCGGTCAAGCCCGCGAAGATCCCGAATGCGCCCGCACAGCTCGGGCCGCCGGTGGCTCCGGCCCCGGTGCAGACCAGCACGGCGCCCGTGCAGTCGGCGCCGGTTCAGTCCGCGCCGGTTCAGTCCGCGCCGGTTCAGTCGGCGCCGGTTCAGTCGGCCCCGGTGGCGCAGTCCGCGCCGGCTGCCACCTACTCCGGCAGCGGCTCGTTCCAGTCGTGCGTGATCGCTCGCGAGTCGGGCGGTAACAGCCAGGTCATGAACTCCAGCGGCCACTACGGCCTCTACCAGTTCAGCGCGGGGACCTGGGCTGCCTATGGGGGTAACCCCGGGTCGTTCGGCAACGCCAGCGTGGCCCAGCAGAACCAGGTGTTCAACAACGCGATCGCCGCGGGCGGCCAGTCCAACTGGTCCGCCTACGACGGCTGCTGACGAGCAGAACACCACCACGGGTGGCCGATCTGGCCGCCCGGCGCAGAGATAGCGCGGAAATAACAGGCAGGCGGGTCAGCGGCGTATGCGCTGCTGGCCCGCCTCCCTGCTGCCCGTCATTCCTTACGCCCGGGGCCCTCGCTGGCCTAGCGTGAGCCCAGGAGTCCAGACCAAGGAACCAGACCCAGGAAACCAGACCCCAGGGGAGCCGGGATGCGCCGCATCGTCTGCCGGGAGTTCGGGCCGCCGGACCAGCTGAGGCTGGAGGAGGCCCCGGACCCTGAACCAGGTCCCGGCGAAGTCCTGATCAAGGTCCACGCCGCGGGCGTCAGCTTCGTGGACGGCCTCATCGCCGCCGGAATGTACCAGCTCAAGCCGGCCCTCCCCTTCACTCCCGGGCTGGTCGCGGCCGGTGAGGTGGTTGCCCCCGGTGCGGGCGTCACGGGGCTGCCCGCCCATCGCCGCGTGGTTGGCGCCGCATTCGGGATGGGCGGGTACGCCAGCCACTGGATCGTGCCCGCGGACGCGGTGGTTCCGCTGCCGGACGCCGTCACGTACGAGGTGGCCGCGACCGCGCTGGAGAGCTACGCGACGATGCTGTTCGCGCTGACCGCGCGGACGACCGTCCGGCGCGGGGAGTGGGTGCTGGTGCTGGGTGCCGGCGGCGGGATCGGCCTGGCCGCCGTCGACGTGGCCAGCACGCTGGGCGCGAACGTCATCGCGGCCGCGTCCAGCCCGGGCAAGCGGGCCGCCGCGCTCAGCGCCGGGGCGCAGGCCGCGATCGACTACGAGACCGAGGACCTCAAGGCCCGGGTCCGCGAGATCACCGGAGCCGGAGCCGACCTGGTCGTCGACCCGGTGGGCGATCCGTTCGCCGAGCCCGCGCTGCGCAGCCTGCGGGCGTTCGGCCGCTATCTGGTCGTCGGGTTCACCGGCGGTTCCATCCCCCGGCTGCCGCTCAACCGCGTCCTGCTGGAAAACCGCACGATTGTCGGGGTCGACTGGGGCGCCTGGTCCCGCGCGGACCCGGACGGCCACCGGGCACTCATGGCCGATGTGCTGGGCCGGGTTGCCGCCGGGACCCTGCACCCGGTCGCGCCGCAGACCTATCCGCTCGAGCGGACCGCCGAGGCGCTGAGCGCGCTGGCCAAACGGCAGATCACCGGAAAGCTGGCCCTGCTGCCCTGAGCCCGCCCTGCCCCGAGCCTGCGATCCGGCGCCTGCCGCTCAGCGGCCGCCAGAAGGCGCTACGGCTGCCGGAGCCGGGCGTGCAGCAGGCCGAGGTCGCCAGCGGAGAACCCGTACCCACCGAGCCAGGGGACCACCCCGCCGTACCGCGCGTCCATCTGCTTCAGGAACGCGGCCATCGTCTCCGGACGGGGCCGGTGCGAGTCCGCTGGCTTGCGGACGACGTCGATCGCGTACGTCGGTGACCTCCGCAGCCTTTCCAGGATCGCGTCGGTCCGTTCGGCGGTGGCGGCGTAGTCGGCGATCACCGCGTCCGCGCGGACCCCGACGGCGGTGAGCGCGAGCGCGACGACCACCCCGGTCCGGTCCTTGCCCGCCGCGCAGTGCACCAGCGCCGCGCCCTCGGAGGTCGCGATGGTCCGCAGCGCGTCCACCACCTGGCCGGGGCGGTCTTCCAGATAGCCCAGATAGTGCCCGGCCCGGGGATTGCCGGGGAAGCGGGACCGGTCCTGGTCGTCCCGGGTCAGCAGGACGTCCGCCACCACGTCGGTGGCCTGCCCCCGCTCGGGCAGCACTGGCAGGTGAACGTGCCGGACACTGCCGATGGCATCGAGCGGCGCCGGGCCCTCGGACGCCAGCTCGGCCGTGCTGCGCAGGTCGATGACGGTGGTCAGCCCGACCTCCCGGACCAGGGTGGCGACGTCAGCGGGCGACAGTTCCTGCAGGTTATCAGCGCGCAGCAGCCGCCCGCCGGCGGTCTTGCCCCCGTCTGAGGTGGGCAGGCCACCGAGGTCACGGACGTTGACGGCACCTTCAAGCTCGATCCACGGCATACCTCATCCTGACATCGCGAGCCGGGTGGCCGGCAAACCGTTACCGCCGAACGCGCGGTGAACTCTGCGCGGCGGCCCGTGCCATAGGCTCGGCGCTGATGCCGACTCTGCTGCTTGTCCACCACACGCCGAGCCCTGCCCTGCAGGAGATGTTCGAGGCGGTCGTCAGCGGCGCGCGGACCGACGAGGTCGAGGGGGTCGAGGTGGTCATCCGCCCGGCCCTGACCGCGGGCCCGGCCGACGTGCTGCAGGCGGACGGGTACGTGCTCGGCACCCCGGCGAACATCGGCTATATGTCGGGGGCGCTCAAGCACTTCTTTGACGGGATCTACTACCCCTGCCTGGAGGCCACCCGCCGCCGCCCGTATAGCCTGTACGTGCACGGCGGCATGGACACCACCGGCGCGGTGCGCGCGGTGGAATCGATCACCACCGGCCTGCAATGGCGGCCGGTCCGGCCGCCGGTCTGCGTCACGGGGCCGCCCAGCAAGGCGGATCTTGAGGTCTGCTGGGAACTGGGCGCGCTGGTGGCGGCTGAGATCGCTGATTTAGCCGAACGGATCTAATGAGCGTCCTCCCGCCCCGCAAACGGATGATTCGAACAAAGTATTGAGGCTCTCGCAGGATAAGTGGTAATCTTCGACCTAACTGACGACCGGCGTCCAGCTGGCAATCGACGAAGGGGGTGCCGATGACAGGCAAAGGCGATGAGGGGGCCGTGGCCACCCTGACCCCGGCGACCCTGACCCCGGCGACACTCGCCCCGGCGACACTCGCCCCGGCGACACTCGCCCCGGCGACACTCGCCCCGGCCTGCCGGGACATCAGCCCCGGGGCCGCCCTCAGCCCGCGCCAGGAAAAGGTGCTTCAGTTCGTCCGTGACGCCGTGCGAAGGCATGGCTATTCGCCGTCGATACGCGAGATCGGCGAGGCGGTGGGCCTCAAGAGCACGTCCAGCGTCTCCTATCAGCTGGAGGCGCTGGCGAAGAAGGGCTACCTGCAGCGGCACTCGGGGCGCCCGCGGACGACGGAGCTGCTGCCCGGCCCGCCCCCTGAGCCAGCCCCTGAGTCGGCCGCCGGGGAGAGCCCCGATGTCTCACCGCCTGTGTTCGACTTCCCGTCCCAGGAGGCGGCGTACGTGCCCTGGATCGGGCAGATTGCGGCCGGTGGCCCGATCATCGCCAAGCAGCAGATCGAGGACACCTTCCCGCTGCCGAGGCAGCTGGTTGGCGAGGGGGAGCATTTCCTGCTCCAGGTCCGCGGTGACTCGATGATCAACGCCGCTATCACCGACGGGGACTGGGTGGTGGTCCGCGCGCAGGAAGACGCGGAGAACGGGGACATCGTCGCGGCCATGCTCGAAGGCCAGGGCGACGAGGGCGAGGCGACGGTCAAGACCTTCAAGCGGAGCGAGGGCCACGTCTGGCTGATGCCGCACAATCCCATCTACGACCCCATCCTCGGCGATGAGGCCAGGATTCTGGGGCGGGTGGTCTCCGTGCTCCGCCGCATCTGAGTTTCCGCTTTTCGGGGGCGGCCTTCCCCGGGAAACGGGGCGGCTTTCCGCGCATCTGGCGGGGAGCCGCCCCTAGGTTTTGCGGTGAGGCTCCAAAGAGTGTGACGCTCGAGGTGAGGCCCGATTGTGAGGCTCGTCACTACGGGCGTGCGATGAGGGCCCAGACAACCTTGCGGATGATCTTTTGCTGGCTCTCGTCTTCTCCGGCGGGGAAGTAATAACCCCACCGGCGGCTGACCGTCTCGACCAGCAGCAGGCCCCGGCCACCCTCCACGTCGTGCTCCGTCTCGGCCAGGGCGGGGAACCGCGGGCTGCTGTCGCCCACCTCCACCACCAGCTGCCGGCCGTCGGAGGCGAGCCACAGCCAGACGCAGGGCAGGCCCAGGATTTCCTCGTCGTAGCCCGGAACGTCGCTGCTCAGGCCGGCTGATGCCTGGATCGCGTTCGTCACCAGTTCGGACACCACGAGCTCTACCGACTCGTCCAGGTCGGACAGGCCCCACTCCCACAGCACGTGCCGGGCGTGAAGCCGCGCGCACGGTACGGCGCCGCGCAGCGCACCGAGCTCCAGGTGTGTCCGCAGCGCCCACGACCCGCCCACCGGACGCTCCTGTGCCCGGCGGTGGAACGGGGGACTGGCGGCAGCCATCTCGCTCATCACCTCGCAGTTTGCCCGATGAAGTCAAGAAGGAGAACTCGTTCATGCCTTTCCGTATGATGCCGAGAGGCAGGGTGCCCAGGAGCACTTCGCGAAAGTGCTAGTGCAACATACCAATTCGCATATTGCGTGTGCGAGCCGGACGTGTGCGTCATGCGAGCACTCCCGGTAACGAACGGAGACACCCAGTGTCCAGTCCCAGCCCCCCCGTGCGGCGCAAGCGCCTCGGCATCGAACTGCGGCGGCTGCGTGAGCAAGCCGGGCTGACCTGCGCGCAGGTGGGGGAACAGCTGGAGTGCTCGGGCACCCGGATCAGCCGGATTGAAACCGGCCGCATCAGCGTCAGGTCAGGCGACGTCCGCGAAATGCTGGAGCTCTACGACGTCAGCGACGACGAAGCCGGTGCCCTGGCTCAGCTGGCCCGGGAAGCCCGGCGGAAGGGCTGGTGGCACGCCTACGGCCGGGTTTATCCCGACTGGCTGGAGAGCTACATTGGGCTGGAATCCGAGGCGATCCGGCTCCGGGATTTCCAGCCGCTCGTGCTGCCCGGCCTGCTGCAGACCGAGGACTACGCGCGCGCCGTCCTGCGCGCCGCCCCGGACGCGGGCAGCAGCGAGGCCATCGACCGGCAGGTCGCGCTGCGGATGGGCCGCCAGGCCATCCTGGCCCAGCCCGCGCCGCCGGAACTGTGGGCGGTCCTCAGCGAGAGCGTGCTCCGCGTCGAGCCCGGGGGGCCCGCCGTCCTGCGCGCGCAGCTCCGCCGGCTCGCCGACGTGGCCAGGCGCCCGAACGTCGCTCTGCAGGTCCTGCCGTCCCGGGCCGCCGCCCACGTCGCCCCGGTCAGTCCCTTCACGATCCTGGACTTCCCCGAGGCCGCCGACCCGACGGTGGTGTACCTGGAGCACCTGACCGGCAGCCTGTTCCTCGAGAGCGGGGACGAGGTCTGGCGCTACTCGGTGGTCTTCGACCATCTCCGCGCCGAGGCGCTCGGCACCGCCGAGTCGGCTGACCTGATCACGCGGCTCGCCGCGGATCTGGCCTGACACCCAGCCGGAGGCCGGCTTCCCGTCTGGCCCCTCCAACCGGGCCTACTCCTCGAAGCGGCCGCCCAGGTAGCGGGCCAGGAAGCGCTCGGCGGCGGCGTAGAACTTCAGCCGGTTCTCCGGCTTGGCGAAGCCGTGGCCCTCGTCGGGGAACAGCATGTACTCGTGGTCGATCCCGGCTTCCTCCAGGGCGGCCACGATCTGCTCCGACTCGGCCTGCTTGACCCGGGGGTCGTTGGCGCCCTGCGCGATGAGCAGCGGGATCCGGATGTCGCGCACCCGGGACAGCGGCGAGCGTGACCAGAGGAAGTCCGCCTCGGTCTCCGGGTTGCCGACCCGCTTGTAGAGCTGCGCGATCATCGGCGCCCAGTACGCCGGGATGGTCTCCAGCAGCGTCTTGAGGTTGGACGGGCCGACGATGTCGACGGCGCAGCAGAACACATCCGGCGTGAAGGCCGCCCCGACCAGGGCGGCGTACCCGCCGTAGGAGCCGCCGTAGATGGCCACCCGCTTCCGGTCGGCCCAGCCCTGCCCGACGATGTAGCCGACCGCGTCGATCAGGTCGTCGTGCATCTTGGCGCCCCACTCGTGGTCGCCGGCGGTGACGAACGCCTTGCCGTAGCCGGTGGAGCCGCGGTAGTTGACCTGGACGCACGCGTAGCCGCGGTTGGCGAGCCACTGTGCCTCCGGGTTGAAGCCCCACTCGTCCCGGACCTGCGGCCCGCCGTGCACGTTGACCACGGCGGGCAGGTCCGAGCGGTCGGCGCCGGGCGGGAACGTGATGTACCCGTGCACGGTCAGCCCGTCCCGGCTGGTGAAGCTGAACGGCTCCATGGCCGCGAGCTCGTAGCGGTCCAGTTCCGGGCGCGCGCTGAACAGGAACCGGCCGGTGCGCGAAGCCGGGTCGTAGACGAAGTACGTCACGGAGCCGGTGTCGTTGTTGAACGCGATCTGCCAGGGCGAGTCGGCGTGCTCACGGCCGCCGATCGACGGGTCACCGGGGTGCAGCGCCCGGATCGCCTCCAGGTCGGCCTCAACCGACTTGTCCAGCACCAGGTATTCGGTGCGGTCCTTCTCGACCGTGACGATCTGCGGCTCCAGGGTGTCGGGGTGCAGCACCACCCCGTCCACGTCGGCCTCGATGTCCTCGGCCAGCACCTCGATCTCGCCGCTGGCCAGGTCGATCCGGACCAGCCGGCCGGTGTTCGCGTCGACCGGCGTGATGCCCAGCAGCGACCGGCCGTCGGCGCTGAACGAGACGACGTCGCTGGCGGTCACGTCATCCGCCGGGATCGTCACCAGCGGGCGCCAGTCGTCCAGCATCCGGTCCCGCACCATGAGGTCCAGGTCGCCGTTGGGCTTGGGCGCGAACCCGGCCCGGACAACCATGTCATCGTCCGCCAGCCAGCCCGCGAAGCCCGGGTTCTTGACCTCCAGTGTCATCTCGCCGGTGAGCAGATCGAGCCGGAAGACGTCGTGCAGCTGCGGATTCTCCCGGTTGAGCCCGATCAGGACCTCGGTGGGGAATTTCTTGTTCGACGCGACGAGCCGGGCCTGCACGCCCTCGAACGGGGTCAGGTCGCGCCGGAGCATGGTGTCCAGGTTAACGTCGTGCAGCCGCCAGTTCTCGTCCCCGCCGTTGTCCTGGATGTAGAGCAGATGCCGGCCGTCGTGCGCCCAGGAGAACATCCGGATGCCACGGTCCCGGTCATCGGTGACCGCGCGAGCCGCGGACCAGTCCACGGCCTCCGCTGCGGTGGCCCGCACCGGCGCGATCCAGACGTTCAGCACACCCTCGTGGGGCGCGATCCAGGCCAGCCGGGTCCCGTCCGGGGACAGTCGCGGCAACGTCCGTTCCGGATTGCCGAACAGCACATCGCGGGGAATGAGATCAGCCATATCTCTACCCTATGGGCTGTGTTAGTCCCGGGGGGACGCCCCGGGGTCCGGGCCGGCGGCCCTGATCAGGTGCCCTGGACGATGGTCAGACTGTTGCCGTCCGGGTCACGGACGGAAAACATCGGCGGTGCCACGGGAGGGCCACAGTGACTTACGCCAAGGACCCGCGGGTGGACGCCTACATTGATGCGCTGCCCGGTTGGCAGCAGGACATCTGCCGCCAGGTCCGCGATCTGGTCCATGCCGCGGACCCTGAGGTCACCGAGACCATCAAGCGCACCAGGCAGCCGTACTTCGTGCTCCAGGGCAACGTCTGCGCCCTGCTGGCGGCCAGGGACCACGTAAACGTGTTCCTCTATGACGGCGCCATTGTGCCCGACCCGGAGGGAATCATCACTGGTGGTCACGGCAACAAGACGGCGCGGACGGTGGCCATCCGCGAGGGCGAAGCCGTCAACGCACCCGCGCTGACCACTATGGTCCGCCAGATCATCGCCAACAACCGGTCCGGCGGCTGGCGCAAGGTGAAAGGGGAGCGCTGAGTCACCGGATCGCCGGGCCGGTCTGAGCGCCTCACCGTGTGTCTTCTCGGCGCTCCTTCACGTCCCACTCCCACCGCCTCATCCCCGTCCCACCGCGAAGATGAGCATGGCGGGGATGCCGTTTACGTTGTCGCCGACGCGTCGCGTTCCGCTTCTAGCGGGGCATTCCCGGGTCCCGGAGGCTTGCCGGGGTGTGCCCCAGGGGGTGGCGCCGGTCGGGTTAACCGCGCTGAACCGGATCGCGCGGGCGCGCCCGTTCTTCAGGATCGACAAGTTGACAATCGTGACCCGACCGGTTCGGACAGCTCGGTGAGGGTCATCCCGCGCGCCGGGGTGCTCGTAGAAGGCGGGCACTTCGTATTACCGTCATGGCGTGAGCACCTGGGTGA
This sequence comes from uncultured Actinomycetes bacterium, assembly GCA_963742865.1. Lineage (GTDB taxonomy): Bacteria > Actinomycetota > Actinomycetes > Streptosporangiales > Streptosporangiaceae > Bog-532. The sequence continues at coordinate 95,693 of CAVUNW010000081.1, forward strand.
CTGGCACACGGACGACGACGCTGGCGGGGCGGCTCGTCCGCATGGGGTTCGGCGATGCGGCCCAGGCCGAGCGCCTCGTGACCGCCGGCCTCGCCCTCGACGTCAGCCGCGGGGAACCAGGCGGCGCGATCCCCGGCCTTGGCGGGCCGCCCAAGGACGACGCCGTGCTGGAGGCGATCGCGGCGGCGGCGGATCCCGATCTCGCGCTCCGCGGGCTGGCCCGCATCATCGGAACCGACCGGACCACCGATGCCGGGGTCGCCGCGGACGTGGCCGAGATCCGGGCCGCGCTGCGCACCGAACCGGGGTTCAGGAAGCGCCTGATCGGCGTGCTGGGCGTCAGCGTGGCGCTGGCCGATCATCTGGCCCGGCATCCCGAGGACTGCTGCCTGCTGCGCGGCGCGGACGCGGTGCGGCGGCCCACGCCCGTCGCCCTGCGCGCGGCGCTGCTGTACGCGGTGGGCGCGAACCCGCTCGACGAGCACCCCGTCGCCGACCTGGCCGTCCTGGGCGGGGCCGACCCCGCGGCGGCACTGTGCGTCGTGTACAAGCGGCACATCCTGCACGTCGCCGCGCGCGACGTCACCGGCGTGGCCTCGACCGAGGAAGCCGCAAGCGAGCTCGCGGACATCGCCACCGCGGTCCTGAGCGCCGCGCTCGCGGTCTCCCGCGCGGAACTGCCCCCGGGCTGCCCGCCGTGCCGCCTCGCCGTGGTCGCCATGGGCAAGTGCGGCGGCCGCGAGCTGAACTACGCCAGCGACGTCGACGTAATCTTCGTGGCCGCTCCCGCCGATCCGGACCCCAGCGCCGGCACCGGGACCAGCCCCGGGGACGGGACCGCTTCCGGCGACGGAACCGGTTCCGGCGGCGACACGGACGCCGCGCTGCGGACGGCCACCAAGCTGGCGACCGGCCTGATCGCGGTGTGCTCACGGCCCACACCCGAGGGCACGATCTTCCCCATCGACCCGAACCTGCGGCCCGAGGGACGCAACGGCCCGCTGGTGCGCACGCTGGCCAGCCACCTCGCGTACTACGACCGCTGGGCCAAGACGTGGGAGTTCCAGGCCCTGCTCAAGGCGCGCCCGGCGGCGGGGGACATGGAACTAGGCCAGGAATACGTCGACGCCCTGGCCCCGAAGGTCTGGCAGGCGTCCCAGCGGGAACGTTTCGTCGAGGACGTGCAGGCCATGCGGCGCCGGGTGGAAAAGACCCTGCCGGCCGCGCAGGCCGGCCGCGAGATCAAGCTGGGCCCGGGCGGCCTGCGTGACATCGAGTTCGCCGTCCAGCTGCTCCAGCTCGTGCACGGCCGGACCGATGAGTCACTGCGCAGCCCGTCGACGCTGCCCGCCCTCGCCGCGCTGGCCCAGGGCGGCTACGTGGCCCGCGACGATGCCAGCGACCTGGCCGACGCCTACCGGTTCCTCCGGCAGGTCGAGCACCTGCTCCAGCTCTACCAGCTGCGCCGCACCCACACCCTGCCCGAGGACCAGGCCGTCCTGCGCCGGCTCGGCCGGGCGATGCGCACCGCGGGCGGGCCGGACCTGGTTAACCAGCCCAGTCCGCCGCGGGCGAACGGTGGCCAGCTCAGCGCCGATCCCGCCGCCGAGTTCAGCGAGATGTGGCGGCAGCACACGTTCCAGGTCCGGCGGCTGCACGAGAAGCTGTTCTACCGGCCGCTGCTCGGCGCGGTGGCCCGGCTGCCCGGCGACGCGGCCCGGCTGACCCGGTCCGCGGCGCGCGCCCGCCTGGAGGCGCTCGGCTACGTGGACCCGGCCGGTGCTCTCCGGCACATCGACGCGCTCACCGCCGGTGTGTCCCGCCGTGCGGCGATCCAGCGGACGCTGCTCCCGGTCCTGCTCGGCTGGTTTGCCGACGCGGCCGAGCCCGACGCCGGGCTGCTCGCGTTCCGCCAGGTGAGCGACACGCTAGGGAGCACGCCCTGGTACCTGCGGCTGCTGCGGGACGAGACGAAGGCGGCCGAGCGGATGGCCCACGTGCTGGCTTCGAGCCGGTACGCGGCCGGCCTGCTGCTGCGGGCGCCGGAAGCGGTGGCCATCTTCGGCGACGACGCCGAGCTGATGCCGCGTTCGGTGACTACCCTGCGCGGCGAGGCCGAAGCCGCGGTGCGCCGGCACGAGGAACCCGAGAACGCCGTGGCCGCGGTCCGTTCCCTGCTGCGCCGCGAGCTGCTGCGGATCGCCGCGGCGGACGTGCTCGCCCTCCTCAAGCCCGCCGAGACCGCCGACGCGCTCACCGCCGTCGCCGCCGCGAGCATCGGCGCCGCCCTGGGCGCGGCCACGAAGAAGGTCGAGACGGAGCTGCGCGCCCCGCTGCCGACCCGGTTCGCCGTGATCGCCATGGGCCGGTTCGGCGGGCACGAGATGGGCTACGGCAGCGACGCGGACGTCATGTTCGTCCATGACCCGCTGCCGGGCGTGGCCGAGGCGGACGCGGCCCGCGCCGCGCACGCCGTCGCGCAGGAACTGCGCCGGATGCTGGCGCTGCCCGGCCCGGACCCGGCCCTGGTGGTGGACGCGAACCTGCGGCCCGAGGGCCGGCAGGGGCCGCTGATCCGGACCCTGGCCTCCTACCTGGCGTACTACCGGCGCTGGTCCCGTCCCTGGGAGGCGCAGGCGCTGGTGCGGGCCGAGCCCGTGGCCGGCGACGCGAGCCTGGGCGAGGAGTTCACCCGCATGATCGGTGAGTTCCGTTACCCGGACGGCGGCATCGGCGACCAGGCGGTCCGCGAGATCCGGCGGATCAAGGCCCGCATGGAGGGTGAGCGGATGCCCCGCGGCGTCGAGCCGGCCCTGCAGGTCAAGCTCGGCCCCGGCGGCCTGTCCGACGTCGAATGGACCGTCCAGCTGCTGCAGCTCCGGCACGCGCACGCCGTCCCGGCCCTGCGGACCACCCGGACGCTCCCGGCGCTGGCCGCCGAGCGGCAGGCGAGCCTGATCGCCCCCGCCGACGCCGTCGTGCTGGCCGAGTCGTGGCAGCTCGCGGCGCGGATCCGGGACGCGGTCATGCTGGTCCGCGGGACCGCCTCGGACACGATCCCGGTCGCGGCCCGCGAGCAGGGCGCGGTGGCCCGCCTCCTCGGCTACGGCCCGGGCGAGGGCCAGGCCCTCGAGCAGGACTACCGCAAGGCCGCCCGGCGCGCCCGCGCCGTCATGGACCGCCTCTTCTACGGCTAACCCGATCGCTGACGGCCAGGGCGGAAAATTTTCTCGAGGGGATCGGCGGGGCGATGTCCGGTCCGGGGGGCCGGTTCCGACGTCCCGGGTGAGAGGCACCGCCCCGGTGCCCGTCACGAAGGAGAACCCGTGAAGTACATGATCCTGGCGTACGGTTCGCAGCAGGACTACGACGCCCTGACGGGCCGGCCCGGCTCCGGCCAGCCCGCCTGGACAGCTGAGGACTTCGCCGCCATGGGGGCGTTCATGGAGAACTTCACCAAGGACCTGGCCGAGTCCGGGGAACTGGTCGAGACACGCGGCCTGACCGCGCCCGTGCACGCCCGGCGCGTCCAGCTGGACCACGGCGCCACCGTGGTCACCGACGGGCCGTACGCCGAGACCCAGGAAGTCCTGGCCGGCTACTGGATCGTCGAGTGCGAGAGCTTCGACCGCGCCACCGAGATCGCGGCCCGGCTGTCGTCCTGCCCCGGGCCCTCCGGGATCGAGGACCGGGCGCCGTTCGCGGATGTCCGGCCGATCGCCGACTCCCGGGACGAACTGGAGCTCTGACCGTCCGTGCCCGGCCGTGGCACCGAGGACACCGAGGACCTGCTGCGCACGCTGGCGCCGCAGGTCCTCGGCGCGCTCGTGCGGCGCTACGGGCACTTCAGCGCGGCCGAGGACGCGGTCCAGGAGGCGCTGCTCGCCGCCGCCCTGCAGTGGCCGGATACGGGGGTCCCGGGCAACCCGCAAGGCTGGCTGATTTCGGTGGCCGCGCGCCGGCTGACCGACCTGCTGCGGGCCGAGCAGGCCCGGCAGCGCCGCGAGGAGACGGCGGCCCGGCGGATGCTGCCCGGCGAGTGGGTGGCGCGCCCGGCGGACCACCCGGCGCCGGACTCCGACGACACGCTCATCCTGCTCTTCCTGTGCTGTCATCCCGCCCTGTCGGAGGCCTCGCAGATCGCGCTGACCCTGCGCGCGGTCGGTGGCCTGACCACCGCCGAGATCGCCCGCGCGTTCCTGGTCAGCGAGACGACGATGACCCGGCGGATCACCCGGGCCAAGCAGGCCATCGCCGACAGCGGCATCCCGTTCCGGCTGCCACCCGCACCCGAGCAGGCCGCACGCCTCGGCGCGGTCATGCACGTGCTGTATCTCATCTTCAACGAGGGCTATGTGGCCACGTCCGGGCCGGGCCTGCACCGCAGCGAGCTGTCCGGCGAGGCGATCCGGCTCGCCCGGCTGCTGCACCGCCTGCTTCCCGGCGAAAGCGAGGTGGCCGGGCTGCTCGCGCTGATGCTGCTCATCGACGCCCGCCGCCCGGCGCGCACCGGCCCGGACGGCGGACTGATCCCGCTGGCCGAACAGGACCGGAGCCGGTGGAACCACCGGTACATCGCCGAGGGCCAGGCCCTGCTGACGGCGGCCCTGCCGCGCGGGGCCACCGGCCCCTACCAGATCCAGGCGGCCATCGCGGCGCTGCACGACGAGGCGCACAGCGTGGACGCGACCGACTGGCCGCAGATCGTCGCCCTGTACGGGGTACTGATGCGGCTCGCCGGCGGCCCCGTGGTGTCGCTCAACCACGCCGTCGCGGTGGCCATGACCCGCGGCCCGCAGGCCGGGCTCGCGCTGCTCACAGAGCTGGAGGCCGGCGGCGAGCTCGCGGGGGATCATCGGCTCGCCGCGGTCCGCGCCCATCTGCTCGAGATGTCCGGTGACCGCACCGCCGCGCGCGACGCCTACGAGGCGGCCGCCCGTCAGGCCGCCAACCTCGTCCAGCAGCGCTATCTGCACACGCGCGCCGCCCGCCTGGACGGCTTATGCCCGTAGCACTAAGGGGTCACAGGTAGCCGTTGGCGCGGAGCAGGCGGAGGGCGTCCACGGTGAGGTAGCCGCGCCACTCGCGCTCGGCCGCGGGGGACCAGGCGAACCAGTTGAACGTCCAGCCGCCGTCCTCCAGCTGGGCGTGGGCCAGGTGATCCAGGTGCGCCTTGATCGTCGCCTCGCCGAACAGGGCCCGCCCGAGTGAGTCCGGCAGCGGCGCGAAGTCCAGTGGCGAGTGCACCTCTCCCGGCGCGCCGGGGTCGAGCGTGACGATCCCGCTGTCGGTGATGAGCGGCGCGATCTGGCCGAAGACGGCCCGCGCCCGGTCGCGGTCGGGAACGTACTGCAGGAAACGCAGCACGCTGAGCATCCCGTAGGGGGTGGGCTCGGTGATCTGGCCGATCTGGGACCACATCACCTCGGTGGCCCGGTCCAGCCACGGGTGCTGAACGCGCCGGGCGTGCAGCGTCCCCGCGATCAGGCCGGTGATGATCAGCGACGCCGGGCGGCCCTCCTCCGGAACCCACCAGGGCGCGTGCGGCCAGCCTTCCTGGCCCGCGTCCGCGGCGACCGCCCCGCCCCCGGCCGGGGCGGTGGCCTCCAGCCAGGCGCACGCGCCCGTGACCAGGTCCTCGTCCCACACGCCGGTCTCGTCCAGGATCCGCAGGGCCATTTCCACGGCGGCGGTCTGGCTGGCCGGGGCGCGCACATCCGGTTCCAGGGCCTGGCCAAAGCCGTGGTCCGGATTGCGGTACGCGGCCACGGCGTCCCGCACGGGCTGTGCGCCGCCGCCCTCGAAGAGCCGCTCGTAGCGGCGGCGGTCGATCACCCGCGCGTTCGCGGCCAGGAACTGGACCGCCTTCTCGATGTCTGGAGTCGTCATGGTCCCATCCCACCGCACCGGTCCCGCCGCCGTCTTGAACGAAACGGCCATCCGCTGTGACACGTCCGCCTGACAGTGGGCATCCTGAATGGGTGGACTTCTCCGTGGGCTACCGGGAGTGGGCGCCGCCCGCCGCGCTGCGCCATGCCCTGGCCTGCCTGTGGGTTCAGGTCGTTCCCGGCAACGGCCCGCCCCGGACGGGCCTGGTCCTGCCCGACGGCTGCAGCGACCTCATCTGGGAGCGGGGGAGGGGGGCGTTCGTGGCCGGCCCGGACACAGGCCCGGCACCGACGCTGCTGGCGCCGGGGACGGTGTTCGCCGGGATGCGGTTCCGGCCCGGCGCGGGCGGCGGCGCCCTGGGGGTCCCGCTCAGCGAACTGCGTGACCTGCGGGCCGATCTCGCGGACGTGCGCCGCGACCTGGCCCGCCAGCTTCCGGCCACATTGGAGCCCGCGGATGCGGTCAGCGCGCTCACGGCCGTCGCCGGGCACCTCACGGTCGAGCGGCCGCCGGACGCCGCCATCCTGGAGGCGGGCCGGCTGCTCGGCCACCCCGCCGCGCGCGCCGAGGACGTCGCCGCCCAGGTGGGCCTGAGCGGGCGTCAGTTCCGGCGCCGGTGTGAGGCGGCCGTCGGCTATGGCCCCAAGACGCTGCAGCGGGTGCTGCGATTCCGCCGGTTCGTCTCGCTGGTGGATTCCGCCGGATGGGCCGCGGGAGGGGCTGCCGGGGGGCCCCGCAGGCGGGCCGGGGCGCCTGGCCCAGGCCGCCGTGGACAGCGGCTACGCGGACCAGCCGCACCTGACCCGGGAGACGATCCGGCTGGCGGGGCTATCCCCGGCCGCGCTGATCCGGGAACGCGTCGGGGGCTGACTTAAGTACCGCGACGGCATCCGTGGAAGGTGGCGAACGAGCGCGTTGACCTGCGGCTAGCGCCTGACTACTCTCGCTCCTACTGCTGCTGGTCGACCGGGCCCCGCAGCGGTTCGGGCTCTCCGCGTCCCGGCCGAACCTGCACATGTGCTTCACCGACTACCTGCGGCTGCGGATGGGGTAGCCCCGCTTCGGCAACGCCCGCAGCGTCCGGAACGAACTGGAAAGTGCCCGGCTCCGGCACGCGTATCGTCTCGCCGCCGATCCGGAGCGGCACTGGAGTAAAGACGACCTGATGCGCCTTGAGCCGCCGGACATCCTGCCCGGCCGCGACTGGCGATCCGGCGATCCGCCGTAGCTGCTGCGCCGTAACTAAGACTCCGGCTCGGCGATCATGCCTAAGACTCCGGCTCGGCGATCATGGCGGTGCCGATGCGCCGGAAGCCCAGCCGGGCATAGACCCGGGCCACGTCGTCGTCCGAGGCGGACAGGAAGACGGTCTGCACCCCGCGCCGCAGCGCCTCGCGGGCCAGGGCGGCAGTGACCGCCCCGCCGAGCCCCACCCGGCGGCTGCCCGGCAGCACGCCTACCCCGGTGATCTCCGCGACCCCGCCCAGTGGCTGGCAGCTGCCGGCCGCCAGGGGGCCGTCCGGGCCGAACGCCGCCGCCAGTACCGATTGCCCGGATCGGAGCCGTTCCCGCAGCATGTCCATGGCGCCCTCGTCGTGGTCGGCGGCGATCTTGTCGCGCTCGATCGCGCCGGCCAGGCCCACCGCCGTCCCGGGATGCCCGAACGCGACCGCCGGGACCGCCCAGATCCGGTCCAGTTCGGGCTCGTCGGGGGAGACGAGGCGCACGGTGATGCCGGGCTCGGTCACCGGCGCCGGGGCCAGCCTGCCGAGCACCATCAGCGGGTGCGCGCGTGCCGCGAGCCCGGCGCCCGGGGCCGCGGCGGTCATGCCCGGCGACGCCTCGTCGATCCACTCGAAGGACTCCGGGATCAGCAGTTCGCGCTGCCGGGCGCGGACGGCCCGGATGTCCTCTGCGGTCACCGTCCTCCCGGGGACTTCAGCGGGCAGGCGGGGACGCGCGTAGTAGGGCCATCCCGGCCCGGTCGGGACGAACAGCACCAGCGCACCGTGCTCTTCCGCGCGGGCCCGGCGCCGGGGCACCGCGTCGCAAAATGCATCGATCCGTTCGATGGCGGCGGACTCGTCCACATCCCTACTCAACCCCATGAAGGGAGCCTATGCACGTCAATAGTCCTCCCGTGGTGTCGCGATGACACAGCTGCGCATCACTAACGCCGTCCGGGCTGGCCCCCGGACGGGCACGACGGCGGCAGTTACGCGGGCGGCCGGGAGGGCACGCGCAGCGCCCCGGGCGCCCCCGCCGGGACCGCCGGGTGAGCCGGGGGAACGGCGGCCACCGGCCGGTAGGCGGCCCCCAGCGGCGGGCGCGGATCCGGCTCGCCGCGATTCGGCCAGGCGGCCATCGCCCGCTCGGCCTGGGCGGTGATGGTCAGCGACGGGTTCACGCCCAGGTTGGCGGAGACCGCCGACCCGTCGACGACATGCAGCCCCTCGTGCCCGTAGACCCGGTGGTAGGGGTCGATGACGCCGGACGCGGGCGAGTCGCCGATCGCGCACCCGCCGATGAAATGCGCGGTGGTCGGGATATTGAACAGATCGAGCCACGTCCCGCCGGGGATCGCCGCCGAGTTCCTCCGCCAGCATGCCGGACCGCCTGATGCGCCGCCGGGATCCAGGTCGGGTTCGGCTCGCCGTGACCGTGCGTGGACCGCATTTTCCAGCCGAACGGGCCCCGCCGGGGGTAGACCGTCACGGAATTGTCCAGTGTCTGCATGACCAGGGCAATCACCGTTCGCTGCGACCAGTGGCGCAGGTTCGGGAGCCGGGCTGCCTGCCACGGCTGCCGGGCCAGCAGGCCGAGGAACTTCAGCCAGCGCGGGGCCCGGCCGCCGCCGTCGACCAGCAGGGTGCGCAGCAGCGCCCATGGCGTTGGAGCCGGGCCCGTAGCGGGTGGGCTCGATGTGGGTGTCGTCGTCGGGGTGGAACGAGGAGGTGATGGCGACGCCGCGGGAGTGGTCCGCACCCCGGCGACCGGAACCGCTCGGCGCCCAGGATGGCCTCGGAGTTGGTGCGGGTCAGTGCGCCGAGGCGGCCGGAGAGGTGCGGCAGCGCCCCGGTGGCCTTCATCCGGTGCAGCAGTTTCTGCGTGCCGTAGGTGCCGGCCGCGACGACGACCTGCCCGGCGGTGAACGTCCGCCGGCGCCGGGCGCAGCGAGCCGGTGCGCCACGGTGTCGATCCGGTAGCCGCCGGCCTGCGGCCGCAGCGCGGTGACCGTGGTCATGCGGGATGACACCGTACCCCGGCCCGTTCGGCGAGGTAGAGGTAGTTCTTCGACCAGCATGTTCTTCGCGCCCGTGGCGGCAGCCGGTCATGCACGTCCCGCACTCGGTGCAGGTCGCTGCGGCGCCGGGCCCGCGCCGCCGAAGTAGGGGTCGGGACCGGTCTCCTCGCCGGGCCGGTCGCCGAAGTACACCCCGACCGGGGTCAGCCGGAACGTGCTGCCCCACCCCCATCCGCTCGGCGACGTTGCTGATCACCTCGTCGGCCGGGGTCATGGTCGGGTTGACGGTCACCCCGAGCATCCGCTTGGCCAGGTCGTAGACGGGCGCGAGCTCGGCGTGCCAGTCGGTGATGTGCGGTCCACTGCGGATCGGCGAAGAACGGCGCCGGCGGCTCGTACAGCGTGTTGGCGTAGACCAGCGACCCGCCGCCGACGCCGGCGCCGGCCAGCACCAGGACGCGCGCGCCCTTGTCGCCGCGCAGCAGGTGGATGCGCTGGATGCCGGTCAGGCCGAGGGCAGGTGCCCACAGGTAGCGGCGCGTATGCCAGGAATTGCGCGGCAGCGCCAGTGCCGGGTCCTGGGCGCGTCCGCGGCGGGGTCGTCGAAGCGCCGCCCGGCCTCCAGGACGGCGACGCGGTAGCCCTTCTCGGCCAGCCGGAGCGCGGCCACGCTGCCGCCGAAGCCCGATCCGATGACGATGACGTCGTAGTCAAGGTCTCCCATGACCGAAGGTTAGACCGCCACCGGCCGGTTGGCTACCCGCTAGTAACTTGAATTCGCGCCGGCGGTTCCGGACCTGCTTCTAGGCCGACTTCTTCCGTGATTTGTGCTCCGCCGTCACCCGGTCGGCGTACCCGGGTTCCCAGCTCGCGTCGAGGTCGGCGAGAACGCGCTCGTCCCCGCCGCTACGGTCGTGCAGCGACTCGCCGGCTGTCTCGTCGCCCGGGCGGGGAGCAGCGTCACCTGGATCGGTGGGTGGCGGGCCCGGCGGGAGCTTCCCGCGCCCGCGCAGCCCGGGAATGCCGTTTCGCCGTACCGGCACGAGCCATATGAACAACGCGATCACGATCGCGGCGGCAATGTCCTCGTAGATCATGGGGGCTTCCCGGCAACAGACCGATTACGTTATGTACCATCCATGATGGCATTGCACGTACTTAACGTAAAGCGCGAACCACTTTGAGTAATGGATTGGTGCCAGCAGACCCCGCTGACTGCGGCCAGATAATGCGGCATACCTTCGTTGTTCCCGCTAGGCCAGGAATATACGGAAGGCCGCCGATTCGCTTACGGAAAGCGAAGTCGGCGGCCTCTCGCGAAGGGAGCCCGGAGGCCCCTCCCATCAGCTCCGTGGTTACACGTCGTAGTAGAGCTCGAACTTCCAGCGGCGGTGGCCGTAGCTGTGGGTATGCCGTATGAGCTGGGATTTCACTAATTGTTGGTTCGCGTCGTTTGGCGGTGCCGATCAGCGTCTGCCGGAACAGAGACGGAACAGACCGCCAAGCCCGGGACGCGGACACGGGCCCGGTGCGAGCGCAGTGCGTGACCGAACCATCCGGTGTCGCGCCGGTACCAGGTCCGCACGTACACCTGGTCATCGGCGCAGACGACCCAGATCGGTGTCCAGCGGCGCAGGGTTCCGTCAGCGCACCTGGCGGCGATGTTCAGTTCGCGGGCTTTCTCGATGCACTGCAGCTCGTGCGGGGACCATGGCGAACGAGCTGCTGGACGAGCTGGCGCCGCTGCTGGCCGAGGAAGGCATCGACGTCGACAACATCGACGTGCCCGACCTGGACACCTTGCAGCAGGCGCTCAACCGCGCCATCGAACGGCACAACATGGCCATGTTCACCCCGGTCGGCCAAGCCCGCGACCTGGCCACCGTCACCTTGCGGCTGGCCCCTGAAGCCATCGCGGACGGCGATACCCGGCTCGCCGCCGCGATCTTGGATCAGGCCCAGCCCGAATCCCCAGACGGTTCCGCGGCGACCGTCTCCGGCTGCATCGGGGTTGCCCTCGACCTGCTCGACCAATGGCTATCCGGGCACGACGCCGACGTTCCCGCAGGCCTGGCCAGGCTGACCCGCCAGCCCGCCGGGCACTGGACCGGCGAACGCGCGGCCATCGACATCCTCACCCTGGCCCGCAAAAGGCCGTGTCTTCGCCTCCCTCGACTCCCTCATCGCCCGGCAAGGCGGCCAGCACGTCCTCTGCGGCAGCGCCCTGGTCCTCGCCGCCGCGCTCCAGTCCTGGGCACAACACACCGAAACCCCGCTCATCGACCTGGCCCGCACCGTGGTCCGTTAAAACCGATATAATTCGCGCCATCAATATAATTCGCGCCATCAGAGGCCAGTGTTGCGACGACCGTTAGAAACCGCCCCGTCACCGTGGGGCCAAACGAAACGTCCTAATCAGTCAATAGCGGTCATCTACGCACGTCAGAAGGCTCATGTAGGTTGATGGCGGCTACTCTGGGCAATGTGGTTGCTGCCGTTTACTGCTGCTGTCTGCGTCAAATTGACGCTTAATACTACTGTTGTCTGAGTTCGGCGCCGAGCATCGGCAGCCTATATATCGCGGTCCTCGGCTTCGCCAGCGGGGCAGTGTCCCTGAGCCGCTACTACGCGGGCGACCTCGTGCCGGGTGATCAGTGTGTCCGGGTGGTCGGCGCCGAGCACTTGTATCCGGGCCGTCAGGACCTCTCGGAATTCGGCTTCGGCCCCGGCATAGTCTCCCCGCTCGCCCATTACGCGGGCGACCTCGTGCCGGGTGATCAGCGTGTCCGGGTGGTCGGCGCCGAGCACCTGCAGGCTGATGGCCAGGATGTCACGGTCCTCGGCTTCGGCCTGAGCGTAGTGCCCCTGGTCGGCCATGGCGCGGGCGACCTCGTGCCGGGTGATCAGTGTGTCCGGGTGGTCGGCGCCGAGCACTTGTATCCGGGCCGTCAGGACCTCTCGGAATTCGGCTTCGGCCCCGGCATAGTCTCCCCGCTCGGCCATCATGCGGGCGACTTCGTGCCGGGTGATCAGTGTGTCCGGGTGGTCGGCGCCGAGCACCTGTATCCGGGCCGTCAGGACCTCTCGGAATTCGGCTTCGGCCCCGGCATAGTCTCCGCGGAACGTCATCATGCGGGCGATTTCGTGCCGGGTGATCAGTGTGTCCGGGTGGTCGGCGCCGAGCACCTGCAGGCTAATGGCCAGGATGTCACGGTCCTCGGCCTCGGCCGCAGTGTAGTCTCCGCGGAACGTCATCATGCGGGCGATTTCGTGCCGGGTGATCAGTGTGTCCGGGTGGTCGGCGCCGAGCACTTGTATCCGGGCCGTCAGGACCTCTCGGAATTCGGCTTCGGCCCCGGCATAGTCTCCCCGCTCGCCCATTACGCGGGCGACTTCGTGCCGGGTGGTCAGCGTGTCCGGGTGGTCGGCGCCGAGCACCTGTATCCGGGCCGTCAGGACCTCTCGGAATTCGGCTTCGGCCCCGGCATAGTCTCCCCGCTCGCCCATTACGCGGGCGACCTCGTGCCGGGTGATCAGTGTGTCCGGGTGGTCGGCGCCGAGCACCTGTATCCGGGCCGTCAGGACCTCTCGGAATTCGGCTTCGGCCCCGGCATAGTCTCCCCGCTCGCCCATTACGCGGGCGACCTCGTGCCGGGTGATCAGTGTGTCCGGGTGGTCGGCGCCGAGCACCTGCAGGCTGATGGCCAGGATGTCACGGTCCTCGGCTGCGGCCTGAGCGTAGTGCCCCTGGTCGGCCACGGCGCGGGCGATTTCGTGCCGGGTGATCAGCGTGTCCGGGTGGTCGGCGCCGAGCACCTGTATCCGGGCCGTCAGGACCTCTCGGAATTCGGCTTCGGCCCCGGCATAGTCTCCCCGCTCGGCCATCATGCGGGCGACCTCGTGCCGGGTGATCAGCGTGTTCGGGTGGTCGGCGCCGAGCACTTGTATCCGGGCCGTCAGGACCTCTCGGAATTCGGCTTCGGCCCCGGCATAGTCTCTGCGCTCGGCCATCATGCGGGCGATTTCGTGCCGGGCGCCCAGTGTGTCCGGGTGGTCGGCGCCGAGCACCTGCAGGCTAATGGCCAGGATGTCACGGTCCTCGGCCTCGGCCTGGGCGTGAAGTCCTCGCGCGGCCTGGTAGCGGGCCGCCCTCTGGGCTGCATGAGCGGCCGCCTCTGCCGCTTGGTGTGGATAGCGCGGCTCACGTTTGAGGCTTTTCAAGACGTGTGCTGGGTGGGATGCCAGCAGCTGCCAGGCTGGCCACTTGGCCGGATCTTCGGGGAGGCCGGTCTCCTCGGCAGCCGTCGCACCGTTCAGCAGCCGGGCGGCCAGATCCAGGAACATCGTGCGCTCGACTGATCCGGCGACTGGTTGGATGGTGTCGCGGACCAGCGGATGCAGCCGGGCGACCCGGATCTTGTGCGGGTCTTCACCGCTGAGGCCCAGATCGATGAGGTCGAAGTCATCGAGGGCTTTGAGTACGCGCCAGAGGCGAGGTCCGGAAATGTCCCGGAAGGGCGGGCAGGCGGCTAGAAGGCCCGGATGGAGCAGCAGTTCGTACGTGATGGGTGCGGCCGCGAAGCTCGCCAGCAGCTGCAGCATCGGGCGGGCTTCGGGCACCTGCCGTGCCTCGAGGAGCTCTAGGGCGAGATCCCAGGTCCAGCTGATCAGATCGACAGCTTGGTCCTGGGTCATTTCCCCGCCGGGGCGACGCAATGCCGCGTCCTCGATTGCGTTGTAGTACCGCCGGTAAGTGCGGATCATGTTGGGGTCCACGAACTTCTCTGGAATGTCCGCCGACTCGAACAGATAGCGTCCGGCGAGCTGCAGCGCGAGCGGCAGTCCGCCGAGCCGGTCCGCCAGCTTCCGTGCGTCCTCGTCATCGCCCAGGCCAGGGAAACGACGGGCATAGTCGGCCAGCACCTCGGCCGCTTCGTCGGCGGCCAGCATCTCCACGTGGAGCCGTTGGCACCAGTTTGCCCAGCTTTCTTGGCTCCCGTCCTGGCTAGTAACCAGCACCATTCCATGCTTCGTCCGAACCTGCCGCAACCATCCCCGTTCGTCTGCCACCGATTTCCCGGCTCCGGCTAGGATCTTCGGATCGTTGGCACCGTCAATTACCAGCAGCCATGGCTTCCGCCTGTCGTCCAAGCCTTGCCAGATAACATCAGCGGCGTCGCCATGCTCAAGGGCGGCATCTGGTATGCCGAGGCGGCGGCCAAGCGCCCCCATGCCCTCTACCAGGCTGCCCACTTCCTCAGCGGACACCCACCACCCTTCCCTTTGGTCTCGCGTCCGGAACGCTACTTCCAGCGCTAGGCGAGTCTTCCCACAGCCGCCCAGCCCGTGCAGCACCCACACCCGCTCGTCAGGCTCGACGAGCTCGGCCAGCAATTGGTCGCGGCCGCGCAACCGCGGGTTCTCGTCCCGCAGCCCGAACGGCGGCGCGATCGACACCTCAGCCGGCGCCTCCGCCGACAGCAAGCCCGCCCGCGGCACGAACTCAGGCGGCCGTCCCAGCGGTCCCGAGGCCTGCAGCGCCTGCAGCAGCTCCAACTCCAGCTGCTCCGGTCTGGTCACCTTCGCCGCTATGATCCCCACGTCCAGTAGCCGGACCCGGAACGCCTGCTGCCGGGCTCGCCGGTCGGGATCGCTGTCCTGCAGCTGTGCCGCTGGGATCGGCAGCGCCCCGTCCTCGTCCAGCAAGAACACCAGCCGCGGCAGCTTCGCCTCGGTCGCCGCCTCAAACTCCAGCTCGGTATAGGACACCTCCGGGCGATCCCGTACTGGAGAGCCGTAGCGAAGGCCGATCAGGCCCACGTACACATCGCATTCACGGACCCGGGCCTGGCAGTAATCGGCAGGCTCATCATCATGTGCCGCGAAATACGCCATGTCGGTGAACGCGTCGCCGGCCCGGGCCACCGCCGCCTCCGCCGCCGCTACGAACGACCGCTCGGCCGGGAATTGCCGTAGCTCGGAGGTATGACTCAAGAACACCCGCCGTGGACCCGCCATGACTAAACGCTACGCCACCCCGCTGGGCACGGCTAGACACCACTAACCATGTCAAGGCGGCGACAACAGGAGGCCGAACGGCAAGCGGAAGAGGCCGCGAAAGTGGGTTTCCCCTCGTAGCGTGGACACATCGCCTTAAAGGAGGACGGCGATGGCAGAGACGCGCAGGAAGTTCGACGCGGATTTTAAGGAGGGCGGTCCGGCTGGTCCGCGAGACGGGCAGGCCGGTCGCGCAGGTGGCCCGGGACCTGGGCATCAACGAGGGCACCCTGGGGAACTGGGTCAACGCGGACCGGCGGCACCGTGGCGTCGGTACTGAGCTGGGTGAAGATGAGCGGGCGGAGCTGGCCCGGCTGCGCAAGGAGAACGCCGAGCTGGCGATGGAGCGCGATGTCCTTGATCTGTTCCACGAACGCGGCGCCTGCCCGTCTCAATGGCCTAGCCGACTCGGTTCGCGGTTCGCGAGTAGCTGTCGAGGAAGGACCGCAAGGCGGCTAGGTCATGGGCTGGCGCCACGACCGCGCAGCGGGCGGCACCGAGTTCGGCGCAGCGTGCGAGCAACTGCTCGTCAGCCTCCCACGCGCACACCGTTACCTCGATATCTGGCGTGCCCGCCTCCTCGCGCAGGCGCCGCAGCTGGGCTAGGTTGGCCTCGAACTCGTCCACCTCATCGACGATCGGCATCCATCCATCTCCGCATTCGGCTGCCACCTGCAGGGTCCGCGGCCCGCTTCCGCCGACCAGCACCGGCGGATGCGGAACCTGCACCGGCCTGGGCCACGAGGCACATCCCGGTGCCCAGCTTCAGCCGCGACGTGACCGCGGCAGCGGCGCCCAGCGCGGTGAACTGATCGAGAATCCGCGCGTCCTGGCTGTGCTCCTGGTCGCTGAGAACATCACGCCTGCTCACCGGGATATGGGTGTGCTCGGTGAGGAACAACGACTCCAAGCCCGCCTGCTCGACCATCGGTGCCAGCTCGGTAACCCCGACATTAAGGTCGGTCAGCCACACCACCACACCCAGCTGCACGGCCCCCACGCCGTCAAGCCTAGCCAACAGCCCCCGGAACGCCCAGCGTGGCGGCCCAGCGCGAGCGACAGACTTATCCCGGTCAAGCCAATCAGATGCCGCTAGAGACCGCCTGCTGTACGCGATCGGCCCGGCCATCACCATGCCCGTCTGCAACCCCCCGCGGACCATCGGATTCGACGGGGCAGGAAGGCACGGCCATGCGCCGCACTGCCACCAGGCCAGTACGTAACATCAAAGCCAACTGGCGGTGAACGATCCCACAGTTCCTAGGGCCAGTGTCAAGCATCACCTGGCACGAAAACGTCCAGCCTCACCTGGCACATGAACCGCCCCGGTGAGCCCGAACACTCAGGAGCCGACGTCAAGACCGTCCAGGCGCGTCTGAGGCACGCCAGCGCCAAGACCACCCTCGACACCTATGGGCACATCTGGCCCGACCGCGACGAGTCCACTCGGGCCGCTGTCGAGGCCGTTTTCATCGCCCGGACGGAACAGGGGCGGAACAGGGCACTCGGCCCATGATTCCGCCCCTGCTCAGCGACCGTAAACGGGTCATACGTCGTAGTAGAGCTCGAACTCGTGCGGGTGCGGGCGGAGGCGCATCGGGTCGATCTCGTTACTCCGCTTGAAATCGATGTAGGTCTCGATCAGGTCCTCGGTGAACACGCCGCCCTCGGTCAGGTAGGCGTGGTCGGCCTCGAGCGTGTCGAGCACCGCTTCCAGCGAACCGGGGACCTGCGGGATGGCCAGCGCCTCGTCCGGCGGCAGCTCGTACAGGTCCTTGTCCACTGGCTCCGGCGGCTCGACCTTGTTCTTGATGCCGTCCAGGCCGGCCATCAGCATCGCCGGGAACGCCAGGTACGGGTTGGCCGACGGGTCCGGCACGCGGAACTCGATCCGCTTGGCCTTGGGGTTGGTGCCGGTGATCGGGATCCGCACGCAAGCCGAACGGTTCCGCTGCGAGTACACCAGGTTGACGGGGGCCTCGAAGCCGGGCACCAGGCGGTGGTAGGAGTTCAGCGTCGGGTTGGTGAAGGCGAGCAGCGACGGCGCGTGCTTGAGCAGGCCACCGATGTAGTGCCGGCCGATGTCCGACAGCCCGGCGTAGCCGACCTCGTCGTAGAAGAGCGGGGACCCGTCCTTCCAGATGCTCTGGTGGCAGTGCATGCCCGAGCCGTTGTCACCGAAGACCGGCTTGGGCATGAACGTCACGGTCTTGCCGTTCTTGTCCGCGACGCTCTTGATGACGTACTTGAACAGCATCAGCCGGTCGGCCGTGTTCAGCAGCGAGCCGAATCGCATGTTGATCTCGGCCTGCCCGGGACTGCCCACCTCGTGGTGCTGCATTTCGACCTGGATGCCCGCGTCGATCAGGGCGCGGGTCATCTCCGAGCGGAGGTCGGTGTAGTGGTCTATCGGGGGGACCGGGAAGTAGCCGCCCTTGTATGGGGGCCGGTGCCCGAGGTTCCGGCCGCCGTCCTCGATGCCGGTGTTCCAGGCACCTTCGATCGAGTCGATGTAGTAGTACCCGGCGTTCGGTGTCGTGTCGAACCGCGCTGAGTCGAAGATGTAGAACTCCGCCTCCGGCCCGAAGAATGCGGTGTCGCCGATGCCGGTGCTCCGCAGGTACTCCTCGGCCTTACGGGCGATGTTCCGCGGGTCACGGGTGTACGGCTCGCGGGTCAGCGGGTCATGCACGAAGAACGTGATGTTGAGCGTCTTGTAGGTCCGGAACTGGTCCAGCACGGCGCTGGTCGGGTCAGGGAGGAGGAGCATGTCCGACTCGTGGATCGCCTGAAAGCCGCGGATGGACGACCCGTCGAACATCAGGCCGTTGGTGAACACGTCCTCGTCGAAGACCTCGACCGGCACGGTGAAATGCTGCATGATGCCCGGCAGGTCACAGAACCTGACGTCAATAAACTGAACGTTCTCATCAGCGACGAACCGCAGAACCTCGTCGGCATTTTGAAACATTAACCCTCCCTGACAGGGCATGCATATCAGTATTCATCGGCACGCACTAGACGGATGCGCCTTGGACGCTATGCGCCGGCAATTTCCGGCCCGTGTCCCGTATGTTTCGCACATGTTACGCATGGGGAGATGGCCGTGTTCAGCGGGGTGGGCACGGCCGCGTGAACTCCGTACGGGACAGGAGATACCGTGGTGACGTGGCCGATGAACAGTGGGCCGGCGCGGGCCCGGCCGGAGCGTCCCAGGCAACGAGGGAACGCGCCGTTTCCAGCTATCCGGGCGAGAAGTTCGGATTGCCCGAAGACGGCCCCCGCTCGGCGGCCGGAATGGGGCGCCGGTTCGGTGCCCTGTTCGTGGACTGGATCCTGTGCGCGCTCATCGCCACCGCGCTGCTGCATTCGCAGTACTGGGCGCTGGCCATCTTCGGCGCGGAGACCTACGTCCTGACCGTGCTGACCGGCACCACCATCGGCAAGCGGCTGTTCGGCTTGCGGGTCGCCCGGCTGGACGGCCGCCCCGTCGGCATCGGCTGGGGCCTGGTGCGCACGCTGCTCCTGCTGGCCGTGGTGCCCCCGCTGATCTACGACCGGGACCGGCGCGGACTGCACGACAAGGCGGCCAACACCATCGTCGTCCGGATGTAGCGCGCCTTACTGGCGGCTCTGGACTGGCGCCTCTAGCGGGGACGCGGCATCTTGGGCTGGCGGCCGCGCGTCGGCATCGGGCCCTTCGGGGCCTGCAGCGACGGGGGCAGCGCCTTCAGCCGGAAGTTCAGGTCGGCGACCTGCGTGCCCTTCAGGTCGCGGGGCAGTTTCATGATCTTTCGCTGCAACCGCCGGAGCGGGATCTGGCCGTCGGCGTCACCAACCTGGAAGTCGAAGATCGGCACGTCGAACGCGACCCGGGCGACGCGCTTCTTCTCCGCGGCGAGCAGGCCGGGCAGCCGCGTCGGGGAGCCCTCGCCGACCAGGACCACGCCGGGCCTGCCGACCGCGCGGTGCACCACGTCCATGTTCCGGTTGGCGGCGATCGCCGGGGTGACGGACCAGTTCCCGCGCATGCTCTGCAACACGGCCGCAGCCGCCCCCGGCTGTCCCTCGATCGTGGAGTACTGCGCCGTCTGGGCGAACCGCCCGAACAGGAAGATTGCGACCAGGATGCCGAGCAGGACGCCCAGCGGGATGAGGAACCCGGCCGTCTCGGTGAGCAGGCCTACGACGACGAGAACGACCAGCACGCCGAGGCCGCTGCCGATCACAATTGGCAATGCTTTCGGGTTGGCCTTGTGCACGAGCCCGGCCACCATGCGCATCTGCTGGATACGCCCGGGCGTAGCCTCGTCGTCCGCGTTCTTCTGCTTCGCCATGCACCGCAGGATATGGGTTTCTAAGCCCCAGTGGAAAACCGCAGTGTCAGCCCGGGGGGACGACCCCCGGAACCCCCCGCTGCGCTCCGCGCCCCGCTGCGGTAACTCGCCGACACACCGGCCGCTCACCGGGCCTGACGGCCCGGTTCGCTGGGCCGGTAACGAGCGCCTCGCCGTAACCCGGGCAGACACAGCCTGCTTGTACAACCTGCCGGCGCGGTACGACGACCTCACCAGAGGGCCGGACATGACGCCGGCGAACCCTATGTCCTCGGCCTCTTCGCGCAGCTCGACGAACTCCTCGGGCTTCACCCAGCGCTCGACCGGATGGTGGCGCGGGGTCGGGCGCAGGTACTGCGTGATCGTCAGCAGGTCACACCCGGCCGCGTGCAGGTCCGCCATGGCCGCGCTGATCTCGTGACGCTCCTCGCCCATGCCCAGGATCAGGTTCGACTTGGTCACCAGCCCGGCCGCCCGGGCCTGGGTCAGCACGCCCAGTGACCGCTCGTAGCGGAATCCGGGCCGGATCCGGCGGAAGATCCGTGGCACGGTCTCGATGTTGTGCCCGAGTACCTCGGGCCGGGCGCTGAACACCTCGGCCAGCCGGTCCGGCTCGGCGTTGAAGTCGGGGATCAGCAGCTCGACCCCGCAGCCGGGCACGGCCGCGTGGATCTCCCGGGCGGTCTGCGCGTAGAGCCAGGCGCCGCCGTCGGGCAGGTCGTCCCGGGCCACGCCGGTGACCGTCGCGTAGGCGAGCCCCATCGTCGCGACCGACTCGGCGACCCGGCGCGGCTCGTCGGTGTCCAGCGGCTGGGGGCGCCCGGTGTCGATCTGGCAGAAGTCGCAGCGCCGGGTGCACTGGTCCCCGCCGATGAGGAACGTGGCCTCGCGGTCTTCCCAGCACTCGAAGATGTTCGGGCAGCCGGCTTCCTCGCAGACCGTGTGCAGCCCCTCGCGGCGCACCAGCTTCTTGAGCTCCGTGTATTCGGGGCCAGTCCGCAGCCGGGTCTTGATCCACGGAGGCTTCTTCTCGATCGGGACCTGGCTGTTGCGGGCCTCGAGCCGCAGCATCCGCCGCCCCTCAGGTGCGACTACCACGCCTCCAGCCTACGTTCCGCCCGTCCCTGTGCTGGCACTCATGCCGGCACGGGGCTGATGTTCGCTCGCAGATGCCGACGGCTGCCGGGTCGGGATCCGGCGGGTGAAGAACAGGGCGATCAGGGCCACGACGGCGAGCACCGACAATGCTGCGCGCAGTCCGTCGATGCGGGCGGTCGCGTTTTCCTGGACGATCGCGTCGGCGGTCTTGGCGGGCACGCCGGCCTTATCGAGCGCGGCCTGAAGGTCCTTGTCGGAGATGAACGGCGCACCTCCCCCCAGCTCCACTTGCGCCTTCGAGGACAGATCCTTGGGGACGGCGGGGTTGTTCTGGACGCCGCTGAGGAACGACGCGGTCAAGGCCGAGATGAGCACCGCGCCAGCCAGCGCGGTTCCGATCGATGCGCCGAGGTTGGTCATCGTGTTCTGGACTCCGCCGACTTCACCGCTTTGCTCATCGGGCACCGACGAGACGGTCACGCTGCCGAGCTGGGAGGCCAGCGCGCCGATACCCAGGCCCGCGAGCAGCATCGGCCAGGTCACGATCTCCGGCCCGGCGCCCACCTCCAGCGCGGCCACCATGACCACGATGCCCGCGAACAGCGCGAGGAACCCGATCTGGACAATGCGGCGTGGTGACGCGTGCGGGAAGAACTTCGGGAACGCCCACGGCGGCCAGCAGGAGCGTGATGGACAGCGGCAGCAGCCGGACGCCGGTCGCGATCGCCGACAGCCCGAGCGCCACCGACAGGAACAACGGCACGGCGAAGAACAGGCCAGCCTGCAGGAAGTACTGGAAGAAGAACGCCGTGAGCCCGCCGCGGAGGGTCGGGTTCCGCAGCATCGCCGGATCAAGCAGCGCGGCGGCGCCGCGCGCCAGACGGTGGTTCTCCCACCACAAGAAGACCCACAGCACCACCCCGCCGGCGAGGATCAGCCAGATCACCGGCGACAGCCCTAGCCACGTCGGAGCATCAGGCTTGGGCTGGACCAGACCCCACGTTCCCGAGCGGAGGATGCCGTACACGACGAGCCCGAGGCCCAGCGCGGACAGCACGGTACCCACGACATCGAGCCGCGCACCCTCCTCGGCCGGGGTGTCGGCGATACGGCGGGTGAGCCCCAGGATGATGAGCACCACCAGGACCTCACCGGCGAACACCCACCGCCAGGAGGCATAGGTAGTGAACAGGCCGCCGATCAGGGGCCCGGCCGCGACCGCGATCGCGCCGGCCGAAGCGACCAGCCCGTACGCGCGCGGGCGCTGATCACGCGCGAAGTTCGACGCCACCAGCGCGACGATCGCCGGCATGATCAGCGCGGCGCCGACGCCTTCCAGGACCGACCAGCCCAGCATCAGCACAGCAAGATTCGGTGCCAGTGCGGTGGTGAACGACCCGCACCCGTAGATGATGCACCCGATGGCGAAGGCGCGCTTGCGGCCGAGGATCTGGCCGACCTTGCCGCCGGTGATCATGAGCGAGGCCATCACCAGCGTGTAGAACGTAATCGCCGTCTGGATCCCGGTCACCGTCGTGCCGACGTCCTTGGCCACGGTGGCGATCGACACGTTCATGACCGAGCTGTCGAGCGTCATGAGGAACTGCGCCGAGGCGAGTGTCAGCAGGACGGTCCCGGCCGCCGCCTGGGCGCGTTCCGCGGTGCGGGCCGCTCCGGCCTCGCGACTCAGGCTCATGCAGCCAAACCCGGTCCCGGCGAAGGAGAACCAGCCGGCTGGGGGCGGAAGGACGCGAGCTGCCGGAGCCGGGGCCATTCGAGGGCGGCCTTGGGGGAGGGGACGCCGGGACGTTGTCCTCGGTACGACCACCCGGAGCGCCCGCGGCCGGATGGTGCAGCGGACCGGCGTCGGCAGCATCACCGTCTCGCCGTCAATGCCGACGGGGATCTGGGGGGCATCGGCGTCCACGGTGACCTGTTCAGCGGTGAGCACGGCCAGCCCCTTTCGGTGCTCGTGGCGGATAAGCCCGATCGCCTGCCGGGCGCTGTTGACCCGGATGGCGACCACACCGAGGGTGCCGGCATCCAGCCGGGCGCGCCGGCCAAGGCCGGCGATGTCGTTCATCTCATAAGGGTCGTTACTGACCAGCAGCGCCTGCGGGCCATCGAACGTTTTCCCCGCGGCTTGGGCGGACAGCCGGGCCCCCTGGTGGCCCTTGAGCAGGTCAGGCAGCATCTGCAAGGTGGTGCCCCGCTTGTCGTCCCGGTACGCCGGGCTCCGGACCACCTCGGCGTAGGCGCCGAACGAGGCGTTGTTCACGAACGTGCGCCCCCCGATGATGCCCAGGTCGACGCGCAGTTCTTCCCCGTCGGTGAGGGCAGCCAGGCCGGCGGCGGGATCCTCCCGGTCCAATCCCAGGTCCAGCGCGAAGTGATTGCGCGTCCCGGCGCTGATCACCAGGAAGGGCAGGCCGTGCTCCGCGGCGATACCGGCCACCAGCGCCTGGGTTCCATCCCCCCCGGCCACCCCGAGCAGGTCGGCGCCATCGGCCACCGCCTTCCGGGCCAGCGCCGCCACGTCCACGATCTGCGGGCCCTCCAACAGCGCCACCTCGGCGCCCAGCTTCTCCGCCTTCTCCTTCAGCCCGAACTTGGTGACCTTCCCCCCGCCCGACCTCGGGTTCATGATCAGGAACGGCCGTCGCGGGCGTGCCGCCGGGCCGGCCGGCATGGCCGCGTCCTGGCCGCCCGCGCTCAGCGCGGTCTTCGCAGTCCCGGCCGCGGCCACCATCAGCGCCACCGCGACGACGGCGACCCACAGCAAATGCTCCAGCGCAAACGTCACGAGGATGAGCACCGGCGCCGCGACCATCAGCACGAGCGCCAGCCAGCGGAGCACGCCCCGGTTCGCCAGGAACCAGTACGCGCCCGCCAGGACGGCGCAGGCGCCGATCACGGCGAACACCACCAGCGCCAGGCTGCGCCACCCCGCCACGGCGATCACCAGCGCCACCGCCGCGAGCAGCAGGCCGAACGAGGCGCGGGCGAGCCAGCGCCGGGTCATCGTACTCATCGGGTACCACCCCCACGGGAAGTGCGTCATACAGCCAGGCATAAACCACCCCTAGCCTGCGCCAGCCTGGCGTGTTTTACGAGCGGCAGAAAGTGACCTAACGACCGCCCCATAGGGCCCAAGGGCCCGGCGGGCGGCGAGGCAGGCGTAAGCCGGGTGCCTGCCCAGCGGTTGCCGGGGCTGGCGGCGACCCTGGCCTGCGTGATGAGGTGGCAGTGTGAGAGCCGGATATGAGCGCCTTGCGGGGCTGGACGCAGTGCTGGACCGTGTGCGTGAGACTGTCGGCGCGGACCCTGATCTTTGACATTGAGCCCCTGGTCGCGTACTGGGATAGCAGCCAGGAGGCCCTTGACCGGGGCGTTGCGGAGATCCTCAGCCAGGTCGAGGCGGTGCCGGGCGTGCAGGTGGTGTGCTTTGCCACGAACTCGGTGCGCCGCCCGTCGGCTTTGCCCCAGGGCACGGGCGTGCAAGTGGTCTACCTGACGTCGGCGGGCAAACCGCTGCGGACCGCGCCCTACCGGGGCTTTCCGCGGCCGGGGGCGGTGATCGGCGACCAGGTTGCCACGGATGGGATTCTGGCGCGGCGACTGCGCTACACGTTTGTGCAGTATCACCCGCCGTTGGGCCGCCTGCCCGCCGGGCCGCGGCTGATGGACCGGGTCGGGCGGCTGGTGCGGCCTCTGCTGTTCACGCGGCCGGGCTGACCAGCGCGCCGGGCGGCCCTAGTCGGCCGCCCCCAGGGGGAGCGCACCGTCGTCAGCTGATCACGCTCGGTCCTGATCGCCGCGCTGAGCGTCGCCAGATCGAAGGCCCCGTAGTGGCGCTGCCCGTTGATGAAGAACGTGGGTGTCCCGGACACGCCGGACAGGTCGGCCGACTCCAGGTCCTGGGCGACGCGCGTGGCGTGAGTGTGATTGCGCAGGTCCTCGCGGAACCGGTTCAGGTTGAGGTTCAGCGACGTCGCGTGGCGCACGAGGTCCGGGAGGCGCAGCTCGTCCTGGTGCTGCAGGAGCAGGTCGTGCATCTCCCAGAACGCGCCCTGGTGGCCGGCGGCTTCGGCCGCTTCGGCGGCAAGCTGGGCGTTCGGGTGCACGTCGGTGAGCGGCAGGTGCCGCCACACGTACCGGATCGTGGTGTCGGTCAGCAGATCCCGGACCACCGGTTCGGCCTGCCCGCAGTAGGGGCACTCGAAGTCACCGAACTCGATGACCGTGATCGCGGCCTTCCGCGGGCCCGCGGATGTGATCGCGATCCGGGTCGACCTCGGGGATCAGGTCCTGGATCAGCTTCGTGTCGCCGAACATGAGCCGGGCGCGCCGCTCGGCCGGCAGCAGCCGGGTCGCCGTCAGCACGGCCCAGGTCAGCACCGCGGCGGCGAACGCCGCCGACAGCGCGCCGAGCTTGGCTTCGGCCAGTTCGGTGCCCTGGAACGCGCGCGTGGCGATGAGCAGCGCGACGGTGAAGCCGATCCCGGCGATCGTGCCGCTGCCCGCCACCGCCGCGGCCCCGATCGGCGGGCGGATGCGCCCGTGGCTGAGCCGCGTGACGGCCCAGGAACTGGCGATGACCGCGACCGGTTTGCCGACCACGTAGCCGACCAGCACGCCGAGGGTCACCGGGGCGGCGTACGCCTGCGCCAGGAACCCGGCGTTCAGCGAGATCCCCGCATTGGCCAGGGCGAACAACGGGACGATCAGGTAACTGGTCCACGGGTGGTAGAAGGTCTGCAGCCGTCGTTCGGCGACAGCGTGCTCGACCAAGGCCTGGGCCGTACGCGCCAATTCGGGGGTGGGCTGCTCCCGGAACCGGCGGACCAGCACGGTCACGTCCTGCAGTTCGGCACGCGCCGGAGTGTACGCGGGTGCCGCCAGCCCGATGGCCAGGCCCGCGGCGACGGGGTCGACGCCACTGGACCGCAGTGCGCCCAGATGACGATACCGAGGCCGACGAACACCGAACGCTGCCGGAGGCGGAGCCGGACCGCGATGAGCACCAGCGCGAACGCGGTGATCGCCACCAGAGCGGCACCGCCTCGATCTGGTCGCTGAAGAAGAAGGCGATCACGATGAGCGCGGCGAGGTCGTCGACCACGAATACGGTAAGCACGAAGACGCGCATCCGGTCGGGGATGTCGCGGCCCAGGACCGCGAGCAGGCCGAGGGCGAGCGCCGTGTCGGTGGACATGGCCACGCCCCAGCCGTGAGCCCTCGGCCCGGCCGGCGTTGATCGACAGGTAGATCGCGACCGGGATCAGCATCCCGGCCGTCCCGGCGACCAGGGGAAGCACGAACCGGCGCCGTTCCCGCAGGTCGCCCAGGTCGAATTCGCGCCGGGTCTCTAGCCCGACGACCAGGAAGAACAGGGTCATCAGCCCGCTGTTGATCCACGTCTGCAGGTCCTGGGAAATCCTGAACGGCCCAGCGGCGAGCGTGATCTTGGCGTGCCAGAACGACTCGTAAGAGGCCGCGCTGACGTTGGCCCAGACGATCGCCACGACGATGGCCGCCACCAGGATCATGGCGCTGCCCGACTCGGTGCGCAGGAAGGCGCCGAGCGGTGCCGACCGGTCCCGCGCCCACAGCGTCTTCCCCTGCCAGCGTGAGGGGCCAGCCGGCGATTCAGTCATTCCCGCCAACTTACCGGGACCCACGGGCCGGGGCCGAATGTGGTGCCCGGCTCCCGGCCCGGGGCAGGTACTTCCGTTCCGTTCCTTGATTAGGGAGCCGTCAGGGCTTGAGCACGACCTTTTCGCAGTTCTCCTTCTTGTGCTTGAAGATGTCGTAGCCGTGCGGCGCCTCGTCCAGCGGCATGGTGTGGGTGATGATCCGCGTCGGGTCTATCTCGCCCCGCTTGATCCGCTCCAGCAGCGGCTTCATGTAGCGCTGCACATGACACTGGCCGGTGCGCAGCGTCAGGGCCCGGTTCATCCACGCCCCGGCGGGGAACTTGTCCACGAACCCGCCGTAGACGCCGATGACCGAGACGATCCCGCCGCTACGGCAGCTCATGATGGCCTGGCGCAGCGCGTACGGGCGGTCGGTTTCCAGCCGGGCCGCCTGCTTGGCCCGGTCGTAGGCGTAGATGGGCGTGCTGCCGTGGGTGGCTTCCATGCCGACCGCATCGATGCACTTGTCCGGTCCGCGCCCGCCGGTCAGCTCGAGCAGGGTGGAGCGCACGTCGACCTGCTCGAAGTCGACCGGGATGTAGCCGGCCTGCTCGGCCATGGCCAGGCGGTAGGGCTCCTTGTCGATGGCGATGATCTTCTCCGCGCCAAGCACCCGCGCGCTGTCCATCGCGAACTGCCCGACCGGCCCGGCGCCCCACACGGCCACCACGTCGCCGCCCTGGATGTCGCACATCTCGGCGCCCATGTAACCGGTGGGTAGGATGTCGGACAGGAACAGCACCTGCTCATCGGCCAGGTCACCGTCGACCTTCAGCGGGCCGACGTCGGCGAACGGCACCCGGGCGTACTGCGCCTGGCCGCCGGCGAAGCCGCCGGTCAGGTGGGAGTAGCCGAAGATGCCGGCGACCGGGTGGCCGAAGAACTTCTCGGCCAGGCCCGCGTTGGGGTTGGTGTTCTCACAGCATGAGTACAGCTCGGCCTGGCAGGCGGCACACGCACCGCAGGCGATTGGGAACGGGACCACGACGCGATCGCCGACCTTGAGCTGGCTGGCGTCGATACCGTCGCCGATCTCGATTACCTCGCCCATGAACTCGTGGCCCATGATGTCGCCCTTTTGCATCGTCGGCACGTACCCGTCGAGCAGGTGCAGGTCAGAGCCGCAGATCGCGGTGGACGTGATCTTCACGATGGCGTCGCGGCGGTTCAGGATCTTCGGGTCGGGG
>CAVUNW010000082.1:0-153693 GCA_963742865.1 uncultured Actinomycetes bacterium
GACCTCCTGGACCTTGACGTTGTTCGGGCTGATCCAGCAGTTGGCCTTCATGCGCGTGCCTCCTCGGCGAGTTCCTGACGTGACAGCGGGCGGGCCGGGTGCTGCGGGAACTCCCGGCGGGCGCGTTTGCCGCCTGGCGCGCCTTCGGACCGCACTACCTCACCGGTCTCGGCCACCTGCTTGAACCGGCGCAGATCGTCATCGAGCTGCTGATGGGGGTCCTCGCCGAAATAGCGCGCGACGGCCTCGCCGAGCTTGCCGGCCGGCATCGCGTAGTGCATCCTCGCGTGGACCTCTGTGCCCCGGCCGCCCGGCGCGGGCACGAAGCGCACCTCACCCTCGTTGTAGACGGGCGCACCATTGATCGACTTCCAGGCGATCCGCTCGCCGGGCACGTCGGCGGTGGTTTCCGCGTCCCACTCAACGGTCCTGCCGAACGGGGCGCTGGCCCGCCAGTGCGTGATGTTCGGGCCGGTGGTCCGGACCTCGTCGACGTGGGCCATGAAGCTGGGCAGGTTCTCCAGCCGCCGCCACTGGTCGTAGACCTCTTGCTGCGGCTTGGTCACCGTCACCGTAGCGTGCAGGTCCGCCCTGGGCTTGACCTGGGACCGGGTCACCGCGGCGTACACATCGACGGCGGTGATGCCGACGACGCCGGCCAGGGCCGCCGCGGTGCGCTCCCAGCCGCGCCCGTTGTGGTTCTTCAGCGCCCGGCCCAGCAGGGTGAGGTCCATAAGGTCCCCGCCGACCCGGGCCCACAGCCAGGCCGGGCTGCCCTGCCCGAGCAGGCCCGCCGCGGCGGCCAGTTCGCGGACGCCGACGGTCATCACAGCCGTGCGCTGCCGGGGCCCGCCGCCTACGCCGATCGCTCTGCCGAACTCCCGGGGCGCTAGCACCTGCGGGACGCCGAGACCGGCACTGGCCCACCCGAGCGTCCGCATGAGCGTGTCGTCGGACATATCGTTGCCTCCTTGGTTGAGCTGATGACCTTGACGGGCGGGCGGCCCCAAGTGATCAAGCGACTCTCCCCGTCACGCCAGATAGTCCGTGGCCAGGCTCTCTGTGCTTGACGCAAAACAGCTTCTTAAACCCGCTCATATCCGGCGGCCATAATCGGGGCGTCGAAATGCTGTTCCACGTGACGCCGGGAGGCGGCCGGGTCAATGCTGCTGACGCGGGATAACGTCTGTGCGGCGCGACTACATGGTCTGGTGATGCGCTGCTCAGCCGCGTCGGGAGACGCTCTATCTGTGGCCGCACGGATAGCTGGCTGTGGCCGCACGGATAGCTGGCTCCCTCGCGTTTGGGCCGAACCGGCGCCGGGCAAGCTGGGTTCAATCGCAACCTGGGCGAAGGGCACGCCGATGGGCATGCGACAGTGGCTTGGCAAGTGGCCGGTGTACCGCCAACTGACCGGGCCCGACCCGCTGGGGCGGGGCGCGGCGGCGGAATCCCCGCGATCGGCGGCGCTGCGGCCGCGCGTGCGCAGCGCCGACCGGGTGGTTTCCTCGGTCTGCCCGTACTGCGCGGTGGGCTGCGCGCAGCTCGTTTACGCCAAGGATGAGCAGGTCATCCAGATCGAGGGCAACCCGGACAGCCCGATCTCCCGCGGGCGGCTGTGCCCGAAAGGGTCGGCCAGCAAGCAGCTCGTGACCGGGCCGCAGCGCCAGGAGAAGGTGCTCTACCGCCCGCCGTACGGCGACGCGTGGCAGGAACTGGACCTGGACACCGCGATGGATATGATCGCCGACCGGGTGCTGGACGCGCGGCGGAAGGGCTGGCAGGACACCGACCCGGACGGGAACACGCTGCGCCGCACCATGGGTATCGCGAGCCTCGGCGGCGCCACGCTGGACAACGAAGAGAACTACCTGATCAAGAAGCTGTTCACCGCCCTGGGCGCGATCCAGATCGAGAACCAGGCGCGTATTTGACACTCCGCCACTGTTCCCGGTCTGGGAGCTTCGTTCGGCCGTGGCGGGGCCACCGACTACCTTCAGGATCTGGTCAACGCCGACTGCATCATCATCATGGGCTCGAACATGGCCGAAGCTCATCCGGTCGGCTTCCAGTGGGTGATGGAGGCCAAGGCGCGCGGCACCAAGGTGATCCACGTCGATCCGCGGTTCACCCGCACTAGCGCGGTCGCCGACCAGCACGTGACCCTGCGCACCGGTACTGACATCGCCTTCCTGGGCGGGGTGATCAACTACATCCTGACCAACAACCTGGAGTTCCGGGAGTACGTGCAGGCGTACACGAACGCGGTCCTTCCTGCTGAATGAGCAGTACCAGGACACCGAGGACCTGGACGGGCTGTTCAGCGGGTACGAGCCGCAGAGTGCTTCGTACGACCGGACGACCTGGTCGTACGAGAGCGTGCTGGTCGAGGAGCAGCACGGCCGCCGCGACAAGGAGCAGTCCGCGCCCTATCAGAGCGGATCCGGGGGACCGATCATCGAAGGCGGGGCCAGCGAGATGGCGGCCGACCCCACCCTGCAGCATCCGCGCTGCGTGTTCCAGGTCCTCAAGCGGCATTTCGCGCGCTACACCCCCGAGATGGTCGAGCAGGTGTGCGGGGTTCCCCATGATCTGTTCCTGGACGTGTGCCGCACGCTGACGGAAAATTCCGGCCGGGAACGCACCGGTGCGCTCGTGTACAGCGTCGGCTGGACCCAGCACACGGTGGGCCCCCAGTACATCCGGGCCGGGGCGATCATCCAGCTGCTGCTGGGCAACATCGGCCGCCCCGGCGGGGGCGTGTACGCGCTGCGCGGCCACGCCAGCATTCAGGGCTCGACCGACATCCCGACCCTGTTCAACCTGCTGCCCGGCTACCTGCCGATGCCGGACGACTCGCACCCGGACCTGGCCAGCTACCTGGGCACGGTCAGCGCCGACAACCAGAAGGGCTTCTGGCGCAACGCCGACACGTACACGATCTCGCTGCTGAAGGAGTACTGGGGCGACGCCGCGACGCCGGACAACGACTTCTGCTTCGACTACCTGCCGCGGATCAACGGGGACCACGGCACGTACCGCACCGTGATGGACATGGTGGACGGGAAGGTCTACGGCTACTTCCTGCTGGGCCAGAATCCCGCGGTCGGGTCGGCCCACGGGCGCCTGCAGCGGCTGGGCCTGGCCAAGCTGGACTGGCTGGTGGTCCGCGAACTTGGTCATGATCGAGAGCGCCACTTTCTGGAAAGACGCGCCGGAGATCGAGACCGGTGAGATCGTCACCGACCAGTGCGCGACCGAGGTGTTCTTCATGCCGGCCGCCTCGCACGTGGAAAAGTCCGGAACCTTCACCCAGACCCAGCGGATGCTGCAGTGGCGCGACCAGGCCGTCGAGCCCAAGGGTGACCAGCGGTCGGACCTGTGGTTCTTCTACCATCTCGGCCGGCGGCTAAAGGAGAAGCTGGCCGGCTCGGCCGACGAGCGGGACCGCCCGCTCCTGGACCTGGCCTGGGACTACAAGACGGACGGGGACGAGCCGTCCGGCGCGGACGTGCTGCGGCACGTCTCCGGGATCGACCTGCGCACCGGGCGGGCCGTCAGCGGGTACCTGGACCTGCGGGCCGACGGCAGCACGTCCTGTGGCTGCTGGATCTACAGCGGGGTCTACGCCGACGAGGTGAACCAGGCGCGGCGCCGCAAGTCCTGGCGGGAGCAGGGACCGTACCAGGCGGAATGGGGCTGGACCTGGCCGCTGAACCGGCGCGTGCTGTACAACCGCGCCTCCGCCGACCCGCAGGGCCGGCCGTGGAGCGAGCGGAAGGCGCTGGTGTGGTGGGACGCCGAACATGGTGAGTGGACCGGCTACGACACCCCTGACTTCGAGAAGAACAAGCCGCCGGACTACCGGCCCCCCGAAGGGGCGGTGGGACCGGAGGCCCTGCACGGCGACGACCCGTTCATCATGATGGCGGACGGGAAGGCGTGGCTGTTCGCGCCCGCCGGCATGGCGGACGGCCCGCTGCCGACCCACTACGAGCCGCACGAGTCACCCGTGCGCAACCTGCTCTACGGGCAGCAGGCCAGCCCGGTGCGCAAGGTCTACGGCCGCCCGGACAACCCGTCCAACCCGTCGCCCCCCGAGCCGCACGTGGACGTGTTCCCCTACGTCTTCACCGCGGCCCGGCTGACCGAGCACCACACCGCCGGCGGCATGAGCCGGCAGCTCCCGTATCTGTCGGAGCTGCAGCCGCGCTGTTCGTGGAGGTGTCACCGGAACTGGCGCGTGAGCGCGGCCTGCACCACCTGGACTGGGCGCACGTGATCACTAGCCGCACGGCGGTGGAGGCCCGGGTGATGGTCACCGACCGGATGGCTCCGGTGCGGGTCGACGGCCGGACCATCCATCAGATCTGGATGCCCTACCACTGGGGCCAGACCGGGATAACCACCGGCGACGTGGTCAACGACCTGATGGGGGCGTTCGTCGACCCGAACGTGTTCATTCAGGAAAGCAAGGTCCTGACCTGCGACATCCGCCCCGGGCGGCGGCCCGGGGCCGGGCCCTGCTGGAGTACGTCGCCGACTACCGGCGCCGGGCCGGGATCACCCCGGAAACCGGCCTGCAGATCCTGACCACCGGCGACGGCGAGCGCCCGGCGCACCATGAGCTGGCCAGCCCGGCCAGCCCGATCAGACCGGCGCGGCCGGAGGGGACATCATGACCCACCAGCTCACGCACGCGAATAGCCTCTACGGCCCGATGGCAGACCCGGCCGCGGACGCCGGCCACCTCGAGCACCCGCCGCGCGTCGGGTTTTTCACCGACACCTCGGTCTGTATCGGCTGCAAGGCGTGCGAGGTGGCCTGCAAGGAATGGAACGGCGTGCCCGAGGACGGGATCAACCTGCTGGGCATGTCATTCGACAACACCGGCATGCTCGGCGCCGACACCTGGCGGCACGTCGCCTTCATCGAGCAGGACCGGCCGCTCGGCGCGCACGACGCGGGCCTGGCCGGCCTGCCCACCGGGCCGCCGGTCAGCGAGGAAATGGCCGACGTGGTGGCCGCGGCGCTGCCCGATGCCGGACGAGGCGGCGGTGATCTCGGCACCGCCCCGGTCGACCTCGGGTTCCCCTCCTTCGAGCTGCCCGGCGCGGCCACCGGGGCGGAGAGCCGCACCGACTTCCGCTGGCTGATGTCATCCGACGTGTGCAAGCACTGCACGCACGCCGGCTGCCTGGACGTGTGCCCGACGGGGGCGCTGTTCCGCACCGAGTTCGGCACGGTGGTGGTGCAGCAGGACATCTGCAACGGCTGCGGCTACTGCGTGTCCGGCTGCCCGTACGGGGTCATCGACCGGCGGCACGGTGACGGGCGGGCCAACAAGTGCACGCTGTGCTATGACCGGCTGCGCGGCGGCCTGGAACCGGCCTGCGCCAAAGCCTGCCCGACCGAGTCGATCCAGTTCGGCCCCCTGGACGAACTGCGGGAGCGGGCCGCGCAGCGGCTGGCGGACCTGCACGACGCGGGCGTGACCGAGGCCAGGCTGTACGGCGAGGATCCGGACGACGGGGTCGGCGGCGACGGGGCGGTCTTCCTGCTGCTGGACGAGCCTGAGGTGTACGGGCTGCCGCCCGATCCGGTCGTGCCCACCCGTAACCTGATGTCGACGTGGAAGTACGCGGGCGTGGCCGCCACGGCGCTGCTGGCCTCCTCCGTGGCCGCGTTTCTGGGCCGGAGGGGCCAGTGACCAGCAGCGACGACCGGGGCCGTAGCAATGGCCGGGGCAGTGGCCGGGGCCCCGGCAATGGCCAGCGCGGCGCCGACGGGAGCCGCGAGCAGGCCATGGTGCCCCGCGCGGAATTCCGGTCGTACTACGGCCTGCCGGTGCTGAAGCCCCCAGTGTGGGGATGGCGGATTCCGGCGTACTTCTTCACCGGCGGCCTGGCCGCCGGATCGTCGCTGATCGCGGCCGGCGCCGACCTGACCGGGCGCCCGGCGCTGCGGCGGGTGGGCCGCCTCGGCAGCGTGGCTGCCTTGGGAGTCAGCCTGTACCTGCTGGTCGCGGACCTGGGCCGGCCCGAGCGCTTCCACCACATGCTGCGGGTGGCCAAGCCCACTTCGCCGATGAGCGTCGGGACCTGGATCCTGACGGCGTACGGACCGGGCAGCGCGCTGGCGGCGGCACCCGAACTGCTGCCGCCCCGCTGGCGCGGCACCGTGCCCGGGCGTCTGCTGCACGTGCTCGCGCGCCCGGCGGGGCTCTGGGCGGCGGCCACCGCGCCGGGAGTCGCCTCGTACACGGCGGTCCTGCTGTCCCAGACGGCCACGCCCGCCTGGAATGAGGCCCGCCGGGAACTGCCGTTCGTCTACACCGGGTCGGCGGCGGCCAGCGGCGGCGGCCTGGGCATGCTGTTCGCGCCGGTCGCAGAGGCGGGCCCGGCTCGCCGGCTCGCCGTGGCCGGGGCGGCCGTCGAACTGGTCGGCTCCACCGCGATCGAGCTGCATCCCAGCCTGCCCGCCAAGGCGTACACGACCGGGCCGGCCCACCGCATGCGCCGGTGGTCGGAACTGCTCACCCTGGCCGGGGCGGTCACCGCGGCATCCCCGGCCGCCTGCGCCGGCCGTTCGCGGCCGTCGCGGGCCTGGCCCTGCTCGCCGGGAGCGCGCTGCAGCGATTCAGCACGTTCGCGGCGGGCGTCGAGTCCACCAAGGACCCCAAGTACGTCGTGGTGCCGCAGCGCGAACGGCTGGAACGGCAGCGGCTGGAGCGCGAACGGCAGGAGGCAGCGGAGCTCACCCGGACGGCCGGCCGGCGCGGTCCCGTAGCCGCTGGCTGACCCGGGCGGCGATCGCGGCAGCGAGCACCAAGGCCACCAGCCGGGGGTGCGGGAACGGCTCCGTGCTCCGTGACCCCTTCGCGTCCGCTGCGGCTGCTCCGCCCGAGCCGCCCACCCGGCCCGGCGGGCGCGACGTGGCCGCCCGACGGGCGGCCGGGTAGGTTTGCGGCGGCGTGCCCGCCAGGGCCGCTTCGGAATCGCGGAGATGGCCGCGCTGGGCCAGCCGGAACAGCAGCACGAACGACGGCGCGACCAGCACGACGATGATGACGACGACGACCAATTCGGTGGCCTCGGTCGCGCCCGGCGCGGCCGAGGCGGCGATCGTCAGGTGGGGCGGAACAAGATAGGGGTACTGGGCGATCGCCCAGCCGGCGGCCACGGCGGCGACCGCAAGGGCCGCCAGCGGCCGGGCCAAAGTGACCTTGTCCAGCACCAGCAGGATCAGCACGGCCGCGCCGGCCAGCACCGACACGATCACCAGTGGCAGGGCCCGTCCCGTGGTCAGGTTGGTGAACACCCGCGGGGCGCTGGTATGCAGGACGGCCAGCGTGATCCCGGCCAGGACGCCGGAGCAGCCTCCCGCCACGATCGCGCGCCGGGAGAAATAGGCCCGCAGCGGATGTTCGCCGGCCCGCTCGCTGTCGACGGCCAGGTAGACGGCCGCGAGATAGGCGGAGAACACCACGAACAGCGCCCCGGTCAGCAGCGACGTCGGGTTCACCCAGGAGCTCACCGGATCACCCCGGGCGCCCTGCACCCGGCCGCTGACGATCGCTCCGATCACCGTACCCAGGAAGAAGGGTGTCAGCAGCGAGGACAAGGCGAAGATGCCGCCGCTGACCGCCTGCCAGCGAAGCGACCGCAACTGAGAGCGGAAGGCGAAGCCGGAGCCGCGCAGCACGATCCCGAGCGCCGCCACGCTCAGCGGCACGAACAACGTGGTGAAGACGTCCGCGAACGCCACCGGGAAACCGGTCCATAGCAGGACGAGGGCGATGATCAGCCAGACGTGGTTCGACTCCCACACCGGCGCGACGGACTCGTCGATCCGCCGCCGGGGTGCCGCCCCGCGCTCGGTGGACCCGGCGAGCCCATCCCAGATCCCGCCGCCGAAGTCGGCTCCCGCCAGTGCCGCGTAAGCGATGAGCACCACCACGAGCACGGCCGCTACCGTGTCGGCGATCACCGCCGTGTCCCCGGTGCTCCCCGGGCCCGGGCCGCCCGCTGCCGCGCGCCCGGCCTCGGCGCGCCTACCTCGGCGCGCACCTCGTGGGGGATTTCAGCCTCCGGGTGGCCGGCTTCGGCCTGCCAGCGCCGCTGCATCACGATCAGGATGGCGAAGGTGGCCACGGTGAGGACGCCGTAGATCACCAGAGTCGCGGCCAGTGTCCCTACCACTCCGTTGGCCGGGGTTGCCGCCTGGCTGGTCATCAGGATGTGGTAGACGGTCCAGGGCTGCCGGCCGACCTCGGTGACGACCCAGCCCGCCTCCATGGCCACGACCGAGGCGACGCCGGACAGCGCGCCGCCGATCAGGAACAGCTGGCCCGGCCGGCCGCCGGGCAGGTCCCGGCGCCGCCACCATGACCAGGCCAGCCATAGGCCCCACAGCAGCATCAGGGTCCCGATGCCGACCATGACGTCGAAGGACAGATGGATGAGCGTGGGGAAGGGGGGCCGCAGCGCGACCGGCACGGTGTCCCAGCCGACGACCAGCGTGTGCGGTGAGAAGCCGACCAGCAGCGAATCGACGTCCGGCAGCCGGATGCCGCCGATGACCTGCCCGTGATACCAGACGCCGGCGATCCACTCGGGGACGTTCCGGGAGGTGTGCGCGACGTACTCCATCGACGCGAACTTGACGGGCTGCTGGCTGGCGATCGCGCGGGCGGCGGTGTCACCGATGCCGATCTGGAACGGGGCCGCGATCGCGGCGGTGCTGAACGGCACCAGGAAGCCAAGCCTTGTGTACCGGTCCCGGTGCCTCCGCAGCAGGCCGACCGCGTACGGCGTCGCGGTCAGGCCGCCGGCCACCATGTAGGCCGCCAGGATCATGTGCGGGACCTCGTAGTAGGTGGCGCCGTTGAAGAAGACCGCGACCGGGTTGACGCTGGTGATCTGGCCGTGAACCAGCGTGAAACCGGACGGGTCGTTCATCCACGAGTTCGCGGCGACCACCGACCACGCCCCGAAAATGCCGCTGATGGCGACCGGCACGAGGGTCCAGAAGTGCGCCCAGGGCGGCAGCCGGTCCCAGCCGTACAGGTAGATCGCGGTAAACACGGCTTCCAGCAGGAAGAAGATCCCCTCGAAGCTGAACGGGATCCCGATGGCCGACCCGAATTTGCCCATCAGCCCTGGCCACAGCAGCCCCATGTCGAACGACAGCACGGTCCCGCTCACCGCGCCCACCGCGACCAGGACGGCCATCACCCTCGACCACCGGCGCGCGAGCAGCAGCGCGGCCTCGTCGCCCCGGCGGAGGCCCATGTAGTGCACAACCATCACGATCGCCGGAAAGGCGATGCCCATGCACGCCAGGATGATGTGGAACCCCAGGCTGGACCCCATTTGCGCCCGGGCCGGAACCACCTGCGCGGAGTTGAGCGCGAGCCCTGTCAGCAACGGATTTGCCTTCCTTTGCTTGGCCGCGCGGTACCCAGTGCCATTGCCGCCCAAACTCCGTTGGCCCGAACCGCGCGGACCCTGGACTATCCGGTCAGGTGATGCGCCCCGCAGGCGCCAGAGGGAACCTTGTCCCGACTCGTAGCCGGTGACCGGGGATCACGAATGGGCGATGGTGGCAGGCAAGCCGCGCCGCAGACCACTGAGCGGAAGACGATGGTGGTCGGGCTGCTCGCCGCTCCTGGCCTGCTGCACGAACTCGCCCGGCACGTAGCGAATGAGCTGGGCGATGACCTGTCCGCGCGCTTTCCCGACTTCTCCTGGCAGATCGTGGTCAAGAAGGAGCCGCTGGCCGGTCCTCAGGGCAGCGGAGGGGATCTCATCAAGGTCGCGCGCCAGCGCCTGCTGGACGAGGGGTGGGATCTGGCGATCTGCCTCACGGATCTCCCGCTGCACGTGGGGCGCCGTCCGGTCACTGCGCACGCCAGTGCCGCGCTCGGCGTCGGCATCATCTCGGTGCCGGCGCTGGGAGCTCTCCACCTGGAGTCCAACCTGCGGCTGGCGGTCGTCAACCTCATCGAGGCCCTGGTCGGCGAGGGCGTCCCGGACGCCGACACTGCCGGCCACAACGGCGAGCGGCTCAGCCGGGTGCGCGATCGGCTGGAGGAACTGAGCAGCCCCATGGGCCGGATCGATGTGGCCGACGACCGGACGTTCCGTTTCGTCACGACGCCGTTGGAGGGAAACCTGCGCCTGGTAATCGGCATGCTGCGGGCCAACCGGCCATGGCGGGTCGTCGTCGGGCTCTCCCGGGCACTGGTCGCCTCGGTCGGGACCGCCGCCTTCGCCCTGACCTCGCCGGGCGTCTGGATGATCGCACACGGCATGGGCCTGGCGCAGATGCTCGCCGCGGCCGTGGCCTCCATTGCGGCTATCTGCGTATCGCTCATAGTGGCGCACGGCCTCTGGGAACGTAATTCTGCCCGGAGCCTGGAGACGCGCAGGCGCATTGCCCTGTTCAATACGACGACCGTGCTCACCGTGCTGATCGGGGTGCTCACGCTCTACGTCACTCAGCTCGTCATCAACATCGCGGTCGTGCGGCTCCTCATTACGCCGAGCGTGCTGCAGGGGAACATTCATAGCCCGGTGGGCATCGGTGATTACCTATGGCTGGCCTGGCTGGCCACCTCGATGGCCGCGGTTGGCGGCGCCCTCGGCGCCGCCCTGGAGAACAACGACGCCGTCCGCGAAGCGGCGTACGGCTACCGCCCCGAGATGCGCATCGAAGCCCAGCGCACCTCTTCATGAGCGGCGACGGTAACGGACCTGGCTCGTGAGCCCGGCGGCCACATCCTCCATCTGGCCAGTCCTGGCGGCCTCAGGCTTGTCACCTGCTGAGATCATGGACGGGACGTTCAATGGTGAGGAGCGGCGCCGCGCGCTGCCCGGAGGTGGCATGGCGGGACACTGGCCCGGGGAAACGGGCACGATCTGCGTGCTCGGCGACGCCCACCTGGACGTGGTGGTGCGCGTCTCCGGCCCGGTGGCCGAGGAGACCGACACGCCGGCCCAGACGGTGGTGGGAGTGGGCGGTCAGGCCGCGAACGTTGCCGCCTGGATCGCCGGGCTCGGCGGCCGGGCCCGGCTGATCGCGGCCCGTGGCCGTGACCCCGCCGCGCACCTGGTCACCGCCGAACTGACCCGCCGCGGTGTCGACCTGGCCGGCCCGGTCCTGGACGGGCGCACCGGCGTGGTCGTCTCGCTGTCCGACGGCGGCCGGTCCCGGTCGATGCTCACCGACCGCGGAGTGGGACCGGAGCTTGCGCCCGGGGCTGTCGACGCCCGCTGGCTGGCGGGCTGCGCCTGGCTGCATCTGCCCGCCTATAGCCTGGTCTCCTGGCCGGTCCGGGACGCGGCCCTGGCGGCCGCCGGGCAGGTCCCGTACCGGAGCCTCGACCTGTCGTCGACCGCGGCCGTGACGAAGTTCGGGGTGAAACGATTCCGTGAGCTCGCGGCGGGGCTACGGCCCGACGTGGTGTTCGGCACCGAGGCCGAGATGGCCATGGTCGGTGACATTCCGGGGGCGGAGATGGTGGTGAAGCTCGGCGCGGCGGGTGCCCGGGCCGGCGGCCGTGTCTATCCGGCCTCGCCGGCGACGCCGGTTGACTCGACCGGCGCAGGTGACGCGTTCGCCGCCGGCTACCTGGTTGGCGGAATGGATCTTGCTCTGCGGGCCGCGGCGCGGGCCGTGTCGAAGATGGGAGCGATGCCGTGACCCAAACAGCGCCCGGGGCCGGGTATCTGCGCGTGACCGAGGAGGTCGCCCTCGCCCTGGCCGACCACCGGGCGGTCGTGGCGCTGGAGACGACGCTGGTGTCGCACGGGTTCTCCGAGGGCCGGGGGCTGGCCGCGGCCACCGAATCCGAGCGCCGGGTCCGCGAGGCGGGCGCGACGCCGGCCACGGTGGGCATCGTGGACGGCGCGATCCACGTCGGCCTGACCAAGGCCGAGCTCGAGCGGTTCGCTGAGGCCGGTGCGTCCGCCCGTAAGGTGGGCGCGCGTGACCTCGCCGCCTGCCTGGCGCAAGGCGCGCTCGGCGCTACCACGGTGGGCGGGACGCTGGCCGTGTGCCGCCAGATGGGCATCCGGTTCATGGGCACCGGCGGCATCGGCGGCGTGCACCGGGCCTTCGCCGAGAGCCTGGATATCTCCGGTGACCTGCTGCAGATCGCGCGCACCCCGGCGGTCGTCGTCGCCTCGGGCCCCAAGTCGCTGCTGGACGTGGGCGCGACCGCGGAACTGCTCGAGACGCTCGCCGTCCCGGTCCTGGGCTGGCGGACCGCGACGCTGCCCCGGTTCTACTCCGCCGAGGGCGGGCCGCCGGTGTCCGCCATGGTCAGCGACTCGCCGGAGGTGGCGCGGATCTGCCGGGCGCACTGGCAGCTCGACGGGGCGGGGGGCCTGCTGCTGGCCCGGCCACCGGCCGACGGCATCGACATCGAACCGCTGATCGACGAGGCCGTCTCCCGGGTGCAGAGCCAGAACCTCGCCGGGCAGGCGGTCACGCCCGCCGTGCTGGCCCTGGTACACGAGCTCAGCGGCGGCCGCAGCGTCGAGGTGAACCGCCAGCTCATCGCGGACAACGCCGCTCTCGCCGCCGAAACCGCCGTCGCCTACGCCCAGCTCCAGAACGCCTGAGGCCCTGCCCTCGTGCTAGGCGTACTCCAGGGCGGGGGGGAGGACGGCGGCCAGGAGGGTGCCCATGCGGCCGGCGCTGGCCCGCCCGGCCGCGATCACCTCGCCGTGGCTGAGCGGCTCCCCGGTCATCCCGGCCGCCAGGTTTGTGACCAGGGAGAGGGCCATCACCTCGGCGCCCAGGTGCCGCGCCGCGATCGCCTCCATGACGGTGGACATCCCGACCAGGTCGGCGCCCAGCGTACGCAGCATGGCGATCTCGGCGGGCGTCTCGTAGTGGGGCCCCGGCAGCGCCGCGTACACGCCCTCGGTCAGCGACGGGTCCGCCTCGCGGGCGAGCCGGCGCAGGCGCGGGGCGTACAGGTCGGTCAGGTCCACGAACCGGGACGGGAACCCCTCCGGCGGTGGCGGGCCGTAGAGCGGGGACCGGCCGGTGAGGTTCAGGTGGTCACGGACGATCACCGGCTCGCCTACACGGTAGGTGTCCCGGATGCCGCCGGACGCGTTGGTCAGCGCGATGATCCGGCAGCCGGCCGCGATCGCCGTGCGGACGTTGTGCACCGAGGCGCTGATCGGGTGCCCCTCGTACAGGTGCGTCCGGCCCAGGAAGACCAGCAGCCGGAGGTCCCCGGCGGTCATCGCCTGGACCGTCCCGGCGTGGCCGGGGACCGACGGCGGGGCGAAGCCGCCCAGTTCGGTGACCGGCACCTCGGTGATCTCCGCGCCGAGCGCGTGCGCAAAGGCGTCCGCGGCCGGGGCCCAGCCCGAGCCGAGCACGACGGCGGCGTCGTACCGGCCGAGCCCGGTCAGCTCAGCCAGGCGCGCCGCGCTCCGGGTGGCCGCCACATACGGGTTGTGCGCGACGGAGGTGCCCGCCTCGGGGGTGCCAGGCCGCCGGGGTGCCTGCCGCAGGGGAGGCCGCCCCCTGCGGGCTGTGTTCAGCGGGGGTGCCCGCCGTCCCGGCGCTCATCAGGATTGCGGCGTGGAGATCCCGGCCTTCAGGCCGGGGAGGAAACGCCGCTTCACCTCCCCGGAAATGTCGGTGGTATTCGCTAGTGTGTTCGTATGTCCCGGTACCGGCTGCTCCCCTCGCCCGCCCAGGAAGCGGTGCTGCGGGACCACTGCGGCCACGCCCGGTATGTGTGGAACCTGGCCGTCGAGCAGCACGGCCACTGGCGCCCGGGCCGGGTGGGCGCGCCGGGCTACCTGGAGCAGTGCCGGCAGCTCACCCAGGCGCGAGCGGAGTACCCGTGGCTGGCCGCAGGCTCCCAGACGGTGCAGCAGCAGGCGCTGCGCGACTTCGCCCAGGCCGTGGCCGCCTTCTTCGACCCGGGCAACCCGGCCGGGCGGCCGTCGTGGCGCAAGGCCGGACGGGACGAGGGATTCCGGATCACCGGGCGGCGCGGGCGGCAGTGGGACGTGCGCCGCGTGTCCCGCCACGTCGGCCAGGTCTGGGTGCCGAAGGCCGGGTGGGTGCAGTTCCGATGGTCCCGCGCGGTGCCGCCGGGGGTGAAGTCCTACCGGGTGACGATGGACCGCGCCGGGCGCTGGCATGTCGCTTTCGCGGCCGTTCCCGAGCCGGT
Source organism: uncultured Actinomycetes bacterium (assembly GCA_963742865.1). Taxonomy (GTDB): domain Bacteria; phylum Actinomycetota; class Actinomycetes; order Streptosporangiales; family Streptosporangiaceae; genus Bog-532. Next base: position 14,210 of record CAVUNW010000082.1, read on the forward strand.
TCCGGCGCCCGGCACCGGCGAGGCGGTGGGCATCGACCGGGGTGTGGCGGTGTCCGCGGCGCTGTCCACCGGGGAACTGCTGCACTGCCCCGGCCTGACCGCGCGGGAGCGGACGAGGCTGCGGCGGCTGCAGCGCAGGCTCGCCCGCGCTACGCGGGGATCGAACCGCCGCGGCCGGGCGAAGCACGCGATCGCCCGCCTGCGGGCCCGGGAGACGGACCGGCGGAGGGACTGGACGGAGAAGACCAGCACGGACATCGCGCGGCGGTTCGACGTGATCCGGGTCGAGGACCTGCAGATCACGAACATGACCCGGTCCGCGAAAGGCACGCCGGGTGATCCCGGCCGGAACGTCCGACAGAAGGCCGGGCTGAACCGGGGGATCCTGGGATCCGGGTGGGGCCGGCTGGTCCGCCGCCTGCAGGACAAAGCCCCCGGCCGGGTCGAGAAGGTCAAGCCGCACTTCACCAGCCAGCGGTGCTCGGCGTGCGGGCACGTGGACCCGCACTCGCGCGAGAGCCAAGCGCGCTTTGCGTGCACGGCCTGCAACTTCGCCGGCAACGCTGACGTGAACGCGGCCCGGAACATCGCGGCGGGGCACGCCGTGACTGCGCGGGGAGGCAACGGGACAACCCGGCCCGTGAACCGCGAACCTCAACTGCTGCTCCAATCGGCGTAGTAGCTGGAATCCCTCCGCCTTCAGGCGGGGGAGGATGTCAAGAGGTGATGTAGGGCTGGCCGTCGGCGGCGGGCGCCTTGACCCGGCCGACGAGTCCGGCCACGGCGATGATCGTCGCGACGTACGGCACCATGAGCAGGAAGTACGACGGCACCGGGACGTTGATCGTGGACAGGATTGACTGCAGCTCGAAGGTGAAGCCGAACAGCAGTGCGGCGCCGACCCCGCCGAGCGGTGTCCACCGGCCAAAGATCATGGCTGCCAGCGCAATGTACCCCTTGCCCGACGACATGTCCTTGCCGAACGATCCCACCGACCCGATGGTCAGGAACGCCCCGCCGATCCCGGCCACCAGCCCGGCCAGGATGACGTTGCGGTACCGGGTCAGCTTCACGCTGATGCCGACGGTGTCGGCCGCCGCCGGGTGCTCGCCCACGGCCCGGACCCGCAGCCCCCAGCGCGTGCTGAACAGGCCCGACCTGCACCGCCGCGATAAGGACGTAGGTGATGTAGAGGAACAGCGTCGAGTCGAAGAACACCGGGCCGATGATCGGGATGTCGCCCAGCAGCGGGATCTTGATCGGCAGGTACGTCGACGGCGAGTTCAGTGTGTTCGGCGTAGGGGACCAGCACCTTGTCGTACAGGTAGCCGGTCAGCCCGGACACGAAGACGTTAAGCACGACCCCGAGGATGATCTGGTCGACCAGGTAGGTGATCGCGAAGATGCCGAGCAGCAGCCCGACCAGGCCGCCCGGCCAGCGACCCGGCGATCAGGCCCAGCCACAGCACACCGAACGCGCTGGCGAAGACGGCGCCAGCGAACGCACCGAGCAGCAGCTGGCCCTCGATCGCGATGTTGATCACGCCCGAGCGCTCGCACAGGCACCCGGCCAGCGCGCCCAGGATGAGCGGGATCGAGTCGGCCAGCGTCCCCTGGAGCTGGTTGATGACGTTGAACGTGTTCACCGACCCCGCGTAGGCCCAGCACAGCAGGGAGATCACGAAGAAGGCCAGGACCAGGCCGATGCTGACCCGGCGCACCACCTTGCCCAGGTCCAGCAGCGCGCAGCGCGCCGAGCGCGATGGTCGCGGCGCCCAGCGCGTACGCGGTCTCGGCCGCGGGCAGTTTCAGGTTGGGCACCGTCACCTTGGCGAACGGCTGGGAGAAGGCGAACGTCGCGTCACCGGGGTGGGCGTACCTGCCGAAGACCAGGATGTCGACCAGCCCCAGCACAACGAAGGTGGCCGGCGCAACGAACCGGCGGCTGACGCTGAGCGGGAGCCGTCCCGTGGCGGCGAGCGTCGTCATGCGTTCCATCCCTTGGACACGACCTGGCCGGTACCTGCGGCCCGGGCCGCGCGGAGCCGGTACAGCGCCCGGATCAGCGGCGGCGCGGCGACGAACATGACGATCAGCGCCTGGATGACCTGAACGATGTCGACCGGGACGCCCGTCGACGTCTGCATAAGCGGGGCGCCCGCGTGCAGCGCGCCGAACAGCAGCGCGGCCAGGACCACGCCGCCCGGGCGGGCCCGGCCCAGCAGGGCCACGGTGATCGCGTCGATCCCGTAGGTGCCGTAGCTCTGGAAGTTAAGGCTGAAGTCGGTGCCCTGGATGACCGTCGAGGCGGCCAGGCCGGCCAGGCCGCCGGCGATCAGCATGACCAGGATCCAGGTGCGCGGCACGCTCATGCCCGCGCTGCGGGCCGCGTTCGGGTTGGCGCCCACCGTCCGGAACTCGAAGCCCGAGCGTGCTGCGGCTCATCAGCCACCACACGCCCACCGCGCACGCCAGCGCGAGCAGGAAGCCGGCGTTGATGCGCAGGTGCGTGCCGGCCAGTAGCGGCAGGTGCGCGTCGCCCGCGATGGGCGGGCTGATCAGGTTCCCGTTGGCGCCCGGCTTCTCCAGCAGCGAGGGCTTGCTCAGCAGGTAGGCCAGCAGGTACGCCATGACGTAGTTGAGCATGATCGTCACGATGACCTCGTGCGCGCCGGTGCTGGCCTTGAGGAAGCCGACGATCCAGCCCAGCACCGCCCCGCCCGCGAACGCGCCGAGCACGCAGACGATGACGTGGATGACCGGCGGGAGGCTGACGCCGAAGCCGAGCCAGGTGGCGAGGATGGCCCCGCCGATGAACTGGCTCTGGCCGCCGATGTTGAACAGCCCGGCCCGGAACGCGAGCGCGACCGACAGGCCCGCCAGGATCAGCGGGGTGGCGTTGACGGCCGTCTCCGACAGCGGGTTGAACACCGCGCTGACCGTGCCGTCGTGCAGCGCGACCGACATCGACCGCTGGTGGAACAGCGCGGCGACCGTGTGCGGGTTGAAGATGGCGCCCTCGAAGATGGCCACGTAGGCGCCGGAGGCGGCGTCCCACGCCTGGGCGAACGCGTTGCCCGGGTCGGAGAACAGGTTGCCCCAGGCGTGCAGCACGGCGGGGTTGGTGAAGGCGATCAGCAGGCCGCCGAGGACGATGGCGGTGAAGATGGCCAGGATCGTCACGACGACGGAGTTGCCCTCGACGCACCGCGTCCAGGATGGCGCGCCCGAAGGGTGGCCGGTGGTGCCCGTCCTCGTCCGCGGGCGCGGGGGCGGACGGCGCGGCCGGGCCGGCGCGGAGTCGCTCGGATGGCTGCTTCCTGACGGTCATGGTCGGGGATCGTCGCCATCCGGCCCCGCCCGCGGCTCGGGCTCGGCGGGCTCTGCGGGCTCCGCGGCTGCGGAGTCTCTCCCGGGACATCTGCCCTCGGCTCGCGGCAGGCTCCGGCCTCCGGCGCGGCAATCTGTTTCCCCCAGCTCCACCGGCGGCGTCGATCCCGCCGACGCCGGCCATCAGCAGGCCCAGCTCTTCGACCGGCACGTCGGGCTCCCGGAAGCCGGTGAACCTGCCCTCGTACATGATCGCGATCCGGTCGGAGAGGGCGTAGATCTCGTCCAGCTCGGAGGAGACGAGCACGACGGCCATGCCCTTGTCGCGTTCCTGGATGATGCGCCGGTGCACGAACTCGATCGAGCCGACGTCCAGGCCGCGCGTCGGCTGGCTGGCCAGCAGCAGCCTGACGTCGCGGCCCACCTCGCGGGCCAGGATGACCTTCTGCTGGTTGCCGCCGGACAGCGTCCCACCGGGCGCTGAGATCGACTGGGTCCGGATGTCGAACTCGGCGACGCGCTGTTCCGCGGTCGCGCGGATCACGTCCAGGTTGAGGGCCGGCCCGGACGCGAACGGCGGCCGGTTGTAGGTGTCCAGGACGAGGTTCTCGGAGACCGGGAAGGGGCCGACGAGCCCGTCCTGCTGCCGGTCCTCCGGGATGTACCCGATGCCGGCCCGGAGCCGTTCGCCCGGCGGCGCGCTCGGTGATGTCGTGGTCGTCCAGGTGAACCGAGCCGGACGTGACGGGCAGCAGGCCCATCAGCGCCTCGCACAGCTCGGTCTGGCCGTTGCCCTGCACGCCGGCCACGCCCAGGATCTCGCCCGCCCGCACCCGGAAGGACAGCCCGTTGACGGCGATGTGGGCTTCCTGCTCCGCGCCCTCAGCCACGCTGGTCTCGCTGGGCACGACCAGGTCCCGGACTTCCAGCACGACCCGGCCGGGCTTGGCGACCGTCTTGGCGACCCGCAGCTGAACGGAGCGGCCGACCATCAGCGCGGCCAGCTCGTCCTCGCTGGTGGTCGGCGGGCGCTCGCCGACCACCCGGCCGCGGCGCAGGACCGTGATCGTGTCGGCGATCGCCTGCACCTCCTTGAGCTTGTGCGAGATGAAGACGATGGCCCGGCCGCTTTCCCGCAGCTCCCGCATGATCCGGAACAGGTCCTCGGTCTCGCCCGGCGTCAGCACGGCCGTCGGCTCGTCCAGGATCAGCACCTGGGCGTCCCGGACGAGGGCCTTGAGGATCTCCACCCGCTGCTGCACGCCGACGGGCAGGTCCCCGGTCAGCGCGTCGGGGTCGACCCGCAGCCCGTACCGCTCGGACAGGTCCCGCACCTTGCGGCGCATCCGCGCGCCGGTCCAGCAGGCCCAGCGCCCGGGTCTCCTCGTCGCCCAGGGTGACGTTCTCGGCGACCGTGAACACCGGCACCAGCATGAAGTGCTGGTGCACCATGCCGATCCCGGCCGCGATCGCGTCCTTCGGCGAGTGGATGGTGAGCGGCTTGCCGTCGGCCAGGATCGTGCCCTCGTCGGGCTGGGTGAGCCCGTAGAGGATGTTCATCAGCGTGGTCTTGCCGGCCCCGTTCTCACCGAGCAGGGCGTGGATGGTGCCCGGGGTGACGGAGAGGTCGATGTGGTCGTTGGCCACGAGGCTGCCGAAGCGCTTCGTGATGCCCTGCAGCTCAAGATTCACCCGCTCGCCTGCCTCATCTCGCCCGCCTCACCAAGATAGGCCTGCCCGGCATGAGTTTCCCGGCCCGGGCGACGTCCGCCCGGGCCGGGAACTCGCGCTTCAGGCCTGACTGCTCAGCCTGGCCCGCGATTACGCCGGGCTCTTGGTCGGGGTCTGGATCTTCCCGCTGATGATCCCGGCCTTCAGCGCGATCACCTCGGCCTTCAGGTTGGCCGGGACCTGGGTGGCGAAATCGTGGTACGGCGCCAGCGCCACGCCGCCGTTGGCCAGCGTGCCGATGTAGTTGCCGCCCTTGAAACTGCCGTTGGCCGCGGTGACCACGGCGTTCTTCACCGCGGCCTGGATGCCCTTGGTCACGCTGGTGATGAAGTACTTGCAGTACTGCGCGGCGCTGATGCACCCGTCGGTGTCCACCCACTCCATGTTCACCTTCTGGCTGCCCGCCGAGGCGTCCGCGTTCTGCACCGCCTTGGCCGCGCCCAGGCCGACGTTCCCGGCCACCGGGAAGATGATGTCCGCGCCCTCGGTGATGAACGTCTGGGTCAGCGTCTGCCCGGCGGTCTGGTCGGTGAAGTTGCCGGTGAAGCTGCCGTTCTGGGAACCCTCGTTCCACCCGAGGACCTGCACGTGCGTGCCGTGCTTGGAGTTGTAGTACTGCACGCCGTCGTAGAAGCCGTCCATGTAGATCGTCACGGTCGGGAGCTTATGGCCGCCGAAGGTGGCCACCTTGCCGGTCTTGGACATGCCAGCCGCGAGGTAGCCGCCCTGGAACGCGTCCTGCACGGTGTTGAACAGCAGGGCGTCGACGTTGTTCAGCGGCGGGGTGTAGGAGTTGTCCACGATCGCGAACTTGGCGCTCGGGTTGGCCTTCGAGGCGGTCTGCGTGGCCCCCGCCATCAGGAACCCGACGGTCACGATGATGCCGCACTTCTTGCCGATGAACGTGTTGATGTTCGGCGTGTAGTCACTCTGCGTCGGGACTGCAGGTAGGTGACCGAGATCTTGCCCGGGTCGGCGGCCTGCGCCTGCTGCATGCCCTGCCACGACGAGGCGTTGAACGACCGGTCGTCGATCCCTCCGGTGTCGGTGACCATGCAGCCGAGGAACTTGCCCGCGGTGGACGCCGAACTGGAACCGCCGCTGGGACTCGATGACGACGAACCGCTCGGCGCTGACGTGCTGCTGCCGCACGCCGCGGCGAGCAGGCCCGCTACGGTCAGCGCTGCGCTGGCCGCAAGGGTCTTCTTCACTGGTTACCTCCTGTTTCGCGGGGCACCATTGCCGCCTGCTTTCGTGGGCAGTCGCCGCCCCCCGGACCTCACCCTGACACGGGCCGTTGTCGGCCCGCACGCAGCGCACTCGCGCGGCCTGAGCCGCGGCACTCATGCACTGTGATCATTTCGATCATCTAGATCCCCGCAGGTTAGCCCCGAAGTGCCTGGGCGGGAAGAAGGGCCCGGCCCGGCATCGTGGCCGTTGCCAAATCGCAATCGGCCCGGTACTGGCCCGAGCGGCCGGCGTGAGCCGGGCGTGGGCCGGCAGGGCCGCGCCATGTTCGGGTTCAACCGGCGCTGTTATCGTTCCGTGTGTCTTCTATCGTTCCGTGTGCCTTCAGCAGTCGCGCGTTCCGCGTGGCGGCGGGGTGAAGCGGGTGGATGCGGGGGCGAAGCGGGTGGATATTGACTGGACGGCCCTGCGAGCGCTGGCTGCGGAAACGGCCGAGCGGGCCCATGCGCCGTATTCACGGCTGCGGGTCGGCGCGGCGGGGCAGGTCAGCGACGGCCGGGTCATCGTCGGCTGCAACGTGGAGAACGCCTCGTTCGGGCTGACCCTGTGCGCCGAATGCGGCCTGGTCTCGGCGCTGCACGCGTCCGGTGGCGGCACGATCGTCGCCGTCAGCGTCCGCACTCCCGACGGCCGCTGCCTGCTGCCCTGCGGCCGCTGCCGTCAGGTCCTGCTCGAGGCGGGCGGCGCAGGCTTGCTGGTGGACACCGACGCCGGCCCGGTCGACCTGGAAAAGCTGCTCCCGTCCGCCTTCACCGGCTCGGACCTGCCCGATGCCTGACGCGGCCCCGGGCGGGGCGGCCCCGGCCACGGAAGCCGCTGGCGCTCCGGATCCGGCCGCGGGAGACCCCGGCGCTCCGGTACCGGCCGGTGATCCGGTGGCGCGCCGGCGCCGGCTGTGGTGGATTTGATTCAATCTAAACGGGACGGCCGCGGGCTGTCCGATGATGAGGTGCGCTGGCTCATCGCGGCCTATGTCCGCGGCGAAGTGGCCGATGAGCAGATGTCCGCGCTGCTCATGGCCATCTTTTTCCGCGGTCTCGACCCGGGCGAGCTGCGGGCGTGGACCGCGGCGATGATCGCGTCGGGGGAGCGGCTGGACCTGAGCAGCGTCGGCCGGCCCACCGTGGACAAGCATTCCACCGGCGGCGTCGGCGACAAGGTGTCGCTCGTGCTGGCCCCGCTGGTGGCGGCGTGCGGGGCCGCCGTGCCGCAGCTGTCCGGGCGCGGCCTCGGCCACACCGGCGGGACGCTGGACAAGCTGGAGGCCATACCGGGCTGGCGGGCCGCGCTGTCCCCGGACGAGATGACCGCCGCGCTGCGCCGGGTGGGCTGCGTGATCTGCGCCGCCGGCCCCGGGCTCGCCCCGGCCGACCGCAAGCTGTACGCGCTGCGCGACGTCACCGGGACGGTGGAGTCGATCCCGCTGATCGCGAGCTCGATCATGTCGAAGAAGATCGCGGAGGGCACCTCGGCGCTGGTGCTGGACGTCAAGGTCGGCAGCGGTGCGTTCATGACCCGGATCGACGACGCCCGGGAACTGGCCCGGACCATGGTGATGCTGGGTGAGGAGCAGGGCGTGCGGACCAGCGCGCTGCTGACCGGCATGGACGTCCCGCTCGGCCGCGCGGTCGGCAACGCGCTCGAGGTCGAGGAGTCCGTCGCGGTCCTGCGGGGCGAGGGGCCCGGGGACCTGGTCGAGGTGACGCTGGCACTGGCGCGGGAGATGCTCCGGCTGGCCGGGATCGACGCCGATCCCGCCGCGGTGCTGGCCGACGGCCGGGCGCTGGAACGCTACCGGGCGATGATCGCGGAGCAGGGCGGCGACCCGGACGCGCCGCTGCCCCGCGCCGAGGTCGCCGCGGTTGTGACCGCCCCGGAGGCGGGCTGGCTGCGGCGGCTGGACGCCCGCCCGGTCGGGGTGGCCGCCTGGCGGCTCGGCGCCGGCCGGGCCCGGAAGGAAGACCCGGTGAGCCCGGCGGCCGGCGTGCTCTGCCTGGTCAAGCCGGGGGAGCGGGTAGAGGCCGGCCAGCCGGTCCTGGAGCTGCGCGCGGACACCGAATCCGTCCTGGCGGGTGCGCGGGCGGCCCTGGACGGCGCGATCGAGATCGGCGACGAGCCGCCCCCGTCGGCGCCGCTGGTTATCGAGCAGATCTCCGGCTGAAGTGACCTCTAGCTTAGCTAGGCCGCATCGGCATAGACGCGATCTACCGGCACGATCTGGGTCCCGAGCGGCAGCAGGGTTATCGGGATGATCTTGAAGCTGCCGGCAGCGAGCGGGATGCCGATGATCGTCAGGCATAGCAGGATGCCAGTAACCAGGTGTCCCAGGGCCAGCCACCAGCCAAAGAGGATGATCCACAGTATGTTCCCGATCATCGATCCCGCTCCGGCGTCCGGGCGCCGGACGATCGTCCGGCCGAACGGCCACAGCACGTAGCCGGCGATCCGGAACGCGGCAATCCCGAACGGGATGGTGATGATGAGCACGAAGCACACCAGCCCGGCCGCCACGTACAAGATGGCCATCCATAGGCCGCAGAACACCAGCCAGACCACATTCAGGATTGCCCTGATCACGGTTCCTCCCACCGACCGCCGGTAAGAGACATCCCGGGCCTGAAAATGCGGGGAGATCGACTGCTCCCAAGCTGGAGGCAAGCTCAGTGGTCGCCTCGCGGACGCAGGCCGAAAAGTCTGCGCGTTCCGGCTGGTCGGTCCAGCGCTCGAACGCGGTCTGGAAGATGGCCGCGCCGACTGGCGCGAGGAGCCTCGCCCCGACTCGGCCGCGCCGCGCTGCTGGAGCGCGGCGGCCAGGGCGCCGGTCACGGCGGCGAATTTGGTCCGCTCCCGTTCCTGCAGCTCGGGGCTGGCCTTGAGGACCGCGCGCCGCTGGGCGGCGTGCGGGACCCGGCCGTCCAGCAGTTCGCCGATATCCACGAGCGCGGTCAGCAGGGCCCCGAAGGGCGGGAGGGCGTCGTCGGCGTGCCGGACCGCGTCGGCCAGGGCGACGGGGAGCTGCTCTGATCCGGCGAACAGCACGTCGCGCTTGTCGGTGAAGTAGCGGGAGAACGTCCGGCGGGTCAGCCCGGCCCGCTCGGTGATCTGCGCGACGGTGACGTTCTCGTATCGGTGCTCGAGGAACAGCTCCAGCGCGGCGTCGCGGAGCCGGTCCTTGGCTCGGGGGTCCCACCGCGGCATGGCCGCGATCATAGCCGTGATGACTCATGGCGTCATCACTCGCTACACTGATGACTCAGTGAGACATCATACAGGACACAGGAGGACTGGAGATGTGACTCTCACTGACCAGCGCATTGTCATCATCGGCGGCAGTTCGGGAACGGGACTGGCGACAGCCCGCGCCGCCGCCGCAGCAGGTGCGGCGGTCACGATCGCGTCGAGCGACCAGGGGCGGCTGGACACCGCGCTCGCCGGATTGCCGGGCAACTGCGACGGGGCCGTGGTCGACACCCGCAGCGAGGCAGATGTTGCCGCCCTGTTCGCCCAGGTCGGCGAGCTGGACCACTTGGTGTACACCGCCGGCGACGCGCCGGCTCCGCGGGCGCTGAAGGACCTGTCACTGGATGAGGCCCGGCAGGCTGTTCGAGGTCCGCTTCTGGGGAGCGGTCGCCGCGGTCAAGCACGCGGCTCCCCGCATCAGGCCGGGCGGCTCGATCGTGCTGACGTCCGGGACGGTCGGTGTCCGCCCGACGCCTGGCGCCGCGCTCGCGGCCGGCGGCGCCGGCGCGATCGAGGGCCTGACCCGAGGGCTGGCCGTCGAGCTGGCCCCGATCCGCGTCAACGCGGTCCGGCCGGGGGTGATCCGTACGCCGATGTGGGACGGGATTCCGGAGCCGCAGCGCGAGGCGCTGTTCACGACGCTGGCCGAGCGGACGATGACCAAGGCGGTCGGCGAAGCGGACCAGATCGCCGCGGCGCACCTGTATCTGATGGAGAACCGCTTTGTCACCGGCACCGTGCTCACCGTCGACGGCGGCGCCGTCCTGACAGGAAACTAGCCAACGCCCGCCTACTGGCAGGCCAGGCTCAGTGACGACGGACGCGGTAGCGGATGTGGGTGGCCTGTGGCGTTGTCGATTACCCGGGCGATCTCCAGCTCAACGCGCGACGGCAGCACCTCGAAGAGCGGGCGGCCGCCACGCGCCCTGCAGCGCCCGGGCCGCCACCAGCATCACGAACGAGACGGCGGCGCCCCCGATCGCGGAGGCGACCGCGAATCCGATCAGGCCCGTGATGAAGACCCACTTGCGGCTGTACATGTGGCCGAGCAGGCCGCCTACCAGCAGCAGGCTGCCGAAGGCCAGGGCATAAGCCGTCACCACCCACTGCCGGTCACTGTTGGCGAACCCCAGCGCATGCTGCGCCGACGGCAACGCGATGTTCACGATGGTGGAGTCCAGCACCACCATCAGCTGGGCGGCAGACACCACGACCAGGACCAGCCAGCGCCGGTCAGCAGCCGCCGCCGGATGGTCCTGCATATCCCGGGGACCTGATGAAGCGACTGGCTGTGCCATGTGAACTCCCCTCGGCTCGTTCTTAAGTCCGTCATCCGTTGCGTTCTGCCGTTCGCTAGGCGGTGACGCGTTCTGCGCTGGCGAGATGCGCGGACAGGAGCTGTCCGGCTCTGTCCAGGGCGGCGGCCGCTTCGTCGAGGATCGGGTAGAAGGTCTGGAAGACGTGCGGCACGCCGGGGGTGATGTCGAGGGTGACCTGGACGTCGGCGGTGGCGGCTTGCCGGGCGAGGCGGACGGCGTCGTCGAGGAGGACCTCGTGCGTTCCGGCCTGGATGATCAGGGGCGGCAGGCCGGACAGGCCGGCGAAGATGGGGCTGATGAGGGCGAGAGCGGCGTCGTGTCCCGCCGTGTAGTCGGTGACCCGGGATTGGAGGTTTTCCCGGCTCATCAGCGCGTCGGCCTCGCCCTTGGTTTGCATGGTCGTCCCGGCCAGGGTGAGGTCGGCATACGGGGACATGACGAAGGCGGCGGCGGGCCGGGGCAGCCCGTGCTCGCGGGCGTTGACCAGGGTGGCGACGGCGAGCCCGCCGCCGGCGGACTCGCCCGCGAAGGCGATGTCCGCGGGGGCTGTGCCGCCCCGCAGGAGGGCTTCGTAGGCGGCCAGGGCGTCGTCGGCCGCGGCCGGGTACGGGTGCTCGGGGGCGAGCCGGTAGTCGACGGAGATGACCTGGGCGCGCGTCCGCCGGCCGACCTGCGAGGCCAGGTCAGCGGCGCCGAAGGCGTCCCCCAGTACGTACACGCCGCCGTGGAAGTACAGGACAACGTGGCCAGGTTCGATTCCGCCGATGGTGATCTCGGCGGTGGGGACGCCGCCCAGTGCGGCCGCGGTCACGGTCACGTCGGCGGGCAGCGGCTGCGCCGATGTCAGCTCCCGGAGCAGCCGCCGTTGCTCGCTGATATCGATGCCGGCGGGGAAGGCTGACTGCCGCAGGATCGCTTCGAGGTTCTCTCGCTGCTCGGTGCTCACGGAGGATCTCCCTTCGGCTGGGGCTGGTCTGGCAGTGCTCCAGGCTCGCTCGCCCATGTCAGTCCGCTGCTGAAATTCCCTGCCGGGAGGCGGGCTGCTGCCAGGCTTGCCGCCAGGCAGGTGAGGAGGCGTCACCGGATCCTGGTGATTCGCGCGACCGGAGCACCGCAGACCCGATCGACCATGCACAGGCGCGAATGTCTGGTTCCGGCTTTGCCGCCGCCCTGGGATTGCATTGCTACGCGTAGCGGTAAGAGCGCGCCTGGGCAGACCGGCGGCACAGCGCGCACGCCGTGCTCACCGGCCTGCGAGACTCTGGCCCGCGAAATCACCGGAACCAGGTGACGGTCGCTCACCTTGATGCCCCATAGCTTCGGGGCACCCGGCCAGCCAGCTAGCTGCATCAAGGAGGACCAGCACATGAGCACGACTGCCGTCCCTGACCGATTTACCACGCTGCCGGATGAGCACGCGCTGCAGGCGACCGTCGTGGCGCTGGAGGAGCACGGGTTCAGTGTCGAGGTCGTCGGTGATCTCGACGCCGCGCGGGCGGCGGTGCTGGCCCGCATCCCGGAGGGCTCGTCGGTGATGACCAACACCTCGGTGACGCTGGCCGAGACCGGGATCGCGGACGCGATCAACGATGGCGGCGGCCGGTGGGAGTCGGCGCGGAACAAGATGTTCGCGCTCGACTTCGCGACCCAGGCGCAGGAGATGAAGGCGATCGGCGGCCAGCCCGACTACGCCCTGGGCAGCGTGCACGCGGTCACCCGCGATGGCACCCTGGTCATTGCCTCGGCGTCGGGCAGCCAGCTGGTCTACGCCTGGGGCGCCGCCAATGTCATCTTCGTGGCCGGCGCGCAGAAGCTCGTGCCTACGCTGGCAGCGGCGCATGAGCGCATCTATCAGCACAGCCTGCCGCTGGAAGACGCCCGCGCGCAGGCCGCCTACGGGCAGCACAGCCAGGTCGGGAAGATCCTCGAGATCCACCAGGAACTGCCCGGCCGCATCCACATCGTCCTCATCCGCCAGCCAGGCGCTTCTAACGCGGATTTCCGCGCAGGATGTTCGGCGCAATCTTGCCGCGTGATCGCTGTGGCAGCCGGCCGGTAGTCAGCGTCCTGACCTGCTAGAACGCTACGGCCTGCTGGTCATGGTTAGCGTCGGCGGTAGCGCGATCCGGGTGCCGGATGGCGCGAAGCCGATTTGTTATCTGCCTTGAGTGCTGCTGCATGATGCCCGGTTTGCCGGATGCGGAACGGGACGGATCGTGACAGGCGGGCAGAGAGCGGCATGATGCGGGCGGGCTGCTCACGCTCATCAGCCGCACAGTCAATATGCAATAATTCTGATATGACAGCCAGATCGGCGCAACGTGAGGGGGAGCCGGGGTGGTTCACGTCACCGCAGCAGGTGAACCAGCGGCGGTATGAGGCGCTGCGCGCCTATTTCGTGGACGGGCTGTCGTACGCGGAGGCGGGCGCGCGGTTCGGCTACACCCGGTGGGCGATGATCAACCTGGTCCGCGAGCACCGGGCCGGGAATCTGGAGCTGTTCGCCCCGCCCCGCAGGCCGGGCCCGGCCCCCGGCACGGCCCCGGCCCGGGACCGCGTCCGGGGGCGGGTGATCGCGCTGCGCCGGCAGGGCCTGTCCACTTACGAGATCTCCGCCCGGCTGTCGGCGGAGGGCACCCCGCTGAACCGCACCTCGGTCGCGGAGATCCTGACCGAGGAGGGGTTCGGCCGGCTGCTGCGCGGCCCCGCGCCCGAGGCCAGCATCTCCCCGGCCACGCCCGGCCGGGACACGAACCTGCCGGCCGCCACGGTGATCGACTTCGGCGCCTGGCCGGAACAGCTGGACACCACCCGGGCCGGGCTGCTGCTGGCCATCCCCGACCTGGTGTCCCTGGACCTGCCCGCCCTGGCTGCCGCGGCCGGGTACCCCGGCACCCGCGTCATCCCCGCCGTCAGCTGGCTGCTGTCCTTGCTGGCGCTGAAGCTGACCCGCACCCGGCGGGTCTCCCACGTCGATGACCTGCTCGCCGACCCCGCCGCCGCCTTGTTCGCCGGGCTCGCGGTCCTGCCGAAGAAGACCGCGCTGACCGATTACTCCTACCGGCTGTCGCACGACCACCAGCAACGGTTCCTGGCCGCCCTGGACAAGCAGATGATCGCCGGCGGGCTGGCCACCGCGGGGGAGGCGGTCTTCGACCTGGACTTCCACGCCGTCATGCACTGGGGCCGCGACCCGGTCCTGGAAAAGCACTACGTGCCCACCCGGTCCCAGCGCGCCCGCTCGGTGCTGACGTTCTTCGCCCAGGACACCGGCACCCATAACCTGGTCTACGCCAGCGCCGACATCTCCAAGGCCACCCAGGCCCGCGAGGTGATCGCCTTCTGCGACCACTGGAAACAGGTGGCCGGCGCCGACCCGAAGATGCTGATCATGGACCAGAAGGTCACCACCCAGGACGTCCTCGGCGAGCTGGACGAGCGCGGCGTCAAGTTCGCCACCTTGCGGATGCGCTCAGCATCCCTGATGCGGCACATCACCAGCCTCGCCCCGGCGGACTACGCGACGATCACCCTGGACCGGCCCGGCCCGCACAACAAGCCCCGGGTCCACGAGGACCCCGCAGTGAAGCTGACCAGCTACCCCGGCACCGTCCGGCAGCTGATCGTCACCGGCCTGGGCCGCGAAGCCCCCACCGTCATCATCACCAACGACGACCAGATCAAGACCCGCGCGCTGGTCGGCCAGTACGCCCACCGGATGACCATCGAGCAGCGGCTCGCCGAGATCATCCGTGCGTTCTGCGCCGACGCCCTGTCTTCCACCGTCAACCTCAACGTCGACCTCGACGTCATGCTCGCCGTCCTCGCCCAGGCCCTCACCGCCGCCCTGCGCGCCCGGCTCCCCGGCTACGCGACGGTGACCCCCGACACCATCCAGCGGCGGTTCCTCGAAACCCCCGGCCGGATCATCACAGCCCCTGACACGATCACCGTCCGGCTCGAACGCCGCGCCTTCTCGCCCGTCCTCCGCAAAGCAGACCTCCCCGCCGCCACCCCCGTCCCCTGGTGGGGCGGACGCACCATCCGCTACGAAATCACCTGAACGTTGCCCCGAACCTCCTGTGCGGAAATCGGCGCTAAGCCGCCGAGCCAGCCGCCCTACCGTCTCAGCTTCGCGAGGGCGACCGGGCAGGGGCCTCGCGGATCAGGTCAGGACATCGTCGAGTGGAATCTGTATGTCCCCGATCTGACCTGCAGCCGCAGGCACGAGCCCTGCATGCCGACCACGCCCGCCCCTGCCATCTCTGGCGCCGACGGCTGAGACCTGGCCGGGCAGCCGGTCGAGATCCTGGTCCCCGATGCCAGCAAGGCCCGTCACCGTCGCCTGAAAGCCGGGTACGCCGCAAACCCCCGGCACCGCCCGATCGGCGCGATGCTGGACCTGTCCGGCCGCCGCCGCGACGGGACCACCTTCCCCGCCGAGATCGCCCTATTCCATCGCCCACGACCTGCGGACCCCGCTGCGCTCGCTCGCCGGGTTCAGCGCCGCCCTGGCGGAAGAGTACGCCGACGTCCTCGGCGAGACCGGCCGCGGCTATACCGGGCGGATCGAGGCCGCCAGCGAGCACATCGGAGACGTTCTCGACTCCCTCGTCCGCCTGTCCCGTGTCTCCCGGGCAGAAATCAGCTTCCAGCCCGTCGACCTCGGCGCCGAGGCGGCACACCCGGCGAGGGCGCCAGCTTCTTCTTCACCCTCCAGGCCGCCGAACCCGCCACGCAACCGGATGAGTATCGTCCCGGCCAAATCGATTTCAGATCTTCATCGTCGATTTCATCGCCGCCGAGTGGCGCGGAGTGGGTCAGATGGAGAAGTCCTCGCCGTGCCAGATCCCGGCGTCGGGCGGCTGGATGGTGTGGCCGGCCAGGTGGCCGTCGGCCAGTGACTCCAGCCGGTCGACCCGGAACAGCAGAGATTGGAGGCTGGAGCCGACCAGGTCGGGCAGTAGCGCGTCGTCGACGCATGGCAAGGCGGTGGCTGACCGGGGACGACTGCGCGTGATGACCTGGCCGGGAACCCCGACGACCACCGATCCGGGAGGGACCGGCTTGACCACGACGGCGTTAGCGCCGATCCGGCTGTCGTCGCCGATGGCGACGGGGCCGAGGATTTTGGCGCCGGCCCCGATGATCACCCGGTCGCCGACGGTGGGATGGCGCTTGCCGGTCTCCGTGCTGGTGCCGCCGAGCGTGACGCCCTGGTAGATCGTGACGTCGGCACCAATCTCCGTGGTCTCCCCGATGACCACGCCGGTGGCGTGGTCAATGAACAGGCCGGGACCGAGCGCGGCGGCGGGGTGGATATCGACGCCGGTCAGTATCCGGGTGAGTTCCGCGGACAGCCGCGCGAGCAGCCGGGCGTGCCGGTGCCACAGCCAGCGGCTGACTCGGTGGCCCCAGATCGCGTGCACGCCTGGATAGCAGAGCACGACCGCCAGGGCCGAGCAGGCGGCCGGGTCCCGTTCCAGGGCCGCCCGAACGTCACGCCGCAGGGCTGCCAGCACGGCTAGTCGGCCAGCCCGGCGAACAGCGGGGTGCTGAGGTATCTCTCACCGAAGTCCGGGAGCACGACGACGATCAGCTTCCCGGCGTTCTCCGGCCTGTGCGCCAACTGCACGGCGGCCCACGCCGCCGCACCGGACGAAATGCCGACGAGCAGCCCCTCGTCGGTTGCCAGCCGCCGCGCCACGTTCAGCGCGTCCTCGTTGCTGACGGTGATGATCTCGTCCACTAGCGCCATCTCCAGGACGGGCGGGACGAACCCGGCGCCGATGCCCTGGATCGGGTGCGGGCCCTTGGCTCCGCCCGACAGGACCGGTGAGGCGGCTGGCTCGACGGCGACGAACCGGGCCAACGGCTTGCGCTTCTTGATTACCTCGGCGACGCCGGTGATGGTGCCGCCGGTGCCGACCCCGGCCACGAAGATGTCGATGGCGCCATCGGTGTCCCGCCACACTTCCTCGGCGGTGGTGGCGCGATGGATGGCCGGGTTCGCGGGGTTCTCGAATTGCTGCGGCACGAAGTACCGCTCGTCGGTCTTGGCCATTTCCTCGGCCGTGGCGATCGCGCCCGGCATGCCGTCCGGGCCGGGGGTGAGAATGAGTTCGGCGCCGTAAGCGCGCAGCAGCATCCGGCGCTCCATGCTCATTGTCTCCGGCATCGTCAGCACACAGCGGTAACCGCGGGCGGCGCACACCATGGCCAGGGCGATGCCCGTGTTGCCGCTGGTCGGCTCGAGGATGATCGTGTCCGGCCGGATCTGCCCAGCCTGCTCGGCCGCGTCGATCATGGCCACGCCGATGCGATCCTTGACGCTGGCGGCCGGATTGAAGGACTCCAGCTTCGCCACGACGTCGGCCCCGGCGCCTTCGGTGACCCGGCGCAGCCGCACCAGGGGCGTGTTCCCTACCAGCTGTGTGATGTCCTCGGCGACCCTCATGGCCCTCTCCTCCGCTAGCGTCCGCCATGGTCGGCTGGCCTGGCTTGATCTCCATTCTGGACAGGAACGGGGCACGAGAACTCACGGGGGCCGCAGGAACCGGAAGTCCTGGTATCTGGATCTACGTGGGGCTGGTCCGGCCGCCGCTGGCCGCCTGGTGCCCGCCCCGCTCACGATCATCTTCAGGCGGGCCGGTCTGGTGACGTTCGGCCCTGTTGCGCATGCCCAGGTGCGGCACGCTGGACCTGAGAACGGAAAGACAAAGGATGAGCCGGAGAGCTTCCTGGTGACCAAGCAGGACCGGCTGGACGCAGGAGACCACCCGGGCGCGCGAGTGGGGCGCCAAGCTGGCCGCCAGCCTCATACCGAGCCCGGCACCAGGCACCCAGACCTGAGTATCAGATCATGGCCTTCACCGGCTCCGGCGATGAAGGGATCCCCGGCTTCAGCAGCAGGCTTCGGCTGCGGGCGCCAGAACGTGGCCAGCAGGCTCGCCGCGGCCACCACGGCCACGCCGGAACTGCCTGAGACCTTGAGGGCCCCGGCCCGCTGCTGTGTGCCCAAAGCTTCCGGCTGCCCGTTACTTGGCCATCCGGGGGCTTGCGGCCCACCGTCCCGTTATTGCTGTCCTCAATCCTTCGCGCGGCCGGGACGAGTGACTTGTACTCGGTTCCGGCGTGAACGCCGCGTGCCCGGCTAGGCACGAAGAGCCGCGGCCGTTGCCGGCAGCGGACGACGGGAGGCGGAGCGGTAGAGTCACCGTCGTGGCAGATAACTCGGTCGTGGCCGATGACTGGCGGGTGACCGTCACGTTCCGCGATGAGACCGATCTCCAGCGGGTGGTTCACTCCGTTCGCGATCACGAGGTGGACGACGACCTGCGCCGCCGGCTCGGTCACCGCGTCGCGATGTCCATCGACGGTCCCACTGCCTTCCTCTACACCGGCACCGAGAACGCGGCCCGCGAGGTGGACCGGGTAGTGCGCGAGGTGCTGGCGCAGCACCAGCTGAGCGCCGAGTTCACGCTCGACCGCTGGCATCCGCTGGAGGAAGAGTGGGAGGACGCGAGCGTCCCGATGCCGGATACCGCCGAGCAGCGGGCGGCGGAGCATCGGCGCCTGGTCGATGCTGAGACCCAGGAGTCCCTCACGGCCGGCCAGCCCGGCTGGGAAGTGCACGTCCAACTGCGGTGGCATCGTCAGGCGGTCGAGCTGGCTGAGCGGCTGCAGGCGGAGGGCCACCCGGTGATCCGCCGCTGGAGGTACCTGGTCCTGGGGGCCAACAACGAGGACGACGCCAGCGCCCTCGCCGCGGCGATCAGCCAGGAGATGCCGGCGAAGGCGTGGGTGTATACCCAGACGGTTCCGTTCATCCAGTTCGACGACAGCAAGCCCGGAACCTGAGCACCTCCTGCGTCCCGGCCGCTCGCTCTTGCTACTGGTGCCGTGACGACTCGTCCAGGTCAATGCCCATGACGCGCGCGACGTGATGAAGGTCGTCGGCCCACGCTCCGTGCACCAGCACGATGGTGGGCTTAGGGCCGTCATCTGCGGCGACAGCCTCGGCTGTACGGGCCGACGCGATCTGGCTGAGCGGGATGACCAAGCCAGCAATGGCCACGGTTACAGCCGCGATGATGAGCCGCAGCCTGCCGGGCTGCGCGATTCGCGTGATATTCACTGAGGATTGTCGTGCGTCTTGAGCAGGAACGGCAGTAGCGGCGCCTGCTGAGCAGAACGTCAAGATCGGTGGCCAGCGTGTCGAATTCACGGGATCTCGACGATGGTGGCGCTCAGGCGAGCGGCGAACTGGCGCTCGGCATCAGGCGGGAGGGCCTCGTCGTCGGCGGCGACCAGGTACCAGGACGGCAGTGATTTCCAGGCCGGAACGCCCATCACGTCCCGGAAGGCGGACGTGGCCAGCGCTGCTGCACGGCGTACATCACCCCTTGCCCTTGACCGGGTCGACGTCGGCCGCGAAGTGATGAACGGAGTCGTCCTCGGACAGCCAGCCGAAGCCGTGGGAGTCGGTGGACAGGTGCTGGCTCGCGCCTACCTGGTGCTCGGGAGGCAGCAGCAGGCGGCCGAGGCGCTGCGACGGTCAGGGCTCGGGCCGCCCGCGACCGACCGGCCGCCGATGTTCACGAGTTCTCGGTGACTGCGCGGGACGGGATGCGATTGTCCGTGCTCGGCGCGGGTGAACTAATTATCTTTCGCTCGAGCGGTGGAGCGGTGAGGCGTTCTAGGGCCCGGTTTTGTCGGACCCTCTCGCTAGTATTCGAACTAGTGATCGACCGGCGAACAGCGAGTCTCCCCGGGGAGGTGATCCCGCCCATGTGCACCCAAAGCCAGCCTGCAGCAGCCGTCTAGTACGGCGCAGGCGCTGGCGATGGTGTCGGCCGGGCTGGGGTACCTGGCCGGCTGTGACGCCGCTGATCTGGGCACCGCCGCGCAGGCCGAGGCGCTGGTGGGGCTGGAGCAGGCCGAGGCCCGGACCACGGCGGCGCGGGCGAGGATCCTGGCCGCGTTCAGTCCCAGGACGGCTATCAGGCCGACGGGCACTACGGGCCCAGAGTCCTGGCTGCGGGCGTTCACGAAGGTCACGCCGGGGGCGGCGGGCGGGGCGCTCGGGTGGGCCCGGCGGCTGGCCGCCCATCCGGTCATCGCGGCCGCGCTGGCCGCGGGGCAGCTGTCGGCGTCGTGGGCGCGGCAGATCTGCGACTGGACCGGGCAGCTGCCGGAGGACCTGCGCCCCGACGCGGACCGGATCCTGCTCGCGGCGGCCCTGGGCGGCGCGGACATGCATGACCTGGCGGCGCTGGCGCGGGAGATGATCGAACGCGCCCGGACCACCCCTGATGCCGACGATGATGGCGGGTTCGCGTGACCGGGCGGTCTGGCTGCAGACCACCCTGGACGGCGCGGGGCGGCTGCAGGGGGATCTGACGCCCGAATGTGCCGCCAGCTTGCAGGTGGTCCTGGACGCGCTGGCCCAGCGGGGCGGCCCGGAAGATCTCCGGACTGCGGCGCAGCGCCGCCACGACGCGCTGCGGGAGGCGTGTGAGCGGCTGACCGCGGCGGCCTGGAGGCGGGCGGGGGACGCGCCAGCCCGGCCCAGGTCCAGATCCACATCGACCTGGCCACCCTCCGGGGCCTGCCCGGCGGCGCGGGCCTGGAAGCCGGCTGGGCCGCCGGGGCGGGCCGGGAAACCGGCTGGAGCCTGGCCCGCGCCGCCGCCGCCGCCGATCCCGGATCGGTGTGCTTGTCCGGTGCGGACGCCGAGGCCGCCACCTGTGACGCGGTGCTCACCCCGATCGTCTCCGGCCAAATCGACGGGGCGATCCTGGACCAGCTCACCGGCCTGTTCCTGCACGCCACCCGCCACGACCAGGACCAGGACCAGGACAGCGGCAGGCCGGGCGCGGGCCCAGATGACCGCCCAGGCGGCCACGCGAACGGCGAACCGGCCGCGGACCGGGACGGCCAGCCGGACGCCCGCCGCGACGGCCCGCCAGGCAACGGCCCCGGCGGCCCGCCAGGCGACGGCCCCGGCGGCCGTCCACCGAACGGCGGCCAGACGCGGAACGGCGGCCGGACGCGGAACGGCGGCAGGCTGTCCGCGCGGCCGGAACGGCCCGGCGAACTGTCCCCCGCCACCCGGCAACGGCTGCGGGACACCCTGCTGCAGCTGAGCATCAGCCTGTTGTCCGGCCCCGGCGGGCTCGCCGCCTGCCTGCGCGCCACCACCCTGGGCGCGCCCTACACCAGCCTCAGCCAGCCCCTCGACATCGGCCGCAGCACCCGCACCGTCCCCCCGCACCTGCGCAAAGCCGTCATCCAGCGGGACAAGCATTGCCAGTTTCCCGGCTGCCACCAGCCACCGTCCCGGTGCGACGCCCACCACCTGATCCACTGGTCCCAAGGCGGCCCCACCGCCCTGGGCAACCTGCGGCTGCTATGCAAGTTCCACCACCTGGTGGTGATTCACCGCTGGGGCTGGAAACTCACCTGCCATCCCGACGGCACCACCACCGCCACCAGCCCCGACGGACGCACCCTGCACTCCCACGGACCACCCGGAAAGACGGCGTGACCACGCTGACCGTCTTTCGGCGTCGGTTCCGCACCGGGGCTTGCTTGAGCCGTGCAGCGACGAGTTGCACGCACGGTTCTGAGGGGGCGGGGCCTGGGTCTGACACGCCCGCTTTCGCTGGTCTGACGGCCGGATCGCTCCCGGCAAGCCCGAACCCGGACGGCCGCCAGGCTCGAGAACCGCCGGCCAGTCACACGTCACAACGTCGGGACACCGTCACAGCACGCGGCAACAAGGCAACAGGTTAACCGGCAGCTCAGCAAAATTCGCGCCGGTTTTGGGGCCAAAAGTTCCTTCTTTGTCCATCGTTTGTTCCAGCGCATGCTGCCGTTACCCACAGGGCTAGCAACCTTCCGATGGGGCTCAACGGTTTTACGCAACCCGCTAGCGCCGGCCAATGGTACACGCGGGAGGGATGCTCGGATCACGGAGGTTGGCATGTCCATCCACTGGTTTAAGGCTGGGCGAAAACGACAGCACGTGACGCACGCACGACGGACCCCATTCCTGGCGGCGACCGTCAGCTGTGCGGTCGTCGGGGCCGGAACGCTCATCTCGGCCGGACCGCTGGCGCCAGCGGCACACGCCGCGGAAGAGTGCGGCCCCTCGCCGGCGGCGACGTTCTTCAAGGACGCCGTCGCTCAGCCGCCGGTCGCCGCGCCGGACGGGCCGGGCCACTACACCTTAACCGCCCACCTGGGCACGCATCAGTTCTCGAGCGAGTGGCCCGCGGTGCCGACACTCGGTTACAGCACGGCCAACGCGACGGTGAACTACCTGGGCCCGATGATCGTGACCAAAAAGGGCCAGCCGGTTGACGTGACACTGGTCAACGGCCTGCCCGCAGCGGGCACGCAGATGTTCCCGTTCGATCAGCCGAACAACAACAACGCCGTGGTCATGCATCGCCACGGCGGCCTGCAGGCGGCAGCCGACGACGGTTCGCCGGGACAACTGATCCCGCCGGGCGGCTCACGTACCAACCACTACCCGAACAACCAGGCGGCAGCGCCGCTGTGGTACCACGACCACGCCGATAAGACGACCTCATACAGCGTGTATGAGGGACTGGCCGGATTCATGCCCAACACCGACAACCTGGAGCCGCTGTTCAACCTGCCGGGCGGCAACTTCGCCAAGGCCTACGTGCTGCAGGACAAGTCGTTCAACGCCGACCACACGCTCTGCTACACCCACGCGAACCCCGAGTTCTTCGGGGACCTGCCGGTCGTCAACGGCACGATCGCGCCCTTCCAGCAGGTCGAGCCGCGGCGGTACACGTTCACCTTCATCAACGGCTCGGATTCGCGGTTCTACCACCTCAGCCTGCAGCAGACCGGGGGCGCCACCGGGGCCAGGGCCCCCACGATGACCGTGGTCGGGAGCGACTCCGGCTACGTCCTTCACCCGGCCAAGGTCAGCGACCTGCTCATCGCGCCTGGGGAACGGTACAAGATGGTGGTTGACTTCATCGGGCACGCCGGGCAGAACTGGGTCCTGGCCAACGACGCGGCCACACCGTACCCGGACGGCGACCCCTCCGTCGCGAAGATCCCGCAGCTCATGTCGTTCCAGGTGAGCAGCCCGCTCAGCTCGCCTGACCGGTCGTCGGTGCCGCCGGTCATCGTCGAGACCAACAATGTGATACCGCCCTCGGTGAGCCTGCTCACCGCCCGCCTGCGCACCGCCCGCCTGCGCACCGTGCAGGCCGGCGAAAAGACGCCCGGTGTCGCGCAACTCGGCGACGCCACTGGGCTGAAGGCGTTCACCGACCAGGCCACGGAGACGCCGCAGCTCGGCTCGACCGAGGCGTGGGCGATGCGGAACCACAGCCCAGATAGCCATCCGATCCACGAGCATCTGGTCGAGCTGCGGCTGGTGGGACGATGGCACGTCGACGAATGGTCGACCCAGGACGCCAACGGGAACGCGGTACCGCTGAAGATCGGGCCGTTCCAGCCCCCAGGCGCGTGGGAGTCCGGGCCCAAGGACACCTTCGTGGCGCCCAAGGACACCATCACCGTCTGGGTGGGCACGTACACCATCGCCGGGACATCGGTCTGGCACTGCCACATCCTGTCCCACGAGGACTCCTCCATCCAGGAAATGATGCGGCCGCTGGTGGTCGGTAACACGCCACAGACACAGCTTCCGCGGATCATCACGCAGGCCCGGCTCGACCAGCTCATCCGCGTGCCGAATGCAAAGTGACGGGCTGACGGACCTGCCGCACGTGCAGGCTGAGGCCTTGCCCAGCAGCGAGCCCAGGTCGGTGTCCGCGGTCCAGGACGTGCGACCGGGCCAGGGTGAGCATGGCCCGGCTGGTGCCGGTCAGCCACCAGCCGAGCGCCCGGCGGCCCGCGGCCAGCGGCACCGGCTTTCCGGGGGTGCGGTCGGCGGGAACACGGGGCTCGGCCACAGGGGGCCCGGGAACAGGGGGCTCAGGGAGTGTGCCGTCCGGACCGGGCCCGGGTGATGCGTCAGGCCATGTTTCTCCCGTCGGCCGGCTGGCGGGCGGCGGTGATCTGGCCGTGCAGTGCTTTCAGTGCGCCGACGTAGATCTCGGAGAACGTGGGGAAGGGCTGGATGACGTCGCGCAGCACGTGGATCGGCACGTGGGCGCGGATGGCCAGCGTGGCTTGCTGCAGCCACTCGCCGGCCTCGGGGCCGAGCGCGTAGGCGCCGGTCAGGGTATCGCCGTCGCTCACCAACGTCAGGAACCCGTTGGAGTCGGCGTAGGCACGGGTCCAGGTCTCCATCTTGGCCACCTCGGTCAGCGAGACGGTCGCGCTGAACCGGTCTTCGGAGACGCCGACGGCGGCGGCCTGCGGGTCGGTGTAGATGACGTCCGGCACGGCCTCGTAGTGCGCCATCCGGGGCAGGCCGAGGATGTTCGCGGCCACCACCTCGCCCTGGTATTTGCCGACGTGGGTCAGCAGCCGCACGCCGGTGACATCCCCGATGGCCCACAACCGCTCCCCGGCGCGCAGGTGCTCATCGACCGGGATGCCGCGCGGGCCGACCGTGACCCCGGCCGTCTCCAGGCCGAGCCCGGCGGTGCGCGGGCGCCGGCCGGTGGCCACGAGCAGGTGGTCGCCGCGCAGTTCGCGGCCACCGTCCAGGGTCAGCACGTAGTCCTCGCCCTCACGCCGGGCGGCGGTCGCATGCATCCCCAGATACAGCTCGATGCCGTCGCGGCGCAGGACCTCACTGAGCGCGTCGCCCAGCGGCTTGGGTTCGCGGGCGAGCACGTGCTCGGCCGCCTCCACCAGGGCCACGTCGCCGCCCAGCCGCCGCACGGCCTGCGCCATCTCGGCGCCGACCGGGCCGCCGCCGAGGATGAGCAGGTGCCGCGGCACGGCCTTCATGCCGGTTACCTCGCGGTTGGTCCAGATGCCATCCAGCTCGCGCAGACCGGGGACCGGCGGGATCACCGGATCGGAGCCGGTCGCCAGGACGACGTGCCGGGCGGTGTGGCGCACACCGTCGACCTCGACCACGCCCGGCCCGGCGAGCTTGCCCGTCCCGCGCAGCAGGTCGACGCCCTTGCTGGCCAGCCACTGTTCCTGCCCGGCGTCAGAGTAGTTCGAGACCATGAAGTCACGCCAGGCCAGCGCGGCGGCGACGTCGACTTCCGCGGTTCCCGCCGCCTCGCGCGCCTGATGGACCGCCTCACCGGGGCGCAGCAGCGTCTTGGACGGGATGCACGCGAAGTACGAGCATTCGCCCCCGACGAGGTAGCGCTCGACCAGGGCCACCCGCAGGCCGCCGTCGGCGAGCTCGCCGACGCAGTGCTCGCCCGGTGAGCCGCCGCCGATCACGATGACGTCATAGTCGCCGTTCATGGGGCGACCGGCACTACGACAACCTCGAGTTTCATGTCCATGACCGCGGCTCCTGTCCTAAGGGGTCGCCGGTGGCCGGTGTGAACGCCGCCGGGCTGGTCTGGCATCCACCTTCGCTCGACTGATCGTGGAAGTCCAGCCGCGCCTGCGCGATCGGCAGATGAACAGTCGTGCCGCCGGGCTAGCCGACGGGCGGTTCGATGTCGTCGTAGATGCGGGCCGCAGCCAGCATTCCGTCCGGGCCGCGCTCATAGACGCCGATCCCGGCCTGGGGCGGCAGGTCGTGGCGGCCCCAGCGGACGCAGTTGTACTCCAGGGCGCAGCGCACGCCGTCGTCGGTCATGGCGCAGGGCTGCAGATCGATGCCGCCGCCCGCGCTGAACCACGTGGTGAACAACGATTGGAGCTCAGGGGTACCGCGGTGGGTGTAGTGCGGGCCGATCGGCTCGCGGAAGTATCCGTCCGGCTCGAAGGTGCTCACGATGGCGCCGGTGTCACCGGCGCCCAGCGCGGCCTGGTAGCGGCCGACGACATCAGCGGGCTGGGCGTCCGTGGGCTTGAGGATGGGCGGCCGGAGGTGGCGCCGCCCGTCGACCGGCCATTGGCTGCAGTAGGTGCGGAACACCACCGACTGGTCGTCGGGTGATTCGGCCACGACCGCCACCGGCCACGCGATGTCCTGCCCATCGCCGGTCTGCCCCTCGGGGGCCAGGTGTGCCAGGAGTTCGACCACGGCGCGGCCGCCCACGACGGTGGAGGCCACGGTCTCGATCTGGGCGTGCCGCTCCGTCAGCCAGGCCTGGTTCTGGTGCACGAACCGGCGCAGCTGCTTGTGGCCACGGATCTCGCCCGCCCGCGGATCGTAGATCACCACTTCGCCCGGCCACACCGTCTCCAGGGCGCGGGTATCACCCTCGTTCAGTGCGGTGAAGTACTGCGCGACCGGATCCGCCTGACCGGCGGTCCGGGTCTGCAGGCGCGCCATCTCGACGGCGCTGATGAAGTCCGGGAACCACGGCATCTCGAACCCCCAGGCTCTTGCTAAATGCCGACTGGCGTTCTACCGGCAACCTACTAGTCCCCGGGCACTGACCCAATGGGAAGGCTAGCTTTCATGATCGACGCCGCGGCTCGCCCAGCGCCACCGGCTCCGGCGTGGGGAACCGTGTGCGGCCTGCCAGCTCACGCGACTACGGGTACCGCTACCCGGGGGCTCACATGGCCGCTAGCGCCGATGATTGCGGCCTGCGGGCGCGAAATCCTTGGGGATGAATAAGGCATCGCGGAACGGTCTACTTAAGGAGAACAGGATGGGAAGGCACGCACGCAGCCCTGAGCCTGCTGAAGAAGGATGGGACACGCTGGGCGGCCCGGACCGCGCGGGCCGGGAGGACGAGCTGGGCGGTCCGACCCCCGAGGGCGCGTATGACACGCTGGGCGGCCCGGACCCCGCGGGCCGGGAGGACGAGCTGGACGGTCCGACCCCCGAGGGCGCGTATGACACGCTGGGCGGCCCGGACCCCGCGGGCCGGGAAGACGAGCTGGGCGCCCCCAAGGAGTGACCCATGTACTACGTCGGCGTGGACATTGGCGGCACGTTCACGGACTGCGTTCTGGTGGATCGGCAAGGAAACCACCGGAGCGCGAAGGTCTTGTCCACCAAGGACGATCCGGTGGCCGGGGTGCTCACCGGGCTGAGCCGCCTCGCCGAAACCGTGAGCCTTGACCTGCCCGCGCTGCTGGAGCGCACCGAGCGTATCGGGCACGGGACCACCATCGGCACGAACGCGGTGCTCGAACGGCGGGGTGCGCGGGTCGGGCTGATCGCCACCGCGGGGCATGGTGACGCGCTCGCCATGATGCGCGGTGCCGGACGGGTCGCCGGCCGGTCGATCGAGGGCGTGTTCTCGGTACACGGCAGCAGGCTGCCAGCGCCGCTGATCGTGCCGGGCGCCGTCGTGGAGGTACAGGAGCGGGTCGACGCGAGCGGCAAGGTGGTGGCCGAACTGGACATCGGCACGGCGATCGAGCGGATCACCCGGACGATCGCGGAATACGGGCTCGACTCCATCGCTATCGCGCTGCTGTGGTCGTTCGCGAACCCGGCGCATGAGAAGGCCCTGGCCGAGGCGATGTCCGGGGTGTTCGTGTCCCGCTCGTCGGACGTGTCTCCCCGGCTCGGCGAGTACGAGCGCACGGTCGCCACCGTGCTGAACGGCTACGTCGGTCCGGCCTCTTCGCGGTACCTGAGTGAGCTGGAGAGTCGGCTCGCGAGCCCGTTGCTGGTCATGCAGTCCAGCGGCGGCGTGCTGCCCGCGTCCGCCGCGGCTCCGCTGGGCACGATCAATTCCGGGCCGGCCGGCGGCCTGATCGGCGTCGCGCGCCTGGCCGGCGCGTACGGTCACGACCACGTGGTCGGCACCGACATGGGCGGCACGTCGTTCGACCTCGGACTGATCGTCGACGGCAAACCGGTCGTGGCGGAGCAGAATGTCATCGACCAGTACACCTTCCGGCTGCCCAACCTGGACGTGCGCACAATCGCCTGCGGCGGCGGTTCGATCGCCTGGTTCGACGAAGCGACCGGCGGCCTTCGGGTCGGCCCGGTGAGCGCCGGTTCCGAGCCGGGACCGGCCTGCTACGGCCGCGGCGGCGCCGAGCCGACGGTGACCGACGCCGATGTGGTGCTCGGCCTGGTCCGTGCGGACACGTTCCTCGACGGCCGGATGCCGCTGGACCGTGATGCCGCCGTCGCCGCCGTGGGCCGGCTCGCCACGCGGCTCGGCCTGACCGTCGAGGAGACCGCAGCGGGCATCCTGCGGATCAACAACATGCAGGCGGCGACGATGATCCGGCAGCAGACGCTCGAACGTGGCCTCGATCCCCGCGACTTCGTACTGTACGCGTTCGGCGGTGCGGGCCCGGTGCACGCATTCGGGTACGCCGCTGAGTCCGGGGTGCGCGAGGTCGTGATCCCGCTCGGCAACGGCGCATCCACGCTCTCGGCGTACGGCATCGCGTCCGGTGATGTGGTTCTGTACCACGAACTGGAGCGCTCGCTGCTGGCCCCGTTCGACGGCGCCGCGCTCGCGACCGCGGTGGCCGAGGTGCGCGACGCGGCCCTGGCCGAGCTGGCGGCCACCGGCGTCCCCGGGGAGCCACTGGTGGAGATCGACGCGCTGATGCGCTACCGCGAACAGCTCATGCACAGCCTGGAGGTTCCGGTCTCGCCGTCCGCGGACGGCGGGACCCTGCTGGCCGACTTCGATAAGGAGTACATCCGGCGCTACGGCGACGGCGGCACGGCACTTTTCCAGGCCGTCGAGGTGTTCGCGTTCCGGGCCCGGGTGTCGGTCCCGGCAGGCATCCCCATCGCCCAGCCGGAGCTGACGGTACCGGGCGAGCCCGAGCAGGCCGACGTCTACTGGCCGGGGCACGGCTGGACCAGGACCGACGTCTACCGCGGCGCGCCCGGCGGGACCGTCACCGGCCCCGCCCTCATCGAGCTGGCGCACACCACCGTCGCCGTCCCGCAGGGCGCGTCGCTGTCCGCCGGCCCGCTCGGCGAGCTACGCCTGAAGGAGTTCTGATGACCATGTGGGACGGCGTGCAGCGCGGCTACATCCCCGGCGAGACGCTGCGCATCCCCGGCACGCTGAGGCTGCACACCGGCAGCGCCGACGTGGACCCGGTGACCTTCGAGGTCATCCGCTACTCGCTGATGAACACCAACCTCGAGCATGGGCAGACCATCCAGCGGCTGGCCGTCTCGCCGGTCACGATGATCACCCGGGACTTCCAGCCCTCGATCATCACCGAGTCCGGCGACCTGGTGTTCCTCGGCCCGTACCTGCAGTACTTCTCCAACGCCCAAGCGCTGACCATCAAGTGGATCCTGGAGAACCGGGCCGAGAACCCCGGCATCGAGCCCGGCGACATGTTCGTGTCCAACGACCCGTACGTCGGCACCCCGCATCAGCCGGACACGATCGTGGCCGCGCCGGTGTTCGTCGGCGACGAGCTGTTCTGCTGGGTGGCCAACGTTATGCACCACGCCGACGTCGGTGGCTCGGTGATGGGCAGCTTCTGCGTCGACGCGGCCGACATGTTCACCGATCCGCCGGCGTTCCCGCCGTTCAAGCTGGTCAGCCGCGGGGAGGTGCGCCGGGACCTGGAGGAGATGTTCCTGCGCCAGTCGCGGGTTCCGACCGAGGTGCATATGGACCTTGCGGGCCGCGATATCGGCGAACCGGGTCGCCGTGGGAAGGGTCGCCGCGCTGGCCGACCGGTACGGCGCGGACGCGGTGAAGACGGTGATGAACCGGGTGCTCGACGCGGGCGAGCAGACCGTGGCGCAGCGCCTGTCGAAGATACCGGACGGCCGGTGGAGCCACCGGATTTACGCCGAGGCCGCGCGCACCGGTGACACCGGCATCTACACGTACCAGATCACGGTGCGAAAGCAGGGCGAGCACCTGTATGTCGACAACGCGGGCACCGACCCGCAGACCGGCTCCATCAACGTCACCTACGCGGGTTTCTCCGGCGCTTTCCTCGCCGCGCTGACCGCATCGCTCACCGCCGACCTCGCCGGCGCGTACGGCGGCGTATACCGGCGGGTGCACTTCGAACCGGTACCCGGCACGTTGTCCTGCGCGGACTTTCCCGCGGCGGTGAGCCCGGCCGGCATCTACACGATGGAGACGCTGATCAGCCTGTCCGGCGCGGTGATCGGCAAGATGCTGGCGTGTGCTGAGCCGGAGGTGGCCGGGCTCGCGATCGGCCCGGCGCATCCGGTGTTCTACGGCTTCATCGCGGGCGGCGTGCACCCCACGGGCGAGCCGTTCGTCGCGACCAACGCCGACAACATGATCGGCTCGCTGGCCGCGTCACCGGCTGGCGACGGCGTCGACTTCGGCGGCCACTTCTGGATTCCCGAGGGCACCGCGAGCAACATCGAGGAACTCGAGCTGCTCTGGCCGATGCTGTTCCTCTACCGCCGGGCGCTCAAGGCCGGCGCGGACGGTGCCGGGCGGTTCCGCGGCGGCTGCGGCTTCGTCGAAGCCGGGATCCCGTGGACCGTGCCGGGCATGGCGGCGGCGCTGTACGTCGACGAGTCCTTCCCCAAGGCCGCCGGGCCGTTCGGCGGCAACCCAGGCTCGGCCGGGCACTTCCGGCTCAAGCACGGCACCGACGTGGTCGCCCGGCTCGCCGCCGGGGAGGTGCCGCAGGACTTCGGCGCGATCGACGGCACCGAGGCCGAAGTCGAGGCCAAGGGCCCGATGCTCATGATGGGCGCCGACGCCGCGTGGGAATGGACAGGCGCGAACGCGCCCGGCTTCGGCGATCCGCTCACCCGGGATCCCGGACAGGTCGCCGCGGACGTCGCTAGCGGGGCGCTGTCGGCCGCCGCGGCCGAGCAGGTATACGGTGTCGTGCCCGGGGACGGGGCGACGCAGACGCTGCGATCCCGGTGCCTGGCCGCCAGGCTCGCCGACGCCGCCCGGCCCGCAGGCACGCCCGCTACGGTCCCGCCGGATGTGCCGCTGCGGGTTCTCGCCGGCGAGCTGGCCGTGGTGGAACGGGACGGCTGCCCGGAGGCATTCGTGACCGTCACCGGCCGCGCGGTGCTTCCCCGGTCAGCGGCAACTTCAAGGACGGCTGCGCCGTGCTGGATCGCCCGCTGCGCACGATCGCAGCGGAATTCGCCACCCGGGAAGGCCGCGCCGGCTACGGGGCGCGATACCGCGAGTACCTGTGCCCGGTCACCGGCGTGCGGGTGGACTCCGAGATCATCAACGAGGGCGACCAAGCGCTGCACGACATCATCATCGGGTCACCAGCCAATTCCCAGGCCTGAGCACCGGACTTTCCGTGCACCGCCGAGTTCGGGCCGGCGGGCCGTATCGAAATCCGCCCGGCCCGCATGGCCCCGGCCTGAGATCCTGCTCGCGGCGTTCGGAATCCCGGTGACGGGCATCAGATGCCGTCGCCCATGCCGCAGGCCCTGAACGGGAACGGGGCGGAAGCGCGGTTCAGCGCTTTCGCGTCCGGGCCGGTGGGATAGCCCGTGCGGTGCGACCAGGCCGAAGTCGGCGCGGAACGCGGTCATGTCGCCGCGGGCCGCCGCCTGCGCGGCGCCCTGGTAGTCGGTAACCACCTTCTCGTAGGCCTGGACGAAGGCCTCCCGTGCGGCCCGGTCCGCGGCCGGACCGGTAGCGGCCAGCTGGCGCAGCTCGGGCAGCCCGTAGTGCCGGATAGCGACGACGCTGGCGGCAAGACCAGCGGCATAGCGTACCCTCCTCAATTTATCACTGCGGAAATGAAGTTATCTACGAGGGCCTCCGGCGTACCGCAATTATTTATCCAAGACACCGTTGTGCGGTCGAGCAGCTGGCAGAAGTGCCGTTCTTCGCGCAACTTATCCTCTTTCCCCATCAGGATCAGGGATCCGTTAAAGAACGCCTCGTGATGGCGAACGGAACCCACATCACCCTCGCTCTCCAGCTCCCTCACGGCCTCGCCCCTCTGGCCCGGTGGCAACCAGCCCGGAGGCTCCCGCACAACCACGGCCACATGCTCAACGACCGTCGCCGAGGTGCTCCATGCCGCCCCGTACACAGTTTCCGGCAACACCAGCATCCGGGCAGCCGGATCCCGCTCGGAGAGATCGGGCGAATATGAACCTGCCAGTGCGCTCGTGAAAAAGCCGGGACGAAGGGCCAGCACGCTGCTTGACTTCATGTGCAGCATCCTCTCTCCCGTGCTGACCAAATTCCCGGAGCTCAGCGAAATGGCACCCCAGTCGTCGTTCAGCACCGCTACTGGATGCTCCGGATGCCGCAACAGCCCCGCCACAAGCGTGGTCTTCCCCGCCCCGGAACTCCCCGTGATAACCACCCCCCGCCTATCAATCCCCGTACCGACAGACAACGCGCATCCGTGCAAGAACAATATGTCGTCCTCGCTCACAGCGGAACAAATGCCCCGGACGCACACCTTAGCCAGCCTGTATGAGGTGAATCCAAAGACCGCCATTACCTTCTGATCCCGTGACCACCATCGCGCCCCGTCCCACCCTCCATCAAGGCCGTATCGGCAGGCCGGCTGGGCCAGCGCATAAAGCGTGGCGTCCGGCCCCTGATCCGTCCCAGCCTGAGCCCAGTTAGCCGCGAACATGCGACTGAGCCTGGCACTATCAGAAACGAAGGCAACAACTATCCGGCCCGCAGGCACGCGGATCGACGCGAGCACCCGGTACGGCAACCGCAGGCCGGCCATCACGCCCTGAAGGCCGTCCGCGGGCTCACGCACCGGCAAGAGCACGTCGTAGTAGCTCAGACCCATCTCATCGCACCCCTCGCACGCAGCATCGGGGACGGGCCGCCACCTACGGCACCGACATTCAGCATCCCTCTCCCGGGCCTTTGGTCCTCCCGCGTGGGGCCCAACGACCCGCGCCGGACTCACGAGCCGCCGCCGGCATTCGCTTGCCGGTCATCCGCTGCCTACCAGGAACTTAGCCACCCTTTTCTCACGGTCGGCTGACACAGCGGACGGCCTGCCATAGCCCTCCACTGGCGCCAATGGGTGCTCAGATCAGCGCGTTGCGCTGTGTGGTGCCTGTTCAGTGCAGGGCTGATCGGCCGTCTGCTCGTGAATCGTCCGCCTTCGTGTTCTTCGCCACCCAGCAGGCCTGGACGCTCTCCCGGTCGGCCAGCCGGACCAGGATCGGGTACAAGGTTCCCGACTTCAGCCCGGTCTCGCGGGCCAGGTCATAGCCGTGCCGCCAGGCAGACGGCCGACCGGAGCGCATCAGCCGGACGGCCTTGAGCCGCCTTTCGGTACGCCGACGAGCGCGCGCTGGCCGGCCGTAGCAAGCATTACCTGCAGGCGGCCGGGAATAATCGCATGGTGGCAGCGGCCGCTGCCGGCTTCCCGGAAAGGATTACGCCGATGGCCGAGGATGAGAAGAGCACATCCGGCGTGGTTCCCCCCTTGGTCCAGGAATTCACCGGCCAGCTTCGCGCGATCACGGCAAGGCTGCAGGACCTTGCCGGATCCAGCGGCGGCCATCCGCCGGCACCTGCGGCGCCTTTGCTGCCTGGCGGCCTTTCGGCGGCGCAGATGACGTCGATCGCCGACAGCATCGCCGCGCAGCGTCGCAGCATCGCGGCGCTGAAAGCCCAGCTGTCCTCCTTCGACGAGCAGCTTGCGGTGCTGGAACAGATCCTCGGCCCGATGGCGGAATGGAGCAGGACATGGGCCGATTTTGAAGAGCGGCTGCTGAACATGACCCGCAGGCCGGAGGCCGGGAGGTAGGCCATCGGTCAGTCACCGGATTGCTCACTGCCGGCCAATGTGCCCGCCCGGGCCTTGGGGGTAACCCTCGGCGGCTCGCGACTAGCCTGCTCCTGAGAGCGCACTCTGAGATGAACATATCCTCACCCCGCGGTCTGGGGGTCGGCGCTGATCAGCGCTGCGATAGCCGGATAGCGGCGCGGCTCGTCCAGGCAGCCGCGGCTGGTCGGCCGATGCTGCCCGCCCGGGGTGCCCAGCGTGGCGCTGATCTCGGCGTACGTGTCTTTCGGTTGCGCTGCTGGTTTCCATTCCGTCGCCCTATGGCCCTGCGACCGCTCCTGCTCTTAACGGGAGGGCTGGGGCTCGGCCCGCGCGTGGTGCTGGGCGCTGTCAGCCTGGCTGTCCTGCGGTGCTGGCGGCTAGCACGACGGGTTCGTGCCTGACCGGGAAGTTCACCGAGCTGGCGATGAAGCACTTCTCGTGGGCTTCGCGGTGCAGCCCGGCCGCCTTGTCGACCATGTCCGGTGAGGTCACGGTGACCCGTGGCCTGAGCACGACCTCGATGAAGTGGCCGCCGCCGTCGGTGGTCTCGGTCATGGTGCCGTGTGCCTCATCGGTGTACCCGGTGACCACGACGCCGGCGGCCGCGCAGGCGTGCAGGTAGGAAAGCATGTGGCACTGGGCGAGCGCGGCCGTGAGCAGTTGCTCGGGATTCCACCGGCCTGGGTCGCCCCGGAAGGCCGAGTCGGAACTGCCCGCGATGGGCTGCGGCCGGCCGGTGTCCTCAGCCCCTTCCCTGTCTCCTGCCCCGCTGACCGTCACCTCATGATCACGGCCGTACTCCCGGTATCCGCTGGTGCCGCTGCCCCGGTTGCCGGTCCAGGCGACAGTGACGTCATAACTATGGGTTCTGATCATGCTGGACCTCCTCGACTGCCTGATGCCAGCCTGTCACGAGGCCAGGGCGGTCACCACGCCCACCGTCGCCAGAGCCTGGCACAGCCGCCCAGGGCGGCTCGAGCTCAGCCATCCGGATAGCCGGTGATGTGGCCAGCCAAATGGTGCATAGCGACAATTCTGGTGAGCTGCGCGCTGGACTGCACTGGTGATTCCGGTGTTATCCGCCTTACTACTTAGCTAATTTAAATTTAGTGGAGGAACGGCGTCGCGGGCTGGGCGCAGTGGGAGGCATAGCGGCGGGCCTTGCGCGTGAGCGAGTAAGCGGCAGTGTCAGCAGCCGTGCGGCAACGAGGATCTCGGCAGTGAGAGCAAGAGTGACCGCGGCCCGCTGCACAACGCCGTTCCACGGCTCAACCGCCCGGGATGCGAACACCGCCATGGCCACCGCGCTGGCGAGCGCAAGAACCTGAACCGGGCGGGCGAGAACTGCCCAATCCGGGTCAGCGCGAAAGCGCTGGCCCAGTACCAGCGGCGCCGCGAGCATCGCCCCGTAGGCGACGCCGCTGACCACGTCATGTACCTGGTTGTGCCACGATTCACCGGCGAAACCCGGACCCGTCAGCAACATATGATCACGCCGGAACACTCCCGCGGCAGCCGTCGCGGCTCCCGCGGCCATGACCAGCCATGGCCCCGCTGACCTGGGCGCGGCCACCCTGCTAAGGGCGGCACCCAGCCCGATCGAGCAGGAGCCCAGCATCACGAACGCGGTCGTCATCAGCTGCGGGTCCCGGGCATCGGCGGCGGCCAGGCCGCTCAACTGCACCCCCGTCGCCGGATGACCGGTCTGGCGCAGCGAGCTGACCACCCAGGCCGCTGTGAAAAGCACCGGACCTGCGGCGCCACCATACGCGGCCAGCCTGATGAGCCTCAACGCGGGATGTCGCTCCCTCCAACGGCCCCACCGCGGTCTGCAACCGCAGACTCTCGCGCTATTCATCTTGGTCTGCAGTGGCTATCACCTGCTCGACCCGCTGGCAAGACCCATGTGCTGCGCCCGCCGAGATGCCTCATTTCGAGACGGCGAGGTTCTGCCCGCCGTATGGCCGGGCGAATTCGCGCCGGTTAGCCTTCCCTGGGGGGTTGCGCGATGTTTTTCTGGTTTCCTGCAGCGACGCGGTTCCCGCGGCCGGGCTCACCTTCCGTTGTGAGATCGGCGCAGCGGCTCCAGGCCCAGGCACATGGGTATTCCCCGGCCCGCGACTAGCGTCGCCCCGCACCGCCACCCCTCTGGCCTGTCACGTGCACAAAGGCCGGGAGGCGGCTTACATCTGGCAGGCCCTCCCGAAGGAGGTAACACCATGCAGGACTTCAAGAGAGGGACAGTCCGGGCCAACCACCTGACGTTCGAGTACCTGACCGAAGGAGACGGCCCGCTGGCGCTGTGCCTGCACGGTTTCCCCGACTCGCCCTTCAGCTACCGTTACCTGCTCCCGGCGCTCGCTGAGGCCGGCTACCGGGCGGTGGCCCCGTTCAACCGCGGGTTCGCCCCGACCGAGCTTCCCGATGACCGGCACCACATCCACTCCAGCACGATGGCCGCCGACCAGATCGCGCTGCACGAGGCGCTGGGCGGCGACTCCGATGCGATCCTGATCGCGCACGACTGGGGTGCGGTAGGGGCGTGGGGGGCGGCTGGCAAAGAACCCGGCCGGTGGCGGCGCTGCGTTGTCCTCAACATCCCGCCGTTCGCGATCTTCGGCGAGAACATCGTCAAGTACGACCAGATCAAGCGGTCGTTCTACTTCTGGTACTTCCAGAATCAGCGGGTGGCCGAGGATGTCATCAGGGCCGATGACTTCGCGTTCATCGACCGGATCTGGGCGGACTGGTCTCCCGGCTACGACGCCTCCGAGGACCTGCCCAAGGTCAAGGAGTGCATCCGCGATCCGGCGCATTTCAAGGCTGCCCTGGGCTACTACTGGGGACAGTTCGACCCCAACCGGTTCGGCTCGGAGGAATGGGCAGCTGAGCAGGCGGCGGCCTGGGGCCGGGACATCACCCAGCCCGCGCTGTACCTGCACGGCACCCAGGACGGCTGCCACGGCATGACCCAGGAGCAGGTGAACCGGGTGCCGGACCACTGCGGCCCGGGATCGCAGTCCGAGCTTATCGACGGGGTCGGGCACTTCCTGATGGTGCAGCGCCCCACCGACATCAACAAGCGGATCCTGGAATTCCTGGCAGCATAGGCCCCCATCAACACGACGCCGATCATGCGGCACTGGCCTCCCCTGGACGCAGGCATCCAGACCAGCGTCCGGGGGCACCGGCCGCGGCAGACACCCAGCATCGGTTCTGAGGCTGAGACGAATCTCAACGCGGCAGAAGCGGTGTCATCGACGTGCCCTCTGGCCGGATCACGTTCGGGGGATGCCGATCTTGTAGACATGATTTGACGTTGCCCCGGGCCGCTGGCGAGTCCAGGTGGCTCTCGAACCTGAGGATTATCCCGAGCACGTCGATATCTGGATTACCAACGTCAGCTGCTGTCGGCCTGATACGGACCTTTCTGCATTATTCGATCGTACGTTCGTCTCTTGCCCGCTTGCCGCCCCGGCCGGAACGCGGAAGCGCCCAGGAGCCTAATCCCCAAGGGCGCCGATCCGGTCGCGTGCCGATCGTCCGGCCCGTTCAGTCCTTACCGTCCGCCCACTTGATCGCGGCCCGCGTACTCGTCGTCCAGGCCGCCGCTCACGTCGGCTCGCTGCTGCGCTGATCGTCAGCCCATTCCCGGTATCGGCGCCGGACGCCGGCCTGGTCCTCGCCGATCGCCACGGCGATCTCGTCCCATGTCGCCCCGGCCGCGAGGGCGCCGTGCAGGTAGGCCGTGTCCCGGTAGTAGGCCGGGTTCGCCGCCCAGCTGTGATCGCATTCGGCGAGCATTTCGCCGAGCTCCAGCATCTCCAGGTAGTCCGCCGCGGTGATCGGCGGCTGGCCGCCCGGCAGGAACGGCCGGCCTAGTGCGTCCAGGTGCCGCAGGAACAGCTGGCCGAACCGTAGCCGCTGCTCCGACAGATCGTCCGGGCTGGCTGCCTGGTCCTCGTTGCCCATCGTGAAGTCCCCGCCGGCTCTGTGGGCCAGATCCCAGAACTCGCTCCCCAGGAAGCCGGTGATCAGGGGCGTGAGCAGGCCCGGGCGGGTCACCAGCTCGACGTGGCCGCCGTGGTAGACGTGCAGCGTCGCGTGCGGGATGCCCGCGGCCAGGATGCGGCCGTTGGCCACCGGGATGATCGGGTCGTCGTCGCCGGTGAGCACCAGGGTGCGCTGGCGGATGAGCGGCAGCAGCGGCAGCGTGGTGAACCCCAGCGCGGCAGTGTGCTGGTACAGGTAGCCCATGCTGAGCGGGCTGATCCGCGCCTTGCGCAGGGCGCGGGCCAACGCGTCCGGGTCGGTTTTCGCGCTTCCGCCCCACAGGTCGCCCCAGCGGCGCAGGATGAGGTTTTTCACCGGCGGCAGCGGGTTGGGCGGCACCATCGTCTGCGGCCCGGTTGCGGTCGCCACCAGGATCAGCCGCTGGCACAGGCGCGGGTTGAGCAGCGCGAACTGCTGAGCCAGCCCGCCTCCCCAGGAGATACCCAGGACGTCGGCCTGCTGGTGGCCGAGATTATGCAGCATGTCGCGCAGGAGCAGGGCCAGGGTGGTGAAACGGTACGGCAGATTCGGCAGCTGAGAGCCGCCGGTGCCGGGGGCATCGAAGCGGATCACCTCGATGGCCGGGTCGAGTGCATCCACGAACGGCTGCAAGGCTTCCAGCCGCATGCCGATGCCGTTGCACAGCAGGAGCGGAGGCCCTGTCCCGGTACCCGGCCGGATTGCGACGCGCAGCGACGTCCCGCCCACCTGCATGATCTCTTCGCGCACGTAGTCATCCCTGACAGGCATGTCCATTCCTCCTCGGACACGCCGTGGCTACCGGCGTCTGTGACGGCAGTCACACGGTTACCGGGATAGTAACGATGCTTGAGATATATCGCAATAGGCCAAGTCCGCGTAGCACGACTGGCAGCAGCCCCGCCTCGCTACTGCAGGCGAGGACTGCTGCCGGCCGTGTTGCGCCGGCCGATCGGTGCGTAGTCAGGTCGCGCCGAGGAGCGGCTCATGGGGCATGATCAGGGCATCCAAAGGTCGGCGGGTGTGTGCCGCCACGCTGCAAGGGGTGATCCGATGAGCCAGAGCACTAGCCCCGGCGAGGGCCCGCACTCGCCGCTGCGGGAAGTTGCCGAGCAGATCAGGCATCTGTGGTGGATACCTTTCCTCACGGGCCTCATCTCGATCGGGCTTGGGCTCGCGATCTTGGCCACCGAGTGGACCGTGCACGCCCTGGTCATCATCACGGGCCTGGTCTTCGTCATCCGCGGGATAGCGCTCGCATTCAGTCCCGCGTATGCGGGGAGGACGTCGGGCGAGCAAGTCGTTGCCGGGATCGCCGGAGTCATCGCCGGTGTCGTCCTCGTCGCCTGGCCTGGCCCGTCCCTGCTCGTCCTGGCCTTTTTCGTCGGCGCATGGCTTGCTGTGTCCGGCAGCTTCCATATCGTCACCTCCGTCTCCCGCCGCCGTGAGCTCCCGCACTGGGGGTTCACCTTCTCGCTTGGCGTGATCGAATTGCTGCTCGGGATCTGGGCGATGCGAAGGCCCGAGGCAACCCTGGCGCTTCTGATCACGATCATCGGCCTGTGGGCAGTGGTAACGGGCGTCATCTACTGCGCGCTCGCCTTCGAGATCCGCAGCACCGCCCAGGCGCTTGCCAAGGCAACGGACGTCACGGAGCGCGATGCGGCTCAGATCGCCGACCGGCTCGACCGGCTCGCACGGCTCCATGCGGAAGGCATGCTGTCCACAGAGGAGTACACGCAGCTCAAAGCCTCACTGCTCGCGGCCAACACGTCTGCGCATGCCGGCCACAAGCCGAGGGGCGCGGCCAGCAGTGGCCCCTAAGCCTCGATCCACCGACCCATAGGTCGCGCCGCTGTTACTGACGATTCGTGTTTGTGGTCGTGATGGAGGTATGGCTGGCTTGCCGCTCACCTGTTCTGCGGCTTGTCCGGGGCGTCTGCGCTCGGGGTCAGGGTCCTGGGTGGCCGGCGAGGCCGTTGAGGGTGCGGTGACCGGGTTCCGGGCTGGTCAGGCCGCTGCTGGTGGTGGCCCGCAGGCGGCCGCGAACAGGGTCATCCATTCGTGTTCGCGGTGCCAGCCCGCGGGCAGGTGCAGGTGATGTGCCCGCGGCCGTGCCGCGCGGTGCGGGCGGCGACGTCGATCCGGTCACGGCGGATTCTGGCGCTGCGGGCCTTGCCGAGGAGAGGCTGGCCAGGCATCCCGGCGGCGCGCAGCAGGTTATGGGCGATCGCGGCGCAGGTGAGCCAGGTGGCGTTGGCCGGGGAAAACCCCGATGGCAGGTGCGCGAGCGGACCGTCGCTCCAGTCGGCGAAGATCTGCTCCACGATCGCGTGGTAGCGGTGCTGCCCCTCAGCCTGGATCAGCTCGAAGGGGGAGTCGGTGAATACCGCGTGGTACCGCCAGGTGGGAAACAGCTCGTCCTGCCCGGCCGCTGCCTGCTTGTTCCGGTCGCGGACCCGGCGCACGATCAGCCGGGCGGTGATCGCCTGGCCCTTCTTGGAGGTGAACGCGGTGTATTCCGTCTCCGCGACCTCGGCGTCGGAGACCCACGCCCGGAGCTGGCCGTCCCAGATCGCGCGCGGGTAGCGGATCGCCGTCCAGGCCGTGCCGGGGATGGCGGCGATGGCCGCGGCGATCTTCGGGTCCATGTTCACCGTGACGGAGAACCGGGCGCCAGCCGGCGGACCGCGCCGCAGAACGCGGCGGAGTAATAGGCCGAGTCCGCCCGCACGATGACCGGCCCGCTGCACCCGATGGCGCGGGCCGTCCCGATGGCCTCGGCGGCGAATCCGGCTGCGCCGCGGGCAGAGTTCGCGGCCCGCCGCGCAGCTGGTCGCGGCGATCACCGGTGCGCCTAGCGGGGTGCAGATCGTGGCGGCCAGCGCGTTCAGGCCGCGGACCAGCAGGCCTTGCCCTGGATCTTGGTATGCCCGAACCCGGCGCCCTGTTTGTGGTGCCCGTAGACCCGCTTTTGCATCGCGTCGATATCGATGAAGGCCAGCGTGTCCTTGCCGGGCAGCAGCGGAGCCCGGCGGGCCAGCTCACCCAGCAGCTGGCGGTTGACCATCTCCAGCTGGCGCACATTCCCCCAGGCATAGGACCGCAGGTGGACCCGAGCTTGACCGCGCCGCCCGCGGCAATTGCCATCGCGACGCTGGCAGCGGCCATGTCATCAGGTGCCTCATAAATGACCAGCACGTCAAACTCGCCGAACGGAAACCCGCCCGCCAGGATCTTGGCTCCCAGGGCCTCCAGCGCCAGCCTGACTGCCTCGATCCGGTCCTGCGGCTCCTTGATCTGAGCCGCCATCGACTCTGCGGTGTCGGCGGCCTGATACATGTATCGCGCCATCAGAGAATCCCCCAGGATTCTTCACGGCCCCCGCCGAACGCCCGCTGGCTCCCATCAACGCGGCACCCGGCCGAAGACTAACTCCAGTAGGACGTAGACCCAGGCCAGGCAGGAACAAGCCCCGGGCAGTCGCAGGCCAGCACCGGGGGAGCCAGGGACCGCAGGTCGAGCGGGTGCTCGCGGATCTGGCGGATCACCATAAGGACGAGGACGGCGTTGATCGCATACATGTTGAGGTTCATGCCGTCCACGGTGCCGCCCAGCAGCCAGCGCCGCGTCGGCCCAGGGGTGGGATCCCGGGTTCAGCTCTGTTCTCCACCCCGGGGCTGAACTCGGGTGGTGACCAAGTCCGCCAGCCGCCGCGGCACCGTAAGCCGGTACCGCGGCGGCTGTCCTGGGAAGTCATGGCGGTTAGTTGGACTCCACCACGGTTTTCCGGATGTCGATGGGGGTGGACTCCGCGTATCCGAACATCTCGGACAGCCTCGCCGGGTTCCCGGTCGGTGAGTGGCTGATGGTGGCGGTCAGCTTGTAGAGCCCTTCCTTGGGCGTGGGCGGGGCGACCTTGAACGTGTGCTGGAACGTGAGCGGGCTGACCGCGCCGACGATGGGAAGAATCGCGGGTCCCGCGATGCGTCCCGTCATGGTGCCGGTCCCGTCCATGTCGTCGCTGTACAGCGTCACGATCCAGGATCCGCCGACGACGGGGGTAGCGGCCCCGGTGAGCTGCCAGCGGAGCTGGACATCGAACTCGTCGTCCACCTCGAGCAGCTGGGTCTTCTCGTTGTTCTCGGTCGGGTCGAGCACGTCCATGCCCGTGACCTGGCCGTCGAGAATGCCGCCGACGTTAAAGTCGGTGACTGGTGTCTGCAGCGAACCTGACTGAAGTGCCATTACCTCTCCTTGGGCTGCGCACTGTGCGGGCGCTCCGCCCGCACAACCCCCCGTTCCGTCGCCGGATAATCCGGGTGGCACTAAGTACGGAGGGCGGCAGGCGGCCGCAGATACACCAGATACGGAAAATTCCGGCGAATCCCGGCGTGCCGGGGATCGCCAGGCGACCGGGGCCGTCGTTTGCTGGATCCGGTTGGCCGTAGCGCGGCAGGGTAAGCGGCAGGGTAAGCGGCAGGTATCCGATGGACGGCAGATGGGAGCCCGGTGTCTACCCCACACGAGATGACAAGAACACGAACGCACGAACCAGGCCTGGAGGAGTGGTCCTGCGCCGCGTGCGGCAGGCGCTTGCTGCTGCGCAGGCCACCTCAGTTCGAGAAGACCGTGCTGGAGCCCGGCGACGAATGGGCCATGCACGTCGGAAGTACCGGTGGCCTCGAGCCGGGAGCGATGGCGGCGGAGCCTGCGGCGCGGCGTGATCTCCCCGCGCAGGAGCGGGACTGGCTCGCCGAGCACGGCATCGAATGGGAAGCCTGACCGCCTTCCTCCGGCGTTCGCGGCGTTAAGGCCCCTGCCTGCCGTAGCGGAGATCCGCGGAGACCCCGGCTCAGCTGCCTGCTTCGCCCGGTCTCAACGCAACCGCGGGAGCTGTCGTTTCCCTGGTGTGTGGGCCTTCTGCGCCGGCGGCGAAAATGGTTCACTGGCCATCGAGGGCCATGCCGGTTGGGCTGGCCATGGCCAGGGGGGAGTAACGATGCCCTCGATCCCCGATACGCTCCGCGCGACCGCTGCCCGGTGCCCGGACCGGGAGGCAATGGTTTTCGGCGCTGCCCGGCGCTCCTACCGCGAGTTCCACCAGGAGGTGGAGCGGACCGCCGCGGCGCTCGCCGCTTCCGGCATCGTCCCCGGCGAGCGGGTGCTGCTGATGTCGCCCAACAGCGACGCGTTCGCCATCGCCGCCTACGCCGTGCTCCGGACGGGCGCGATCCTGGTGCCGGCCAACCCGCGCGACGCGCCGCCCGAACTGGCGCATCTGATCACCGACTCCGGCGCCGTGGCCGTTCTCTACGCGCCCGAACTTGCCGGCGTGGTCGCGCCCGGCATCGCGCAGAGCGGGGCTTCGCCGTGGGCCCTGACCCTGCCGGAACTCGCCGAGCTCTCCACCGCGGCCCATCCGCCGGTCACGCACGTCCCGGCCGAATCCGACGACGCCCTGCTGCTGTACACGTCGGGCACCACCGGCGCGCCGAAGGGGGCGCTGTTCGACCACCACCGCGCGCTGTGGGTGGCCATCAACGTGTCCGGCGCGACCGGCTACCGGGACGGCGACCGGACCCTGCACGTCGCGCCGCTCTACCACGCCGCGCAGCTGTGCCTGATTCTGTTCGCGGGCACCGCGCTGGCCATGACGCACGTCATCGTGGCCAAGTTCGAGCCCGCCCCGGTCGCCGACCTGATGGAGGCCGAGCGCATCTCGGTGTTCTTCGGGGTGCCGACGATGTTCCAGTTCCTGCTGCGGCTACCGGACCTCACCGACCGCGACCTGTCCGCCTGGCGCATCGGCATGTACGGCGCCGCGCCCATGCCGCCCGATTCCGCCCGCGCCCTGGCCAAGGCCCTGCCGCGGGTCGCGCTCTACCAGCTGTGCGGGCAGACCGAGGCCGGCCCGGGTGGCATCTACGCCGGGCCGGAGGACGTGCTGGCCCGCCCGGACGCCAGCGGCCGCTACGCGCTGCCCAACACCGAGGCCCGCGTCGTCTCCGCGGAAGGAGCCGACGTCGCACCGGGCGAGGTGGGCGAGCTGATCCTGCGCGGCGAAACGATCATGAAAGGCTACTGGAACCGGCCCGAGGCGACGGCCGAGACCATTCGCGACGGCTGGCTGCACACGGGTGACCTTGCCGTCCAGGACGCCGACGGCTACATCACGCTCGTCGACCGGCTCAAGGACCTGATCATCACCGGCGGCCGCAACGTCTACTCCATCGAGGTGGAGAACGCGCTCGCCGGGCATCCCGACCTCCTCGACATCGCCGTCATCGGCGTTCCGCACCCCGACTACGGCGAGAGCATCCTCGCGGTCGTCGTCCCCGCCGATGGCGCCGCCCCGACCCTCGAGTCGCTGCGCGCCTGGGCCCGGGACCGCATCGCCGACTACAAGGCCCCGCACGCGGTCGTGATCCACT
This sequence comes from uncultured Actinomycetes bacterium, assembly GCA_963742865.1. Taxonomy (GTDB): domain Bacteria; phylum Actinomycetota; class Actinomycetes; order Streptosporangiales; family Streptosporangiaceae; genus Bog-532. The sequence continues at coordinate 58,281 of CAVUNW010000082.1, forward strand.
CCATCCCGCGTAACCCCTCCGGCAAGATCCAGAAGCACCTGCTCCGCGCGGAGCTGAGCCCCAGCGCTGCGCGGTCCGGGCCGGATGATTCACAATGAGCGCGTGACCCTGAGCCTTGATCAGATCCGTGCCGTCCCGAAGGTCCTGCTGCACGACCACCTGGACGGCGGCCTGCGCCCCGCGACGATCGTGGATCTCGCCCGCGAGATCGGCTACGACGATCTGCCCAGCTATGACCCCGAGGTGCTGGCCCTCTCGATGACCGGCGCCGCCCGGCGCGGTCACCTGGAGCTGTACCTGGAGCCGTTCAAGCACACGGTCGCGGTCATGCAGACGCGCGACGCGCTGATCCGGGTCGCCGCCGAATGCGCCGAGGATCTGGCCGCGGACGGCATCGTCTACGCCGAGGTCCGGTTCGCCCCCGAGCTGCACATCGACGGGGGACTGGGCCTCGATCAGGTCGTCGAGGCGGTGCTGGCGGGATTCCGGCAGGGCAGCGCGCAGTCCGGGATCATCGTCCGCGGGCTGCTCACGGCCATGCGTCACACGGCCCGGTCGCTGGAGATCGCCGAGCTGGCCGTCCGCTACCGGGACCTGGGCGTGGTCGGCTTCGACATCGCGGGCGCCGAGGCGGGCTGGCCGCCGAGCCGGCACCTGGACGCCTTCGAATACGTGCAACGGGAGAACTTCCACATCACCATCCACGCGGGGGAGGGGTTCGGCCTGCCATCGATCTGGGAGGCGGTCCAGTTCTGCGGCGCGGAGCGGCTCGGGCACGGTGTGCGGCTCGTCGACGACATCAAGACCAGCCCGGACGGGTCGGCGTCGCTCGGCCGGCTCGCCGCCTACGTCCGGGACCGCCGGATCCCGCTGGAGATGTGCCCCACCTCCAACATCCAGACCGGCGTGGCCGAGTCCATCGCCGACCACCCGATCGGCGTGCTCCGCAAGCTGTCGTTCCGCGTCACCGTCAACACCGACAACCGGCTGATGAGCGGGGTGACGCTGTCCTCGGAGCTGCACGCGCTCACCGAGGCGTTCGGTTACGGCTGGCCCGACATCCAGTGGCTCACGATCAACGCTATGAAGAGCGCGTTCATCCACTTCGACGAGCGGCTGGAGATCATCAACACGGTCATCAAGCCCGGTTTCGCCGCCCTCGAGTAACACCTCCCGCAGGGCTCGGCGGCCCGGCCGGTCAGGCCGCCGGGAACAGGTCCGCGGACTGGTGAACGGGTGTACCGCCCAGCACCGGTCGTCAAAACCGGCCTCCCTCAGCGCGGCCGTGTTCAGCACGGCCGCACCACCCGCGCGCCCGGCGCCGCCGCCGCGCGGACCGCCTGCGCCGGTCCCACGGCGGCGATCAGGCCGTCCCGCACCAGCATGGCGTCCGCTGGCCCGGCGCCGGCCGCCATGGTGATGACGCGCGCATTGTCAACGACCAGTTCCATCGGCCCGCCTTCCCGGTTCAGCACAGCGAGAACTCCGCGAGGGGAAAATACCCGCGTACCGGGACTTCGATCAGCCGGTTTCCGCGTCCCCGGCGGGACCCGCGGCTGCGCTGCCCCGGAAAGCCGATCTCGCCCACGGAAAGGCGCCGGCCGCCGCGCATTCAATAAAACGCGTCTGCCTGACATGATCGATTCAGGAATCCAGCCGGGTCAGGGCAACGGACGGGAGGCCTGTCGGTGAACGACCAGGAGCCACTGGACGACCTCACATCTACCCAGCGCAAGATTCTCCTGGCCATCCGGACGCTTACGCAGGACCAGCGGCATCCGCCTTCTATCCGGGAGGTTGCCGAGCACCTCGGCCGCAACAATCCCGGCGGTCTGCATTACCAGTACCGGCAACTGGAAGCCAAGGGCTACATGCGCTGCGAGGCCGGACGCCCGCGCACGGTGGAGGTGCGGCTCCCGGGCGAACCCCCCTTTTCGTCCGTGCCGGGCGAGGCCCAGCCGCCAGTGGCTACACCGCCCGGGACGCCCGGGTCTCAGCCGCCGCCAGAGCCCGCGCAGGCCGATAGGGCCGAGATGCCCGGGCCGGACAAGGTGACCTGGGTGCCTGTTGCCGGGCGGATCTCCGCGGGCAGCCCGATAACGGCTGAGCAGTCGATCGGGGACTACCTGCCGCTGCCCACGGATGTCGTCGGCCGGGAAGAAGGGCTGTTCATCCTGGAGGTCGAGGGGGACTCAATGATCGGCGCCGGTATCTTCCCCGGTGACCGGGTGGTGATCCGGCCCCTGTTCCAGCCGCCGCAAAATAACGACATTGTGGCCGCGACCATTGATGGCGTCGAGCTTGAGGGCACGATCAAGACGTACAAAAAGGTGGGCGACGACGTCTGGCTAATGCCGCACAACCCGGCCCATACTCCAATTCCAGGCGGAAACGCAGAGTTCGCCGGCAAGGTAATAGCCGTGCTACGACAGCTTTGAGGCGGAGTTGATATGGATCGCCAGCACTGGTCACGGCGCATCAGCGAGCTCGATCCCGGCCGTGACTACCACGAGATCTACCGGATCCTGGCCGTCCACGAGTTCCCATGGGACATGAACCAGTCGCTCTCGTTCGCGCTCTACCGCACGTACGCCGTCCCGAGCATCGGCCGTCTGCTGTACGAGACCAGCGAGTTCACCCAGCGCACGCAGAAACGCTACGACGACACCGCGCTGATCCTGGATGCCATCCTGGAACACGGGATGGCCAGTCCGGCCGGCCGCGCAGCGGTGCGGCGGATGAACCAGATGCACGGCGCGTACGACATCTCTAACGACGACAAGCTCTACGTACTGTCCGCCTTCGTGGTGATGCCGATCCGCTGGATCGGCAAGTACGGCTGGCGGCGCCTGACCGAGGCCGAGCGCGTGGCTAGCGCCAACTACTACCGCGAACTAGGCCGCCACATGGGAATCAGGGACATCCCGCAAACCCACCAGCAGTTCGGTGTCTTGCTTGACCGGTTCGAGCAGGAGCACTTCGCCTTCGACGAGGGTGCCCTGGCGGTGTCCGAGGCGACGCTGCGGCTGATGTCGACGTTCCAGCTCAACCGCTTCGCCCCGCGGGCCGCCGTGGACAGATTCGCCAAGGCGCTGATGGACGATCCGCTGCTCGACGCGTTCCATTACCGCCGGCCGTCCCGCTGGGAGCGACGCCTGGCGGCCGGGGCCCTGCGCCTGCGCGCGCGGGTCGTGCGGTTCCTGCCGGCCCGCCAAGAGCCGCTCTTCGCCCGCCAGCTGCCCAACATCCGCAGCTATCCGCACGGCTACGACGTTGGCCAGCTGGGAACCTTCCCCGCCGGATGCCCCGTGCCGCATCCGGCCGGCGCGCAACCCAGGACGGACGGGGGCAGCTGAACCGGGCGTCGGCCATTGGCCGACAGGGGAGGGCGGGACAATGGGGTCATGGCAGCCGCCCGGACCTGCCGGGTGGCCGCACGATCAGGAGGCAGTGACGTGATTCTGGTGACCGGGCCGAGCGGGCGGGTGGGCTACCGCCTGATGGAGGCGCTCGCTGACGCGCGCGCCGACGCCACCGCGATGGTGCGGGTCGAGGCGACGGCCGCGGACCTGCCGGGCCAGCCTCGGCATGTGGTGGCATCCTTCGACGAGCCGCCGCCCGCCGAGGTCCTGCGGGACTTTGACCGGGTCTTCCTGCTCAGCCCGATACACGAGGAACAGGCCGAGCTGGAGACGGTGTTCATCGACGCGCTGGTGGCCGCCGGCCATGGCCCGCACGTCGTCAAGATCGCGGCGGACGGCTTCCAGGACCCCGACTGCGACGTGCGCTTCATGCGCAGCCACCGGCAGGTCGCCGTGCACCTGGACGCCACCGGGCTCCCCGTGACGTACCTGGCCCCCAGTGCGTACATGGAGGACCTCGTGGACGCGGCGGACACCATCCGCGCCGACGGCACGATCTACGCGCCCGCCGGCCAGGGCCGGGTCAGCTTCATCGCCGCGAAAGACGTGGCCCGGGTGGCGGCCACGGTGCTCACCAGCCCGGGCCACGAGGATGCGACCTACGTGCTGACCGGGCCGGAGGCCCTCAGCTACGCCGGCGTCGCGGCGCGGTTTTCGGCTGTCTTCGCTCGCCAGGTGGACTACGAGGAGCTGCCGCCCGAGCGCGCGCGGGAGAACATGCTGGCCGGCGGGCTGACTCCCTGGCTGGCGGATGGCTGGCTGGAGATGTTCGAGTGGATCCGGCATGGCGGCGAGCGCACCGTGACATCGACGGTCCGCGAGGTGGCCGGGACCGATCCGCACCCGATCCAGGACTGGCTGTCGGAGTTGCGCGGCACGTTCGTCGGCCGCCCGGCCGATCTGCCCCCGTCAGTCTTTTAGGCGGCGTGCTTTTAGGCGGTGCGTCGCCAGCGTCACGTCGACGTCTGCGGGATTCAGGAACGGAATGTAATCAGGGGACGCCATGGGCCGGTCGGGGCCCCCGATCACCCAGCGGCACTGGTCGGGCGTGACGCCGTAGTCGTCAGCCAGCTCGCGTGTACAGCAGCGGCTCTCACGGTGCAACCGCCGCACGCTCGCGGTGGATACCTGCGAGGTGCCATAGCCTATCCCAGTTCACGACAGGCTTCGGGGCGGGGACGCCCGGCCGGTCTCGCGGCACCCAGACGCGGAGCGCGGATGGGGAGATCGTGCACGTGACCGGCGTCGACATCGATACCGCCTCGCCGTCGATCCCGGCCGGGATCTCGGCGGCGTCGGCGCTGATCTCGATCTTTCTGGCGGTCAGCATGGTTAGCCCGGTGGCACGCTCGCCCCGGAGCAGGCTGACAGCCTGCCTGGCACTGCGCACCTTGACCGCGACTATGCCAAGAATGCCGCGATCCAGCCGCGTGCGACGGCCCAGGCCGGCGATATCGCCGGTTCCGTACGGGTTGTTGGCCACCAGTAGCGCCTGCGGCGACCTGATCTCCGTACCGTCCGCTTGCGCGGAAAGCCGTGCTCCCCGGTGCCCCTGCAGCAGGTCCGGAAGCAGGTTCAGCGTCGTATTCAGCTTGTCGCCCCGGTAGGCCGGAGTCTCGACAATCTCGGCGTACGCGCCGAACGACGCGTTGTTGACGAAGACCTGGCCATTGATCATCCCGATATCGACCAGCAGCTCCACGCCGTCGGACAAGGCGCCCAGGCACGCTGCCGGGTCCTCACGGTCCAGCCCGAGATCGAGGGCGAAATGATTGCGCGTGCCTGCGCAGATCACCAGGAACGGTATATCGTGCTCGGCGGCGATGCCGGCCACCAGGGCCTGCGTCCCGTCGCCTCCGGCGACGCCGAGCAGATCGGCACCCTGTGCCACGGCCTCGCGGGCCACCCTGGCGATGTCAATGGGCCCGGGCCCGTCGATGAGGAAGACCTCGGCGCCGAGGGCTTCGGCTTTGCGTTTCAAGTCGAATTTCCCGACCTTCCCGCCTCCGGACTTCGGATTCATGATCAGGTACGGGGACCGGACCGGCGGCTCCGCCGGGCGCTCGGGCATCCGCCAGTCCGGTTGCCCGCCAGCTAGCGCCGAGCGCGCGGTGACGATGGCGAGCAGCCAAACGGCGGCCGATACGATCGCCACCCAGAGCAGGTCGGCGAACGCGTAGACGATGATCACGGCGACCGGCGCGAGGACGAAGACCGCGAGCGACAGCCACCGCTGTACGCCCCGCCGGGACAGGAAAAAGTACGCGGCGGCCAGGCTTACCGCGGCGGCGGCCAGGCCCACAGCCAGCATCGCGAAGCTCTTTAGCCCGGCAAAGACGGCCAGGATCACGATCGCCAGGCATACGAGCATGAAACTAAGACGCGCCAGCCAGCGCTGCGAGCGGGTGTCCTCAAGGTGTGACCCCGTCGTCTGGTCCATGACGAGATCGTTACATGCTGGCGACTCGGGCGCCTCACCCGTCCACGGGTGACTGCCTTCATATGGGCGCCAGCGGGCCGTATGACCGGGTCCGCTGACCTGTGACCGGGTCCGCTGACCTGTGATGGACCCGCCTGGAGCTGCGGACTCAGCTGACGATCAGGTTGATGCTGTTGGCGATGAGCCAGAAACCGAGGATCAGGCTCCCGAAGATGATCACCTGGTCGGTGCGGGTTTCCATCCAGGTCCTGAACCTGGCCAGGAACGCCCGGCTCTGGCCGGGCCGGAAACCGGCGTAGATCTCCATGGCGAGGTAGGACGCCGAGGCCAGGACGCAGAACCCGAACAGCGCGAGGAAGCTTTCCCAGCTGGACAGCTTGGCCTCCACCACGGTGGCCGCTCCCGCGCCGATCAGCGCCCAGGGCTGCAGCGTCGGGGCGAGGGCCATGGCGAACCACGGGGACATGTTGTCCACGTGCTGCTGCCACTTCGGTGGCTTCTTCGGCTTCTTCGGCCGCCCCCTCCGCCGCCGCTGCCGGATCGCGATCGCGACCAGGACGACGCCGATCGCCAGCTTGACCGCCACGGAGGCGAGCGACGGTGCCGTGTTCGGCTTGGGCGGATTATTGCCGGTCGCGAGGACCGTGACGGTGACCACGATGGCCAGGGACACCAGCCACCCGAACACGAACGCCGCGCCTTTCCGCACGCCGCGTTGGGAGGGCAGCACCACCATGAAGGCGGTCAGCGGCAGCGGATCGAGCGCGATCGCCAAGCCGATAAGAAGAAGATTCAGCACCACGGCCGTTCTCTCCTCCTGCCCCTTGATTCCCTTGCCGCTAGCTGGCAGGTGATGTGGGAATGTCTCGCGACGGGTCGGCATCAGCGGCGCCCTGGCCTGGGACCGCCGGCCCGTCGGCGGCCTGGTCTGGGGTGGTCCATTGGGCGCCGGTCGCCTGGCTGAAGGCGGTGACAGCGGATTCGATGGTCGGGTAGAAGTGGCGTGGGTTGATCGTGCGGGTGAGCCCGTAGCGTTCGATCTTGCGCTGTACCGGGTCCTTGAGCTCGGCGAATACCAGGCTGATGCCCTGGGCGTTCAGCGCCTCATCCAGGTCCTCCAGCACGTCGGAAGCGGTGGTGTCCACGTCGGTCACCGGCTCCGCCGCGATCACGATCCATCTGGGCTTTGGCTCAGTGCTGGCCAGTCGCCTGACCTCATCGCGGAACGTTTTGGCGTTGGCGAAGAACAGCGGGGCGTCGAACCGGTAGATCACCAGGCCGGGCAGATGCTGTGCCTCCGGATAGGAGTCCACGTCGCGGTAGCCTTCCAGCCCTGGCACGCGCCCGAGTTCCGTATCGTAAGGCCACCAGGCCCGCCGGAAGACGTTCAGGATGGACAGCGCCACGGCGATCGCGATCCCGGGCAGCACCCCGAGCAGGGCAACGCCGGCGAACGCCGTGACCGACAGCAGGAACTCCACCTTGCGCTGTCTCCACAGCCGGACCGTTCCGGGAATGTCGGCCAGGGACAGCGACGCGGTGATCACCACGGCGGCCAGCGCGGGCTGGGGCAGGTTCCGGAACAGGCCCGGGATCAGCACGATCATCAAGATGATCAGCGCCGCCCCGGTGACCCCGGTGAGCTGGGTCTTCGCACCGGACCGCTCCGCCACCGCCGTCCGCGACCCACTGGTGCTGACCGGGAACCCCTGGAACAAACCGGCGGCCAGGTTCGCCGCGCCGATCCCGATCATCTCGCCGTTGCCGCGGACCTCCTGCCCGGTGCGGGCCGCGAACGCCGACGCGGTGGAAATCGTATCGGCCAGGGAGACCAGGGCGATTCCCAGCGCGCCGGCGAACAACGGCCCCAGGTCCTCCAGGCGGATGTGCGGGATGGTGAGCGGCGGGAATCCCTTGGGGAGCACCCCGACCAGGCTGACCCCGTGATCGGCCAGGCTGAAGACCGTCGCCGCCGCGATCGCGAGCACCACCATGATCAGTACCGCCGGAACCTTGGGCAGCCAGCGCTGCAGCACCAGGATCAGCACGATCCCGGCAATCCCGACCACGGCCGCGGCGGTTACCGCCTCGCCGTTGGCCAGCCCCTTGACGAAGCCAGTGACCTCGTGGATCAGGCCCTCGGCGCTGACCTTGAACCCGAACAGTTTCGGCAGCTGCCCGACCAGGATGGTCAGCGCCAGGCCGTTCATGTAGCCGATCATCGTCGGCTTGGAGATCAGGTCGGCGATGAAGCCGAGCTTGGCCACGGCCCCGAGGATCATGATCGCCGCGACCATGAGCGCCAGCAACGACGCCAGCGCGATCGCCCGCTTGGGGTCGCCGCCGGCGCCGGCCAGCGGCAGGATCGTCGCCGCGATCATCGGCCCCAGCGAGGAATCCGGGCCCAGCACCAGGATGCGGGACGGGCCGAACACCGCATAGCCGAGCAGGCACAAGATAGACGTATACAGGCCGGTGATCGGCGGCAGGCCCGCCAGCTCCGCATACGCCATGCCCTGCGGGACCAGCAGTGTGGTGAGCACGATCCCCGCGACGACGTCCTTGGCCAGCCACTTGCGCCGGTAGGACCTGACCGCCCGCAGGCCAGGCAGCCAGCTGGACATCATGCCCGGGCCGTGCTCGGTCACCGCAGGGCGAGCAGGTGGAACTGCCACGGTCCCAGATCGACGAACAGCCCGGGGCTGGCCAGCTCGCCGCCGTCTCGCTCGAACACGCCCGGCCCGAGGATGTCAGTGAGCCGCCAGCTGCGGCCGGGCAGGTCCGGCCAGTCGAGCGGGATGCGCGCCTGGGCCGGCAGGCCGGACAAGTTGACCACTACCAGGTGCCGGTCGCCGCCACCGTCCCCGGCCCAGGACCAGGCGGCCAGGCTGGCGCAGGACTGGTTGTCGGACCAGCCGCTGGCTTCCAGCAGCCGCCAGGCGCCTGCCCGCACCTGGTGGCTGTCGACCGCGGCCAGCAGGCGGCGGTACCAGCCGGCGAGTTCAACGTCCGGCGCCTCCTCGGGGCGGCGAGACAGGAACACCGGTGGCCGCACCCGGCGGCCCTCGAACTGCCCTTCGTGCCACAAGGTTGCCCCGGGCAGCGTCGCGACGGCCACCGCCGCGGCCCGCTCAGCGTCCCCGGGCAGGCGGCTGGCGATGCGGGGCTCGTCATGGTTCTCCAGGAACCGCAGCAGCCGGGACTGGTAGCTCAGATCGGCGCGCAGGTGGCCGCGGACGGCGGGGGCGTCCTGGCTCACGATCCGGTCATAGAGCCGCTTGTCGTAGCAGAAGTCGAAACCCTGCTGCTGCAGCACCCACTCCATGTCCCAGTAGGCCTCGGCGATCAGTACCGTCTCCGGGTGCCGGACCCGCAGCGCGGCGAGCACGGCAGGCCAGAACTCCGCGTCCGGGGCGGGCCCGGTCCGGCCGCCCCAGGTCCTGGCGAAGACCTGGTTAGTCATCAGCATCGCCATGTCGCAGCGGATCCCGTCGCACTGCCCGGCGATGTCGGCCAGCACGTCCGCCGTCGCCGCGCGCAGGGCCGGGGAGAACGCGTCCAGCTGCACCACGTCCGGCCAGGGCGGAAAGTACGGGTCGCGGCCATGGGCGAGCACCTGCCCGGCCGCGGTCATCCACCCGCCTGGGTCGGCCTTGATATCGTCCGCGTCGCCGCGGACGAACAGCTCCGGGCGGCTGGTCACCCACGGGTGATCCGGCGCGACGTGGTTGGGCACGTAGTCCAGGATCAGCCGCGCGCCGCGCGCCGCCAGGGCGGCCCGCGCCCCGGCCAGTGCATCGGGACCGCCGAAGCCCGCATCGACGAGGTAGCGGCGCACGCAGTACGGCGAGCCGATGACATCGGTACGCCGCAGGTCCGGCAGCGCGTCGGTGAACGAGGCCTGCAGCTCGGCATTGGCGTTCGCCAGCGCCAGCCCGGCCGGGCTGCGTCCCCACACCCCCATCAGCCAGAACCGCGTCCACCCCGGCCGGGACGGCCGCGTCCCAGTCCGCGGCGGTCACACTGGCCAGGGTGACCGGCCGCCCGGAGGTCCGGGACAGCTCGTCCAGCCACACCGCGGTGTTGATCTCGTAGATCACCGGCTGGTCCGGCCACCCGGTCATCGCGCCGTGTCCGGTCGCAGCCGCTCCACGTTGGCCATGGTGTCCGCCCTTCGCTGCCGGATCGATGGCGCCCGTCATGGCACCGCTGCCCCGGATCACTGACCGGTGCCCCGGATCACTCACCCGGCTGTCAGCCTCCTCCGCTGAAGCCCGCGGCTCATCACCCTGGCCGGGTGAACTACGCCGGCAGCTTCAGCACTCAAATCTGGACGTTATGGCGCTGGTTGCCGGGCCGCGGGTTCGGCGTCCGGGGGCGATGTGGCCGTGGCCTGGATCGGTGTGCGGGGGATGAGGACGGCGAGGACCAGGCCGATGAGAGCGACCACGAGCATGATGGTGAGAGCGACCGCGAAAGGCCTTCCTTCGGGCAGCTTCACGGCCACGATGACCGAGCCGACCAGGGCCGTGCCCAGCGATGATCCCAGGTTCGAGACACTGCGGGACAGGCCGGAGATCTCGCCCTGGTCCTTGTCGGGGAAGCTGGACTGGACCACATTGACCGAGGAGGTCAGCATGGTCCCGATCCCGACGCCAAACAGCAGCAGCCCGGGTATCCATCGCCAGATGCCCGCGTGCGCCCGGACCAGAACGAGCAGCAAGATCATTCCGACCGCGGTGACCACGAAGCCGGCGATGATCAGCCACCATTGCGGGTGCCGCCGGGCGAACCGGTCGGCGCCGGCCGAGGCGGCCAGGATCCCGATGGTGGCCGGGGTGAGTATCAGCCCGGTCTGGATCGCGCTGTAATGGTTGACCTCCTGCAGGTAGACCGAGACGGTGAAGAAGGTTCCCTGCAGGATCAGCCATTGAATGGTCTGGGTCCCCAGCCCCAGATTGGCGACCTTGTTGCGGAAAAGCCGCAGCGAGAGCAGGACATCCCGGCCTTTGCGCTCCGAAGACCGGATATGGAGGAAGAACCAAAGCAGGAACAGCGCACCGATGCCCACGAACAGCCACACCGGGGAAATCGATCCCTTGGGGATGATCACGGTGTTCCCGATGGTGAAGTCCTGCCGCGACTTGCCGAAGCCATAGGTCCGCGACTGCAGGAACCCGAGCACCACGAAGAACAGCCCGGCAGCGGACAGCACCGCCCCGAGGAGGTCAAATCGCGGCTTAGGTCCGGACCGGGCCGGGTCGGTGATCTTGCGGGCCAGCCAGATGATCCACAGGACGACCAAGACCTGCAGACCGAACGAGGCGCGCCAGCTGATCGCGCTGGTCACCAGCCCGCCGATCAGCGGCCCGGCGGCGGCGCCCAGCCCGCCCGCGCCGCTGATCACGCCGAAGTATTTGGCCCGCGACCTGACGTCCGGGAAGGCCACCGTGACCAGGATGTAGATGGGCGGGATCATCAGTGCCGACCCGACGCCCTCCAGCAGCGAGTACCCGATGATCAGGAGCGGGAGTCCCTGTGAGAGTGCCGCCAGCAGGCCCCCGACCGCGTAGACGGCCAGGCCCAGCACGAAGCACCTCTTGCGCCCCCAGATGTCGGTCAGCTTGCTGCCCGGGATCATCAGCGCCGCCATCGTCAGCGTGAACAAGGTGATCGCCGTCTGCACCCCGGCCACCGACGTGCCCAGGTCCTTGGCGATCGCGCTGATCGCCACGTTCATGTTCGTGGCGGCGTAGCTGGCGATGAACTGAGCCAGCGCGAGCGGCAAGATCATCGCCCTGGCGGCGGCGCGCCCCCTAGGAGCGGTCGTGTCAGTCATCGCGGCCCTCATCCCCGCCAGGGAAAGCCGGGCCTCCGCTGGCGTCATGCACTGACTGGCCCGGTTGCTGCCCGTGGCACAGGTTCACGTGCGTCGCGTACGCCGCGATGCCCGCGGCAATCGGGTACGGCCCGCGGATTCGCTGAAGCTCGGGTGATACGTCGCGATAATCCAGGTCGGGATGGTCACCGCAGCTACAGCAGATGAGCTCGTAGGCGTCGGTGTAACCGCCTTGTACGTGGCCTTCAACGATGCGGGCCGGCTGGCGCCGCAGAACCACCGTCCATCCCAGCGCGGGTTCAGTGCCCGTCCGCACGGGTGCCTCCTCTCACAGTGATCTCGCCGGCCGGGGCTACACCGTGGCCGGCGAGATCGAAGAGCCATGACCCGGGCTGAACCCGGCCGCCGTCATCGGCCCGGCTGGCATGGGAGCCGGACGTGGGCATGCCCGAGGGGAACGAGCGTTCCCATCAGGACTACTGCGCGACTACTGCGCGGCCGCCTCGCTGCCGTGCAGGGCCTCCTGGAGTTCCTTCTCGTCTTCGTTGGACAGGGAGGTCTTCAGGACCGTGCCGCCGTACTTGCTCATCGCGTCGACGGCCTTGTCGGGTGTGACCTTCTCCAGCATCAGGAACAGTGCGGACGTGCCGGGCTTGAGCATGTCCCGGACCTGGTCCTGGAACTGCTTGTCAATGCTGGTCTTGGAAAGCTTGCCCATGAGGGCGCCCATCCCGGCGCCGATCGCCATGCCGAAGACCGGGATGAAGAAGAGCAGGCCGAACAGCAATCCCCAGAACATGCCCCAGGTCGCGCCGGATCCGACGATGTGATGATTGGTGTGGACGTGGTAGCTGCCGTCTTTGTCCCGCACGATCACCGCGATCGCGTCTGGCTGGATGATCAGATCCTTGGCCAATCGGCGTGCCTCGTCGGCGGCGGCCTCGGCGGTTGCCTGATCGGGGTACCCGATAGCGATTAGGTCGGCCATGGCGTTCTCCGTTCCTTCGTCGTTTCTTGCCGTTGGATCCCCCAGGCGAGTCTGGCGGTCGGTACCGATGCGGTTGAGAGCGCAGACACGGTTCGATCCTGCTATCCGCCGGCCACCAATTCCTCACCCTGCCCGGGTGAGTTTCGGCCGTTTCCTTCCTGTGCTCTGGCTTTTTTCCTGGCTTTCTTGGCTGTGAAGGGGTCGCTGGGCGCGCCTTTGGGTGCCTCGGCCTTGAGTTCATCCTTGACGGTGAGCAGTTGCTGCCGCTGGTCTGCGCTCACCTCCGGATACTGTGGGTCGATCTCGATCAGGGTGTGCGCGAGCACCGCAGCCGCGCAGATCCGGGCGAACCATTTGCGGTCCGCTGGTATCACGTACCACGGCGCCCAGGCAGTGCTGGTGGCCGACAGCATCTGCGAGAACGCCTGCTGGTAGTCGTCCCACCGCTGCCGTTCCCGCACATCAGCGGCCGAGAACTTCCAGTTCTTCTCCGGCAGGTCCAGCCGCTTGAAGAACCGGATCCGCTGCTCCTCCTTCGACAGGTTCAAGAACAGCTTCACCAGCTTGAACCCGTTATCGGTCAGGTAGCGCTCCCAGTCGTTGATCTCCCGGTACCGCCGGTCCCACACGTCCTTGCCCTTCGCCTCCGCCGGCAGCTTCTGCCGGTCCAGGTTTTCCGGGTGCACCCGCACCACCAGGACCTCCTCATAGTGTGACCGGTTGAAGATCCCTATCTCTCCGCGCGCGGGCAGGCGGCACGCGTACCGCCACAGGTAGTCGTGGCCCAGCTCCTCCGCCGAGGGCACCTTGAACCCGCTCACCCGCACGCCCTGCGGGTTCACCCCGCTCATCACGTGCCGGATCGTGCCGTCCTTGCCGCCCGCATCCAGCGCCTGCAGGCACACCAGCACCCCGGTGGTGTCCTGGGCGGCCAGCCGGCGCTGGTAGTCGGCCAGCAGCTCGACACCGGTCCGCAGCAGCGGCCTGCCGTCCTTCTTCTTCGCGAAGCCGGCCTTGTAGCCCGGGTCGAAATCCCTGGCCAGGTTGACCTTCGAGCCCGGCTTGACGCGCAGCGGCTTGATCAGCTCCGCGATACGCTTCGCCCTCTTATCGGCCATCGCCGGTCCGCCCTTCCCTCAATACGGAAGCCGCAGGCCACCTCGGCCGCCTGATCCGCTGCTGACGGCGCGCTGTACGCACGCCGGCGGTCGATCTCTACGGTTCAGCGTTGCTGTAAAGCCCGAGTCCCGCCTCACCCAGGATGGGTGAAGCGACTGTTCCTGCGTCGTTCGCAATCGACGCGGTGACGTCGGCTGACATAACGCCGTCCATCGTGAGCAGGTTGGCGGCATCCGTACCGAAACCCGGCGCTACCCCCTGGGGGGACTGGATGAAAGCGGTCCAGAAACGGATCGGATCGGCGTCCGCCTTATCGCATGACAACCAGGAAGTGGTGTTTGCCGGCCGTGCCGCCGCCCAGCTCGACAGCAGCACGCTCTTGCCCGCACCAGCCGACCCCACCACAATGGTCAGGCGCTTGCTCGCCCCTGCCGTCAGCCGGTCATGCATAGCGGATCTTGTGACCAGCGTGGCCGGCAGCGTTGTCGGCCGGAACTTCGCCAGCGCGAATCGGGGACTTTGCGAAGCTTCGTGTCGCGTCATCGTGTCCTGTTCCACAGCCGCCCCGGCAGTCCCGTTGATCCGGATTGCTCTTATTTAAAGGCAGGCGCGAAGACCGGCGGAAGGGCTGAAGGTCCCGCTAACCAAGGTGAAGCAGGAAGGGCTGAAGGTCCCGCTAACCAAGGTGAGATCGTAGAGATCAGGTCCGCGGCCACGCGGTGAACCGCTCCCGCATTCGTGTCACTTCCTGCGGGCCGAGCCCATAGCGGGCGAATACCCTGTCTGGCATCCGGTCCAGCTGCCGGCCCGCATCCGCGAAGTCGCGGCTCTCCAGGCCCGGATCCAGCCGTCTGGCGAAGCTGATCAGCTCATCGGCGGTGTAGTACTGCAGGGCGGCTGCGGTATCCGCGAAATCTCGCGGTTCTACCCGGCTGACCAGCGCTACGGTCTTCCACCCGGCCAGATCCTCCAGGTCAAGGACCGGCCCGACGTCCATGGTCACCGGCCCACGGGTCCGGTCGAAGTAGGCCATCTGGAGCATGGTCTGCTGCCCGTCCGGCGCGGTAAGGATCCATTCGGCGAGCCCTTCACCGATTCCCTCGAACAAGTCCCCGAGGCCGCCCGCCACGTCCCGCCGCTCGGCCTGGAAACCTGCCTCGCGCAGGGCCTCTTCCACCGCCTGGGCGGCGGCGGCCACCCCCGATTCCTGGTCGCTGAACAAGTCGACGTCCTCGGTGGGCCGGTCGATGATCCCGTGGGCGATGAGGGCATTTCCGCCTGCCAGCGCAAAGCCATGCCGGGCGGCCGCACGGAGGGCGATGCTGGCCACCTCGCGCTGCAGTTTGCTGATCGGCATCAGGCGGTCCGGGCCGGGGCGGGCAGCCGGAGGATGGAGCTAGGCGGCCGTGGCCGCGGTGGCCCGCAGGACCGGATAGCGGTCCTCCCACGCCCGCCGGACGCCCTTAGGCAGGAACAGGTCCGGCCACAGGGCGGCCAGCGTCTCACCGTTCAGGAAGGTGGTCAGGTCCTCGGGCCGGGACGCCTCCCGCAGCACGGTCTGGTACATCCAGCGCAGCGTGGCCGGGTCGTCCAGATCGAACGTGCGGTCGGGGTACCAGAACAGCCATATCGGCAGCTCAACCGTCCCGGAAACGGGGCCGCGCAGGTCCGCCAGGTCGCCAGCGACCAGCACGCCACGCCCAGGGCGCGCCTCATATGGCGCCTGGGGGGCAACGGTCGCAGCGGTCATGAGTACATGATAACCGTTCCGTCCGGCAATCTGAAGCCGGTCTCGAAACTATGATCGACGCGGCGGCTCCCAGCGGCCCGGCCCTTGGCGCAGCGGGCCACTCGCGACGGCTAGCGACCCGCCAGGGCGCCCGCACCAGTCAGCGTGCCGGTGCCCTCGACGTGGTGCCACGACGAATGCCCCAGCGCATCCGCAAGGTGCCGTTCCATGACCGGCAGCGCGTCGGCGACCGTGATCCGCCGGCCGGTCTCCGCGGTCAGCGACGTCACGCCCGCGTCGCTGATCCCGCACGGCACGATGCGGCCGAACCACGACAGGTCACAGTCGCAGTTCAGCGCGAAGCCGTGCATGGTCACGCCGCGGGCCACGCGCGCGCCGATCGCGCCCACCTTCCGGTCCGGCGCACCGCCGCCGGTGACCCACGCGCCGCTGCGCCCGTCGATCCGCTGCGCCGCGACGCCGAAGCCGGCGCAGGTCCTGATCAGCGCCTCTTCCAGGGACCGGACGTAACCAACCACGTCGACCGGCTCCCGGAGCCGGATGATCGGGTACCCGACCAGCTGCCCGGGGCCGTGCCAGGTGATCCGGCCGCCCCGGTCGACGTCGACCACGGGCGCGCCCGGGTCGCCGACCGGGCGGTCGGACGGCTCGGTCCGCTTGCCCGCCGTGTAGACGGGCTCGTGCTCGAGCATCAGGCAGGTGTCGCCGATCTCGCCGTCGGCGCGGCGCTGGTGCACGGCCCGCTGCAGGTCCCAGGCCGCCAGATAAGGGACCGCGTCCGAGCCGAAACCGGCGTGCGCGTAGACCAGCTCATCGTTCACCTGGCCAGCCTACGTCGCCGTGCTCACCGGCCGTCCGGTTGCCCGGCCGCCCGGCGGGAACCGGGGGAGCCTTCAGGGAATTTTTTAACGGGGAGGCCTTTAATAGTGAGTGTGATAGACGAGGATGACGTACGCCGGATGGGCCCGGAGGAGCGGCGGCACCTGGCGCAGTTGCTCGCCGCCATCGACGAGCCACACATCCTGCAGAGCCGGAAGTTCCAGCGCCGGCGGCGGCTGTCCCTGATGCTCTTCATGGGCGCCTGCGTGGTCCTGGCCGCGTGGATCGCCGTTCTCGCGATCACCTTGCCCATCGACTACCGGGCGGTCCACTGGCGCGGCGCCTGGGTCGGGTTCGACATCGGGCTGCTGGCCGCGTTCGCCGCCACCGCCTGGGCCGCCTGGCGTGAACGACAGGTGCTGATCATCTGCCTCACGGTCACCGGAACGCTGCTGGTCTGCGACGCCTGGTTCGACGTGATCCTCGATCTCGGCAGCTCCGACATCTGGATGAGCGTCGCCACCGCCGTGTTCGCCGAGCTGCCGCTCGCCTTCATGATGTTCACCGCGGCCCGCCGGCTGGTCCGGGCGAGCGTCGGCGTCGTCATGTCGCTCGAAGGTATTCAGGGCCCGGTTCCCCCGCTGTGGCACATCCCGTTGTTCGCCGAGGGACTCGTGGCCACGCTGCCCGCCCGTTACCGGCAGGGGGAAAAGGAGCGCGCCCGGAAGGAAGCGGTCTCCTAACCCGGCCGCTGTCACAGGGCCACGCACTATCCCGTCTTAACGGCGAAGGACTCGCGGCCTGAAGGGAGTCATCATGCGAGTGTTTGTCGCCGGGGGCACGGGAGTCATCGGGCGCAGCCTCATCCCGATGCTGACCGCAGCCGGCCATCAGGTCACCGCCACCACCCGGACGCCGGGCAAGACCGGGCTGCTGCGCGCGCTCGGTGCCGAGCCGGCCGTCGCCGACGGGCTCGACCGCGGCGCGACCCGCGAGGCCGTCGCCCGGGCGCGGCCGGACGTCATCATCCACCAGATGACCGGCCTGACCGGGGCGGCCGACCTGCGCCACTTCGACACCACGTTCGCGGTCACCAACGACCTGCGCACCCGGGGTACCGACTACCTGCTGGAGGCCGCGCGGGCCACCGGCACGCGGCGGGTCATCGCGCAGAGCTTCACCGGCTGGCCGAACGCCCGGGACGGGGGCCCGGTCAAGACCGAGGACGACCCGCTGGACCCGGACCCGCCGGCCAGCATGGCCGCATCGCTGCGCGCGATCCGGCACGTGGAGCAGGCCGTGACCAGCCAGGCCCCGGAGGGGCTGGTGCTCCGCTACGGCATCCTGTACGGGCCCGGCGCCTCCGACGACATGGTCGCAGTGGTCCGCAAGCGGCGGCTGCCGGTCATCGGCAGCGGCGCCGGCGTCTGGTCGTTCACCCACGTCAGCGACGCCGCCGCGGCCGCGCTGATCGCCGCCGAACGCGGCCGCCCCGGGCTCTACAACGTGGTGGACGACGACCCGGCACCGGTCAGCGAATGGCTGCCCTACCTGGCCGGGACGATCGGCGCGCGATCGCCGTGGCGGGTGCCGGTCTGGCTGGGGCGCCTGCTGGCCGGCGACTCGGTGGTCTCGATGATGACCCAGATCCGCGGCTCGTCCAACGCCCGGGCGCGCCGCGAGCTGGGCTGGACTCCCCGCTACGCCAGCTGGCGTACCGGTTTCGCCACCGGCCTCAGTGGTGACGATCATGATGCCGAACGGACGCGGGCGGGAGCCCCGGGCGACGGGAGGGCGTGAGCCGTGGATGACGCCCAGCCGGATGCCGCCCAGCCGGATGCCGTCCACGAGGAACTCCGGCCGCTGATGTTCTCCATCGCCTACCGGATGACCGGCAGCGTGGGCGACGCGGAGGACATCGTCCAGGAGGCGTTCCTCCGCGCCTACCGCGCCGGGGAAGCCGGCCCGCTGCTCGAATCGCCGCGGGCGTTCCTGGCCACCACGACCACGCGGCTCGCGATCGACCATTTGCGGTCGGCGCGGGTCCGGCGCGAGGCTTACGTCGGGACCTGGCTGCCGGAGCCGCTGGTCACCGAGCCCGGCCCGGCCGAGCGCGCCGAGATGGCCGACTCCCTGTCGCTGGCCTTCCTGGTGCTGCTGGAGAGCCTGTCGCCGGTCGAGCGGGCCGTGTTCCTGCTGCGCGAGGTGTTCGGCTACGCATACGACGAGATCGCCCGGACCGTGGGCAAGAGCGAGCCCAACTGCCGTCAGATCTTCGCCCGGGCGCGGCGCCGCATCGACGAGGGCCGCCCGCGCTTCGAGGTGTCCCGGCGGCAGGGCGCCGAGCTGACCGACCGGTTCCTGGCCGTGGTCGGTGGCGGGGACATCGACGCGTTCATCGACATGCTCGCGCCGGACGTGGTCTTCTACGGCGATGGCGGCGGCAAGGGCCAGGCCATCCCCGCGCCCATCTACGGACGCGAGCGGGTGGCCCGGCTGATGCGCGGCCTGGGCCGCCGGGCCCAGCAGCTGGCGGTGGCGGCCCGCCCCGTGCTGGTCAACGGGCAGCCCGGAGTCGTGTCGTTCGACCAAGACGGAAAGCTGGTCGCGGTCATGGCCTTCGACGTCGCCGACGGGCAGGTGCAGGTGATCCGCTCGGTGGTCAACCCGGACAAGCTCCGGCACCTCGGCGAGACCTCGGAGGCGTTTGTGCGGCCAGATCGGTAGCCTCAGCACATGGCAGGAGACTTCACCGTGGAAAACGCCGCGGACGCCGTCATCGAGAGCTTCGCCGGCACGCCCGATGAGCGGCTCCGGACCGTGCTCACCAGCCTCGTCCGGCACCTGCACGGCTTCGTGCGGGACGTCGGGCCGACGATCGCCGAATGGGAACAGGCGATCGGCTTTCTCACCGCCACCGGGCAGAAGTGCAGCGACGTTCGGCAGGAGTTCATCCTGCTGTCGGACGTCCTCGGCGTCTCGATGCTGGTGGAGACGCTCAACGAGAGCGGCGAGGCGGGCGCGACCCAGTCCACGGTGCTGGGCCCGTTCCACGTCGTCGAATCCCCGGTGCGGGCGCTGGGCGACAATATCGACCTGGTTGGTGAGGGTGAGCCGTGCGTGGTGACCGGCCGGGTGGTCTCGGTGGACGGGACACCGCTGCCGGGTGCGGTGCTGGACGTGTGGCAGGCCGACGACAAGGGCTTCTACGACGTGCAGGTGCCGGACGTCCAGCCTCCCGGTAACGGCCGCGGGCTGTTCACCGCCGACGGCGAGGGCCGGTTCTGGTTCCGCACGATCGTGCCCAGCTCCTACCCGATTCCCACGGACGGGCCGGTCGGCGCCTGCTGATGGCCACCCGGCGGCATCCGTACCGGCCCGCCCACATCCACTTCATCGCGACCGCGGACGGGTACCGCCCGCTGACCACGCACATTTTCGTGGCCGGCAGCGACTACATCGACTCCGATGCGGTGTTCGCGGTGAAGAAGACACTGATCACGAACTTCGAGCGGGCCGACGACCCCGCCGAAGGCCGTCGGTACGGGGTCAGCAGCCCGTTCCGGCGCGCCGACGTCGAGATCGCGCTGCAGCCCGCCTGACCGGCCCGGTGCCGCGTGGTTCTCCCGCCCCGGCTGCGCCGCGCCATCGGCGGCGCCTGCGCCGTCGGCGTGTCACTGTCCCTGCTCACGGTGGCGGCCTGCACCGGCGGCTCCCAGCCGTCACCTGCTCCGTCGGCGGCTCCGTCGCCGGTGACGTCGAACTACGAACGGGCCACCGGCAACACGATCCCGCGCGACTGCGGCTACAGCAGCCCGCTACCGGGCCGCCCCGGGTGGAGCCTCTGGCTCTTCTGCGACACGGCCGTCACCGGCGCGCGGGACACGAAGATCGAGCAGTTGATCCTCGGCACGGACACGGCGGCCGCCGGCCCGTACCGGGCGGGCCAGGTGCCCGGCCGGCTCAGTGAGATCGCCACCCCGCCCGCGCCGCTGACCCTGACCGGCGACGGCGCGCCGCAGCCATTCCTGCCGGTGCCGCAGGGCCTGCTGCTGCCCGGCGGCACGCTGCCGTGCACCGGCCCCGGCGCCTACCCGGCCTCGTGGATCACCGGGGTGACCCGGGCCCCGGGACCCGCCGCGTCGTCCAACCTGCTCATCAGCTACGACGATTACTGCGTCACCGACAACGCCGGCTCGCTGACCGCGGAAGGGTTCGGCCTGGTTGAGTACGATCCGGCGGATAACCTGCTCGGGCCCACGGGCCGGGTGTTCGCCAGCCTCGCCGGGCTGCCGCCGCAGCAGGTGCTCGGCTCACCCGTCATCGGCGGCGACGGCTATCTGTACCTGTTTGGTTTCTGCGCGGCCACACTGACCGCCGGGTGCGGCCCGGGCGGGGTCTTCCTGGCCCGCACCCTGGCCGGGCCCGGGTACTGGCAGAACCCGCTCACCTATACCTACTGGACCGGCGCCGGCTGGTCGCCGCAGGCCGCCGCCGCCGCCTCCGTGCTGCCCGGGAGCGCCCCGAGCCCGCTCAGCCCGGTGAGCCCTCCGTCCCCGGCGCCGTCGGCAAGCCCCGCCAACCTGGTCAGCACCACCGCGTCGGCCCGGCCCCTCGGTATCTCCGTCGGTGACTACCGCGCGGCCGGGCACGGACTGGTCATGGTCGAGCAGACGAGCCTGGCCGGCAGCTTCCAGGTGTGGCAGGCCGCCTCGCCAGCCGGGCCGTGGCGGCCGGTCCGGAGCGGGAAGGTGCCGTGCACGAAGGGCACCCAGGGGGCGGCGGACGCCCTCTGCCGGGCCCTGATCGGGCATCCGGAGCTCAGCACGCGGGGCCAGTTGCTCATTTCCTACTTCGATCCCGGCCGCGATCACGTGGAAGTTTCCGCCTATTCATGGTGATTTCGCGGTACGCTCTCGCTACCAGCCGGTAACTTTGGGGGGCCGACTTATAAAGGAGCCCGTGCCATGACGTTCGCGTCCCATGCCGCGGCCCAGCTGCCGGAACGGCTGCTGGTGAGACTCATCAGCCTCGCCTACGGGCAATTCGAACCTGAGATCCGCCACCTCGACGAGGTATGCGGCCGCGGCGGGACCATGGTCGACGTCGGCGGCTGGTACGGGCCGTGGACGCGGCGGCTGCTCGGCCGGGCCGATCAGGTCGTCGTGATCGAGCCGACGCCGCTGCATCACGTCCTGCGGCGGACGCTGCCGCCCGGCGTGGACGTGATCGCCGCGGCTGCCTCTGATCATCGTGGCGAGGCCGAGCTCTGGCTGCCGCCGTCTGGTGGCGGGTCGCGCGGCGTCTCCTCGCTGCACCGGCGCGACATCCACGGCACGTCGATCAAGGTGCCGCTGGTGACGGTGGACGGTCTCGGCCTGCGCAACGTGACGTTCATGAAGATCGACGTGGACGGGCACGAGGTCCCGGTGCTGCGCGGTGCCGCGGACACCATCAGGCGGGATCAGCCCCGGTTGCTGGTCGAGGTCGAAGAACGGATCCAGCAGATCACGGACGTCACGGGCCTGCTGGAATCGTGGGGCTACCGGGGCTGGGTCCGGCCCAGCCGCCAGTGGGTGCCGGTGGCCGCCTTCCCGCTGGCCGCGCATCAGGCCAGCACGTCCCGGGTGTCGGAACGCGGCCTGCTGGCCCGGGCGATATGGCCCTACCCGCGCTACATCAACTCGGTGCTGTTCCTGCCCGGGACCCTGATCCCGCGCCCGGTGCAGGATCACGCCCGGCAAGCGGCCTGACCGGCCTGACCGCGCCGGATATGGTGCCCCGGCTGACTGGCGGCGAACCTGCGCCGGTCCCTCGTGCGCCGGTCCCTAGTGCGCCAGACCGGAGAGCGTGGTCATCGTGGACGTCCCGGCCGTCGGCACGCCGTCGGCCGACGTGCAGGCGGGCAGGTAGGAGCAGGCACCCGGCAGCCACGCGCGCGATCGGCCACGTTTCCCCGATCACCGGGCGCGCTCACCCGCAGGCGGACGTAGGGCGCGGGGCAGTGCGCGCTGTTCCCGGCTGGCTGGTCGTCGGCCGCCACCCCGCGTAGGCGGAATCTCCTGGCTGGAGGGTCACGACGGGCGGCGGCGCCACATAGTGCCAGGCACCGTACATGGTGGACTGGGCGTGCCGCAAGGGCGTGGCCGTCCCCGCGGCCGTCAGCCCGGTGACCACGGGCCAGCCGGTCAGGTGGCACGGGGTGCCGCCGTCGTTAGTGAAGGTGAGGTAACCCCCGGCCTGGCCCGCGATGGCTCCGGTATGGGACATACTGACCTTCGGCTGAGCCGTGGCACAGGCACCGGGACCGGCCGACGGCGGCGAGCCCGGCGCGCTGGCCGCACCTTCGGTCCTTCCCGAGGACGGCGCTGCCGCTGCCCGGCTCTGGCTGCCGCACGCGGTCACCACCAGTCCGCAGGCCGCCGCGGCCAGTGCGCCGATGGTGGCGGCGCGACCATTGGTGATCGCACGGGCGAGCCGATGACGGGCCCCTGATCGTGCCCCTAGGCTCACGCCTCAGCTGGGATCTCATCGCTGGTCCTTCCCTTCCCGTGGCCCTTCCGGTGGCCCTTCCCGTGGCCCTTCCCGGCTCGCGAAGGACGCGCCGGGCCGTCCCGCAGCGAAGCATGAACGGCCAGCCGGCCGCTGGGCGCCGCATGGCTCACCTCGAACACCACGGCCCGGCGGCCCGGCCCGGCCGCCGTGAACCAGAACTCGTCGGTGCACCCGGTCCGGCGGTATCGGGTCACGGGCCCGAGAGGCCCGGCCGACGCGGCCATCGCCGCGAACGTCTCATGCCCGGCCAGAGCGCGCCGCGTGGCGCGCAGGCCGCGCCAGAGCGGCCTGCGGCAGACGGGAGTGCGCACGGGGGTACTCACGCTCAGCAGCATCAGGACGGTTCCCCCGGCCAGTATTCGGGCCGCGAACCAGTCCCGGTGAGACCCGCCGGCCGTGCCCGGCCGGACGATCACATCGGCGATGCCCGCGCCGAGCAGTACCGCGCTCCGGGCCATGGCCCGCCCGCTGACGGTCCCCGGCGCCCCTCCCGTGCCGGGTGCCAGCGGAGACAACCACAGTCGCCGGGCACCCGCTTCACCCGGATGTAGCCGAGCAGCGCACAGAACACGCTCGCGAGCGCAGCCAGCCCGGCGCCGCCCAGGACCGGGCGCATCCCGCTGCCACACGAGGATGCCGACCGTGCATTCCAGGGCGCCCGCCGCCAGTTCGGCGCGCCGCCACCGGCGCGGCTGGCATCCGCAGCACCTGCTGCACGGCCGTGCCGCCGCCGCGGCCGCGTGGCGCGGAACAGCTTGCCCGCCCCGGCCACGGCGAGAACCGCGCCGCAGCTGACGACGCATCCGGCCAGCAGCGAGGGCGTGACCTGGTTGATGCCGACCACCAGAGCCGTCCTTAGGGACGTGAGCGGATGCGCAGGCAGTAGTCGGCCGTCGCGAATCCCGGGGCGCCCAGATTGAGGTCCACGTTCGATGTATAACGGCACGCGCCTTGCTCACCAAACTGCCAGAGCCTGGTGGGCACGCTCCCGCACTCGGCAGGACTCCAGTGGGGCGTATGAGTCAGGGTGCCGCACACCTGAGGCTCGGGCGTCCAGATGGCGCTGGGAACATTGATGCCGCGTGCTCTGGCGATGGTCGAGCAGTTGGGATAGGGCGACCACGGGCTGCAGTACAGGCACGGGTACAGCGGATAGGTCTTCAGGCCCGCGAAGTCGTAGTCCGCGATGTAGTTCGCCCAGGCGTTCCAGTAGGCCGTGCTCAGGGACGTTGAGTACTCCTGGTCGAGCCAGCAGTACAGCCGGGCGTTGGATGGCAGGTCGAGCGGCCGGACCGCGTGGTAGGCGGCCAGTATCGCCGCCGCGAAGGCTTGTGCGTCCGCCTGCCCTTCGGCGGCGGACCCGCTCAGCCGGTATTGCGCGGGAGCGGACACGCAGCCCACGTGCGCGCCCCCGCTGTTCCACGCCCCCTGGCTTTCCGCCACCGCATCGTCGTTGAACAAGTCGGCCGCCGGCGACGGGGTGAAGTAGCGCATCCAGAAGGCCGGCGGTACGCCGAACTCCCGGCGCGCCGACGCGTAGGTGTCCTGGATCCGCCCTGCTGTGTCATATCCGGCCATATGTGACATTTCTCCAGAGGCTGAGATCTTTGCGCTGGTTTCCGCCCGCTCAGAACACGGCCGAGACGCGCAGGCTGGTGTCGGCGGTACCGACCGGTTTCAGGGCGGGGGAGAAGAACGCCAGCCGGGGTTTCTCCGGCCCCACCGCGAGCAGGGTCCCGCTGGGCAGCTGGTGAAGCCCGGCATAGTGGCGGCCCTCGGTGTAGGAGTGGGTCAGCGCGCCGGAGGCCACGTGGTAGGCGCAGAGGCCGCCGGTGCCCGCCGGGCCGAGGACGTAAAGGATGTCGCCTGCCGTGGACAGCACCGCCTTGCTCCACGGCGCGCCGTGCGGCGACGCCGGTACCGGGAAGCGGATGTCGGCCCTGGCCCGGAACGAGTCCGCCGGATCGGCGACGACGGCCACCCCGGCACCCGGTTTAGTCATGAACACGGTGCCGTCCGGGCGTGCCTGCATGGTGACGGCGCTCGGCTTGGCGCGTATGCCGCTGAACGGCGCGACCGCCACCTCGGTCACCTCGCCCGTCCGCGCCGAGCAGACATGCACGTCACGGCCTCTGACCAGGCGCGCCACGTCACCGTCGGGGAGCGTGACGACCGGCTCTCCGCCCGGCCACGGGGCGGGGCCGGCACCGAGAACCTGGCCTTCCCTGATCCCAGCGGGAACGCGCTCACCCGGGACAGCGGCGCCTGCGCCCGGGTCTGCGCGGGATCGCCTGGCTGTGGCTCTCTGGTCGTCCACAGCAGCAGGTCGGAGCGGTTGGCGGCCGCGGTAGACAAGGCGAGAGACGGCTCGTCGGCGAGATGGAATGGTCCCGTGAAGGCACCGCTGCCCTGGTTGAAGTAGGCCAGCGCGTGGTGCGATCTCCAGGTCGTCACCCACCGGCTGGCCGCGCCGTGGCCATGCGCGTCGGCCTTGTGTGCCAGGCGCCTGCTCGCCGCCACCGTGATGGCCATGACCAGGGAGATGATCGCGGAGCCAGGGGCAAATACCGGAGTAACGAGAACGTTCGCGTCATGCGGGACGCCCGGAACCGTGACCGACCCCTGCTTGGCAATGGCCGCCGAGGAGGCGTCCACGAGGGTGAGCGTCACCCTGGCCCCGGCGGCCACGGTCTCCACCGTGCACAGGGCCGTGGTCGCGTGGTCCGGTGACGAGACCGGCGCGGCCGCGAGCCTGGTGGCCACCGGGACCGGCGCAGGCATCGCGGCTCGTCGCGCTGCCGGGTACCCCGCAGCCATGACTGACCCGCCGGGCGACCCCGGCTCGGGCGTGCCGTACAGAAAGGCGTACTGGCAGCGGGATCCGTCAGACACTGCCCGCCGGCCCGAACGACCGCTCAGACCAAGATCCGGCAGGGCCAGGAGGGCACCAGTGCCGATGCTTCCCGCCAGTATCTCGCGGCGGCTGAATCCCGGGCCATCGCGGCCAGCGCCAAGCGCCCGGGTTGTGCCTTCCCGCCATCGAGAACGCATGACCGTGCCCCCCTCATGCCTATCGCCAGAATGGCTACTAAGCGGAGAATGGCGGAACTTCCTGTCGGCTAGCGGGCTGAGTTACTTCCGCTAGGCCCCGACCACAGCTCGGCAGCAGCGGCTGCTGCAGGTCCGCGATCCAGGGTTCTCGTCATGCGGTCACGCTAGCGTCGTCGGCGGATAATCCCTCTAATGCCACGCCAATGCCACAAAATTTCAGCCAGAAACGCGCTCACGAACGCCGGACACGCCATATACAAACGCCGCCGGGCCGCACGATGCGCACAAATGATAGGCGGTCTAAATGTGCCATTAAGCGGTATTTCGACCCTAAAATGCCGGTCTGGGCCGGGCGCGGTATCGCCTGACTGTCCGGGGGCCCGGCGGTTACCAGGCCGTAAAACGCTTGTCATCGCGGTGCGCGGCAGGTGGTTGACGCTGGCTGGTACGGGAACGGACGTTTGTGGTTCGGTCATCCGCACGAGCGCAGCAGGGAGGCGCTGACATGGTGACGTCGCCGGTACCGAGGAAGTCCCTACCCCGACGGCCGGGTCACCCTGGCCAGCACGACGAGATCGCCGCGAGCGGGTACGCCAACGGCGACCTCGCGCCGCTGCCGATCGCCCGGCGCCCTGGACCACCTACAACTACGCGGCGCTGTGGATCGGGATGTCCCACACATCCCGAGCTACCTGCTGGCCTCCGGTCTCGTCGCGATCGGGATGAATTGGCAGGCGGTCATCACGATCGCGATCGCGAACCTGATCGTGCTGGTGCCGATGCTGCTGAATAGCCACGCGGGAACCAAGTACGGCATCCCGTACCCGGTCTTCGCGCGTGCGTCGTTCGGCCTGAAGGGCGCCAACCTGCCGGCCATCCTGCGCGCGCTGATCGCCTGCGCCTGGTTCGGCATCCAGACCTGGATCGGCGGTGAGGCGTTTACACGCTGGTCGGCTCGATCGCGGGACACGGCTGGACCGCCGCGCGATTGGGCGGCCCGTGGACCCAGTGGCTGTCGTTCGCGATCTTCTGGGTGCTGGAGATGGCGATCATCGTGCGCGGCATGGACACCCTGCGACGCTTCGAGAACTGGGCCGCCCCGCTCGTCCTGGTGGCCGCGGTGGCCCTGCTGATCTACATGGTGACCAAGGCGCACGGCTTCGGCCCGTGCTGTCCGAGCCGGGCAAGCTTGGCTGGGGCGCCGCTTCGGCCGATCTTCTTCCCGTCGCTGATGGGGATGATCGCCTTCTGGTCGACGATGTTGCTGAACATGCCGGACTTCACCCGGTTCGGGCGGGGCCAGAAGCAGACAGCTCTCGGGCAGGTCCTCGGCCTGCCCACCACGATGACGTTCTTCTCGCTGCTCGCGGTGCTGATCACCGCGGCGGCAGAAGATCTACGGCGTGCCGATCTGGGCCCGGTGTAGTTGACCGGCAAGTTCCACAACCCCGTAACGATCGCCTTCGCGCTGTTCACCATCATCGTGGCCACCCTGTCGGTGAACGTGGCCGCCAACACGGTCAGCCCCTCCTACGATTTCTCCAACTTGGCGCCCAAACTGGTCAGCTTCCGCACCGGCGGCCTGATCACCGGGGTCATCGGCATCCTGATCCAGCCGTGGCGGCTGCTCGCCAACCCGCACGTTTACATCTTCGTCTGGCTGGGCTTCTACGGCGGCCTGCTCGGCGCGGTCGCGGGCGTGCTGATCGCGGACTACTGGCTGGTCCGCCGCACGGAACTGCGCCTGGCCGACCTCTACCGCCGTGGCGGTGCCTACTGGTACAACGGTGGCTGGAACTGGCGGGCGGTGGCCGCGTTCGCGGTGGGCGCGCTGCTGGCCGTCGGCGGGGCGTGGTCGGCTCCGGGCCAGGGGCCGTTCCCGCAGGGCGGCCTGATCCCGGCCCTGAAGCCGCTGTACAACTACAACTGGGTGGTGGGGTTCGCGGTGGCACTGGTCCTTTACTGGGGGCTGACGATGGTAACGGCGCGGCGGCAGCCGGCCAGGCAGGTGTCGTACGCCGGGCAGCAGGGCTGACCCGCTGACGAGCGACCAGGCTGACCGGCTGCGGAAGACGGCGCGGGCGTGGATTGCCGATGATCCCGACCCGGCGGACCGTGCCGAGCTGAGCGCGCTCCTGCAGGCCGGGGACGACGACGAGCTGGCGGCGCGGTTCGCGGAGCCGCTGACGTTCGGCACCGCGGGTATCCGCGGGCCGCTGGGAGCCCGGCCCGGCCCGGATGAACCGGGCCACCGTGCGCCGGATCACGGCCGGCCTGGCGCGGTACCTGCAGACCGCGGTACCGGACGCCGCCACCCGCCCGGTCGTCATCGGCTTCGACGCCCGGCGCCGCTCCCAGCCGTTCGCGGCCGAAGCGGCCGCGGTGCTGACCGGCGCCGGGCTGCGGGTGCTGTCGTCCGGCGGCCCGGTCCCGACGCCCGTGCTGGCCTTCGCCGTCCGCCACCTGCACGCTGCGGCCGGGCTGATGATCACGGCCAGCCACAACCCGCGGGAGGACAACGGCCTGAAGGTCTACTGGGCCGACGGCGCCCAGATCATCCCGCCGGTCGACGCGGGGATCGCGGCGGCCGCGGAACAGGTCGGCCGGCTGAGCGAGATCCCGCTCGGCGGCCCGGGCGAGATGCTCGGGCCGGACCTGATCGGCGCCTATCTCGGTGCCGTGGTCCCGGCCGACGGCCGAACTGCCGCACGCCGGGCGCTCCGCGTGGCCTACACCCCGCTGCACGGAGTCGGTCTGCGCACCACGCTGGCGGCGTTCCGCCGGGCCGGGTTCGCCGCGCCGGCCGTGGTCGCCGCGCAGGCAGAACCGGACGGGGCGTTCCCGACCCTGCCCCGGCCCAACCCCGAGGAGCCCGGCGTCCTCGACCTGCTCATCGCCGAAGGGGAGCGCAGCGGCGCGGACCTGCTGCTGGCCAACGACCCCGACGCGGACCGGCTCGCCGCCGTGATCCCCGGGCCCGCGGGTGGCTGGCGCGTGCTGACGGGGGACGAGATCGGCGCGCTGCTGGCGGACCACCTGCTCCGGCACGAGCGGCAGCCGGGCCGCCGCCTGCTCGTCACCACGGTCGTCTCCGCCGACCTGGTGGGCCGGATGGCGGGCGAAGCCGGGGCCGGGTACGCGGAGACGCTCACCGGCTTCAAGTGGATCATGCGCGCCGCCGACGCGGAGGTGGGCCGGTCGTTCCTGTTCGGCTACGAGGAAGCGCTTGGCTACGCGGTGACGGACCGGGTGCGCGACAAGGACGGGATGTCCGCCGCGGTCGCCCTGGCCGACGCGGCCGCCGAAGCCCGGAGCGAGGGCGGGTCGCTGGCCACCCGGCTCGACGGCCTGGCCCGCCGTTTCGGCCTGTTCATGACCGGGCAGTTCTCCGTCGCCCTGGCCGGCGGCCCGGATGCGGGCAAAGACGCCAGCAAGGACGTGGAGGCGGGTGCGGCCCTGCTGGAGGCGGCCCGGGTCAAGCCGCCGGTGTCGCTGCTCGGCCAGCCGGTCACCGTCGTCGACGACCTTGGCCTGGGCCTGCGCTCGCGGGAGGACGGCACCAAGGACGCCCTCGCGCTGCCCCGCTCCGATGTGATCATCTGGCGGTGTGCGGACGGGACCAAGGTGGCAGTGCGGCCGAGCGGTACGGAGCCTAAGGTGAAGGTCTACTTGCAGGTGGTGCTGCCTGCCAACGGCCAGGATGACCTGGCGCCGCTGCGCGCGCAGGCGGCCCGGCGGCTGGCGCGCCTGCGTGAGGAGGTAACGGAGGTGCTGAACCTGTGACCGCTTCCCCGGCGCTGACCAGGGACCGGCTGGCCGCCATGATCGACCACACGCTGCTGGCCCCGGAGGCGACCCCGAAGGACATCCACGCCCTGTGCGAGGAGGCCAAGACGCTCGGCGTGCACGCGGTGTGCGTGTCCCCGACGCTCACCACCGTGGCCGCCCGCGAGGTGGCCGGAAGCCTTGTCCGGATCGCGGCCGTGGCGGGCTTCCCGTCCGGCGCCCATTACGTCCGGCTGAAGGCCAGCGAGGCGGGCGAGGCGGCCGCGATGGGCGCTCAGGAGATCGACATGGTGATCAACCTCGGGCTGGCCGCCCAGGGCCGCTGGACAGAGGTGGAAGAGGAGATCGCCGCCGTCCGCAGCGAGGCGCCCGGCCCCACCCTGCTGAAAGTGATCATCGAATCAGCGCTGCTTGACGACGAGGGCATCATCGCGGCCTGCCGTGCCGCGGCGTCGGCCGGCGCCGATTTCGTGAAGACCTCCACCGGCTTCCACCCGGCGGGCGGGGCCACCACCCAAGCGGTGGCGCTGATGGCCGCCACCGTCGGCCCCCGGCTGGGCGTGAAAGCCTCCGGCGGGATCCGTTCGGCGAAAGATGCGCTGGCCATGGTGGAGGCCGGCGCCACCCGGCTGGGCCTGTCCCGGACCGCCGCCATCCTGGCCGAGATGCCCGTCTAGCCCGCCGCAACCGATAGGAGATCGCGATGCCGACCGTACGCGCCGCCCTGGTCCAGCAGAAGTGGACCGGCGACAAGGAATCGATGATCAAGAACGCGGTCTCCGCGCTGCGCGAGGCCGCGTCCCAGGGGGCCCAGGTCGCCTGCCTCCAGGAGCTGTTCTACGGCCCGTACTTCTGCCAGGTCCAGGACCCGCAGTGGTACGGGTGGACCGAGGAAGTGCCCGGCGGCCCTACCACCAGGCTCATGCAGGACCTCGCCCGCGAGCTGAATATGGTCCTCGTCGTCCCGGTCTACGAGGTCGAGCAGGAGGGCGTGTACTACAACACCGCCGCGGTCATCGACGCCGACGGCAGCTACCTCGGCAAGCACCGCAAGAACCACATCCCGCAGGTCAACGGGTTCTGGGAGAAGTTCTACTTCCGCCCCGGCAACCTCGGCTACCCGGTGTTCGACACCGCCGCCGGCCGGATCGGCGTCTACATCTGCTACGAGCGGCACTTCCCCGAGGGCTGGCGCGCGCTCGGCCTGGCCGGCGCGAAGATCGTGTTCAACCCGTCGGCGACCAGCCGCGGGCTGTCGGAGTACCTGTGGAAGCTGGAGCAGACGTCGGCCGCCGTGGCCAACGAGTACTTCGTCGGCACGATCAACCGCGTCGGCGTCGAGCCGCTGGGCGACGACGACTTCTACGGCCAGTCCTACTTCGCCGACCCGCGCGGGCAGATCATCGGCGGCACGGCGTCGGACAACGCCGACGAGGTCCTGATCCGCGACCTCGACATGGACCTGCTCGAAGAGGTCCGCCACCAGTGGCAGTTCTACCGCGACCGGCGCCCGGACTCCTACGGCCCGCTGGTCGAGCCGTAAGGAGGGCACCGTGCGCACTCTTATCCGCGGCGGCACCGTGGTCACCGCGACCGGGACGCTCCCCGCCGACGTGCTCGTCGACGGGGAGACCGTCGCCGCGCTCCTCGACCCCGCGCACACCGACTCGCTGGCCGGCCCGGCCGGCCGCGTCCTGGACGCGGCCGGCCTGTACGTGTTGCCGGGCGGCATCGATGTGCACACCCACCTGGAGATGCCGTTCGGCGGCACGTTCTCCTCCGACGACTTCGAGACCGGTACCCGCGCGGCCGCGTGGGGCGGCACCACGACGATCGTCGATTTCCCGGTCCAGAAGAAGGGCGGCACGCTCACCGAGACGCTGGACACCTGGCATGGCAAGGCCAGCGGCAAGGCCAGCATCGACTACGGCTTCCACATGATCGTCTCGGACGTCAACGACCAGACGCTCAAGGAAATGGACGCCATGGTCGGCGAGGGCGTGACCAGCTTCAAGATGTTCATGGCCTACCCCGGCGTGTTCTACGCCACCGACGACGAGATCCTGCGGGCCATGCAGACCGCAGCCGGGAACGGCGCGACGATCATGATGCACGCGGAGAACGGCATCGCGATCGACGAACTGGTCCGGCAGGCGCTGGCCGCCGGGCACACCGACCCGGGCTGGCACGGGCGCACCCGCCCGCCCGAGTTCGAGGGTGAGGCCACGTCGCGCGCGATCCGGCTGGCCCAGGTCGCGGGCGCGCCGCTGTACATCGTGCACCTGTCGGCGAAGCACGCCCTGGACGCGGTCACCGAGGCCCGCGACCGCGGTGCCCCCGTGTTCGCGGAAACCTGCCCGCAGTACCTGTACCTGTCCCAGGACGACCTGGACGCTCCCGGCTTCGAGGGCGCCAAGTACGTCGCCAGCCCGCCGGTGCGCC
Source organism: uncultured Actinomycetes bacterium (assembly GCA_963742865.1). Lineage (GTDB taxonomy): Bacteria > Actinomycetota > Actinomycetes > Streptosporangiales > Streptosporangiaceae > Bog-532. Next base: position 90,492 of record CAVUNW010000082.1, read on the forward strand.
CCAAGGAGCACTGGCAGCACATCTGGCGCGGCCTGCGCAGCAACGACCTGTCCGTGGTGTCCACCGACCACTGCCCGTTCTGCTTCAAGGAGCAGAAGGAACTGGGCCGCGGCGACTTCTCCAAGATCCCGAACGGCATCCCCGGCATCGAGCACCGCATCGACCTGCTGCACCAGGGCGTCGTGGACGGTGAGCTGTCCCCGGCCCGGTGGGTCGAGGTCAACTCGACGACCCCGGCCCGGATGTTCGGCCTGTACCCGCGCAAGGGCACGATCGCCCCCGGCTCGGACGCCGACATCGTGCTGTACGACCCGGCGGCCCGGCACGTGCTGTCCGCCTCCACGCACCACATGGCGGTGGACTATTCCGCCTACGAGGGCCGCGAGGTGCAGGGCCAGGTCAAGACGGTGATGTCGCGCGGGGAGATCATCCTGGACGACGGCCAATGGCGCGGCCAGGCCGGGCGGGGGAAGTTCCTGCCCCGGGGCACCTGCCAGTACCTGGGTTAGCCATCCCCACGGAGGGAGCGCAGATGGACATCGGCCTCGTCCTGCAGAACGACCCGCCGGCCCAGCGTGTCATCGAGCTGGCCCGGCGGGCCGACGGCAGCGGCTACAGCCACGTGTGGACGTTCGACTCGCACGTGCTGTGGCAGGAGCCGTTCGTCGTGTACGCCCAGATCCTGGCGCAGACCTCGCGCATCATGGTCGGCCCGTTCGTCACCAACCCGCTGTCCCGGGAGCCGTCCGTCACCGCGTCGCTGTTCGCCACGCTGAACGACCAGTTCGGCAACCGCACGGTCTGCGGCATCGGCCGCGGCGACTCGGCCCTGCGCGTGCTCGGCCGCAAGCCGGCGTCGCTGGCCACGCTGTCCCACGCCATGCGGGTCATCCGTGACCTCGCCGAGGGCCGGGAGGCCGACTACGACGGCACCCCGGTCCGCATCCCGTGGGTGCGCGACGGCAAGCTGGAGATCTGGATGGCCGGCTACGGGCCGAAGGCGCTGAAAATGTGCGGCGAGGAGGCCGACGGCTTCATCCTGCAGTGCGCCGACCCGGACATCGCCCGCTGGACGATCGGCACCGTGCGCGCCGCCGCGATCGCGGCCGGCCGCGACCCGGCCGCGGTGACGATCTGCGTGGCGGCGCCGGCCTACATCGGCAGCGACCTGGCCCACATGCGCGATCAGACCCGCTGGTTCGGCGGCATGGTCGGCAACCACGTCGCGGACCTCGTCGGACGCTACGGCGGCTCCGGGGAGATGATCCCGCGGGCCCTCACCGACTACATCAAGGCCCGCGAGGGCTACGACTACTCTCACCACGGCAAGGCCGGCAACCCGACGACGGATTTCGTCCCCGACGAGGTGGTGGACCGCTTCTGCCTGCTCGGCCCGGCCGGGCACCACCTGGAACGCCTTCAGGAACTGCGCGAGATCGGCGCGGACAACTTCAGCGTCTACCTCATGCACGACGACGCCGACGCCACCCTCGAGGCCTACGCCAAGCGCGTCATCGGCTCCGCCTGACCAGTTATCGGCCGCGGTCCGCGGGATGATCACCGTGATCGTCTCGGTAACGCCCAGCGCCGAGCACCAGCCGGCCGCCGTCTTGGTCCGCGGCACACCCGCTGAGTGCCGCCACCGCCGCGACCGTGATCGCGAGCCGCGTCACCACCTTCATGTCTCTGAGACGCGCCCCGGCCGCCCGAGGTTGGGTTCTCCGGGCCTCATCCATGACCACGGTGGCACCTTCGCGGTCCTGTAACGCCGCAATCGCAGATAGGAGCGTCATCGTGGCACCGTGTCACCCGAACGCGCGGATTACCACATTCGGCGTTCATTTTTGCGGGTTGTTGCTATTTGGTCTTTTCTGATTGACGAAGCGATGACAGACTCAACGTCGCTAGCAGACGGGTTTCACCGACTGCGAACATGGCGCAGCCGGCCGTCTCCGCACTTCGTCAGGGAGGACGGGCAACGATGCGTAGTCCCCTACGGCGCCCAGGCGCCGCGCAGATTGCCTCAGGAGTCACCGCACTCGCCGCGGCCGCAGCTGCTCGCCGTGTCCGGCGGCCGCCGCGGGACCGGCGACCACGAGGGCGGCCGCCAGGCAGGCAGGCGACCCTGGCCTCGGCCCAGCAGCCGGACACGGGTGTATCGGCCGCGACCAGGCAGCGGCTGGCGTCGATCGCCAGCCAGGTCGATTCGCTGATCGGCAAGATGACCCTCGCGGAGAAATTCGGGCAGCTGGAGATGTCCGGTCCCACCGGCCCGAACGGCACGCCGGGACAGACGCTTCTCGATGAGGTCCGCAGCGGGGAGGTCGGCTCGGTCCTGGACCTGGTGGGCGTCAGTAACATCAACCAGGTCCAGCAGGCCGCGCTGCAATCGCGGCTGCACATCCCGGTGATCTTCTGCCTGGACGTGATCCACGGGTACAAGACGATCTTCCCGGTGCCGATCGGGGAGGCGAGCAGCTGGGACCCGGCCGCCGTGCAGAACGACGCGTCGATCTCGGCCAGCGAGGCGACGGCGGACGGGATCAAGTGGACCTTCAACCCGATGGTGGACATCAGCCGCGACCCGCGCTGGGGACGCGTGGTGGAGGGGTCGGGGGAGGACCCCTTCCTCGGGTCGGCGATAGCCGCGGCGAAGGTGCACGGCTACCAGGGCAGCGACTTCAGCGCGCCGGACAAGATGGCCGCGACCGTGAAGCATTTCGCCGCCTACGGCGCTCCCGTGGCCGGCCGTGAGTACAACACGGTCGACATGTCGGAGCAGCAGCTCCGCAACGACTACCTGCCGCCGTACAAGGCCGCGGTCGACGCGGGCGCGGCGACGGTGATGAGCGCGTTCAACTCGCTCGACGGGGTGCCCGGCCAGCGCCAACCCCTACCTGCTGACCACGATCCTGCGCAACGAGTGGGGGTTCGGCGGCACGGTGGTCAGCGACTATCAGGCGATCCAGGAACTCCAGGCCTTCGGCTACGCGACCAGCGGTGCGGACGCCGCGCGGCTGGCGCTGACCGCCGGGGTGGACATCGAGATGGGCGTGCAGGTGCCCAGCCAGTACTCCACCTACACCCTCTACGGGCCTGGCCTGGTGAAGAGCGGCCAGGTCAGCATGGCGACCATCAACAACGACGTGCGGCACGTGCTGACGCTGAAGTACCTGGCGGGCATGTTCGCCCACCCGCTCACCGACCCGAACCGGGTGAAGACCGCCGAGCTCACCCCGGCGAACCTGGCGGCGGCGCGCACCATGGCCGGCCGTTCCATGGTGCTGCTCGAACAACCAGCAACCACGCGCTCCCGCTGAGCACCAGCGTGCCGTCGATCGCGGTGGTCGGCCCGCTCGCCGACGACCCGTCCGACCAGCTCGGCCCGGACGTGCCCATCGGGTACTCGGCGTCGGACCTGAAGTCGGTGGTGTCGGTGCTCAACGGGATCAAGGCGGCGGTGCCGGGCGCGACGGTCACCTACGCGCAAGGCTGCGACACCACCTGCACGTCGACCTCGGGGTTCGGCGCCGCGGTGAGCGCCGCCCAGGCGGCGGCCGTGACCGTGGTCGTGGCCGGCGAGCCGGCCGCTGACTCCGGTGAGGCGTCCTCGCGCAGCGACATCAGCCTGCCCGGGCAGCAGACCGCGCTCATCCAGGCGATCGCCGCGACCGGAAAGCCGTACGTCGTCGTGCTGATGAACGGCCGCCCGCTGACGCTCGGCTGGGTCGCGGACAACGCGCCCGCGTTGCTCGAGGCCTGGTTCCCCGGCACCGAGGGCGGCAACGCCGTGGCCGACGTGCTGTTCGGCAAGGTGGACCCGGGCGGCAAGCTGCCGATGAGCTTCCCGCGGAACGTCGGGCAGATCCCGATCTCCTACAACGAGCTGCCGACCGGCCGCCCGTACGACCCCAATAACAAGTACACGTCGAAGTACCTCGACGTGCCGAACACGCCCCAGTACCCGTTCGGGTACGGGCTGTCCTACACCACCTTCTCGCTGTCGAACCTGCACCTGTCGGCCGGCAGCGTCTCCGCGTCCGGCAAGCTCACCGTCAGCGCGGACCTCACCAACACCGGAGCCGTGGCCGGCGACGACGTCGCCCAGCTCTACATTCACGAGGACGGGACGAGCATCCTGCAGCCCGTTCGCCGGCTCGAGGGATTCCAGCGGGTAACGCTGGCCCCGGGCCAGACCAAGACAGTCACCTTCACCCTGGGGCCGAGCAACATCGGCTTCTACAACAACCAGGGACAGTTCGAGGTCGACCAGGTGCCGTCAGCGTCTACGTCGGCGACAGCTCGACCGGCGGCCTGCCGGGCCAGTTCACCGTCCGGTAGCCGTACCCGGCTTGAAGCGGACACGGCGCGGGAGGCGCGGCACCAGCCCGCCTCCCGCGCCACCGGAATCGCGCGGAGGCAGAAAGGCTGACTGATGCGAATCGCGACATTCCTGCGGCGGGCCGGGGCGGCCCGCTGGCCGGCGGCACTGGCCGTCATCGCCGTCATGCTCTCGCTGGCGCAGGCGCCCGCTTCGGGTGCCGCCGCCCCCCGGGTCGGCACGTACCGCGGCCTGACCGTCACCCAGCGGGCGACCCTGCTCGGCATCGCCCGTGATACCTGGAAGTTCTACGCGGCCGACGTGGACCCGGCGACGCATCTCCCGCTCGACAACCTGACCTACGCGGGCGGCTCGGCCGCGCCGACGGCCTACGGCCGGTACACCTCCGCCGCCAACATCGGCGTGTACCTGTGGGCGGTGGTCGCCGCCGGGACCTGGGGCTGGTCAGCAGGCCACGGGCCCGCGAACTGGCCGAGGCCACGCTCGACCGAGGTGCAGCACCTGAAGCGGTTCGACGGGTTCCTGTACCAGTGGTACGACACGACCACGGTGACGTGATCAGGAATCCCGGTGACATCGACTGCTCGGCTGAGCCGACGCCGGCGTTCGACAACTGCTCCTTCGTCTCCAACGTCGACAACGGCTGGTACGCGTCGGGCCTGATCGTGGTCCGGCAGGCCCTGCCCGAGCTGCGCCGCCTGGTGGACAGCCTGGTCGCGCCGATGAACTTCGGCATCTTCTACGACGGCCGGGCCGAGACGCACTGCAACACCAACCCGGCCATCACCGGGAACCAGCCGACCGGGCAGATGTACGGCGGGTACTACGCCGGCCTGCCGCCGGATCAGGGCAGCAACTGGACGCACTACTACCACAACGGCGCCCTGTACAGCGACCCGCGGATCTCCGCCTACATCGGCATGGGCCTGCACCAGATGCCGGGCAACGTGTGGTGGCGCAGCTGGCGGGAACTGCCGCCGCCGGCCCCGTTCCCGGACTGCCAGGCGACTGACCCCGACTTCTCCTGGCAGGGACAGTGGCCGATGGGCGGCTCGTGGCAGACCTACACGGATCCGCAATCCGGCCAGCAGTTCCCCGTCTGGGAAGGGCATTACACCTACCCGGGCTCCGGCCTGACCTTCATCCCTACCTTCGCGGGCGGGATGTTCGAGGGGCTGATGCCGAACGAGGTCGTGCCGGAGACGAGCTGGGGCCCGCGCAGCTTCGGGCTCGCGGACGCCCGCACCGTCCAGGTGCAGATCAGGTACGCCACCGGGCAGCTGCACTACCCGGTCTGGGGGATGTCGCCGTCGAGCACGGCGGACGACACCGGCAACTACGGCGGGTTCGGCGCCGAGGGCCTGGTGTTCCCGTACTACGGGACGGGCGCCAACGCGAGCCACCCGAACGAAGGGCTCTCGCAATGCCACGGCTGCGCCACCGAGGACGTCGTCACGCCGCACGCGTCGTTCCTTGCCCTGGACGTGGCCCCGCAGCAGGCATACGCCAACATCCAGGCGCTGCGCACGCGCTACCCCGGCGTATACGGCGCTGACGGCTTCTTCGATGCCGTCAACCCGGCTACCGGGGCGGTCGGCCACCGCGACCTGGTGCTCGACCAGTCGATGATCATGGCATCGCTGGACAACGCGCTGGGTGACCGCGCGATCCAGCGTGACTTCGCCCGGGACCCCGTCGCCGCGGCGGCGCACACCTATCTCTCACTGGAGAAGATGTCCCTCAGACCGCGCCCCAGGGCCGGTAGTCAACCACCCCGGGCCGGGCCCGCCGGGCGTGGCCCGGGAGTACGGTGTCAGGCACGGTCCCGCGAGGCGCCATGGGGAGGACAAATGAGAATGCTGAGCGCACGTGAGGTCGGGCCGCCGGCGACGGTGGACCGGTACCTGCTGCCGAGCGAGCGCGAGGTTATCACGGTCCGCATGCACCCGGCGGCGCTGCTCGGGCCGGGGCTCGCGGCCTCCGGCGGCGTGCTGGCGGCCTGGAAACTGGCCCGCGACTCCGACCGCCCGGACATCGCCTGGGCAGCGTCCGTGCCCGTGCTGCTGGAGTGCGCCCGCCGGATGGCCGCGTGGCCGGTCACGTACATCGTCATCACCAGCGAGCGTGTGCTCATCATCAGCGGGCTGCTCACCCGCACGGTCACGTCGATGTCCCTGGACGAGGTGCAGGGCCTGACGTTCCGCCGTACCGTCCTGGGCCGGATGCTGGGCTACGGCTCGCTGGACGCTCTTTCCGCCCGCCGCCGGCCGTTCCGCATGGCCAGATACCTGCCCTACCCGGAACAGCTCTACCTGGAGATAACCGGCCTCCTCTCACCAGCCGAGCGTGCCCCGGACAAGGAAGACAACCCGCCCGGGTAACCGGATGATGTGATAACAGCAAGAAGCACCCGCCTAAACACCACCGCGAGCACCGCGATCACCGGCGGGAACCCAGCGGCGGGAACATTGTCTCCGGGCTCAGCTTGCCGGGCCGGACTCGCGGTCCGATTCCCGCGGGCACGTTGCCGACGCCCCGCAGCCGCGACCCCGCCGCCGCGGCTCCAGCGACCGCAATGATCCCTTCGTGGCCCCCTGATGACCGCAATGATCCCTTTGTGGCGCCGGGCGTACACTTCCTCGGGATGCGCGGGAAAGCCGCCCCGGTCCGGGCGCCAGGAGGCGGTTAGAGACCGAGCTCGGCTTCGAAGCTGCCTTCCTCCAGACGCTCCTTGACCGTGGTCAGGAACCGGGCCGCGTCCGCGCCGTCGACCAGCCGGTGGTCATAGGTGAGGGCCAGGTACGCCATCGAGCGGACCGCGATCACCTCGCCCAGGGCCGGGTCGTCGACGACCACCGGGCGCTTGACGACCGCCCCGGTGCCGAGGATGCCGACCTGTGGCTGGTTGATGATCGGGGTGTCGAACAGCGCGCCGCGGCTGCCCGTGTTGGTCAGCGTGAACGTGCCGCCGGACAGCTCGTCCGGGCTGACCTGGCCGGACCGGGTCCGCGCGGCCAGGTCAGCGATCTTGCGGGCCAGGCCGCCCAGGTTGAGGTCCCCGGCGTTGTGGATGACCGGCACCATCAGGCCCCGCTCGGTGTCGACCGCGATGCCGAGGTGCTCGGCGTCGTGGTAGGTCACCTGGGAGCTGGCCGTGTCGATCACGGCGTTGACCATGGGGTAGACCTTGAGGGCCTCCAACGCGGCGAGCGCGAAGAACGGCAGGAAGCTCAGCTTGACGCCCTCGCGCGCCTCGAAGTCCCGCTTGGCCCGCTGCCGCAGCCGCGCGATCGCGGTCACGTCCACCTCGACCACCGTGGTGAGCTGGGCCGACGTCTGCAGGGACTCGACCATCCGCTGGGCGATCACCTGACGCGGCCGCGACATCCGCTGAGTGGTGCCGCGCAGCGCGGACGGCACGATCGCCGGCCGGGAAGACGGCGCCGACGGCGCGGACGGAGCAGCGGGTGCCGCCTGGGCCGCGCCGTCGCCGGGGGCCACTGCCGGTGCCGAGGCGGCCGGGGCCGCCGGGGCCGCAGGCGCCGGGGCCTGCTGGGTGGCCTCGGCCTCACGCCGGGCCCGGGCCGCGTCGAGGACGTCCTGCTTGCGGATCCGCCCGCCGACGCCGGTGCCGGACACCGACTCCAGGTTGACGCCGTGCTCGGCGGCGAGCTTGCGGACCAGCGGCGTCACGTACGGGCCGTCGCCGGTGGGCAGCGGGGTGGGCGCCGTGTCGTGGCCGCCCTGATCCTGAGCGGGAGCCTGCGGGGGTGCCTGCTGCGGCGGGGGCGGGGGAGGAGCCTGCTGCTGGGGCGGGGCGGGCGGGGGAGCGGCCTGCTGGGAGGCGTAAGACCCGTATGACCCCTGCGGCTGGTACGACGGCTGGGGTGGCGCCGGCTGCTGGGCCGGCGGGGACCAGGACGGCGCGGACGGCGCCGCGCTGCCGGAGTATCCCGGGGCGCCCGGCTGGCCGGCCGAACCCGCTGAGCCGTTGGGGACCGGGACGCCGCGGGGAGCACCATCGGAGCCGTCAGCGGACGGCTCCGGTGCGGCCTGCTGCTCGGCCGCGGCGGGGGAGGATGCGGACTCCGCGGGCCCGCCCGGCGCGGCGGAGCCGTCGGACGGCGCGTCCGCGCTCTCCTCGATCACCGCGAGCTGCGCGCCCACTTCCACGGTCTCGTCCTCGCCGACCGCGATGTCGCGCAGGACACCCGCCGCCGGTGAGGGAATCTCGGTGTCAACCTTGTCGGTGGACACCTCAAGAAGCGGCTCATCCGCCTCCACACGCTCGCCTTCCTTCTTCAGCCAGCGTGTGACGGTGCCCTCGGTGACGCTCTCGCCGAGCTGGGGCATGGATACCGAGACCGACATTGTTCCCGTGACTCCTTCGTTGTCCGCTGCGCGTTAGCGCGCGGAGGGGTTTTGCTCTCACGCGTGGACGTGCAGGGGCTTGCCGGCCAGCGCCAGCATCGCCTCGCCAATGATCTCCGACTGGGTGGGGTGCGGGTGGATCAGCTGCGCCACGTCGGATGGCTCGGCGTCCCAGTTGTAGATGAGCTGGCCCTCGGCGATCAGCTCGCCGACGCGGCTGCCGACCAGGTGGATGCCGACGACCTCGCCCGGCGTCCCGTCTTCCTTCAGCGCCGCAATGACCTTGGCCGCGCCCTGGGTCTGCAGGATCACACTCCGGCCGTTCCCGCCGAGCGGATAGGAAAACTCAGTGACCTCGATGCGGCGCTCCGCGACCTGGGCCGAGGTGAGCCCGACCGAAGCCACTTCCGGCTCGGAGTAGGTGATGCGCGGTACCCCGTCGTAGTCGATGGGCGTGACATCCAGGCCCGCCACCCGCTCGGCGACCATGATGCCCTCGGCGAAGCCGACGTGCGCGAGCTGCGGCGTGGCGATCAGGTCCCCGACCGCGGAGATGGTCGGGACGCTGGTGCGGCACAACTCGTCGACCTTGACGTAGCCGCGCTCCATCCCCACGCCGGCTTCCTCGTAGCCCAGGCCGTCCGAGACCGGCCCGCGGCCGACCGCGACCAGGAGCAGGTCGGCGTCGAGCGTCTTGCCCCCGGCCAGCGTCACGGTCACGCCGGTGTCGGTGTGCTTCACGCTCTCGAACCGGGCGCCCAGCTCGAAGCCGATGCCCCGGCGGCGGAACGCGCGCTGCAGCAGCTTCGCGCTCGACTCGTCCTCCAGCGGCAGCAGCTGCGGCATCATCTCGACGATCGTGACCTCGGCCCCGAAGGAGCGCCACACGCTCGCGAACTCGACGCCGATGACGCCGCCGCCCAGGATGATCACCGAGCTGGGCACGCGCCCGTACCGCAGCGCGTCGTCGCTGGAGATCACGCGCTCGGCGTCGAGGTCCAGGCCGGGCAGGCTCTTCGGCACCGACCCGGTGGCCAGCACGATGTGCTCGCCTTCGTAGATGGTGTCGCCTACCTGGACCTGGGTCGGCGAGATGAGCCGCCCGTAGCCGTCGATGGTCTCGATCTTCCGGCTGGCGATCGTGGACTGCAGGCCCTTCCAGAGCCGGTCGACAACCTTGTCCTTGTACACGTGCACGGCCGAGATGTCGATGCCGTCGAAGCTGGACCGGACGCCGAATGTCTCGCTCTCGCGCGCCTGGTCGGCGACCTCGGCCGAATGCAGCAGGGCCTTGGTGGGGATACATCCCCGGTGCAGGCAGGTCCCGCCGACCTTGTCCTTCTCGATCAGCGCCACGCGCTTGCCCAGCTCGGCGGCGCGCAGCGCGCACGCGTAACCTCCGCTGCCGCCGCCCAGCACGACGATGTCGTAGGCGCCGCTGCCCTCTGCCACGGAACGCTCCCTATCTGTCATTCACAGTTGCTTCCATCATTTCACCCTGGAGGGGCCGTCCGGTGGCGAGTTCTGGCACGCTGACCGGCCCTTCCGGAGTGAGTCTGCCCACCTGCGCAGGCCTTACCCCGGCCAGGCCCCGCCCGGCCCCGGCCCGGCCCTGCCCGCGCGGGCACGCACCGGCGCCCAACGGGGCAGATCGCCCGGCCGCCCGGTCCTGGCACTACGACCCGGTCCGGGCGCCACGAACAGCGTGCCCGGTCAGGCATTCATTCCGGGAGCTTGCCCGCCGCGACGTCCTCGGCGATCTGCACTAGTGCCCGGGTCGCCGCGCCGGTACCGCCCCGCGGGGTGTACCCGAACGCGTCGGACTCGTTGAACGACGGCCCGGCGATGTCGATGTGCGCCCACGGCACGCCGTCCGGGACGAATTCACGCAGGAACAGGCCGGCCACGAGCATCCCGCCGCTGCGGTCGCCGGAAACGTTAGCCAGGTCGGCGACGGAGGAGTCCAGGCCCTTGCGCAGCTCGCCGGGCAGCGGCATGGCCCAGGCGGCCTCGCCGGACCGGTCCGACGCCGCCGCGACCCCGGCGGCCAGCGCGTCGTCGTTGGCCATCACGCCGGCCACCCGCGGGCCGAGCGCGACCAGCTGCGCGCCGGTCAGCGTCGCGATGTCGATGATCAGGTCGGGGGAGTCGTCCGCCGAGCGGGCCAGCGCGTCGGCGAGCACGAGCCGTCCCTCGGCGTCGGTGTTCAGCACCTCGACCGTCTTGCCGCCGTGAATGGTGAGCACGTCCGACGGGCGCTGCGCGGACCCGCTCGGCATGTTCTCCGCCAGCGGCAGGTAGCCGATCACGTTGACCGAGGGCCGGAGTGCCGAAATGGCCTGCATCGCGCCCAGCACCGCCGCGGCCCCGCCCATGTCGGACTTCATCCATTCCATCGACTTGGGCGGCTTGAGGGACAGGCCGCCGGAGTCGAACGTGATGCCCTTGCCCGCCAGCACGAGTGTCCGGGTGGCGCCGGGATGGGTGTATTCGAGCCGGACCAGCCGGGGCGGGTGCACCGAGCCCTGGCCGACGCCGAGGATGCCGCCGTAGCCGCCGGCCGCGAGCGCGTTCTCGTCCAGCACCTCGATGCCCAGCCCGCAGGCGGCGGCGACCCGCTGCGCCTCAGCCGCGAACGTGGCCGGGACCAGATCAGAGGGAGCGGTGTTGACCAGGTCGCGGACCAGGGTCACGGCGTCGGCCAGCACCTGCGCCCGGTCGACGAGGGCCTGGGTCTCCGGACCGCTGACGCTGGTCAGCAGGGTCAGCACCGCGTCGGGGGCGGTGCCTGTCGTCCGGTAGCGGCGGAACGCGTACCCGCCGAGCAGCGCACCGAGCGCGACGGCGGACACCTCGCTGGCGTCCCGGGCCGGCAGGGCCAGCCCGATGTGCCGCTTCCCGTTGCCGCCCGTGCTGCTGCCGCCATCGTCCAGCCGGGCCGCCGACCGCGCGGCGGTCAGCACCCGGACGGCGGCGCCGGCCGCGCGCCGCAGCGTCTCAGCGTCGAAACGGGCGTGGCCCCCATCTGCGGCGGCGCCGTCCGGGGCCGCACTGCCCGGGCCGGTGCTGCCCGGGCCCAGGCCGACCGCGACGACGACCGGCACCGGGAGCCGCCCGGCCGCCGGGATCTTGGTTATTTCCTCGGCCCGGCCGGTCGCGTCCAGGGCCGTCAGCAGGTCCGTGAGAGTGCCACCGAGCGCGTCGTCGACCTCGCGGGCTCCCGGGGCGGGACGGGGCCCGTCCGGCCCCTGGATCACGCCGACGATGAGGGCGTCCGCCTCGAGGGCGTGGGCCGGCGTCTCGCTGGTATGAATCGTCATCGTCACCCTGCCGATGCTAGTGCCTGACCGGTACGCGCCCGCCATGTCTGCCCCGGCGTCATGCCTGCTCCCGCCGCAGGTGGTGACCCTTTCGGGCGGTTGCGGCGGGACGGAATAACAGGGGCAAGCGTGCCGCGTGCGCTGGGCGGGACAGAAGCCGACAGAGCGACACCTGTGACCAGCGGGACGACTGGCGCATTTACTCGAAATAGACCCTATTTCACCGAACCCCGTGTGGTTCAAGTCCGCTCACGAATGCTCACATAAAGACGCTGAATCTGACCGGGCGCCGTTTGCTGGCCAGGTCCGCCGTCGCCCAGACTGGCACGTATGACCCAGGGAGCCTCATTCGCCGCGACGCGGCCCGTGCTGATCGACGATGTGCGTGAGGCCGCGGCCCGGCTCGCCTCACGCGCCCGCCGGACGCCGGTCTTCACGGTCCGTATCGACGGCCGCCCGGTGACCTTGAAGCTAGAGTTCATGCAGATCACCGGGGCGTTCAAGTTTCGCGGGGCGTTTAACGCGATCGCCGCGGCGGCCGGCGCCGAGCGGGTCATCACGGCGTCCGGCGGTAACCACGGCCTCGCCGTGGCCACGGCGGCCCGGCTGCTGGGCCTGCCGGCGACGGTGTACGTGCCGCACGGCACGCCGGAGGTGAAGAGGCGGCGGATCAGCGCGGCCGGCGCCGAGGTGGTCATCCACGGCCGCCAGTACGCCGAGGCCGAGACCGCGGCGCGCGCCGCGGCGGCCCTTCCCGCCGGACCCGGCGAGAAGGCCGGGCGAGGACCGCTCTACCTGCACGCCTACAACGATCCGGCGGTGATCGCCGGGCAGGGGACGGTTGGCCTCGAGATCACCGAGCAGGCCCCGGAAACCGACGCGGTGGTGGTGGCGGTCGGTGGCGGCGGGCTCGCGGCCGGTGTCGGTGCCGCTATTGGTACCGAACGGATGCTGGTAAGCGTTGAGCCGGTGAACTGTGACTGCCTGCATCGGGCCTACGAAACCGGTGCCCCCGTCGAGGCGCCCACCGAATCGGTGGCCGCGTCCGCCCTGGGCGCGTCCCGCATCGGTGACCGCCCGTTCGCGATGCTGCGGCAGCGCCCGGTCGAACTGGTGCACGTGACCGACGCGGAGATCCTCGCCGCGCGGGACCGGCTGTGGGAGGACCTGCGGATCGCGGTGGAGCCCGCCGCCGCCGCGCCGTTCGCCGCCTGGCTAGCGGACCGCGTCCCCGGCCACCGCCCCTGCCTCGTCCTCTGCGGCGCCAACGACAGTTGGCGACCCACCTGAGCAAACCGGCCGCGACCACCACTGCGGGTTACGGCGAGGCGATCGTTACCGGCCTAGCGAGTCCGGGCCGTCAGGCCCGGCGAGCGGCCGGTGTGTCGGCGAAGTACCCCAGCGGGGCGCGAAGCGCACCGGGGGGTCGGTCCCCCCGGGCCAGCACAGTACTGGTCACAATCTGGACCTAACTAGAGTTAGTCACTGTATCTAACCACTGTTATTATCGAACCGTCATGAACGTTCATACGGGTGCCCGGCCGGGTTCAGTCGCCCTCGGCTTCTTCCGCGTATACCCGCGCGGCGTAGGCCTCCAGCGACTGCTCGCACTCCTCCAGGGCCTTCTCGGCCGCAGGGCGGCCATCCGCGCCGAAGACGTCACGATCCCTGACCCGCGCAAACCAGTTTTTCAGCTTGACCAGGTCGACCTCGTTCTCTTCCAGTTCGGCATAGGTGAAGTGGTTCGCCGCGTACTCCTTCTTCACCTGCTGCAGGAAGTCCTCGCAGCGGTCTACGATCTCCTCGTATTCATCGTTGCGCGCCGCCTGGAACGCCGCCCGCACCTCCTGCTCGCCGGCCAGCACGTCGCACGACATCAGCACGGCCGTGCCGGACATATCGACGATCTCGTGCCGGAGCTTGCGCAGGGATCGCTCGGCGTTCGGCGTCGCGGGCAGCGCCGCGCAGGAGTTCTGCAGGTAGATTGCCCCCAGGCTCTTGATCCGCCGCCACACGGTGGAACGGAGCCTGGTTGGCTCGGACGGGACCCGGTAGATGAGCACGAGCCAGCCCGAGGGGGCCGCGTGGGCCGCCGGGTTCGCCGGGGAGTCATCGGTATCGGTCACGCCGCCATTGTCTACCCGCCGGCGCGTAACGCCGGATTCGCAACAGCCTGCCTGGAGGTCCAGTGAATGACCTTGTCCTCGCCCTCACCGTCTTCGTGGCGTGCGCTGTGGAGGCCGTCGAGGCCCTGACCATCGTTCTCGCGGCGGGCCTGACCCGGGAGTGGCGGTCCACCTTCCAGGGCATGGCCGCCGCGCTCGTGGTGCTCGCGATCGTGGTCGCGGCGCTCGGCCCGGCCCTCACGCTCATCCCGATCAGTGCCCTGCGCCTGGTGGTCGGCGCGCTGCTGGCCATCTTCGGCCTGATGTGGCTGCGCAAGGCGATCCTGCGCGCCACCGGTCACAAGGCCCTGCACGACGAGGCCAGTGCCTACCTGCGGGAGGTGGAGGCGGCCAAGGCCGCGGAGCGCCGCTCCCGGCGCGGCGTCAACGACTGGTACGCGTTCACCCTCGCCTTCAAGGGCGTGCTCCTCGAGGGTCTCGAGGTCGTCTTCATCGTGCTCACGTTCGGCATCAACCAGGGCAGCATCTGGCTGGCCGCTATCGGCTGCCGCCGCGGCGGTGGTGGTGATCGCCGGAGTCGGGATCGCGGCCCGGGCGCCGCTGGCGAGGGTGCCCGAGAACGCGATGAAGTTCGCGGTCGGCATCATGCTTACCTCGTTCGGCACGTTCTGGGGCGCCGAAGGCGCCGGCGTCGACTGGCCCGGCGGCGACGCGGCGCTGCTCGGGCTGATCCCGGCCTTCGCCCTGGTCTCCCTCGGCTACACGGCGCTGCTGCGCCGCGGCTCGGCAACCCCGGCCGCAGCGGGAACCCCGGCCCCAGCGGGAGATCTGGCCCCAGCGGGTGGCCCAGCCGTTGACACGGCGGCCGGGCCGGCGGTAGAGCCGGCCGGCCGTCCGGGAAGACGGTGAGTTGATCATGACTGTGAGCGCATCGGCCAGGGAGGCCTGAGACATGAAGTGGCTTCGTTCGTTCTGGGATTTCTGGTACGACTTCGTGGTCGGCGACGACTGGCGGGGAGCCGTCACCGTCATTGTGGCGCTCGCGGTGACCGCCGTGCTGGTCCACGTGGCGCACGTCAACGCCTGGTGGCTGCTGCCCCTGTCCATATTCGCCGCGCTCGGCTGGTCACTGCGCCGCGCCACCGCGAGCCGGCCTTAAGGCGCCGCCGCGAGGCCTGTAAGGCACGGCGAGCCCGCGGCGTGCGCCGCGCGGTCCCGGGCCCGCCCCGCGAGCCCGGGCCGCGCGCCGCGGTGGGTCAGCTCGTGTTGATCGTGCCGACGCCCGGCTGGATCGGCCCGACCGACAGGTAGGGCACCCGGTTCGTCAGCGCGGTGAGGGGCCAGTACGCCTCTTGCGTGCTCCGCTGCCCGGGCGGGTAGATCCGCAGCTCGAAGGCCTGCGCGTGGTTGGCCGGGGGATAGCTGCCGATCACCGCGTCGTGGTAGGCCAGCGTGGCGTGAGCGGTGGCGCCCGGGGCCAGTGTCACGGTGTGGCGGGTGCCGCCCGGCCAGGTGGCCGGCGATGCCCAGCTGGTGCCCGTTGCTGTTAATGGCGGATACCCCGGGGAATCCGTACATCGAGCAGGTGCTGTGGCTGAGGTTGGTGAATTCCAGCGGATAGTAGATGGTGCCGGCGGCGCCGTTGCCCTGATTGGGCGGTATCCAGACGCCGAGGTCGGCGGCGGTGCAGTGCCGGGCGCTCGCGGCGGACCTCGCCGCGGTGAGGGTGGCGGTGGTGGCTGACCCGGCCGTGGCGGCCGTGGCGATCGCGGTGCCGGCCGCTGCGGACATCACCGCAGCAGCAACGGCCCCGGTACGGAGAGAGAAACGACGCATGGGAGTGGTGCCTCCTCTGCTGACGGCCCAGGCCGGAAGGGGTCTTTCAGGTGCACCGGTGGCAGTGTCGTGTCCGGTCCAGGCCAGGCTCAGCTTTTTCGTGGACGTGCCCGCCGCGATGCCGCCGTGCCGGAAACGAAAGTTTCCTGCCTTTAAGACTCTTCTGAACCGTTTCTGGTTGTGCCTTTCTGTGGCGCACCGGACTGTGCCACCGGACTGTGCCCACCGGACTGTGCCCACCGGACTGTGCCCACCGGACTGTGCCCACGGCAAGGGCTGTCCAGAGCTCGTCAGCTCATCGCGGTGACCACGAGGCACGCGGCGGTGGCCGTCTCCACCAGGGCCCCGAGCACGTCGCCGGTGATCCCGCCCAGCCGCCGGACGGCGTGCCGGGCCAGGACCAGGGCGGCCAGCAGCCCGGCCGCCTCCGCGACCGGCAGGATCCACTCGACCGGCACCGCCGCGACCGCGGCCGCGAGGTAGATACCGCCGATCGTGACCGCGAGCACCCCCGCCGTGATCAGCGCCGGAACCACCGGCGGCAGCGTGCCGGCCACCATCGCGCCCAGCCCGTCGGGCCGCGCCGCGGGCACACCATGCTCGGGACGCCCAGGTGATCGCGAGCCGGCCCGTGACCGCGGCTGCGATCACCGCGGCCGGTCCGCGTCCCGCCGCGTCCGCCTGAGTGAGCCCGGCCACCTGGAGCAGCAGCGTCAGGACCACCGTCACGACGCCGAACGGCCCGATGTCGGAGCGGCGCATGATGTCCAGCGCGCCCGCGGCGGGCTTCCGGCTGCCCAGGCCGTCGGCCAGGTCCGCCAGCCCGTCGAGGTGCAGGGCGCGGGTCGCCGCGGCCAGTGACCCGACCGACAGCGCCGCCGCCACCAGCGAACCGGTATGCAGCAGGTGGCCGGACACGTACAGCACGGCAGCGGCGATCACGCCCAGCAGCAGGCCCACCACTGGAGCCCAGGCCATGGCCTGCCCGGCGGTCTCACGGTCCGGCGCCGCCGGACCGGGCGCCGCCAGCCCCGGCAAGGGCGCGGTCCCGGCCTGCCGGCCTCCCCGGGCGGAGGCTCGGCCGTGCCCCATGGCGGCCCGGCGGCGCCCCCCCATACCGCTTTCTCTCCTGGCGAACGGGCCGTCTGCGGGTGACGGCCCGCCGCGGGCAGGACGCTGAGCAGGGTTATCGAGAGCCTGAGGGCATCGCGGCGCATGGCGGTTCAGATTAGGCGTCCCGATCCGCTCCGGCAGCCTCTTCCGCACCCCGTAACAAACACGTACTATCGCAAATTATGGCGGAATGGTGGTCAATTGAGGTCTTCCATGCCGACCTGTCGGCCCGGCGGTGGAAGGACTCCTACGAGGGCGCGCTGATCGAGGCCGCCCTGGCGAACGGGGCCCTGGACTGGGCCTGGCACGAGCACCGCACGGGCGTGGTCCTGGAGGTCCAGTTCCGGGACGACGCGCAGTGGGAGGCGTTCCGCGCGCTGCCCGCCGTGGCCGCCGCGCTGGATGCGGCGCCGGACCCGGTGAACGGGCTCATCATCTACCGCGGCCGCGGCGGCTCCTCCGGTTCCCGCTGGCCCCGGCGGCGCGGCCCCAAGCCCAGCGCGGGGGCGATGGAACTGACCGAGCCGGCCGAGCAGTGGCAGGTGGACGTCACCGAGGCCGGGCCGCCCGATTGGGTTCCCGCGGGCGCCCCGGCGCCACCGGGGTTCTGACGACGCGCGGTGACCTCCTGGCGCCGTCCGCGCCGGGCCTGCCTGTCCGCATACGTGGCCGCGTCCGGGCCTGAGCCGGGGCCTGCGCTAGCGCCCGCGTGGCTTTCTGCGTCATTTTGGCATCGGATTGTGACCTTCTTCCGGCCCGATGGTTTCCCGTCCGGGGCGAATCCACCGTCCGGCACGGGCCAGGATGGAACGCATGAGGGATACACGAGGTCTCGGCGGACGACCTGCGCGCCGCGATCGAGCGCACCGGTTACTACCCCGGACTGGTTACCGATGCCGTCTGGTCGTCGCTCGGCCCCGAGCCCGTCCAGGCCTTTGTGGTCCAGCACGATGCGATCTTCGATCCGGGGATGGAGGTGCGCCTGGACATCACGGTGCTGGCGCTGACGCCGACCCGGCTGGTCGACTCCCCACCACGAGCATCCGCCGAGGAGCCCGACACCCGCGCGCAGGCGGAGACCAGCAGCGAGGCCGTGCGTTTCTCCCGCATCTCGTCCGTCGCGCTCACCCGGGTGGTGCCCGACCCCGGCGCCTATGTGCCGGGCGTGACGATGCCGAGCGAGATCGTGCTGACCATCGGCTGGAACGTGCTGTCGCACGTGGAACTGGAACCCGCGCACTGCGGCGACGAGAACTGCGAAGCCGACCACGGCTACATGGGCACGATCACCGCCGATGACCTCACGCTGCGGGTCAGCGAGGCGGCCGACGGTGCCGGACGGGATCCGCCAGGTGCTCGCGTTCGCGGCCGCGCTCTCCGACGCCACCGCGGAAGCCACAATTGAGGCATAAAGGGGCACAATGATGCGCAAAGTCGCGCTTGGGAGCGTGGCGCGTTACGCTCCCTGGAACGCGCACCCCTCATACCGGCGTATGGCTCCGGGAACCCTCGCCGAACTCGGTGCGTCCATCCTCGCCTCGCTGGGCGGCTCCGGCCCGAACGTCCTGGGCCTGCCCATGGTCCGCCGGATCTGCCTGCTGATCGTGGATGGCCTCGGCTGGGAACTGCTGCGCGATCATCCCGCGGCGGCGCCGTTCCTGTCCGAACTGGCGATGAACGCCCGCCCGCTGACCGCCGGCTTCCCCGCCACCACGGTGACCAGCCTGACCACGCTGGGGACGGGCCGCGCGCCGGGAGAGCACGGCATGCTCGGCTACCAGGTCATCATCCCGGGCCAGCATCGCCTGCTGAACGGCCTGCGCTGGGACGACCGCATCGACCCGGAGCAGTGGCAGCCGCGGCCGACGATCTACCAGCGCGCCGTCGCCGCCGACATCGCGGCGTATTACGTGGCGCCGCGGGCGTTCCGCAAGTCGGGGCTCACCCGCGCGGCCATGCGCGGCGCGCAGTACCGCCCCGCGGACAGCATGGGCGCCCTCCAGGCGAGGCGGCGGTCGCGCTCAACGATGCCGAGAACGCGCATCGTCACCGTCTACCACGGCGACCTCGACGCCACTGGGCACACCTTCGGGGTCGGTTCCGACGCCTGGTACTACCAGCTCACCCACGTGGACAGGCTCGCCGAGCAGATCGCGGCGCGCTGCCGGGCAATTCGGCGCTGTACGTGACGGCCGACCACGGGATGGTCGACGTGCCGCCGAGGACCGGATCGACGTCGACCTCGAGCCCGACCTGCGCCACGGCGTCTCGCTGCTCGGCGGTGAGGGACGCGCCCGGCACGTGTACGCCCAGCCCGGCGCCGCCACCGACGTCCTCGCGATCTGGCGCGAGGTCCTGGGCAACCGCGCCTGGGTCGCCTCCCGCGACGAGGCCATCAAGGAGGGCTGGTTCGGCCCGGTCGATCCCGCCATGGCCGCGCGCATCGGCGACGTGGTTGCCGCTCCCACCGGGAACTGGGCCATTGTGGCCACCGAAACCGAGCCCCGGGAATCCGCGCTCGTCGGCATGCACGGCTCGCTGGCCGCCGCCGACCAGCTCATCCCGATGCTCACCCTCCCGGTAACTTATTAACGGACCTGCCCCGAGCTCTCCGCGCCCCGGGGTACTCCGAGCGGAGAACAGGGCTAACCGCTACGACAGGGCCTCTCGGCGCCATGCTGCGCTACTACTGGAACCAGCGTCCCGGTCGAGTTCCTGCTGCAGTGGGACGACGAGGTGGTGCCGCGCGACTGGAGCCTCGCGCTGTTCGATGCCTTCGCCTCCGGGGAGAAGACGCTGCACGCCAACCCGGCCCGCACATGGGCGTACCAGCGTTCGAGATGGAGAGCTCCGAGCGCTTCCTCGCCCGTCACATCCGTGAGCGCAAGCGCCGAAGCTAGGAGCCTGTGTGGCCCCCGCAGTCGCCGGCGGGGGAAGCAGCTGGTTGATGAGGGTGTCGGTCAGCCATTGTTCGTACCGGTCGGGGTGCCAGCCTCGGTCGCAGACGAGCAGCCGGTAGACCTCGGGAGACATGAGCGCGTGGATGATGTCCGCAGCGTCGCGCTCTTTCAGCTTCGGCCGTAGCTGGCCCGCGCGGGCCAGCGACCGGCGATCTGCCCTTGGCCCTCTTGCCGCTCTCGCGTGTACTCGGCGAGCAGCGCCGCCGCGTCGGGATCGGAGCCAGCGGCGCTCACGAGGATCCGGTAGACGGTTGCCGACCGTGAATTGATCTCGCGGCAGATGCGGGCGAACCCCGACAGCCGCCTCTCGGGATCCGCGTCGGTAAAGAGCGCACGGGCGTTGCCGCGATCCTGCAGGGGCACCGCCTCGTCATCACCGGCGATTGAGACGTCGAGCAGTGCCTTGAGGATGCCGAGTTTCGAGGAGAACAGCCGGTACACCGTCGCGGGCGGGACATTTGCCAGGTCGCTGATGGCCTCGATGGTCGTTGCGGCGTAGCCGCGGTCGAGGAACAGGGCCCGGGCGGCCTGGACGACCGCGGCGCGGGCCAGGCGGGTCCGTGCCTGGCCGCCCTTGCCGTCGGTGGATCTTCGTCCCTTGACATCAGCAGCCATGAAAGTGATAGTACCGCTGTCACATTGAGAGTGCTACTCTCAATCTTAGAGCGTTGCGTATGGGAGGCATGCCGATGACGACCACCCGGAACCCGGCCGGAGCGAACGTTGCCCGGCTTGCGGATAACGGGCTGCGGCAGGCGTACGATCTGCTGGCCGACGGTTTCGGCCCCGGGTTCAACGGGCCGCTCGTCCGCCGCCACCGTGGTCCGCATGGTGCTGGTGCCCGCCGTCATGCAGCTCCTTGGGTCCGCGAACTGGTGGCTTCCCCGCTGGGTCGGGCGAGGCATTCCCAACCTCTCCATCGAACCGAACCTGGCCGACCGTGCCGGCACCGGCCTGACCCGTCCCCAGCCGGTCAGCGCCGAGGCCGCCGAGTCATCCCGGGGGCAGTGATGCGCAGGTCGATAGCGGCGGCGGTCACCGTGGCGTGGGGCGCGACCCTCGGGGTGGCCTTCGGCTGCCTGCTTCCATACCTCCTGAACGACTGGCACTTTCACCGGCCCCTGCCCTACTGGGCACTCGCGCAGGCGGCGGGAGGGCTGCTCATCTGCGCGGGCCTCGTCCCGATCGTGCACTCGTTTATCGACTTCACCAGGGCTGACGGCACCCCCGTGCCGGTGGCATCGCCGCCGCGCCTGGTGGTGAGCGGGTTCTACCGCTACGTGCGCAACCCCATATACGCCGGCTTTCTGGCCGTCCTGATCGGCGAGGTGCTGCTGTTCGCCTCGCCGGGCCTCCTGGAGTACACGCTCGTGGCCTGGTGTATCGGCGCAGCCGCGGTGCGCTTCTATGAAGAACCCACTCTGGCCCGCAAATTCGGAGCGGAGTACCAGGATTACCGGCGCGCCGTGCGTGCCTGGATTCCCCGGGTCCATCCATGGACGCCCAGCGAGCCAGCCGGGCCAGCGGAACGTGACCAGGCCCGAGAGCGCTGAGAGATCACCAGCGGGAGGAGGAGCCACATGGCCCGCATCAAACCAGTCTCGTCCGCCCAGGCCGGGCTGCGGGTGAAGATCGCCTACCACTTCACCCGGCGGAGTATCGGCAAGCTCACCGGGCGGCCAACTACGCCGCGACGCCGCCCGCGATCGAGCAAGCGGAGCTTCGCCGCCGCTAGCTCCCGCTCCCGGCATGTTGAACCAGGCCGCTATCTTCTGCGGGGCGGCGCCAGTTCGCGGTAGCCGGTGCGGGCCAGCCAGGTGAGCGCGCCCGTGATCAGGGCGAAGCTCGCCGGTTCGGGGCCGGCCACCGCCAGCGCGCCCGCGCTGACCCCGGCGGCGACGGCCACACGCAGGGCCAGCACCGCCGGTCGGCCGCGCCGGATCCGGCC
This sequence comes from uncultured Actinomycetes bacterium, assembly GCA_963742865.1. Lineage (GTDB taxonomy): Bacteria > Actinomycetota > Actinomycetes > Streptosporangiales > Streptosporangiaceae > Bog-532. The sequence goes on from CAVUNW010000082.1 coordinate 112,508, forward strand.
GGGCCCGGGCCGCCGGGCGGCCAGGTCGGCGTAGGCCTCCCGGCGGCCAAATTCCGTGCGCAGCGTCGTGTAGGCGGCGGCCGCCTCGGCGAACCGGGCCGGGTCACCGCCGTCGGCGCGATCGGGATGGACGGCCGCGGCGATCCGCCGCCACGCGGCCCGGATGTCGTCGTCACTCAGGTCCGGCCGGGCCGGCAGCCCGAGGACCGCGAACGGGTCCGCGGCCCTCACGATCGCTCCCGGCCGAACGCCTCGTCCAGGAACGTGCCGAGGTCAGCCACCGGTCCGGCCCCCGGCCCCGTTGGCATGGCGACCGTATCCGCCGGGGCCTCGCCCGGCGTCGCCGGATGGGGGGAGGCCGGCGTCCCCGGATGCGGGGTGGCTGAGGCGGCCGGATCCGGCGGAGCCTGGCGCCGCCCGGTGCCGGGCGGCCGTGCGAGGGAGCGCCGCGGGGGCGGCGACCAGCCTTTTCACCTGGACGTACGTCACCCCGCCCTGGTGCACGTAGGCGGCCTGCCCCACCCCGAGGCTGCGCACGATATCCGGGTCGAGCACCGGCATGAGCTGTACCCGCGAGCTGCCCTCGTCGCTCCACCGCGGCCCCGGGAACAGGCCCGGGGCGAACGGGGCCGCCATGCCCCGGCTCCCGGTGGCCGGCGGCGCCCCGATCAGCCGCCGCGTACTGTCGACATATCTCCTTGTCCCGGCCAGCCCGACGACGGGATCCGGGTATGGCGTGCGCAGCAGCCAGATGCCGCCCTCGGCGGTGGCCGCGATCCGGTACCGCTCGTCCTCATTGGCGGCGAGCCCGGGCCAGGACTGCGCCGACACCTGCACGGCCAGCCCCAGGGAGCGCGCCCGTTCGTACAGGGCCCAGATCGGCAGCCGCCGGGACACCGCGCTGAACTCATCGACAGCCAGAAGGACGTCCGCGTCCCGGCCGGGACCGCTGATGTAGCTGGACAGCATGTCCACCAGCGCCCGCGCCTGCGCCTCGGCCACCGACGTCTCCGCCGTGCCTTCCAGGATGCAGTACCAGGCGTCCGCGTCGGCGAAGCTGCCCGCGGGCTCGAGCCCGTCCCGAGCCGCGCCAGAGGCTGCGGAACCGCAGCGCCACGTCGGGGATCAGATGAGCGCCGGAACGCAGCGCGGCGAGCGTGTCCGCGTCCCCCGTGGCGTACGCGGCGGTCAGCCAGCCGGCGTCCAGCCGGGCGAGGAAGTCCGCGGAATTAGCCGGAGGCCCGGGCGGCGCCTGGACGGCGAGGGCCACGATCGCCTCCATCACGTCGGCGTAGTAGGCGGCGGCGCCGCGCCCGTGCTCGATCAGGTCGAGCAGGGTCGTCGTCAGCCGTCCCGGCGGCAGGTCCCACAGCGACAGGCTCGCGTCATCCGGCCAGATCGCCGTGGCCCGCGCGCCCGCGTCCCGCAGCACCCGCCGGGCCCGGTCGGCGATTCGGCGCGAATCGGCGCCCCCCTTGCAGTCGAGCACCACCAGCAGCGGGCGCCGCCCGGTCCCGGCCGCCTGACGGCTCAGCGCCGTGGCCATGAACCCCGCCCAGAGCCGCAGCAGGAGCGTCGTCTTCCCGGTGCCGGTGGTCCCGATCACGACCTGGTGCGAACGCAGCCGGTCGTACGGCAGGGCGGTGATGGCCGTGGTCCGGTGCCGGACGGCCCGGATCGTGCCGCCGACGACGACGGAGCCGTTCCGGTAGGTCAGCGGGACCGATCCCGGTGCGGCGATGCGGGCCCGGGCGCTGCGGACCTGGCGCCGCCACTGGCGCCGGTCGAAGCTGATGGCCGAACCGGGGGACAGGCCGCCCGCGCCCGTCTCCATCCGGTAGATGCGGACAGCCCAGGCCAGCCCGCCGATGAGCAGGCCGGCCGGTATCGCCACCGGGGCGACGCCGACCACGGCCGCCGCCACGTGCCCGGACGCGCCCAGCCGCCACATGTCCAGCCACGCCTGGTACGGCGCCCCGGCCACCCGGTACCAGGCCGGCCCCGCGGGCGGGCCTGGTCTCCACGGGGCGCTTCGTGACCAGGACAGCGGCAGCGCGGCTGTGGCCAGCCACACCGCGAGCATGGGCAGGCACCACAGCGCGGCACGGTAGAGCCGCCTCGGCGGCCAGCCGCACGCCCACGCGGTCACCACCGCGCCGGCGGTGACGGCCGCGACGGGCGCCGCCGCGACGATCACCGCGGCCGCCGCAGCCACTTTGATCAGCCGCCACAGCGCGCGGGCCGCGGCCCGCAGCAGCAGTAAGGCCAGGTACTGCCGGATCAGCATGCTCACTCCCGTTGGTTCAGCGCCGCCTGCGCGGGCAGATCGCGGACCTCCAGCCGGGCCGCCAGCGGGCCCAGCCCCTCACGGGCCCGCAGCACGGTCGGGCGCGCCGCCGCCGAGCACACGTACAGCACCCGCGCGTGCCGCGGCGGCAGGCCCGGAACGGCGGCGTCCGCCGCGGGACACCCGTAGTCGCCGGTCCGGGCCAGCAGTTCGCGCATGATTGCGGTGGTACGGGTGATGGTCTTGCGCGTCAGTTCCGCCTCGATGGCCCAGCATTCCCCGGCCCAGGGCACGGCCGGGCCGTCCGGCCAGTGCACCTCACCGTCCGGGAGGTGCTCCCGCAGCCCGGCCCGGCTGCCCGCGCGGGCCCGCAGCCGGCGTTCCCCGCGCCAGAACGCCCCGGCCTGCTGGTAGCCCGCGGTGGCCGTTAAGGCCAGCCGCACCGTGGTCACCGCCCTGATATGCGCGAGGCGGGACAGCGCGGGCGGAATGGCCGCGTACCGCACGCCGCACGCGGCCAGCCCGGCGCGGGTGAGCCACACCCAGGAGGGGCCGGGACCGAGCCGGCCCGCGTCCGCGTACCCGAGCCGCCGCCAGCGGGTCACGGCGGCGCGGGCTCGCGGGACGGTACCGCCGAGGACGGCAGCCAGCAGGTCAAGCTGCAGGCCGTACATCTCGGCGGTGAAGAGCATGGCGTCGATGTCCCGGTCGCCGAGGCCGCGCGGGCCGGCGCTGGCGGGACCGCTGGGCCGCTCGCGCACCGTCATAGGTGAGGCACATAATGCCCCGAACGCGCCCGCTCCGGTCGGCACATTGCGATACGGAGACATCTCCGGTAACCTCGCCCGAGGTCGACGTGAACGAGATCGTGGTCGCCCCACCGCGCAGGCCTGACCAGGACGCGCGGGGCTGACCAGGTCGCGCGGGGCTGACTCCCCGTGGGGGTCAGCTCAGAGCGGCCGGGACCAGTTCTGCCCGATCAGGTCCTTGCCGAAGCTCCGGTGCGGTGACTCGCCGGTCAGCTCGAAGCCGGCCCGCTGGTAAATCCGCCGGGCCTCGGCCAGCACGCTGTTCGTCCACAGCATGATCTCCGCGTACCCCGCGGCGCGCGCGAAGCGAAGGCATTCGTCGACCAGCCGCGCCCCGATCCCTAGCCCGCGCGCCGCCGGAGCCACGTACAGGAGCCGGAGCTGGGCCACCGTATCGCTCTTGCGCACGCAGAAGACCGACCCGGCGGGCTCGCCGTTCACCTCCGCGATCCAGGCGGTCTCCCGCTCCGGGTCGCGGTGGTCGATGTAGTCGGCGACGATCCGGGCCACCAGGGCCTCGTACGTCTGGTCCCACCCGTACTGGCTGGTGTAACCCGCGGCCTGCGCCTGCACCACCCAGCCCATATCGCCCGGCCGGGGCGGGCGCAGCAGCCACGACCGGGGACGGGACGCGCCGCCGAGCGCGCTAGTGACCTCCTGGATGCCGGTGACCAGCTGCCGCCGCTCGGGTGCACTCAGGCTCGCGAGCAGCGCGCCGATCTGCTCGGCGGCCTGGGCATCCAGCTCGGCCTGCACGGACCGGCCCGCGCCGGTCAGCGCGATCACCTGCCGGCGGCCGTCCGAGCCCGAGCGTTCCCGCGTGATGAGCTGATCGCCGGCCAGCCGCGCCAGCAGCCGGCTCAGGTAGCCCGCGTCGATATCCAGGCTCCGCCGCAGCTCCACGACCTCGGTCACCTCGCGCTGCCCGAGCTCGAAGATCACCCGCGCCTCGGTCAGCGAATACGGCGTGTCCAGGTAACCGCCGCGCAGCAAGCCGATGACGTTGGTGTAGAGCCGGTTGAAGGCGCGCACCGCCGCGACCGCCTCGCCGTCGACCGGATCGGCCGTCACCTGCTGCTGGGTAGCCGCCACGTCCGCCTCCCGAAATGATGCCGAACGGAACCTTGCTCAAGTCAACGATATTGCTGACTCCGCCAAATAATCAACGCTGCTCATCAACGCCGTTTATCAACGCTGGGGCGTCAGCTGCGAGTTCGCGCGGACGGGCGGTCCGGACGACAATTGGCGTATGCCTCTGCCCCGGCCGCCGCGATCCCTGCGGCGGCCTGCCCGGTGGGGCGCGCTGGTGGGCGGCGCGCTGCCGCTGCTGGCCTTCCCGCAGGCCGGCCTGTCGTACATCGCGTGGTTCGCGCTGGTGCCCGGGATGCTGATGATCCACCGGGCGCCGTCCGCGCGCGAGGCCGGCATCCGCGGCTGGTGGCTGGGCTTCGGCTACTTCGCGGCCGCCGAGTACTGGCTGGCCCCGGAGATCGGCCCCGCGGTGATTCTCGTCGCGGTCGTGTTCGGGCTCCTGCTACGTCCGTTCGGAATCATGATCTGGACGCTGCTGCGGCCGCCGGTCAGCGTGCTGCGGGCGCTGGCCGCGCTCACCGTCGTGCCCAGCTACTGGCTGGTCACCGAATGGCTGCGCTCCTGGCAGGCCCTCGGCGGCCCGTGGGCCGTCCTGGGTGCGAGCCAGTGGCAGCACCCGGCCGTGCTCGCCCTGGCCTCGGTGGGCGGGGTGTGGCTGGTCAGCTTCGCGATCGTCGCGGTGAACGTGGCCATCCTGATCGCGATCGTCTCCGGCCGGCTCGCGCCCCGGCTGGTGGCCGCGACCGCGGCCGCGGCCGTGCTGGTGGCGGGCCCGGCGGCCTTCGCGCTCACGTCCCCGGCCCCCACCGCCGGTGCCACCACGATCGCGCTGGTGCAGCCGGGGGTGGTGAGTAACGCGGTGCTCCGCGTCGACGCCAGCCAGCGGCTGACGGCCCGCCTGAGCCACAGCATTGGCCAGGGTCACGGGGGCAGCCTGAGCCCGGCGCAGCCGGACCTGATCGTCTGGGGCGAGAGCAGCGTCGCCTTTCATCTGGAGGCCGACCCGGCGCTGCGGCGCAGCATCGAGAAGCTCTCGGCCGCGAACGGCGCGCAGATCCTCGTCAACCAGGACTCGCGCGCTCACGGGAAGCAGAGCAAGGTCGCGGTGCTCGTCGGGCCCACTGGGATCGCCGGTGCGTACACGAAGACCCGGCTGGTCCCGTTCGGGGAGTACATCCCGTTCCGCGCGGCGCTGTCCTGGCTGACCAAGATCAGTAAGGCGGCGGCGGTGAACATGGTGCCCGGCGACGGGGCGCATACCCTGCGCGTCACCGAGCCGGGCGGCCGTACGCTGACGATCGGCCCGCTCATCTGCTTCGAGTCGGCCTTCCCGGACATGTCCCGGGTGGATACCGACCACGGGGCCCAGGTGATCGTCTACCAGACGGCCGACTCGACGTTCCAGGGCACGGGCGCGCAGGCCCAGCACGCGTCACTCGGGGCGCTGCGCGCCGCCGAGACCGGTCGTCCGGTCGTGCAGGCCGCGCTGACCGGCGATTCGGCCGCGTTCGACGCCCGGGGCCGGCAGGTGGCCTGGATGGGGGAGACGCAGCGCGGGATCACGCTGATCCGGCTCGCGCTCCCCGTCACCTCATCCAGGACCCTGTATGACCGGCTGGGCGACTTCGTGCCGTGGTCGGCGGTCGGTATCGCTGGGGTGTTCGCTTTGGCTGGCCTGGCCGGGTGGATCCGGCGGCGCCGATCAGGCGGTAAGGGTGGTTATGCCGGCGGCGATGGTGCACAATATGATGCAGGTACCGGGTTGCATGTACCCGGATAGTTCCTGAGGGCCGGATGGTTCCCGGGGGCATGAGGTAAGGCACGGCTCCTTCGGGCGGCGTGAGGACGCAGGGGAAGGCGAACCTCGTCGTCTGCCAGGAGGAACGGTGTCTGCACAAGGCGTGTTGCATATTCATTCAGCGTCCCCGGCGCTGTGCCCGCACATCGAGTGGGCCGTAGCCGGGGTTCTTGGCGTGCCCGTGGACCTGCCGTGGGTCAGCCAGCCCGCGGCGCCCGGAACGCTGCGGGCCGAGCTCACCTGGGAGGGGCGCCCGGGCACAGCCGGAGCGGTCACCTCGGCGCTGGCGGGCTGGAACCGGCTGCGCTTCGAGGTCACCGAGAACGCCAGTGACGGGTGTGACGGCGTGCGGCACAGCTACACGCCGAACCTCGGCACCTTCACCGCGGTGACCGGGGGGAACGGGGACATCCTGGTCCCCGAGGCCCGGCTGCGCACGGCCGTGGCCATGTCCCAGACCGACGGCGGGCTCCGGTCGGAACTGGACCGCCTGCTCGGCCGCGCCTGGGACGAGGAACTGGATGCGTTCCGCTGCGGCGGCGACGGCGCGCCCGTACGCTGGCTACACGCCACCGGCTGACCAGGCCTTCCCTCAGCGACGAGGCCCCGGGGCGGGAACGTCCCGGGGGAGTGCCGTCTTACCGTGATGCCGGTCCGGCGGGCACAACATTCTATCCGAACGTACTAGCGACTAACTCAATGCCCATGCGAACATATTATCGATGGGCCACCAGGGGATCGGCTCTCCGTTACAGGGTGCGATCTCCCCATCACGGAGGATGAGCAAGTCTACGTGGAGAGTTAGATGATCAAGGTTTCGAAGCCCGTCCGCGACGGTTCCGTACGTGTCACTTTTGCCCTGCCGGCCAACGAGCCGCCGGGCGCCGTGTCCCTGGTCGGCAACTTCAACAACTGGGACCCCTTCGCCCATCCGCTGCGGAAGCGCTCGAACGGCACGCGGAGCACCGTGGTGAGCGCCCCGCGCGGGAGCACGCTCCACTTCCGCTACCTGGCCGAGGGCGGCCTCTGGTTCGACGACGACGGCGCCCACACCGTAGACGCCCACGGCGCCATCGTCTCCATCTGACCGCTCAGGCCGCCGTCGGCGTCCCTCCTGGGGAAAATCCTCGGTTATGGGCAGAGTTTTGGGCGCTATGTGCCCCCAACTCTGCCCATAGGAGCTGCGGCACCGTCAGCGGGACGGCGGGCGATAGGGCGTGATGGACGCGTTGGCCACGTCGGTGCGCGGGAACGCCTGGCCGGGCTCCGGCCGGTGCGCGGCCGCGGCGACGCGGACCGGCCCGCCGTGGGTCACGACGATCAGGTCGGCTCGCGGGTAGGCCGCGGTGATCCGGTTCAGCGTGCGACGGAACCCGGTCGTACATGTCGGCGACGCTTTCCCCGCCGGGCGGTGTGCGGAACGGGTCCTCCCAGAAGGCGTAGAGGAGGTCGTGCTCGGCGCGCTCGTCTGCGGCGCCCCCTTCCGCGGCGCCGTTCTCTGCGGCTCTGTCCGCCCCATCGGCCTCGGCGCTCACGTCTGCCGCACCACCACCCCCTTTCGCACCACTAGCCTCGTTCACACTGTCGGCCCCGTTCGACCCCTCGGCCCCACCAGCCCTGCCAGCCCCATCCGCCCCGTCTGCACCGTCCGCCCCGGCGGCGGCGAAGACGGAGCGGCCTTCGAGGACGCCGAGGGACTGCTCGCGGAGGCCGGCGTCGAACTCGACAGGGAGCCCCAGGCGGGCCGCGATGATCTCCGCGGTTTCGGCGGTCCGGGGCAGGTCGCTGGCCACGATCCGGTTGGCCCGGGGCGCCCGGCGGGCGAGCTCCAGGGCCGCTTCGGCCGCCTGTGACCGCCCGGTCGCGGTGAGGCCGGGCGCCGCCGGGGACTGGCCCTGGATCCGGCGCGCGACGTTCCAGCCGCTCTCCCCGTGCCGGACCAGCCAGAGGGTGCCCGCTGCCCGCAGAGCCGACGAGCCGGATTCGTGCCGGCGCGGCGCGCCTGAGGTGTCGGGCACCAGCAACGTTCTCCCCGTCATCGGAACCGGACTCCCGGCCGGCTAATGATCTGGCTCAATGATCTGGTTAATACTGAAGCCGCGGGTCATCGTAGTTCTTGAACTCGATCACGTTATTGGACGGGTCGGCCAGGAAAAGCGTCCGGTGCTCTTCGGCGGTTCCCTCGAAGCGCCGTTCTGGCCCGGACAGCACGCGCAGCTTGCGGTGCTCGACCAGCCGGAGCAGCCGGTCGAAGTCCTCGGCCCGGGCGAAGCTGATCCCGAAGTGGCGCGGGTAGGCGACCGGCTCGGCCGGCACGTCCGCGTACAGGTGGCAGACAAGCTGGTCGCCGAAGAAGTCGAGGGTGATGCGGTCGGCGTACCGGCGGGCCAGCTTGGCGCCCAGGCCGAATACGTAGAAGTCCATCGCCTCGTCCAGGTCGCGCGCGGGGATGGCGATATGGCAGGCGTCGTGTGGGTCACGCATGGATCGTTCCTTCGATGAGACGGGACAGGTGGGCGCGGGCCAGGCGGGTTCGCCGGGCGCGCGGGGCGCGATCCTCAGGCGGCCGGCCGGGCGGAGCGGACCGGGCGCAGCGAGCCGGGAACGGCGCCGGTGATCAGGTCGAGCAGGGTGTCGCCGCGCAGCCCGCGGCGCAGGGTCTCCACGCCAACCACGTCCGCGGCGGCGATGTTCCCCAGGTTGACCGCCGGGCCGACGGCCCGGATCATCTCGACCTGCAGGTCCTTGGTCGGCGCCTCGAACATCACCACGGCCGGGTCGATGGCCCGCAGGACCGCCGACAGCACCTCGGCCCGCATGTGCCCGTCGGCGCGGGCGATGCCGCTGCGGCCGCTTTCCCGGGCCTCGGTGATGACCATGCTGGCCCCGGCGTCCAGGTCCTCGGCGAGGGCGTCCACCCAGTCGGACGGCCGCAGCAGCGCCGAACGGTCCGCGTCCTTGTAGCCCACCTCGGACAGGATGGGCCGGATCCCGGCCAGGCGGCGCACGTAGCCGGCCTTGCCGCTCTGATCGAGCGGGATCGTCCCATTGGATACCTCGATGTGGGTGGCCCCGCTCCGCTCCACCAGGGCCAGGTAACCGGCCAGCTGGCCCGTCCACACGAAGTGCTCGAACAGGGTCCCGCCGAAGTAGAAGCCAATGCCCGCGTCCTTGAGCACGCCGGTCTTGCGGTCCATGTCCCTGGTGACCAGCGCGGTGCCCCAGCCGAACTTCACCAGGTCGATGAGCTCGCCGTGGCTCTCGATCAGGTCGGTGAACGCGCCGGTGGGCAGGCCGGTATCGATAACCATGGTGGTGCCGTGCTGGCCGGGTGTCATCAGGTGCCTCCAGAGGTGCTCGGTGCCGTCGTGCGGCCGACACCCCTGAGTCTCGGCCGCCCTGGTGGAGGCACCTTGCGCGCCAGATGCGAACCTGGTGAACGTCTTGACCTGGCACTTTCCCGGCGGCCAATTTCTTACGCCGCTCTCAGCCAACTCCCAGCGTTCGTGCCGCAGACGGGGAGCTAACGGAGCGGCTGCCAGTCGACGGCCGTGGTCGCGCTGACCCGGCCGGAGGGGCCGGTGAGAATCACGTCCAGACTGGTGGCTGACGGATGCAGGGGCGATACGAACGCGAGGTCGGTGCAGCCTGAGCCGCTGGGCGGAGCGACGGCCCGGCGGGCGACGTGCCAGCGGCCAGCATTGTCGCGCGCCCACCAGGAGAACCAGCGCGCGGTGCGGCCGGACGGGGTTCGCGCGTCGGGCCAGCCCCAGCCGCTGACGCGGAGCACTAGGGAGCGTTCGGCGGAACACAGGCCGGTGATGGCGAACACGGCGCCGTCCGTTTCCGGCAGCACTGCGGCGGCTGGGGCGAGACCCACCCGGCCGTCGCACCGGTCGCGTGCGGCCAGGACGCTCTCCCAGGCCTCCGGCAGAGGAGCGTCCGCGGTGGTGACGCCGGTGGGCAGGGGGACGCCGAGCCGTCCGGCCAGAGCGGCCAGCCGCGTGAGCGCGGGCGACTCAGGGGTGAGCGCGCCGGCACCGATGAGCGCCGGGAGCGTGCCGTCCAGTTCGGGCCGAGCCCGCTCGGCGCTGCCGGTCCAGAGCACCGACCAGAGCAGATCCTCGGCCAGCGAATCGGCCAGGCGCTCCCCCGGCCGGGCGCCGGGCGGGGGCAGCACCCCAACCCAGTCGCCGTTTCGCGCGCCGGGGCCGCCCCCGGTCCGGGCGTCAGCCCCCGCCCCGGCCGCAGCGCCCGTGGAGCCATCCAGGTCCACCCGGAGTGCCCTCGTGCCGGACGCCGGGGTGATGTCGATCCAGCGGGCGTCGGTCGTCGGGACTGGGCTGAGGCTGGACTCGCTCGCCCACCAGCTCCCGTCGGCGGTGCCCCCGCCGCTGATGCTCACCTGATACGAGGTACCGCGGTCGTCGGTGAAGGCCAGCGCGCTGGACGTGCTCGACGGCCCGCACGGCCCGAACGTCTCGGCAGGCAGCGTGGCCAGCCTGGGACCGTCGCCGGCGCCGAAGGCACGCCCGGCGTAGGTGACCGCGGCCGAGCCGGGGGTGAGGGTCAGGGTGAGCAGGTTGAGGATCCTCCTCCTCCTCCTCTTCCCCGGTGCTGGCCGCGAAGGGCACCGGCTTCCCGATGGGCACCACCCGGACCGGCCCGCTGGGCAGGGTCCGCCCGGGTACCGGTACCGACCGGGGAAACCGCGCGGCTCCCGGGAGGAAACGGTTCCGGTACGTGTGCATGGCCGGGAGCCGGGAGCGAACGACCAGGGCCTCCACCAGTTCCGAGAGGATGGCGGCCACGACGGGCTCGCCGATGGTGCCCGCGGCAACCAGTGCGCCGCCCGCGTTACGTGCCCGGTCCACCGCGCGTACCGCCGGGGCCTGCACCGGAGCGCCATCAGAGGGCCCTGGTGGAGGATCGGGCTGCCCATCGGCCCAGCGCAGCTCGCGTTCGGCTAGCTGGCGCAGGTACCGTTCCGCGCGTGCGGTATCCGGTGACGCCTCTGCCCCACTTGTCTGGGGGACGGGGCTATCGGCGCCTGATCCGTGGGCCACGGCTTCACCGCCTTGCATGACCTGACCCCATCATGCCGTCAGCTAGCGGGAGCGGGGTACGACCAGGCCGGATTCGTACGCGGTAACCACGGCCTGGGTACGATCGCGCAGGCCCAGTTTGCTCAGCATCCGGCTCACGTGCGTCTTCACGGTTTCCTCGGTGACCACCAGCCGGGCCGCGATCTCCGGATTGGACAGCCCTTCGGCCACGAGCTTCAGCACCTGCGTCTCCCGGGGAGTAAGCCTGGCCAGCGGCGCGGTGGACGAAGGCTCCGGCCGCGGGCGCAGATGCGCGAACTCGCTGATCAGGCGGCGGGTGACGGTCGGGGCGAGCAGCGCCTCACCGGCCGCGATGACCCGCACGGCGTCGAACAGCCGCTCGGCGGTGACGTCCTTCAGCAGGAAGCCGCTGGCCCCGGCGCGCAGCGCGTCGTAGACGTACTCGTCCAGGTCGAAGGTGGTCAGGATCAGAATGCGCGGGCCCTCCGGCCCATGGCCGGCGAGCTGCCGGGTGGCCTCGATGCCGTCCATAGCGGGCATCCGGACGTCCATCAGCACGACATCCGGGCGCAGCGCACGGGAGATCCGCACCGCTTCGGCCCCGTCGCACGCGGTGCCCGAGAACCGTGAAGTCGGGCTGCGTGCCGAGCAGTTCGGCGAATCCGGTCCGGACCACCTGATGATCGTCGGCGACCACGATCCGGATGCCGGCCTCCCCGGGGCCCGCGGGGGAGGCGGCGTTCGCGGAGGACGCCGCGTTTGCGGGGGTCGCGGCGCTCATGAGGCCGTCTCCGCCTTGCCGGGCAGGCTGGCCGTGACCAGGAAGCCGCCGCCGGCCGCCGCGCCGGTGCGCAGCTCACCGCCGACGGCCGTGGCCCGTTCGCGCATGCCGAGCAGGCCGTGACCGGCCCCGTTACCGCTGGGGGTACCGCTGGCTGTCCCGCTGGCAGTACCGCGGGCCGGGCCGCCGGTCCCGGGCCATTGTCGCGGATACGCAGACCCAGGCTGTCGTCCGCGTACTGCAGCTCCACGTCGACCGCGGCACCGGGCGCGTGCCGCCGGGCGTTGGTGAGCGCTTCCTGGATGATCCGGTAGGCGGCCAGCTCTACTCCGGGGTCGAGAGTGACCGCCGGGCCGCTGATGATGAGCCGGGCGCCGGTCCCGGACGCGTCCCGCGCCTCATCCAGCAGTTCGGTGAGCTGCCGCAGCCCCGGCTGCGGCTGGCGTTCGGCGGCCGGTTCCCCGGTGTCCTCGCGCAGCACGCCGAGCAGCCTGCGCATCTCGGTCAGCGCGGCCCGGGCGGTGTCGCCGATCGACAGCAGCCGCTGCGCCGTGGCCGTGGGCAGGCCGGGGAGGTCAGCCGGGCCGTCTCGGCCTGCACGGCGATCATGGAGATGTGGTGCGCGACGACGTCGTGCAGCTCACGGGAGATCCGGGCCCGTTCCCCGCGCGCCGTGTGCTCCAGGATGGTGCCGGCGATGACCTCACGCACGGCGCTGTGCTCCGCGGCCTCGGCGCGCGCCCGCCACGCGATCCCGGCGCAGGCGGCCACCGGGACGAGCGACGCCAGCATGATCGTGACCGCCCTGGTCTCGGCACCCGCGGCGGTCTGAGCGCCCGCGGAACCGAGCGCCAGGATGAGGAACGGCACCGAGAGCGCCACGGCCAGGGCCTGCGGGCCGCGGCGGCCCAGCCGCCCGGCCGCGATCAGCTGCGCCACCACGCCGGCCACGGTGAGCATCTGGAACAGCGTGATGGACAGGACGCTGGCCGCGCAGACCGCGACCGCGGCCGTGGCCGGCCGCAGGAAGACCGGCGGCAGCGTCGTCAGCAGGCAGAGCACGCTCAGGGCCACGATGGATTGCGCGCTCAGGTTGGCCGCCACTCCTCGCGGGATCGCTTCGGCCAGCGCGGCCACGCTCAGCAGGGCGGCGCCCACGGCGGGGCTGTACGGGGCCGCGGCGATACGCCGTCCCCGGCCGGCCCATCCGGCGTTCCCCTGAATCGCTCGGCCCACGTAGCTCATTGTCCCCGCATCTCAGGCGCGATGGCATCACCCCGGCCAGGTATCCCGGCGTCCCTCGCAGGGGGGAGGCACACCCGCGGCGCCCCGGCCCGGGCGGCGGCGAAGACCACTCTCAGGCGTGACGACCCGGCGGGCGCGCGCTGCCTAGCGTGGCTGACATGGAAGCAACGGTTGAAGTCGCCGGATTGCGCAAGCGGTTCGGGCCGACCCTGGCGCTGGACGGGATGTCCTTCTCCGTCCTGCCGGGGCAGGTCACCGGATTCGTCGGCCCCAACGGCGCGGGAAAGTCCACCACCATGCGCGTCATCCTCGGCCTGGACGCGGCCGACGAGGGCCACGCGCTGATCGGCGGGCGCAGCTATCACAGCCTGCGGCACCCGCTGAACCACGTCGGGGCGCTGCTCGACGCCGCGGCGCTGCAGCCGAGCCGGAGCGCCCGGAACCACCTGCTGTGGCTGGCCCATTCTCAGGGGCTGACCGCCCGCCGGGTCGACGAGGTGATCGAGCAGGCGGGCCTGCAGTCGGCGGCCCGGCGGAAGGCGGGCGGCTACTCCCTCGGCATGCGGCAGCGGCTCGGGATCGCGGCGGCGCTGCTCGGCGACCCGCCGGTGCTGATGATGGATGAGCCGTTCAACGGCATGGACCCCGAGGGGATCGTGTGGATGCGCGGGTTCCTGCGGGCGCTGGCCGCGCAGGGCCGGGCCGTGCTGGTGTCCAGCCACCTGATGAGCGAACTGCAGGACACCGCCGACCATCTGGTGGTCGTCGGCCGCGGGCGGGTCATCGCGGACACCAGCGTGGCGGACCTCATCGCGACCGCATCGGGCGGCCGGGTGACGCTGCGCACCACCGCGCGGCCGGAGGCGATGACGGTGCTGGCGCACGCGGGGGCCACCGTCGCCGCCATCGACCGGGACACGCTCATCATCTCCGGGCTGCCGGCCGGAAAGGTCGTGACCGTGCTCAACGACAGCAGCGTGCCGTTCTCGGAGGTGTCGGCGCACCGCGCGACGCTCGAGGAGGCCTACATGGAGCTGACCCGGGACGCGGTCGAATTCCGCGCCGAGGCGCCCGAGGGGGCAGTGCGATGATCGCCGGCACCGTGACGCCCTACCGGCCGGGCCAGCAGGCCGGGCGGGACGGCTTCGCGCAGATCCTGCGGGCCGAGTGGACGAAGTTCAGGACGGTCCGCGGCTGGCTGATCGGCATGCTCGTCGCCGTCCTGGTGATGGCCGGGCTCGGGCTGCTGGCCGCCGGGGGCAACAGCCACTCGTGCCAGACCTCGGGCGGCGGCCCGCTCCGGAGCGGCCGGGCGTGCGTACCCGCGCTCACGGCCGGGCCGGGCGGCGAGCCGGTCGACGACAGCTTCTATTTCGTTCGCCAGCCGCTGGCCGGGAACGGCAGCATCACCGTCCGGGTGACCTCGCTGACCGGCCTGCTCCCGTCCGCGAACCCGTAACGCCGGCCCGAACGGGCTGGCCGACACGCGCCCCGGCCTCGTGCCGTGGGCCAAGGCGGGGATCATCATCGCCGGCGGCACCAGCACCGGGATCCGCGTACGCGGCCATGATGGTCACCGCCGACCACGGGGTGCGGCTGCAGGACAACTACACCCAGGACACGGCGGGCGAGCCGGGCGCCGTGTCCGCGGCGTCCCCGCGCTGGCTGCGGCTGACCCGCTCCGGCGGCACGATCACCGGCTACGACTCGGCCGACGGGACCCACTGGACGCAGGTCGGCGCCGCTGCCCTGACCGGCCTGCCGCCGACGGTCCAGGCCGGGCTGTTCACCGCCTCCCCCTACGACAACGTGGTCTCCCAGTCCTTCGGCGGAACCAGCTCTTCCGGGGGCCCCACCCAGGCCACGGCCGTCTTCGATCACCTCGGCCGGTCGGGTACCTGGCCGGCCGGCGCGTGGACGGGCGGCTACGTGGACGCCGGCGGCGGGTCCGGGCGCGGCGGATACCACCAGACCGGCAGCCAGTTCTCCGTGACCGGGTCCGGCGACATCGCGCCGGTCATAGCCGGGCACGGCAACGAAGGCGACCCTGACTTCACCATCACCGACTTCCTGCTGGGCACGTTCGCCGGACTGATCGCGGTGGTCGTGGTGGCGACGATGTTCATCACCGCCGAGTACCGGCGGGGCCTGATCCGCACCACCCTGGCCGCGAGCCCGCGGCGGGGCCGGGTGCTGGCGGCCAAGGCGATCGTCATCGGCGCCGTCACCTTCGTGGCCGGGCTGGTGGCCGCCGCCGCCGCGGTGATCGTCGGTACCAAACTGGGGAGCGGCAACTCGTACGTGTTCCCGGTGTCGTGGCTGACCGAGCTGCGGGTGATCGCCGGCGCCGCGGCGCTGCTCGCGGTGGCCGCCGTCCTCGCCCTGGCGCTCGGGACGATCCTGCGCCGCAGCGCCGCCGCGGTCACCATCGTCATCGTGGCCATGGTGCTCCCGTACATCCTGGCCGTGGGCTCGGTCCTGCCGGTCGGCGTCTCGGACTGGCTGCTGCGCATCACCCCGGCCGCCGCCTTCGCCGCCCAGCAGGCCGTACCGCAGTATCCGCAGGTCACCGCGCTGTACTCGCCCGGGTCCGGGTACTTCCCGCTGGCGCCGTGGGCCGGCCTGGCCGTGCTGTGCGGGTACGCCGCGGTGCTGCTGGGCCTGGCCGCCGTGCTGCTGCGGCGGCGGGACGCATGAGCCGGGCCCTCCCGGCCGGGCCACCGGTTCTGCCGGGCACGATGTGGCCGGAACTCGTTGGCCTGCGGGACGCGCTGCGGGCGGAATGGACCAAGCTGCGCACCACGGCCGGCCCGGCCTGGCTGCTCGCCGCCACGGTCACGGCGACCGTGGCGGTGAGCCTGGCGGCGACGGCGGCCGTCCGCTGCCCGGCGGGCACCGCCTGCCCGGTGGACACCACCAAGCTGAGCCTCACGGGGGTCCAGTGCGGCCAGGCGGTCGTGGCCATCCTGGCCGTGCTCGCCATCAGCGGTGAATACAGCTCCGGGATGATCCGCACCACGCTCACCGCGATGCCGCGCCGGACCACGGTACTCGCGGCCAAGGCCGCCATCATCACCGGCCTGGTGCTCGCCGCCGGGACCGCCGGCGTCCTCGGCTCCGTGCTCGCCGGGCGGCTCATCCTGCCCGGCAACGGCTTCACCGCCGCGCGCGGCTTCCCGCCGCTGTCCCTCGGCGGCGGGCCCACGCTGCGGGCGGCCGCCGGCTCGGTCCTCTACCTCGGCCTGATCGCCCTGCTCAGCCTGGGCGTGGCCACCGCCGTGCGGGACTCCGCGGTCGCGATCGGGGTCGTCCTCGGCCTGCTGTATCTCTTCCCGCTCGCCGTCCAGGCGGTCTCCAATCCGGCCTGGCATCGCCACCTCGAGCAGGCCGGCCCGATGACGTCCGGCCTCGCCATCCAGGCCACCACCGGCCTGCGTGACCTGCCCATCCAGCCCTGGCCCGGCCTGGGCGTGCTGGCCGCCTGGGCCGCCGCGGCCCTGGTGACCGGCGGGATGCTCCTCCGGCTGCGGGACGCGTGACCGCGCCGGAGCGCCGGGCCGCCAGCCCGATAACCTGCCCTTATGAGCAGCAGCCTGGCCGATATGACCGGAATCGACGTCCCCACCCGCCTGCTGATCGGCGGGGAATGGACCGGCGGCCGGGGCGGCGGCCGCCTCGAGGTGATCGACCCGGCCACCGAGGACGCGCTGACGGAGGTCGCGGACGCCACCGAGGACGACGCGCGCGAGGCGGTGAGCGCGGCGCACGCGGCCCTGCCGGGCTGGGCGGCCACCCCGCCCCGGCAGCGCGCCGAATGCCTGCACCGCGCGTTCGAGCTGATGACCGGGCGGGGTGAGCAGATCGCCCGGCTGATGTCCGCCGAGAACGGCAAGTCGCTGCGGGACGCCCGCGCCGAGCTCAGCTACGCCGCGGAGTTCTTCCGCTGGTACGCCGAAGAGGCGGTGCGCGTCGACGGGAACCTGGCCACCGCGCCCGCGGGCGGCCACGATGGGCTGCTGGAATTCATGGAGACCAAGTACATCGCGGCGCAATGGCGACCCCGGGGCGCGCCGCATGTCGCCAGCGCCCGCCTGGGCACGTAGCCTGACCCTGTGGACCGGCGCATCTTCGGGCTTGAGAACGAGTACGGCGTGACATGCACGTTCCGGGGGCAGCGGCGGCTGTCGCCGGATGAGGTGGCACGCTATCTGTTCCGCCGCGTGGTGTCATGGGGCCGTAGCAGCAACGTGTTCCTGCGCAACGGCGCCCGCCTGTACCTGGACGTGGGCAGCCACCCCGAGTACGCGACGCCCGAATGCGACAACGTCACCGACCTCATCGCGCACGACAAGGCGGGGGAGCGGATCCTCGAGGGCCTGCTCGTGGACGCCGACAAGCGGCTGCGCGAGGAGGGCATCGCCGGGGACATCTACCTGTTCAAGAACAACACCGACTCCGCCGGTAACTCCTACGGCTGCCACGAGAACTACCTGGTCGGACGGCACGGCGAGTTCGGCCGGCTGGCCGACATCCTGATCCCGTTCCTGGTCACCCGGCAAGTCATCTGCGGCGCCGGCAAGGTACTGCAGACCCCCCGCGGCGCGGTGTACTGCGTCAGCCAGCGGGCCGAGCACATCTGGGAGGGCGTCTCGTCCGCGACGACCCGCTCGCGCCCCATCATCAACACCCGCGACGAGCCGCACGCGGACGCGGAACGGTTCCGCCGCCTGCACGTGATCGTCGGCGACTCGAACATGAGCGAGACCACCATGCTGCTCAAGGTCGGCTCGACCGACCTGGTGCTGCGCATGATCAAGGCCGGCACGGTGATGCGCGACCTGACCCTGGACAACCCGATCCGGGCCATCCGCGAGGTCAGCCACGACATGACCGGCCGGAGCAAGGTCCGGCTGGCCAACGGCCGGGAAATGAGCGCGCTGGAGATCCAGCGGGAGTACCTCACCAAGGCGCAGGACTTCACCGATCGCAACGGCGCCGATGCCACCACCCAGCGGGTGCTCATGATGTGGGAACGCGCGCTGGACTCGATCGAGAGCGGCAGCCTGGACAAGGTGGCCCGGGAAATCGATTGGGTAACGAAATATCAGCTCATCGAGCGCTACCGGGCCAAGCACGACCTCCCGCTGTCGTCCCCGCGGGTGGCCCAGCTGGACCTGGCCTACCACGACGTGCACCGCAACCGCGGCCTGTACTACCTGCTGCAGCGAAAGGGTGCGGTGGACCGGGCCACCCGTGACCTGGACATCTTCGAGGCGAAGTCCGTCCCCCCGCAGACCACGCGGGCCCGGCTGCGCGGTGAGTTCATCCGCCGCGCGCAGGAGCGGCGCCGCGACTTCACCGTGGACTGGGTCCACCTGAAGCTGAATGACCAGGCCCAGCGGACGGTCCTGTGCAAGGATCCGTTCCGCTCGGTGGACGAACGGGTCGAAAAGCTCATCGCGGGAATGTAAAGCCGCACCGGCCTCGTCGCGGTCACGGCATAATCGGCCGCTAAGGCGCACGTCACCCACCATCATGCATCGTGGGCTGATCGCTGACTCCCCGGTACGCGCGCGCTGTCATCCAGAGGTAACAGTCGTACCGGTATATTCGGCCCAGCCTGCTGCGACGGAAGGACATATGCGGTGACCGGACCCACGCCGGAAGGCGCCTTCGAGCTCGATGCGGTGGTCATCGGCGGCTGCGGTCATGTCGGCCTGCCGCTCGCGATCGCCCTCGCCAGCCGGGGGGCGCGGGTCGGCATCTACGACGTGAGCCAGGCCGCGGTGGGATGCGTCAACGCCGGGCAACTGCCGTTCGCCGAGCCGGGCGCGGCGGAGCCGCTGCGCGCGGCCCGGGCCGCCGGGCGGCTGGAAGCGTCCGCCGACCCGGCCATCGTGGGCACCGCCGAGCACGTGATCGTGGTGATCGGCACCCCGGTGGACGAGCACCTCAACCCGGACCAGGCCGCGATCCCGAACGCCCTGGGCGGCTGCGCCCAGTACCTGCGAGACGGGCAGATCCTCATTCTGCGCAGCACCGTCTACCCCCGGGTGACGGCACTGGTGGAAAAGACGGTCGCCGCCCTCGGCGTCCAGCTCGACGTCGCGTTCTGCCCGGAGCGCATCGCCGAGGGCAAGGCGATGACCGAGCTGTTCGAGCTGCCGCAGATCATCTCGGCCCGCACACCGGGCGGCGTGGAGCGGGCCAGCGCCCTGTTCCGCCGGCTGACCGACCAGCTGGTCGTCATGACGCCCGAGGAAGCCGAGCTGGCCAAGCTGTTCACCAACGTGTGGCGGTACATCAAGTTCGCGACGGCCAATCAGCTCTACATGATGGCCAACGACTGCGGCCTGGACTTCGAGCGCATCCGGCAGGGACTGGGGCAGGACTACCCGCGGGCCGCCGACATGCCGGCCGCGGGCTTCGCCGCCGGGCCCTGCCTGTTCAAGGACACCATGCAGCTGGCGGCGTTCAACAACAACAACTTCGCCCTCGGCCACACCGCGATGACGATCAACGAGGGCATGCCGCTGTACCTGGTGCACCGGCTGGAGCAGCGCTTCGACCTGGCGTCCATGACCGTCGGCATCCTCGGCATGGCCTTCAAGGGCGGGTCGGACGACATCCGGTCCAGCCTTTCCTACAAGCTCAAGCGGATCCTGGCCTTCAAGGCCGGGGCGGTGCTGTGCACGGACCCGTACGTGACCGTCGACCCGGCGCTGCGGCCGCTGCCGGAGGTCATCGGCCAGTCGGACCTGCTGGTGATCGCCGCGCCGCATCCCGAATACCGCGACCTGGTGACGGACAAACCGGTCGCGGACATCTGGAACATCCTGGGCCACGGAGTGCGGATATGACACCAGACCGGCCCCGGGTATCGGTCGTCATCCCGGCCTACAACGAGGACGAGCAGATCGTCCCGATCCTGGACCGGCTCTTCGAATCAGTGCGCCTGCCGTGCGAGGTCCTGGTCGTCGTGGACAGCGATACCGACACCACGGTCCCGGTGGTCGAGGAGTACGCGCAGAAGGAGCACCGGATCCACTGCCTGATCAACACCTACGGCCCCGGGCCCGCCAACGCGATCAGGTTCGGCATCGACGCCGCCCGGGCCCCCGTCACCGTCGTGACCATGGCCGACGGCTGCGACGACGCGCGGCAGATCGACGAGCTGGCCCGGCTGGTGGAACGGGGCGTGGCCGTAGCCGCCGCGTCCCGCTACATGGCCGGCGGCCAGCAGGTCGGCGGCCCGGTGCTCAAGGGCACTTTGTCCCGGGCGGCGGGCCGTTCACTGCGGATCCTGGCCCACGTCGGAACGCGCGACGCGACCAACTCGTTCAAGGCGTATTCGACCGAGTTCGTGCGCGGCGTCGGCATCGACTCCCGTGACGGCTTCGAGATCGGCATCGAGCTCACCGCCAAGGCCAAGCGGCTCGGCCTCCCGGTGGCCGAGATCCCGACGATCTGGCTGGACCGGCAGGCCGGCGTCTCCAATTTCAAGGTCGCCAAGTGGATTCCCAGCTATCTGCGCTGGTACAAGTACGCGTTCGGCCCGCGTTTGACCGCCGAGCAGATACGCGCCCAGGCCGGCGAGCCCGGCCCACCGACCGACATTGCGTCCGACACAGAAGGGAAATAGAGGGCACCGATGGAGAAAGTTCTGGTCAGCGGGTCAGCTGGGTTCATCGGCGGGTACGTGGCCGAGGAGCTCCTGCGCCGCGGCTACGCCGTGGTGGGCGTGGACGACTTCTCGAAGTACGGCCGGGTGAAGAAGTCCTACGACGGCCATCCGCATTACCAGCTGGTCGAGGGCGACGCCCGCGACGTGGACCTGATGACGCGCCTGCTGTCCGACTGCGACCACTTCATCGCCGGCGCGGCGATGATCGGCGGCATCTCCTACTTCCACACCTACGCCTACGACCTGCTCGCGACCAACGAGCGGATCATCGCCGCCTCCTGTGACGCGGCGATCGCCGCGCACCGCGACGGCCGGCTGCGCAAGGTCACGTACCTGTCCTCCTCGATGGTCTTCGAGGGCACGAGCGAATGGCCCTCGTACGAGGGCCAGGAGCGGGAGATCCCCCCGCCGCTGTCGTCCTACGGCTTCCAGAAGCTGGCCGTGGAGTATTTCGCGCGCGCCGCCTGGGATCAGTACCAGCTGCCGTTCACGATCGCGCGCCCGTTCAACTGCGTCGGGATCGGCGAGAGCCGGGCGCTGGGCGATGAGGAGATCCTGTCCGGCAACGTCCGGCTGGCCATGAGCCACGTCGTCCCCGACCTGGTGCAGAAGGTGTTCAAGGGCCAGGATCCGCTGCACATCCTCGGCTCGGGCGAGCAGGTCCGGCACTACACCTACGGCGGCGATCTCGCGGCGGGCGTCGTGACCGCGATGGAGCACCCCGACGCCCGGAACGAGGACTTCAACCTGTCCACCGCCGAGAGCACAACCGTGCTCGAGCTCGCCGAGGCGATCTGGCGCAAGATCAAGGGTGACGGGGTGCCGCTGCGGATCGTCAACGACGAACCATTCACCTACGATGTGCAGCGGCGCGTCCCGGCGGTGGAGAAGGCCAAGCGCATCCTCGGCTTCGAGGCGACGACCAGCCTGGACCAGATGCTGGACGAGGTCATCCCGTGGATCAGCGACGCGATCGAAGCGGGCACCATCTGAACCCGACCTGAACGGGGAGCAATGTCGGCGTCGGGAAGCGAGACGGCCCGGGGCGTGACGGCCGTCCCGGCCGGGCGCCCCGGCGGCGAGCGGCATCCCCGGCCGGCCCAGGCGGGGCCGGCCGGGAGCTGGCACTGGCGCTGGCTCTGGGCGGCCGGGCTGGCGGTCGCCGGGGGGCTGCTCTTCCTCGCGTACCTGCGGCTGTCGAACACCTACCCGGAAGACTCCGACCAGGCCAACCTCGGCCTGCAGGCGTGGGACATGCTGCACGGCAACCTGCTGCTGCACGGCTGGGTGCTGTCGGATGTGTCCTTCTACACCACCGAGCTGCCGCAGTACATGCTGCTGGAGCTGATCGGCGGGCTGAACGCCGGCACGTTCCACGCCGCGGCGGCGATGACCTACACCCTGGCGCTGCTGCTGGCGGCGATGCTGGCCCGGGGCCGGGCGTCTGGCCGCCGGGGGGTGCTGCGGGCGCTGATCGCCGGCGGCATCATGCTCGCCCCCCAGCTCGGGTTCGGGGTCTTCGTCCTGCTGCTGACCGTCGGGCACATCGGCACCTCGGTCCCGCTCCTGGTGACCTGGCTGGTGCTGGACCGCGGCCGGCCCGGCTGGCGGCTCGCGGTCGCCACCGGGATCCTGCTGACCTGGGGCACGGTCGCCGATTCCCTGGTACTGGCCGTCGGGTCGCTGCCGCTCGCCCTGGTCTGCGGGCTGCGCGTCATCCAGGCCCCGTTCAGCGCCCCCACCAGTCCCACCGGCCACATCAGCCCCAGCGGGCGAGTGCGGCACGCGCTGAGCACCCGCCGGTTCGAGCTCGGCCTCGCCGCGGCCGCGGTGGGCTCGGCCGTCGCCTCCCAGCTCCTGGTCCGGCTGATCCACGCGCTGGGCGGCTACACGCTGCACGCGGTCACCTTCACCATCGAGCCGGCCGGCAAGTGGCCCGGCCAGGTCGTGGGCACCTGGCGCGGGCTGCTCGTGCTGTTCGGCGCCAGCTACACCGGGCTGACCGGGCACGACCGGGACGTCGCGCTGCTGCATCTGGCCGGGCTGGCCCTGGTGGCCGTCGCGCTGGTCCTGCTGGCCTGGCGCTTCTTTACCACGGCGACGCTGGTCGACCAGGTCCTGGGCGCCGCCATCGCGGTCAACGTGGTGCTGTACGTGATCAGCAACATGCCGTCGCTGAACCCGCACGAGATGGCCGTCGTGCTGCCCTGCGGGGCGGCCCTGGCCGGGCGGATGCTGGTCCGGCCGGCCGCGCGGGAGGCCCCGGCCGGGTCCGGTGCCACCGCCCTGTCCCGGGCCGCGGCCGGGCGGTGGGGCGCCGGGGAACGCTCTGCTGCGATCACGACGGCGGCCCGGGCCGTGGCGGCCACCGCGGGCGCGGTCGTGCTGGCCGGGTACCTGGGCGGGCTGGTCCGGGAGGCCCGCCACCCGGCCGTGCCCGCGCAGAACACCCAGATCGCGTCCTGGCTGCAGGCTCACCACCTGACCTACGGGCTGGGCGGCTACTGGGAGAGCAGCATCGTCACGGTGGACACCGCGAGCCACGTCCGGGTCCGGGCGCTGATGCAGTTCACCATGCGGCGGGACCTCTGGGAGTCCAGGTACGCCTGGTACGTCCCGCACGGGCAGTACGCCAACTTCGTCGTCTTCGAGAGCGTGGGCGGCTTCTACTACCACTGGGAGCCGCGGGCCCTGGTGCACCGGTACTTCGGTGACCC
This sequence comes from uncultured Actinomycetes bacterium, assembly GCA_963742865.1. Taxonomy (GTDB): domain Bacteria; phylum Actinomycetota; class Actinomycetes; order Streptosporangiales; family Streptosporangiaceae; genus Bog-532. The sequence goes on from CAVUNW010000082.1 coordinate 135,987, forward strand.
GGCCCGCACGTACAACGTGGGCCCGTGGACGGTGATGGTCTGGAACCGGAACCTGCTGCCGGACATCCCCGGGAACCCGTCGTGAGCATCCGCGGCGACCGGGCCCGGGCCACCGCGCCCGCCGGGCCGCCGGAGGCGGGAGCCGCCCCGGACCGGGGCCGCCGCCCCTGGTGGAGCCGCCCATTGTGGATGTGGGCGGCGCCGTTCGCGGTCCTGCTCACCGTCCTGGGAGTGCGCAACCGGTTCCTGTTCACCGCGCCGTTCGTGGAGCAGGGCGACGCCGCCGCGAACTCCATCCGGATCCAGCAGGCGATGCATTTCACCCTGCTGGTGGGCAACTACTCCCGGGAGGGGTTCAGCCATCCCGGCCCGGCGTACATGTACGTCCAGGCCTTCGGCCAGTGGCTGTTCCAGTACGGCCTGCACGTGGCGCCGGCCGCCTGGAACGCGCATCTGCTTGCGGTCTTCGTGCTCAACAGCGCCCTGCTGGCCCTGGTCGTGAGCGTGGTGTACGGCTGGACGCGATCGCTGCGCGCGGCCGCGGCGTGTTTTGCCGTCATCGGCGTCTTCGGGGCCGTGCATCCGCCCGCGATCAACTCGGACTGGATGCCGTACCTGTACGTCGTCATGTACTGCGTCTTCCTGATCGCGGCGGCGTCGGTCGCGGCCGGGCACGTCCGGGACGCCTGGATCTTCGTGCTGACCGGGTGGTTCCTCATCCACGGGCACGCCAGTTTCCTGTTCATCGTCCCGGTGATCGGCGCGGCCGTGCTCGCGGCCGCCGGGTGGCAGCACCGGCAGGCGCCCGTGGCGGCGCTGCGGCGCTTCGCCCGCCACCAGCGCCGGGCCTGGGTCCCGGCCGTGGCCATCAGCGCCCTGTTCGCGCTGCCGATCGCCGTCAACCTGGCCCGGCACTGGCCCGGCGACTTCGGCCACTACTTCGCCTACGGCAAATCCGGCCAGGCGGGTGGCCACAGCGCCGTAGCGATCGCGCGGTACGTGCTGTGGTTCTGGTGGCCGGGACAGCACGCCTGGCTGGCGCCGGTGCTGCTGTACGCGGGTGCGATCGCCGTGGCCGCCGGACTGGCCCGCGGCGGGCTGCGCCGGTTCCTGCTCATGCTGCTCGCCATCAACGTCGTGTCGTCGCTGGTGGTCGGCGTGTACGCCGCGGCCGGCATCGACTTCCTGAAGCAGTACTACATCGCCTACTTCTACTGGTCGGCGCCGCTGCTGGCGCTGCTCGTCATCGCGGTCGGGGTCAGCCAGGCGCTCGGCGCGCGGGTGGGCACGGCGCTGGCCGCAGCGGCCGCGGCCGCCGCGCTGGCCGTGTTCGCGCTGGTGCCGGGGATGCGTACCAGCACCGAGGACACCGACGCCGCCCTGCCGCACGCCGTCGCCGTCGTCGCGGCGCGCGCACCCGGCCAGGAGATCGTGCTGTCCATTCAGCATGATGCCTGGATCGACACCACCGGGTTCCTGGTCCAGGCCGAACGGCAGCACCTTCGCGCGTGCGTGGACTCGCCGTACTGGACGTTCATGATGACCGCGCAGTTCATCTGCACCCCGCAGCAGGCGGCCCACGGGGCCCGGTACACCTTCGACTCGCCGCACGCGCCCTCGTCCGCCCCGGTCCTGCTGCGCTTCGGCCACACCGATATCGTCGCGGGCCGGTGACCCGGCGCTGATGCAGCAGGCCACCCGCTCAGTCCGGCCGTCCGCCCGGCGGCCCGGTGCCCATGCCGTCCGGCGGGCGGCGTGGGCGGCCGCGATCGCGGTCGTCGCGGTCGTGCTCTTCCTGGTCTACCTGCGCCAGTCGGACCGGGTACCGGTCGGCTCGGATGGCGCGTCGAACGCGCTGCAGGCGTGGGACATGCTGCACGGCAACCCGCTGCTGCGGGACTGGACCGTCTCGGACGTGTCGTTCTGGCCTGCTGAACTGGTCCAGTACGCGATGATCGAGGCGGTGCGGGGGCTCACGCCCAGCGTCGTCCACATTGCCGGGGCGATGACCTACACGCTGCTGATCCTGCTGGCCGCCTGGCTCGCCAAGGGCCGGGCCACCGGCCGCGAAGCGCTGCTGCGCGCGGCGATCGTGGCCATCGTCATGCTGGCCCCGGCGCCCGGCGCGGGCTCCACGGTGCTGCTGAGCCCCAATCACTTCGGCAGCGCCCTGCCGGTCCTGCTGGCCTGGCTGGCCGTGGACCGGCTGCCCGCTCGCTGGTCGGTGCCGGCCGTGGCCGTCGTCCTGACGTGGGGGGTGACCGCCGACAGTCTCGTCCTCGTGACCGGCGTGGTGCCGATGGTCATCGCGTGCGCCGTCCGCGCCGGCGTGCTGCTGTTCCGCCGATCCCCGGAGGCGGAGCGCACCTGGCCGTGGGCGGAGCTATCGCTGGCGGTCGCGGCCATCGCGTCCGTCGGGCTGGCGCGGGCGGCGGTGGCGCTCATCCGGCACGCCGGAGGTTTCGCGATTCAGCCGGTGGCCACGACGTTCAGCGGACTGTCGGCGATCCCGCACCACCTCGCCCTCACCGGTGAGGGACTGCTGATGCTCTTCGGCGCGGAATTTCCGGGCGTGCACTCGCCCCTTGACCTCGCCATCGCCGCGCTGCACCTGATCGGGGTGGCCGCGGTGGCCGTCGCCCTCTGTCTCGCCCTGGCCCGCCTGGGGCGCGGCGACGAACTGGCCGTCCCAGGCCTGGCCCTGGCGATCATCTGCAATCTTGTCGCCTACGTGCCGACTCCCTTCGTCCAGGACCTGCTCAGCTCGCGGGATATTTCCGCGGTGCTCCCGTTCGCGGCGGTCCTGGCCGGACGGCTGCTGGCCGGCCCGCTGCTGGCCGGGTCGCGGGCCAGGCCCCCGCTCCGGGGCAGGCTCACCGCCGCGGTCGTGGTCGTCGCCGCCGCGTGCGCCGCCGCGCTCGGCTACAACGCGGCCCAGCCGGCGGTGCCCGCGCAGAACCAGTCCCTCGTGGCCTGGCTGGCGGCCCGGCATCTGAACGGCGGCCTGGCGGTGGACTACTGGGTGGCGAACAGCACATCTCTGGACAGCGGGAACCGGATCACGATCCGCCAGGTCGGCCTGCAGATGACACCGGGCAGCGGGATCCTGACCGAGCCCGTTGCCCGCGAGCTCAACTCCGGCTGGTACAACCCGGCGGGCCATTACGCCGACTTCTACGTCGCGCATGACATCAACCCCAATGGCTCCGCCGAGCAGGCCGCCGCGGTCCGTACCTTCGGGCCGCCCGCGCAGACGCTGCACCCGGCCGGCTACACGGTCCTGGTGTGGCACAAGAACCTGCTGGCCGGCCTGCGCTAGCCCGCACGCCCCGGGCGTAGTCCGCGCCCGTTTCGGCCCCGTCACGGCGGAGCGCGCCTCGTTCGCGAACTTCCTGGTCGCCGGCGACCAGAGCCCGGGCGGCTGGGGCGCCGCCGCCTTCCGGACCTTCGGGCCGCCCGCGCAGACGCGGCACCTGGCCGGCTATACCGTCCTGGTATGGCACAAGAATCTGCTGGCCGACGTTCGCTAGTGCCGCCGCCCCAGTAGGCTAGCGGCGCTCTCATTGTCCATCCTGAGGTCCTTACATATGCGACGCATCGTTGCGCTCATCTTTATCCCCCTGATCGCCGGCCTGGCTCTGGTCGGCTGCGGTTCCTCCGCTCCTGCTTCACCGAACGCCTCGGTCAGCGCCAAGGGCTCGTTCGGCGCCTCGCCGTCGGTCACGATCCCGAAGCAGGAGCCGGCCAGCACGCTCGCGGTCAAGACCCTGATCCAGGGCAACGGCGCGACGATCCAGAAGTCGGACCTGTTCCTGTCCAACTTCACCATTTACGTGTGGAGCGGCACCACGAACAAGCTGCTCGACTCGACCTACTCCAGCTCGCCGCAGGTGCTCCCGGCAGCGCTGCTGCCCGGTATCCAGAGCGCCGTGGCCGGGAAGAAGGTCGGCAGCCGGGTGCTGGCCGTGATCCCGCCGAAGCTCGGCTACGGCACGAGCGGCAATACCCAGCTGGGCGTGACGGGCACCGACACGCTGGTCTTTGTCATGGACCTGATCCAGAAGTACTCCTCGGGGACGGTTTCCGCCACCGGGTCCACCGTGTCCAGCGGCGGCGGCAGCCTCCCGACGGTGAGCGCGGCTGCGGGCATGGCGCCCAAGGTGACCATCCCCAAGAACGTGACCCCGCCGAAGACGCTGGTCGCCAAGACCCTGATCAAGGGGTCGGGACCGGTGGTGACCAAGGGCCAGGACGTCGTCGCCCAGTACATCGGGGTCAACTGGCGGACCGGGACGGTTTTCGACTCGTCCTGGCAGCGCAGCCTGCCCTACAGCTTCAAGATCGGGGCGACCCCGAGCCAGGTCATCCCCGGCTGGGACCAGGGGCTCGTCGGCCAGACGGTCGGCAGCCGGGTCCTGCTCATCATCCCGCCGGCCGACGCCTACGGGAGCGCGGGCCAGTCGCAGGCCGGTATTAAGGGCACGGATACCCTCGTATTCGTCGTCGACATCATCAGCGCCGTGAGCCCCGGCTCGGGTTCGGCAGGCTGACCGGAGAGGGCACGATGGCGGGTCCGGCGCAGGAGGCGGCAGAGGCCGGCACCGCACCGGAACCGGGCATTACCGACCGGGCGGGACCCGCTACCGCGCGTCCCGCCCGGCGCGCCCGGCTTGCCTGGGCGGCCGGTTTCACCGCCGCCGCCGTCGCCCTGTTCGCGGCGTACGTCCGGCTGTCCGCCACCTATCCGGTCAACTCGGACGGGGCGAACATCGTGCTCATGTCGTGGGACATGCTGCACGGCAACCTGCTGCTGCACGCCTGGTGGATGTCGGACGTGTCCTTCTACACGACCGAACTGCCCGAGTACATGCTGATCGACGCGATCCGGGGCCTGCGCCCGGACGTGACGCACATCGCGGCCGCGCTGACCTACACGCTGGTGCTGGTGCTCACGGTGCTGCTGGCCCGGGACCGCGCGAGGTCCCGCGAAGGCGCGGCGCGCGTCCTCATCGCAGGCGGCATCATGCTCGTGCCGCAGCTCGGCACCGGCATCTTCGTCCTGCTGCTGTCGGTCGGGCACATCGGCACCGCGGTGCCCATCCTGGCCGTGTGGCTGATCCTGGACCGGGCGCCGCGGCGCTGGTACATCCCGGTCATCGCCGGGGTCGTGCTGGCCTGGGCGACGGTCGCCGACTCCCTCGTGCTCGTGGCCGCGACCGTCCCGCTCGCCCTCGTCAGCGCGACCCGCGCGCTGCCGCGGCTGCGGTCCGCCTGGTACGAGCTGTCCCTGGCCGCGGCGGCGATCGCCGCCGCCGGAATCTCCCGGCTGGCGCAGCAGGCGCTCCACGCCGCCGGCGGCTACACCCAGCACCAGGTCCCGTTCCGCCTGGCCGCCCCGGCCACGCTCGGGAAGCACGCGCTGACCGCGGGAGACAGCCTGCTGGCGCTGTTCGGCGCCAACTTCGGCGGCCTGCACTCCCCGGTCGCCGTCGCGTTCGCCGGGCTGCACCTCGTGGGCCTGGCCCTGGTGGCCTGGGCGCTGGGCCGGACGCTGCGCCGGTTCACCTCGTGCGGCCTGATCGACCAGGTGCTCGCGGTCGCCATCGTGCTCACCCTGGCGACGTACCTGTTCAGCATCTTCTCCTCGGGCGTGCTGAACGCCCGGGAGATCGCGCCGGTACTGCCGTTCGGGGCCGCCCTGGCCGCGCGCTCGCTGGCCCCCCGGCTGCGGCAGATAGGGCTCGCGCCGGCGTCGCGGGCCGGGCTGGCCGGGACCGTGCTGGCCGGAACGGTGCTCGCCGGGTATGCCGCCTGCCTGGGGTACGAGCTGGCGCAGCCGGCCTCCCCGCCGGCGAACGCGCGGCTCGCCTCGTGGCTGCAGGCCCACCACCTCACCCGCGGGCTCAGCGGGTACTGGCAGGCGAGCGTGGTCACGGTCGGCTCCGGCGGCCAGGTCACGATCCGAGCCGTCACCACCGGGCCGGCGGGATCGTGCCGTACCAGTGGGAGGCCAAGACGCCCTGGTACGACCCCGGTACCCAGGACGCCAACTTCGTCGTCCTGCAGGATCAGGCCGGATTCTTCAACATGTGGCAGCCGGCCAGCGAAGTGCGCGCCACGTTCGGCCCGCCAGGCGCAGACCTTCCACACCGGTCCCTACACGATCCTGGTCTGGAAACAGAACCTGATGCCCATCCTGCACGACTGGGCCGTTCGCACCGGGGCGGCCGGGACCGCGTCTTTACCAGATCTGGGTGCGGTATAGGGCGACGGTGATCATCATCGGGGCCGCAATCCCGGCCAGCGCGGCCAATGCGGCCGTCCACTTCCGCCCGAGCGGCGTGCCCAGCAAGATCAGCACCGCCAGCAGGTACACCTCCACGAAGGCCCGCAGGTCCGCGTAACCGTCCCAGTTGGTGGGGGCCAGCGAGAAGATCACCACCAGGTACAGCACGAACGCCACCCGCTCGTAGACCGGGATCCGGGTGACCCACAGCGTGGCCAGCGCGGCCAGCGCGAACAGCGCAAGCACGGCGAATTCGATGTCCCAGATGATGACCGCACCCGGTGCCCCCGGCACCGGCGCCGACGAATGGGCGAAGTTGTGCACGATCGAGGAGAAGGCGGCGCTGAACGGCAGGCCGGCGTTCTTCCCGCTGTCACTGAAGATCGGGAAGTCCCCGGTGGCCGCGTTGACCACGAATTCCCAGGCGGTGAAGACCACGGCCGGGACGATCCAGGCCACGTCGTTGACCCCGAAACGGTCCCGCCGGCGGATGAACTGGACGATCCGGGCGATGCCTAGGGCAGCCGGGACGACCAGGACCGTTTCCCGGGTCAGGGCCCCGTAGCCGAACGCGGCGGCGGCCAGCAGCGGATGCCGCTTCCGGTAGGCCAGGATGCCGGCGATCAGGCACGCCGCGCCGAGCGGCTCGGTCAGATCCCGCGCCAGGCTGTCCATCAGGCCGAAATAGCCCGCCAGCAGCAGGCCCCACAGCGCGTCCAGCCGGCCTGCTGGGCGAGCAGGCCGCCCATGTACGCCAGCGCGGTGAGGGCGGCGACGTTGATGCCCACGAGCGCGTACGGCACCGCGGTGGGCTGGCCGGCCGACACCAGCCAGGCCAGGGCGGAGTAGCCGATGCGCATGAACCGGTACGGCTCGTCCATGGTGATGCCGAACGCCCTGGTCTGCAGGTTCGCCGGAATCCAGCGCCATGCGGTAGTAGAACTGGCCGTCGTAGCCGGTGGAGTTGGCGAAGACGTGCACCCCGTGCGGCACGTGTCCCGGGTGGCCGAACACCGTCCCGATCCGGAGCAGCTGGGTGAGGTCGCGGTGCGCCAGCACCACCAGCCGGTCCTCGATCGCGGCCAGCGCGGCCAGGAAATAGATGATCGCGGGCAGGAACGCCCGGTCGGTCGCCTTCCTCAGCCCGCTACGCCGAACCGGCGCAGTCGCGTCGTCCAACGCTGTCGACGCCAGTTGCACGTGCGGCCTCCGCCCTCCCGATCACGTCCAATGCGGGCCGTGGCCGGAACGCCCGAGGACGCCGACAGCGTACCTGAGCAGCGCTGCGGCCGCCGCCGCTACTGGCAGTTACAGGTCATATTCAGCTGACTCTCAGTTCCCGTCCGTCAGCTCGTCCAGGACCAGGCCGAGGCCGATGCCCAGCATCCACACGTCCTTGGCCAGCGGAATGCCCTGCTGGGTGGGGAGCGGGGTGCCCTCCTTGCGCATCCCCGGCGTCCTGACGTACAGCCCGAGCAGTCCGCCGGAAAACGCGGCCAGTCCCGCCCCGGCCAGCGCCGACGGGATGATGGGCAGGATGAGCGCGGAGCCGAGCGTGATCTCCGTGACGGCGAGCACCCGCACGAAGTCCTTCGGCTTGAGCTTGGACAGGAACGGGTACGTGCCGACCGCGAATCCGTACAGCTGCTCGGCCGTCGCGTCGTCCGCGGACAGCTTGCTGATCCCGGAGTTGAGGATGAACCCGCCGGTGGCGATCCGCTGCGGCAGGTGGTGGAGCTTGAACGGAAGTGCCATGTCTTCCTCCCGTGCTGGTCTTACTGGCTGGTCTTAAGAACGGCCCTCGCGTGCTGGGCCTGAAGTGGCCATTGTGGCAGTGCGCAGCAGGACGGCTGCGTGCCGCCCGGCCGCGGCGGCGGCCAGGAAGTAGGCGCGGTCCTCGTCCAGCCCGCGGCCCATCGTCGACAGTGCGGCCGGGCAGGCCCGCAGCGCTTCGTCCAGGCCGCCGACGCCGACGTAGGCCAGCGTGTGCCGGCTGCCGAGCGGCCGGGCCTCCTCGGTCACCTGCGCGCCGAAGTCACCGGGCAGGATGGGCACCACCACGTCCGCCCGCGCCAGCGCCACGCGCCCGTACGAGGTCAGGCTGTGGTGCGAGATGCCGCGGTGACGCTCGCGCGGGTCGGCCTCGCTGACCCGCAGCGCGGCCACGGGCAGGCCCGCGAGGACGGCGACCGCGTTGATCGCCTCGCCGGCCGCCACGCCCGAGAACCCCCATCGCGTTCCGGTGCCGAGGTTGCCCGGTCCCTGCGTCACCACCGCTACGTCCGCGCCGAGCACGTGCCGCGCGGCCAGCAGCCCGCTGTGCAGCGTGACCGCTTCCAGGTCGCCGCCGAACGCCTGCCCCACGGTGATCGTCCCGGCCAGCCAGCCGGCCTCCCGCAGGGTGGCGCAGGTCCGGGAGAACCACGCGGGCAGCGCGCCCCCGTCGGTCATCACGTACGCCACGCGGACCCCGCCCGGTCCCGCCCCGTCATGCCCGGCAGCCGCCGGGCGCTCCTCGTAGGTCCGCATCGCATCGTTATAAAGGCCAGCCAGGACGGGCGCGAGAGCGGAGTGCAGGTCGGCCACCACCACCGGCATCGCGCCGATGTCGTCGGCGGCGCGGAGCGTCTCGTGGTACGGCGATTCCTGCTCGTCCGCCCCGAGCACCACCGCCTGCAGCGGCGTGTACCGCGCCTTGACCAGGTGACCGGGGCCGGTGCGGTCCGGCGGCAGGCGGTCCGGCACCGCGACGACCAGCGCGTACCCGCCGGTGCCCAGTCCGAGATCCAGCGCGGTCGTGTTCAGCAGCACGCGGTCGCCCGGCTCGGGCCGCCCGGTCAGCGCGGGGTAGGCCAGCGCCCTGACCTGCGCAGGGGTCTCTCCGCCGGTCGCCACCTCAAGTTCCAGCGCGCCCGGCCATTCCCGCCGGATCCTCCGGACCGTTCCGTCCCGCCACGAGATCACGTGGTCAGCGTAACCTCGTGCTCCGGGAGGCTCCGGGCCGGCCCGGCATGGCCGCGTGCGGCTGGGTGCGGCCGTCAGCGGGGCACCGTGAAACCCGGGCGGTGAATGGGCGCCCCTACCCGCTCCGGTAGGCGAGAATGTAGGCGGACCTCAACGGGTGGGAAGAGGAGTGCCGATGTCCCGGCGGAAGACCGAGCGGCTGCTGAGCCTGGTGGTCTGCCTGCTGTCCACCCGGCGCTACCTCACCGCGGAGCAGATCCGGCAGGCCGTGGCCGGTTACCCGGAGCAGGCCGAGGCGTTCAAGCGGATGTTCGAGCGGGACAAGGAAGAGCTGCGCGAGCTGGGCATCCCGCTGGAGACCGGCACACTCAGCCCGCTGGACGGCGAGGACATCGGCTACCGGGTGCAGCAGCAGATCTACGAGCTGCCCGAGCTGCGGCTCGAGCCGGACGAGGCGGCCGTGCTCGGCCTCGCCGCGCGGGTGTGGCGGCACGCGGAGCTGGCGGGCGCGGCGGCGGGCGCGCTGCTCAAGCTGCGGGCGGCCGGCATCGACACCGACCATCCGGACGCCGACGCGGACGTCCGGCAGGGCATCGAGCCCCGCGTGCACACCACCGAGCCCGCGTTCGGGCCCCTGTGGGAGGCGGTCCGCGACCGCCGTCCGGTGACCTTCGCCTACCGTGCCGCCGGGCGCAGCGAGCCGCAGACCCGCGAGCTGGAGCCGTGGGGCGTGGTCAACCGGCACGGCCGCTGGTACGTGGCCGGCCAGGATCGCGGCCGGGATGCGGTCCGGGTGTTCCGGCTCAGCCGGATCGAGGGCGACGTCCGCTTTTCCGGCCCGCCGGGCAGCGTCGCCGTCCCGGCCGGAACGGACGTCCGGGAAGTGGTCCGCACCTGGGACTCGGTGCCGCCGCGGGAGAACACGGCCGTGCTGCGGCTCCGGCCCGGAGCCGGGTACGGGCTGCGCCGCTACGCCACCGGCCCGGCGGAGGCGGACGCATCCACGCCCGGCTGGGACACGATCTGCGTGCCGTACTCCGACGTCGGGTGGTTCGCCGATCACGTCGCGTCCTTCGGTGCCGATGTCGTCGTCACCGACCCGCCGGACCTGCGCGACGCGGTGATCAGCAGGCTCAAGGGGGTGCTGGCGTGAGCCCGGAGCGGGCCCGCGGGCAGGCGGCCACCTCGGCGGAGCGCCTGCAGCGGCTGCTGGCCCTGGTGCCCTACGTCGTCAGCCGCAAGGTGGTCGGGCTGTCCGACACCGCGGCCGCGTTCGGCCTGAGCGAGCGCGAGCTCGTGGACGACCTCAACCTGCTCTGGTGCGTGGAGCTGCGCAACCCGGACCCGTACTGCCCGATCGACCTGTCCTACGAGGGCGGCGAGATCGTGGTCAGCCAGGCGGAGACGATCGGCCGGCCGCTGCGGCTGGCGGTCGACGAGGCCAGCGCGCTGCTCGTCGCGCTGCGGATGCTCGCCGACGTGCCGGGCCTGGAGGACCGGTCCGCGCTCAGCCGCCTGATCGCGAAGCTGGAGGCGGCGGCCGGGGAAGCGGCCGCGCCCAGCGCCCAGGTGGCCGTGCAGGTCGACAAGCCGACCGGGGACCACGCGATCGCGCAGCTCAGAGACGCTCTTGAGCGCAAGCGCCGGGTCCACCTGCAGTACTACGTGCCCGGCCGGGACGAGGCCACCCAGCGCGACGTGGACCCGATGCGGCTGCTCGTCGTCGAGGGGCGGACATACCTGGAGGGCTGGTGCCGCCGCGCCGATGGCGTCCGGCTGTTCCGGCTGGACCGGGTGCTCGGCATCGACGTGCTCGACGTCCCGGCCACCGTCCCGGAGGATGCGCAGCACGTGGACGTCGATCAGGGGCTGTTCCGGCCGTCCGCCGACGACGTGCACGTGACGATCGAGGTCTCGGCGGCCGGGCGATGGGTGGCGGAGTACTACCCGTGCGAGTCGGTCGAGGAACTCGGCGACGGCTGGCTCCGGATCCGGCTGCGCACCCCGGACACCCGCTGGGTGCGCCGGCTGGCGCTGCGGCTGGGGGAGGACGGCCGGATCATCGCGCCGGAGGACCTCCGCGCGCGGGTCCGCGACGACGCGGCCGCCGCGCTCGCCGCCTACGCCTCCGCCTGAGGGGCGCCCTCGGCGCTGGCCGCCGGAGGGGCGCCTTCGGCCGGGTCCGCCGGCGGGGCGCCTTCGGCGCGGGGCCGCGGCGGCAGGCCCAGATCGGCCATCAGGGCCTGGGCGGCACCGGACGGATCGGTCACGGAATGTGAGCGGTACCGGTTCCACAGAAAACGCCATCCGGTCGAGGTCGACACCGCCCAGACCGGGACGCCGTGCACCTGGAGGTACGGGAGAAACGGAAGTTTCTCCTGCCAGCGCAGCTCGCAGCCGACCTCGGCGCCGTACGTGGCGATGATGACCCGGCCCAGTCTGCGCAGGTAATGGCCCTGCTGCCGCCGGGTCGGGTCCACCTTGGGTGTCTGGGGGGCGCCCCGCCGTGGTCGCACAACGCCTCCCGCGCCGGAATGGACAAAATTGGCCGATCATCCCCATACAGCGCTGGCCTGGCCGCGCGTGTCACAGTGACGCCGCGGAACGGAGGCCCAGCCGCCGCACGCCGCCGCCACGCGGGTTCCCGCGGGCTCCTGTGCCGACGGTGTGACGTGTACACTCGCCATGAAAAGCCCCGACCGCGGGGGGGCCTCAACCCCGCCAAAGAGGACGGACATGAACCCCGGCGACCTATTTGACAGTCCGTGGAAGATCCTGATCATCGCCGTCGTGATCATCGTGCTCTTCGGCTCCAAGAAGCTGCCGGTCGCGGCCAGGTCACTCGGACGGTCGATGCGGATCCTCAAGTCTGAGGTCAGTTCTCTGCATGACGACGACGAGGCCGAGTCTGGCGAGGCAGCCCCGCCCGCGGCGAAGACCGTCCAGCCGCAGCTCGCCGCGGCGCCGGCGCCCGCCGCCACGGACCAGTCCCTGAGCGCGCAGCAGGCCGCGGCCGCGCAGGCGCAGATCGACAGCCTGCAGCAGCAGATCCACGAGATGAAGGAGTCGTCGGTCAAGGAGACCGCGTCGGTGCCGGCGGACCAGAAGCCGGTCTGAGCAAGACACATTCCAGGGACCGGACATGCCAAAGCTGGCTGACACGGTGACCGGTGCGCGCATAGCCGGCAGCCGCATCCTCCAGGCGTCCAGGAAGCACGACCCTGAGGGCCGGATGCCGCTCATGGAGCACATCCGCGAGCTGCGCAACCGCCTGCTCAAGTCCGCCCTCGCGCTGGTCCTGGGCATGGTCGTCGGGTTCGTCTTCTTCGACCCGATCTGGAAGTTCATCAGCCACCCGTTCTGCTCCGCCGTGATCAACGGCCACACCGGCTGTCACGTCTATGGCGATACGCTCGTCGTCACCGGCATCTTCGACCCCTTCATGCTCCGCGTGCAGATCGCCTTCTTCGTCGGGCTGATCATCTCCTCGCCGGTCTGGCTGTACCAGATCTGGGCCTTCATCGCGCCCGGGCTCTACCGCCGGGAGAAGCGGTGGGCCTATCTGTTCGTGGGCGCGGCCGTCCCGTTGTTCGCCATGGGCGCTGTGCTGGCCTATTACGCGATGAGCCGGGGCCTGCACTACCTGCTCAGCCTGACCCCGGACGGTGTCACCAACCTGCCGACGATCACCACCTATCTCGGCTACTTCCAGGCGATGATCCTGGGCTTCGGCCTCGCGTTCGAGCTGCCGCTGGCCCTGGTCATCCTCAACCTGGCCCACGTCCTCACGCACGAGCGGTTCGCCAGATGGCGCCGGATGATGATCTTCGGCGCGTTCCTGTTCGCGGGGATCGCCAACCCGAGCCCGGACCCGCTCAGCATGCTGATGCTGGCGCTTCCCTGTGTCGTCCTGGTCGAGGTGGCCGAGGTCATCATCTGGTTCAACGACCGCCGCCGCGCCCGCCTGCCCGACCCCTACGCGGATCTGGCCGACAATGAGGTCTCGCCGCTGGAAATGAGCGACACCGGGACCGGCCCCGACCACACCGGCCTGAACTGACGCCCCGGCCGGGTCGCCCGGGGCCGGCCGCGGCCACGGCAGCCGGAGCGGACGCCTAGGCTGGGGGTATGGCCCCTGCGCTCGACCGGGGAGACGACGGCTCCACGGAACCTCACGCAAGGACCCCCGCGCAGCGGTACGCGGAGTTCCGTGACCGGCAGTCGTCCCCCGAGTTCACCAAATTCCGCGCGCTGTACGACTTCGAGTTCGACGACTTCCAGGTCCAGGCGTGCACCGCGCTGAACGAGGGCAACGGGGTCCTGGTGGCCGCGCCCACCGGGTCGGGCAAGACCGTGGTCGGCGAGTTCGCCGTCCACCTGGCCCTGGAGCGCGGCCTCAAGTGCTTCTACACCACGCCGATCAAGGCGCTGTCCAACCAGAAGTACGCCGACCTGGTACGCCGGTACGACGCCCGGACCGTCGGCCTGCTCACCGGCGACAACAGCGTCAACGGCGAAGCGCCCATCGTGGTCATGACCACCGAGGTGCTGCGGAACATGCTCTACGCGGGGTCGTCCACTCTCAGGGGGCTCGGCTACGTGGTCCTCGACGAGGTGCACTACCTGGCCGACCGGTCCCGCGGCGCGGTCTGGGAAGAGGTCATCATCCACCTGCCGGAGTCGGTACGGCTGGTGGCGCTGTCGGCCACGGTCAGCAACGCCGAGGAGTTCGGTGACTGGCTGGACGACCTGCGCGGCGGCGTCACCGTCATCGTGGATGAGCACCGGCCGGTCCCGCTGTGGCAGCACATGATGGTCGGGAACCGGCTGTACGACCTGTTCACCGACCCGGCCGGCACCCGCGTGAACCCGGAACTGCTGCGGATCGCGCAGCGGGACCGGTGGGCGCAGCCGTCGGTGCAGGCCACCGGAAGCAGCCGCCCGGGCCGCGGCGGGCGGCGCGGTCACCCCGGCGGCCGCGCAGGCCATAACGGCAGCCGGCCGAAGTACACGGGCGGATACGCGAGCCGCGGGGGCGGCGGGCGGAACGCGGGCGGGTTCGCACCGGGGCGGGGAAGGCCGCCGTACCGGCCCGAGGTCATCTCCCGGCTCGACTCCGCCGGGCTGCTGCCGGCCATCAACTTCATCTTCAGCCGCGCGGGCTGCGACGCGCGCGGTCCAGCAGTGCCTGGCCGCCGGCCTCCGGCTCACCCAGCCCGACGAGGCCGTCGCGATCACCGAGTTCGTGGAGGAGCGGACCGCCGAGATCCCCGACGAGGACCTGGCCGTGCTCGGTTACGGCGAATTCCTCAGCGGCCTGCAGCGGGGCATCGCGGCGCATCACGCCGGTATGCTGCCCACCTTCAAAGAAGTGGTCGAGGAGCTGTTCTCCTCCGGCCTGGTCCGCGTGGTGTTCGCCACCGAGACGCTGGCCCTGGGCATCAATATCCAGGCCCGCACCGTCGTCATCGAGAAGCTGGACAAGTGGAACGGCGAGACCCACGCCGAGCTGACGCCGGGGGAGTACACCCAGCTCACCGGGCGGGCCGGGCGCCGCGGTATCGACGTCGAGGGGCACGCCGTGGTGCTGTGGCAGCCCGGCATCGACCCCCAGGCGGTCGCCGGTCTCGCCGGCACCCGGACCTACCCGCTGAACTCCAGCTTCCGGCCGTCCTACAACATGGCCGTCAACCTGACCGGGCAGGTCGGCCGGGACCGCGCCGCGGCCCTGCTGGAGTCGTCGTTCGCCCAGTTCCAGGCGGACCGCGGGGTGATGGACCTGACCCGCCAGATCCGCCGCAACTGCGAAGCCATGGTCGAGCTCGCCGAGAAGATGGCGTGCGACCAGGGCGATTTCGCCGAGTACGCGGCCATGCGCCGGGAGCTGTCCGATCTCGAGGGCGACCTGTCGCGGCGCCGGGCCGTGGCGCGGCGCACCGAGGCGGCCCGGTCGCTGGAGGCACTGCGGCGGGGCGACATCATCCGGGTCCCCGGTGGCCGCCGGGCCGGTATGGCGGTCGTTCTCGATCCGGGACCGGGCTCCGGCCGTACCCCCGATACCAGCGGCGCCACCGGCCAGAGCAGCCGTGACCAGCGCGGCCGGGGCCAGGGACGTACGGCGAACGAGCGAGGCCGCCCGCCCGGTCCCGATGCCGCCCGGCTCGCCGCGATGGCCGGTCACGGGCCCCTGGTACTGACGGCGAATCGCCAGGTCAAGCGGCTTTCGCTGGATGATTTCCCGGTCCCGGTGGAGGCCGTCGACCGGATCCGAATTCCCGCGTCGTTCAGCGTGCGCTCCCCGCAGCACCGCCGGGATCTGGCCGCCTCCATGCGCAACCGGCTGGCCGGCCGCGACATCGCCGGCCCGCAGCGGGTGGCCGACTGGAACGACAGTGCCTCCCACAGGGCCGCCGCCGCTGACCAGCCCGGGTCCGCTGACCGCGCCGGCGGCAGGCCCGGCGCGCGCTCGGGGCTCAGCTCCCCGGATCAGCAGATCGCCGACCTGCGCCGCCGGCTCCGCCGCCATGCCAGCCACGGCTGCCCCGACCGCGAGGAGCACGCCCGGTACGCCGAGCGGTACGCCCGGCTGAAGCGGGAAACCGAGGCCCTGGAGCGGAAGGTCGCCAGCCGCTCGCACGTCATCGCGCGCACGTTCGACCGGGTGTGCGCGGTCCTGGAGAGCCTCGGCTACCTGACCGGGGATACCGTCACCCCCGAGGGGCGCCTGCTCGGCGGCCTGTACACCGAGCTGGACCTGCTCGCCGCCGAATGCCTGCGCCGGGGCTACTGGAACGGCCTCGACACCCAGGAACTGGCCGCGTGCGTGTCGGCCCTGTCCTTCGAGTCCCGCCAGATCGACGACACGGCCGCGCCCCGGCTGCCGTCCGCCAAGGTCCGCGACGTGCTCGGGCGGATGGTCCGTGCCTGGGGCCAGCTCGATGAGCTGGAAAAGGAGAACGGGGTCTCTTTCCTGCGGGAGCCTGACCTGCATTTCGCCTCGGCCGCCTACGAGTGGGCGGGCGGTGCCCGGCTGGAGGACGTGCTGGAGACCGCCGACCTGACTCCCGGCGACTTCGTCCGGGCGGTGAAGCAGCTCATCGACCTGCTGGACCAGATCGCGTCGGCGCCCATACCCGGTTCCGCGCGCGGCGACCTGCGGGCCACCGCCCGCGCCGCGATCGACGGTATCCGCCGCGGCGTCATCGCCTACACGAGTGTTTGACCCGGGTGTCCGGGCGGCGGGGGCGGTACGGGCGGCGGCGGGCCGGGCCAGATCAGCAGGACCGGGCACGGGGCGTGGTCGACGACGAAGCGGACGTCCTTGCCCAGGCTTTTGGGACCCGGGCCGTGGCCGTCACGGCCGACAATGAGCATGGTCGCACCGCTGACGGCGGCCGCGATCTCGTGCTTGCCCTTTCCCTTCAGCGGGAGGCGGCCGGCCTGCACGGCCAAGCCGGGCCTGCGCCCGGTCGAGCAGTTCATTCGCGGCGCCCTCGGATCGCGCGAGCAGCCGTTCACCAGGGTCGGCCCCGCCGCGGCCCAGCAGACCGCTGAACGCGCCGTGCGCCGTCTCGGCAGTCACGGTGTCGACCACGGTGAGCAGCGTGATCCCGGCATCGGCGGGCGCCAGCGAGCGGGCGGCGTCCACGCAGGCCTGCCAGGTGTTCTCGGCCACCCATATCACCACCGTCATGCCCTCAGTCTGACGCGGCCCAGTGGCGTTTGACGTGCCTGTCAGCCCGTGGCGGCCGGTGACATACATCGATGGTGTCTATGCATTGGCCGCCGGACTTGGCATCACTGTTATGGGTTTACCCGGGGTACGTAGCTCTCATCCGGAATCGCCGCAGGGAGGAGCCACGACCGTGAGCAGCAGAACCGCCGGTGCCGCTTCACTGACGCCCCCGGCCACGCCCTCCGCGTGTCCCGCCGGGCTCGTTACCGCCGTCCGGCGGGCGGTCGCGGCGGGTGGCGATGCACCGCGGACCGCCGACCGGGTCGCCCGCGCGCTGCGCCGGCATCTGCCGGGCCCGGAGATCCTGGCGCCCGCCCAGCTTCGGGGGGACCCGGACCGCTACCAGACGCACCTGCTGCACACCGAGCCCGGCGGCTCGTTCTCGATCGCGGCCATGGTGTGGCGGCCCGGCCAGGTGACACCCATTCACGATCACGTCTCATGGTGCGTCACCGGCGTGCTGCAGGGCACCGAGTACGAGGAGATCTTCACGCCCGGACCCGGCGGCGCCTTCCTGACCGAGGTCGCCCGCCGGCAGAACGCGCCCGGCACGGTGGCCGGATTCGCGCCGCCCGGCGACATCCACCGCGTGCGCAACAGCGGCACCGGTATCGCCGTCTCGATGCACGTCTACGGCGCCGACCTGTCCCGCCTCGGCTCCAGCATCCGCCGCGTCTACGACCTCCCGGTCCGGTAGCCGCGTTGGTGCCATTGCATGTACC
>CAVUNW010000083.1:0-48417 GCA_963742865.1 uncultured Actinomycetes bacterium
GCCATGGGGTTTAGGCATTTGAGTGTTAGTGCGAGGTTCTGAGTTTTGGTTACGGTGGGTAGTTCCTGGTCGCGGGCATGCCGGTGGCCGACGTGTCGTGCCGGGTGACGGCCGGTTCCACGGGCCGGCGGGCTCGCGTCCTGGGGCGGTTGCCTGTGTTTGCGCTGGTCAGGCGGGCGTGTTCGCGAGGGTGATGACGGCGGCGGCGATCCGGGTAGCGGTGTCCGCGCGTCCTGCGCGGGGGAAGGTGCTGGAGCACTTGGCCTTGCGGGCGCGGTGCCGGTTCCGGTCGATGACGGTGCGGTGTTTCGCGAGTTCCCTGGCCAGCGTCGTGCAGCTGGTCGTCCCGGCGCGGATCGCGGCGATGATCGCGCGGCGGGTGCGGCCGTGGGAGATCTCGCGGGCCTGGACGCGCTGCCCGGCGCGGCGCCCCTTCCGGGCGGGGGCCGCGCCGAGCGCGGCGGCGCGGGCGACGCCGCGGGTCATCTCGTTCCCGGCGGCCCACGCGGCGAGTTCCTGCCGGACCAGGCCCGGGGAGCCGGAGCGGAGCATCGGCCCGGCCGACGGGCCGGCGCCGTCCAGGCTGGCTTTGGCCTCGCGCAGCGCCGTCTCCGACCCGTCCCACCGCCACCTGTACAGTGCCGCGAGTTCGGCGGCCGGGTACTCGGTGATGTCCATCAGGTCGGTGACCAGGCAGAACAGCTCCGGGACGTGCTGGCCTTCCACGGTCACCCAGTACTCGATCACGCGGACGGTCACGGTGACGCCGTCACCGGAGACCTCCGCGAGATAGGACCCATCGGCGAGAATCTCGCCGGTCCTCTTCAGGGGAATGTCGCTTTTGAGACGGATCAGCACGTGCGTGCAGGCGGTGAGCCGGGCGATCCGGGCCGCGCCGGGATAGTTGCGGTCCATCAGCCAGATCCGGTCCGTGGTGAACAGGTGCGGGCAGTCCCGCATCGCGGTGTCCAGCAGCTTCTGCTCCGCGGCGGCCTTGCCCGTGCCGGCCGGGCCATGCGGCATCCCCAGCAGCGCCCGGGTGGAGGCATCCGTCAGCGGCAGCGCCCGCAGCTGCGGGAACGGGGACGAGTCATCGCCGGTGCCGACCGAACCGTACACGGCCCGGTTCGCGGGCGTGTCCGGCACCCGGATCAGCGTCCCGTCGGCCGACCCGGCCTTCAGCGGCCTGTCCCTGCCGATGATGACCGCCCGCCAGTCCCGGTCCTCATGCTCGCGGTGCGACGCGCGCAGCACGATGTCCTGCAGTTCCTCCAGCGGCTCCGGGCCGAGCGCGTTCCGCCAGTCCCCGAGCGCCCGCTCCGACGCCGGCACCCACGGCCGCGACCACGGCACCAGCGCCAGGTCCCCGGCCAGCGCGATCACCGCGTCCCTGATGCCCGCGTCCGGCACGAGCGTCATCAGCACGACCGCCCGGATCATGAACGCCCTGGCCAGCAGCCGTTCCCGCTCGCCCTTCACGAACCGCGGCCGCAGCACGGCACGTTCCGCGATCCCGTCGATGACGCCCGGCCCGGACTTCTCCTCCAGCCACTCCTCCAGCGGCCCCAGCCTCGCGTGATGCACCGGGCTGCCCTTCGCCTGCACCCGCCCGTCCCTCCGCACCTGCGCCGGAGCGACCGCCACGATCTGTCGAGTAGCCGGGGGCATCTCACCCCCGGCTCTCACAGTCCGTACGTAAACCTCTCGGTTTATACGGCTCTTGTCGTCCTGGTCACCAGACTTGCGGTATCGCGGCAGTCCAGGCCCAGTGCGCGAAGAAACGGGGATGCCGCTGGGTGACCCCGTTCCACGCCTTGTGGGCTTTCCTGCGTGCTTGCAGCCGCCGGTATTTGTTGCGGACCAGCGCAGCAGATAGGCGTTGATGCGTCCCAGGAGGCGATACAGCGCCGACCGGTAGAAGGCGCCGTAGTAGTTCATCCAGCCCCGCACAACCGGATTGATCTTTCGTGCGAGGTCGGCGAAGGTGTGGCCGGTGCGATGGTGCAGCCGCCAGGACCGCACCTCCGCGTTGATCTTCTTCAGGGCATCCTTGCTGATCGCGGGCAGGAACGCGGTGAACATCGCCCCGTCCTTGCGCCGTGCTCCCCGTGCCCGGAACGTGAACCCCAGGAACGTGAACGAGGTGTGCTCGTGCGAGCCTCGCCTCTTGCCGTCCTGGCAGTAGACGATCCTGGTCTTGTCCGGATGCAGCGCCAGCCCGACCGCTTCCATCCGCTGCCTGATCGCCGTGAGCACGAAGCGTGCCTGACGTTCACTGACGCAATGCACCACCGCGTCATCCACGTACCGCTCGAACAGACGGCCGGGAACTCCCGCGCCATCCAGGCGTCGAGCGCGTAGTGCAGGAACAGATTGGCGAGCACGGGCGAAACCGCCGACCCCTGCGGGGTCCCGCGGTCGCGCTGCTGCAAGGTCCCGTCGGGCAGTTGCAGCGGCGCTTGCAGCCACCGCCGCACATACAGCACCACCCACGGGAGATCGGTGTTGGCCTCCACCGCCTTGACGATGAGGTCCCACGGCACGCTGTCGAAGAACTTCCGGATGTCCAGATCGATCACCCAGTCGGTCTTCCAGCAGCGTTCCCCGGCATGTCCCCACCGCGTCCAGCGCCGACCGCCCCGGCCGGTAGCCGTAGGAGTCCGGATGGGAGATCTGCTCGACCCTCTCCTCCAGCGGCCCCGGCCGCCACCGTCTGCGCGATCCGGTCGGCCACGGTCGGGACGGACGATTCATACTGCCCCTCCTGCAACCGCGTATGGGGATGTTTCTGGATCGGCGCTGATCCGTGCTGGTCAGGCTCGCTTTCGCGGGCCCGGTGATGCGAGCATGGCGGGTGGCACCGACATTTTCCGGCTGCTTCAGCGCCGCCAGCGGGGCTTGGTGCGCCGGGCGGCGGGATTGAGATGCCCGGATTGGCCGATGCGGCTGCGGCATTCTGCCTGGATCTGGTCGTTCCAGGGGATGTGCAGCCGGTTCCCGGTGCCGCGGCGGACGGTGAGCTGCCCGGTTTCGATCCAGTAGTAGATGACGCCGGTGCTGCAGCCGAGCTGGCAGGCGGCTTCGGTGACGCTGATCTCGCCGCCGCCGGCAGCGGGGAACGCGGGTGCCGGGAGCGTGCGGGGGCGGGCGGCCCGGCCCAGGTGGGCGGACTGGGCGATCCTGGTGCGGCAGCTGGCCTCGGCCTGGGTGTCCCAGGGGATGCAGAACCGGCTGGCGGAGCCGCGGCGGGCGGTCAGCTGCCCGGTGTGGATCCAGTGGTAGATGACGCTGGTGCCGCAGCCCAGCCGCCGGGCGGCCTCGGCCGCGGAGACTCGCCGGGGCGGTAGGGATCCGGGACCGGGACCTGGTAGGCATGGCGGATCGACTGGACCGCATCGATGTCCAACGGCCGGCCGTGGCCGGTGGGTGTCCGGCGGCGTTCAGCCGGGTGACCAGTTCGTCGTTGCTGGTGGCTGGCCCGAGCCGTTGAACGAGCTCGATGGCGGCGGCCGGGGTTCGCTTGGCTGTGCCGGGGTGGACGGGCCTGCCGATGGTGAGTTCGTCGGTGGCGCCGGTGTGCCAGCGGATCCCGATCCGTGCTTTGCTGCGGTCGGGCTCGGGCAGCACGGTGACGTCGGCGATCAGGGTGCGCAGCAGCCGTTTGCGGTCCCTGGCGCTGGTGGTCGGCGCGTTCCACAGGGCGGGCAGGTCAGCGGCGAGTTCCTCCAGGTCGTCCCGGCCAGGCAGCGGCGGCAGCGTGTCCTGGGCGGCCTCCAGCGCCTGATCGGCTTCAGCCAGGGCGGCGAGCCTGGCCTCCCAGCGGGCCTCCAGGGAGCGGGCGACCAGCCGGTTCTCCGGCTCGACCTGGCAGAACGCGCGTTCGGCGCGGTCGGCGTGGTAGCGGGCACGCTCAACGGCCAGCTCGGCGGCCCGGCTGACGCGCTGGCGGCGGCCGGCCACCTCGTCGGCCGCTGACAACGCCAAGGCGATCTGGCCGGGAGTGAGCGCGTCCAGCAGCGCACCGGCGACAGCATCATCGACGCAGGCTGCCACCACGGTCCGGCAGGACGGGGTGGTAAGACGGTCGCGGCGGGAACTGCACCCTAGGAGGGCCGCTGATCGGTGTGGTAGTTGGTCATCATCGGCTTGCCGCAGCTGCCGCAGATGATGATCCCCTGGCACAGCGCGGTGCCCTCCCGCGCGGGCCGGGCGCCGGCGGCGGTGTGGTTGGCTGCCAGCCTGGCCTCGCTGGCCAGGTAGTCCGCCCAGGTGATGTAGCCCTCGTGGTGGTCTTTATCAGGACCGGCCAGTCGGCGCGGGGCCGTTCGGTGATCGTGGTGTGCACCGTGCCGGACGGCTCCACGGTGCGGTGCGAGGCATAGCGGCCGAACACGTACGCCCCGGCGTAGCCCGGGTTCTTCAAGATCCCCAGCACCCGGGCGTGGGTGCGCCGCCCCTCCGCAGCTGCCCGGCCCACGCCCCGCCGTAGGCGCGCAGCGGACTCCCGGCCGGCGAACGCGGCGACCACGCCGTAGGCCAACCCGCACGCGGCGAACGCGGCGAACACGTCACGGACCGCGGCCTGGACCTCGGCATCGGGGTCGGTCACCACCTCCCCGGCCTCGTCGTGGACGTAGCCGACCGGCAGCGGGGTGCGCAGCTCGCCGCGCTGCGCCGCGGCGCGCTTGTTCGCCTGCAGCCGCTGCGCCATCACGTGCAGCTCCATCTCTCCCATGGTGCCCTGAACCCCAGCAGGACGCGGTCGTTCACGTCGGCGGGGTCGTAAACGCCGTCCGGGTCGATCAGCAGGGTGCCGGTGATCCGGGCGAACTCCGCCGCCGGGCCACGTCGGCGTTGGACCAGGCCAGCCGGGTGATCTCGATCCCGAAGATCGCCCCCACATCGCCGCTGCACATCCTGGTCACCAGCTCGGTGAACCCCTCCCGGGCCACCCCCCACTTGCCGGAGATCCCCAGGTCGGTGTCGATCACCTCGATCGACGTGCGAGCCCAGCCCAGCGCGGCCGCCGTCTCCGCCAGGCCGTACTGGCTCCTGGTCGACTCGGTGTGCTCGCGGACCTGGGCCATCGAGGACTGGCGAAGATATACCAGCGCTGCCCGTTCCCGGTGACTGCTCGTGATCTTGTGCTCGCCGTTCACCCGTGCCTCCCAGCGCGGAGATGGTCATGTTGGCCAGCGCCGCCACCGCCTCGGCCCGCGCGGGCCCGGACAAGACGGCGGCGCTCACCGGCTAGGACAGTTCTCGCCGGGCCAGCAGCTCGGCGTTGATCGCCGAGATCTCCGCGACCAGCTGCTCGATCTCCTCGCCGTTGCGCAGGTAGCGGCGCACCACCCCGGCCAGGGACGCCGGGACGTACCGAGCGGCCCCGGGCCGCAGTCTTCGGGGCGAAGAAGGCATACGGGCCGTGCGGCTCGCGCCGGCGCACCGGCAGCCGGGCTTGCCGCACCGGCGCGTCTGCTCGGTCAGCGAGCCGGACAGCACCTGCTCGGCGCCGCCGAGCCGCGCGGCCAGGGCGCGCCGCCGTGACAGCAGCCGCCGTGTCGGCATGCCCGCCAGGCTCGTCTCGTCCGTGTTCTTTTGATCTCTCATCACAAAAGAGTATGTCGCTGCCAGCCATGACGATCAACGACCTTGCAGTGCGCGTGTCGCGGCGCCGAGCGCGGCGAGCCCCTCGGCCGACAGCGGGCCAGTCCCGGGCGGCCCGCCCCGGTCGGTCCACGACTCCGGCAGCGTCATCTGCCCGCTGAACCCGCCCGCGCAGACGAATACCGTGGCCGCCCCGCGGCGCTTGGCATACAAGATCTCCAGCCGCTGCCCGTTCAGCGGGTGGAACGGATGGGTGACAATGACGAAACCCAAGGGATCACTGGACAATGCGGCATTATGCCGCCACCGTGGGCACGCCGAGGATTCTCGTCCTCCGCCATGCGGCTTCGGTATCTCCACCGCCCGCACCGGCGCCGGAAAATACTGCCCGACGACATCCGGTGTAGGGTCGGGAGCTGGCGCGGTGGCGTTATCCGGGGTCAGGTCCCGCAGCCACTTTTCCCCGGGTTTCCCCTGCGGGCCGCTTCACTGCGGTGACCATATCCGGGCGCTTCCGTTTCCAGCTCCCGCCACATCGATCCGTGCATGCGGTTCTCCCGCACACGGCTCACCGACGTTCTTCACCACCGGCATTCGGCGTGTCCCGCCAGGGCTTGTCATGCCTGGGGGCGACGATGATTCCATCGAGGCAGAGCAGTCCCAGCTTGCCGGGTGAGGCGATGCCGACCACCCAGCGCCCGAACGCCCACGACCGTTTGTGCCGTTCGGCGACAAACTTCGCCAGGCGCTCGAACGCATACCACTGGAGCTTCTCAAGCGCACGCGCGGAGTTGCCAAACCGGAAGTATCCGGCGAAGCCACGCAGGAATGCGTTCATCTCCGTCACGATCTGCCCGATCGGCAGCCGCAGCCGGGGCCGGGACGTGATCTCCCGGATCCGGTCACGGGCATACTGCATCTTCTCGTTCCTGGGCCAGCGGGCCAGGAAGGCGAACTTCCGCCCGGTCCTCCGCGACGTGACGGTGACCAGGCGGTGGTGGAAGCCGAGGAAGTCAGCCCCGTCTTCCGCGTCCGCCCTCAGGTGCACTATCCGCGTCTTGGCCGCCTTGGGTTCCAGCCCCAGCCCGGCCAGCAGCGCCACGTACCGCGCAAGCGCGGCCTCGGCCTGCGCGCGGTCCTTGCACATGATCGCCGCGTCATCCGCGAACCTCACCAGCACCCCGTGCGCCCGGGCCGACCACGCGCGGTCGATCCGGTGCAGGTAGATGTTGCAGAGCAACGGTGAGATCACCGAACCCTGCGCGGTGCCGGTCAGCGGGTGCTCAACCCGCCCGTCTTCCATCACCCCCGCGCCCAGCATGGCGCGCAGCAGCTTCAAGACGCGCCGGTCGCTGACGCGTTCCTCAACCGCCTGCATCAACGCGTCCGCCGGAATCTGCCCGAAACAGTCCCTGATGTCCGTCTCAACCACCCAGCGCCTGCCCCGCCAGGACTCATCAATGAGCACCTGCAAGGCATCACGCGGATCCAGCCCGGGCCGGAACCCGAAGCTGCACGGCAGGAAACCGGCCTCGAACACCGGCTCAAGGACGATCCGGGCCGCGGCCTGCACGATCCGGTCAGATACCGCGGGAACCGACAACGGCCTCCGCTCCCCCGCACTGCCCGGCTTGGGAATATAAACCCGCCGGGCCGGGAGGGGACGGTAACTGCCATCAGCCAGCGCGGCAGCCAGCTCACCCAGGAGCCTGCCGGTGCCGTACTCCTCCACCTCGGCGATGCTGACCCCGTCAATGCCAGGTGCGCCGTTGTTCTTGCGCACCTGAACCCACGCGCGCTGCAACACGTCTGTGCGGCAGATCTTGTCGAACAGCGCATGGAACCGCCGCCCGGGATCAGCCTTGGCCGCCCGGTAAAGCACGTGCTGCAAAGCGCGGACCCTGTCACCATCAACAGCACCCAGGGTGGACCTAACCGTGTTACCGGTACTCACCGGCCGCATCCTTCCAGATCGTGCATGAACGAAGCAGCGGCCCTTCCCTCACCGCCGGTTCTGCTGTCCGGCCGGCTCAAGCAGTACTACGGCCGCCTCCGACTCCCTCCCGGCCAGCAGCCCATTTCCCGTTTTGCCGGTTATAAGGCGCCACGCTCCGGCGGCACCGCGCACAAGGCACGGCCGCACGCCACCGGGCCGGGGAGGGTCTCCCAAGTTCCCGCCGCCACCATCGATGCGTTCCGCGCCCCATACGCCGGGGAGTCCTTCGCGGCTGCGCTTCCAGGCTCTACACCGCTTCCATGGCCTTCGCCCTGATGGAGCGGGCTCGGCACTCCCTCGTCCCCACCCGAAGGCGGGCTACATCAACGACGCCGCAGGCTTCGCTTGATGCTACGGACCGCATCGTCGCTCCCCCCAACGGGGCTTTTGACGCTGGGCTCCGGCCCAGCCCGTTTCCAGGCCAGACCGCCAGCCTGCTACCGGGCCTCCTGGCAGCTACCCGGACCGGACTTTCACCGGCAGGCGACGACGAGCTGACGAACGAAAAGTACGGCTGCCTACCTCACAGCCCACCTCCCGCTCTGCTTGGCGCACTCCACAGCTTGTACAAATTACCCCTCAGCTGCTCTTCAAACAGGCCGACGCTGACCGCGTCCACGCCCGGCGCCCCATTATTGGCCCGGACCTTCTCCCGATCATGGTCGCTGGGGTGATCTGCCACCACGTTCCGGAAGAGGTCAAGCGTGAGTATCGAAGCGACTTTGGCGGGCCGAGGGGTGCGATCACGGCGAAGAACGCTTCGGCCGCGTGATGAGGCACCGAAACGTCACCAAGACGGCTGGCTTACCCGTGATCTCCACCAGTTCGCCGTGCAGCCCATAGTCGGGGAGGCCGTCAGGGTTCGCTTTGGCGTTCGCCCACCGCTGCCCACGTGGCGCGCAGGCAGCGTCGAGACGCCCCGGCGCCGGGCACCCGAGGCCGCGGCGTGCCGGTCCAGGACGCCTCGAGCCGGAGCCGACGGGTCAGGATCAGCGGGCGGGATGCGGGAATTGCGCTACGGTGTGGCTGGGCGAAGTTACCCGCCTGGCTTTGCTGGTTAGGCCGGGTACCCGGTCGGCTTCTCTGCGGGGAGCCATTGTCGTAGCGGGCCCGGCAAAGGTGACGGGAGGTGACATCTGGTGACCGATGACGCGGCTACTGCGCGGACGGGACTTGACACAACGGTGTCGCATTCGGCTCGGATCTGGAACTACTGGCTGGGCGGCAAAGACAACTTCGCCGTTGACCGGGAAGCGGGCGACAAGGTAGCTGCAATGCTGCCGATTATCGTGGCCCAGGCCCGGGCGGACCGGGCGTTCTTGGGACGGGCGGTGCGGTACCTGGCCGGCCAGGCGGGCATCCGCCAGTTTCTCGACATCGGTACCGGACTGCCGACCGCGGACAACACCCACCAGGTGGCCCAGCGGGTAGCTCCCGAGGCGCGGATCTGTACTTAGACAACGATCCGCTGGTGCTGTCGCACGCCCGCGCGCTGCTCACCAGCAGCCCGGAGGGTGCCTGCGACTACATCGAAGCCGACCTGCGCGAGCCGGACAAGGTCCTTTCCGGGGCGGCGCGGACCCTCGACTTCACCCAGCCCGTGGCGCTGCTGCTGCTGGGCGTCTTGCACCACATCTCCGGCACTGACCAGGCGCAGGAGATCGTCAGGCGGCTGGTGGCGCCGCTCGTGCCAGGCAGCTTCCTCGCCGTCAACCACTCCACCAGCGCGGTCAGCGGCGCGGCCATGGAAGAGGCGGTGGCGCACTGGAACCAGGTCGGCACACCGCTGATGACGCTGCGTAGCCCGGAGCAGATCGCCCGGTTCTTCGACGGGCTGGACCTGCTGGAACCTGGCGTGGTGCCGTGCTCCCGGTGGCGCCCCGCATCAGCCCGCTGGGCGGCCAGCCACCCCCGGTCGACGAATTCTGCGGCGTCGCCTGCAAGCCGTAACCGGCCGCATTCACGCCCCGGCCCGCCTGGGCCGCGGCGACGCGATGGGCGGCCGTCGCTTCCGATGGCGGGCTATCCTGGCTTACTTCCAGACAACTACGACAGGAACACGGCGACCTGGCCATCTACGGCCCATCAGCGATCCGGGCTAGGGGCAGCATCTCCGCGTCGCGGCCGGAAGTCACCGCGTACCCGTTTCGTTTCATTCCTCCGGCCCGCCGCCGGGCAGAACGCACCAGTCCGAGCCCGGCGGGCATTTCCTACCAGGCCGACCTATAGCAAACGGCCCAGCTCCTGCCGCGCTGGCTGTGCTAAAACAAGGCCCGCGCCTCGGTGACTGGACCTGCACCACCTGAGCACCAAGCGATGGCTCTACCAGAAGCGCACCTCACGGCAGATGAGTATGGTCCTCCACGCGGCTAGTGTCCTGAGTCGTTAATTAGTCCGCAGTAGGCGGCGAGGGTCGCCAGGATCTCGTCGGCGGTCTTGGTCCAGATGAACGGCTTGGGGTTCTTGTTCCATTCGGTGATCCACTTGCGGATGTCGTTCTCCAGCTCGGTGACGCTGCGGTGCGCTGAGCGGCGGAGCTTCCGGTTGGTGAGCTCGGCGAACCACCGCTCGACCAGGTTGAGCCACGACGAGCTCGTGGGGGTGAAGTGCAGGTGGAACCGGGGATGGCGCAGCAGCCACTTGTGAATCTCGGGGGTCTTGTGCGTGGCGTAGTTGTCCAGGACCAGGTGCAGGTCCAGGTCCTTGGGCACGGCGGCGTCGATGAGCTTGAGGAAGCGCAGGAACTCCTGGTGGCGGTGCCGCCGGTAGGACTGGGCGATCACCGACCCGCCGGACAGCTCGAAGGCGGCGAACAGGCTGGTGGTGCCGTTGCGCACGTAGTCATGCGTCCGGCGGGCCGGGGTGGTGGGCAGCAGCGGCAGGCACGGCGCCGTGCGATCGAGCGCCTGGATCTGGCTTTTCTCGTCTACGCACAGGACCAGGGCGTTCTCGGGCGGGGCCATGTAGAGGCCGACGACGTCGCGGACCTTGTCGATGAACTGGGGGTCGGTGGACAGCTTCCACGTCTGGATGACGTGGGGCTTGAGGCCGAACGTCCGCCAGATCCGCGAGATGGCGGACTGGGACATGCCTGCGGACCGGGCCATGGACCGCGTCGACCAGTGCGTGTCGCCGCCGGGCGGGGCCCGCTCCAGCGTCGCGGTGATCACCGTCTCGACCTGCTCGTCGCTGATGGTGCGCGGCCGGCCCGGCCGCGGCTCGTCGGTCAGCCCCTCCAGCCGGGCTCCAGGAACCGCGACCGCCATTTCGCCACCGTGCCGCGGGAGACGCCCAGCTCAGCGGCAACTTCCCCGATCGTCGCGCCCGTCCGCGCAGGTTAAGACGATCCGCGACCGCAGCGCCAGTGCCTGCGCGGTCTTCCGCCGCCGTGCCCACGCGCTCAGCGCCTGCCGCTCATCATCGGTCAGCACCAG
The DNA here is from genome assembly GCA_963742865.1 of uncultured Actinomycetes bacterium. GTDB lineage: Bacteria > Actinomycetota > Actinomycetes > Streptosporangiales > Streptosporangiaceae > Bog-532. Next base: position 11,038 of record CAVUNW010000083.1, read on the forward strand.
GGGCTCAAGCTTCGGGCTCGCCACGAGCCAAGCCTAGCAAGTAAATACGAATTATTGACTCAGGACACTAGGTATAAACATGCAGCCTGACTGCCCATGCGGCCACAGCCGTTGGCGTCCAGATCGATCCCGTCTGCGTTGAGGGCACTCCAGATCTTGGCTCGCTCAGGGAGCGGGTTCTTCGGCCCGTAGACGTTCAACGAATTCGGTGATCTGCTCACTGGTCGTTAGACCCTCGCTCAGGGCTTGCGCGACCACCAGGCAAATCTTTGCCGGATTACCGCCTGCGTAGCGCAATAGGGGCCGCCAGACGGCGCCCAGTGCCGTAGGTCCGGCTTGGGTGCCACCCTCGCGGGCGATCATCGCATGGGCTAGTTGCAGGCTTTCCCGCATCGGCATGCGTGGTATTTCCACGCGGGTAGGAAGGTTACCGAGCCAGGTGTGCTTGTCGCGGCGAGAGGTGAGCAGGACTCGAGCGCGGGTGTAATGTTTAAGATCGCGCAGGAAGTCGGCTTGCTCGTCCTCCTCCGACGCGGCGCTGCCTCCAGGAACGTCGGCCGGGATCCCGATCGTCTCGATATGGTCCCAAACCCATATCGCCGGGACCTGCGACAATACTTGCACGGCGATATTTCGGCGGGTCTCCTCGTCTACGACGTCCTGCCAGCGGATCTGGTCGTCGTCCAAGAATTCGCTTAGTTGAGCGCCGATTACGTCCAGGACCTGGGATAGGCGTAGGTGGTGTTCAAAGCTGGTCCACAGATTCGGCCCGGTGGCGAGGTCGGCGTAGTCGAGGGCGCCAGTGTCCTGATACCAGCGGGCAAACTCCGCAGCGGTTGCGGTCTTCCCCATACCTGCGTCGCCATGCAAAAGGACCAGTCGGTTGGTGTCAAACGCCCGATCCAATGCAAGGATCGTCTCGTCTCGGCCGAAGAACCCCAAATCTGGTGGCCGTGGTGGTCTTGCGCCAGTGATACGACTCTTGCCAGCTGGCATGGCATTCGACCTCGTGAGGTCGATTTTAATCCGGGTTTGCCGCTGCCGATCTGAAGTACGTGCGACGAGGGCGAGGCGCCGAGATTCGTAAATAATAGGGACGGCCCAGTCCTGCAACGCTATCGGAACATATCCGATATGGCGGATAGGGTCGTCGGCGAGAGCCTTTCTAGCCGCGGTAGCAGCTTGACCTAGTGTCTTGCCTGCAAGTAGGTGAGCGTAAAAGTCGGCAGCGAACTGGACAGCTGTGACAACGTAAACGTTGTGCCGCATCGCAACGACTCCGGGCACCCCGGCATCGGCATCTCGGCCGCGAGCGATCCAAACGCTCGCACCCGCGAATGGAAATCGTCTTCCGCGTCTCCAACGACCGGTGGCCTGATGTAGGGCGTCCCGCCGGTCGTGCCGGCCTCGGCGGAGACGGCCTCTGTCATCGCATCGCCATCCTCTCCGGCGTCCGCACCCGCTTCGCTATACGCACTACGGCAGGCGTTTAGCATCACCACTGGAACATCAGTCTCGGCGAGCAGGGCGGCAAGCGTTGTTCCGTCGACCAGTTGCTGGTTGGAGGCCATGGTGGGGTCTTCGAACAGCAGGTAGCCGTGAGCGCCGCGCCGGATCGCCCCCGCCACTGATAGCGATCCCCACATAGATTCGCGGGCGTTATCGTCGGCGAGAGCGGCAACATCTAGATAAGTGCCATGTCCGTCGAAATGAACTATGCCATATGGATGGCCCGTGTCCGCGGCCGCCCGCAGCACCTGCGCGAGGCGCTTATAGGTTGGCGGCCGCAGCACGTCAAGATCAAGGCCATGCATCTGTTCGGCGCCACTCTGGACCAAGGGGGAGGCCATGGACCGGTAGGGCACATCATCGCGCCCTTGTGGCCGGCAGATTACGAGCAAAACTCGCAGTCGATCCGCAGTAGGTTGCGGAACTGATGAGGGGCCTGGCGGTTTGATGGTGGGTGCGAACGAACTCCTGCGCGGTTAGCGCCACAGGCCGGTCCGTAGTCGGCACACGGAGGAATTCCCACGGAAGGCCAGGTACGTCGGTAGGGTCAGCATCCACCTCGAAACGGAGCTTCGTTAGGCGACGGGTGCCTGACGTGGCCAGGGTCCAGATACCGGCCGTTTCCCGGGCCCTGAACACGGCAGCAAACAACTCACGGCCGATAACGGACAGGTGAGCCTCAGCGTCAGCCGCGATCTTTGGTGCCGGAGAGGCGGGGAATTCGGCGTACTCCTCCAAGTACCATCGGATTCTTTCGGTATCAGATTCGTCAATCCGGTACGTGAAGGTGGTCGTGGCCTCCCTTGACTTTGACCCCTGTGGCTGCCATGAAACGGTTACCCGACGGTCTCCGCCGAAAGGCCGGTCTACGAGTCGCAGAATGGATGGCACTTGTAGTTCGGTGTCGGCACTAGTATCGGCGGTCTTTTGACCGAAGTCGTTCTGGGTGTTTCGCTTGGCATCCTCGCGATCGCTGGCGGGTGCGGTGCTGGATTTCGGATCGCGGTGTGAATGTACCGTCTGAGCATCCTCGGTGACCGTAGTTGCAGGTGAACCCTCCATTGCGGGCGCGTCCGCAGGCGCGGCTTCGGCTCTGTCCTGCGCAGGACTAATCGACGGCGGTGGCGTGGTCACTGTAAAGGGCGGGGACCCGGTTCCGAAGCCCAAACTAACGGGCGTGGTAGCCGCGGGTTGCGCGGGTGCGCGATCGCCAAGGGGAAGGGTGAACGTACGGTGATCCACACCGTCCGGGTCGGTGTCAACCCCGAACCGCATATCCCTCGGGTGCCACTTGCGGGGATACACAGAAGCCCGCAGTATCATGCTGCCGGCCTCAGGGACATGTCCAACTTGAGCACGTTGTAGTGCGGCCACCAGTCGTTGCCGCGCTCGGGATGAGTGGCACCGGCATGCACGATGAGGTTTCCTACCTCGTCCCGCGGCCGGAAGACATGCCGGTGACCGTAGAGCTGGATTCCGCGCCCGGGCGTCGAGAACATCGCCGATCTCGTCGCGGCGTCGCATCCATTCACGCGGATGATGGGCGAGCAGCATGCCGACGGTACGCGGTTCCTGTGGCAACATCACCATCTGGGTGGGTACCGCAAGCCGGTAGTTGTTGTCGTTATCGCGGCGGTCGGAGACCAATACGGAGGTCGCTCCGCGCATACGCAGCTCGTACCCGTGCCCGAGCGTGAACTGGCGCTCCCACCATGGGCAGTCGGGGGTAATGGCACAACCGAACGTCGCGGCGAACGGTTATATGCCCCGAGGGGAGCGAGCAACGACGGGCCGGTTTCCGCGTCGCGCAGCGCCTCCTCCAATTCCTGATCGAGGTCCTCGTCGGGTATCTGCCGGACTCGTTCTTGAGCCAGCCGAGTGACACGGCTTGAGGCAGCCACCTTGAGATCGACGTCGTGATTGCCGGGCACCATCAACACTGCGCCGGGATCATGACAAGCGAGCTCGGCGACTTTGCCGAGCCAGCCGCGGAGCGCAGCGTACTCGTTGTGCTGGCCTGAGAAGGCGATGTCCCCGGTGATCAGGACCGCATCAGCTGGTCCTGCCTTGTCCGTGACCCGTTCCAGGTCGCGTACGACCTCTCGGCGCAGATCCTCGTCTGGGTCCCACCTGTCAATATGGCGGCGGTTAAAGTGGATATCCGAAAAATGGAAAAGATTCAAACTCATGGTTGTGGATCCAGCCGCCGATGCCTGTACCTAGTTACGCACTGCATGTCCGCCCATCCTCGCGACGACATCGGCGGAGCTCAACCCACACCTGCCGTCCCCCCTCTCGCCTGCAACGAGACGCAGCAGGCGACTAGATTCCAATCAGGCGCTCCTTGCGCAAGAGGAACAGCCTGCCAGGTGTCCTTTGCTCCGCTGACGCCGGCTCGGCACACGCTGTCGGCTGACCGTGGTGGCAGGGTACCTCGAATTGGACGATCTGCGCACCGCAACAAGCGGCCTGAGATTGGTCTCGGTCGGACTCATAAGAGGTGGGATTTGTAGACAGTAGTATGCAAGAACGCAACGCCCTCATTTCGGCATGTGCGTGAAGCACCGTGGCCCGGCGAAAGAAGGTGTTCCGGACTCTACTGCCCGGTCGCGGCCTTGAACCGGGCCACCAGTTCAGCAGGCACTCGCCCGCGGTCCTTTACCTCGATGTCCTGTGCCCTGGCCCACTCGCGGACCTCGGTACTGTCCACCCCCGGCTGCCGTGCCCGACGTCCGCCGCGGGCTGGCCGCCGCGCACGGCCCCCGGCCGGCCGCGCAGCTTGCCAAAGCGTGCCACGCATCCCGCAGCGCCTGGGCAAAGCCCGGCTGGTTTGACGAAGACACCATGTGCTGAGCCGCGGAACCCGGTCCCATGAGGCCATACGGCTTCGGCGCCTGCGCTTCGCAGCAAGGCCAGGCGGTCAGCGTTTGGCTGGCAGGGGAACAGGACCGCCAGACGGACCGGCGGTTCATGGAAACGGCGGTAGGGGTCCGGTCGGGATCCGGGCGGCAGCAGACCTCGGCCGCGAGACCCAAGGCCATAGGGTCTGTCTGGCACCCGCGGTTACCACCTATGGTCTAGACATGACCAGCAAGGACATGCTGCGAGTTACCGATTCACGAACCGGCCGCAGCTACGAACTCCCGATCGTCGACGGCGCGATCCGCGCGACTGATCTACGGCAGATCAAGGCATCCGATGACGACTTCGGATTGCTGTCCTACGACCCCGCCTTCCAGAACACCGCGAGCTGCCGCAGTGCCATCACGTTCATCGACGGGGAGAAGGGCATCCTGCGTTACCGCGGCTACCCGATCCAGGAGCTGGCCAGCCGGTCCTCGTTCCTGGACGTGGCCTTCCTGCTGCTGCGCGGCGAAATGCCGGGCAACAAAGAGTCGGTGGCGTGGGCCCACAAGATCACCAATCACACCTACGTGCACGAGAACGTCAAGAAGTTCATCGACGGCTTCCACCACGACGCTCACCCGATGGGCATCCTGGTCAGCACCTTGGCGGCGCTGTCCACCTTCTACCCCGAGGCCAAGGCGGTCCACGACCGGGCCTGCCAGGACGAGCAGGTCGTGCGGCTCATCGCCAAGATGCCCACGCTCGCGGCCTTCGCGTACCGGCACGCGCAGGGCTTTCCGTACAACTATCCCGACGACGACCTGTCCTACGCGGGCAACTTCCTCAACATGATGTGGAAGATGACCGAGCTCAAGTACGACCCGGACCCGGTGCTCGAGCACGCCCTGGACGTGCTGTTCATCCTGCACGCCGATCATGAGCAGAACTGTTCCGCGAGCGCGATGCGGGGCGTGGCCAGCTCCGGGAGCGACCCGTATTCCGCGGCGGCCGCGGCGGCCGCGGCGCTGTACGGCCCGCTGCACGGCGGGGCGAACGAGCAGGTGCTCAAGATGCTGCGGGAGATCGGGTCCGTCGCGAACGTGCCCGGCTACATCGCCCGGGTCAAGACGGGCGAGCTGCGCTTGATCGGGTTCGGCCACCGGGTGTACAGGAACTATGACCCGCGGGCGACGCTCATCAAGGAGGTGGCCGGCCAGGTGTTCGAGGTCACCGGGCGCAACCCGCTGCTGGACATCGCGCTGGAGCTCGAGCGGATCGCGCTCGCCGACGACTACTTCGCCAGCCACAAGCTGTACCCGAACGTGGACTTCTACTCGGGCATCATCTACCAGGCCATGGGCTTCCCGGTGGCGATGTTCCCGGTGCTGTTCGCGATCGGACGCATGCCCGGCTGGCTCGCCCAGTGGCAGGAGGGTTCGGCCGATCCGGAGCAGAAGATCTCCCGGCCCCGGCAGATTTACGTCGGGCAGGGCCTGCGCCACCTCAACGGGGAGGGCGCCTGACCACGACCTGGCTGAAGCTGCCGCCTGACTCGCTGTTTGGGGTGGCGAACCTGCCCTGCGGCGTGTTCTCGGGTCGCGACGGGTACCCTCGGGCTCCGAGGGCCGGGGTCACGGCGGCGACCTTGCGGCCGGATGTCCCAGTGATGTCCACGTAGTGGTTGACTTCCCTCTCCGGGCCGTTGATCAGCCACCCCCGGGACCGGCCACGGCTCCAGCCCCTCCTCCTCCGGCACATAAGTAAGGGGGCGAACGGGTTGCCCGCGCCGGGATAGATCGCGGTCAGCGCAGCCGCTCCAGTCGCGAGATGATCAGAGTGACAGCTACCGAACCTCTTCCAGTTCCGCTCCAGACTCGATGTGACCACCCGCTGCGGGCGTACCTGCCGGATCACGCGGACGAGGTCCTCATGCAGCTCGCGCCGATCATCCAGCAGGCTCTGCTCCCGAGACCGGAGAACTTGACCTCGCTCACGCCCGGCAGCTTGGCGGCCTGCTGCTCCGCCCGGCGGATGTGAGCGATCTCGGCGCCGGGAACGCCGGGATCGAAGCCACCGCGCTCCTGCCCGTCAGCACGCAGCAAGTTACCTGGATGCCCTCATCCGTCCATCAGGCGACCGTGCCGCCCGCCCGGAACTCGGCGTCATCGGGGTATGCAATGATCACCAGCACGCGCTCCACGTCCCGGTCAGGAAGGAGCGGCACATCCACCTCCACCTAGCTGGCCACCTGCGCGACTGCAGCGCCAGCAGCCACGCCTCATTCTCCGCGATGTGAGCACGCCCGCCGACGCCGCCAGCGGGCGATGTTCTGCCCGGGCGGCTGGGTGGATGATTTCCTGTACTGGCGCGACATCCAGGGATGGCGGCCCCGGCTGGAACACCAGGCGCTGCGGCCGCTGTTGCCCGGATCGCCGGGCCGGTTCTGCGTCCATGACCGGGCAGGCGATCCGCGGAGCCAGGGCCTGCCCGAATGGGCCGAGGTCCGGCCCGCCGAGGTGGTGATCATCAAGGGGTCACCGCCTCACGCCAGGCGATTGCTGCCGATCTGGCCATGGCCCTCGCGGGCGGCAGCCCCCTGGGCGGAGCGGCTGCGCCGCGCGACCGTCCGCGACGGCCAGCAGCGCCTCTCGTTGCGGATCAAGTGGATAAGGCTGGAAGATGAGTTCCTTGCGCGCCACGGCGCGGCCAGGCAAGCCGGCCATATCGTGTGCCGGCAGCCCTCGATCCCCTGCTACCCAGCCACCCAGGCCATCGGCCCTGACTCACGCTGACTGCGCCCCTGACCGGCAGGCGAACAGGCCTGCTCTCCCACCCGGCATTACTGAAGCTGCGCGCAGTTCAGGGTTCAGGGAGCAGCGTAAGCGCCCTGAATGCGGCATGAGAGTGGTGCGCCGCGAGGCGCTTCGTTATATCCCCGGTTTAGCCGGGATGGATTGGAGGGATGTCCTTGGGTCCGATGTCTTACCTGGCGCCGAAAGGTTAAGGGGAAAAGAGCATGACAGGAAACCGGCGGCCGGGTCCAGGTATCAGGGACGGTGCGCCGGGGACCCGCGCGATATGGTGAAAGCTAAACTGCCTGAAGCCTAATCTCCAGATGGTGCAAATGCCCGCCCGCCGGAAAGATGCCCGGAGCCGGTGCCGCATCCTGCGCCGATCTCGCACTCTGGTCGGCGCACCCTCTGGATGCGGAGCGATGTCCAGTGAGGACATTGAAGGAGATGAGTGGGCCGCCTAAGTCGCGCTATCACGTATGACGAAGACGAACGCGGGATCGCCTAAGGGACGCGAGTCCTATGGCGACGGAGTTTCCCATAGTAGTCGCAGGAGTAACGACCTGCCAGGGAGGGCGGGAAAGCCGCCCGCAGGGCGAAGGGGAACAGGTGACCGGACACCAAAGACGGAAAGGTATGCGAAATGCAGAACGCCGAAACTGTGCTGGGTGTCCTCCGTGAGCGCGGCAGGAAGGGACTGCCGCTGGATGAGCTGTACCGGCAGTTGTTCAACCCGCAGTTGTATCTGCTGGCCTACGGGCGGATCTACTCCAACGACGGAGCGATGACGCCCGGGGCCACCAGGGAAACCGTGGACGGCATGTCCCAGGGCAAGATCGGCCGCATCATTGATGCGGTGCGCCATGAGCGCTACCGGTTCAGCCCGGCCAGACGGGTCTGGATCCCGAAAAAGAACGGGAAGCTCCGCCCGCTTGGGCTGCCGACCTGGTCGGACAAGCTACTTGGCGAAGTGGTCCGCCTCCTGCTGGAGGCCTACTACGAGCCGGTGTTCTCCGACCGCTCCCACGGTTTCCGTCCCGGCCGGGGCTGCCACACGGCACTGCGCGAGGTGGCCAATACCTGGACCGGGACGACCTGGTTCGTCGAGGGCGATGTCGCCGACTGTTTCGGGTCTTTGGATCACGAGATAATGACCAAGATCCTGGCGGAGAAGATCCACGATAACCGGTTCCTGCGGCTGATGCGAAACATGCTCCAAGCCGGATACCTGGAAGACTGGGTGTGGAACGCCACGCTGAGCGGCGCGCCGCAAGGCGGGACCGTCTCACCAGTCCTTTCCAATATTTACCTGCATAAGCTGGACGACTTTGTCGGGAACACGCTCATCCCTGAATATACCCGAGGGGAAACAAGAACCCGGAACAAGGAATATGAGCGAGTGCGTCAAGCGTATGCGCGGGCACGGAAGAAAGGTGACCACGAGAAAGCGCGGGAACTACGCCGAAAGCAGGCCTTCCTGCCGAGCGTGGACTGCGACGACCCCGGTTACCGCAGACTCCATTACGCCCGGTACGCCGACGACACGCTCTTCGGGTTCACCGGGCCGAAAGCCGAGGCCGAGGAGATCAAACAGCGGCTGACCACGTTCCTGCGGGACGAACTCCACCTGGAACTGTCAGCCGGGAAGACCCTGATCACGCACGCGCGTACCGGCGCGGCGAAATTCCTCAGCTATGAGATCACCACCCAGCACAGCGGCACCAGCGGCCGGAAGAGAATCAACGGCGGCATAGCGCTGCGCGTGCCCATCCCGGTGATCAAGGCCAAATGCGCACCTTACCTGGAACGCGGCAAACCCGCCGCCCACAGAGCCCTGCAAAACCTCGGCGACTACAACATCGTCGCGGCCTACGGGGCGAAATACCGGGGCATCAGCCAGTACTACCTGCTCGCCGGCGACGTCCACCGACTCAGCCGGCTGCGGTGGGTCATGGAGACCTCGCTGCTCAAGACGCTCGCGGCCAAGCACGACTCCACGGTGTCGAAAACGGCGGCCCGCTACAAGGCCGCCATCGAAACCCCGCACGGGCCGCGCACCTGCCTCGAGGCCGTCCGCATCCGCGAGGGCAACCAGAAGCCCCTGGTCGCACGGTTCGGCGGCATTCCCCTCAAACGGCAGAAAACCGCGGTCATCGTCGACCGCGCTCCCAGCCGGGACCCCTACCCCCGCAAGGAGATCATCACCCGGCTCCAGCGGAACAGGTGCCAACTGTGCCAGCACAGCGGCCAGGTGCAAGTGCACCACGTCGCCAGGCTCGCCGACCTCGCATACCCCGGCCACAGCCAGCCAGCATGGGCCGCTCTCATGGCAGCAAAACGGCGCAAGTCCCTGGTGGTCTGCCCGCCCTGCCACGACCAGATCCATGCCGAACGGCCACCTGCTGCAAACACACTCACGGCGTAAGTCACCAGAGAGCCGGATGCCGGGAAACTGGCACGTCCGGTTCGGCGGGGGGCCGTACGGAAAAGGACCCGCGAACTGCGGGCACCTCGCCGTACGGCCTACCCAACCGATGGATGAGGACGCGCTAATTGCAGCGACTCGATGATTAGACGCGTCTGCGGCCAAATGCGTTCAGGATCATCCGTAGGACCTCTCGGGCATCAGCTCGACGGCCCGGGTCCTCCGACTATATCACCGGCGCTACAATTGACCGATAACGCCGATAAGATCAGGACTGTTGTGATCATTGTGACTTCTCCCCGTTAACGGGTATATCATATTAAAGCGCACAATATCTCCACGACCTAGGTTTGCCGCCAATGACGCGAGAACCCCCAGGCGCCTGCGGCATCGGCCCTATCATGTGTCGATTTCGCGCTATATTTGTGATAACGCCGTTCTTGCCGCGCCCATCAGCTGCACGAGGATCACCAAGCCAGCCTGGACTGCCCCGGTCCGGCCCGCGGTCGGAGGATGGCTGGCCCAGGCTGTTCATGGCGTGCCCGGTGCCGTCGCGGCATCGGGGACGTGACCGTTCCCGCGGCCGGCGCGGCGGGCGCGGGGTTCCGGGCCGCTAGTGCCTTGCGACGATGCTGCAGAACCAGCGCCGAGGCGGCGGCGGATGCGAGCAGGGTGGCGGCCACCATCCACGGCGCGTTGAGACGGTGACCGAGCCGGGCATCGAGCGACCAATCGCCAGGCCCGGTGAGTGCCAGGGCGGCGGCGGACAGGCCGAGCAGGGCAGGGTACTCATAGCCGCCGCCAGTGGCGAAAAAACCGCTGGGCGCGTGAACGGCCGCGGCCGGGATCATTGTGCCGGCAGCCGCTGCGCAGGCTGCCGGGGTGGCCAGACCCACCACGATCAGTGCCCCTCCGCCGGCCTCACCCAGCCCCGCTGCGACGGCGCTCGGCCGGCCGGGCCGAATCCCATCCGCTCGAACGCTTCCGCGGTGCCGGTGAGCCCGGCGCCGCCCAGCCATCCGAACAGCTTCTGCACACCGTGTGCGATGAGCACCCCACCAACGCCGGCACGAAGGGTAAGCAGGCCCACGTTCTGGATGTTGTTCATGGCTCTCCTCATCACGCCGCGGGCGCGAAGCCACGATGCCCCGTCCTCGCCCCTGGGCTCCGCGAACGATCACCCATGGCAACCTTAGCCCTCGCGGTACGAGCAGTCCCTGCAGCGTTGACCCGGCCGCCCAGCGCGCCGTCGCGCCTGGCCTGGCACGACCTACGCGGGCATGAGCGCGCTGGTCCAACCGTCGGCATTGGCGTTACCTGGACGGTGCTATAGGGCTGGCCGCCGGGCCAGGAGCAGCGGTTCAGGACCGGTGATCGACCGCGCTGCCTGCTGATGTGCATTCCGGGTCGCGGCCGAACCAGCCTGCCAGCCGCTGGTAGATCGGCCATCCGGCCGCACCGGCACCTCCGGGCCGAATGCCCGATCCGGCCCGCGGTGCTCGGGCCGGAGCATCTGGCGCGCCCAGCTGAGCGCATGGTCAGCCAGGGCCGGGGCCAGGCCGGCCTGCTGGCCTGTGGCCATGGCCAGGTCCCAGCCATGAACGGCCAGCTCGGTGATCTGCTGATCGGCGCGGCTGCGCAACGCCGCTCGCCCGCCGCCCGGCACCGCGACGTGCTCGTCCAGGTCGGCCGCCCGCCACACCGCCATCAGCTGGGCGGCGCGGTCCCCGAATTGGGCGGCCCAGTCCTCGCCGAGCTCGTCGGCCGGCGCCTGCCAATCCGCGGTGGCACCGCGGCGGCAACCAGGAAGTTACGCAGATCCTGCCCGGCCAGGTGACGCACAAGCGCCTGCACGTTCCAGTCCGGACAGGGCGTGGCCAGCCCGGCCTGTCCGCCCGGGATCGCCGCGATGATCGCGGCCGTTTGATCCAGAGCGCGCTCCACCAGCACCACGGTGTCTGTATCAGAGGTCACGATCGTCATCCTCCGCCCCGATGCACCTGGGCCGCCAACCGGGTCGGCCCTACAGCACACGACATGGCAGGAACAACCGTCAGCCAGGACATAACGATCGATCGGCGGCATGTGAGGATGTCGGGGTGGAGGCCGGGCCGGAGGTCCCGGGGGGTGAGAGGAAGTGGCTGATGGACAATCGGTTCGAGATTGCAGTAGCCGCTGGGACGATGAGGTCCCACTCCGACCGTGCCGTCAGCTTCCCGCACCGGTGGACACCCGAAGGCGTCACGGTTGAAGCCGATTTCACTGGCGGCCATCTCCTCCACCTCGCAGCGGCTGGCTGCGTGCTCAATGACGTTTACCGAGAGGCCGCCGCGCTAGGCATCGAGGTGAAAGGAGTCCGCGTGTGCGCGGCGGGCGGGTTCGATACCGACACCTGGAAATCTACGGGCGTCAGTTATTCGGTAGACATTAGTTCTAATGCGCCTGCCGGTGAGCTTGCTCACCTGCTTGAGGTCGTTAACGAGGTCGCCGAGATTCCACGTGCTCTCCGGGCCGGCGCCCCTGTCCGGCGTGCAACCTGAGCCGAGCCCTGCCGTGGGCGATCCCTCCCAGGTCGCGCCCGCAGTGGCATGCGCGGGTGTCTCCAACGTTGGCACCCTGGGTCCGCATTGCGCTGAGGCTGACCATGTCCTTGGTCACCCCGCCGCCCGCGCCGCGCTGCGGGCGTCCCCGCCCAGACCGGCGACGATCCCTATCGCCATCGAGCCCAGCATGCGCTGCATGCCCGGACCAACGTGGTGGACAGCGATCACCTGAACCTGGTTGTCCTGGAGGAACCGCGCCACCCGGGCGTGATGGGCACCCTCGGTCCCCTGGTCGTGCAGCGTTCCCCAGCCGACCATGAACTCCTGCCAGTCGCGGATCTCGCCGTCGGCCACCTCGGCGAGCGCGACCCGGTCGGCTCGTCCCCAGCGCGGATCGACCTGGCCATCAGCGGTGATTGGCACGCACACCTTCATGCCGGGAAGCCTCCTCGCCGGTACCCGGGACCTTGCCGGACGCCTGCGCCGTTACCCCGATCCCGATCGAACCAGGTGCTACCAGCCTGCCTTGGAACCCGCTCCGCTGACAACGCACCCGACCCGCGGCATGAGCGTGAAACGCAGGATCCGATACTGGTGGCGGACGAACGCCATACAACGTGCGCCCGCCACCGGCAGCGCCAACTACCAGCGGCCTGAACTCCGGACCCGCGTTCCCCCGGGGCACCACACGCACGTAGTGGGGCAAAGAGTGCACGCGGCCAACGGTCAGATGAGACCGGCCGACGGCTCCGTGCTGCCCCTGCACCGGCGTGCACAGTGAGCGGGCCGGATCAGTGCGCTTCAGCCGCTGGCCACCGGTGTGCGGCAGTTCCCTGTTTCGTCCAGTTCAAGATGAGCAGTGGCCAGATGCTGGCTGCGGGGCCGGGCGGCTACGCGGTGAGGGCAGCACCGTCCACGGTCACCAAGGTGCATCAGCGGCCTGGGGCACCCCTGGGCAGGCTCCGGCCGCCGCCCTGGAGCGCTCATGACAGTTGCTCCAGCAGGGCTGGCAGGTGTTATCGGCCTATTTATCTGGGCACGGATCGATGATCAACGGCAACGCTCTTTCGTGACGGGCTACCCGGGCCGGCCGCCCGGCTTTCTGGATCACGAAGACATCCGAGGCAGTATGCCCGCAGGACGCCGTCAGCGAGTGGCCAACGGCGGCCAGACATCGGTTCCGTGGCGGCTATCACGGAGCGTGATTAACTCGGTCGGCCTGGCGGCCGCCGAGTTCGCCGAGTTCCCTGCCGAATATTTGCGCGGGCAGTGTGGGTCGGTGTACAGGCGACGTCACACATATCGTCTGGTTCTGGGTAGGCGCGTAGCCCACGGTTTAGACGGGTCTTGCGGGAGGCTTCGCGGGGCTCACGGACGTTCGGGCGTTCAGCTGCCTGGTGAGGCGCTGTCCCCTCCGAGGCCGTCAACCGCGAGGCCGGCACCCAGCCGCGGGCTTGCCGGGGCCGGGAGCCGGCCGCGTTCTACGCCGCCAAGATCATCGAGCACTGGGCGAACCGCGACGACATGACCATGGCACGGCAGCTCGGCTGGAATCCCGCCGAGCCCGCGCTACCTGCTCCGCATGATCCTCGCCAAGCGCAGAGCGCGCACTTCCCCCAGCTAGCGCTTCGCGCTCACCGCCGCTCTGCTGGTGCGCAGAAGCCGGGTTCAATCCCGTGCCGCCGCATGGTTGTTGTCCAACGCCGCTGCACCGCTGCGCCGGGGCCACTAGCCGCCGCTGGCGGCCTGGCCAGACGGTCAAACGCCTGCTTCCCCGGGCCCTGGGCGAGCCTGCGCTGCGGCTCCTGCGCGCCGGCTGGGTCGTGCTCGCCGCGCTCGGCTCCCCGAACGCGCCGCCTACCTACAGCGGATCTGCCCGCCGCGCTGACCCGTCCGCACACGGTCGGCGCCACGCGGTGTCGCCGATGGCTGAGATCCCCGGCCGGTGGCTCAGGTCATCACAGGGACTGCTGGTGCGAGGCTCCCGGAGGCCGGCCGTCGTCCAGTCGCGATGTCGATCCAGATCGGCAGCGGCAGTTCTCGCGCCTCTTGCACGAGGTGGGGAGCCCGGTGAGAGAGCACCTCGAGTAGCGCCTGGGCCGTGATGGCTTGGGCAACGCCGTCCGGGTTGACCGGCTCGAACAAGGTCACTCCCATGCACGACAGCTTCCACGCAGCGGGTGACCAGATAGTCGACGAGGCGGATTGGCCCTTGCATCGTCACGACGGTCAAGCAAAGGCCTGCCGTCCGCAATGACGGCAGGGCATCGTCGAGAGCCTCCGCGAAGTCCACCCTGCCCAGCTCGGCAGCTTCACGCGCCGAAGCGTCGATGAACTCGGCAAGCGAGTGAGTCCCCGCCAGGTTCGCCGCGAGGCTCCCCATGGCGTGCTGCATTAACACTGTCGCGATAAATCGGCGCAACACCACCAGTTGAAGGCAGAGATGAGCGACGACTTCCCGGTTGCGCCAACCGTCGACCCGACTCGGAACGTCGAGATCGACCGCGGGCAGAGCAGTGGCAATAGCCTGCCACTGGCGGACCAAGGCATCCCGGACATCCTCGCCGCACGTCGACACCCGACCATAGTGCCGCATACCGCAAGGGGCACGGAACAACCGCCGCTTCTGGCTCGCCGCAGTAAACGGCGCCATCTCCGTGCCTATCCACACGTCCGGGTGCGCCTGTCCTCCCGCGTGGCTGCCGATCTCGCAGAGCCGCCGTCCCGCGCGGCGAGGACGATACGTTCTTACCTGCCCGGCGGCGAGCTCACCGGATTTCTGTTGACAACGACCGCTGGACGCGCATGGAACATCGGCCGTCAGCTCTCAGGCTGGCGGGCCGCAAACAGCCGCAAACAACCGCGCGTCAGGCGGCGATAAGAGAGTGGGTCAAGGCGAAGGCAGCCTGTCACCAGCGGCCTGAGGCCGCTGCCGGCCTACTGTCGCGACGGGTACGGTGGCCCAGGTGACCGTGCACGCGATAGCGCAGCTAACCATTCACAACCGTGTCCGGTATCAGCGATACCTGGCCGCGTTCATGCCAGTTCTCACCAAGTAGGGCGGGCAGTTGCTGGCCGACGAGCGGCCCGAGGCAGCCGAAGAGCAGTGGCGTGGTGACAAGGTCGTCGTTATGGCCTCCCCAGGCCGTGACGCGTTCATGATGTGGGCAAGGTCGGCTGAGTACGAGGAGATCGCAAAGGATCGCGTCGCTGCGGCCGATACCGTCGTGCTCCTCGTGCGTGGCTTGGCCTGAGCACGCGGCGGGCAGTTGGCAGATACGCTCGGAGTGCCTCGGCTCGCGGCTGATCAAACGCCTGACGCAGTTGCGGTACGTACCGCTGAAGGATCGTGCAGCCGAGCCGGACAGCCGCCCGCAGAGTAGTATCAGCGGCCGCTGGCGGCCGCCAGCGTCACAGGATTTTCCTCATGCACGGCCGTAACCAAGTGAACGGTTCTAGTTCTTGGCGCACCGATCGCCAGATCCGGGCCCTTACCCACCGGAGGCTCGACCACATTCGGTGACCAGCCAGGGACCGTCATCGATGGAGGTTGGGTATGGTGCCGGGGACGTGACTTCGGGTCAGCGTTCCAGACCATGGCCACGCTAGTCCGGCGGGTCCGGCGTTCGGTGCGGCTGGTGGGAAGCAGGCACTGAACATACCCCGGAACGCCTGTCGTGAGGCAGCCGCGCGGTTCCCCGGTACGCGGCATTGGCCGATTCTGAACGGGTCGCCGTCACGCAGGGAGCGCACGTACTTGGCAGTATGTTCTTGTGACCGAGAGCGAGGAGCTTCCCGAGAGCGTTTCGGCCGCGTACGAACGAGCCGCCAGAACCGGTTTCCGGCTCGCGTGCGAGGTTGAAGTGGGGAGACTGCTGGCAGCACTCGCCGCGGCGGTCCCCGACGGTGGCCGGGTTCTTGAGATCGGCACCGGCGTCGGCGTCGGGCTTGCCTGGCTGGTCCATGGACTCGGGGCGCGGCGAGACGTGGAGGTTGTCACGGTCGGACTCGACGATGAGGTGCAGCAGACGGCGCTTTCGGCGCGATGGCCGTCGTGGATTCGCTTCGAGTCAGGGGACGGGGCCGAGGTCGTCGGCGGGCTCGGTCAGTTTGACCTGATATTCGCAGACGCGCCCGGTGGAAAGATCTTCAAGCTGCGCCGGACTGTGGCCGCGCTTCGCGAGGGTGGCGCCATCGTCGTTGACGACATGGACCTCACATGCCACGCAGATGAGCAACTTCGGTCTGCCCTGGTCGTTGTGCGTCACCGTCTCCTCGAGAACGCTGAACTCGTCTGCGCCGAACTGGGCTTCAGCAGCGGCGTCATCGTGGCCGTCAAACGCCGGTCGTGACCTTCGAGGCGCAGCGAGGCGGGGGGCCTTCGCCGCCGCGATCACGCCCGAGCGACGCATCTGGACCGTGGATACCACCGGCCGTGGTGAGGACCCAGCGCAGAACGGCGGCACTGTTCGCTTCGCAATGTCGAAGCAGGATCACTGACCGTGACGAACTCGTAGGGGACGAAGCGCTGGATCGCCGAGCTCCGGATCGCCGATCATGCGCCCCGGACACAGACCAGGCCGGCATCCGCTCGGACGCACCGATCAACCAGATCTGCCGGCCTGAATTCCGGGCGCCGCCTTGGTGAGGCCGGGAGCGTGGCTTCAGCCGGGCGGCGAGCCATGGCTGCCCCGTTACGGGCATCGCGATGCGCGGCTCAGGCAGGATGGATCGCATGGTTGCCGACCCGACCGTCCTGTACCGCCTTCGTGACGGTGTTTACGCTCCTGACCTGCTCATCGTGGCCGTGGCCGAATTGGACCTGTTCACCTGGCTGGCCCCGCGCGGAGCCGCCGAGGCCGTGACGATCGCCGGTGAGCTGGGGCTGGCGGGCCGCCCGGCCGATGTCATGCTCACCTACCTGACCGCGCTTGGCCTGCTCGAACACGTGGGCGAGGGAGGTCACGCCGACGGCGCTGGGGCTGGACCATCTGGCCGCCGGGTCGCCGTATGATCTGCGGCCGTATTTCGCGTCCGTGCGGGAGCGCCCGGGCTGCGCCGAGTTGCTCGCCGTTCTGCGGTCCGGGCAGCCAGCGGCCTGGGCCAGCGTGGATGCGGGCGGGGGACTGGGCCGAACGGCTGGGCGACCCGCAGTTCGCCGGGCGGATCACGGCGGCGATGGATGCCCGCGGAACTTCCTCGGCCCGGCGCTCGCCGATGCCCTCCACGATCTGCAGGCCCGGCGGGTTCTCGACATCGGCGGCAGTTCCGGTGTGTACGCCTGCGCCATGGCCGCCCGGATGCCGGTGACCGGCGCGGTCTTCGAGCGGCCGCCCGTCGATGCCGCCGCACGGACCCTGCTCGCGCAGCGAGGACAAGGCCGGCCGGATCACGGTCATCAGCGGAGACATGTTCACCGGCCCGCTGCAGGCAGGCTTCGACCTGCACCTTTTCTCGCACGTGCTGCACGACTGGGACGAAGATAGCGTCCGCTCGCTGCTCACCGCCTCCTGCGCGGCGCTGCCCGCCCGGCCTGGCCTTCGTCGACCACGACGTGCACGTGAACGCCACCAAGACCGGCCCGCTGGCCGCCGCGGAGTATTCGGTGTTCCTGATGCGCTCCACCCCGGGCAAATGCTGGTCAACCAGCGAGCTGACCCTGATGCTGCAGGAGGCGGGCTTCGCCTCCGTGACGTGCCGCCCACACGGCTGCGGACCGGTCCGCGGTGATCGCCCAGAAATCCTGAGCGCGCTCAGCGGTGCTGAATGCGCCACCGAGCTGACCGCCAGGTACCTGGGATACCAGCTCGCCGTTGCGGGCGGTTCCCCTGAACAGGCGCGCATAACGATCATTCGGTGCCGCACAGATGGCGGCAGCCAGTCGTTCGTAGTAGGCACGCATAGCGGCGGGTCGGACGTCAAGGACGCTGAGACGCTCATCACGGAGCGTGATCTTTTGGGCAAGGTAGCCGGGCGGCTTGCAGTCGGCAGCCAGAACAACCGGGTCCCGGCGAACTTCGCCGGGTGGCAGGTGCGGCCCGGCGCGTGCTGCGGACAGGTGACGGATACCCGGCTTCCGGCCTCCGGGGGTAGAGTCGCCGCCGGTGAGCACTTCAGAACCCCGGGCGGCCGCGAGGCCCGATAATCTGGCGGTGACCGCGGAGCGGTGCGCGGCACAACTGCTCTGCGGCGACCCAGCGGGCAGCGCCGAGGAGGTCGCCGGGCGGCTGCTGGCCATCCAGGCGCAAGACCCGCGTGGCGCGCGGCTTACGGTCCGGGCGCGTTCAGCAGGATTGTCTGCCTCGGACGTCGACTCTGCCCTCACCCAGCGCCGTTCGCTGATCGTCACCTGGCTGAACCGCGGTACCTTGCACCTGGTCCGCGCCGAGGACTACTGGTGGCTGCATCCGCTGACCACCCCGCAGTTGCGCACCGGGAACTCCCGCCGGCTGGCGCAGGAGGGCGTGCCGCCGAAGGACGCGGAGCGGGCGGTGGCCACCGTGCGGGCCGCGCTGGCCGCCGACGGCCCGCTGACCCGGGCTCAGCTCCGCGAGCGGGTCGCCGCTGCCGGGGTGCGGACCGAAGGCCAGGCGATGGTGCACATCCTGGCGCTGGCCAGCATCCGGGGCCTGATCGTGCGCGGCCCGGTAGCCGGACGGGACCAGGCGTTCGTACTGGCCCGGGACTGGCTGGGCGCACCGCCGCCAGCGATGAGCCGCGAGGCGGCGCTCGGTGAATTGGCCCGGCGGTACCTCGCCGGGCATGCCCCGGCGGCCGACCGTGACCTCGCCCAGTGGGCGGGCATAGGGCTGCGGGATGCCCGGCTCGGCCTGGCCCGGCGCGGCGCAATGCAGCGAGCGGACGGCCTGGCCGAGCTGCGGGCGAACCGGCAGCGAGCGGCCGCCGCGCTGCCACCGCCACTACTGCTGGGCGCGTTCGAGCCGCTGCTGCTCGGCTGGGCCTCCCGGGATCCTATCGTCGGCCCGCACCGGCGGATCGTCACGGTCAACGGGCTGTTCCGGCCGTTCGTGCTGGCCGGCGGCCGGGCCGTGGCGACCTGGAATATCGCGGGCGGCCAGGTCATGCTCGCACCATTTGCCCCGCTGGGCACCCAGACCCAGGCCGCGCTGGAAGCCGACGCCGCAGATGTGATCCGGTTCCTCGGCGAATAGGACGCCCGGCCGACTACCACAGCTTGCCGCGGCAAGCACGGGGAGCCGGCAGCCCCGCGACAAGCCGACGCCGTCCGGCTGCGCTCACGCACGGCTGCTGGACGATTTCAGTCTTACTCCAGCCTCGACCGCCATACCCCCGGCCTCGCGGGTCTTCCTTACCGGGCGAGCCCGCGACCGGTAAGGAAGGCCCTCATCCTCATCATCACGGCTCAGCGCAGTGGCACATAGCACCCCGTTAGGGCGCAGCTCGAGCGCCCAACCACCAGCCGATCTCGGCGTGCAGATCTGGCGTTATACGGCCGAAGGGTAGTGATCTGATCTTTGATCACCCGTATAACGGCGGTTCTATTCTCTCGGCTACGCCGGATCTGGCTGTGGCAGGCGATCCCTTGTCTGTCTTGCCGTCCTGGCGAGGCCGGGGCGGGTTGTCCATGTCGAGGTGGAACCGGCCGTCAAGTCTCGCGGAGTATCCTCAGCGGTTCCCGGCGGCGCTGAGCAGGTCCTGCCGTGGCTGATATCCGGCAGCGGCCAGGCCGGCCAGGCCAGCACTGGTGGCCGGCCGGAGGGCTCAGCCGGATGTGCCGGCGGTGGGGCCGGTGGCGCCGAACGCGTCCCCCAGGCCAGTGAGGTCAACGGAGCGCCGTGCCAGCGCGGGCACCTGGTCCAGGAACGGGCGCATCGCTTCGAGGGCGGCCAGGATCTCGCGGCCGACCTGCTGCGCGGAACGCATCGCATCCACCGAGACCAGGATTCCGCGGCCGCGGTACCACGAGATGATGGGGGATGTCACGTCATGGTAGAGGGCCAGGCGCTGGGCAATGATGTCTGGCGTGTCGTCGGAGCGATGCTCGAGCGCGGCGCGCGCGAGCAGCCGGCGCATGAGCTCGGCATCGCCGGCCTGCAGGTGCAGCGCCACATCCGCGGTCATCCCGAGCTCGCGGGCGATCAGGTAGGTCGCCCGGGCCTGTTGCATGTTCCGCGGGATTCCGTCGAGGACATACCCGCCTCCGGCCGCCTTCGCGGCGACCATCGCCTCCCGCACCATGTCGAGGACAACCTGGTCGGGCACGAGTTCGCCACCGTCCAGATACGCCTGGACGGCCTGCCCGAGCGCGGTCCGCCGCGCGACGTGATCGCGCAGCAGTTCACCGGTCGCGATGTGCGGGATGTCGAAGTGCGCGGCGATCAGCTCGCCCTGAGTCCCCTTGCCCGCGCCCGGGGGCGCGATCATCAGTACCCGCATGACTCATCTCCTGATGTCATCATCCCGCCCACCGGCCCCCGGCCGGTAGCCCGGCCTGCCAGGCCATGCCCGGCGCCCCCACGCCCGCTGGCCCGGGGCGCGAGGTGGCGCCCGGCTTGCCAACGCTCGCCGCCAGGAAACTGCGCGCCGAACTCCCAGTTATGAGCGACAGAAGCCGACGTCGCTCGTGTTCATCCCTCACGCCAGATCGGCGGTTATCTTAAGTCGTCTGCACATAACGCCTGGTAGGCGGGCATTTTCTGCGGCGTAGACATGTCACCGCGGGAGCGTCCCGCGCGTCAACCCAGCGGCCCTCCCGTCTCCGGTTGCCACACCAAGAAGAAGCGGGAGGGCCGCACCCATCACCGACGTGATCACCGTGCCGTCGCACACGAAAAAGGACAACCCGAAGGCTGCCCTCAAACCCCGTCCGCGCCGTCAGTGACGCGACCGCACTCCTACACCGTCATTTCCAGTGACCGTAGACAGCCCGCAGTCAGGGCGGTGGCGCGTTCATGGCGGAGTTCGGCTGGTGCGGGTCTGGTTTGCGTGCCAGCTTGGCTGGCCACCACATCCGGTGGCCGAGGTCCCGGTTGAGCGCGGTGACCAGGACGGACCGCACGATGATGGTGTCCAGCAGGACGCCGAGCTCACGGGTGCGTTCGAGGATCAACCGCGCCAGGGTGTTGCCGATGTCGAGAAGGGCGATCAGGATGGCGGGCGCGAGCAGGGCGTCGACGCGCATCAGCTGTTGCTGGATCGGCTTGGCCCCGGGTCCGCCTTAAACGCCGCCTGGTCTATGAGGTGGTGCCGGAGTACCTGGTGGCGACGGCACGGACCGCCGCCAGCGCGGCCGCGTTGCTGACGCCCGGCGCCTTCAGCACGAAGACCTGGCTGTCGTAGCGGACGGCGAAGTTGGCATCGAACGCCTGGGTACCCAGGAAGTAGCGAGGCGCCGGGGCGGCCGTGGCGTCCCCCGTAGATCAGCGTGACCGACAGCTTCTGCGGTCCGGTGTCCTTGAACTGCACCGGGACGGTGCTGCCCAGCTTCAGGTGGTCGGCCGTGGCCCGCCGATCATGCAGCGGGCGGCAATCCAGTTACGGTCGTCCTCACAAGGGACAAACCGTGACCGAAGGTGCTGAAGGCCCCCAGGCGTAGAGGCGAAGGCCCCTATTCCGGGATTCTCCGTGCTCCCAGCCTGGAACAACGGTCCTAGCTTGCGGCGGATCCGGGCCGGACAATCGGAGGACTAAACGCGGAACGAAGACGGACGTGGACGGACGAGGCTGGCTCAGGCCGGCGCGGGTAGTGGCAGTGCTCGCCGCTGTCCTGGCTGTAGCCTGCTCGGCCGCCGTTGCCTGCTCGGCCGGCCCTTCCTCGTCGTCCGGGTCCCCGGGGCCGAGCCTGCACGGGCAGAAGCTTGAGGTCGCCGCCGTATGGTCAGGCGTCGAGCAGCGGCACTTCGGGCTCGTGCTGCGCGCGTTCACCCGCCAGACCGGCGTGTCCGTCACCTACACGTCGGCCGGCTACAGCGTCCCGGCCTTCCTCCAGGCCCGGCTGGCCGAAGGCCGCCCGCCGGACGTGGCGTTCCTCCCGCAGCCCGGCCTGCTGCGCACGTATGCCGCTGAGCATCGGCTCGTTCCGCTCAACGGCATCGCGGGCAGTGTCGTGGCCAGCAACTACAGCCCGGCCTGGCGCCAGCTCGGGTCGGTCGGCAGCACGCTCTACGGAGTCTGGTTCAAGGCCGCCAACAAGTCCCTGATCTGGTACAACGAGGGCGTCTTCGAGCGGGCGGGCGTGGCCCCGCCTGCTGGCATCGACGGGCTCGTCTCCCTGGCGCACGGGCTCGCACGGTCGGGGGTGCCCGCGTTCGCGGTCGGCGGACAGAACGGCTGGACGCTGGCCGACTGGTTCTCCAACCTCTACCTCCGGCTGGCCGGGCCCGGGCGGTATGACCTGCTGGCGGCACACAAGATTCCGTGGACCGACCCCTCGGTCATCGCCACGCTCCGGCTCCTGGCCCGGGTGCTGGACCCGCAGGTCATCGCAGGCGGCCCGCGGGAAGCGCTGGTGACCAGCTACCAGCAATCGGTCCAGCAGGCATTTGCCACTCCTTCCGCCGCGGCGATGGTGTTCGAAGGCGACTTCGTGGCCGGGATCATCAGCGGCGCGACCCGCGCCGTGCTCGGGGTCGACGCCGGAGTCTTCCCGTTCCCGGCGGCGGGGCAGCCCGGCCCAACAGTGGTGGCCGGCGGCGACGCCGCGGTACTGATGCGCCGCTCCGCCGCCGGTGATGCCCTCATCCGGTACCTGGCCAGCCCTCAGGCGGCGGCCATTTGGGCGGCTCTGGGCGGCTTCGTCTCACCGAACATCAACCTCGACCTGTCCGTCTACCCGGACGCGATCAGCAGGTCCATCGCGGCCAGCCTGATGGAAGCGGGCGACAGCTTCCGGTTCAGCCTGTCCGACCTGACACCCGCCGGCTTCGGCGGAACCGAGGGGCAGGGCATGCGGAAGATCCTCCAGCAGTTCCTGGTCAGCCGCGACATCAATGCCACCGCGGCACAGCTGGAGCAGGCGGCAGGAAAGGCGTATCCGGCATGACCGGCGGGCCAGGCTCAGCCCGGCCGGGGCAGGATGCCGTGGCGTTCCAGCCAGGCGCGCGCTTCGGCCAGGACGTCGGCCCCGGCTACCTCGATGCGCCAGTCCAGGAACAGCAGCTCCTTGGAGGTGAGCTGCGCGGAGACCGCGTTCACCGCGCCGGCCAGCCGGTTCCCGTAACGCGCCATCGCGCTGCCGGTGATCACCGGCACGACGTTCTCTGCGGGCTGAAGGTGGCGGTCATCTGCGAGGAGGATCAGGTCGCCGGTGGCCAGGTTCCCGTCGGTGGTGTCCAGCACCGCGACGTCGACCACGCCGTCGCGCAGCGCGGTGACACGCTGCGGCTCGGTGCCGAACGGCACGAACCTGGCGAAGCCGAGCCCGTATACCTTGCGCAGCCCCGGGAGGCAATACGGCCGGTCCGGGCATTCCGGGGAACCGCCGAGAACCAGCCTGCCGGCGGCCCGCCGCAGGTCGCTGACCTTGCGCAGCCGCAGGCGACGGGCGGTGGCGTCGGTGACCACCACGCCGTTCTGGTCCTGGGCCGCGGCCGGAGTCATGACCTGGACATGCCACCGAGCCAGCTCGCGGGTCAGCGCGGCCCGGACCGCCGCCGGATCCGACACCGGGACGCCCGGACCTGGCTCGAGGCTGCTCAGCGCGGTCCCGAGATATTCGGGAACCACGTCCACCAGGCCCTGCTCCAGGGCGGGCTGGACCAGCTCGCGCGGACCGAGATCGAGCCGGAGCTGCACCGGGATCCCGGCACGCCGGATGGCCAGCCCGTAGATCGCCGCCAGCAGCTCGCTCTCCGGGAAGTTGAACGAGGCCACCACGACCGCGCCACCATGCGCGCCGCCACCCCCGCCCGGCGCCGCGCCCGGCTGGCACGCGGCGAGCAGCGTAAGCCCCAGCGAGCAGGCCACCAGGGCGGCCGCACGTCCGCATCGTGTCCTGCGCACGGACATGGTCTCACCTTCTCCGCCGCGCCGGCCTGCCGCTGCGGGCCGGGAACCCGGGAACCCTGCACGGCGGCGGTGCGGCCATGAGCACGGTACCGACGCCCCGGCCAGGCGGTGAAGGGTCCCACGTCACTCCCCTGATAGCCGCGTCGCTGCGAGGGCGGCGGCGCCGGCCCTCCGGGGAGCCGCCGCCGCTGCCCCGCCATATCAACCACAGCATCCGCTGGTACCTGCTGCTCGCCGGGGTGGCCGGCGTCCTGTGGGCGGGCATGTCGGTCCCCGCGGTCCTAGGCATCATTACCCGGGCCGACCTCGCGGTCCTCCGCGTGGTAGCCACGGTACGCACCGCCTGGCTCACCCATTTGATGCTCCACGTCAACGCCGTCCTGGCGTCGCCGTGGACGGTGCGACTGGTCCCGTGGGCGACCATCGCGGTGCTCCTCGCGTTCCGCCGTTTCCGGCATCTCGCGGCCTACCTGGTGATAATCCTCGCCGCCGCGCTGCTGGGCTCGGTCATGACGCTGGAGATCGGCCGGATGCGGCCCGCCGGCATCGGTATCCTCGGGCCCTGGCAGGGGTACGCGCAGCCATCGCGGCCCGTCGCCACGCTCGCCCTGGCGCTGGTGGGGGTTCTCTACACGCTGGTCCCCGCCGGGCGGTGGCGGAACCGGGGGAAGTGGGCGGCCGCGGCCATCCTCGCCGCCTTCTGCGCCGCCCGGCTGTACCTAGCCGTCGATCATCCCACCGACCAGGTAACCGCACTGATCATCGGCTGGCCGCTGGCCGTGGTGGCGTTCTGGCTGACGGTCCCCAACGACGTCTCCCCCGTTTCCTACCGGGGCGGGCGCAAGGCGCACCTCGACATCGGGGGCCGCCGCGGAGCAGCGATCGTCACCGCCCTGGACAATCAGCTCGGTCTCGCCGTTACGGGCGCGGAACCGTTCGGCCTGGAGGCGTCGGCCGGCTCGACCCCGCTGCGCATTCAGGTCCGCGGCCCCGACGGCGGCACGACCGCGCTGTTCGGCAAGCTGTACGCGCTCAACCACCTCAGGTCCGACCGCTGGTACAAGCTGGCCAGGACCGTCATCTACGGGCGGCTCGAAGACGAGAAGCCATTCTCCACGGTGCGCAGGCTGGTCGAGTACGAGGATGGCCTGCTGCGCCTGATGCGAGACGCCGGGCTGCCCACGCCCAGGCCCTACGGCTTCGCGGAGATCACGCCGGAACGCGAGTACCTGATCGTGATGGAGTTCTTCGAAGGCGCCCAGGAGATACCCAACGCCCAGGTGGATGACCGGGTCATCGATGACGCGCTGCGCGTGGTCCGGCGCATGTGGGACGCCGGGATAGCGCACCGCGATATCAAGCCCTCGAATATCTTGGTCCGGGACGGCAACGTGCTGCTCATCGACGTCGCGTTCGCCGCGGTACGGCCGACCCCCTGGCGCCAGGCGGTGGACCTGGCCAACATGATGCTCACCCTGGCCCTGGCCAGCACCCCGGAGCACGTCTACGAACGGGCCCTGAGTGTCTTTGCGGCCGATGACGTGGCCGAGGCCTTCGCCGCCTGCCGGAGCATCACCATCCCCAGCCAGTTGCGGTCCCTGATCCGCGCGGACGGGCGTGACCTGACCGGCCGCTTCCGCCAGCTTGCCCCCACGCGACGCCCCGTACCGGTCCAGCTCTGGGGTATCCGGCGCGCCGCAGTCACGGCGGGGCTGATCGCGGCTCTCGCGGCTGCCGTGGCCCTCTTCGGCATCTACCTGAGGGTGGCGGGACTGCTATGACGCCGCGACCAGAAGCCCGCAGGCGCGACCGCCGCGCCATGCGCCGCCCGCTCACCGCGGTGCGCCGCCCGCTCAGCGGACTGCTGGCGACCGTGATGCTCGTGGCGGCCGCCGCGCTCACCGGCTGCGCCGGCTTCGGCGACACGGTACCCGGCTGCGGCGATCCGCTCAGGCTGGCGATCATCGCGCAGTCGGTACCCGGCGCTTCCTACCTCCCCTGCCTCCACGACCTGCCGCAAGGATGGAGCACCTCCGGGTTCGACCCCTCCCAGGACGGCACCAGCTTCCTGCTCAACTCCGACCGCTCCCCCGGGCAGCCGGTGACGGTCCGGCTCACCACCACCTGCCAGACCGGCGGTGCCAGCCCCTCCCCGCCACGGGCCCCCGGCGTACTCACCTACACCCGCCTCGACTCGATCTCGCCGCGGTTCGCCGGCAGCCTGTACGACGTGTTCCCAGGCGGCTGCGTAAGCTACACGTTCGACTTCGCCCTCGGATCGCAGATCGCGCTGGTGGAACAATTCGAGGAAGCCGTCGGCCTGTATCCGAGGCAGCAGCTGCGGCTCGTCCTGAAGCAGAAACTCGGCGTGGAGCTCAACCCATGACCCCGCTCAACGATGCCGCCGATCATTCCGGCATCATCACCCCGACGCTCCAGTCGCCGGCCAGGAGCTGGAAGCGCTCCCTCGCAGGCGTGCTGGCCGATCCCCGGGTCCGGCTCGGGGCCGGGACAGCGGCCCTGATGGCCACGGCCATGGCCGTGCGCCGCGATCGCGTCGGCCCGTGCGAGACTGCAGCGTTCCGGGCGGTCAACGGCCTGCCCGGCTGGCTTTACCCGCCCGCCTGGGCCATCATGCAACTGGGCGCCCTCGGCGCCGCCCCCGCGGCGGCCGGCGCGGCGTGGCTGGCCGGGGACCGCGAGCTGGCGGGCCGACTCCTCGCGGGCGGCACCAGCGCCTGGGCACTGTCGAAGGTCGCCAAGCGGATAGTGCGGCGGCCCAGGCCCGCGATCCTGCTTCCAGGCACCCGCTGCCGCGGCCCCGAAGCCGCCGGGCTCGGGTACCTGTCCGGGCACGCCGGGGTCGCCGTCGCCCTGGGCGCTGCCGCCCTGCCCCGTCTCGGCACGGCCGGCCGCGCCCTCACTCTGAGTACCGTTCCCGTCGTGGGCCTGACCCGGGTCTACGTCGGCGCCCACCTTCCGCTCGACGTCGCAGGCGGCATGGCGCTAGGACTCGCCATTGACGCAGCAATAACCCTTATCAACAGTTGCATCGCCCAGCCTGCTCCCCGGGGAAAGCAAAGAGCACCATTGAGTCAGTAAAGTCCTGCCGGCCCATCACCAGCTCAGCGAGCGTCAACGTAAACTCGTAGTTCCCCCCGGATGAGCTGACACCCCTGTTCACCAGGGAAAACGTGGAGGCACAGGACTACCGTA
The DNA here is from genome assembly GCA_963742865.1 of uncultured Actinomycetes bacterium. Classification (GTDB taxonomy): domain Bacteria; phylum Actinomycetota; class Actinomycetes; order Streptosporangiales; family Streptosporangiaceae; genus Bog-532. The sequence goes on from CAVUNW010000083.1 coordinate 38,358, forward strand.
GGCATGTAAGCCCGGCACCTGAAGCTCTATGACCAGGGCAGACATGATGGGCCTAATGAGCCTGGGGAAACCTCGGGTTAACCCATGACGACAGCTCGTCATCCGTAGATTACCGTCAGCGATGCGCTCGCAGCTACGGCGTCGCACGTCCCGCCGGTCCAGGTCGCCACGGCGAAGGCGATGGAGCGCAGCCGGTCGATCAGAACCCGGTCGTGCAAGAACACCCCGGCCACGACCAGCCCGGCGACTTACGCGGGCAGGACTGCCTCGCTGCCCGCCTGGGTAGCTAGCCCGCCGAGCCCGAACAGGACCACCAGCAGCTTCTCCACCGTGCTGCGGATCGGGGACGCCGGGCAGGGCCGATAGTCGCGCAAAGCCAGGGACTAAGGTAGGCGGGCGGAGACCACGCAGGGCGCTGGCTAGAGCGCCGGTCAAGTAGTGGGGTCGGGTTTCGTCGCGGTGCTGGCTGGCAGTCGGCGCGTGTGCTATTTCCCTATTCGTAGCGGGTAGTGAAGCAGTGGCTACGACCAGGGAGGAAGTGCGGTGCGTCCTGATGTGTGGCGGCCGCCGGTGGAGCCGTCGCCGGCGGAGCGGGCGGTGATCAAGGCGGTGCGGCGGGCGAAGCTGTTCGTGTTCTTGCGCGAGCATCGTCATGAGCTGTTTGACGGGCAGTTCCAGGCCAGGCTGGCGGAGACTTACGTGGACAGCCCGAAGGGGCAGCCGCCGGTGCCGCCGGCCCGGCTGGCGCTGGCGACGATCCTGCAGGCCTATACCGGGGCCAGCGACGATGAGGTGATCGAGGCGACGGTGATGGACCGGCGCTGGCAGCTGGTGCTGGACTGCATGGGTGCGGAAGAGCCGCCGTTTGCCAAGGGAACCCTGGTGGGATTCCGTAAGCGGCTGATCGAGCACAACCTGACCGGCGGCTGATCGAGCGCACGGTGGAGCTGGCCGCACAGACCGGGGGTTTCGGCGCACGGGCGCTGCGGGCGGCGCTGGACTCCAGCCCCTTGTGGGGGGCGGGCCGGGTGGAGGACACCTTTAACTTGATGGGACACGCCTTGCGCAAGGCCCTGGGCGTGATCGCGGTGCTGCAGGGCGGGGCAGGCCGCAGGGACCGCGGTGGTGGCGGCGCAGGCGGGGGTGCCGCAACTGGCCGCCTCCAGCCTGAAGGCCGCGCTGGACCGGGACTGGGACGATCCGGCTGCCCGGGAGGAGGCCCTGGCCCAGGTGCTGGGCTTGCTGGGCCAGGTTGAGTCCTGGTGGCCGTGTATGCCGGCGATAGGCCGCGGCCGGGGCGGTCGCGGTGGCCCGCCAGGTCCGCGACCAGGACGTGGACTCCTTCCGGCCCGGCGCCGGCGCTGCGCCGCGGCGTGGCCAAAGACCGGCGGATCAGCGTGGAAGACGCTGACATGCGGCACGGCCGCAAGTCCCGCTCGGTCTTGTTCGATGGGTATAAGCGGCACGTGCTGCGCGACCTGGACACCGGGCTGATCCCCGCGGTCGGGATCACGGCCGCCAACGTGCCCGAGGCGGCGGTCACCGGCGACATCGAGACCGACCTGGAGGCCGCCGGCCAGACCCTGGCCGAGCTGCACATCGACCGGGCCTACCTGTCCTCGGCGCTGGTCCGCGACCGCGGGCCGGACCTGGCGATCTTCTGCAAGGCCTGGCGAGTGCGCAACGCCTCTGGCCGGTTCGCCAAGGACCAGTTCAGCCTCGACTTCGCCGCCGGGCAGCTGACCTGCCCGGCCGGGGTGGCCATGCCGTTCGGGCCCGGCAAGACCGTCCGCTTCCCGAAAAACACCTGCGCCCGTGCCCGCTGCGGGCCCGCTGCACCGCGAGCCCGGCCGGGCGCAGCGTATCCATCCATCCCGACGAGGCGCTGCGGCCGAGCTGCGCCGCCGCCAGCAGACCCCGGCCGGGCGCGCGAAGCTCCGCGAACGCACCCAGGTTGAGCACGCCCTCGCGCATGTCGGGCACTGGCAGGGCCGCCGCGCCCGCTACCGCGGCACCCGCAAGAACCTATTCGACCTGCGCCGCGTCGCCGTGGTCCACAACCTCCACGTCATCGCCCGCCAGCCGGCCACCGACAGTTACCAGGAAGCCGCCTGACGGCTACCTGACCGACGCTCTAGGAACCACGCAGGGCGCTGGTTAGGAAAGACATCCCAGGCCGGACTTCCGAGATCATGAGCACACGATCTCGTGAATCTTAGGCCTGACCTGGGCGAACACAAGTTGCCCTCAGGTCAGGCGTGTTACTACGGCTCTTGTGCCTGCAGGTAGCCGCCGGCCGGGGTGAAGTCGAGGAACTTCGGTGGTTCGGGCAGGTCAAGGGCGCGCAGGATGGCCTGCTGGCCGTCTGTGGTGAGCGACCGTTAGCGGTCCGGCCATCGGCGGTGGCCAGGGTGACCAGGTGCATCCGGTCGAGCTCGTGGCGGATGTTGCGCCAGGTGTCGCCGGCGGCGTTCTCGGCGACCCGGATCAGCAGCAGCGCGAGCCAGCACAACTGGACGTGCGCCCGGATCCGGCTTGGCGGTAGTGGAACACCGGGCGCAGCCCCAGCGCGCCTTTCATGTCTCGCCAGCCACGCTCAAGGAGCAAGTCAGACTGCATACATAGGCGAATCAGGTGCCGGGGATCCTCCTGTTCTAGGGATCGACGGCCTGCTGGCGTTGGTCGCGGGTGTCCGGCGGCTGCGCGAGGTGCGGGCTGGGACGGATGTCGGAGGTGGGCGGTGTCTGGAGATGCTGCCGTGCCCCCTTGAGCTGGCGGGTGACAGCTGTGCCGGCGTGGGAGGCGTTCCCGGAGGTGAACCGGGCGGTCGTGAGCCGTCTGCTGGGCCTGCTGGTCGAGCGGATGGTCCGGGAGACGGGCGACGGGAACGGGGGTGAGTGCGGTGAGCGTCGCGGCGAGGCTGCCCTGGGAGCGGGCGGAGGGCAAGGTCCAGTCCTGGCATCGTGACCGGCTGGCAGTGGTCTATGTCCGGCAGTCCACTGCGGCCCAGGTTCAGGATCACGCTGAGTCGACGCGGTTGCAGTACGGGCTGTCGGAGCGCGCGGTCACGCTGGGGTGGGCGCCGTCGCGGGTGCTGGTGATCGACGAGGACCTGGGGCACTCGGCTTCGGGGGCTGATACGCGGCCGGGCTTCGCGCGGCTGGTCGCGGAGGTGGGGCTGGATCACGTGGGCATCGTGCTGGGCATCGAGATGTCCCGGCTGGCCCGGTCGGGGCGGGAATGGCATCAGCTGCTGGAGCTGTGCGCGCTGTCGGGGGCGCTGCTGGGCGACCTGGACGGGGTCTATGACCCGGCCGAGCACAATGACCGGCTGCTGCTGGGCCTGAAGGGCACGATCAGCGAGGCGGAGCTGCACCTGATCAGGCAGCGGATGTGGTCCGGGCGGGTCGCTAAGGCCCGCCGCGGCGAGCTGGCGGTGCCGCTGCCGGCCGGGCTGGTGCGCCGTCCCTCCGGGGAGGTGGTGCTGGATCCGGACGAGCAGGTGCGCAGTGTGGTCCGCCTGGTCTTCGGCCTGTTCGAGCGGCTGGGCACGGTCGGCGCCGTGCTGGGCTTCCTCGCCGACAACCGCATCCAGCTGGGAGTCCGGCTGCGTGAGGGCCCCGGGCGCGGGGAGCTGGCCTGGCGCCGCCCCAGCCGCGCCGGGGTGACGAACATGCTGCGCAACCCGGCTTACGCTGGCATCTACGCCTATGGCCGCAGCACACTGGACCGCAGGCGGCGCCAGCCAGGGCGGCCGTTCACCGGGCGGGTCCGGCAGCCGCGCGAGCAGTGGGCGGTGTTCCTGCCCGGGGTGCTGCGGCCTATATCAGCATCGAGCAGTACGAGCGGAACATGCAGCGACTGGACGCCAACCGGTCCCGCGCGCAGAGCCTGGGCGCGGTGCGCGATGGCCCGGCCCTGCTGGCCGGGCTGGTCGCCTGCGGCCGGTGCGGCAGCAAGATGACGGTCCGCTATCAGCGCGGCCCGGGCGGCAGGCTGCACCCGGTCTACGTGTGCGGCCGGGCCAAGGCCGATTACGGCGCCAGCCAGTGCCAGCAGCTGGCCAGCGGCTGCGTCGACGCGCATGTCGCCGGCCTGCTGCTGGCGGCGGTGGCCCCTGCCGCGCTTGAGGTGTCGCTGGCCGCGGCCGGGCAGGCCGAGGCCCAGCGCGAGCAGGCCGGCCGGATCTGGCGGCAGCGCCTGGAACGGACTGATTACCAGGCAGAGCGGACCCGCCGCCAGTACCAGCTGGCCGAGCCGGAGAACCGCCTGGTCGTCCGGCAGCTGGAAAAGGACTGGGAGGCCGCCCTGGCCGAGCGGCAGCGGCTGAGCGAGGAGTACGACCGGTTCGCCGCGGCCCGCCCCCGGACGCTGACCGCCGCCGAGCGCGACCAGATCCAGGCCCTGGCCGCTGACCTGCCCGCCGTCTGGAACGCCCCCACCACGACCGACGCCGACCGCAAGCAGCTGATCCGGCACCTCGTTGAGCGGGTCCGCATCACCGTGCTCGGGACCAGCGAGGAGGTAGACGTCGAGGTCGTGTGGGCGGCGGGCACCGCACGGCGGGCCGGGTCACCCGGCCGGTCGCGGCCTTGTCCCAGCTGAGCTACTTCCCGCAGCTCCGGCAGCGTGCCGCGGAACTGGCCGCTGCCGGGCGCACCGCCGCCGAGATCGCCGAGAGCCTCAACGCCGAGGGACTGCGGCCGCCCAAGCGCGCTACGGCCTTCACCCCCAGCTCGGCCGGTGACCTGCTCGGCGCGCTGGGCCTGCAGCACGCCCGGACCCCGGCGTCCCGGCCTGAACTCGGCGAGCATGAATGGTGGCTGCGCGACCTCGCCTCGCACCTGGGAATGTCCAAGGTCACCCTCGATGCCTGGATCCGCCGCGGCTGGGCTGATGGCCACCTGCACCCCGAGGCACGGCTCATCGTCGTGCGCGCTGACCCCGCCGAGGTCGAGCGGCTCCGCGCTCTGCACCAGGTGCCCCGCGGCCAGCACAACCGCCGCCCCTGGCTAAAGAATCAAGCCGCCCTCATGAACACCGAACGGGAAGGAACCGACGACAATGCCGACGAGCCGCGGCTATGACAGCACTGCGGCTTGCTCTTCTCGACCGCGATGAGCTGCTTGTAGGCGGCGGCCAGGTCTTCTGGGGTGAGGGTGGGGTCGTTGGTGCGCAGCAGCCACTTGCCGTCCAGGCGGGCTTCCCGGGCGATCGCGGCGTGGTCGATGCGCAGCAGCCCGGTCCTGGTGCGGCGCAGGAACCGGCGCAGCCCCGGCTTGTCCTTCAGCGAACCGACGAGCTCGTCGCGCTTGCTCTTCGCCCAGGCATCCGACCCATCGATCAGCCCTTCCAGGTGGGTGACCAGCCGCTCGCGCCGCGCACGGTCACGTCGGCCTCGACGGGGTTGTGGCAGAGGACGTAGCGCTCGGCCGCGCACCGTCGCCGGATCTATACCTCCTTGACACGGAGATGTCCTTGACAGTGATAACGGCCCTGGCGTGATAGCGCGGCCTCGGTGTCCGCCATCCCGGAGCGCAGCTTGATCCCCGCGATGTAGTGCCCGCCCGCGGAGCGCAAATGGCGCAGGTTCTCCTGACCGGAGAACCCGGAGTCAACGACGTAGATCGCCCTGCCGAGCCGCCACCCGTTCAGATCGTCCTTGACCTCTTTGACGACCGTCTGATCGTTGGTGTTGCCAGGCCACACCCAGCAGCGCACCGGGATCCCCTCGCGGGTGACCGCCAGGCCGATCACGACCTGCGGCAAATCGGGACGGTGATCCTTGGAGTGACCCAGGCGCCGCAGAGGCCCGTCGTTCCCGCCAGCCTCGCCGGCGTGCTGCTCATCGTCCTCATCCTCGGGTGCCTGCTCGCAGGGTTCCGTCTCCCAATAGGTGGAGGTGGTGTCAAAAAAGATCACATCAACCTCGAGGTTCAAGAGGGAAGCGACGCTGAAGAACACCGATTCCTGCACCCGCTCTGAGCATTCGAGCAGGAAGTCCATCGCGCGGTAAAGCTCATCGTCTGAGACACCGTGAACACCGTCGATCGCGACATCACGCCCGACCCACCGTGTCGCCTCTAACTTGGACGCGGGCTCCAGAGCGCGCTGGCAGACCATCGTGAAGATCGCTCGCTCCACACCGGCGCGGCCACGACCAGTACCCGCAGCGACACGCGCGATGGACTTCCCGATCCCGAGCTCTCCCCACAGCGCGTCGATGACATGCGGGCCGCCACACTCCGGTGCGCGCACAAACTCAAAGCCGTGCGGGGCGCCCGCGCGCAGCGCCTGCTCACCGCCGAGGAACCGCCCGATCGAGCGCACCAGGCGCTCGAGCGCCTCCCGGTCGAGCATGTCCTCACGGCCGAGGTTGTGGATCACCTTCGCGACCGGCACACCCCGCTCGTTGCGCTCGTTGTGCGCCAACGCGAGATAGCGCACCACCTCCCCGCCCTTGGTCCGCCGCGATGTCGTCCGCAGATACATCCTGCCTACAAGTCAAGTCGTCTGCGCTGACCAGAACAAGCGACACGCCGGATCGCGTGTGCCTACACCAAATCGCCCTCAGCGCACCCTCCGAAGCCTGCGACCAGCAAGGACGTCATCGATCAAGCCCCGATCTGCCTACGATCTTCGGAAGTCCGGCCAGGAGCTGACACGACAACTGAGTCCCCGCTGGCGCGCGGCAGCAGACCCTGGCCGGTGCGGTGGTGAGGGCTGGGCGATGGTGCTGATTTGTCCGGCGGATGGGCCGGGGGTGCCGGGATCGGCGGCGGCTCCGGGGCTGGATAAGAACTGTTTAAGCGCCGGGTGGTAATACGGCCTCCGGCGGGCTGATGGTGATGGTGACGGTGCAGCCGGGGTGCAGCTTTCGCAGTTGGCGCTCCAGGTATGCCTGCTTCTGGTCGGGGGATTCCCGCCGGGTGTGAAGTCGGCGCCCGGCTCCTGGTAGGGCGTGCCGGACTTGAGTACCTGGTAGGCGATCTTGAGCAGGGTGTGCGCGATCGCGGTGATGGCCTTCTTCTTCGCGCCGGGGTTCTTGTTCCCGCCGAAGCGGCGGACCAGCCGGTTGTACCGGGCCTGCAGCCACCCGGACCCGGATCGCGGCCCAGGCGGCCTGGATCAGCATCGGCTTGATGTAGGTGCCGGCGTCACCGGTCCGGCCGTGCTTGCGCTTGCGGGCGCTGATGTTGTTGCCCGGGCACAGGCTCACCCAGGAGGCGAGCTTCTTGTGGCTGGAGAAGTGCAGGTGCGGGGCGGGGCCGATTTCGCCCAGCCACGCCCAGCCACGACGTCGCCGAAACCGGGAGGCTCTTGAGCAGGTCCGCCTCGCGCTGCCAGCGCGCGGCCTTGCCCGCGATCCGCTCATCCAGGTCAGCGACCGCGGCGTCGAAGCCGGTGATGCGATCCCGGTGCAGGCGGCACAGCAGCGCGTGATGGCCGGTGAACCGGCCGGTCAGCGCCATCGACAGGTCGGCCAGCTTCCCGCGGCCCGCATCCGGCCTTTAGCCAGGTCCGCCAGCACGCCGCCGCGGCGCTCCCCGTCGATCAGCGAATCGATCATCGCCGTGGCCGACGCCCCGGTTATGCTGCTGGCAACCGAGCCGAGCTTGATGCCGGCCGATTCCAGCGCCTTAGCGAGCGGCTGGATCTCCGAGGTGCGGGCCTGGACCGTCTTCATCCTGTACCGGGTCAGGTCCCGCACCTCCTTCAGCTCCGCCGGCGGGATATACGACCCGCGCAGCAGCCCGCACCCAAACAGCTCCGCCAGCCGGGCGCAGTCCGTCGCGTCGGTCTTGTGCCCGCGCAGCGCCTTGGCGTGCGCCGGGTTGATCACCGCGACCTCGGTGAAGTCCTGCTCGGCTAGCGCGTAATACACCGGCTCGGTGTAGACCCCGCTGGCCTCCATCACCACGTGCGTGACACCCCGCCGGGCAGCTCGCGGGCCATCTCCTGGAGCACCCCGTAAAACGTCCGGAACTCCAGGATCTCCGTCCTGCGGGTCCACGGCTTGTCTCCAGGGGACCGGATCGCGACCTTGATCATCTCTTTGTGCACGTCGATTCCCGCGACGCGCTCATGCAGCACTTTCATCTGCGCGGCCACCTCCTGCAGCGGTACCCCCCACCGGATGGGAACAGGCGCGCCGCCCGCCAGAGCCCCGGTCAGTACAGGAGACTGACACACGCGCACGCAGCGGCAACGGGGGTTACCCGGCAAGGGGCTCCGGCACCAAACTTAAGTACGGCCTCGAACGGCCCAAGCGAAACCGGTGACGACGAGCGGCACGCTAGCACCACGGTGCACCTTCCGCCCCGCCGGCCGCTGCCCGATCACGACAAAGACCCTAGCCACCTGTGACCCGCACCCCGCCGACGGGGCGGAGGGGACCCAGTTGTCGCATCCCACGGCAGCGCCACGGGGTGGCGAATGAATTCTTAAATGTCAAGCGGCGAGCTTGTTTTCGCGGTGGGGCCGCGCAGGGTGCGACAGAGAGAAGCAGGGTTCCGGCGAATCCGCTTGACCTTGCAGGACGCGGCGTCGGTCTCGACGAACAGGCGTCGTCATCCTGGTGGAACTCCCAGGGGCCCGCGGCCAGACCACAACCCGGCGGCTGCGGGCCTGGCCTTCTGCCAGGTCCAGTCGGGTGATCCTGACGACCGCAAGCGGCTTCCGGGCGTCGTCTTCCCGTGGCGTCCGGCGGCTCGCGGAATCCCGGGTCAGCCTACGGTCAGGGCGGTGGCGCGCTCCTTGCTGAGTTCGGCCGGTGCCGGGTCTGGTTTGGGGGCCAGGCTGCTGGGCCACCACATCCACCGGCCGAGGTCCAGGTTGAGCGCGGTCACCAGCACGGACCGCACGACGATGGTGTCGAGCAGGATGCCGAACGCGACCGCGAAGCCCAGTTCGGTCAGGAACGTGGACGGGATCGTGGCCAGGACGGCGAACGTGCCGGCCAGCACGAAGCGGCTGAGGTGATCACCCCGCCGGTGGCGGCGAGCCCGATGATCGCGCCGTGCCGGGCGTCGCGCTTGATCGCCTCCTCCCGGACCCGGGTCATCAAGAAGATGTTGTAGTCGATGCCCAGGGCGACCAGGAACACGAACACCAGCAGCGGGAACGTGGTATCCGCGCCGCCGAACCCGAACACGTGGTTGAAGAAGAAGGCGCTCACCCCCAGCGCGGCGGCGAACGACAGCACCACCGTTGCGGTCAGGATCAGCGGCGCCACCAGCGCCCGCAACAGCAGCCTGAGGATGATCAGCACCACCGCCAGGATGAGCGGGATGATGAGGTTACGGTCGTGCGCGGACGCGCGGTGCTACGTCGAGGTTGACGGCTGTGGCGCCGCCGACCAGGGCGCTGGCGCCGGGGACGGCGTGCGCCGCGGCCCGCACCCGGTCGATCGTGTCGTACCCGGCCTGGCTGTCCGGCGGTGCGGTCAGCGTGCCCTCCAGGTAGGCATAGCCTCCCCGGACCGCAGGCAGCATCACGGCGGCGATCCCCGGGGTATGCGGCGAAGGCGGACCGCAGCTGGGCCGCCGTGCTTGGGTTGCCGATCACGATGACGGGCTCGCCCGCGCCCGCCGGGAAATGCTCGGCGAGCACGGTCTCGCCGGTCACCGAGTCGGGATGCCCGCGGAAGGACTGCGCGTTGGTCAGGCCACTGGCCTTCAGCCCGGTCAGGCCCAGCGCCAGCACGCCGAGGATCACGGCGGTGGTGATCCATACCGGCCGCGGCCGGGAGGCGATGCGCCAGCCGACCCGCGCCCACATCCCCCGGTGGGTCGGCTCGGCCGAGCCGTAGGTGGGCCGGTACGGCCAGAAGACCCCGCGGGGGAAGGTCACCAGCAGGGCGGGCAGCAGGGTGATCATGACGAACATGCCGACCGCGACGCCGATCGCGAGCACCGGCCCCAGGCTGCTGGTCGAGTTCAGGTCCGCGGCGGAGTCAGCGTCAGCAGCGCCACGACCACGGTGGCGGCGCTGGCGATGATCGCCGGGCCGGCGCGCCGCAGCGCGGTGGCCATCGCCGGGTGACGGCGGTCGTGGCGGC
>CAVUNW010000084.1:0-3666 GCA_963742865.1 uncultured Actinomycetes bacterium
TCATCAACGGACGGCGGTATGCTGCGCCGGACAGCGGCATGTAGCCAGAACGCCGACTGGCCTCACCTATCGTTTATCCAGGTCACTGCCTGTATTGACATCGCTGGGTCACGTAACTTCGGGCTACGTAAGTCGTAAGCCTTCGCAAATCCTGTGACGGTGGCTGCGGAGCCTTGCGTGGCCGACGGCTGCGACACGCCGGGCGGGGTGCGTGATTTGCCGGTGACGACAGTGTTTGCTGTGGTTCGTGGCTGCGGAGGCCGGGGTTCTGGCAGACGGATGGTGCCGGGGCGCCGTCCGCCGGCGGGACGTCCGCTGAGGAGCTGCTGGTGCGGGCGGTGGAAGTCATTGACCAGCAGTCAGCACGGATCGATGAGCTGGCCAGGCAGAATACGGAGCTGCGGGAGCTGGTCGCCCGGCAGGCTGACCAGCTGGCCGAGGCGAACGCGAGCCTTGCGGTACTGCAGCGGATGCTGTTCGGAATGTCGTCGGAGAAATCCGGCCCGGCCCCGGACGACGACAGCGATGATGATGCCGGTCCCGGTGACGGCGGGAAGCCGGGCAGCGGGAAGAAGAAGCAGGCCAGGCGCGGGCCGGGGGCGCGTTCGGGGCGGCGGGATTACCCGGGGCTGCCGCGGTTCGAGGTGTTCTGGGACTTCCCGGGAGGCGGGTACTGCTGCGCGGAGTGCGGGGAGCCGTTCACCGTCCTGGGCGATCACTGGTCCGGGGAGCAGCTGGACTGGCAGGTGATCGTCCGCCTGGTCGCGAACTGCCAGCGCCGCTATAAGAAGGAGTGCCGCTGCCCGGGACCGCAGACGGTGATGGCGCCGGGGCCGCCGAAGGCGGTCGGGAAGGGCCTGTTCACGAACGGTTTCATCGCGATGCTGCTGGCGGAGCGGTTCGGCTCGGGCCGGAGCATGAACTCCCTGGTCATCGGGCTGGCCCGGCAGGGGGCGGAGATCTCTCCTGCCACGCTGGCCGGGACGTGCGCGCAGGCGGGGAGGCTGCTGGCCCCGCTTTCGGAGGCGATCGCGGAGCGGAACCGGGACTCCTGGCTGCTGCACGCTGACGAGACGACGTGGCGGGTGTTCGCCCCCGGTGACGGGGACGGCCCGGCGAAGTTCTGGCTCTGGGTGTTCATCGGGGCCGGCACCGTGTGCTTCGTGATGGACCCGTCCCGGGCGGGGACGGTCCTTGCCCGCCACACGAGCATCGACGAGGACACCGGGCAGCTGCTCCCGATGCGGACGGCGGGCCGCGCCAGCTGGTGATCTCCTCCGATTTCTATGCCGTGTACCAGTCCGCCGGGCGGAAGGCCGACGGGCTGATCAATCTATTTTGCTGGTCGCACCTTCGTCGCTACTTCGTCCGGGCGGGGGACGCGAACCCTGCTCAGCTGCGCCGCTGGTCCGATGCGTGGCTGGCCCGGATCCGGGATCTTTACGCTGCCCATGACGAGCTCATGGCCGCCTGGCAGGAGGCCGCGGTCCCGCCCGCGCAGGGAAAACAGGCATCCGCTGCGCGGCTGGAGAAGGCGCACGAGACCTGGGACGCCGCGATCACCGTGATCGACGAGACCCGCAGGCAGCAGGCGAAAGCCCCCGGCCTGCAAGAACCCGCGAAGAAGGCCCTCGCGACCCTGGACCGCCGGTGGGACGGCCTGTTCACGCACCGGGACTATCCCATGGCAGGGCTCGACAACAACCTGGCCGAGAGAATGATCCGCGGCCCGGTCGTGACCAGGAAGAACGCCGGGGGCTCCCATAACCCGGACACCGCCCGCACCGCCGCCGACATCTGGACCATCATCGCGACTGCCCAGATGGCCAGGCTGAAGATCATCACCTACCTGACCGCCTACCTCGACGAATGCGGCCGCAACGGCGGAAATCCCCTGTCCGGCGAGGTAATCAGCCGGTTCCTGCCCTGGAACGCCAGCCCTGAGGACCTCCGCACCTGGGCCCAGCCACCGCCGAACGGCAAAACCCCGGATCAGTAACACCACCACCGGCGTGGCCGCCAGCGACCGCCGCGCCGGGTATCGCCGTGTCCTTTCACAGGACTTCCGAGCACTTACTACTAGTCAATGCATAACTACTCATGCAGAAACGCCCGCTATTCGGCATGTGGGTGAGGTGTCGCACCCCCGCTGCGCCAGGCCGGGGGGCCGGGCTGCGTGGCTTGTCAGTGGGCGGTGGCCAGGCGCTGGATGTAGGCCCGCTCGCCGGGTCCGAACCAGGGCGGTGATCCGGCTGCGGCGTTCTCCGCGATCCGGCCGGGGTGGGCGGTGGCGGCCAGCGAGACGTGCACCCGCGGGTCGCTCAGGCCCCACTTGATGAGGGCCTGCGCCCAGGTGGTGACCCCGAACGGAAGCAGCGGCTTCAGCTCGGCCGGGCCGGGCGGCCCGCGCACCAGCTGCCCCTCGCCGAGCGGGCGCATCAGGAGCACACCCAGGCCGAGCTCGCCAGCCAGCGGCAAGATGGTTCGCTCGGCCTCGCGCTGGGCCGGGTTGCAGGGCACCTGGACGGCGTTGATCCGGCCGGACCTCATGAGCCCGGCGAGCTCGCCGAAGGCCGCCGGGGAGTAGTGGGTGGCGCCGATCAGGCCGACCTGCCCGCGGTCCCGGGCCGCCTCGAGCATCGGCAGGTGCGCAGGCCAGGCCACGAGGTTGTGGATCTGCATCAGGTCGACCCGGCCGCCGTACCAGGCCGCCGCGCGGGCCAGCTGCACCTTGCCCTCCTCCGCGGACGGGGTCCGGATCTTGTCGGCGATGAGCACCTGGCCGCGCTGGCCGTCCAGCGCATCGGCGAGCAGCCTCTCGGCCTCGCCGTACATAGGGGAGGTGTCGAACAGGGCGATGCCGGCCGCGATCGCGGCGCCGGTCAGCTCGCGGTGCCGGCCCGCGGCCGCGGCGGCCTCGAGCCGCCGCCAGGTGCCCAGCCCGAGCACCGGCACGCTGACCCGGCCCCGGCCCAGGTTCCGGTTCTCCATGTCCGCCACCCCTCGCTCAGTCCGGTCCCCCCAGTCCCTGATGCCATCAATGATCCGCGGCCAACCGCGCTCGCGCGCCGCGTCGCCGCAGAACACCTCCGCTGACGCCAGGCCGATGATCGTGTCCGGGCACCTAGCCCGGCCGGCAGGACCGCTGGCACCGGGGCCGGCCACGGCCCTGCCGCGCCCGCTAAGCGCCGCCGTCACCGTGCACGTCACTGCACCGCGCCGCGCCACGGCGGGACCGGCAGCTCAGATGGTCATCAGCTGATGGCAGCCGGGGCGTGCGCATGCCCGGCGGCGATTGCATCCGCAGCTGTGGCGTGGATGGTTTCGGCCAGCTTCCGCGCATGGCCGGACGACAGCGGGCCCGAGCTCAAGGCGGCGGGTGCTGCCGCGATCCGGGCGACGGCGCATCGTGGTCGCGGGCGCCTGACTCAGGTTGGATGAGACAGGACAGCGGCGCCTGCGGGCAGCCGTTAGTCCCCACCGCACCTCAGAGCCGCGTCCAGATTTTTTCGAATTATACCGTTCTAGCTGGAGCCCCGTTACGGAATCGAACCGTAGACCTTCTCCTTACCATGGACGCCCGTTACGTCCGAGAGGGTCGCGCTGGGTCGCGTCAGTGCAGTTCAGAGCGGTAGCGCTGTCTGGCTGGTACTGACGCGGTCCGGC
>CAVUNW010000085.1:0-71073 GCA_963742865.1 uncultured Actinomycetes bacterium
GTTGGAGACCAGGCCTCGCATGCCGGCGATCTGCCGGACCTGCATCATGTTGCCTCGGGCACCGGAGTTGACCATCATCCAGACCGGGTTGGTCGGGGGGAAGGCCTGCTCCATGTCCTTGGCCACATCGGCCGTCGCGTGCGTCCAGATCTCGATGAGCTCCTGACGGCGCTCGTCGTCGGTGATCAGGCCGCGCTCGTACTCACGCTGCACCTTCTCGGCGCGGCGCTCGTAGTCCTCCAGGATGTGCTGCTTGTTCGGCGGGGCGACGACATCCTCGATGCCGATCGTCACGCCGGACCGGGTGGCCCAGTAGAACCCGGCGTCCTTGAGCGCGTCGAGCGCCGCGGCCACCTCGACCTTCGGGTAGCGCTCGGCCAGCTCGTTGATGATCACCGAGAGCTGCTTCTTGCCGACCTCGTAGTTGATGTACGGGAAGGCGGCGGGCAGCGTCTCGTTGAAGATCGTCCGGCCCAGCGTGGTGGACATCCGGAACGGCTCACCCGGGGCCCAGTCCTCCGGCATCGCCTGGCCGCGGGGCGGCGTGACGTTCTCCAGCCGGATCTCGATCCGCGCCTGCAGGTCGAGCTCGCCGTGGTCGTAGGCCATGATGGCCTCCGACGTCGACGCGAAGCTGCGCCCGGTGCCGGCCGCGCCCTCCGCCTCCTGCGTCAGGCAGAACAGCCCGATGATCATGTCCTGGGTGGGCATGGTCACCGGCTTGCCGTCGGCCGGCTTGAGGATGTTGTTGGTGGACAGCATCAGGATCCGCGCCTCGGCCTGCGCCTCCGCCGACAGCGGCAGGTGCACGGCCATCTGGTCCCCGTCGAAGTCCGCGTTGAACGCGGTGCAGACGAGCGGGTGGATCTGGATGGCCTTGCCCTCGACCAGCTGCGGCTCGAACGCCTGGATGCCGAGCCGGTGCAGCGTCGGCGCCCGGTTCAGCAGCACCGGGTGCTCGGTGATGACCTCCTCGAGCACGTCCCAGACGACCGGCCGCGCGCGCTCCACCATCCGCTTGGCGGACTTGATGTTCTGCGCGTGGTTCAGGTCGACCAGCCGCTTCATGACGAACGGCTTGAACAGCTCGAGCGCCATCTGCTTGGGCAGGCCGCACTGGTGCAGCTTCAGCTGCGGGCCGACCACGATGACGCTACGGCCCGAGTAGTCGACGCGCTTGCCGAGCAGGTTCTGGCGGAACCGGCCCTGCTTGCCCTTGAGCATGTCGGACAGCGACTTGAGCGGGCGGTTGCCCGGCCCGGTGACCGGGCGGCCGCGGCGGCCGTTGTCGAACAGCGAGTCCACGGCCTCCTGGAGCATCCGCTTCTCGTTGTTGACGATGATCTCCGGCGCGCCCAGGTCAAGCAGCCGCTTGAGCCGGTTGTTCCGGTTGATGACCCGGCGGTACAGGTCGTTCAGGTCCGAGGTGGCGAACCGGCCACCGTCGAGCTGGACCATCGGCCGCAGGTCCGGCGGGATCACCGGGATGCAGTCGAGGACCATGCCCATCGGGCTGTTCCGGGTGTTCAGGAACGCCGACACGACCTTGAGCCGCTTCAGCGCGCGGGCCTTCTTCTGGCCCTTGCCGCTGCGGATCGTCTCGCGCAGCGACGCGGCCTCCGCGTCGAGGTCGAAGGTGCCGAGCCGGTCCTGGATCGCCTGGGCGCCCATGCCGCCGCGGAAGTAGCGGCCGAAACGGTCGCGCATCTCGCGGTACAGCATCTCGTCGCCCTCGAGGTCCTGGACCTTGAGGCTCTTGAACCTGCTCCACACCTCGTCGAGCCGGTCGATCTCCTTGCCCGCGCGGTCACGGAGCTGCTTGCACTCGCGGTCGCAGCTCTCCCGCACCTTGCGGCGCGCGTCACCCTTGGCCCCGGCGGCCTCCAGCTCGGCCAGGTCGGCCTCGAGCTTGGCCTGCCGCGCCTCGATGTCGGCGTCCCGGCGCTGCTCGATCTGGCCGCGCTCGACGGAGATCTTCGCCTCCAGCGAGGGCAGGTCGCGCGCCCGGGCCTCGTCGTCGACCCAGGTGATCATGTACGCGGCGAAGTAGATGACCTTCTCCAGGTCCTTCGGCGCGAGGTCAAGGAGGTAGCCGAGACGGCTCGGCACGCCCTTGAAGTACCAGATATGGGTAACCGGCGCGGCCAGCTCGATGTGGCCCATCCGCTCACGCCGCACCTTGGCGCGGGTAACCTCCACGCCACAGCGCTCACAGATGATGCCCTTGAACCGGACACGCTTGTACTTACCGCAGTAGCACTCCCAGTCCCGGGTCGGGCCGAAGATCTTCTCGCAGAAGAGCCCGTCCTTTTCCGGCTTGAGGGTGCGGTAGTTAATGGTCTCCGGCTTCTTCACCTCGCCGTGAGACCACTGCCTGATGTCGTCCGCCGTGGCGAGGCCGATACGTAGGTCGTCGAAGAAGTTGACGTCCAGCACTTGCACTTCCCCTGGTTAGATCCGGATTAAGAGCGCGGTCGGGCAGCCCCGGCGTACGGGGCTGCCCAGGTGCACTCAGACCTCTTCAACGCTGCTTGGCTCACGCCGCGACAGGTCGATGCCGAGTTCCTCGGCCGCACGGAACACGTCCTCGTCGGTGTCCCGCATCTCGATCGCCGCGCCGTCGCTCGACAGCACCTCCACGTTGAGGCAGAGCGATTGCATTTCCTTGATGAGTACCTTGAAGGACTCGGGGATACCCGGCTCGGGCACGTTCTCGCCCTTGACGATCGCCTCGTACACCTTCACGCGGCCGAGCACGTCGTCGGACTTGATCGTCAGCAGCTCCTGCAGGGCGTAGGCGGCGCCGTACGCCTCCAGCGCCCACACCTCCATCTCACCGAACCGCTGCCCGCCGAACTGCGCCTTACCGCCCAGCGGCTGCTGGGTGATCATCGAGTACGGGCCGGTCGAGCGAGCGTGGATCTTGTCGTCGACCAGGTGCAGCAGCTTGAGGATGTAGATGTAGCCGACCGCGATCGGGTCCTTGAAGGGCTCACCGGTGCGGCCGTCGAACAGCCTCGCCTTGCCGCTCTGGAACCGACCAGCTGCTGGCCGTCCCGGTTCGGCAGGGTGCTGCCGAGCAGGCCGGTGATCTCCTCTTCGCGGGCACCGTCGAACACCGGCGTGGCCACGGGCGTACCCGGCACGGCGCTGTCCACACCGACGCTGCGCAGCCGCGTCTTCCACTCGTCGTCGCCCGCTGTCGACCTGCCAGCCGGTCTTGGCCACCCAGCCGAGGTGCGTCTCGAGGACCTGGCCGACGTTCATCCGGCCCGGCACACCGAGCGGGTTGAGCACGATGTCCACCGGCGTGCCGTCCTCGAGGAACGGCATGTCCTCCACCGGGTTGATCTTCGCGATGACGCCCTTGTTGCCGTGCCGGCCGGCGAGCTTGTCGCCGTCGGTGATCTTGCGCTTCTGCGCGACGTACACCCGGACCAGCTCGTTCACGCCGGGCGGAAGCTCGTCGCCGTCCTCGCGGGTGAACACCCGGACGCCGATGACCTTGCCCTCCTCACCGTGCGGCACCTTCAGGCGCGTGTCCCGGACTTCGCGGGCCTTCTCGCCGAAGATCGCGCGGAGCAGGCGCTCCTCGGGGGTCAGCTCGGTCTCGCCCTTGGGGGTCACCTTGCCGACCAGGATGTCGCCGTTGACGACCTCCGCGCCGATCCGGATGATGCCCCGGTCGTCGAGATCCGCGAGGACCTCCTCCGACACGTTCGGGATGTCACGGGTGATCTCCTCGGGACCCAGCTTGGTGTCCCGCGCGTCGACCTCGTGCTCCTCGATGTGGATGGAGGAGAGCACGTCGTCCTGCACCAGTCGCTGGGACAGGATGATCGCGTCCTCGTAGTTGTGGCCCTCCCACGGCATGAACGCCACGAGCAGGTTCTTGCCCAGCGCCATCTCACCGTTGTCGGTACACGGCCCGTCCGCCAGGACCTGGCCCTCATGAACCCGCACGCCCTCTTCCACGATGGGCTTCTGGTTGAAGCAGGTGCCCTGGTTGGACCGGCGGAACTTGGAGACCAGGTAGGTCTTCCGGGTGCCGTCGTCGTGCATGACCGTGACGAAGTCGGCGCAGACCTCCTCGACCACGCCCGCCTGCTCGGCGACGATGACGTCACCGGCGTCGGTCGCGGCGCGGTACTCCATGCCCGTGCCGACCAGCGGCGCCTCGCTGCGCAGCAGCGGGACGGACTGGCGCTGCATGTTCGAGCCCATCAGCGCGCGGTTGGCGTCGTCGTGCTCGAGGAACGGGATCATGGCGGTGGCCACCGACACCATCTGGCGCGCGGACACGTCCATGTAGTCGACGTCGTCCGGGCGGATGAGGTCGACCTCGCCGCCCTTCCGGCGGACCAGAACGCGGTCCTCGGCGAACGACCCGTCGTCCGCGAGCGGCGTGTTCGCCTGCGCGATGACGTGCCGGTCTTCTTCGTCGGCGGTCAGGTAGTCGATCTGGTCGGTCACCTTGCCGTTGCGGATCTTCCGGTACGGCGTCTCCACGAAGCCGAACGCGTTGACCCGCGCGTAGGAGGACAGCGAGCCGATCAGGCCGATGTTCGGCCCTTCCGGCGTCTCGATCGGGCACATCCGGCCGTAGTGGCTGGGGTGCACGTCACGGACCTCGAACCCGGCCCGCTCACGGGACAGGCCGCCCGGGCCCAGCGCCGACAGGCGGCGCTTGTGGGTCAGCCCGGCCAGCGGGTTCGTCTGGTCCATGAACTGGGAGAGCTGGCTGGTGCCGAAGAACTCCTTGATGGACGCGACGACCGGCCGGATGTTGATCAGCGTCTGCGGCGTGATCGCCTCGACGTCCTGCGTCGTCATCCGCTCACGGACCACGCGCTCCATCCGGGCCAGGCCCAGCCGGACCTGGTTCTGGATCAGCTCGCCGACCGTGCGCAGCCGCCGGTTGCCGAAGTGGTCGATGTCGTCGGTCTCCAGCGGGAGGGTGGCCGTCGCCGACCTTGATCTCCTCCTCGCCGGCGTGCAGCCGGACGAGGTACTCGATCGTGGAGACGATGTCCTCTTCGGTCAGCGTGCCCTTCCGCAGCTCGACGTCGAGGCCGAGCTTCCGGTTGAGCTTGTACCGGCCGACCTTGGCCAGGTCGTAGCGCTTGGAGTTGAAGTACAGGTTCTCCAGCAGCGCCTGCGCCGACTCACGGGTCGGCGGCTCGCCCGGCCGCAGCTTGCGGTAGATGTCGAGCAGGGCGTCGTCCTGGCCGGTGGTGTGGTCCTTCTCCAGGGTGGCGCGCATCGACTCGTAGGCGCCGAAGCGCTCGAGGATGCGGGCGTCGTCCCAGCCGAGCGCCTTGAGCAGGACGGTGACGCTCTGCTTGCGCTTGCGGTCGATGCGGACGCCGACGGCATCCCGCTTGTCGATCTCGAACTCCAGCCAGGCCCCGCGGGACGGGATCACCTTGCAGCTGTAGATGTCCTTGTCAGAGGTCTTGTCCACCTGCCGGTCGAAGTAGACACCCGGCGAACGGACGAGCTGCGAGACCACCACGCGCTCGGTGCCGTTGATGATGAAGGTGCCCTTGGCGGACATCAGGGGGAAGTCCCCCATGAAGACCGTCTGGCTCTTGATCTCACCGGTGGTGTTGTTGATGAACTCCGCCGTCACGAACATGGGGGCGGAGTACGTCATGTCCTTGTCCTTGCACTCCTCCGAGGAGTACTTGGGCGGCTCGAACCGATGGTCACGGAACGAGAGGGACATGGTTCCCGAGAAGTCTTCGATGGGGCTAATCTCCTCGAAGATCTCCTCGAGCCCGGACTGCTCAGGGACATCCTTGCGCCCTGCCGCCTTGGCGGCCTCCACCCGGGACTTCCACTTGTCATTGCCCAGCAGCCAGTCGAACGACTCGGTCTGGAGGGCCAGCAGGTCCGGAACCATGAGCGGTTCCTGGATACGTGCAAAAGAGACGCGGCGAGAATCATGAGCGGAGGCGCTGCGCGATGCTGCCAACAGGGATCCTTCCGAACTTGTGGCGGACCTATCACCGCACGCACGCCAAACGTCCCACGGCTGTGCCGCATGGAAGCGAGGATGCCGAGGACGTTAGAGTGCAGCGCAAATGAGCAGCATAGCCTAAGGCCACACCGCTTGTCAACTATACGCCACTGTCAGGATCACAACTGCTCCGCAGCATTTCTCGTCTAGCGCCGAAACGTCAAGCCTCAACCCGGCAGATCGAGCGACTTCATCTCGTGACAGATGCCACACGAGGCTGGACGTGTGAGCGGCTCTAGCAGGGTATACCTCTTGGTTGCAGCAGGTAGGCCGCTTCCGGTGACGTCAGCCAGCCGTGGCGGCCCTGCGGCCCGGTGACTCAGCAGGCACCAGCGGGGCCCAGTGGGCGTGATCTTCGGAGATCGTCGGAGCAGGCGCGAAACCCAGCACGTGGTTTCTAGCCTCTTACCACAACCAGCCGCCCCACGCAAACATTCCGCGCCGCAGAAATTTTTTTCACCCCGAACGCGGCCGTCCCGGATCAGCCCAGCGGCCACGATGGCGCCACCGTTGTCGCTACGGCAGCTACGGGGCGCCATCGCTGCCTTCGGAAGGGGTGCTGGGCCGGGGGCGGGCTGCGCGGAAGGGGGCGCTGGGCCGCGGGGGGCGCGGGCTGCGCGGGCGCGGGGGCGGACGCGGACGCGGCGCGGGCCAGGCTCTGAGGCCGGCCCGCGCCGCGTCGTGATGCGGTGGGGCTTACTTGACGGTGACCGTGGCGCCGGCACCCTCGAGGGCTGCCTTGGCCTTGTCCGCCTCCTCCTTGTTGACGTTCTCGAGCACGAGCTTGGGCGCGCCGTCCACCAGGTCCTTGGCCTCCTTCAGCCCAAGGCTGGTGAGGGTGCGGACCTCCTTGATGACCTGGATCTTCTTGTCACCCGCGGCTTCGAGCGTGACGTTGAACTCGTCCTTCTCCTCCGCCGCCGGCGCCTCGGCGCCAGCGCCGCCCGCGGCCGGGGCCGCGACGGCGACCGGCGCGGCCGCCTTGACGTCAAACGTGTCCTCGAACTGCTTCACGAACTCCGACAGCTCGAGGAGCGTCATCTCCTTGAACGCGTCGAGCAGCTCGTCGGTGCTGAGCTTCGCCATGGTTTCCTTCCTGTTCCTTTCCTGCGTCTGTGCCGAGCGTGGGCCGTCAGCCCTCGTCGCTGCGGCCTCAGCCCTCGGCGCTGCTTTCTTCGGCCGGGCTCTTCGGCCGCGGGTGTCCGGCGCCGCCGCCTTCCTGCTCGGCACGCTGGGCCCGGAGGGCCTCGGCGAGCTGGGCGACCTGCGTCGGCAGCGCGTTCAGCACCGCGGCGGCGCGGGACATCGACGCCGTCATGGCGCCGGCCAGCTTGGCGAGCAGAACCTCGCGCGGCTCCAGGTCAGCCAGCCGGGTGATCTCGTCGGGCCTGAGCGCCTTGCCGTCGAGCACGCCCCCCTTGATCACCAGAGCCGGGTGGTCCCGGGAAAAGTCGCGCAGGCCCTTGGCGGCCTCGACCACGTCGCCCTCGACGAACGCGATGGCGGACGGGCCGGAAAGCAGCGCCGCGAGCTCGGCCTCGAGGCCGGCCTCGGTCACCGCGATCTTGGTGAGGGTGTTCTTGACCACGCTGAACGTGGCGTTGTCCCCGAGCGACTGGCGAAGCGCGGAGAGCTGCGAAACGCTGAGTCCCCGGTACTCGGTCAGCACGACGCTGTCCGAGTCCCTGAAACGGTTGGTGAGCTCCGCAACGGCAGCCACCTTGTCCGCTCTCGCCATGGGCCTCCTTTCTCCTGCCGGTCCCGGCTCCGCCGATTCGCTGGCCCCCGTGAGCCCGGACAGGACTCACGCGGCACCACGGCAGGGCCGGGAAAGGTCTCCGATACGCGCGAAGAAGTGCCCGTAAAAGCGAAAGCCCCAGGCGCAGGCGCACTGGGGCTTCGTCATGGTCCCGGGCGAGGCGCCCGGGCACCACAAGCTTGCTCAGTTACCTGCGCAGGATGCCCGTTCTCACGGGACCTTCGGTCAGCCTGAGCCGGATGGCTCGTGACAACCTGCGGTCTTCGGCGTGTACAGAGTACGTGCGCCCGCCGCCGCGCTCCGCCAAATCGAGGGCCGGAAACGACCAACGGCGAGGTTTCCCGGCACGTGCTGCGGGAGAACCGGCTCCGATCATGGGGCCAGCAGCGCAGCGGGGCTACACAGCTACGCTCTTCGTCCTCGATGAAGCCGCGGGTCTTGTTGGGGTCGACCGGGATGCCGGGACCCATCGTGGTCGTGATCGTGGCCTTCTTGACGTAACGGCCCTTGGCGGCGGCCGGCTTGAGCCGGATGATCTCGTCCAGCGCGGCCGCGTAGTTCTCCAGCAGCGCGCGGGCTGGGAAGGACGCCTTGCCGATCACGAAGTGCAGGTTGCCCTGCCGGTCGGTGCGGAACTCGATCTTGCCGCCCTTGATCTCCGTGACCGCCTTGGCGACGTCGGGGGTGACCGTGCCGGTCTTGGGGTTCGGCATCAGGCCACGCGGGCCGAGGACACGGCCGAGGCGGCCCACCTTGCCCATCAGGTCCGGGGTGGCGACAACCGCGTCGAAGTCCAGGAAACCGCCCTGAATCCGCTCCACCAGGTCGTCGGAGCCCACGTAGTCCGCGCCGGCCGCGCGGGCCTGCTCGGCGCGGTCACCGGTGGCGAAGACGAGGACGCGCGCCGTCTTGCCGGTGCCGTTCGGCAGGTTGACGGTGCCGCGGACCATCTGGTCGGCCTTGCGGGGGTCGACACCCAGCCGGAGGGCAACCTCGACGGTCGGGTCAAACTTGGTGATCGACGCGGACTTGGCGAGGGCCACCGCCTCGGGCGGGCTGTACAGCTTGTCGCGGTCGATCTGGTCGGCGGCGTTGCGATACGCCTTACTGCGCTTCATTCTTTCTCCTGCTCAGCTGAGGAGGTCGTGGTCCTGGGGCCGCGCCCGGCCCTCCCACGCCTGCATGTTCTGTTGTCTTCTGCGTCCCGGCCAGGTTCGTTCCGCCGGAGCGGCTGCGTCAGCCCTCGACCTGGATGCCCATCGAGCGGGCGGTCCCGGCGATGATCCGCTCGGCCATCTCGATGCTCCGGGCGTTGAGGTCGGGCATCTTGGTCTGCGCGATCTCACGGACCTGGGCGGCGGAAATGCTGCCGACCTTGGTCTTGTGCGGCTCGCTGCTGCCCTTGGCGACCCCGGCGGCCTTCTTGATCAGCTCGGGCGCGGGCGGCGTCTTGGTGACGAACTCGAACGACCGGTCTTCGTAGATCGTGATCTCGACCGGAATGATGTTGCCGCGCTGGGCCTCCGTCGCGGCGTTGTACTGCTTGCAGAAGTCCATGATGTTCACGCCGTGCGGGCCAAGCGCGGTGCCGACGGGCGGCGCCGGGGTAGCCTGGCCGGCCGGCAGCTGCACCTTGACAACCGCGGCGACTCTTCTCCTCCTTGGAGGCATGGTTCCCTTCCCTTTCAATCCTGGCCCGGCGGGCCCGCCGGGCTAGTTCTCACCCGGCTGGTCTAGCTGGCGGAGCTTGTCCTGCGGTCAGATCTTGGCGACCTGGTCGAAGGAGAGCTCGACGGGCGTCTCCCGGCCGAAGATCGACACCAGCACCTTCAGCTTCTGCGTGTCGGCATTGATTTCGTTCACGGTCGCCGGAAGCGTCGCGAACGGGCCATCCATCACGGTAACCGACTCGCCAACCTCGTAGTCCACGGTCGGCGCCTTCGCGGCCTCGGCCTGCTTGACCTGCTCCTCGGGCTCCGGCGCGAGCAGCCCGGCCACCTCGTGCAGGCTGAGCGCCGAGGGACGGCTGGACAGTCCGACGAAGCCGGTCACGCCCGGGGTGTTCCGGACCACGGCCCACGACTCGTCCGTCAGCTCCATCCGGACCAGGATGTAGCCGGGCAGTACCTTCTCCTGGACCTGCTGACGCTTGCCCTGCTTGATCTCGGTCACCTTGTGGACCGGGACCTCGATCTGGAAGATGTAGTCCTCCATGTTGAGCGAGGAGATCCGGTTCTCCAGGTTCGTCTTCACCCGGTTCTCATAACCCGCGTAGGAGTGGATGACGTACCAGTCGCCGGGCATGGCCCGGAGCTGGCGCATGAACTCCTCCACCGGGTCGGCCTCGAGCCGCTCCTCGGCCTCGCCCGCCTCGGCCTCGCCCGCCTCGGCGTCTCCGGCCTCAGCATGGCCGGCCCCAGCGTCGTCGGCCAGCGCAGCGTCATCGGCCAGCGCAGCGTCCTCGGCCAGCGCAGCGTCCTCGGCCAGCGCAGCGTCCTCGGCCAGCGCAGCGTCATCGGCCAGCGCAGCGTCATGCGGCCAGCGCAGCGTCATCGGCCAGCGCAGCGTCATCGGCCAGCGCAGCGTCAGCCGGCACGGCGGCGCTCGCCGAGCCCGCCGGACAGGTTCTCGCCGGAGGAGTCGCCGTCGTCGTACGATCCGGTCTCTTCGGGCGTGGCTCCGGAGTCTTCGGTCACGTCGGCCTCCCCGCCTCGCTCGAATCCTGCGACCGCCTCGTCCGCGGCTGCGGAATCGCCCACCTGTACTTGGGGCTCGGACACAGTTACTCTTCCTTCTATGCTTCCTCGCGGCTTCTTCCGCGCTTCCAGGCGCCCGGCGCCGATGCCAGCCAGAACACCCAGCCAGCGATGACGCCTCGGCCCGCCCGGCCAGATCAGCTGATACCGGCCAGCTGGCCCGTCAGCCGAAGAGCGCGATGACCAGCTTGGTAAAGCCGTAGTCCAGGCTGGTGACGATCGCGATCATCACGACGATGAAAACCATGGCGACGGTCGTGTACGTGACCAGTTCCCGCCGGGTCGGCCAGATGACCTTGTGCAGCTCGGCGACAATCTGGCGGAAGAACAGCGCCGGAGTCGTGCGGTTCCGCCGTGCGGGGGGCTTATCGCCGCCCCGCCTCTCCGCGGCCTCACCGCGCGTCTGAGTCGCCATGTCCTCACCTATGAAGCGCTGAACGGTCCAGTGTCTGTTGCAGGGCAGGAGGGACTCGAACCCCCAACCACCGGTTTTGGAGACCGGGACTCTAGCCAATTGAGCTACTGCCCTTTGCCTGGCGACCCGGCCAGCCTCTGCCTTCCGGCCGCCACCTGGTGGGTGGCGCCATCCGGAGGGCATGCGCCAGCAACGACGGAACACCATCAGTCCCGAAAGTGTAGCCCGCATAAGCGCCCCCGTCGAACCGTCGGGCTTTATCCATGTGCGGGGCATCGCCGGGAAGTGACACCATGGTTACATGCCTTCGACACATCCACGCATCTCAGCGCGCCTGTCCGCGATCGCCGAATCGGCCACTCTGGCGGTGGACGCCAAGGCCAAGGCGCTCAAGGCGGCCGGCCGGCCGGTCATCGGCTTCGGGGCCGGTGAGCCTGACTTCCCCACCCCCGGCTACATCGTCGAGGCCGCCCAGCGAGCGTGCGCGGAGCCACGGTTCCACAAGTACACGCCCGCGGCCGGGCTGCCCGAACTGCGGCAGGCCGTCGCCGACAAGACCGCGCGGGACTCCGGCTTCCAGGTCACGGCGGGCCAGGTCCTGATCACCAACGGCGGCAAGCAGGCCGTCTTCCAGACCTTCGCGGCGCTCCTCGACCCGGGCGACGAGGTGCTCGTCCCGGCGCCCTACTGGACCACCTACCCCGAAGCGATCCAGCTGGCGGGCGGGGTCACGGTCCCGGTGGCGACCGACGAGAGCACCGGTTACCTGGCGTCGGTCGACGACCTGGAAGCGGCGCGCACCGAGCGGACCAAGATCCTGCTCTTCGTGTCGCCGTCCAACCCCACCGGCGCGGTCTACCCGCCGGAGCAGGTCGCCGAGATCGGCCGCTGGGCCGCGGCCAACGGGCTGTGGGTCGTGACCGACGAGATCTACGAGCACCTGGTGTTCGGCGACGCGGAGTTCTCCTCCATGCCGGTGGTGGCGCCCGAGGTCGTGGACCAGTGCGTGGTGGTGAACGGCGTGGCCAAGACGTACGCGATGACCGGCTGGCGGGTCGGCTGGATGATCGGCCCGGCCGACGTGATCAAGGCGGCGACCAACTTCGAGTCGCACGTCACGTCGAACGTCTGCAACGTCGCGCAGGCCGCCGCGCTCGCCGCCGTCTCCGGTGACCTGTCCGCGGTGGTGCCGATGCGCGAGGCGTTCGACCGCCGGCGGCGGACGATGACGCGGATGCTGAACGAGATCCCCGGCGTGCTCTGCCCCGAGCCGAAGGGCGCGTTCTACTGCTACCCGTCGGTGAAGGGCGTGCTGGGCAAGGAGATCGCCGGTCACCGGCCGGAGAGCTCCGCCGAACTGGCCGCGCTGATCCTGGACGAGGCCGAGGTCGCGGTGGTGCCGGGCGAGGCGTTCGGCACGCCGGGGTACTTCCGGCTGTCCTGCGCGCTCGGCGACGCCGACCTCGAGGAAGGCGTCATGCGCATCGGCAAGCTGCTCGGCCAGGCCCGGTAGCCAGGACTGGCCCGGGCGCACGCCCGGCCGGGCCGGGCGCACGCCCGCCGGACCGGGGACGGGCGTAACCCGCCGGACCGGGGACGGGCGTAACCCGCCGGACCGGCCCGGTGACCCCGCGCGAGGGGCCACACTAGTCGGATGGCCCGTCCGCTCGATGAGCTCCCCAAGGCGCATCTGCACCTGCACCTGACGGGGGCGATGCGGCACTCGACACTGGTCGAGCTCGCCCGCGCGCACCGCGTCCACCTGCCCGCGGCGCTGACCGAGGAGTGGCCGCC
The DNA here is from genome assembly GCA_963742865.1 of uncultured Actinomycetes bacterium. Classification (GTDB taxonomy): domain Bacteria; phylum Actinomycetota; class Actinomycetes; order Streptosporangiales; family Streptosporangiaceae; genus Bog-532. Next base: position 12,747 of record CAVUNW010000085.1, read on the forward strand.
GAAGCTGAGCGGCGCGGACGAACGGGGCTGGTTCCGGTTCCAGCGGCTGTACGACACGGCGCGGTCGGTGCTGCGCACCCCGGCGGACCTGCAGCGGCTGTTCAGCGAGATCGCGGAGGACGAGCGGGCCGAAGGCTCCCGCTGGCTGGAGATCCAGGTCGACCCGTCAGGATACGCCGCGCGGTTCGGCGGCCTGACGCCCACCGTCGAGCTGGTCCTGGACGCCGCGGCCGGGGCCGCGCGGGCGACCGGGGTGGGGATCGCGATCGTCATCGCCGCGAACCGGACCCGGCACCCGCTGGACGCGCGGACGCTGGCCCGGCTGGCGGTGCAGTACGCGGGGCGCGGGGTGACCGGTTTCGGGCTCAGCAACGACGAGCGGCGCGGCCGGGCGGAAGACTTCGCCCCGGCCTTCCGGATCGCCGAACACGGCGGCCTGCTGGCGGTGCCGCACGGCGGGGAACTGGCCGGCCCGGCGAGCGTGCGGGCCTGCCTGGACGAGCTGCACGCGGACCGGATCGGGCACGGCGTGCTGGCCGCGCCCGACCACGAACTGGTCAAGCGGCTGGCCAGCCAGGCCGTGACGCTGGAGGTGTGCCCGTCGTCCAATGTGGCGCTGGGCATCGCCGCGCGCAGCCGCGACGTCCCGCTGCGGCGGCTGTTCGAGGCCGGCGTCCCGATCGCACTCGGCGCCGACGACCCGCTGCTGTTCGGCTCGCGGCTGGTCGCCCAGTACGGGATCGCGCGGCGCCAGCACGGCTTCACCGACGCCGAGCTGGCCGACCTGGCCCGGATGTCGGTGCTGGGCTCGGCCGCGCCGGACGCGGTGCGGAAGGACGTGCTGGCCGGGATCGACGCCTGGCTCGCCGCGGCCTGACCGCCCGCGCGCAGCGCCCGGGCCGCTGCGCCTGACGGCCGGGAATTTCTCCCGAACGGACGTACGAGGACTCAGACGGCGACGCCGACGAGTACCGGCTCGATGTCGAGGGTCACCCCGAAGGCGACCCGCACGCCCGCGCGGATCTCCCGGGCCAGGGCCAGCAGGCTGGCGGTGCTGGCCGAGCCGGGGTTGACGAGGGCCAGCGTGTGCTTGGACGAGATGCGGGCCGCACCGGGACCGCGCGCCGGGCCGCTGGCGTGGCCGGGGTAGCCCTTGCCGAAACCGGCCTGCTCGATCAGCCAGGCGGCCGGCACCTTGACGTGCCCGTCCGGGGCCGGGAAGTGCGGCACGCGCAGGCTCCGGTCCCCCGGACTGGCGGGCCCGGCTGGTGACCGCGGCGAACTCGTCCGCGGTCAGCACCGGGTTGGTGAAGAACGACCCCGCGCTGCGGGTGTCCGGGTCGCCGGCGTCGAGCACCATGCCCTTGCGCGCGCGCAGCTTCAGCACGGCCGAACGGGCCTCGCCGAGAGGCACCCGGTCGCCCGGGGCCACGCCGAGTTCGGTGGCGAGCTCGGGATAACGGATGGGACCGGACAGCGGGCCGGGCCCCGGCCCGGGTGTGAGCCGGAAGGTGACGGACAGCACGACGAACCGCCCGGTGGCGGAGCCAGGCGCAAACGGTGTCCGCTTGAAGAAGCTGGTCCGGTAGCCGAACCCGCACGCCGCGGCCGGCATCTCGGTGACCTCGCGCCGCTCGCGATCGTAGACGCGCACGCTGGTGATCGTGTCGGCCACTTCCTGGCCGTAGGCGCCGACGTTCTGGATCGGGGTGGCGCCGGCCAGGCCGGGAATCCCGGACAGGCACTCCAGCCCGGCCAGTCCCTCGGCGATGCACCGCGCGACCACATCGTCCCAGTTCTCCCCGGCCGCGACGGTCAGCGATACGGGAGTGGAGGCGGCCGCGGAGGACCGGCCGGAAGTGGCCGCGGAGGACCGGCCGGAGGCGGCCGCGGCGGGCTCGCCGGGGCCGGCGGGGACAATCGAGATCCCCCGGGTGGCGACGCGGACGACCAAGCCGGGGAAGCCCTCGTCGGCGATCACCACGTTGCTGCCGCCGCCGAGGACGAGGACCGGCTCACCGCGTTCGTCGGCGCCGCGGACGGCCGCGACGAGCCCGGCCTCGCTGGCCGGCTCGGTCAGCGTGGCGGCGGGGCCGCCGAGACCGAGCGTGGTGTAGGCCGCGAGCGGGGTGGGGCCCATCAGGGCAGGACCACGACCGCCCGGGCGCGGGTCAGGACCTTGGTGCCGCCCGACCGGGCGGTCAGCGCCAGCACGACCTTGTTGCCGTCGAGCTTCTCCTCGACGGTGCCGCTGACCTCGATCGTGGTCCCCTTGCCGTCGTCGGGAACGACCACCGGGGAGGAGAACCGCACGCCGAACTCGACGACCGCACCGGGATCGCCCGCCCATTCACTGGCGAACCGGCCGGCCTGGGCCATCGTGAACATGCCGTGCGCGATGACGTCGGGCAGCCCGACCGACTTGGCGATGCGCTCGTTCCAGTGGATGACGTTGAAGTCGCCGGACGCACCTGCGTACTTCACCAGGTCGAGCCGGGTGACTGGATAGCTCCTGGCTTCCAGTTCGGCGCCGGGCTGCACGTCCGCGTATTTAACCGTCGCTGTCACGTTCCCGCCTTCCGCTTCAGGCCGTCCCGCCGCGCTCCACGAGCGTGGACAGGGCGGTGCAGACGTGCTCACCGCCGGTCGTCTTGATGTCGGTCCGGGTGGTCAGCATCACGTTGCGCCCGGCGTCCCGGATGTCGGTGATCGTCGACTGGGCGACGACCACGTCCCCGGCGTGCAGCGGGCGGACGTGCTCGAAGCGCTGCTCGCCGTGCACCACCATCGAGTAGTCCAGGCCCAGGTCCTCGTCCATGACCGCATAGGAACTGTTCGCCATCGTGATGACGATCGCGAACGTGGGCGGGGCGATGACGTCGGGGTACCCGGCCGCCCGGGCCGCCTCCCGGTCGCGGCACAGCGGGCTGGGATCGCCGATCGCGTTGGCGAACTCAGCGATCTTGACCCGGCTGACCTCATACGGCTCGGATGGCGGGAAGCTCCGGCCGACGTAGTCCCGGTTGAGCGCCATTGCGGCGGTTAGCGGGTTTCGCGGTGCGGCCGGTGGCAGCGGCAGTTCGGGCAGTACTTCTTCAGCTCGAGCCGGTCCGGGTCGTTCCGCCGGTTCTTGCGGGTGATGTAGTTGCGGTGCTTACACTCCTGGCATGCCAGGGTGATCTTGGGCCGGACGTCGGTGGCAGCCACGGCTAAAGCCTCTCTCGTTCAAGTTGGACAGCAGAACAGCGTATCAACCGCCGCCCTTGTTCCCCGCAGGCCGAAGTGACCCACCGGTCCCGCCCGCGGGCCGAAGGCCCGCATCGGGGGTCCGGGGGTCGTCCCCCCGGGCTAACACTGAACTCCGGCGAAGCCGGCCGAAGGCCGGCGAGCAGGAGGTCGCGTAGCGGAGGCCGGACTTGAACCGGCGACACAGCGATTATGAGCCGCTTGCTCTGCCTGACTGAGCTACTCCGCCCTGAGGCCACCACGCCGTGTGGCGCTGATATGGGTCGCAGGTCAGGTTACCCGATCCTGCGGGTGCAGGGTGACGGGCGGGACGTACTCACGGACCGGCGACCGGTGCCACCAGGCTCCAGTTTCCCGTAGTTCGCGCCAGGTCGTGAACCGGTACCGGAAGAGCCGGGCCCGCACGAACGCCGGCGGCTCGCCAGGGAACGGGTTTGCGCGCAGCAGCGAGAGGACGTCCCGGTCGGCCAGCAGCAGCCGGCCCAGCAACGGGCCCAGCCACCCCTCGGCGTACCGGGGCGACAGCGCGGCAAACCACATCAGCCAGTCCAGTCGCAGGTGGTAGGGCGCCACCTGGGGCGGTATGCGCCGCGGGTCACCGGGTTTGCCCTTGAACTGGTACTCCCGCCATTGCGTGTCCGGTGTGATCTCGGCGTCGCTCGTGCCCTCGATGATCACCTCGTGGCGCCGCCGGGTGACGCTGCCGAAGGCACCGTAGGTGCTGACCAGGCGCAGCGGATCGAAGCTGTAGTTCATGAGCTGCTTACGCGACAGGAGGTTGCGCGCGGGCCGGTAACTGAGCACCAGCACCAGAGCGGTCACCGCCAGCACCACACCCTCGTACCAGCCGGGTGGCGGCGCGAGAGGAGGGGCGGCCGGCAGCGGCAGCACCCGGCGGGCCGCGGAGTCGTCCACCGCGGAGACGGCCAGGACGATCGTCAGCCAGTTGAGCCAGGCGAAGTTGCCGGACAGCACCAGCCACAGTTGCGTCACGATGATGACGGCGGCCGCCACGCTGGCCGCGGGCTGTGGGGCGAACAGCGCAAACGGCACGATGAGCTGGGCGACGTGGTTGGCGAGGGCCTCGGCCCGGTGCAGCGGATCGGGCAGGTGGTGGAAGAACCAGCTGAGCGGGCCGGGCATCGGCTGGGTCTCGTGGTGGTAGCGCAGGCAGGTCAGGTCACGCCAGCAGCGATCCCCGCGCAGCTTGATCAGGCCGGCCCCGAACTCCAGCCGGAATATCAGCCAGCGCACCAGCCACAGCAGCAGGACGGGCGGCGCCACGCGCGCGTTCCCCATGAAGATGGCCAGGAAGCCGCTTTCGGCCAGCAGCGTCTCCCAGCCGAAGCCGTACCAGGTCTGGCCGACGTTGACCAGCGACACCTGCAGGGCCCACGGCACGGCCCACAGCAGCATCGACGCCCACAGCGGCACCAGGTCGGCCAGGCCGGCCGCGAGCGCGGCGGCCAGCGCCGCCCCGGCCCATACGGTGGCGGCGAAGAAGCGGTCGGAATAATGCAGCGAGAACAGGCTCGGTGCGCGGCGGAACGGCACGCGCGCGGTATAGGCGGGGATAGGCAGCAGGCCCCGCTCGCCGAGCAGCGGCCGGAACTGGCGGCCCGCGGCGGCAAACGCGATCAGGTAGATGACCGCCAGCCCGCGCTGGAACGCGAGCCGGGCGAACCAGTAGTCGGGGGCCGCGAACCAGTGCATCGCATCACCGGCCGAACACCCGGCGCAGCGCGGTCCGGGCCGCGTGGTAGCCGCACATGCCGTGCACCCCGGGCCCGGGCGGCGTCGCCGCCGAGCACAGGTAGATGGAGCGGTCGGGCGTCGCGTACGGCACCGGGGCGAGTGTCGGCCGGAAGAGCAGCCGGAGCTGATCGCAGCGGCCGGCGGCGATGTCCCCGCCCACGTTGTTCGGGTTGCGGGCCTCCACGGCGGCCGGGGCGGTGATGGTCCGCGCCAGGACCAGGTCCCGGAAGCCGGGCGCGAACCGCTCGATCTGCGCCTCGATGGCCGCGGTGTGGTCCCGCCGCCATCCGTTAGGTACCTGGCAGTACACCCAGAACACGTGCGAGCCGCCGGGCGCGCGGGCCGGGTCGAACAGGCTCGGCTGGGCAGTGATGAGGAACGGGCGCGGTGGCGCCGCGCCCGTGTGCACCGTCCGCAGCGCGGCGCTGATGTCGTCCCGGGACGATCCCAGGTGCACGGTGCCGGCCCGGCGGCAGGCGCTCGCGGTCCACGGCACCGGGCCGCTCAGTGCGTAGTCGATCTTGAAGACGCCGGGCCCATGCTGGTAGCGGCGGAGCCGGTCGGCGTAGCGGGGCGGCAGCCGGGAGCCGGCGATGGCGGCCAGCTGCTCGGGTGAGGTGTCGAACAGGTAGGCGCGGGCCCGCGGCATCCCGGCCAGGTCGCGGACCGGGTGGCCGGTCCTGATCGTCCCGCCGAGCGACGTCAGCAGGCTGGCCAGGGCGTCCGACAGGGCCTGGGTGCCGCCGGCCGGGAAGGGCCAGCCGACCTCGTGGGCGGCCAGGGCGAACATCAGCGCGATGGCGCCGGTGGCGGGTGACGTCAGCGGGGCCGTCACGTGAGCGGCCAGGCCGGTCAGCAGGCCGCGGGCGTGCTCACCGCGGAAGTAACTGGCCAGCGCGTCGGCGGGCGCCAGGCCGGTCAGCCCGAAGCGGGCCAGCAGCAGCGGGTGATGCGGCAGGCCGTTCAGCGGCGCCCGGAGCACGTCGGGGGCCAGCTCGTTCCAGCGACCGGTGAACGGGCCCACCAGCCGCAGGTAGGCCTGGCGGTCGGCGCCCAGCGACGCCGCGGTGACGGCCTCCGAACGCGCCAGCGTGGCGGCAGAGCCATCCGGGAAGGGGTGGGCGAGGGGCAGGTCCGGGTGAATCCACGTCAGGCCGTGCTGCTCCAGCGGCCAGGCCTGCAGCACCGGGGACCCGGCGCCGAGCGGATGAACGGCCGAGCAGGGATCGTGCCGGAAGCCGGGCAGCGTCAGCTCCTCGGTGCGCGCCCCGCCGCCGACCGTGTCCGCGCCTTCGCAGACCACGACCTGCAGCCCGGCCTGGGCCAGCGTGATCGCCGCCGCCAGGCCGTTCGGCCCCGCGCCTATCACCACCGCGTCGACCGTGTCCATAGTCCCGTCATCTCTGCTGCCGTCTGCGCCGGCGGCTGTCCCTTCGTTACCCGCCCTGAGCCAGGGAAACCTATGCGTTACCCGCCCCCAGCCAGGGAACCTACCGGCCGTCCAGCAAGGGGCGGCCGGGATCCCACGAGGTCCCGGCGGCGGCGTCGAGGCGCTTGCGGGCCAGCGCGGACAGCGCCTCCAGCACCACGCGGTTGCCCAGCGACGAGGTGATCTCGGCGTGGTCGTAGGGCGGCGCCACCTCCACCAGGTCGATGCCGGCGACCGGCAGCTCGTAGCAGATCCGCCGCACGGCGTCGAGCAACTGGCGCGCCGACAGGCCCCCGGGCTCGGGAGTCCCGGTGCCGGGCGCGTGCGCGGGGTCGCAGACGTCGATATCGACGGACAGGAAGACGCCGTCGCAGTCATCGGTGGCGATGGCGAAGGACTCGGTCAGGCAGGTGTCCAGGCCGCGCGTCACGATCTCGGTCATCTCGTAGGAGCGCATGCCGCGCCCGGCCATCCACGCCAGCGTCTCCGGTTCCGGCCAGTATCCGCGCAGCCCGATCTGCAGGAAGCGGTCGCCGCGGACCGCGCCGGACTCGATCAGGCGGCGCATCGGCTGGCCGTGCCCGATCAGCGAGCCGAACGCGGTGTTGCCAGTGTCCGCGTGCGCGTCGAAGTGCAGCATCGATATCCGTCCCGCCCCGGCGTGCTGCGCCACGCCCGCCGCGTCGGGCCAGGTAATGGTGTGGTCGCCGCCGAGCACCAGCGGAATGGCGCCGGTCCGCGCGATGGCGTGCACCGCGGCCTGCAGGTCCCGGACCGACCGCTCGGCGTCGCCGGAGAACATCTCCACGTCGCCGGCGTCGTAGACGCGCAGGTCGGTCAGCCCGTCGGCGCGCAGTGCCAGCGACGGCCGCGAGCCGTCGTGCGGCAGATAACAGGTCTGCCGGATGGACTGCGGCCCGAACCGCGCCCCGGAGCGGTAGGAGGTGCCGCCGTCGAACGGCGCGCCCAGGATGACCACATCCGCGCCGGGGTAGCTGACCGGGTTGGCCCAGTCGCACCGGGCGATTCCCAGAAAGGTGATGTCCGGGCCGAACTGCGGGCCGTAGCGAGCCATGAACGGACTTTAGCGGACTTTTTTGCCGAACGACCTCGGCAAATGAGCTTTCCGGCCGGCGCCGGCCACGTCCCCCCGCCGCTCTTAGCTGTCTCATCGCGGCACTTACCGAACAGATACAGATGTGCATTCGTCATTGCGCGGGCCCGGTGCCGCCGGCATGATGCAGTCATCCGAAGCGCCTCTCGCACGCCGAGGGAAGGCACACCGCATGGCCAGCATGAGAGCGAAGCGCGCGAAGGCCCAGCCAGCCGCCGATCCGGCCAAGCCGTGGCGGGTCTACGCCGCGAGCGGCTTCACGACCGATCATCGCTCCATGGCCACGGCGTTCGAGCAGGTGAAGGTCATTCACCGGTGGGGGCTGACCGCATCGGTGTACCGCTGGCAGGATGACGGCTGGGCGCTCTACCGGCACCTGGAGCCACCGGCACCGCCGGCCGCCCAGGACGCCTGGCCGTTCTAGGCCTGCCCCCGCCGGGTTATCCACAGCTGGCCGGGTTGCCCGGCGAAGCCGGCGGCGGTGTGCTAGCGGTGCTTGGTTACTGGGACTTTGACATTGATCTTGAGTTTTCAGGTCGGCGATATGGTGATGAGGGGCAGATCGTGGCTGGTCAGGCGGCTGCTGGCAGCCGTGCAGCGGCGAGGCGGCGGGTGACCTCGCTGTCGATGACGCGGAGGGCAGCGCGGAGCGGGGGCGGCGCCTGGGGCTGGTCGCCCGCCATGAGCGGGCGCAGGAGGCGGTCGTGCACTTTGGTGTAGAAGATCGCGAACCGCAGGCCGTCGGGGGTGAGGGCATACAGGTTGCGGTGCGGGATCCGGGTGATCAGGGCGTTGCGGGACAGGCGGGCGAGATCGTAGCTGGCCTGGTTCATGCTGTACGGGGCGCCGAGCAGCCCGGTCATCAAGGCGCGCAGGCTCTTGTTCGTGATGCCGGTGACGGCGCACAGCGTGCTGGCCAGGGCGCCGGCCAGGGCCATGACTCGAGGGTCGCCGAACCGTAGTCCTGGGGCCCTCCGGCCATCACCGGTGAGGGTGGGCTGCGATATCCGCGCAAAGGCTGGACTATCGAAGACACATCCCTGGCCGACTTTCTCAGTGTGCAGCAGGCGGGTGTTGACCGCACGCGCCCGGGCCTGCAGCTCGGGAAGGTTGTGCAGGCGGCGGGCGGAGCCGAGGTCATCGGGCGAGTTCACCACGGTCTCGACCCGCAGGGCGCGGCCGTCCTTCAGGTATTGCTTGAGCCGGGAGTGCCGCCAGAAGGCGTTGATGGTGACGCCCTGGTTGTTGCGGTCGATGGCGGTCTTGAATACCCCGCCGGCCTGGTCTTTGGGCTTACGGCCCCGCGGGTCGCGCTTGAACAGGAACTCGACGTGCTCGGGGCGGCCCAGGTCGAGGTTGTCGGCGATCAGGGCTTCGAAGAACGCCCGGGCCTGGCGGGGAGCATCGAACACCATGGTCCGGGACACCTCGACCTGGCGCAGCGACAGCTCCCACCAGTACCCGGCCGCCCGGTCGTCCGCGGTCAGCGGCAGCGGGATGCGTGACATCCACCGGTCGAAGAACGCCTGGATGTCGCCGGGCCCGAGCCGGTCGCAGGTCATCTGCAAGCCATCCGGGTCGTCGCAGCGGGCAAACCCGTTGGACAGCTCGGTGAAGCCGATCCGGGCGCTGGCTAGCTGCCGTTTGGCCCACTCGTGCCCGTTGAGCCAGACCTTCACCGGATAGGGGAAGTACGCGCAGATCTTGATGAACGCCGGCCCCCAGAACTCGTCCCAGAGATAGAAGTAATAGCAGGTCACCCGCCGCTCGGCCTTGGCGAAGGAGAACTGCGGAGGCCTGGACGGGTCGGTGTCGCGCTTGCGCGCATCCCACACCAGCTGGAACTCCTGCGCCCAGCCGACCGCCACCACCGCGGGCCGGCCCGCACGCGCCGCCCGCTCCAGTAGCGGGCGCATCACGTCGATCTTCCGCGTGCCCTTTTTGAACTTGACCATCGGGATGTCATTCATCTCAGCAAAGCGGCCCACCGCCTGCCGGAACCGGGTGCCGATCTGCTCGAACACTGCCGGGGAGGCGATCGGCATGCCGCGGTGATCGTGCAGGAACGTCACGACCTGGCCGCCGACCTGCAGCAGCGGCACGTAGCCATTGAGGTAGATGCGGTCCAGGCACTCGATGTCCAGCACCGTGTGACCATCCAGCAGCTCCGGGACCGTAACCACATGCGACATGACAACCGCCCTGCCCAGCCGGCATTACGATCCCCAGCCTGAACCAGGCAGCACCGGTAAGCAGGCAGAACTGTCAACCTCGGCGGTCAGAGGCGGAGCCTCGCTGGCCCTGTTGGTATGGAAACCGGGCCACGGCGGCTGCTCGCGGCCATGCCGCTGCACGCGATCACCGCGACCTACGGTGAAGAGGGCCTGCGGGAACGGCTCGCGGCGGAGATCGCCTCCTTCCCGGAGGCGGACCGGCGACGGCTCGAGCAGGCTCTCGCGCTCGCCGCCGGCCTGCACGCCGGCGACCGGCGCCAGCAGGAACCGTACCTGAACCACCTGCTGCGCGTGGCGATCAGGATCCTGTCCCACTACGGAGTGCGCGACGCCGACGTGGCCATCGCCGGGCTGCTGCACGACGCGGTGGAGGACCACGCCGCCGAGCTCAGCCCGGACGGCAGCCGGGCGGGCGCCCTCGCGGTCCTCGCCCGCCGGTTCGGGCAGCGGGTCGCCGACCTGGTCGAGGCGGTCACCAACCCCGAGTACGAGCCCGGCCGCGACCGGAACCAGCAATACCGCGAGCACGTCGCGGAGAGCCTGGACCGCTCCCCGTGGGCGCGGATCATCAAGGTGTCCGACTTCACCGACAACGGGGTGGGCCTGATCCACACCACCGGGCCGCGGGTGGAGCGGCTGGCCGCCAAGTACGCGCCGCTGATCCCGGTGCTCCGGGACGCCGTCACGCGGCCGGACACTCCGCTGAGCGCCGAAGCGCGGCAGCGCATCCTCCAGCAGCTCAATCGCGCCGCCCAGCGGTTCGAAGCCCTCCTGCCTCCCGGGGCGCCGCCGGGCAGCGACACCCCCGCCGGCAGCGGCCCCTCCCCCGGTAGCGGGTAACCGGCCCGGCCCGGGGCACCGGTAAGTTGCCAGTGACGCGATGCTGCTGGAGAGGGAGTTGGTCGGTTTGAGCATCCTGGGCACCCGGGTCCTGCGGACCGAGGACCCGGGCTTTCTGACCCGAGGCGGCGTCTATACCGATGACGAGGCGGCGGAGCTGGCCGCCGACGGCACCGAGCCCGGTGAGGACATCCACGCCGACCGCGCGTTCCGCCAGCACCTGGCGCGCGTGCTCACCCGCCGCGCACTGGAGCACCGCAGTGGGTGAGGGTGAGGAGGTCGCGCTCCCGCGACCGGGGGCGTGCGATGGCAGGCGCGCGCTGCGTTACCAGCCGCTGATTTTGTCTTCTGTGCTGATTGATCACCCCAGTTGGGTGAGGCAGAGGGGGCGGGCGGCATGTAACGATCCCGGTGAGGCTGCGACATCGTACCGCCGGATCGGGATACGTCCAGCTCCTTCCCGGCTACGTTGCGCGCTTCGTGCCTGATCAGCGCCGTTCCGACTGATGGAGAGACCATGCCACTCGCCAGTTCCTACTCCTATCCACTGCTTGGTGCGTTCTGGACGATCTTGGAGATCTTCCTCTGGGTCATATGGATCTGGATCCTCGTCTACATCTTCATCGACATCTTCCGCAGCCGCGACCTGTCCGGCTGGGGCAAGGCCCTGTGGTTCCTGTTCGTGCTGCTGATCCCGCTGATCGGCGTCCTGGTCTACCTGATCGCCCGGGGCGACAGCATGCACGACCGGGCCATCCAGCAGGCACAGCAGCAGGACGATCAATTCCGCAGCTACGTCCAGCAGGCCGAAGATTCGGGCACGCCAGCGGACCAGCTGGCCAAGCTCGCCGACCTGCGCGACCGGGGGGTTATCAACGACCAGGAGTTCGAGAGAGAAAAGGCCAAGATCCTGGCCTGAGCGGCCGCGCGATCCGCCCGGTTGAGGTTACGTCCGCGCCACCTGGGGTGGCGCGGACGACGGGCGGCTCCGGTACCGGATGCGAAAGAGGCCGTAGGCGATCGGCCCGGCACACAGCGGCACCCAGTAGGAGGCGAGCCGGTAGGTAAGAGTCGCCAGCACGGCCTGACTGGAGTCCACTTCGGCCAGCACCAGGAGCCCGGTCAGGCTCGCTTCCACGATTCCGAGACCACCGGGCGTGAGAGGGATCATCCCGATCACGCCGGCCACCGCGTACGCCACCAGGATCAGCGAGGGGCGTGGATTGCTCCCCGTTGCCTTCAGCGCCGCGAGCAGGCAGGGGTAGTCGAACGCCAGGCGGCCAGCGGAGAGCAGCAGCGCCTGCCACCACTGCCGGCCCAGCACGGCGCGGATGTCGTTCCGCTGCGCGAGCAGAGTCTGGTCGAGCCCCTCCAGCGGGGGGCGCTTCCGCAAGATCCAGTTCCTGAGCCGCTGCCCCACCGGCAGGCCCAGCGCAGCGGCGCGTCATAGGCCAGGATGCGAGCACCTCGGTGATGGCCGGGAACACGAGGTAGATGGCGATTCCGGAGATGACCACCACCACAGCCCGCTTGACCAGCGTCTTCCATGCCAGCGGATGGTCCTTCTGGCTCTTGATCCTGGCTTCGAGCGGAGGCTTGCCGGCGGCCGTGGACTGATCGCTCACATCGGCGGCACTCACAGGTAATCCCGCTTCCGCATCCAGACGAGAGTGGCCCAGCCCCAGATGGGTGGCAGGTACGAACTGAACAGGCGCTGGATGAAGACCGCGGCAGTGGCATCGGCCTCGCGAGACGCCGGCCGCGGTCAGGCCGAGGATCATGCCCGCCTCCACCACTCCCATGCCGCCGGGCACCGGCGCGATCCCCCCGACCATCGCGGCCAGCGTGATGACCACGATCAGGACAGGAAGCCGGAGGTGGTCGCCGAAGGCCCGCAGTGAGACCGACAGCGCCATGGCCACGAACAGCTCTCCAGCGAACGAGCCGCCTATCAGCAGCACAAGCTTGCGCGGAGAGCTGGCTATCCCTTTGAGATTGCCCCAGATGTCACGCACCTTGGGACGCATCTTCTCGGCCGCCAGCCTGCGGAGCCTGGGCACGGCCAGGGCCAGGCCGATCACCAGGGCGACCAGCACCACGATGGCCAGGATGATCCACACCAGCCGGGAATTCCCCCCCGACTCGGGGGTGGCCTGAAGGTGGATGGATCCCCAGGCGAACGGCAGCGAGACCAGGAGCAGCACCCCGGTGGCGATCCAGCTGGAGGTGGCCATGATGGCGCCCGAGCTCAGGGCCACCGATGTGTCGTAGCCCTGTTTCTGGAAAAAGCGCACCCGGGTGGCGAAGACGGCCGCGGTCCCGCCGGCCAGCGCGCTGAAGGCCTTGGCGATCTCGACCGCCACCGTGCGGCCGAACGGAAGTGGCCCGGCCACGCTACCGAGACCCTCGACGGCCGACGCCACGAAGGCCAGCTGGGTCAGGACGAGCGCCATGATGACCCAGAGCCAGTCGGCCCCGATCACGGTGTCGAAGGACTTGGATACGTCGATGAGCACGCCGATCAGGGCCCAGCCGCCGATGAGCGTGCCGACCACCATGATCAGCGTCGGCCAGCTCACCCGGCGCGGCTCGACCAGCTCCGGCACGCTCGATCGAGGCGGCCTGGGCGGACCGCTGACGGACATCCTCCAGGAGCTCGCGCTGGCCTCGCAGGCTCCGGCCCAGCGCGGGATCCAACGCCGGCTTATGCAGATGACGGAGGGCGCCTTCAAGTGATCTCCGGCGTCAGGTTCCGGGCCGCGGCATCGGCGGCTCGTTCGGCGCCGACCGCCACCGCCGTCGCCGCCAGGGCCCCGGCCAGGTCGCGATCGAGCTGATCCGGTGAGGCGCTCGCGGCGGCGTTGCGGAAGTCTGCGAGTACGGCGGTCTGCGCGGCCGGGTCGACCAGCAGCGCGTCACCGCTGATGGCGCCGTGAGCGATGCGTGCCCTCCGCAGGGTCAGCAGCTGACGGAAGATCTCATCAAGCGTGGCGTCACTGATGCCGGCGGCGTCCGTCTCGGCCAGCGGGGCCCCGGCGGGCAAACGGTAGACGAGCAGCGCGTCCTTGGACGGTCCCGCCGTTCCCGCTTCAACGAGCTCGGGCACGGCCACGCCCGCCTGGCCAGCTCGCATGGTGAGGAAGGCCTCGCGTTCGACCTGCTGAAGCCGGGTAACGATGAGGCTTGGCCCGGAGTCCCGGTACAGCACGAACCGGCCCGCCTTGGTGAGAAACCTGGCGTCGGCCGCATCCCGGCCGTAGACGGCGATACCGATGCGACCGGGCGGACCCGCTCCGGATATCTCCGCTGCCTCGTACTTCGCTACCCCCCAGACCTGCCGTTTCACCGCGTGCACGTCGCTCGAGCGGATGCCGAACTCCGCCAGCAGCAGCTGCACGTCATCGGTCGACGGCAGGCCGAGCGGCGAGCCGAAGACGAGCCGGACCGCCGCCGTCGCCCCCCAGCCGATGGCCAGGCTGCCCAGCACGTTGAGGGGGAGCCCGTGACCGCCGACAGCTGAGGCCAGAGCCACCAGGGCAATGAAGATCTCGATGAGGCGCTGCAGGCCCCGCGACAGGTAGGGCAGCGCCGCCGTGGCGACCGCCATGAACAGGGCGATCTGCAGGACCGGGAAATTCAGGTAATAGCCGTGGATCACGACGCCGCTCGGTCTCCCGCCGCGGCTTCCGATGAGGAGGATCGAGAATCCCGCTCACCGCCGCCGCGCCCGCCGCACTCAGCGCGATGTCGCGCGCCATGGCCCAGCGGCGCGCGAGCAGCGCCAGGGCCACCACGACGATCACGACGCCGAACGAGCCCGCCTGATACACCACCGTCACCAGCCAGGTGATGCTCCGCGGCGGCGGATGGATCACCTGGACGATGGCCCGGTCGATGCGGGAGTTGAATCGGATGACCAGCACGCAGCACACCAGGCCCAGGACGGCACCAGCCAGGCGCATCCCGTCGCTCCCGCGCCGGCGTCGCTGGCCGTCGCCGACGGGGGCCAGCAAGACGGCTCGCCAGCCACGCAGGAGATCGTGCCCGGGGCCGGGAACGGAGGTCTCAGGCTGGGGGTGCAGGCCCGGTCCGGGGCGCACGTCAGTCATCTGGCCGCCTTCCTCCCCAGCATCATAGTGACCGTCCGGTCACGATGACTATCGCCTCGATCAGCCGTTGAGGATGCGGGCCTTCTGCTGCTCAAATTCGGCTTCTGTGAGCACGCCTGCCTGCAGCAGCTCCCCGAGCTTGGTGAGGTTGGAAAGCCGCTCCGCCATCTCGTCGGGCCCTGGCGCTGGCCCTGGCGCGGCGGCGGCCGGTCCGGTCGAGGCGGTGGCGGCGGGTCGTGCCGGGCCGCGGCGTGCTGATCCTGCGCGGCCCACCGGGCCTGCTGCCTTCGCTGCACGCGGCCGTGCACCGAAGTGGCCACGGCTACGGTCGCGGCGGTCTTCAGTATGCCCACGGTTGTCTCCTAGCGCTCATGAGGATCCGGGCCGCTCCCTAAGACGGTTCGGTCGCGTCCAGTGCGGCGACAAGCTCATCCGGGGAAAGGCCGCCGTCGGCGATAAGCCGCGCACCCTCGCGGCGCCATGCGTCCACCACGCTGAAGATCCATCGATTCTCGTAGATGACGACGGCTGCGATACTTCCCGGCTGGAGCGAGGAGGCGATCTGCTGGAGGTCGGTGTCGTCGAGCAAGCCGGATGATGCGCCCACCCAGGCGCTCAGGTCCGCGCCGTCGCCGAGCTCCTGAAGCTCCACCGTGCGGACGTTGCCGTCAGCGTCGCTGGCGACGAACTCCAGATCCAGAACGTCGATGACACCCTGGTCGGCGAGGGTGAGCAACTGCTCGAACCCGCCCGAGGTGACGCGGGCACCTGGAAACTCGATGACCAGGAAATCGACCGGGCCAAGATCGTCTTCGTGGGCGGTGGAATCGGTGGGCACGGTTACCCTCCCTTCCGAGAGGCCGGTGACCCAAGTATTACCCTGTCCGTCGGCGGGCTGCCTCACCCGCCGAGCATGACCGTTCTCCAGTCGTTCGGCGTCACGACGGTGAGGGTGACGGGCAGCCCGCGCTGGCCACCGCCAGGAACTGGCGCGCCGCGGCGGACGCACCGGCGGTCGCGGTGACCACGCCGGACACACTGCTGGCGTTGCGATCGGCCGCGAGCGTGCTGACCGCGGACTGGAGCTTGGTCAGGGCTGCCGCTGAGGCCGCAGGCGGCCGCCAGCAGCACGAGGCCGGACAGGAGAGCATTCCGCCCGGTGCGGCGGCCCGGAGTCACTCTGGTCATACTGCGCCAGCGTGACTCCGGGGGGCCCGCTCCGCCTCACACCCGGCGGGTGATCCCGGCCGTCCGGCAGCACCGGGAGCGGGCCATGATCCCAGCCATTCGGCCCGCGCGGATCACCCGCCCGGGGTGAAACGGTGGCCAGCGCCGCGGGGCTGTTCGGTGAGCCGCGGACGCGCCGCGCCTGCACTCAGGCTCGATGACGAGGAGGCCCGGGGCCAGCTCACGGCTGCGCGGCCAGGGTGACCGTCGCCTTCGCCGACCGACCAGCTCTGTCGTAGCCGATTTGCACCGTGTCGCCGGGTTTCTTGGTCAAGGTCAGTTCCTGCAGCTGGATGTTGCCGGTCGCCGGCTTGCCGTTGATGCTGGTGATCACGTCGTTGGCGCGCAGCCCGGCCGCGGCGGCCGGGCCTCCGGGCGAGACCCCCTGGACGAACAGACCTTCGGGTACCCCGGCCTGGGCGGCCGCCGCAGGCGGTATCGGCACGGTCTGCACGCCGAAGTAGGCGTGCGTCACCCTGCCGGTGGTGATGATCTCGTCAGCTATGGATGTGGCGAGATCGACCGGGATGGCAAAACCCAGCCCGATGCTGCCGCCGCCGGACGGGCCGGACGGGCTCGGTACCGTCGCGCCCGCCGTCGGCACCCCCACGAGCTGACCCGCGCAGTCGACCAGGGCGCCGCCGCTGTTGCCGGGATTGATCGACGCGTCGTCTGCAGCGCGGACACGAGCAGGGCCGTCTTGTCATTGTCGCCGGGGACCTCCACGGTCCGGTTGAGGGCACTGACGATGCCGGACGTCACCGTGCCGGACAATCCGAGCGGGGCGCCGATCGCCCCGACCGGCTCGCCGACCTGTACGGACGACGACGAACCAAGCGAGATCACCTTGAGGTGGGGCGAACTCTCGATCTTGAGCACGGCGAGATCGGTTTGCGGGTCGCGGCCGGTGATCGCCGCGGAGGCGGTATGGCCATCGGAGAACTAGCACCTCAACCGAGCCCCCGCTGGCGGCTATTGACCCCCGCTGGCGGCTATTGAGATGACGTGATTGTTCGTGAGGATGTAGCCGTCGGACCGGATCAGCTCGCCCGACCCGGTGCCGCTTCCGCCGGCGCCGTGCGCGGCGATCGTCACCACGGAGGGAACGACCTGGTTTGCGACCTTGGTAACCGCGCACGCGCTCAAGCGTAAGCACCCGAACTGGCGCTGGCGGCCGGCGTGCTCGAGGTACTGGTCGTGCACCCGCTCACGACGCCGCCGGCGGCCAGCGCGGCCCCGAGAGCCGCCCATGACCGCACTCCGCCTGAGCGGCGCGAATGCTTCAGCTTGCTCATATCGGCTCCCGCGTCCAGCCGACTGGTAGGCGAGGGGAAACCGTGGCTGCCGGCAGGCCTGAGGCACAGCCTCACCGCGTCGCCCACACCCCACATCACCCGAGACGGATGAGCCGCTCCCGCTCCCGGCGAGGTCTGCCGTCCTCACTGGCCGACCATGGCCGAGGGGTTGACGATGCGGTCGAAGTCCTCGCCGTTGATGTAGCCGGAGGTGCCAAGCTCCCCATCAGAAGTTCAGGTGATCCTCTTCCGGGCGGCTCAGCCGAGGTGGTCGCGAAGCGTCAATTCACTTCGTGATCGGCTTCGCCGCTAGTCATCTGGTTTTCCGCCCAGGTACAGGCGGGGTTCGATGAAGTCGGGGTTGTTGTGGATGGTGTTGTTGACGATGACCCGGGGGTGGGTCTGCAGGACGTCCATCATCACGGCGGCGCCGTATCGTTCCAGGTCATACAGGCACAAGATGACTTCGGGAAGGTTCGCGGCGACGTTGAGCATGGATTCGTACCGGAAGAACTCCGCGCGTCCGCCGGGATTGTCCAGGACTGAGGGCATTTCGCCGGCCGCGCGGGCGAAGCTGAAGTACGGCCCATGCAGCGCCTTCGCCTCGTTCTGCCAGTAGCCGAGCATGTCCTCGGTGCGGAACTGGCCGGAGGCCAGGTAGGCGTCTACCGGGGTGCCCAGCGTGAGCTGGCCGGTCTTGACGGAGTCGCCGGGGCCGATATGGGTGCTGAGGCTGGCGAGCACGTCGGCGGGCTGGGGGGTGTCGAGGATGCAGATGCATCGCTGGCCGGCGCGGATTCCTTCGGCCAGGAACGGCACGACGATCTCGTCCCGGCCTGTCGCGCCGGAGTAGAAGGCGCAGATGTGGGTTCCCGGCGGGACGGACAGGCCCGGGATGCCGAGCGAGATGGTTTCGCTCACTGCCACCTCCTTTCGTTCTGGAGATAGACCAGCCTGCTCAGGCGTGTGCTAGCTGGCGAAACAGGGTCGGGCCGCTACTACCACGTCTTCGTTCTGAAGATAAGGAAACGAAGAGCGATTATCTAGCCCGCCTCGAACCAGCGCAGGACACGGTGCCGAGCTTGGTATGGCCAAATACTGCCATCTTGGATCTCGACGGGAGACCATCTGCCTCCCTATGGTGCTCGTGTGCGGATCGGGTGGGATGGCTTGCTGAAGCGGGCGTTCCCAGCTCAGCCGCCCACGGGGCAGGCAGATGAGTAACCAGGCCGAGAGGGGATGGTACCGATGCAGTGGCGAGATGCCACCGTTGGCAAGGCCGGCGTGGCGGATCAGCTGGGTGCGGGGCCGGGTTGCCGGTGGGAGATGATCTTCCCTGCGTGCAGGACCCGGAGCTGTTCTTCGCCGAGTCTCCGCGGGATGTGGATCAGGCGAAGGCCATGTGCCGGGGATGCGGGGCCAGGATCGCCTGCCTGGCCGGCGCGCTTGAGCGCAGCGAGCCCTGGGGCGTCTGGGGCGGCGAGTTGCTGATGTGCGGTGCGATCGTGCCGGGTAAGCGTGCTCGCGGGCGTCCTCGCAAGACCGATGTGGCCGCGTAGGCGGTCACCGGCAGCGAAGTGGCGGCGCGGCGCAAGACGGATCTCAGCAATCGCTGGGCGCGGATATCGGGCGTTATCTGGCCACGCAAGGGCTCTGGGCCGCGAGTGTGCGGTCCAGCATGCGCAATGCTGTCGGCAGGCCGGTGGTGCTGACGGCGCCGAATCCAATCACGAGGCCTGATCGCGGCGGGCTTGTGTGGAAGCAGTCAGACAGGCCGGATGTGGCGATTCCGTGCCCGGCTGCGGCGTGCAGCACCTCATTCTCGCGGAGCCCTTCCCGCAGCACGGCGGCGACGTGCAATCCGGCGTTGGAGGCATGGGCTGTGAGGTGGCCGGCCAGCGACCCGGAGAGCGCCTCAGTGAGGATGTGATGGCGCTCGGCGTAGACGCGCCTGCTGCGCCGGATGTGCTTGTCGAGCAGGCCATCGTCGATGAAGCCAGCCAGGGCGGTCTGCATTGCGATCGGCGGATGCCAGTCGATGAGCTGCCTCAGCGCGGCGATCGGCCCGGCCAGCGGTTGAGGCACCACGGCGAACCCGAGGCGGACCGACGGGGAGAACGTCTTGGAGAACGAGCCCACGTACACCACCCGCCCGTTCGCATCGAGTGCCTGCAGAGGCTCCAGCGGCCGGTCGACGTAACGGAATTCGGTGTCGTAATCATCTTCGATGACCGCTGCGTCGTGGCGCTCCGCCCAGCGCAGTAGCGCCCTGCGCCGTGGCATCGACATCGTCATGCCGAGGGGATATTGATGCGAGGGCGTGACGTATACGATGCGCGCCGAGGACGGCAGTAGATCCACGATCAGGCCCTGGTCATCGACGGGTACGCCAACGACCCTCGCGCCGAGCGCGCCGAACAGGCGCACCACCGGCACATACCCGGGGTCCTCGACCGCAACACAGTCGCCGGGCTCGAGCAAGACCCGGGCGACCAGGTCGATGGCATGCTGGGCGCCGCAGGTGACCACGACTGTGTCTTCTCCGGCCGCCACCGATCGCGACCGGGCCACCCAGCCGGCGATGGCCCGCCGCAGCCTGATCCTCCCGGCCGGGTCGCCGTACTCCCGATGTTCGGCGGCGACTGCGGCGGCGACCCGGCGGCGCCACATCGCAGCCGGGAACAGCGCGGGGTCCGAGAGGCCCGGCCGGAGATCGAATCGGCAGCCGTACGGGGGCGGCCGGAAATACGGCGACCAGCCTGCGAACCGCGGGGCCGGGCGAAGGGCGGCGGCCGTTCCCGCCCCCTTGGGCGGTACCGGGGACGCGGATGCCACCACGCTGCCGCCGCCGGCGCGTCCCTCCGCGTAGCCCTCGGCCACCAGGCGGCCATATGCGGTCGTCACCGTGTGCCTGGACACGCCGAGCTCATCTGCCAGCTGGCGGCTGGGGACGAGCTGATCTCCGGGCAGCAGGCGGCCCCCGGTAATGGCCTGGCGGAGCTGCTCGTACAGCTGCCCGGTCAGCGGCTTCCCGGATTCCGGGTCTAGGAAGATGTCCATCTAGCGGGTATACCACCAGCTTGGTATGGCCGAATAGTGCCATTTTGGATCTCGACGGCAAACCATCTGCTTCGTAGAGTGCTCCGGGCGGGCGACGCTCGGCCGGAGGGGCGATGGGGCGATGGGAGGGGTATGGCGTGGCTGAGGTCCAGCATCTACTTGATGGCCTTGCCTTTGGTGAGTCGCTGCGCTGGCATCAAGACCGTCTGTGGCTGTCCGATTGGGGCGCGCAGGAGGTCGTGGCCGTCGATGGCGAGGGCCGGCCGGAGGTGATGGCCCGGGTTGATTTCCCCGCGTTTCCGATGTGCATCGACTGGCTGCCCGACGGTCGGCTGCTAGTCGTCGCGGCGCGCGACGGCCGGTTGCTGCGCCAGGAGCCGGACGGGTCGCTGGTGACCCACGCCGACCTGAGCGGCCTGTCTGATCGTGCGTATCCCTGGAACGAGATCGTCGTGGACGGGCGAGGGAATGCCTACCTCAACAACCAGGGCTTCGACTTCCCCGGCGGCGAGTTCGCGCCCGGAACGATCGCCCTGCTCAAGCCGGACGGGGCGGCCCGGCTGGTGGCTGACGGGATCGCCTTCCCTAACGGCATGACCGTAACGCCCGACAACTCGACGCTGATCGTTGCCGAGTCCTACGGCCAGAAGCTGACGGCGTTCCAGATCGCCGCCGACGGCGGCCTGTCGCAGCCGCGGGTGTGGGCCGACCTCGGCGACGGCGTGCCCGACGGCATCTGCCTCGACGCCCAAGGAGCCATCTGGTACGCCGACGTTCCCAACAAGCAGTGCGTGAGGGTTCGCGAGGGAGGAGGTGTGCTGCAGACGATCCAGCTGGATCGTGGCTGCTTCTCGTGCGCACTTGGCGGCACGAACAGGACCACTCTGTTTATGGTTGCCACCCACTGGCACGGTACCGAGAGCATGACTGATAAGTCCCGAACCGGCCAGCTGCTGACCGCCCGAGCGCCGGCAGCGGGCGTCGGCTGGCCGTAAGTCGGCTCGCCCAGCCACGGTATCGAACCGTTTGATCGAAACCGAGGCATCCGAGACATCCCCCGCGGCGACGATCTAACCGTCGGCCTGGAAGGGCGTAACCGGCGTGGCGGTCCAGCGGTTCGGGCTGCTCTTCAGTGGGACGCGCAGCCCCGCTCAAGGCGCCCGCCCCGGATATGGCGAGACGATGGCACACGCCTTGTCTTGCGGCAGCGACTGGCCGGGGCTAGATCCGGCCCGGCTCGTGACCGTGGGCCGGGAAGGTGCTGTGCTAGGGACATGACTAGTCAATCCACTTCTGCGTTCAATGCGCTGCCGGAGGACTGGGCGTCCGATCCGGTCCTTATGGCGGGGCTGGCGGTTGAAGACGACGACGAACACGATGACCCAGTCTTGCGCTGGCCGGACGGGCGGGTGGTCGACACGTGGCACGAGGACTACCCATACGCCGAGAAGATGACGCGGGAGGAGTATGAGTACCTCAAGCGCCCGCTGCAGGTCGAGCTGGTCAAACTGCAGAACTGGGTCAAGTCCAGGGGCGAGCACATCGTGATCGTGTTCGAGGGCCGCGACGCGGCCGGCAAGGGCGGCACGATCAAGCGGTTCACCGAGCACCTGAACCCGCGCGGCGCCACGGTGGTCGCGCTGGCCAGGCCGAGCGAACGGGAACAGACCCAGTGGTATTTCCAGCGTCACGTGC
Source organism: uncultured Actinomycetes bacterium (assembly GCA_963742865.1). Lineage (GTDB taxonomy): Bacteria > Actinomycetota > Actinomycetes > Streptosporangiales > Streptosporangiaceae > Bog-532. The sequence continues at coordinate 34,751 of CAVUNW010000085.1, forward strand.
CGCATCTGCCCGCGGCAGGCGAGATCGTCATGTTCGACCGGTCCTGGTATAACCGGGCGGGCGTGGAGCGGGTGATGGGCTTCTGCACGGACGCGGAATACAGCGAGTTCATGCGGGAGGCGCCAGAGTTCGAGCGCATGCTGGTCCGCTCCGGGCTGCACCTGACGAAGTTCTGGTTCTCGGTGACGCGCTCGGAGCAGCGCACGCGGTTCATCATCCGCCGGGTCGATCCGGTCCGGCGGTGGAAGCTGAGCCCGATGGACATCGAGTCGCTCGACAAGTGGGACGCCTACACCGATGCCAAGGAGGCGATGTTCCACTACACCGACAGCGAGCACGCGCCGTGGACGGTGGTCAAGAGCAACGATAAGAAGCGGGCCAGGCTCGAGGCGATCAAGCACGTGCTGAGGAAGTATGACTACGAGGGCAAGACCGAGGAGGTCATCGGGGAACTGGACAAGAGCCTCATCGGGCCGGCGTCCGTGCTGTCCGAGCACAACCCCGACCGCTCCTTCCCCGACCTGTGAACCAGCGGTGGGGAACCCGCAGCCCACGAACAGTGAACACATCCAACCGGCGAGACCGTGAGGATAAACCGCCCGCGGCGCCCATGAGGTCGCTGATCAGCGACTTGCCAGCGCGCTCGTGACGCGAGTCCGCGGCTGGGATATCTGATTCGCGGCGCAGATCGGGAAACGCTGAGCTTGCGCTGCCGACCGCTGCACCCGTCGCCAGCCCTTGCAGGCTGCGCGACGAAGAGCTATGCGGCCAAAGCCATGAGCGGCCCCATTTGGCTTCCATGTCCGGCAGCGGTGATTGAGATCGCGCATTCATTCTGCTCATCGGATCCGGAGCAATGTTGTGCCTTTGGTCATGACAGGTTCCCCTGATCTGGCGTGCTGGCGGGGTTCGTGCTGGTATGGCGTTCCCCGGCGGCTGAGGGCGCCCCGGCCAGGCTTTCCGCGGCCGGAGTGACGTGCGGCTGCCATCCGGTCAGGTCACCGAACGTGTAGTCGGCGATTCTCCGGGAGGGGCCGAACAGGGTTCCGTCGTAGCCCCAGCCGAGCTCGTCGAGGCTGTGCAAGGTCCGGCCGAGGGCGGTCTCCAGGCGGGTGTTGAGCATGCCCTGGGTGATGGGCGAGCCGTCGGTGACGTTGTAGGTGCCCGGGGGAACGGTGAGCGCCGGCCAGACGGCCCGGGCGGCGTCCAGCTCTGCGATCATGGCGACCCAGGCGCCAGGGTCGCCGTCGATGAGCCGCCAGCCGCGCCGGGCGGCGGCCAGCACCCGGCGGGTGATGGCTTCCTCGCGGCTGCAGGTCCAGCCGAGCCGCAGCACGACCGAGTCTCCGCCAAGGCTGGTGAACAAGCTGGCCGCTTGCTCGGCGGCGGCTGCGGGTGCTGTCTCGGCTGCCGCCAGGACCGGCGAACTGGGGTGCAGCGGCAGGCCGAGATCGTCGTCGTACCGGAACGTGGTGGACAGGACGATGACCCGGGCGGCTCCGTACCTGCGCGCGGCCATGACGGCCTGCTCGAAGCCTGCCGCCAGCGCCGGGTCCCGGAACCGGTGACGGAGGCGGCTGGCCAGCCCAGGTAGCCGCGGAACGGTCACGAACACGACCGTGGCGCCGGTGAGCCCGTTTCCCGCGCCGGTGGCCGCGGATGTCAGGGCGGGTGGCAGGCGGCCGGCGTGTCCAGGCACGCCAACTGCACGGTACTGGTGTTCAGCTGCCGCGCGACGGCCGAGCGCAGCGGGCCGGGCGCGCCGATCAATACGATACGGGCGGCCGCAGCGGAGATCCGCGGCGGGTTGGGTTCATGGCGGGTGTCTGTCATCGGGAATCCCTGCTCGCTAAGCGCACGATGAATGCCCCGTGCATGCCCATCTGGGCGTGGCCGGGCATCGGGCAGATGTACTGGTGGGTGCCGGGCGGGCCGACCTGGAACGTGATGGTGCTAGCTCCGTCGCCGCTGGCAGTGGGGTCGCCGATCAGGCCCGAGAACGCACCGTCGATGGACGGCACCGCAACAAGCGCTATCCGGGTGCGTGTGCGGCGACGCGGGGTTCTGGTCCGTCTGGACAGGCTGTGGTCTTCGGTAGTGGAGGACGTGGGATCGGTCATGTCAGCAGGGTGGCAATTCGAGGTTGAAGAACCGCTGAAGACGGAACCCGGCCCCGTCCCGCCGACACTGAACGTTCCTGCAGCGCTCGTTCAGCGTTCCGTCAGCCGCCTGCCTGACCATGCAGTATGCGCGTCCTGGTCGTGGAAGATGATGAGCTGCTGGCCAGCGCGCTCAGCCGCGGGCTGACCGCCGAGGGATACGCGGTGGAGATCGCCCCGGACGGCGTCGACGGCCTGCACCGGGCCACCGAGTTCGACTACGACGCGATGATCCTCGACGTCCTGCTACCTGGGCTGGACGGCGTGCGGGTCTGCACCCAACTCCGCGCCGCCGACCGTGACCTGCCGGTCCTCATGCTGACGGCCAGGGACGGCGCCGCTGATCACGTCGCGGGCTTGGACGCCGGCGCCGACGACTACCTGGCCAAGCCGTTCAAGTACCCGGTGCTGCTGGCCCGGCTCCGGGCGCTGTTGCGGCGCGGCCCGGCCCGGCTGCCGCCCGTGCTGCGGCACGGGCCGCTGGCCCTGGACCCGGCCCGGCACCGCTGCACCAGGGACGGCGCCGAACTCGACCTCACCCCCCGCGAGTTCGCCGTGCTCTGCTATCTGCTGGCCCACCGGGACGTGACGGTCACCAAGCAGGAACTGCTGGACCACGTGTGGGGCGACAACGACGCGGCCGACCACAACGTGGTCCAGGTCTACATCAGCTCACTGCGGCGCAAGATCGGCGCCGAGGGGCAGCCCTCGCTGATCGAGACCGTGCGGGGCGTGGGTTACCGGATGCGTGAGAACCCGTGATGGTCGGCCTGCCCCGGATCTGGCAATCCAGCCTGCGCCTCCGGCTGACCGTTACGGGAACGCTGTTGGCTGCCGTGATCTTTGCGATCGCCGGCCCGGTCGCGATCACCCTCTATCACAGGTCGCTGACCGATTCGGCCTGGGGCACCGTGACCGGGGGCGCCCGCCAGGTAGCCACCAAGCTCAGGTCGGCGGAAACGGTGCCCAACCCGATCCCGATGCCGGTAGCGGCGGGGGTGCCGCGGATCCAGGTACTGGACGCCAGGAGCCGCGTAGTCACCGGCGACCCGGCTTCGGCCGCCAGGCCCGCGATGTACCGGCTGCCGCCCGGCCATAGCAGCCAGCGGGCCGTGCTGAGCCATCCGGCGTTCCTGGCCGCGGCCGGCGTGGCGGTGTACGCGGTCCGGGCCGCGACACCCCGCGGGCCGGACACCGTCGTGGCCGCGCTGTCCCTGGACCCGGCCGCCGCGCAGGCCCGGAAAGTGGCCGAGTTCACCGCGGCACTGGCTGCGGGCGCCCTGGCCGTGGTGGCAGCGGTGTGCTGGCTGACGGCCGGCTGGGCGCTGCGGCCGGTCGAGCGGTTGCGCCGGCAGGCCGCGACGATCGCGGCCAGCGGTGAGCTTTCCGGCCGGCTGGGCGGCCTGGGCGCCGACGAATTGGCCCGGCTGGGCGGCACGCTGAATCAGATGCTGGAATCGCTGGAGACCTCGGTGCACCGCCAGCACCGCTTCGTGGCCGACGCCGCGCACGAGATGCGCACGCCGGTGGCCGGCATGACCACCACTCTGGAGGTGGCGCAAACTCACCCAGAGACGAGCCAGACACTGGTCGACGACCTGCTCGCCGGCCACCGCAAGCTCGGGCGCCTCGTCAACGACCTGCTGATTCTCGCGGCGGCGGACGGCCGCGCCCCGCAGCGGGCCGAGCCAGTCGATCTGGCCGGCGTGGTGACCGACTGCTCCCGCCGGCCGGTTCCCGACGGCATCAGCCTGCGCCTGGGTCAGCTCGACCGGGTGTTCGTCCTCGGCGACGAGACGCAGCTCAGCCGGGTGGTGAGCAACCTGGTGGATAATGCCCTACGGTACGCCGCCAGCATGGTGGAGCTGTCCGTCCGCCAGGATGGACGCCACGCCGTGATCTCGGTGTCCGATGACGGGCCGGGGATACCGGCGGCAGACCGCGAGCGTATCTGGGAACGGTTCGCCCGGCTCGATGATGACCGGTCGCGGGCCAGCGGCGGCAGCGGCCTCGGGCTGGCCATGGTCAGGGAACTGACCATGGCCCATGGCGGCACGGTCTCGGTGACCAGCAGGCAACCCGGCCCTGGAGCGACCTTCCTGGTCTGCCTGCCGGTCACCGCCGGCCGGACCCGATGATCACGACCTTGCGGCTGCTCGCTCGCGCGCGACTGCTGCACCTCGCGTCCGTCCGGCACTGCGTCGCCGGCCTGCTCAGCCCCACTCAGCTCGGCACCCTTGCCGACATCGCTGACGCCAACACCAGCCACCTCGCCGCCGAGCAGAGCGGAACCCCGACGGCCGAGCTACTCAGCTGCCTGGGAGCGGCGCCAGATGGCCCATGCCTCCCGCGTGATAGCGGGCTACGGCCGCCTCGATCTGCGACGGCTCGTTCATGATGAAAGGCCCCTCCGCGACCACCGGTTCACGGATCTCGGGTCCGGACAAGATGAGGAAGTGCGAGGGGGGAACGGCTTCGAATCTCACGAGGCCGCCACCGCCGCGGAGCGCCAGCGCGTGCCCGCCGTCGACCTTCTCCTGCTGACCGTCGGCGCGGACCGCGACGTGCCCGGTGAGGACGTAGACGACAGCGTTGTGAGCGGCCGGGAGACCGAAGGCGATCTCCCGCCGCAGCCGGACATCGAGCAACGTGAACGGCTCGGCCGGGACGAGCGGCGAGGCGACGCCTTCGAACGAGCCGACCACGACGCGGACGCGGTCACCGGCGTCGTTGCGCCACTCGGGCACCTGACCCGGTTCGAGATGAAGCACCTGCGGGGCCGTGAGCTTGTTCTTGGCGCTGAGGTTGACGAAGATCTGGATCCCGTGCAGCTCTCGGCCCGGGACGGCCGGGATCTCCTCGTGGACCACGCCGCTACCCGCATGAGTCCAGACGATCCCCCCGGGGCCGACCGTCAGGTCAGCTCCGGACGAGGCGCGGCTGCGCAGGTCCCCGGGTGAGTCCTCGAACACGTAGGTGACCGCGGCGAAGCCCGCGTGCGGGTGCGGCGAGAACGGCAGGCCGGGTACCCGGAAGTCGTCCAGGACGGCAACGGGGGACGCCGGCACGCCCAGCGTGTCGAGGTCGACATACAGCAGGGAGCTGAAGCCGGGCAGCGGCCGCTGCTTGGCGGCGATAACCGGCGAGAACTGGATCGACATGGTGATGACCCCTAACTGGTCAGCTTTCCGGTGGCATCACGCGCAGGTAGCTGCGGCGGCCACTGATGCGGAGCGGTTTCACACGCATCAGGTGCGTAGCTTCAGCCTCAGGCCACGGCCATGGGTCGGCCCCGGCGTCAATGATCGACGCGCGTTCGGCCTCGGTATCGACATGATGCGCCGACCCCACAACCAGCACGGCCCAGCCTCCGCGCGCGTCAGGATCGATCTGGTCGATCTCGAACGCGACCTGGTAGTCAGCGTGCGCGATACCGGTACGCAGGTCCTCTTCGGTAAAGGTGCCCTGCAGGGTGTGGAAGACGACCGAGCCTTCGTGCAGCTTGTACACGACCGGCAGCACAGCGGGGCCCTCCCGGCCGGTGTAGGCCAGGCGCCCCACCCGCCCGGCGCCGAGCAGCCGCAGGCATTCGCTTTCATCCAAGCTCTCCACCAAGCGCTGCCCGGCTCCTCCCGGCAGGCTCGGTGCGATGCGGGTTCCCTTGCTGGTCATTGCCTGTTCCCTTTCCGGAGAATCGGGTCCTGTAGAGGCGTCATACGGCCCCGCTCGGACCGTCGGGGCCGGGCGGCCCGTAGCGGACCTGGAGTAGCTTCAGCCCGAGCGCCTCGATCTGGCCCAGCACGCCGTACAGCGAAGCCTGATCGGGCAGCGCCCCGACGAGCACGGTCTCTCCATCCCGCGTCTTCGCCTCGAGGTCCGGGAACGCGCGGAGCAGCCTGTCGCTCAGCACGCCCCGGATCCGGATCTCGTACAGGCCGGCCTCGGCATCTGCGTCCACGATGGAAGAGTCGCCCCCCGGCGAGTGAGAGCGCATCACTCGAATCGTGGTATCGATCCGCCCGCAGGCTACGGCGGGCACTACCGCGTCCGCGGCGCCATACGTACAGTGAGCGCCAGAGATGAAGGGTTCGCGTGGCCCGTTCGTGGTTGCCCGGCGAGAACTGTTCGGGCTCCTGTCGGACGATGGCAGCCGAGGCGTGACGCTGCTCTCCGCGCCGGCCGGGAGCGGCAAAACCGTGCTGCTCCGGTCGTGGATCGAGGACGCCGGGCTGGGCGATCGCGTCGCGTGGGTGTCGGTCGAGCGCGGGGAGCAGGATGCGCAGCGCTTCTGGCTCTCGGTGATCGGCGAGGTCCGCGCCGCGATCGGCGCGGACGCGTTCGTGGAGAAGCGAGGGCCGGCGCCGGTGTTCGAGGGGGAGGCGGTCGTCGGGCGCCTGGCGGCCGAGCTGGGCTCGCTGGAGCGGCCGGTGGTGCTCGTGCTCGATGACCTGCATGAGCTTCACGCTGCTGACGCGCTGCGGCAGCTCGAACTGCTCATCGCGCGGCGGCCTCCGCTGCTGCGGGTGGTGCTGGCGAGCCGCCATGACCCTCGCCTCGGGCTGCACCGGCTTCGTCTGGCCGGCGAGTTGAGGGAGATACGGAGCGCGGATCTGCGCTTCACCCTCGAGGAGACACAAGAGCTGCTGGCCGCTGCCGGAGTCGCGCTCCCCGGCGAGAGCCTCGCCCGGCTGCACGAGCGCACCGAGGGCTGGGCGGCGGGGTTGCGGCTGGCCGCGCTCGCGCTGGCCGGGCATCCCGATCCGGAGCGCTTCGTCGCGGAGTTCACCGGCAGCGAGCGAACCGTCGCCGACTACCTGTTCGCGGAGGTACTGGAGCGGCAGCCCGAGGAGGCGCGACGGCTCCTGCGGCGCACCTCGATCCTCGAGCGCGTCAACGGCTCGCTCGCCGACCTGCTCACGGGCGCCGCCGGCTCGGTGCGGATCCTGCAGGAGCTCGAGGAACACAACGCGTTCGTTATCTCGCTCGACGCGAGCCGCTCGTGGTTCCGCTACCATCGCCTGTTCGCCGACCTGCTCCGCCTCGAGCTCGAGCGAGCCGAGCCGGACGCGGTCCGCGAGCTGCACCGCGCCGCGGCCGGCTGGTACGCCCAGCACGGAGAAGTGGTCGACGCGGTCCGGCACGCGCAGGCGGCCGGGGACTGGGCGTCCGCCGCCCGCCTGCTCGCCGACCACAGCTTCAGCCTCTGGCTCGACGGCCTCGGAGCGACCACGTACGCGCTGCTGACCGGGTTCCCGCCCGGCGTGATACGTGCTGATCCAGAGCTAGCCCGGGTCTTCGCCGGCGGGGCGGTGTGGCGAGGCTCGCTCGGCGACGCGGAGACCTACATCGCGCTCGCCGAGCGCAACGCCGCCAAGGTGCCCGATGAGCGCCGGTCCCGCTTCGAGGCCAGGCTGGGCCTTTCCCGGCTCCAGCTTGCCCGCCGGCGCGGGGACTTCCGCTCGGCGCTCACCGAAGCGCAGTTGCTCGCGGTCGAGGCGCCCGCGGCCGGCGAGGCCGGGCCAGGCGACGATGTCCGCGCGGCCGCGCTGATGCATCTCGGCATCGTCGAGCTGTGGTCGACCCGGTTCGAGGAGGCAGAGCGGCACCTCGAGCAGGGGCTCGCGCTAGCCCGCCTGGGGGACGGCCCTACCTCGAGGTGCAGTGTCTCGCCCACCTGGCCGTGGCGGCGGGGCGCCGTTCGCTCGCCCAGGCACGTGCACGCGCTCTGGAGGCGATAGCGATCGCGGAGGCGCACGGCTGGGGCGCCGACCGCGTCGCCGGTGCCGCACTCGTCGCGCTGGGGACGGTGGACGTGTGGCAGGGCCGGTTCGATGACGCGGAGGGCTGGCTCGAGCGTGCCGGGCACGTGGTGCGCCCGGAGCTGGAGCCCGCGACCGGGCAGCTGCTCCACCTGACGCGGGGGAGGCTCTACGCCGCTCGCGGCCGGCCGGAGGAGGCAGCCGCCGCGTTCCGCGCCGCCGCACAGATCGAGGCGCTCGTCGTCGCCCCGCAGCTGATGACGGCCCCAGCGCGCCGGCTCCTGGCACAGACGCAGCTGCAGCTGGGCGAGGTGGCCGCCGCCCAGGCGACGCTGGCCGGGCTGCCCGAGGAGCAGCGGGACTCGGGCATGGCGCGAACAGCGCTCGCTTACGCGCACCTCGCCGATGGGGACGTCCAGGCCGCGGTTGACACCATCACTCCCGTCCTTGAGGGCTCTGCCCAGTCCCTGCCGCTGTTGCTCGTCGAGGCATTCCTGCTCGACGCAGCCGCGCGCGATCTCCTCGGCGACGCGCAGGCCGCCGAGTCCGACGTCGAGCGGGCGCTTGAGCTCGCCGAACCGGACGGGCTGATCTGGCCCTTCGTGGTGACGCCGGCGCGCGGCCTGCTCGAGCGCCACCCGCGGCACCGCACCGCCCACAGCGGGCTACTGAAGGACATCCTCGACGTGCTCGCCGGGTCGCTACCGTCGGCGCCAGCCAGCGAACCCGCCGCCCTCCGCGAGGACCTCAGCCAGAGCGAGCTGCGGGTGCTCCGCTACCTGCCCAGCAACCTGTCGGCGCTGGAGATCGGGCACGAGCTCTACCTGTCCTTCCACACGGTCAAGACGCACATGCGCAACATCTATGGCAAGCTCGGCGTCCACCGCCGCACCGAGGCGGTCCAGCGTGCCCGCGAGCTTGGACTGCTGGCGCCGTCCTCGCGGCTCCGGTAACCGGCGCGAATCAGCCGCGACCGGTGAGGCCGGTTTCTCTTCCCGGAGACGCTTGTCTTTGCCATATGGGCATCAGGGTCACCGGCCGGTGCCGTCCGCGCCCCGGCTGAACCCTCTTCGTGCCGGATCGATACCACGAACCGTGCGATGCGCGCTCACTCGGCCGCACGTGACCTTTACCTCGTGAGCGAGCCAGGTGCAACCGGCGCGGCCGCGAAGAGCGCGGAACGTGCTGCAGGTCAGGGGAGAGAGGAGGTTTCTCCTCGCCTTCTCGCGCCAGGCCGGCGTCGGGCGCCGGCCATCACAGGTCAGCCACCCGCCGTCCGGCGGCGGACTTGCCCTGGGATCCTCACCAAAGTACTTTGATTAGAGTACTACGAGAAAGGCAGGAATCATGTCGGCATCAAGTACTCCAGATAGCCGCGGCGCGGCCGGCTGGCCCGGGCGCGGCGACCCAGCCGGATCCGCGGCGGTGGTGGATCCTGGCGGTGATCGCGATCGCGCAGCTGATGATCGTGCTGGACGCGACGATCATGAACATCGCGCTGCCCTCGGCGCAGCGGGCGCTGCATTTCTCGGTCGCGGACCGGCAGTGGGTGGTGACCGCGTACGCGCTGGCGTTCGGCAGCTTGCTGCTGCTGGGCGGCAAGCTGGCCGACGTGGTCGGCCGCAAGGTGATGTTCCTGACCGGCATGGCCGGGTTCGCCGCGGCCTCGGCCGTGGGCGGCGCGTCGGTCAGCTTCCCGATGCTGATCAGCGCGCGGGCGGTGCAGGGCGCGTTCGCCGCGGTGCTGGCGCCGACCGCGCTGTCGCTGCTGGCCACCACGTTCACCGACCCCGATGAGCGGCGTCAGTCGTTCGCGGTGTACGGCGCGGTGGCCGGGTCCGGCGGCGCGGTGGGCCTGGTGCTGGGGGGGATCTTGACCGAGTACCTGTCGTGGCGGTGGTGCTTGTACGTGAACGTGCTGTTCGCCGCGGTGGCGGGGATCGGCGCGGCGGTGCTGCTGGGCCGGGACGTCCCCGGACGGCGGCCGCGGGTGGACGTGCCCGGCGCGGCGCTGGTGTCCGGCGGGATGTTCTGCATCGTGTACGGGTTCTCCAACGCCGCCACCCATTCCTGGGGCACCCCGTCGACGTGGGCGTTCATCGCGGCCGGCGTGGTGCTGCTGGCCGGGTTCGTGGCGCTGGGAGGCGCGCGCGCCCGAGCCGCTGCTGCCGCTGCGGATCGTGGCCGACCGGACCCGGGCCGGGGCCTACCTGGCGATGCTGTTCGCCGGGGCGGGCATGTTCGGGATCTTGCTGTTCCTGAACTACTACATGCAGCAGAACCTGGGCTACTCCCCGGTGATCACCGGGCTGGCGTTCTTGCCGATGGTCGCGCTGGTCATGGTGGTGGGCCAGCTGGCCAACGTGGTGCTGATGCCGCGGACCGGCCCCCGGCCGCTGATCGCCGCGGGCATGCTGCTGGGCGGCACGTCGGCGGCGCTGCTGACCCGGCTGGGCCTGCACTCCTCCTACGCCGGGTACATCTTGCCGTCGGTGCTGCTGATCGGGGCCGGGCTGGGGTTCATCTTCGCCCCGTCCGCCGACACCGGTACCGCCGGGGTCCCGTTCCGGGACACCGGGGTGGCCTCGGCCACCGTCAACACCGGCAACCAGCTCGGCGGGTCGATCGGCACCTCGCTGCTGAACACGATCTTCGCCTCCGCCATCGCCACCTGGATCGCGGCCAACGTCCGCGGCCGGCCCGGCCCACTGCAGCTCGCCCAGGCCGCCCTGCACGGCTACACGGTCGCGTTCTGGTGGACCGCGGGCATCTTCGCCGCCGGCGCAGTCATCTGCGGCGCGCTGCTGCGCTCCGGCCCACTGACCCGCCCCGCCCAGCCCGCCCAGCCCGGTGCCCCCGCCGACGCCCCCGCCGCCGGCGCCCCGGCCAGCTGACCAGCGGCGGCGCCGGTCCTCGGGCGCGTGCCCCCTCAGCCCGGGGACCAGGCGCCGCACCACACCGCCCGGGGCCATCCCGGGGAAACAGCAGGCAACCCGCATCCCGCCCCGGCAAGCCCGCACCGCCCGCCGGTGTCCGGGCAGGCCGGCCTCCGCAGGGATCGCCAGCGACCACAGGCGCCGCGGTCCGCAGGACCCGGCGCCGGGAAGGACGATGATGACAATCCGGGAAACCCGCACCACACCGGCCCCCCGCATCGGCGGCGCGGCCCTGCCCAGCATCCGCCGGGCCTCCTTCGCCATGGCCGTGCTGCTGCTGGTGCAGTTCGGCCTGACCCTCATCGTCATCGCGCTGGCCCTCATCATCCGGGCAGCTACCACCCGGCATGGCGGCATCATCGCCCTGGCCGTGCTGGGCATGGCCGCCTTGACCAGCGCCGCCATCAACGGCACCCGGTTCGTCGGCACCGGTCAGAACGGGGCGTCCATGGCCATGGCCCTGGCCTGGGCGGTGGCCATGCTGTGCTACCTGTCCCTCCTGTTCATCACCGGCCGGAACCGCGCAGGCCAGCAGTAGGCCCGCGGCGGAGTCCCGCAGGGCAGGAGGACAGGATCATGGTCGCCGTCATGGAAATCATCGTGCTGGTGGTGCTGCTGGCCGCGGTGGGGGGGCGGCTGCTGGGGGTGCGGCTGCCGCTAGGCCGCACGCTGCTGGCCGGGCTGGCCGGGGTAACGGCCGGCATCGCGTTCGGGTACCTGGCCTGGCGGCGCGATCATCGACCAGGTTACCCTGCTGGTGGTGGGCGCGGGAATGCTGGCCGCGGTGGTGGCCATGATGCTGGGCGAATGGCTGGCTGGCAACGAGTTGACTGGCCCTGGAAGAGATCCTCGCCGCGTGGTGACCTGGTGCCTGGGCCTGCGGCACGACCGTGGCGGATAGCGGCCCGTCATGGCGCGGAACTGCTCGCCGGTGCTGGACAGCTGACCGGGCATCGCCTTCACCCGGTATCAGGGGCTGGCTCGCAGCCTGACGGTCGGTCGACGGCACCCTGCGCTGCTGGCCTGCGGCTACGGCAGCGCTGGAAGGAGTCAGGCCCTGGTCGAAGCTGCGGCCAGGAGCTCACCCGCCCGCCGGCGCCGCTGACCACAGCACCCGAACGCTCGCTGCCAGCCGTCCTCCGCCCAGTCACATTCCGCCCGGTCCCGCGGTCCAGCAGCCTCGCGGCGGCCGAGGATTCTCTGACCTTGGCTACCCAAAGAACTCTGAATAGAGTACTTCTAGAAGTGGAGAAGCGTGTCCCGGAACCGGAGCAACCCCCTGGCCCTGGCGGTACTGTACTGCCTGCTCGAACGGCCCATGCATCCCTACGAGGTGGCCGCCACCTTGCGGCAGCGGCTCATGGAGCGAAGCGTCAGGCTCAACTACGGCGCGCTGTATGCCGTGGTGGAGTCCCTGCGAAAGCGGGGGCTGATCGAGCCGGTACAGACCGAGCGCCCCGGCCGACTGCCAGAGCGGACCATCTACCAGCTGACGGGCGCCGGGCGGACCGAGGCCAGCGACTGGCTCGCCGACCTGATCTCCATTCCGGCCACCGAGTACCCCCAGTTCGTCGCCGCGCTGTCCTTCCTGCCCGCCCTGCCGCCAGAGCAGGTCGCGGACCTGCTGAAACAGCGGCTCCAGCAGCTCGACATCGAGGACGCGCAGGCGGCCGCCACCCGGGAACTGGTGCACAAGCGCGGCCTTCCCCGCCTGTTCCGGGTCGAGGAGGAATACCGGGACCGCCTCCGCGCCGCGGAGATCGACTACGTCCGCTCCCTAGTACGCGACATCGAATCCGGAAACCTCGACGGCGCCGACTGGTGGCGCCAGGTCCACGAGCGCGGCTTCGACCAGGTACCCCCGCCCTTCGACCCAAGCCACCTCCACGACGCCAGCCAGCCGGGAGAATGAATGCACCTCGATACAGGGTCATTGTCCCCGGTACGCGGATTACCAGCCGTTACCTGCCGCGAGGGCGCGTCACGTTTAGGTAGTGAGGGCGATGACGAGGTAGGCGAGCGTAATGGCGAAAGCGATCAGGGCCGGCGCCATTTCCTTCCCGCTGTCCGCTGCCCGCCGGTGGGTGATCACAGCGCCGAGGAGCAGCAGGGTCATCCCGGCCGCGGCGGCCAGGCCCAGGGGGTGCCACCACAGGCCGATCAGGACGCCTGCGGCGGCGGCTAGTTCGGCCACGCCGATGAGCCGGTACCTGGGCCAGGGGATCCCGAAGTGCTCGGCGGACTGCCGCATCTTCGGGTGGCCCAGCAGCTTACCGGCTGCCGGGAGGAGGCAGGCCGCGGTCATGAGCAGCGAGATTGTGACGAACATGGGAACCTCTTCTAGCGGGTAGACGGGAGCGGGCGGGCGGGATGGGGATGAGCGGGCGGGTGAGCCGTGGCCGGAGACCGGGGCCTGGCGGTGGCCGGGATGGGCCAGGGCAGGCGCGGGAGCCGGTGCCGGGGCTCGACCGCCGCGATCACGCGGTCGGGGCGCACGATGACGGTCAGCGCCGGGTTGCCCTCTAGGGCCTGCAGGCCCGCGGGCCGTCCGTCGCTGGCGAGATGGACGTCGATCCAGTCGGCGTCCGGGCCGGTGCCGGGTCGGCCCGGGGTTCCTGTGCCGGGGTTTGTGCTGCTGATCCGCACGAGGACGAGGCCATGCCGGCGGCAGAAATCCGCCAGTTCGGCGTCGGGGTGCCGCGCGGTCAGTACGGCGGTGCGTCCGGCCAGGATCGTGTCCAGCCGGACCGGCGGTCCGTCGCCGGCGGACGCCAGCGGGTTGGGGATCAGGCCGCCGATCCGCAGCGCGGAGGGGATGCCGGAAAGGATCAGGCGCCGCGGGGCGCGCTGCAGGGCGCCGGTCTTCAGCCGCGGCGTCGCTGTGGAGCCCATGGACTCGCTGATGGAGTCGCTGCGGACGGCGGCGGCCAGGGCGATCCGGCGGATGGCGGCGGCGCGGTCCTGGCCGCCGGTCATCGCCCAGCCGACCCGGACGGCCTTGTTGATCAGGGCCCGGGCGTGCGGGCGGCGTTCGGCCTCGTAGCTGGCCAGCAGGCCGGCCCCGGCCCGGCCGGTGAGCACGTGCGCGAGCTTCCAGGCGAGGTTGTCGGCGTCGCGCAGCCCGGCGGCCAGGCCCTGGCCGATGAACGGCGGGGTGAGGTGGCGGCGTCGCCGAGCAGGAAGACGCGCCCGGCCTGGAAGCGGGAGGCCAGCCGGGCCCGGAAGGTGTAGCTGGCGGTGCGGATGATCTGCAGGCCGGCCAGGTCGCTGCGCCCGGTCCAGGGCCGCAGCAGGGCGCCGAGGGCCTCGGGGGTGATCAGGCCGGTTTCGTCCTCGCCGTCGCGCAGCCGGAACTCCCAGCGGTAGCGGTCGCCGGTGACCTGCATGAAGGTGGCGGCCCGGGCCGGGTCGCAGATCTGCTCCACGCCGTCCCAGGTGTCAAGGCCGTCCTCGGCCTGGATGTCGACCACGAGCCAGCGCTCGGTGAAGCCCAGGTCCTCCATGGTGATCCCGGTCAGCTCCCGGATTGTGCTGTTGGCGCCGTCGCAGCCCAGCACGACCCGGCCGGTGAACGTCTGCAGGTCCCCGCCGATGCGGGCGTGCACCCGGACCGGGGCCGCGGTCAGCGGGCCGGGGGCATCGTCATCGTCCAGCCCGATCACCTCGGCGCCGCGGCGGAAATCGATCAGCGGGTGCGCCTTGACCCGGGCGAGCATCAGTTCTTCCAGGTCGGGCTGGTGGAACATGTTCGCCTGGGGGAAGCCGTGCTGGCTGGCCTGGTGCTCCCGGCCGAACTCGGCCATCACGCGGTGCCCGGCGTCCAGCAGCCGCAGTCCGCTGCCGGGCCGGGACCGGGCCAGGAATCCCTCGCTGACGCCGATCCGGTCCAGGATCCGGGCGACCTCGTCGTCCAGGTGCACCGCCCGGGGCAGCGGGTGGGGTTGCGGGTAGCGTTCCAGCAGGGTGACGGGGATCCCGGCGTCGGCGAGCAGGAGGGCCGCGGTGCAGCCGCCGGCCGGCGCCGACGACGATGACCGGCTCCTGGGTCGCGGGGTTCTGGTCGTTCATGGTCGTGTATCTTTCTGCGGGTCACTTGTTGGTGGTCTGGGCGGCGGGCGATGGCCCGGAGCGGACGGTGAGGGTGAATCCGGCGACGGCGTCTTGCACCCGACCGGGGTCGGCGCCGGTCACGGTGAGGACCAGCCGCCCGTCCTCGTACGCCGCGGTGACCTGGGCGTTGGCCAGGCCCGCCGCAGTCAGCGCGTCGGTGATGGCCGACGACGATCGAACCCTCCACGCCCGAGTTCTCCGCGATCTGGCGGATCGGGGCCTCAAGCGCCCGGAGCACGATGTTGATGCCGGCCTGGATGTCGGCATTGTCGCCGCTGAGCTTTCCGATCGCCGCCTTGGCGCGCAACAGTGCGACGCCGCCTCCGGGCACAATGCCTTCCTCGACGGCCGCCTTGGTTGCGTGCATCGCGTCGTCGACGCGGTCCTTCTTCTCCTTGACCTCGACCTCGGTCGAACCGCCGACGCGGATGACCGCCACGCCGCCCGCCAACTTGGCGAGGCGCTCCTGCAGCTTTTCCTTGTCATAGTCGGAGGTCGTCTCCTCGATCTGCGCCTTGATCTGGGCGATTGGCCCTCGATGTCCTTCTTCGACCCGGCGCCATCGATGATTGTGGTGTTCTCCTTCTCGATCCGAACGCGCTTGGCGCGGCCGAGCATGTAGCAATACGTCGTCGGCGCCCCCCGGCCAGCGCCCTCTTCATCGCCAGCCGTTCCAGCGGCTCGGCCGTGAGCGCACCGGCCACGGCGGGCACGGGCTCGGCCTGGCCATCGTCCGCGCCATCGCCGACGCCCACGGCGCTACCCTCACCGCGAACGCCCGCCCCGGGGGCGGCCTGGACATCGAGGCGAGCTTCCCGGCCGCGCCGGCGCAAAATCAGGCCGAACGGCCGTAGTCACACGCCCCGCAGCCGCGAGACGTTTATTTGATGGCGACGGCGTTGGCGGGCGAGCCGATGCCGCCGGGCGCGTTCATCGGCGCGCTGACCGCCAACATCTCGTGAACGTCGTCGGCCGCGCAGTCGGCGGCCAGGTCGCTGAGCCACCACAGCTCGCCCAGGGCCATGCCGAACTGCCCGATGAGCATGTTGTGCAGGAACCCGAACGGGTGCGCTTGCGAGCTGTCGTCGGCCGGGAAGACCTCGACACCGTAGGTGTCCGACGCGATCGCCGCCGCGTGGCTGTTCCACAGGTACTCACAGACCGCCTCGGTGTGCTCGAGGCCTGGCGCGGCGACCTTGCCGTGCAGCCGGTTCTTCACCCCGCGGGGCTGCGGAACGTACCAGGCGGCGAAGCCGGTGTGCAGCAAGATGATGTCACCGGCCGCGAACTCCAGGCCAGCCTGGCGGCGGGCCAGTTCCAGGTCGGCGACACCGATCGGTGAGCTGGTGCCGGGATCGTAAGGTCGCCCGGCTTCCCGCATCGCCCGCTCGACGTCCAGCAGGACGGCCTCGGCCGGCCAGCCCGTGCCGGGCCCAGTGCTCGATGGTGTTCCGCGTGCCCGCCAGCACCTCCTGCTCGGTCGCGCCGTTGTACATCTGGTCCGGCGCGTAGCCGATGTGGGCCAGCGAATCCCACTGGCTGGAGGCCTGGGGGTAGAAGTTGTCATAGACATCGTTCGAAGCCGGCCGTGCCCGGCTGGTGCAGCACCTGGTGGCGGGGCGGCCCGCGGAACGTCGCCAGGGCCGGGGAGATGCTGCCGATCGGCATGTCCAGGCAGAAGATCTGGCCCCGCCGGACCAGCCGGGCCGCCGCGGCGATCCGCTCGGGTGTCATCAGGTTGACCAGGCCGAGATTGTCCCCGGCGCCGAACAGGCCCCAGGCGGAGCGGCCACCGCCCGGGGCGGGCGGCAGGTCGGCGTAGTCCGGCAGCTCAGTCATCGCGTGCCCCTTAGGTCGAAGCCGATCCTCACGCCATCTAGGATCGCGCACTCTGGCTCGCTAGGGTGCTGACAGGGCCGCCCGATGGCGGCTGAATTCCACTCGTGAGGATGGTGGTAGCCCGATGGCACTGACCACTGCGACGATGACCGACGAGCAGCGCAAGTCAGTTGCGCTGGAGTACCTCAAGGCCTTCGACAACGGTGGTGTCACCTCCACCGGCGGCAGCATCCTGGACCTGTTCGCTGAGGATGCGCAGGTGTACTTCCCCAAGTGGGGACTCGCCAACGGCAAGGCGAGCATCGGCCAGCTGTTCGCCGACGTCGGCGGCACGATCACCTCGATCGTCCACCACTACTCCCACTTCAACTGGGTGTTCTCGAGTGACGTGGTGGTCTGCGAGGGCACCAGCCACGGTGAGCACCGTGACGGCCCCTGGCGGGCCGGAGTCCCCGAATGGGGGGCCGGCCGGTGGTGCGACGTCTTCGAGATCCGCGACTGGAAGATCCAGCGCTGCTTCATCTACCTGGACCCGGACTACGCGGGCAAGGACACGCAGCGCTACCCGTGGCTGGCCCAGCCCTGACCGCGAGAGACCTCGATGGCTGACGCCGACGACGTGCGCCGCCTCGCGCTGGCCCTGCCCGGCGTGGAGGAGATCGACAGCGACGGCTTCGACTTCAGGGTCGGCGGCAAGGGGTTCGTCTGGTCCTACCCGGAGCGCAAGCCGGGTCAGCGCCGGGTGATCCGGACCGACATCGCCGTGCTGTTCGTCGGCGACGAGGCCGAGAAGCAGGCCCTGCTCCTCGGCGAGCCCGGGACCTTCTTCACCGCGCCCGGATACGACGGCTGGCCGCTGGTGATGCTGCGGCTGGCTGAGGTGAACGTCGAGCGCCTGGCCGAGCTGGTGACCGACGCGTGGCGGATGCGCGCCCCGGACGAGCTCGCCAGCACCGGCTTCACCGACACGGTGGCCTGGGTCCGCCTGGAGCGCGGAATGATCTTGTGCGCGCGGCCACGCGGGAAGGACATCTTCTACATACCCGGCGGGAAGCGCGAAGGCGCGGAGAGCGATCTGCAAACGCTGCTCCGCGAGATCACCGAGGAACTGACGGTCACGCTGCGACCCGAGACGGTGACGCACGTGGGGACATATGAGGCAGACCAGCCGGACGGCGTGCTGGTACGGATGAGCTGCTACACCGGCGACTACGCCGGGACGCTCGCCGCCAGCAGCGAGATCGACGAGCTCGCGTGGTTCGGCTACGCCGACCGGCCCCGGGTACCTCCGGTCGACCAGCTACTCTTCGACGATCTCAAGGCGTCCGGCGACCTGCGCTGACACTCCAGGTGGGCGCGACCCTCTAGCCCTCGGTATGTGCGTCAAGCCAGGCCGCGGCCCGGGCCGGCGAAGCGCGGGACAGCCAGGCATCCTGGATGACCTCGGCTAGTTCCTGCACGGTGAGCTCGCCGATCCGGCTCCCCCGCACCAGCACCGACGGATGGCCGTCGAAGTGCGGGGTGGTGAAGAACGGCGAGGCCTGATCCTGGATCAGCGCCTGCTTGTCGGACTCCGACGCCACCCAGAACACGATCACGTCGGGATAGCGCTCACCGGTGGCGGGATCGACCGCGTCCGGACGCGGGTTGCGGAAGAACACGAAGGACTTACTGCCGACCTGGTAGATCGGGTTGCCGCGGGGTCCGTACTCGACCGTGACGTGGGGCAGGCCCATAGCCAGCTCGTGGACGTCCTCGAGCCGGGCCCGCCGCGATCGTGCCGTCATGCCCTCAGGGCTGGCTGGACGCGGACGGGACGCGGGAGGTGGCCGAGGTCAGCACCGCGGCGGCACCGGTCAGCGCCGCGCCACCCGCGGAGGCCACCACCAGCCACCGGGTCAGCCGGGGTAGCTCGTGCCACGAGGCCAGGCTGGCGGCTACGTCCAGGGCATCGGACAGGGCCCCCGCGGCGACCCAGGCGCTGGCGGAATCCGATTCGGCGGCCGGGCGCTGCAGGGCCGCCAGCGCGCCCAGCCCCAGGGCGAGGTCGCGCGCGCCCAGAGCCCGGCCGAACACGCGCGCGGCCAGGTCATCCGCGGCCGCGCCGACCCAGGGGCGAGCCGGTACCGCGGGCCAGCCCAGCGCGGTCAGGCCCAGCGCGACCCGCCCGGCCGCCACGGCCACGGCACCACGGCGCAGCAGGACCGGGATATCTGTCGAGGTCATGAGCGCTCTTCCGCGGTTTTCTTGATCGCGGCCAGGGTGAGCGGGATGCCCTGGTGCGCGGCGTCGGCGCGGCTGGCGATCTGGGCGTCGGCGTCGTCGCCGTACCGGCCACCGAACCCGGCGATGCCGGCCGGGAGGAACTCCCAGGACTCGGTGACCTGCGTCCCGGTGTCCACCGGGGTAAACGTGTAGCCCCACCGGACCCAGCCGCCGTTGACCTCGAAGGCGAACTCCCGGCCACTGTCGGCCACGACGACCTGGGAGCGGGTTTCCCAGGTCCGTTCGGGCAGTTCGTTGCGCCCGGTGAACCAGGCCCCGACGCGGGGGCCGTCACCGTCGTCCCACCAGCAGGCGGTACATACCGGGCTCCACTCGCCCATCCGCGTCACGTCGGAGACCATGTTGTACAGGGCCTCCGGCGAGCGGGCGACCACGACGGACTCGGAGTATCGCAGGCTGCTCATAACCTCATTATTTCGGATCCTGGCGGGGAGGCACGGTACGGGCCGTTCCGGAGCGGGCGCGTAGTCGGTGCCCTGAGCTTCGACTTCATCAGCTTCCCGGTCTCGCTCCGCGGCAGGTCGGCGACGAAGCGCACCGTCCTGGGCGCCTTGTAGCTGGCGATCTTCGCCTTCACGAACGCGATGATCTCCTGCTCGAGTCCGGGTCCGGGCACGGCATCCGGCGCGGGCTGGACGAACGCGGCCACCGACTCGCCCATTTCCTGGTCGGGGACGCCGATGACCGCGACGTCGTAGACGGCCGGGTGCAGCGCGAGGACGTTCTCGATCTCCTGCGGGTAGATGTTGACGCCGCCGGAGATGATCGTGAACGCCTTACGGTCGGTGAGGAACAGGAAGCCGTCCTCGTCGAGGTAGCCGATGTCGCCGAGGGTGGTCCAGGCCGGGTGGGCCGGATGCTGGGCGGCCCGGGTCTTGTCCGGGTCGTTGTGGTAGGCGAACGGGATCTCGTCGCGCTCGAAGTAGACCACGCCAGTCTGGCCCGCGGGCAGTTCGGTCCCGTCATCGGCGCAGATCCGTACGCTGCCGAAGATGGGCCGGCCGACGGTGCCCGGCTTGGTGAGCCAGGTGCCGCTGTCGACAGCGGTCATGCCGTTGCCCTCGGTGCCGGCGTAGTACTCCACCAGGACCGGGCCCCACCAGTCGATCATCTTCTGCTTGACCTCGACCGGGCACGGCGCCGCGGCGTGGATGGCGACCCGCAGGCTGGAGATGTCGTAGCGGTCGCGGGTGGCCTGCGGTAGCTGCAGCATCCGGACGAACATGGTCGGAACGAACTGCGCGTGCGTGACGCGCCGCTCGTCGATGGCGCGCAGAGCCTGCTGGGCGTCGAATCGCTTCATCATGATCACGGTGCCGCCGAGGGCCTGGACGGCGCCGCACCAGCGCAGCGGGGCCGCGTGGTAGATCGGGCCGGGCGACAGGTAGACCGAGTCCTGGTTGGCGCCGAAGAACTGGCTGGCCAGGGCGACTAGGTCTTCACCGGGCTCGGACACCTGGCGGTCGGGCAAGGTCGGGCGCACTCCTTTGGGCCGGCCGGTGGTGCCCGAGGAGTACAGCATGGTCTCGCCGTGCGGCTGGTCGGCGAACGGCAGCGTGGACGCCGAGGCGATGGTCTCCTCGTAACTGTCGTGGCCTTTGACCGGGCCGCCATAGGCCAGCCGCAGCTTCACGCCGGCGGTCTGGTCGATGATCGCCTCGGCGGTGGCGGCCTGCTCGGCCGACACGACCAGCGCGGTCGCGCCGCTGTCGCTGACGATGTAGGCCACCTCGTCCGGCTTGAGGCGGTTGTTGACGGCGGTGATGTACAGGCCGGACCGCAGCGCGGCCCAGTACACCTCGAAGGCGCGCAGGTTGTTCTCGGTCAGCAGCGCCACCACGTCGCCGGGCCGCAGGCCCGCCTCGCGCAGGACGCGCGCCAGCTGGACCGAGCGCCGCTCGAGCTCTCCGTAGCTGAGCGTCTCGCCGGTGCCGGTCATGACCGCCGCGATCCGGTCCGGCGCCTCGGCTGCGTACGTGCCTGGGTACATGGTCCTCCACCCGGGTGGCGTCAGCTTCGGATCGAACGTAGCCAGCTTGGTCGTCCCGGCGGCAAGGGGGCATCCCGTCATCGTGTGCAGAAAACTCCCCGATACGGGGCCAGCAACTGTCCACGGTGACGGGTTCGGCGCGGGAACTACCATTTGAAGCGTGCCTAGAAAATCGGGCGCGGAGACGCCGGAGGAAACCGGCTCCAAATCCGCCAGGACCCGGGAGCGGATCCTCGACGCCGCCGCCCACGTGCTCAGCCGGAAGGGGTACGCGGGCACGCGGCTGAGCGACGTCGCTGACCAAGCCGAGATCCAGGCGCCGGCCATCTACTACTACTTCCCGTCCCGCGATGACCTCATCGAGGAGGTCATGTGGTCGGGCATCGCGCACATGCGCGAGCACATGACCCGGGTCCTGGCCGCGCTGCCGCTTGACGCCGACCCGCTGGACCGCATCGACGCCGCGGTCGAGGCGCACCTGCGGTACTCACTGGAGATCTCGGACTACACGACCGCCTCGATACGCAACGCGGGGCAGGTCCCGGAAAGTATCGCGCTCAGGTATGTGGCCGAGGCGTCTCAGTACGGCGACATGTGGCGCAAGCTGCTGCAGGACGCCGACAACGCCGGACTGTTCCGGTCTGACCTGGATCCGATGGCGGCCCGGATGATGGTGCTGGGCGCGCTCAACTGGGCGGCCGAGTGGTGGAACCCGCGCCGAGGCTCGCTGGAGGTCGTGGTGCGGACCGCACAGTCGCTGGTCCGGCATGGTCTCGGCGCCCCGCCTCCGGCTGACCGGGTTAAAGCGCTTCGACGAAGATGACGGCGGCAGTCAGGGTGCGCTGCGGGGCGATCGCCAGACCGATCTCGGCCAGCGCGGCGCCGGAGCTCCGGACGGCGGGTATCCGGGCCTCCAGCAGGCCGCTGCGGCGTGGCCGCCGCACGCCCGGCGTCACATCGCTGACCTGGTAACGCCGCCGCGGGTCAAGTCCCGGGATCCGCAGGGCCGCGGGCTGGTCGTTTCTGGGCTCGTCGAGCTGCACGTAGCTCAGCAAGGCCGCCGACCGGTCCGAGGCGACGACGCCGTGCATCCACGCGGTGTCGTCTGGGGTGTCGATCCGGACCACCCGGCCCGAGTGGAGGAGGGCGCGATGGCGCTTGTAGAGCTGGATCCAGCCGGCCAGTTCGGTCATGTCGTCCTCATCGACCGCGGTGATGTCCGCTTCGATGCCCAGATGGCCGAACAGGGCCGTGGCGCCGCGCAGCGACATCGGCATGTACCGGCCCGTCTGGTGCGAGAACGAGGCCGATACGTGCGCGCCCAGGTACTCCGGCGGCACCAGCTGGCCGGTCCAGCGCTGGATCGACTGCCGGGCCAGGGCGTCGGTCATGTCCGAGGTCCAGACCCGCTGGACGCGCTCCAGCATGGCGAGGTCGATCCGGCCGCCGCCTGCCGCGCAGGACTCCCATTCCACCTCCGGATGCCGCGCCCGCAGCTCGTCAAGCAGCCCGTACACCGCTAGCGCCTGGCCGTGCGCGGCCGGGGCGCCGGCCCGGGCGCCGCCGCCGGCGTCGATGATGTCGCGGTTGCAGTCCCACTTGACGTAGGAAATCTCGTATTCCGTCAGCAGGGCGCTGATCCGCTCGAGCAGGTAGCCGGCGACCTCCGGCCTGGTCAGGTCGAGAACGAGCTGGTGGCGCTGCAGCGGCGGCACCCGCTTCCCGGTAGCCAGGATCCAGTCCGGATGCGCGCGGTAGAGGTCGGAGTCCGGGTTGACCATCTCGGGCTCGATCCAGAGCCCGAACTGCATGCCGCAGCCGCGTACGTAGTCGACGAGCCGGTGCAGTCCGCCGGGCCAGACGTCTTCGTCGACCCACCAGTCACCCAGGCCGGCCTGGTCGGTGCGGCGCCCGGCGAACCAGCCGTCGTCCAGGACGAAGCGTTCCACGCCGAGCCCGGCCGCGGCGTCGGCGAGGGCGGTCAGCTTGTCCAGGTCGTGCCGGAAGTAGACCGCCTCCCAGACGTTGAGGTTGACCGGGCGGGGCGAGCGCGGGTGAGCTGGCCGCGAGCGCAGGTAGCCGTGGAACTGGGCCGACAGGTCGTCCAGGCCGGACCGGGTGGCGGCGAGGTAGACCCACGGCGTCGTGTACGACTCCCCCTCGGCCAGCGCGATCTCGCCGGGCAGCAGCAGTTCGCCGCCGCCGATAGTTGTCGCTCCCGGCAGCCATGCGCTCACCGGTTCCTGTCATGCCCAGGCCGGACGGCACCCGCTCGACGCGGTGCACGGTGTTGCCGCTCCAGGCGACGTGCAGGCCGTAAGCTTCGCCGCGGCCGAAGGTGAAGCCGGGGACTCCGGCGATCACCACGGTGGCGGAGTCGTGGCCAGTATGACCGCGGCGGCCTTCGCGCAGCCACAGTCCGTCGCCGATCTGGTGGCGCTGCGGGATACGTTCGGCGTTCTGCCGTCCGGTGAAGTCGAGGATCTCCCCGGTCCGGGCGGGCAATGGGAAGACCACTTCCAGGCTGTCGATGACGTAGGGCTGGCGGCCGCGGTTGGCCAGCGTGTGCCGGGCCCGGATCGCGCCGCCTGGCACCGCGTCGATCTCGGTTACCAGCGCAAGGCCGGCGGCCTTGTCCGCTGCTTCGATCCGGGCCCGGCGGCCATCGTGCTCGGACCGCGTCGGCACGGAAGAGCGGCGACCAGTCACGGCCCGGCGGCCGGGCCGCCTGCGCCGCTGTCCAGACGGTGCCCGGACAGGCCTGGCCGACCGAACCAGCCCTCCCCGTGCTCGGGCAGCAGAGAGCAGGGCCGGGCCGCCGCCAGCAGCGCCGCGACATCGTCTGGCTCGAGCCCGGCGGCGGGCACCGCGCCGACCCATGCGGCCGGCAGGGAGTCCGTCCGCGGGAACAGGATCAGCCCGGTGCCGCCGGCCGCCGGATCAGCCACCAGCAGCGGGGGCGAGCCGGCCGTGCTCCGTTCGGCCTGCAGGTCGCCGGGATCGGTACGGGTGTCATCGCCGACGGTCACTCGGGCTCCCATCTCGGCTGGGCCGGTTAGCTGGTTTTCAGTATGTAGTTCGCATCGGTCTGGGCGGTCTTCAGCGCCTGGCTTACCGATTCCGTGCCGAGCCAGGCCGGGCCGAGATCGTTGCCCACCTCGGTCAGTGCGTCGCCGATGCCGGGGCTGACCGGGAAGTTGACCACCTGCCCGTGCGCCTCGGTCAGGAACGCCGACACGTCGATTCCGTTCTTCGCCCAGTACTTCAGGAAGAGCGGGTCGAGGCTGCGGATCGCGGGCCAGACGTAGCCGCCCGAGCCGAGGATGGCCTGCGATTGCGGCGAGCCGAGCCATTGCTCGAGTTCCCACGCCTGCTTCGGGTACTTGGTGTGGCTGTTCAGGCCGTCGATCAGCCCGTTGAACACGCTGACCCGGCCGAGCGGGCCGATCGGCAGGGTGGTGACGCCGACCGGGAAGGTCACGCTGGTCTTCACGGTGAGGGTATTCCAGTCGCCCTCCTCCCACATGGCCACCTGGCCCTCGGCGAACATCTGCTCCAGGTTGTTGCCGTTCGCGTTCGGGCCGGACAGGGAGCCGGGCACGATCACATGGGCGTTGGTCAGCGTATCGGTCGAGGAACGACATGCCCGTGTTGACCGCGGGGCTGGTCAGGCTGGCCACCGGGGCGTACGGGTAAGGGATGATCTTGCCGCCGGCTTCGGCGACGTAATTGCCCCAGCCGCCCTGCGGGTCGTTGTCCACGCCGAGCGCGTAGGTCGCGATCTGGCCCGGGTTGAACTGCGGGGAAAGCGCGTTGTGCCCGCTCTTGTCGGTGGTCGCCGCCTTGAGGAAGGTCACGAACGACCCGGTGCCGTTGGCGTTCCAGCTCAGGTTGGCCGGGACCGCCAGGTGCAGCTTGGCGAAGTAGGCCTTGTTGTAATACATCGCGATCGTGTCCCAGTCCTTCGGCAGGCCGTAGATCTTGGATCCCACCGAATGCAGCGCGACCAGCTGCGGGTAGTACTGGCTCATGTCGATGTGACTGGCCTTGATCAGCGGCGCGATGTTGGTCAGCATGCCGTTCTTGACGAACGAGCCGAGCCACGGGGTGTTCACCCAGAACAGGTCCGGGGCCCCGCCGGTGATGAACTCGGCCGTGATCTTCTGCTGGTAGCTGCCGTACGGGACGTTCTCGATGTCGACCTTGATGTCCGGGTGCATCTTCTCGAACACGTCGATCGACTGCTGATAGCCGATCTGCTCGTGCGGGTCCCACAGCGCGTAGACCAGGGTGACGGTGCCGTTGGCGCTGCCCGAGCCGCCGAACCCCCACTCGGCGCAGCCGGACAGCAACGTCAGCGCGATCACGGCGATGGCGGCCCTGACCAGGGTGCGGGCCGGGCGGAGCGAGAACCAGCGGAGCGAGAGCCGCCGGGGTCTTGGGCGTTCATCGGTTGATCCCCGTCAGCGAGATGGACCTGACGATGTACTTCTGGAAGATCGCGAACAGGATCACCATCGGGATCAGCGCGACCAGCGAGGCGGCCAGGATCAGGTTCCACTGGACGCTGAAGTTGGAGTTGAGGTTGGCCGTGGCCACGGACAGGACCTGCAGGGAGTTGGAGTTCGTCACGATCAGCGGCCACAGGAAGTTGTTCCAGCCGAACACGACGGCCAGCAGCGTGGCGGTGATGATGATCGGCCGGGAGATCGGCACGACGATCCGCCACAGGATGCGGCTTTCCGAGCAGCCGTCAATCCGGGCGGCCTCCATCACCTCCTTCGGGATCGTCATGAAGTACTGCCGCATCAGGAACACCGAAGCCGGGACGCCCAGCACGTACGGCAGGAAGATCGCCCAGTACGTATTGAGCAGGCCGGAGTGAGCGAACATCACGTACAGCGGGACCATGGTCACCACGTTCGGCACCATCAGCGTGGCCAGGTACATCCAGAAGAGCGATTCCCGGCCGGGGAACTCCATCCGGGCGAACGCGTAGGCGCCCATCATCGAGAACGTCACCTGCCCGGCGGTGAGGATGACGGTGACGATGAGCGTGTTGAGCAGGTAACGCCCGAAGTCGTACTCGGTGAAGATCGTCTTGAAGTTATCCCAGGTGGGATTCGTCGGCGGGCGCGCGGGAGACTGCGCGAGGATCTCTGGCAGGGTCTTGAACGCGGCGAAGGCCGAGAACAGGTACGGCGTGATGAAGACGGCCGCGATAACCAGGAGAAGCAGGTAGAACACGGTCAGCCGGATGCCCTTGCCCAGGGCCGGACGCGATGTCCGTGGTCGTCGCCGCGGATGCGGACCTGGCGGCTGGCGTCACCGATGCAACTGAGGCCATGACTGCCTCCTCACGCGATCTCGTAGGTGGTGCGCCTGTTGAAATAGGTGAACTGCGTGACGGCGACGAGCAAGATGATCAGGAACAGCACCACCGACATGGCCGAGGCCTCGCCGATCCGGAATCCGGCGAAGGCCGTGTTGTAGATGTTGAGGTTGGCGACCTCGGTGGCGTTCCCGGGGCCGCCGGCGGTCATCACGTACACGGTGTCGAACACCTGGAACGAGCCGATGACCTGGTCACCAGGACGAACATCAGCGCCGGCCGCAGCAGCGGCAGCGTTACCCGGAAGAACTGCTGGATCTTGGTGCCCCCGTCTATGGACGCGGCCTCATAGAGGCTCAGCGGGATCGCCTGCAGGCCGGCCAGGAAGAACAGCATGTTGTAGCCCGCGTACTGCCAGATGTTGGCGAACGCGATGACCGGCATCGCGGTGGCCTGGTCCGACAGCCAGGCCGGCCCGGTGATGCCGACGTGGGCGAGGAGCTGGTTGATCATGCCCGTCGGAGAGAAGAACCAGTTCCACACCACGCCCATGGCCACCGGCGTGGCCAGGAAGGGCAGGACGCAGATGACCCGGATGAACGCGCTGCCCCTCCGTTTGCTGTTCAGCAGCAGCGCGAGCCCCAGCGCGAGCACGGTCTGGACCGGGATGTTCAGCACCACGTAGTACGCGGTCACGAGCAGCGAATGGCCGAAGCCGTCGAACCGGAAGATGTTCGCGTAGTTGCTGAACCCGACCCACTTGATCGGGGTGAGCAGGTTCCACCGGGTCAGGCTCAGGACCATGACGAAGATCACCGGGATGACCAGGAACAGCACCACGCCGATCAGGCTGGGCGTCAGGAAGATGAACGCGGTGCGGACCCGGCGGCGCCGGTCCGGGTTGGAAACGCCGACGTTTTCGCTTTACGTTTCCCGATAACCGTAGTGGCAGCAGCAGCAACGCTCATCGCGCCTCCCGGGACAGCTGTACGCGGCGGTCTGGTGGTTCTCCTCCGCGCCTGGCCGTGCCGCGCTCGGCAGACAAACGGATCCGGGCGATGCCCGGCATTGGTAGTTCACACACAGCCAACGTCGGCGGCACGACGGTGGAAACCAGCAAACCGAGAACAGCCCATCACCAGAAATGATTACCTGCCGGTCACCCTGGGAATGCCGCCGACGGCATTCCCGCGACCCGGGCGCAGAAGTAAAATTGGAGCACAGTCTCCTATCTCAAACTGGGTCCGGGCTCCGGAGGCCCGGCCTCTGGACGGCCCTGGTGATCTCCTCCGGGGTCCGCGATCCAGAGCTGTTGCGGCGAGGAGAGACAAATGAACCAGACACAGACTGGGCAACAGGAATGGAGCTGCGCCAGCTCCGTTATTTCGTGACGCTGGCCGAGGAACTGCACTTCGGCCGGGCGGCCGCCCGGGAGCACATCGTGCAGTCGGCGCTGAGCCAGCAAGTGCAGCGGCTCGAGCGTGAGCTGGGCGTCCGCCTGCTGGAACGCAGCACCCACCGCGTCTCGCTGACGCCTGCCGGGGGGGCGTTGCTGGCCGAGGCGCGGCAGATCCTGGCCCACGTGGACCGGGCCACCGCCATCGCGCGCAGTGCGACCGGCTCGGCCCCCGCCCTGCGGGTCGGCATCATCGACGCCAGCTACGACTCGATGCCGCAGATCCTGCACGAAGTCCAGGCCCGCTACCCCGCCCTGGTCATCCACCAGGTCGAGGCCAGCGTGCCCGAGCAGTACCGGCAGCTCGCCGACGGCCGCCTGGACGTCGGCATCGGCCGGGCCGCGAACGCCCCGCCGCAAATCGCCTCATACCTGTTCCGCCACGACCCGCTGGGGGTCCTGGTCCCGCCCGGCCACCGGTTCGCGGGACTGGACGGCATCCCTGTCGCCGTCTTGGCCACCGAACCGCTGCTGCTCGCCGAGGAGGTCCGGGCCCCGGAATTCAACCAGTTCACCGTCGAGATGTGCCGGGCCGCAGGCTTCACCCCCACCGTGCACGAGGGCACCGTGGAGAGCATCCGCGCGGCCGCCGACCTGGTCGCCCAGGGACGCTGCCTGTACTGCGTGCCCTCCTCCTGCATCTCGGCGCTCCCCGGAACTATCTGGCGCCCGCTCACCGAACCGGCCTCCTACTACCCGTGGTCGGTGCTGTGGCGCGCGACCGATGTCTCCGGCCACGTGCACGCCGTCGTCAGCTGCGCGCGGGCCATGTCCCACCGGCTGGGCTGGCTGGTCACCGGGCCCGCACTCCTTGATCTATCACGATCACTCCCATCGCCCGGGGAAGGTGGGTTATCGCCTGGGTGGTGAGCAGGCCAGGTGGCTCGCTGTATGAGCGTGCAGCGACTGGTTCAGACCAGACGCTGATGGACATAACACCATCTCCAGCGCGATCCCGGCTCCAGACCGCGGGCGACCGGGTGGTCGGTTTCCTCGTAGTGCCCCCTGGCGTGCCGGCCGGGTGAATCGTCCGAACACGCCACCCAGCCGCAGCTCAGGCAGACCAGGAGCTTAACCCAGCGGTCCGCGTGCGCCCGGCAGTCCCAGCAGTGATCCGACTGAGGCGTGACCGGCACGAGCCCGTCAGCGTGCTCGCAGCGCGGCTGCGACCCGTTCGGGCTGATCGCAGGCGCACCCACGATGTTGTGGCCTGGGATCATGGCAAGCCCCTCCATCGTTACAGAAACGCCGGACACCGCCTGCTGATCACCTTCAGTCAATCCCGGCGGCACGACTGCGGAAACGAGCAACCTGAGCAGGGCCCATCACCGAGGCTGATCACCCGGGGCAACTGCCTGGACATTCCCGGCACCAGGGTGCAGAAGGGAAACCTGACGTACTACCAGGCCGCACGGCGTTTTCAATCCCGCAGCGTGAAACCCGCATAACCCGCAAAGCTGCGGGGTTTAGCGGTTTGGCGTCAGAGCTTTTGGTCCTCTGACCTGATTCCCGGCGACAGCGCGGGAGTGATCCGGGTTGGCGATGACGCCAGCACGGGCCGAGATCCGCTCGTTCCTCGCATCGGCGCGGCCCAACGCGGTATCCCCCAGCGCGTCGTCAGCCGGGTCCTGCGGCAGATCGAGGACGGCCAGGACATCGAGCCGGGAGAGATCGTCGCGACCTGGCTACGCGAAGGAAGAGAGCCTCCCGCTGCGCCGGTAACCGCGGCGTGAGGCCAGGTTGCCTCCTGCGGGCAGGCGAGAAACTCACACCGTCGCCGTAGCCCAGCGGGCTGGACGTCAGAGCTTGGTCAGCTTGGCGAAAGGCGACAGGATCCGTACCTGACGAGAGCCGAACTCAATGATCAAGGCGGTATCGTCTTCGACGCGGATGACCCGGCCCAGGCCGTACTTGTCGTGGGTCACCAGGTCTTGCACGGCAAACTGCTCAATTGGCGGATCCACGTGCAAAGTGTTGAAGGGACTGGCGGGCAGGAAGCGCCGAGTCGCGGCGCGGGCAGGCTTCATTACCTCCAGTATGCGCCTTCCCAGCCGTCGCCACTGGTTTCTGAGGGACCAGTTTCCCCGCGCCGCGCCTCGGCCGCCCGGCCGCCGACGTTGGCCGGGAGCGGATCGGGCTCCCGCTCAGGTGAAGCCTGGCTAATCCAAACTAGAAAATTGGCCCGCCGGATGGTCCGCGCCTGTGACTTCGCGGTCCGCCACCCGGCGATCGCGGTACATGCGGGCGGCCGGTCAGGATCTGAGCGCCGATTCGAGGGCGGCGCGGAGTTTGGGTGGCACCAGCCGCTTGCCGGAACCGTCGGTGCTCACCACCACATAGACGGTGCGGGCCGCCGAGCGCGCTTCCGTGCCGACCCGAACGCCGAACGACAGCGTGAAACTGGTCGAGCCCACCCGCTCCGTGGTCACGTCGATCATCGCCTGTTCCCCGTAGCGGACTCCCTCGTACCAGTCCGCCTCGGTGTGCACCAGCTGGACGTCGAAGCCGTCGGCGTTCATCGCCGCATACGGGTAGCCGACCTCGCCGAGGAACTGGGTCATGGCGTCATCGAACCAGGCGAAGTACCACATGTTGAACACGACGCCCTGCTGGTCGAACTGGAAGTACGAGGTGGAGACCGGTACCGTGACGGCGGCCATCGTCGCGCCTCCTGTGGCCTGGCGCGCGGTTCTCCGTGGCACGCACCGAGATCGTTCGGTCATTTGAAAGTCTTGTAGGCGGGAATTTTTTAACCTAAGTTATCCCACGCGAGGGTCGTCGTCACTTCGCGATGGGTCTGCTTCCGCGAGGAGAGGACAGCCAAGGTGCCAACCAGCGAGCTTAGTTACAAGTCGGCGGACGGCACGAAGATCGTGGCCTACCGATGGGACCCGGAGGGCCCGCCGCGGGCCGCGGTCCAGCTGACACACGGGATGGGCGAGCATGCCCGGCGCTACGATCACGTGGCCCGGGCGCTGAACGACGCCGGCTTCGTGGTCTACGCCCAGGATCACCGCGGCCACGGCGCCAGCGCCGATCCAGGCATGCACGGGAATCTGGGTCAAGGCGGCTGGGCCGCGCTGGTGGACGACATCGGTCTGCTCTCGGCGAAGATCCGCGCGGATCATCCGGACCTGCCACTCATCCTGCTCGGCCACAGCATGGGGTCATTCGCCGTCCAGCAGTACCTGTTCGATCACAACGCCGACGCCGATGGCGTCGTGCTGACCGGGACGGCGGCAATCGACCTGCTCGAGGGCGCGCTCGATCTGGACCAGCCGATGGACCTGGCCATGTTCAACGCGCCGTTCCAGCCCGCGCGCACTGACTACGACTGGCTGTCCCGTGACGAGGCCATCGTCGATGCCTACGTTGCCGACGAGTGGTGCGGTTTCGGGATCGACACTGCCTCGGCAAGGGCCATGTTCCTCGGCGCGCGCCGGGGCGCCGACCCGGCCCAAGTCGCCGCGATCAGGTCGAACCTGCCTGTCTACATCGCCGTCGGCCAGTCCGACCCGGTCAACGGCGGCCTGGCCCTGCTGACCCCGCTGACCGATCGGTACAAGGCCGCCGGCCTGACTGACGTCACGGTCCGCATCTATCCCGACGCCCGGCACGAAATCCTGAACGAGACCAACCGGGATGAGGTCATCGCCGAATTGAACGGCTGGCTCGACCGGGTGGTGTCGAGCACTTAGGACGGCAGAGTCTGCCGGTCTCAGATCAGGGTCCGGAAGAATTCCTGTAGATCCGCAGCGAGGAGATCGGGGGCTTCGAGGGCGGCGAAGTGGCCACCGCGGTCGAACTCCGACCAGTGGACGACGTTATGGACCTTGTCGACGAACGGGCGGATGGACACATCGGTGGTGAAGACCGCCACGGCGGTGGGCACGGTGGACCGCTCCCTGGGCATCCACATGCCCGGGTCGTTGAACCGCTCGTAGTAGGTGTGGGCGGCCGAGCCCGCCGTCGCGGTGAACCAGTAAATGCTGACGTCGGTGAGGATGCGGTCGCGGTCCACGGCGTCCTCGGGCAGCTTGGCAGCCGGGTCGGTCCATTCCTGGAACTTCTCTACGATCCAGGCGAGCAACCCGACGGAGAGTCAACCAGCGATTGCTCGATGGTCTGCGGCCGCGCGCCCTGGACCTGCAGGTACGCTCCGGAGCGCTGCTGCCAGTCCTGCATCGCGGTGAGCCGGCCGCGTTCGGCCTCGGTCAGGGCGGCCATGGTCACCTCCGTGTGCGACCGGGTCAGTGAGCGGACCGATCATGTCACCCACGCATCTCTCGAGGCCGTCGCCCAGCGCTCCTCCCCCACGGCCGGACGGCTGGAACCCACCGGCCTGGACACCTGCATCTTCCACGCAGGATCCAACTCCTTGGGCGAACTCGCCATTTTCGTGGCCCTCAAGGGCTTCGACTTCCAAGTCCTTGACCCACCGGAGCTCATCCCCGTCCTGCGCACTCTGGCCGAACGCCTCAGCCAAGCCGCCGGCGTCTCCTAACGGACCGGTGATGCAGGCCGGTGACCGGGTGAGGAGACGGCCGGCGCAGGTCGTCTAAGCTCAGCGCTCATGCCGGTGTTGCTGATCGTTCATCACACGCCTTCGCCCGCCCTCCAGTCGATGTTCGAGGCGGCTCTCAGCGGAGCACAGACCGACGAGATCGAGGGCGTTGACGTGGTCGTCAGGCCAGCGCTGACAGCGGCGGCCGCCGACGTGCTCACCGCGGACGGATACCTGCTCGGCACGCCGGCCAACATCGGTTACATGTCCGGTGCGCTCAAGCATTTCTTTGACGGCATCTACTACCCGTGCCTGGAGGCGACCCGGCGGCGTCCGTACGGCCTGTACGTGCACGGCGGTAGCGATACCGGCGGAGCGGTGCGGGCCGTGGAGTCGATCACCACCGGCTTGCAGTGGCGCGCGGTCCGGCCGCCGGTCTGTGTCACCGGGCCTCCCGGCAAGCAGGACCTGGAGGCCTGCTGGGAGCTGGGGGCACTGCTCGCGGCCGAGGTCGCCGGGTGACTGCGCCGTCGGACCCACGGCGCGTAAGGTCATGCGGCCACATTCCTGATCGCTGACGGGCCGGGCTGGTCATCCGGGGCGCGCGGCCAGGCAAGACCCGGACCGTCCCGTCCCTCCCGTCGCCCCTTTCCCTTAAGCCCCCAAGCTCTCGCCCGAGGTCTCCCGAGATTCCATGAACGTGGCGTTCTAATTAATAGAGCGGGCAGAACGTCACGTTCATGGGTTTTGCGGACTTCCATACCGGCCCGCACAGGACTGACATGGGGGAATATGCCGGTTTGGGGATAACGGGGGCTAGTAGGGCGGCGAGCCGACGGCTGAGCGGGTCAGTAGCTATGATGGATCTGCCAGTAAGTCCACGCCCGGCAGGGGCTGCCGTATCGGCCCTGGATGTAGTCCTCGCCCCAGCGGATCTGAGTCTGCGGATTGGTGAGCCAGTCCGATCCGTCGGCGGCCATCTTGTTTCCCGGGCTCGCCTGAGGAATTCCATAGGCGGATTTCGGGTTACCAGCCACTTCGTTCCAGTTGCTCTCCCGAATCCAGATGCTGTTGAGACAGCCGAACTGACTCGCCTGACTGGCTCCCCAGCCGTGCACAGGTAGCTGGTTATCGGCATAGGTCTGCTTATAGGTATTGGTGGACCACAGCGCCATGTTGCCCGGCGTGTCGATCACGGCATTACCGTCAGGCAGCAGGATCAGTTCGGACCCACCGTGGCTGGGAGTCCCAGAGGCCCATAGTGGCTTGCCGCTGGGCGCGGAGACGTTAGGACCTGCTGAGGTCGGGGCCTAGCCTTTTCCCGGGTTGAACACCTCACGCGGGTCCAGCGCGCGGCGGACCGCGGTCTGCAATGCGAGCGAGCCCGGGTCGAGTTCCCGGCGCATGCCGTCCCGTTTCAGGATCCCGACACCGTGCTCACCGGTCACGGTTCCGCCCAGCGCGATCGCCGCGTCGAGGAACTCCTCGAACGCCGCCTGGGCGGCCATGCGGGCGGCGGAGTCGCCCGGCGGGGTGATGAGCAGCGGGTGCAAGTTACCGTCGCCGGCGTGCGCGATCGTGGCGATCCGTACGCCGTGCCTGGCCGCGATCGCGTTGATCTGCTCGAGCATCGCCGGAACCTTGGACCGGGGCACGCAGATGTCCTCGGTGAGCACCGGGCCGAGCCGCTCGAGCGCCGGGTAAGCCAGCCGCCGGGCCTCGAACAGGGCCTCCGCCTCGGTATCGTCGGTGGACTGCTCCGCCCACATCGCCCCGGCGTCGGCCATGATCGCGGCGATCGCGGCCGACTCGGCCGCGCCCGAATCTCCCGGACTGTCCACCCGGGCCAGCAGCAGCGCCCCCGCGTCCGCGCCGATGCCCAGGTGCTTCCACTCCTCCACCGCCTCCAGGCAGGCCCGGTCCAGGAGTTCGAGGACTGCTGGGATCAGCCCGCGCCGGGTGATCTGGGCCACGGCCTGGCCGGATGAGACCAGGTCGGGAAAGGCCCCGACGACGGTCCGCGGAGTGCCGACCGGCGCGGGCCGCAGCCGCAGCGTCACCTCGGTCACCACGCCGAGCGTGCCCTCGGATCCGACGAACAGCCCGACCAGGTCCAGTCCGGCGACGCCCTTGGTGGTACGGCGCCCCAGGCGCACAGCATCGCCGTAGGCCACCGGCCCGCCGACGACCGCGCGCAGGCCGAGCACGTAGTCGCGGGTGACGCCGTATTTCAGGCAGCACAGGCCGCCCGCATTGGTCGCGACGTTGCCGCCTATGGTCGACCACGGCGCGCTGGCCGGGTCGGGCGGATACCACAGGCCGTGCTCGGCCACCGCGGCCTTAACGTCGTTGTTGACCACGCCCGGCTGCACGACGCATATCAGGTTGTCCGGGTCGATCTCGAGTATCCGGTCCATCCGGGACAGGTCGAGGACGACGCAGCCGCTGACCGCGTTGGCACCGCCGGACAGACCGGTGCCCGCGCCGCGCGGCACGATGGCGGTGCCGAGTTCGGCGCAGATGCGCACGACGTGCTGCACCTCGGCTTCGGTCCGCGCGCGCACGCCGGCGGCCGCCGTCCCGGTCGGGGCCCACTCCGCGTCGTCGTGCGAGATGGCGGCGAGCACGTCCGGATCGACCACGAGGCGGTCGCCGGGCAGGCCCCGGCTCAGGGCCTCGACGAGGGTAGCGGCCGCGACCTCGCTGCCCGCGTGCGTTGATCTCATGACACGACCCTAGGCGGTGCCCGGCCAGGCAGCCAGTTTGGCTACCGCCCGCCCCGGCCATCTGGTTCGCTTCTGGTCATGACATCACCAGCCGATCCCGATGCCGCCGGGGTACCGCCCTGGTTCTCCGCCGCCCTGGCCACCCCGGCCCAGAAGCGGACGACGACCGTCGAGGGAACCCCCATCGCCTACCGGGCGTGGGGAGACCCGGCTGACCGGACCATCGCGCTGGTCCACGGCGGTGCCGCCCACTCCCGCTGGTGGGACCACATCGCCCCGCTGCTGACCGGCGGCTGGCGCGTGGTCGCCCTGGATCTGTCCGGCCACGGCGACAGCGGCCGGCGGGGCAGCTACAGCCTCGATACGTGGGCCCGGGAGATACTCGCCGTCGTCACCGACGCCGGGGCCGCCGCCTCCTCCGCCGTCGTCGGGCACAGCATGGGCGGCCTGGCCACGCTGCGGCTCGCCAGCCTGGCCGGGTCCCAGATCGCCGGGGCCGTCGCCATCGACTCGCCCGTCAGGGACATAGCCCCGGAGGACCGCGCGGCGCGCCAGCACCGGGCCTTCGGGCCGCTGCGCGTCTACCCGACCCGTGAGGCGGCCGTGGCCCGTTTCCGCCCGATCCCTGATCAGCCGACCCTGGCCTATATCAGGGATCATGTGGCCGCCACCTCGGTCCGCCCAGCCGAAGGCGGCTGGACGTGGAAGTTCGACCCGCGCGTCTTCGCCCGGGACCATCTCACCGCCGAGCTGCTGACCAGGCTCGACTGCCGGGTCGCCCTGTTCCGGGCGGAATACGGCCTGGTCACGCCACAGCAGGGTGAGGTCCTCTACGACCGGCTCGGCCGCGTCGCCCCCCTCATCGAGATCCCGGTCGCGGGCCATCACATCATGCTCGACCAGCCCATCGCGCTGGCTGCCGCGCTCCGCACGCTGCTCGCCGACTGGGATCACTCGATTCCCCACGGTAGGCGCCCGGAGCTGTAGCACGCGCAGGCGAGTGAGCACGCGCCCGGTCCGTTCGGGAAAATTGAAGTTGAGGGCGGCCCGCTCAGGCCGTGACCCGGGTCTCGAGCAGGTCATCCAAGGCCGCGGCCGCGTCCGGGGGATGCGCGATCGCAGCCCAGCGCGCGCTGACCTCCCCGGCCAGGCGGGCGGCCTGCTCGTGGTCGTCGGCCGGGGCCAGGATGATCAGCTCGGGCAGGGCGCGGGCCATCTGCAGCGTG
>CAVUNW010000086.1:0-112196 GCA_963742865.1 uncultured Actinomycetes bacterium
GCTGGAGTTCCTGGGGAGGCTAGGAGGAGCGCTGTGACGGAGGGGGCTGGAGGAGCGGGAACAGGGGCTGCGGAAGCGGGGGCTGCGGAAGCGGGGGCTGCGGAAGCGCGGGCTGAAGCGGCAGGAACAACGGGAGCGGTAGCTCCCGAGGCTGGGACGCCTGAGCGGGCCGCAGCGGCGAGGACAGACGGCAGCGCAAGGTGGAGGATGGGCGACGTTACCTGCGAGCGTCCAGCCGACCAGTGCATTGGCGTGCCCGTGCCCCAGCCATGCTCCGACTAGCACCAGCAGCGGCTTGTGCGGTGAACGCTGCCCGTCCTGCCGCTGATGCTGCTGAAGCGATCCGAACCGGGCTAGCAGCGCCTCCGCCTCGGCGTCTGTCACCTGACGCATCCGCCGAGCCTCCGCCCCTCCAGCGAGCGAGGCGGCACCGTATTCTTGGAGACAGAGACCACCGGCAGCGCGGGAAGTCCGGGCTGTGGCTGGCTACCGCCGATAACAATGGCCGACCTGGCGGCCGTCTGGCCCGGCGGCTGATGATCGGCGCGGTGGAAGCTGGTGTGGGAGTTCATGGAGGAGTACCGGTGGGAGCCTGGTGAAGTTCAGCCGTCGCTGCTGGTAGATGAGCCATTCCTCGTGGGTGACGAACGGTGGGATACCCTGCTGGCTGCCTTGGCGGAACATCTCGCGGCCCAGCATGACTTGGCCCCGTCAGCCTGGACTGAGTTCCGGGTTCTGCGGCGGCCGTGGTTTCCCGCCGAAACTCAGGTTCAGCGCGCCGACGCTTTGGCCCGGGCTCCGGCGGCCTTCCGCAAGCACGGCGTTTACCTGTCGGGCAGCGACCTTGAGGCCGCGTGACAGAACCAGGCGACGTCCTTCTCGGCCGGGCGAACTCGAACGGGCGTTCACAGCTTTGGGTGGGCGCCTCGTGCGGCGGCGTGCGGCCGCGGACGTCCTTGTGGTCGGGGGCGCGGCGATGGCGCTGGATACGGGTGACCCGGTGACCCGGACGTCGACTGCTGTTCCTCCCCATCCACATCGTTCTGGAAGAGGCCCGGAGAGTCGCGGAAGAGCTGGGGATGCCTCCGTGGTGGCTCAACGAGCAGGCAAGCGTCTACATCTCGGGCAAGGACGATCCGGCAAACGCCGAGTGTTCGACCATCCCGGATTGCGGGTCACGGCGGCCTCCCCGCAGCACATCTTCGCGATGAAAGCATCGCCGCCCGGAGCAGGGGAATCGATGACCTCCGCCTCCTCGGCCGGCATCATCGGAATCGAATCCTCCGCCAGGCCCTGCAAATATGCGCAGAATTCTACCCCGGTGACGATGTTCCCGCCCCCGTCTATCGCCGTCCTCCAGGAACTCTTCGGCTGACCTGCGTATGCAGCCATGATCCGCGCTGTCGTCGTCATCATCGCGTGAAAGTGGCTGCGGGCTGGCAACTGGAGCAGCGCCGGCCCGGCTACCACGCCTCGATCACACCAGCGGCCGGATGTACACCAGCAGGCCCGTTACGTATCCCATCTGACGGACCGGGCCGCGCCTGAGAGGCGGGTCGCGGCTGAGGGGATGGGCGCGTCTCAGGGGCGGGGGCACATCTGACGGAGCCGGGGAACAGGCCGGGAGCCGCCAGGGGTCGCCGATTTTGCAAGCCGAGCAAAAATAGAAGTATGAACTCCATGCCGGGCGGCGACTCCGTGGCGAGGCCACGGGAGTGGCTGGCCATGCCCGGCGGCCGGATACGGCCGGTGGTGTCCGTTCCGGGTAAGGACGGCGATACCGGGCTTGCTGCCGTACGACGTCTGGCTGGGCCGGCTTCGGCCCACCTGCCGGTGCGGCAAGCCGCGGCTGGGTTCGGGCCGGACCTGCGGGGCTGCGGAGTGCTTCGCGGCCCTGACCCGCCAGCAAGGGTGACCACTGTTCCGAGGGTGACCGGGCGCCTGGCGCCGGGTTCAGGTCCAGTGGGCGGTTAGGTCAGCGGCGCGCCGACGTACTGGCGGACTTCCTGGATGGCCCAGTTATTGCCGTCGGGGTCGGCGAAGAACATGAACTTCCCACCGTCCCGTGGGTCCAGCCTGGATCTCGAACGCTGACACCGCGCTCGGTCAGCTCGCTGTGGGCCGCCTCGAGGTCGGTCACGACCAGCTGGAGGCTTCCGCGCATGCCAAGCTCGGCCTCGGTTTCCGCGTGGACCGGTCCGATGACCACCGAGCACCCTGACCCCGGCGGCGTCATGTGCACGACCCGCATGGTCTCGGTCGGCATCGTGTCGGCGTCCAGCTTAAAGCCGAGCTTGTCGAGGTAGAAGCTCTTCGCCCGGTCGATGTCGGTTACCGGGACCACCACAACTTCCAGCTTCCAGTCCATGACACCCATCCTTCCGGTTTTCCGCGCCCGGCGGGCGCTCTCGTCAATAGAACAGTGCGGCGACCCGCATGTCATCGGTCATCGGCGAGGGCGCAGGCGACGGCGGCCAGCGCCGACGCCCGCCAACTGGCTCCCCGAATGGACTGGGCCAGCCGTTCGGCGTGCTCGGGGTCCACGCCGGCCAGGGCCGCGGCCACCGCGGCCAACGCCGACCCCTTCCGGTCCGGGACGGGAATCGACTGCGCGCTCCGCTCGGCGTCCGCGATCAGCCGTTCGGCCCGGCCGGCGTCGGTGACCGCCAGCGCCCGGCCCACCGCGGCCAGCGCCGGCGCCCGCGAGCTCGCCCCGGGAATGGGCCGGGCCGCCCGTTCGGCATCGGCGATCAGCCGGGCCGCCCGGTCGGCGTCCGTGCTGGCCACCGCCCGGGCGATGGTGGCCAGGGCGGCGGCCCGCCAGGTCGCGGCGGAGATGGACTGGGCGACGCGCTCCGCCTGGTCCGTGTCGATGGCAGCCAGGGCCTCCGCCACCGCGGCCAGTGCCTCGGCCTTACGGTCGGCGCCGGGAACCGACTGGGCGGCTCGCTCGGCGTCCGCGATCAGCAGGCCGGACCGGTCCGGAACCGCCCCGGCCAGCGTCTCCGCGACTCCGGCCAGTGCCGCAGCCCGTTCAGCTTCTTCGGGGATCGACTCGGCGACGGTCTGCGCGCGGTCGGCGTCGCTGGCGGCCAGCGGGCGGGCCACGGTGGCCAGCGCCCCCGCGCGGACGGACCCGCCCGCGATCGACTGGGCGATCCGGGTGGCGTCCGCGATCAGCCGGGTGGCCCGGTCCGGATCCCCGGGGGCCACCGCCTTGGCCACCGCGATCAGGGCCCGGGCCTTCGGGCTCTCCTCCGGGATCGACTGGGCGGCAAGGAGCGCTTCGGTCACGATGCGGTCGTGCCGGGAAGGGCGGGCGGGCGCGGGGCAGGCGGGCTGGCCGGGCCCAGGCTGTGGGCCGGGCCGGGCGCGAGGGCCGGGATACCAGGGACGGCGGCGGCGTTGGCCGTGAACGCAAACTGGCCGGCGGCCGTGCCGCGCTGGGCCGGGGCGGGCAGATCCCGGCCGCCAGCCGGTCGCAGAGCACCGGATAGATGTCGCCAAAGGTCAGCTGCGGGCCCAGGCCAGGAATGCCGTCGCGGATGAGGTCCCGCAGCTCGCCGGTGAACGAGGTGCAGGCGGTGTCCTGCAGGCCAGGCGGCGGTACGTGCGCCGCCGGGTCGCTGGTCGTCGCGGTGAGGGTGTACACGCCGTCGACGTCGGTGAGATCGGCGAGCCCTCGATCCACATTGGAAGCCTGGGCGGCCGCCGTCGCCTGGCCGGCGAAACAGCAATCCAGGATCGCCACCCGGGTGCGCGCGGGGCTGCCCCGCAGCAGGCCTGCCACGGTGTCCCACGGCAGCCCCGTGAGCTCCGGTTGCCCGGGGTGGGTCGCATCACGGTCAGGCACAAGTCCCCGTCGGCCGATCCACACCGTGGCCCACGTAGTAGAGCAGCAGCACCCGGTGGTGGTCCCGGCTAGATCATTGATCTCGCCGGCCAGGTCCGGCGCGGAGATCGGGTTGGTTATCACCTGGACCTGTCCGGCCGGCCAGGCGGCCAGAGCCGGATCACACAGCAGCGAGCGCATCGCGGCCAGGCTGTTACGGGCCGCCCGAATCGGCGGGAACTCCATGTATTCGTACGCCGATACCCCGATCAGCACGGCATGAACCCGGTCGCGTCCACGTCCCCCCTCGTCCGGACAAGACGGCGAATCGCCCGACTCTGTTCCGGACCACCCGCTATCAGCTAAAACACAAACATCGTGGCACGGCAGAGACCCTGGGTGAAGTAAGGCGCGCGCGGACGGCATCAAGGTTCAGGTCTGCCGGGCGCGGCAGGCGGCTGAGGTGACCGGCGCACCTGGCGGATGAGGTGACGGCCGCGCAGCGTGCGGTACCAGCTGAACGGGATCGCGTGCTCCCCTTAGGCACCGGCGCTCCGGCCGGGGCACCTCCAGCGTCACAGCAGACCCAGCGCGGCCCAGCCGCCCCCGATCCAGGCTCAAGACCCGCGAAAAGCCCAGGCCTCAGCCGCGCAGGTTAAGGAACAAGCTAAGGGCGGCCGGACGTAAGGTGAGCACGTGGAAGGCTCGATCGTGGTGGACATGCTGGAACCGGTGATCGGCAAGCCGGGCCAGGTACGGATGCTGCTCCGTGGCCCAGGTGGCCGCTGGAGCGTCAACGACGAGAAGCACCCGCTGCAGGCGGTGCGGCTCCGGCCGGACGGGCTGGTCGAGTTCTCGCGGGACGACGGGTGGAGCGTGCTGGACCCGGCGGACGTGCTGGCCGTCGAGTGGGTGGCCCGGGACGGCGAGGGCGGCGGGCAGTACCTCTGACCTTTATTCCCGGGCCGGCGTACAGCAGGGTGACCTGCGCGGTGAGCTGGCCCGCGGCCAGCAGGCGGCCGATCCGGCTGCTCTGCTCGGTGGCCGCCGACAGCTGGGCCGTGTGCCCGAAGCGTCGCTGCAGTTCGCGCTCGACCTCGGCGGCGCGGTCCTGCCAGCCGGGCGACGGCCGGGGAAAGTCACCCGCGCCGACGGCATCGACCACCTCCAGGCCCGCGGCGTCGATCAGGGCGTGCAGCTGGCCCGGGGCCGGGAAGTGGTTGCCCTGCGGCGGATCGTCCAGGTGCCCGGTGGTGGCCAGGTACACCAGCAGGCCGATCCGGCCGTCCGGGCGGACGACGCGGCGAAGCTCACCGAGCATGGCGAGCTGGGCGTCGGGGCCTTCGGCAGTGCAGAGCACGCCCAGGCACCAGGCCAGGTCGGCGGCGGCGTCCCGGATGGGCAGGGCGGTCGCGTCGGCCGCCACGACCGGTACATGAAACAGCGTGGCCGCCGCACGGCACGCACCGAGCTCAGGTTCCACCAGAACCGGGCGGACGCCGGTGCGCCCGGCCGCGTAGGCGGCCGGGCCGCCGGTCCCGGCACCGGCATCGACCAGCACGTCGCCGGGCCGCGGCCGCAGCCCCGCGAGCAGCCAGTCCAGGGCCGCGGGCTGCCCGCTGCCGCGGCAGGCGGCCGGGATGAAGTACTCCGGGCCCAGGTCCTCGGCGACGTCGCGCGGTCCATTCGGCCACGGTGCCGAACTCGGCCGCCATCGGGTCGTCGATGTTACTCGCCATGCCCGCGTTGTTCCCGGATCCGGTCCGCCAACTCGGCTTTGATCTTCGCGGCGAACTCATATCCGCGGGCCGAGGCCAGGCCGGAAATGTTCACGCCCGCGATGCCGGGAATGTCCAGCAGCGCCTGGGCCTGCCCGGCGGCCGCGTCGATGCCGGCGCGCACCGGGTCGGGGTGCTCCAGCACGCGGCGCACCACGGCCGGGCCGAGGTCAAGCCCGGGCAGCCCGTTGAGCACCCCCGCCGACCGCGCGTCGGTGAAGATGGCCACAGCGGCGATGACCGGGATGGTGACGCCGGCCAGCGCGGCCGCGGCCATGAACTCGGTCACCGTATCCACCGTGGCGTGGTTGAGCACCGCCGCTGCGGCCCCGGCCCGCTGTTTCTGCAGCCAGCGGAACGCCCGCAGGTGCCGCGGCGGCGCGGCGGGCGCCTCCGGGACGGCGGCCGACAGCCCGATGGATGCGGCCAGCGCCGCCAGCCGGGGACCGTCGAGGTCGAACACCTGGGTCACGTCCGGCCGGACGTCATAGGCGCGCGCGTCGCCGGTCACGCACAGCACCGCATCCACGCCCAGATGGCGCAGGCCGTGCAGTTCCTGCTCGAGGATGACCCGGTTCCGGTCCCGGCAGGCGAGCGTGATCCACGGCCGGACCCCGGCCTCCATCAGCAGGCTCGCGTACAGCGTGGGCGGGAAATCGGGCCGGTTCTGGTGCTCCCCCACCAGGACGGCGTCGCAGGACGGCGCGAGCGCGGCCGCCACCGACGAGAGCATCGGGACCGAGTACGGCTCGGAGGTGAAGTCGGCCAGGATCAGCGGCGCCGACGGCAGCGGCACCCGGGGCACCGGGTCGGGCCACGCCGCGGGCGCGCCGAACACGCAGGGGTACGGGACGACCTCGCAGGTGCCGTCGGCCCGTACCCCGCCGCATGGCCCCATGACCATGTGCTTCGGGCAGGAGTCAGCCGCGGCGGAAGCCTCTGCATCCGGCCAGCATTTCATGGGCCGATCGCGCGGCGGCAGGCGGTCTGAGCAGGCATCACGGACCGGGATCGGCCCGCGCGGTCAGGATTATGTCCTCGGTAACCCGGACCATGGTGGCGACAAGAACGGAGCGGGGCCCGGTTCCTGTGGGCCAGCTGGCACGCGGCGCGGCCGCTGGCCACCGCGCGGGGGCATCCCCTCCTCTGTGTTTTTCGTGCTGCTTGGGCCTCGCGCTCCCCCCCCCCTCCTGCCTCACCCTCCTACCTATGCCTCCCCCCCCCCCCCCCGCAATCCCGCAGGCTGGATGGCCCGCGGCCAGTTCGCACCGGAGCGCGGCACAGCGGCCGAACACAGCAGCGTGGCTCCATAGCGGAGCCACGCTGCGATGTCCACGAGCGACGCGGCCGGGCACAGCCCGGCGGGCACGCTGCGGATCAGGCGATCACCTGGATCAGGTGATTACTTCTTGAAGGCGTCCTTGATCTTGTCGCCGGCCTGCTTGATGTTGCCCTTGGCCTGGTCGGCGTGGCCTTCCGCTTCCAGTTCGTCGTCGCCGGTCACGTGGCCGACACCTTCCTTGACATTGCCCTTGATCTCGGTGGCCTTGTGGGCCGCCTTGTCCTCAGTCGCCATGATGTGGGTCCCTCCGTTTGGGTGCGTCCACCCAACTGTCCAATTCCCGGCCGGCCAAACTTGCGGGCGCGAGAAGAAAGCGGACGGCCGGGTCCGGCCTGGTCAGCCCCGGAAGAAACCGAGCACAGACACGGGCGGTCAGGTTGTCCTGCGAGGCGGCCTGTGCCGGCGGCCATGGCCGTCGCTGGTCAGGACCGGGGCGCGTCGGCTCAGCCGATGGCTATTTCCACGCGGGAGGTGACCTGCGGCAACATTGTAGATCGAGGTGTCGACCTGAGGCCTCGACGTTGGA
This sequence comes from uncultured Actinomycetes bacterium, assembly GCA_963742865.1. Taxonomy (GTDB): domain Bacteria; phylum Actinomycetota; class Actinomycetes; order Streptosporangiales; family Streptosporangiaceae; genus Bog-532. The sequence continues at coordinate 7,479 of CAVUNW010000086.1, forward strand.
TGAGGTCTGTCGGCCTGGGCAGCGTGAACCTGCGCCGGACACGAGAATGGCGACAGCTCAGTAGTGGCTGGTGACATGACAGGCGCCGTCGGACCCGGGGTGAGCGCGGACCTGATCACGCGGGACGGTATCCGCCGCGCCTACGACACGATACGGCCCTATCTGCGCCGCACCCCGGTCGTGCAGGTCGATCCGGGCCCGCTGGCCGGAACAGAGCCAGGGACGGCACGGCCGGCCATATCGCTCAAGCTGGAGCAGCTGCAGTGCGCGGGATCGTTCAAAGCCCGCGGCGCGTTCGCGAACCTGCTGCTCCGGGACGTTCCGGGCACGGGAGTCGTCGCGGCGTCGGGTGGCAACCACGGGGTGGCGGTGGCTTACGCCGCGCACCGGCTGAGCGTGCCGGCCAAGATCTTCGTGCCGACCGTGTCCGCGCGGGCCAAGATCGAACGTATCCGGCAGCTCGGTGCCGACCTGGTCGTCGCCGGTGACCGCTACGCGGACGCACTCGCCGCCGCTCAGCAGTGGGAGGCGGACTCGGGGGCGATGAGCGTTCATGCGTTCGATCAGTACGAGACTCTGCTCGGCCAGGGCAGCGTCGCGCTGGAACTCGCTGAGCAGCCCGGTGAACTGGATACCGTGCTGGTCCCGGTCGGCGGAGGCGGCCTGATCGCGGGAATGGCCGCCTACCTCGCCGGCACGGTCCGCGTCGTCGGAGCAGAGCCGGACGGCGCACCGACCCTTACCTGCGCCCGCGCGCACGGCAAGCCGGCCGACGCCCCAGCGGGCAGTATCGCGGCGGATGCCCTCGCCCCCCGGCGGATCGGCGAGCTGGTGTTTCCCATTACCGAGCGCTACGTCAACCGCGTCGTCCTGGTCGATGACCCCGCGATCCGGGCCGCGCAGTCCCGGCTGTGGCAGGCACTGCGGATTGCCGCCGAACCCGCCGCCGCGGTCGGCGTCGCGGCTCTCCTCAGCGGGGCCTACCGGCCCGTGCCCGACGAGCGCGTCGCTGTCGTGATCAGCGGGGCCAACATGACGCCATCCAGCCTGGGCGCCTGAACCGGAGCCGGATGCGGTCGACGCCTCTGGCGCGCGGGAATCGTCAGAGGTTCTGGTAGAGGCGGATTGCGGTGCGACCGGGCGAGGAGTAAATCTGCACGAGATCGCAGAGCTGGTTGGCGAGCCAGAGACCAGCGCCGTGGGTGGTATCGGGAGTAGGCGGAAGGCGGCCAGCCAGCGGTGAGGTGATGTGGCCGTGATCGGACACCTCGCAGACCAGCGACCGGTTGTCGGACCAGGAGTGAAGCTCGCCCTGGCCGCCGCCGTGCTGAAGACTGTTGGTGGCGATTTCGTTGACCGCCTGCACAATCGCGGTGGCTGACCGCTGATCAAGTCCGGCCCGCTGGGCTAGGGCGGCGACGAACGTCCGCAGCTTGGCGAGGGTGCCGGGCTGGATAGCCAGGTAAGCCGAATCGGCGGGGCGGGGCGGCAGCGGCCGGGCGAACGGGTCCGCGAGATTGACCGGCCGGAAGCTGCCGTGTGCCTTCCGGTCTTCCCCGTGGGCGACGAACGGGTGAGTCCGGTGAGCCTCATCGATCACGTCGGCGGCCAGCGCCTCAAGATCGTAGGGGCACAGCAGCCAGAACGGCGTGGAAGCGTCAAAGGCGACGTTCAGCAGAGCTTCGTGAAGCTGGCACTCGGCCAGCTCGGCTGGGGAACGTCCAGGATCTACCGGCTCGCCGATCCCGTAGAGCTGCGAGGCTCCCGCGTAGTCCTGCACGAAGTCTCGCCACACAGCGATGATCCGCCCGGGATTGCCGCCGACCTCGCCCATATCAGCAAAGCTGACCCTCACGGCCCCGGCCCCCAGCTCCTTCCGGAGCATCCCGATCTTCAGGCGGCTCACCACGACCAGGATCGGGTCACCCGCACTGACCGCCCGGCGGATGAACGACGTCGTTCCGGTCAGGAACTCGGCCGTACCGGAGTACAGCAGCGCCTCGTGCCGGTATCCGCCGACGGTTTCTTCCGTGAACGCCCGGTGCGGGCGACGCAGGGCGGATTCCGGACGGGCGGCTGGCTGTTTACTGGTCGCGAAATCCAGCTCTGAGTCACTCATTTGATTCACACTGCCTAGGTCTGGAGCAGCGACACACTCGACCACAGCATACGTGCGAGGCACCTCGCCGCAAGTCGCGGCTGCAGGATGTCGGCCGCTGACGGTCGGATGCGGTCGGCTGCACTCCTTGCGGCAGGCCTTGGCCAGGCCAGGCCGGTTTATCGTGCTCAGCGGTCGGGGAGCCAGCTGCCGTGGAAGCCCAGCGGGATCCGGGCCTGCACGTGAACGCGCGCGACCGGCTCGGCGGTGAAGTCCTGGGCGGCCAGGATGACCAGGTCCGCCGCGCCGCGGTCGGGGTTGTGCACGAAGGCCATGACGTAGCCGTCGTCCTCGCCGGAGTCGGGTGAGGACGGCGCGAACACGGCCTCGCCCGCGGTGGCGTCGCGGCCGAACTCGTGCGCCTGCACGGTGCCGTGGTCCAGGTCGTGCTTGAGGATCGCGTTGGTGAACGCGTCGTCGCCGAAGTCGCCGGCGGCGGTGATGGCCCGGGTGACCTCGCCGATGACCGCGCTGTAGCCGTAGCGGTGCGGCCGGGAGATGACCCGGTCGTCGACCCGGGGGAACTCCTGCCCGCGGTCGTCGAGGCGCTGCTGGGTGATCTTGCCGGCGGCCGGGTCGATGATCCACCGGTCCAGGGTCACCGGGCCGTGCGCGGGCCACAGGGTGGACACGTCGAAGGACCGGTTGTACTGGCACAGGTCGACGACGATCTTGCCCTGGTCGTCGTCGTAGGCGTTGAGGCAGTGGAACACCCAGCACGGCTCGATCTGGATCCAGCGGACGGGCGAGCTGCCGTCGCGGGGCAGCAGGCCGACCCGGGCCGGGTGAGCGTCGTTCCACACGTACGGCAGTTCCTTGCCCTGGGTGACCGCGTTCAGGCTGAACGTGACCGGCAGGTCCAGCAGCACCACGTAACGGCCGGTCAGCGCGAAGTCGTGCATCATCGGCCCGTCGGGGACGGCGATGTTGGTGGTGGCGGAGACCTTTCCCGCCGGGTCGACGATGACGTGCTGGACGTGGTCCCAGGCCCAGAAGTAGGCGATGGCGTGCAGCTCGCCGGTGGCGTGGTCGAGCTTGGTGTGCGCGGCGAACCCGCCCGGCAGGGTCCCGCCGAAGTTGCACGGGCCGATGGTGTCCAGCTCATCGGACATCTCGTACGGCAGCGGGCCGGCCTCGACGGTGGCCAGGGTCCGGCCGCCGTGGGCGATGATGCAGGTGTTGGCGGCGAAGTCCATGTTCTCGTGCACCGGCCCGGCCGGCCATTCCTCGTGGTGCGCCGCGGCGACGGCCTTGGAGCGGACCCACCGGTTGCGGTACCACTCGGCCTTGCCGCCGCGCAGCCGCACGCCGTGCACCATGCCCGAGCCCAGGAACCAGTGATAGTCGGGGTCGTCCAGGCCCAGCGGGTTCGGCCCGTTGCGCAGGTAGCGGCCGTTCAGCTCGGCGGGCACCTGCCCGGTGACCGGCAGGTCGAACGCGGTGATCTCCTCGGTCACCGGGGCGAACGCCCCCTCGAGGAAGCGGTCAGAAGGCACGGACATGATCCCTCCCGGTTTAACGGCAGACGCTGTACGGGAACCGTGCTGCGAGCATGACACCGTATCCGCGGCGAAAAAAGACGCAGCTTATAAACGCACTCTTCGGCCCGGCACAATGAGCGCTCCACCGGCGATCTCTGTTCCCGGGGAGTACCCTCCCTCCCCCCAACAACCCCCCGGTGGGCCTCCACAGGCCGGCGCCGAAATTCTCCACCCCTCGAAGGTCATTCTCGAACGTGGTGACGGGTCAGGCCGGGGCGTCGGCGTCCTGCATGGAGGCCGCGAACTCCTCGGGGCCCTGCTGCGCCGCCGCCGGATCCATCCACATGACCTGCCAGCCGTGGCCGTCGAGGTCGAAGAAGCTGCGTGAGTACATGAAGCCGTGGTCCTCGGGGCCGTCCGCCTCGGTGCCGCCCGCGGCGAGCGCAGCCTCAGCGACCGTGTCGACCTCACCGCGGGCTGACACGCTGAAGCAGTAGAGCGCCAGCGTGTGCGTGGTGGGATCGGCCATCGGCAGCTTCGCGAACTGCGCGAACGTCTCGTGGCTGAGCAGCATGACGGAGGCTTGCTCGCCGACCAGCATGCAGGCCGCGGTCTCGTCGGTGAACATCGGGTTGTAGCTGAACCCGAGCCGCGCGAAGAACGCCTTGCTGCGCTCGATGTCCGCCACAGGGATGTTCACGAACAGCATGCGGCCGGCGTGTGCGGGAGGGGTCATGGTGGGTCTCCAGTCCGAGGTTCGATGGTGTACGCCGGGGTAGACCGGCCCAGCCTGCAGAACTCATCGGTGGTCCCGTCAACCGTCGACCCGGCCAGATTAGTGGCCGACCGTGACCGGATCAGAGCCGAGATACCCAGGGGATCGCTATCCGTACGCCTGTATGCGCGGAGATGCGGCTGTATGCGCGGAGATGCGGCCTGCCAGGGCGAGGACTGAGGCGGGCGGCGGAAAATCAGGCCCGTGCGGTGAATCTTTTCTGGGCCGCCCGGGCGACAGTGTGGGTATGGAGGCAGGCAGCCGGGAGCCGGACGGCGGGACAGCCGGACTGGGGAGCGTCCGAGCTGAGGTCATGACCACCACTGCTGCCGCCGCTCCCGCAGTCCGGGCCAACACATCCAGCCTGTCCGTCCTGGCCTGGTACGAGGCGCGCCGGTTCGCCCGGAACCCGGTCTTCCTGGCCGCGGCCACGCTCACCGCCTGCATCTTGTGGGACCGGCAGCGCGGCATGGTGGCCGACATCAACACGGTGACCGTCTACCCGGCGATCTTCCTAGGCGGGTTCGGGATGGTGGCCGCGTTCTGGCTCACGCAGTCGATGCGCCGCAGCGCGGACGCGCTCGACGTGACCCCGACGCCGTGGCCGGTGCGCACCGCCGCGATCTGCCTGGCCGCGGTCATCCCGCTGTTGTGCGGGGGTCTGAGCCTGCTGGCCATCGGAGTGTTTCAGCAGGTCCCGGGCGACTGGAGCTACGGGTCCCTGGGCACTTCGAAGCTGTTCGCGGTCGTGCTCAGCCAGACCGTGCTGCCCGCACTGGGCGGCCCGCTGCTCGGCGTGGCCCTGGCCCGCTGGGTCCGGTTCCCCGGCGCCGCGGCCGTCCTGTTCCTGGTGCTCTACGGCTGGGTGGCGCTGACATACACGCTGGCTGCGGCCCACCGGCACTCCACTCTGATCGTGATGCTGCGGTTTTTTGCCCCGTTCGCGTTCTTCACCAACGAGGACGGCCCGGGCCGGGTCGAGACCTGGCGGGGTTCCCCCTGGTCTTCCTGGGCTGGCAGCTGTGCCTGTGTGCGGTCGCGGTGATCGTGGCCCTGCTGCGGGGGGCCGACCCCGGCCTGCGCACCCGGCTGCTCCGGCTCCTGGCCGGAGGTGGGCCTGGCACTGGCCGGGAACGTGCTGCTCGGCCTCGCCATCGCCTGCGTCACCCGGCGGCGCACCGGCGAGCCCGGCCCGGTCGCGGCCTCGGCTGTGGTGGGCGCGTAGTGAGGTGAGGTTGTCATGGTCAACTGGGCTGGGCGTCTGACCGCGGCGGACCCTGAACATGGGCCGGAGCCGGCCATGGGCATCTGGACTCGTGCCATCGGCCTCGCCTGGCGCGGGCCGAGTCTGCGTCCGGACATCGCCAGCGGTGGCCAGCGGGCCGACCTCGGGCTCTCACCTTCGCCGGCACCTTCGGCGTCATCAGCCCGACGACCTTCACCTTCACCGGCACCTTCGGCGTCATCATCCCGACCGGCGTCGCCATCGCCAGCGCCGCTCTATCCGATGGGCTGGGCCGAACACCAACGGCGCATCGGCCGTCCGATCTGCTGGCTGCTGAGGGGGCTGCTCGTTCTTCGCCCCGCTGCTGATCGGCATCATCCCGAAAAAAAAAAAAAAAAAAAAAAAAAAAAAAAAAAAAAAAAAAAAAAAAAAAAAAAAAAAAAAAAAAAAAAAAAAAAAAAAAAAAAAAAAATCTTTGCCCGGCTGTGCGGCATCATCCCGAGCCGCAACTTCGGCGGCGCACCGGCCTCCGCCCGGTCGCGCCTCGCCCTGGTCGCGCTGACCGGAGGCCACCCATCCGGCTCGCGAGGGCTGGGGCGTAGTGAGTGGGGAGTCTCGAGAACAGGCCGGTGGCTTGCCAAGCAGCGTCGCCGCGGGCTCACGGATCGCGGGATACCGGCAAGAGGAGCAGATCGGCGCGGGCGGGATGGCGGTGGTGTTCCGGGCGTGCGATGAGCGTCTTCAGCGATTGGTGGCGCTGAAGGTTCTGTCCCCGGCACTGGCGGCAGATGAGGCGTTCCGGCAGCGGTTCATCCGGGAGTCGCGGGCAGCCGCAGCCGTCGATGACCCGCACATCACCCGGTGCATGAGGCCGGTGAGGCGAACGGCATGCTGTTCATCGCGATGCGCTACGTCCGCGGCGGGGATGTGCGAACCGTGATACGCCGGGAAGGGCCGCTTTCTCCGAGCCGCGCGGCGGCGATCATCTCCGCGGTGGCGTCAGCGCTGGGCGCGCGCCCACGTGTGCGGCCTGGTGCATCGCGATGTCAAACCGGCGAACATGCTGGTGGACAGACGCCCGGGTCGGCCTGATCACGTGTATCTATCTGATTTCGGGGTGAGCAAGGGCGCGCAATCCTCACTCGGACTGACCGGGTCAGGGCAGTTCCTGGGAACCCTGAACTATTCGGCCCCGGAGCAGATCCAGGGCGGGCCAGTGGACGGGCGAGCCGACGAGTACTCGCTGGCGTGCGCGGCGTTCGAATTGCTCAGCGGCACGCCGCCGTTCCCGCGCGAGCATGCCGCCGCGGTGATGTGGGCGCACATGTCGGAGCCGCCGCCGCTCCTGACGTCCCAGCGGCCCGGCCTTCCGCCTGCGGTCAACGGCGTCTTGGCGCGAGCGCTGGCCAAGACCGCCGGGGACCGCTACGCGAGCTGCCAGAAGTTCGCTGACGCATTGCGCAGTACTTTCGGCCTCGCGCCATATGGCTCCGGTCCAGGTGTCGTGGCGCAGGCGCATCACCCGCCTGCCGAAGCTGCCCGGCCTACCGACCCCGCCGCATTCGAAGACGGCCTGCCGGCCGCTGCCGCCCGCGCTGAGGTCACAGGTCGCCGCCGTAAGCAGGTACTGCAGGTAATAACGCCGGACACCTTCCATGCAAACAGATGCCGGCCTGAGTCCAGAGCCCTCCGGCCGTCGCCTCCGGTACCGAGGAAGTGGCCATCCCGGACTTCCCGCTGCCGCCGGACCGGGAAGCCTGTCCCTTCGGCGCGGAATACCGGCCGGAGGGTCTGTTAGGTCGCGGGGCGCTCAGGTGGGGTGGCCGCTATTGCGGGCGCCATGCCCCCGCTTGCTGACGGCTTCATCGCCAGAGCGGCGAGTGCGCCAGACCTTGGGGCGGCGCTCAACCCGGGTGCTGCTGTGGCGCTGGTACCTGCGCGGGGAGCTGCGGAGGGTCCGCAGGATTGGCTGGGGTCGTGCGGTAAGACCCAGCTTGCGGTGGCTTTCGCGGAGTCGTTGTGGCAATCGCGTGGGGTGGACTTGCTGGTCTGGATTGCCGCCACGAGCCGCGCCTCCGTGCTGTCCGGTTATGTGGAGGCGGCGGTGGTAACGATGGGCATCGATCCCGGGGGTGATGCCGAGTCGATCGCCGCAGGCTTCGTCAGTTGGCTCGGCGAGACCAGTCGGCCATGGCTCATGGTGCTCGAGGATCAGTCAGACGCGGCGGATTTGGCGAGGCTGTGGCCGGAGGGGCCGGCAGGCAGGGTTCTGGTCACGACCGCGGATTCCGCGGCTCTCGCGGGCGAGCGCCGGGCGCGTGTTCTGCCTGTCGGGGTCTTCAGCCCTCGCGAAGCCCTGAGTTATCTGAGGGGCGGTCTGACCGCCGATCCTGACCAGCGCCTCGGAGCGATCGACCTCGTGGAGGCTGTTGACTGTGAGCCGCTGGCCCTCGCCCTGGCCAGAGCGGTGATCGCAATGTCGGGACTTTCGTGCCAGGACTACCGAGGTAATTTCCTGCACAGGCGTGAGCAGCTGGCAGAGACGGCTGGCGCATCGCGGTCTGCTGCCTCGGTCACATGGACCCTCTCCGTTGAGCAGGCCGACCGGCTGCTGCCTCGCGGGGCCGTCCGGTCATTGCTGGCGTTCGCTGCGCTTCTTGACGGCCATGGGATTCCCGCGGCGGTCTTCACCGCCCCGGCCGCGTGCAGGTTTTTTGCGGCCGACGGCGCACGCGGCCTAGCGGATCGGGAGCGGGTTCGGGGCGGTTTGCTCATTCTGGATCGGGTCGGCTTGCTGTCCATCGACCAGGCGGCTACGCCGCCGACCGTCAGGATGAAGCCAGTGATCCAGGCTGCGGTCCGGGCCGACACGTGAAAAATTGTTCGATCGTGCGGCCAGAGCAGCTGCGGACGCCCTGCTTGAGGCGTGGCCGGAGGATGAGCAGCGGGCATGGCTTGCTGCGGACCTGCGCAGTTGCGCGGCCAGCCTTGAGCAAGCTGCCGGAGACTTGCTGTGGGCGGGCGGCTGTCATCCGCTACTGCTGCGCGCTGGGCGCAGCCAGGACAGCGCGCGCCTGGTCGGCTCGGCCGTCACGCACTGGAGGAAGCTCGCCGCGGTCAGCCAGAGAGTCCTTGCGCCGAACCACCCGGACACCCCGATGATCGGCCGGCGATTGGCCGACGCATACCTGACGGCCGGGGCTGGCGGCGGAGGCTTGTCCGTGGTTTCAGTGGATCTTCGCGGACCGGTCGGCGCGCTTGGACCGGATCGACTCGCCACTATCGGGGTGAGGCGCGATCTCGGCCATGCCTTAACGGCCGCGAAACAGTTCCGAGATGCGCTCACCGTCCTCAACGGGGCGGCAGCCGACTACGAGCGAATCCGTGGCGCTGACCACCCCGACACCCTTGGTACGCGAGATGAGCTCGCGGCTGCCCACCGCGCCGCTGGGCAGTTCGATGACGCCATCCGCTTGTACCGGAGAACGCTAGCCGACCGCGAGGGCGTTCAGGGATCCCGGCACCCGGACACTTTGACAACCCGCCAGAATCTGGCCGACGCTTACCTGGCCGCCGGGCGACCCAGGAATGCTCTTCCCCACTACAAGCGGGTGCTCGTCGGCCGGGAGCGGGACTTGGCCCCGACCACCTGGACACGATTGCGGCCTGCGGTAACCTAGCCGCGGGCAATTACTCGGCGGCCGATGGCCTCCGCGCTACAACTCTACGAGGAGACCGGCGCGGCTTACAGCCGGGTACTCGGCGCCGACCACCCGGATACCCTGGCGCGCCGCGCGGATCTGGCGAACGTTTATTACCGGGTGGGGCGACTCGGCGACGCGGTGACGCTCCTGCGTGAGACCGTCGCACGCTGTGAGCGGGTCCTGCCACCAGGGGATCCGCTGAGGCAGACCGTGCGAGAGAGCCTGACTAACATCGCCGGGGGATGACGGCGACGGGAACGACTGCCGCTCGTAGTCACTGACACTCGATCATGAAACCGAGGTCCGGAAAGCCAGTGGAGCTATCGGGATTCGAACCCCAGACCTCCTCCATGCCATCTGGGGGCTACACGATCGCTTAGGGTCGTTGACGCAGCTCAAAAGCCTTTGCCGTCATAGTTGGTCGTTGCCAGTCGGTGCGGTTGCTGCACATTGCTGCTGCACGGTTATCCCAGGGCCAGACTGAAATCGCCAAGTTAAGGTTAAGGCATGATCATTTTGCGTTCGTACCCATGTTGGGCTGTAAGTTGCTGAGCGGGTGACTGGAGAGCAGTTTCCTCCTCGTAAGAAAACCTTGCGCTAGCAGCGAAGGAATTACTGAAACTCACGGTCTCGACACCTAGCGGTCAAACAGCATAGCGGGGAGCAGAAGCACAGCCGATTCTGAGGTGTAAATGTCAAACTATCCTAAGAGGATTGATTACGCCAAGGGGAGATGGTACCGGTGGAGCGGTTCAGCGATCTTCCGGAGACATGTACGGGATCCCCCGCATCAGTTATCCAGATAAGACTGGTATGCCGCAGACCATGCCGCCGGAGATGCTCGTAACCGAGCTTGGTGACTACCTTGCCCCAGTGCGTTGCATGGTGCAGGACAGCAGTAGCGATACGGCCACCGCGGGGACCCGCGAAGAGCCGGGAAGCACCCGCTTACGCCATCCGGCGAGGTACGGATCAAGCGTCGGCTCTTGCAATGTGCGGCCGGGATTAAGGCAGCCTCGCCCGCCTCGGTGACGCTCTGGTGACGGGGCATTGTTAGCGTGATCCGATGCGCCATGTCGGGACTAGGGCCGAGATGAAATCGCGCCAGAATGGTCCGGATGTGACGCTAGCGAGGACAGGTTTTGGGTTCTCGGCGCGGGATCAGCTGAGCCGACCGCATGGTGATATCAAGGTCATTCCGCGATGGGCCGCAGGCCGCCAGCTTGATCCAGAACCACTGGCGTTCCTCGAACCCAGTTCGGCTTCAATTTCTCGTCGGTGCGCGTCCACTCGGGCGCGGAGGCCGCGGCGGCTGCCCGCAGCGAGCGCGCCCAGGCCTTCACCGTGGGCAACAACGTGGTCTTTGGCGCCGGCAGACATGCCCCAGGCACGAGCGAGGGACGTTGGCTGCTTGCGCACGAGTTGGCGCATGTGATCCAGCAGCATAACCCGCCCTCCCCGGACCATGAGGCCGAGGCCGAGGCCCGGGAGGCTGCAACGCGGGTCAGCCGCGGTCAGTACACCCGGATTACAAGGGGCGTTGTCCGAGGATCGCTGCACCGCTACGGCGAGACGGAAAACGTCCCCGGGACGACAGTCGACCAGAAGCCTCCGCCTCCGATGCAGCTGCCGGGATCGCTCCGCGTACGCATCGTCGCATACGCCAGCCCGCGCTGGCGCTCGGCGAAGGATGCTAAGGAAGCCGACCGCGAGAACCTCGAGTTGAGCCGCAAACGTCTCAAGGAAGTGCGCGACGTCGTAGATGTTCGGCTTCAGGATCGGCTCGGGCCAAATGTGCGGATAGACTATGACCTCGAGTACGCCGACACAAATGCCCACGGAACTGTGCTAATGACGGGCGAGGCGCACGGCAGCCAGGACACGCTGAAGGAAGCCAAGGGAAACCGAAAGGCCAACGATCCCTACTACAGGCGTGTCGATGTGTACATTGATGACACCGCGTCGACCGAGAGCTACGCCCAAAGTTCCCGTCCGCACACGACGCACAAGGTCAGCAAGAGTACCGACCGCTGGGGCGTCGCAGTCCGCATGAGTTCCAGCATCTCGCTAGGGCTAGCGGTCGGCATCATCAGTATCAGGCTGAAGAATCTCGATACCGGGCGGTACGGAGATATCACCTCTTTTCCGGGGGCGGCGGTACTCCCGGCGTGGGCGTCTCTGTTCCTTCAGTGACGATTACGTTGAATTCTCCACCGACAAGCCGGTGGGGTTCGATGACTTCGACGGCGTCTGGACCAACTACTCGACCTATGGCGCTGGCCTAGTTTTCGTTGGGTACCAGAGGTCCCAAATTTCGTTCGTGGGGATGGGACCGGACGCCCAGGGCATCAACGTCAGCGGGTGGAACACCGGCGCGCACCTCGAGCTCGGGAGCAACTCCACGTCCGGGAAGCTCGGTCCTGACGGGACAAGCGGGCCGTCCGACATCTACGATGAAGCGGATCCGGACACCGAGATCGTGCCCTATGAGGTGAGCGACGCGAACAAGGAACTCCACATGGCGTTCTTCGCGACCGGCAGTTGGGTCCTTTTGCCAAGCGATCGTACGGACCTTCGGAAGTACGTGGACCGCGCGACCGCGCGGTTCGTGCAGTCGGCGCAATGAAACCTCGCGCCACCCGGTCTTTGTCCCGGTCAGGCACGCGAGCCACGAAGAAGTCAGCGCGTCATCGCCCGTGAACTCAACATCGACCGCCGCAAGGTCAAACGCATCCTCGACCAAGCGGCATGACTCAGCGGACGGACCTGGAACTCAGTCACGGTACGTCACTGCACGCACTTAATCTCGTCCGCTCCGCCGCTGGGAATCCTCGCCCATCGGCCCGGTACTACGCATCCACAGCACTCCAGCCGGCCATGGCGACAGTGCCGGCAAGACAACACAAGGACGCCCGCGGCGCGGCCGCCCAGCCCGGTACGCGGGAGACCTGCTGGCTGGTTACCGGTCCTCCCCACCTGATAACGGACACCGCCACCGGCGTTAATGTGACCTGGCTGCCGACCCGGCGCGAGCTTCCCGGCCATCTCCATCGACGCCTCCAGAGTCGGCGCGTCAGCGCGACACCGCTGCTGGCCAGCCTAGCCAGCGAGCAGTCATGGGCGCCACGCAGGCCGCGTCCTGAAGCACAAGATGTGCGCGCCGTACGTCTTGAACGGCCCAGGAATTCGACGGCGTGGGCCACGAACCGGAGAAGGTTCTCCTCGCTGTCCTGCTGGGTCAGGATCTGGACACAGCGAGCAGGCTTCAGAGCCAGGAGAGCTGCTCGCGGCGGGGGCCTTCGCCGCCAGGCCAGCCGCCCGTCACCGGTTAATCCCCCGTCGCCGAGGAACTCCCCGGGTCGATGTAGTACGGATTCTCATAGATCGCGCCGTCCACGATGACCATCGGATGGGTGCGCAGCGCGTCCATCAGCACCTCGGCGCCGAAACGCTGAAGGTCGTACAGGCAGAGGATCATCAGCGGGAAGGCCGCCACGAACTCGGTGAGCCTGGCCTCGTACCGGAAGAACGCGATCCGGCCGCCGGGATCGGTCAGGACCGACGGCATCTCGCCGGTGGCCCTCATGAAGGTGAAGTTGCCCGAGTCCAGGTTGTCGCTGGCCAGCTGGCCCCAGTAGCGAGCATGTCGTCCCCGGAAAACCGGCCGCCTCGCAGGTAAGCCTTGAGCGGGTGGCCAGGTCCATCGCACCGGTCTCGACCGACTGGCCCAGATCGACACGCCGACCGAGCCGGGCCAGAACCTCGGCCGGTGTGAGCGTCTCGAGGACGCAAATGCATTTTTGCCGGGTGCGGATTCCTTCGGCCAGGTAGGGGAGGACCAGTTCGTCCCGCCCGTCCGGTCCGCTGTAGAAGGCGCAGACGTGAGTGCCAGTTGGAACGGAGTGGCCCAGGATGCCCAACGATATAGATTCCAGCATGGGACCTCCTCATGGCGGTATGGCGATCGTAACCCCGCCACCCTGCCGGAGACCGGTGCCACGCAATTGCTCTATGACAAATTGCCCCCACCTGCTCAGCTTTTGCCGCCGGACGCGGACCGGGCCGGAGCTACCCGAACCCGTGATGTGGTCCCGTAGCGGCGGGCGCAGCCTGAGAGGCGATGCCATGATCGTGGAATGGGGTAGCGCGTGAAATCCGACTCTGAGATCCGGGACAACGTCATCAACGAGTTGCAGTGGGATCCGCAGATAACCGATCCCGACGCCATCGGCGTCGCGGTCGCGGATGGTGCGGTGACGCTGACCGGGACCGTTCCCAGCTACGCCGAGAAACTCGCCGCCGCCCGGGCGGCGGAGCGGGTCTACGGGGTCAAGGCCGTGGCCAATGATCTGAAGGTCAAGCTGCCCGGCGCGCCGCGCGACGACTCCGGCATCGCCACGGCGATCGCACACGTTCTGGAGAACAACGTGCAGATCCCCGAGGGGCGGGTGCACGCCCGGGTCGAGGACGGCTGGGTGACGCTGGACGGCGAGGTGGACTACGAATTCCAGCGCCAGGAGGTCGAGCGGATGGTCCGCCAGGTCCGCGGGGTGATCGGGGTCACGGACACCATCACCATCCGCCCGCCGGCCAGCCCGGAGAGCGTCCAGGCATCATCGAGGCGACTTTCAAGCGCGAGGCGGAGGTCGACGCGCGGCACATAAGCGTCGAGGTGACCGACCACACCGCGCGGCTGTACGGGCACGTGCATTCCCTCGCTGAGGCCAGGGCGGCCAGGGCCGCAGCCGCCGCCGCGCCCGGGGTCGCCAGCGTGGACAGCCACCTCATCGTCTCTCCGTAGCCACCGCCGACGTGACGCGCAGGTCACTGGCCTCCCGGCGCGCCGAAGCCTCGCGGTGGGCCACCAGAGTCTCGCCCGCGCCGTACGGGCGCCCCCAGGCCGATCGACGACAGGTGCTCCCCCTCGGCGTGGAGACGCCCCCCGGCCCTGCTGGGCGCCCGGCGGCCTCGGCCGCCCGGATCAGTTCCTCCTTGCCAGCCGGGTAGTCAACGTCCCGCAGGGCCATCTTGAGCTGATGGGCGTCCATGTCGCCGTGGCGGCCTTCCGTCTCAGGCCGCGGGAGCCAGGACGACCTTGGTCCAGCCCTGGTCACGTGCGTCGAAGTGCTGGTAGCCCTCTGGGGCCTGATCCAGCGGAAGCTCGTGGGAGACCAGGAACGAGGGCGTGGCCCGGCCCACGTGCACCAGGTCGCGCAGGTACCGGTTGTAGGCCTTGACCGGGCACTGGCCGGTCCCCATCCGCTGGCCCTTGAACCAGAACAGGCCGTAGTCGAACGCGACCTCGCCGTGCTTGGCCAGTTCGTCGGGCCCGCCCGGATCCTGCGGCACATACACGCCGACGACGCCGATCGATCCGGTGAAGCGGACCGACTTGACCAGGTTGTTCAGCGTGGCGTTCGGGTGCTCGTGGCCCTCGGGGTCATGCGCCTGGTAGCCGACGCACTCGCAGCCGCAGTCCGCGCCCAGCCCGCCGGTCTGCTCCATCACCTGGTCGACCGGGGACGAGGCCGAGTCGTCGATGGGGATCGCGCCGATCTGGCGGCCAGCCCGAGCCGGTCCGGATGACGGTCCACCACCATGACCTTGCTGGCGCTCTTCAGCATGGCGGAGTAGGCGGCCATGAGCCCGACCGGGCCGCCGCCGTAGATCACGACGGTCTTTCCCGGCCCGACGCCCGCCATTTCCGTGGCGTGATACCCGGTCGGGAAGATATCGGCCAGCATGACGTAATCGTTCTTCTTTTCCTCGGCGTCCTCGGGCAGCCGCAGGCAGTTGAAATCGGCCCACGGGACGAGCAGGTATTGGGCCTGGCCGCCGTTCCACGGCCCCATATCGGCGAACCCGTAGGCGGCGCCCGCGATCTGCGGATCCGGATTGGCGACCAGGCAGTAATCGGTCAGGCCGCGCTCACAGTTCTGGCAGTGCCCGCAGGCGATGTTGAACGGAACGCAGACCATGTCGCCGACCTTTACCTGGTCGACGGCCGGCCCGACCTCCACGACCCGGCCCATGTTCTCGTGCCCGAGCACCCGGCCGGGTTCCATGTCGGTACGGCCCTCGTACATGTGCAGGTCCGAGCCGCAGATGTTCGTCCTGACGACCTGGATGATCGCATCGCCGGGCCGGTCAATACGAGGGTCTGGCACGTCGGACACGGTCACGTCCCGCGGCCCGTTATAGACGAGTCCCTTCACTGAACACGCCCCTTTCCCAGGTCAGGATCTGGCAGGCACACCGCCGGATAGCCAGGCGGCGAACCGATGGTCATGGGCGAGAGCCGGGCGGGTCCCTTTCCCGAACCAGGCTTCCCGGCTGCCTGGCCCAGCCGCATCCCCCGGATAACTAGTTCCGCTGGTGGACGGGGCCATGATCTCCTCCACAACTAGCCAGCGTGAGGATGCCGGCCGCGCTTTCAGCGGCAATTGTCGTGCTGTAGCCAACGTGCCGACCGAGGAGAGTCATGTACTTGTCGTTGCGCGTCCGCTCCCGTGCCGGCAACGTGATTGCTGACATTGCCGGGGACATCGACTTGAACTCGGGCCCGTGGCTGGAGGATTCCCTGCTGCGCTTCCTGCGGATCAGCGGAACCTGCCTGCTGGCCGACCTGTCCGGCGTGACCTTCATCGACTGCGCCGGGCTGAGAATGCTGATCACGACGTGCCGCACGGCCGAACTCCAGGCCAGCGCGCTCCGTTTCACCAACCTGTCGCCCCAGGTGCGCAGGCTGGCCGACCTGACCGGGTTGCGGCAGGCGTTGCCGCTGGCCCTACCGCGCCAGGGCCGGGCCTTGCCCGGAGCGGACGGGGCAACTCACCGCCTGTGCGTGCCGGCTGACCCCTGCGACCGGCGGGGCCGGGATACCGCGGCCCTGCACGGCAGGCGCTTCCGCACGGCCGCTCTGGTGCTCCGGGCGAACGGCGCCGCGGCCGGGCACACCGAGGGCCGGCCGCTGTGACTGACCGGGACCGCCGCCTGGCGGCAGCGGTCCCGGTCATGCTATCCAGCTAGGGGAAGCGGAGGATCACACCCTCGTCGGGTTCGAGCACGAGCTCCTGCGGATCGACGCTGCCACGGTAACGCCCGGGATCGGTGGACAGTTCCAGGACGGCCGGCCCACCCAGCTGGTCATCGCGCAGGCCGAGCGGCGCGCTGCGCGAGGTGAAGTTCAGCGCGATGAGGAACCGGCGCTCATCCAGCAGCCGCTCGAAGCAGAACGTCTCCGGCGCGGCGTCGACCATGCGCTCCGCCCCGGACTGGAAGGCGGGTTCGCGGGCCCGCAGCCGGATCAGGCTGCGCACGAAGGTGAGCGTGGAGGCCGGGTTCTGCTGCTGCGATTCCACGCACAGGCGTTCCGCGTCGGCGACGACCGGGAGCCACGGCTCCCCGGTGGTGAACCCGGCGCCCGGGCCTGCCCGCGACGGCCGCCGCCACGGTATCGGCGCCCGCTCCGGGTCGCGCCCGTCGACGTCCACAACGCGGTCCGGCGGGATCTCGGCGTCCGGGAGCCCGAGCTCCTGTCCCTGGTACAGGAACGACGTGCCCCGCAGCGCGCAGATCATCATCGCGGCCAGCCGTGCGCGGCGCTGCCCGTTGCCGGGTTCGGTGGCGTAACGCGTGGCCACGCGTGAGTGGTCATGGTTCTCCAGGAACCAGGCGGGCCAGGCCGCGCGATCGGCCAGCGCCGTGAACTCCTGCACCGACGCCCGGAACGCCGCGGCGTCCCAGGGCAGGTGGAAGAAGACAAAGTTGTGCGCGAGGTGCAGCTGATCCCCGGAGTTGATGTACTGCACGAGCTTGCGGAGGTCCAGCAGGTACACCTCGCCGGCGATCATCCGGTCGTCGTACTCATCCACGACGGCCCGGATCCCCCGCAGCCGGTCGTGGATGGTCGGCCAGTCCTCGTCGTGGTGCAGGCCGGGCTCGTTGTCCCGGAGCTCCGGATCCTTGGCGATCCGGTAGATGGCGTCGATCCGGAAGCCATCGACGCCCCGGCTGAGCCAGAAGCGCAGGACGTCGTGCATGGCCGCCTCGACCTCCGGGTTGTCCCAGTTGAGATCCGGCTGCTGCGGCGCGAACGAGTGCAGGTAGTACTGGCCCGTCGGCTTATGGAAGGTCCACGCGGGGCCGACGGCGGCGAACGCCGACGGCCAGTTGTTCGGCGGCCCGCCGCCCGGTGCCGGGTCACGCCACACGTACCAGTCGCGCTTGGCGCTGTCCCGGCCGCTGGCCGACTCGATGAACCACGGGTGCTGATCGGAGGTGTGATTCGGCACAAAGTCGGCGATGAGCTTGAGGCTGCGGTGATGCGCGTCCTTGAGCAGGGCGTCGAAGTCCTGCAGCGTCCCGAAGAGCGGATCGACGTCGGTGTAGTCCGAGATGTCGTAGCCGAAGTCGGCCATCGGTGAGCGGTAGAACGGCGACAGCCAGATCGCCGTCACCCCGAGCGAGGCATCCGTGTGGTCCCTCAGGTAATCGAGGTGCTCAATGATGCCGCGCAGATCACCGACGCCGTCCCCGTTCGCGTCGGCGAAACTGCGCGGGTAGATCTGGTAGATCACGCCCGACTGCCACCAGGCCAGCGGTTCCGGGGGGACCGGGACAGGGCGGAACCGCGGCCGCGGGCCGGCTCCGCCGCCGGGACGCCGGCGTCGCTCATTACGCGATCACCGTCTGGCGCAGGCGGATCCAGCGATAGCCGAAGCCGGCCACGTCGAGCGCGTCCAGATCGATATCGGTGCCGTAGTCGGAATCCGCGACGATGGGCAGGGGGTGCTGGTCGGGGTCGGGGTCGTGCAGGAAACCAAGCTTGAGCCGGCAGGGCTGGTCGTCGAGGTTATGCACGAACAGCGTGGTACCGAGACGGCCGGTGGCCCGGTGCACCATGATGCTGGGCGGCCCGGCGTCGATGATCTCGTGCTCGCCGCTGCCGATCTCCTCGCACTCACGCAGCGCGTGCAGGGTGCGCTCGAACCAGGTCAGCAGGCTGTTCGGGTCGAGGCGCTCGTCGGTGACGTTGACGTTCTTGTACGAGTACGGGCCCTCATCGGCCAGCGGGGTGATGAACTTGCCCGGGGGGGCATGGGAGAAGCCGGGCGCCCGGCGTGCCGTCCCATTGCATCGGGGTGCGGATCGCCTCCCGCTCCGGCAGGTCGAGCCGGTCACCCATCCCGATCTCCTCCCCGTACCGGATGACCGGCGTGCCGGGCATCGTGAACTGCAGGCTGTAGGCCAGCTCGATCCAGCGGCGGTTGCCGCCGAGCATGGGTGCCAGCCGCCGCCGGATACCCCGCCCGTAGGCGCGCATGTTCGGGTCGGGAGCGAAGACCCGGTAGACGTCCTCGCGCTCCTCGTCGGTCAGGCGGCCCAGGTCAACCTCGTCGTGGTTGCGCAGGAACGTCGCCCACTGGCCGAACCGGGGCAGCGGGGGCAGTTCGCGCAGCGTCGCTTTGACCGGGGTGGCGTCGTGCCGGGCCAGGGCCAGCATGAGCGCCTGGTTGAGACGGAACGCGAACACCATGAGCACCCGGGTGGCGGTGCCTTCGGCGTGCCCGAAGTAATCGGTCAGTTCCTGATCAGAGACGTTGGCCTCCGCCAGCATCACCGAATCCCCGCGGTGCCAGGACATCGATTCGCGCAGATCATGCAGGAACCCGTAATCCGGCTGGTGCTCCGGGTCGGTCCGCCGGGACATGATGATGCCAGGCGGTGCAGTACCCGCACTGCAGTGCGTGGTTCTCGCGGAACGCCTTCTGCACCGGATGAAGCTCGCCGTCGGCCAGGCCCTGCACGGTCGTGATCTCGGCTCCGTCCGCCTGGATCGCCAGGACCGTGCAGCTCTTCACGCTGAGGCCGTCGAGCAGGACGGTGCACGCCCCGCAGTTGGACGTGTCACAGCCGATCACCGTCCCCGTGCGGCCCAGCGAGGTGCGCAGATAGTGGACAAGCAGCAGCCGGGGTTCCACGTCGTCCTCGTGGTCGGCGCCGTCTACGGTCGTATGGATCACGGTCATCCGGCCCCCAGGGCTCACGAGCACCGTTTCGATAGTCAAGCGTCGGCCGCGCCGCGGCGGCACACATCCCCCGGACTGATAGCTGACCGTAATTGCGTGGCACGGATCAATGTCCATGGCCGGTGGGCCCGGACTACACACCTGGGGGATTTCGGGGCGGGCGCCCGCCTCTTACGCTCCAGGCGGCTGTCCCAGAGCCGCGTAGCTCAGCTGGCCTGGCGAGCGCGAGGCATGTCCGTTCCGTGTGAAAGGTGTGACGGGTGACAAGAACGGCCAGGTGCGCTGGTGTGTTCGCGTGCCTGATCGCGGCCGCGCTGCTGGTCAGCCTCACCGTGGCCGGGGGTGCCTCATCAGGGCAGCGCGCGCGGCGGAAGTGCGCGGGCCGGCCTGGCCGTCCGGGCCCCCGGGTGGAACGATCTGCTCGGGCGGGCCCATGATCTCGGGCCGAGCCGCGCCGTCACCGCCAGCGTGCTGGCGGCGCTGCGCACACCCAGCAGGCCGGCGGTGCTGCTGCGGTGGGCGGCCCGGCACGGGCTGCGCGCGACCTGGTTCCCTGGCCAGCCGACGGTGCTGCTGGCGGCGTCACCGGCGGTTCTGGGCCGCGCCCTCGGCGTGCACATCGACGACTTCCGGCTGGCCGGGCACGGTGTCTTCTACGCGTCCCGCCAGACGGGCCAGGTTCCCGTATCGCTGCGCGGAGAGGTGACCGCGCTGGGCCGCATCAGCTCCTTCGGCCAGGTGCAGCCCGTCGGGGTACAGCCGGAGGGCGTGCCGGTGGGCGGACTTTCCCCGGGGGGTTTCGCCAGCGCCTACGACATCCGGCCGCTGTGGGCGAACGGTGATCTCGGGGCGGGCCAGACCATCGTGTTCTTTGAGGTGGACGGCTACTCGGCCGCTGACCTCGCCGCTTACGCCACCCGGTTCGGGCTGCCGCCGTTTGCCAGCCCGCTCCCGCACATCGGCCCGCTGAACCTGAAGTCGGCCGGGGAGAGCGATATGGACCTCGAAGCCGCGCATGGGATCGCGCCCGCCGCGAACCTGGTCTATGTCAACCTGAACGCCTTCGGCGGTAAGAACGCATCGGTCCCGGCTCAGTTCGAGCAGGCCTTCTCGACGGTGGCCGCGCAATATCCGGGAGCCATCTGGAGCGTGAGCCTGGGCCAGTGCGAGGCGATCTTCTCGCCCACCGACCTGGCCGCCGTGAACAGCGCGGTCGCATCCGCCGAGCAGGGCGGAACGTCGGCGTTTGTCGCCAGCGGCGATAATGGCGGGCTCGAATGCCTCGGCGTCCATCAGCAGGACTCCCGGATCCCGGCCCGCGGCGTCTCGTTCCCGGGCGACCTGCCGCAGGTGACCAGCGTGGGCGGGACCACCCTTCAGCTCACCATCGCCGGCCAGTACCTGGGCGAGACCGCCTGGACGGAGCCGTTGCTGTCTCAGGGCTCAACCGGCGGCCCATCCCCGGTCTTCCGCAGGCCGGCGTGGCAGCAGGCCCCCGGCGTGCAGAGCTCCTTCTCGAATGGGGCCGTATGCGGGACGGCGCCCGGGGGGGATTGCCGGGAGGTGCCGGACGTGTCCGCGGACGCCGCGCCGCAGACGGGAGCCGCGATCAATTTCGGCGGCCAGTGGCTTTCCTCGGGCGGGACCTCCCTCGCGACGCCCGTGTGGGCGTCGATCACCGCCCTGGTCGACCAGTACCTCGGCTCCCGGGCCGGCAAGCGGCCGGCTTCGTCAACCCGCTGCTGTACCAGCTCGCCCGCGGCTCCCCGCCGTACCGGCCGTTCCATGACGTGACGGTCGGAACGAACGACTTCTACCCGGCCAGCCCCGGCTACAACATGGTCACCGGGCTCGGCGCGCCTGATGCCTGGAACCTGGCGCGCGATCTCGCATCGCTGACCGGCCGCCGGTAAACCGATGACCGGGCGTGAGGACACGGCAGCGGCCACTATCGGCACGGCCGCCTGCCCGCACTGCGGGAACCAGGTCCCGGACGCGCCGTTCTGCGGAGCGTGCGGAGCGCACCTGGTGGACACCGGCGGCGCCCGCAGAGCCCACGCCTACGCCGCGTTCCCCGACGAGGGAGTGCTCCGTCTCGGCGTCGCCAGCTCGCTGTTCCCGCGGCTGGCCGGCTCGTCACGCGGCGCCTACCGGGTCGCGTTCGGCCTGGTCGTTGCGCTGCTGGTGGGCATGGCCGCAGCGGGACTGCAGGCACCGGTAATCGCCGTCAGCTCGCTGGCCGTGCCGCTGCTGTTCCTGATCTACGTGTACGAGACCGCCCCGCGGGAAGCGCCCTTCGCGCTGCCCACGGTGGCCACGTTCCTGGCCGGGGCGGCGCTCGGGGTCGCCTGGGCGCTGGTCCTCGGGCCGATTGTCTCCGACTCGCTGGTCCCCGGGCTCGCCGCGCCGCTGACCGGCGCCGGTGTGCTCGTGTCCGCGGTGGCCGTCCCCGCGATCGGCCAGCTCCTCATGCTGCTGCCGGTCGCGGTGGCGCGGCTGCGCCGGCCCGCGCACAGCGAAGCGCTGGACGGCTTCACCGCCGGGGTGGCCAGCGCCCTCGGCCTGACGATGGCGGCCACGCTCACGGAGCTGGCGCCGCTGCTGCGCGCCGGGAACTTTGTCGAGGGCTCGTCCGTGCTGGCCAATCTCACCCAGGCGGTCATCCGGGGGGTGAGCGCCCCCCTGGTGGCGGCCGCGGCCACCGGGTACATCGGGGCGGCGCTGTGGAGCCGCCGCGGCACCGGATCGGCCGCGGGAGGCCGCTGGCTCACCCACCCGCTGCTGCCGCTGGCGGCCGCCCTGGCCGTCGAGATCGGCCTCGGCTTCACCGACGACGCCGGCCTGCCGGAACACCGTCCTGCTCGCCGTCCACCTGGCGGCGGCGGCGGTGGCCCTGCTGGCCCTGCGGACCGGGCTGCACCACGTGCTGCTGCACGAGCAGCAGAATCTGCGGACCGGGGGCACCCGGGTCTGCCCGCACTGCCAGCGGCCCGGGCCCGCTATGCCGTTCTGCCCGTCGTGCGGGGTGGCCGAGCGCGCGACGGCCTTCCCCGGCACCCGTTCCGCGCTGCCGTCCGGCGCCCAGCCACTCGGCCACCGGGGCGTGCTCGCCGTCCTGATCGGCGTGCTCGCGGTGGCCACCGGCGCGCTGGCCGTGCTGGCCGTCGTGCTGCCGCCGGCGCCGGTGAAACCCTGCACGTCACTGCGCTGCTACGCGCCGTTCGGCACCCCGGCCCATCCGCCGCACGTGTACACCAGCACCCAGGGCTGGAGCGTCCAGTGGTACCCGGCAAGCGCGGTCTTCAGCCTGCAGCCCCCCGCGACGTCGGCCGCGATCTCCCCGGACCAGCTCCAGCTCGACTTCACCAACCCGTCGGCGCCGGCTGAGGACGGTGAGCTGGCGTTTGCCGGCCTGCCCGCCCAGGGCGCCAGCGCGAACGAGATTGTCACCTCGCTGCAGCAGGCCAACGCGCCCAACGCCGTCCCCGATTACGTCCCGCCCGGGGGCAGCGTGGGGTACGTGCCCGGCTACAGCGAGGCCTTCCAGACCACGCCGAACAGCGCCAACGGCAATCCGGTCCGGTACGAGGTGGTGATCACCTGCGCGGTCCGCGGCGATTACGCCATTTGCGCCTACGGGGTCGGCCCGCGGGTTGACCTCAACCGCGTGACGCCCCATCCGACGGAGGCCAAGCTGGCCCTGGCGTTGTGGGCCGATCCCGACCTGAACGGTGTGCGCTGGAAAGGCGAAAGCCAGCCCTGAGTGGCCGGGGGATTCATACCCGAGTGTGGGATGTGGCCGCGCATCGCGGGACGCAATGTGGGTTAGGCCGCGAGAGTTGCCGTGACGACCGGCCCGGCCGCCCGCGGTATCCCGGTGCGGCCACGCACCGTGGCCGCACCGGCAATGATCCGGCGGGGGAAGGAGAACACCATGACCGTTGTGGTGGGGGTTGATGGCTCTGAAGCCTCCAGCGCCGCTCTGCGGCTCGCCGCGCAGGAGGCCCGCTGGCGGCAGACCAAGCTGGTCGCGGTCAGCGCCTACGAACCCGCCATTGGCAAGCCGGTCGGCGGCTATCCGGCGAGCGCCATGCACACCCCTGAAGAGGAACGGGCCACGGTGGAGTCGGCCCTGCGTGACACCGTCAGCAAAGAGCTGGATGACCGTGGCCAGGTGGCGGAAACCGACCTGCGCGTAGCCGAGGGACTGGCCGGACGCGTGATCATCGAGACCGCCCGGCAGACCGATGCCCAGCTCATCGTGCTGGCCGCCAGCCCGGGCAGAGCCGTGCTCCCCGGCACCGTCAGCCAGTACGTCCTGCTCAAAGCGCAGTGCCCGGTCACAATCGTGCCGGTCAACGGCACGCATGACTCATAGGGAACTCGGCGAACAAGGGAGGTCCCGCCGTGACAACCGTAGCCCCCAGACAAGCGCAGCCGATCCGCAGCACGATACCGGCCCGGCTCGACCGGCTGCGCTGGTCGCCCTTCCATACCCGCCTGGTGCTCGGGCTGGGCACCGCCTGGGTCCTGGACGGCCTGTCGGTCACGATCGCCAGCTCGGTGAGCGGCAAACTCACCCAGCCCAACACGCTTCACCTGACGACGACCGAGGCCGCCTCCATCGGCACCGTCTACCTCCTCGGCGAGGTGGTCGGAGCCCTGGTATTCGGCCGGATGTCCGACAAGCTCGGCCGCCGGAAGCTGTTCATGTGGACGCTCGGGATCTACCTGCTCGGGACCGCGCTCACGGCCTTCACCGCGAAGGGCACCGGCTGGATCATCTACCTCTATGCGACCCGGGTCATCGCCGGCATGGGCATCGGCGGCGAGTACTCGGCGATCAACTCGGCGATCGACGAGATGATGCCCGCCCGCTACCGGGGACGGACTGACATCTGGATTAACGGCACGTACTGGCTCGGGGCGATCATCGCCACGTTCGTCTCGTTCCTGCTGCTCAACTCGCTGCACCCGAACCTGGGCTGGCGGGTGGCGTTCCTGGTCGGGCCGGCCCTGGCCATCCTGATCCTGTTCATCCGGCGCAATCTCCCGGAGAGCCCGCGGTGGCTCATCACGCACGGCCGCGTGGAAGAGGCCGAGGAGATGATGCGGCGGATCGAGGAAGCAGCGCTCCGGGACGGCCAGCATCTCGACCCGGTCCCTGCGGACGCTGCGATCACGATCCTGCCCGAGCAGCAGTACGGGTATCTGACGCTGCTGCGGGTCGCGTTCCGCAAGTACCCGAAACGGGCGATCCTCGGCGCCACGCTGATGATCACGCAATCGTTCCTGTACAACGCGATCTTCTTCACCTACGCGCTGGTGCTCACGAAGTTCTACCACGTCAGCAACAACGCGGTCCCGCTGTACGGCCTGACGTTCGCGGTGGGCAATCTGGCCGGCCCGCTCCTGCTAGGCCACCTGTTCGACACCCTCGGGCGCAAGAAGATGATCGCCGGCACCTACCTCATCTCCGGGACCCTGCTGGCGTTCAGCGCGTGGCTGTTCGACGCGGGAGTGCTGCACGCCGCGGGCCAGACCTTCATCTGGATCGTCGTCTTCTTCTTCGCGTCCGCGGGCGCCAGCGCCGGCTACCTCACGGTCAGTGAGATCTTCCCGATCGAGATCAGGGCCGAAGCTCTGGCGGTGTTCTTCGCGATCGCCCAGATTTTCGGCGCGATCGGGCCCGCCTTCTACGGCTTCCTGATCGGCAACGGCACGAACCGCACCGGCCTCACCATCGGGTACATCGTCGGCGGTGCGATCATGATCATCGGCGGCCTGGTCGAGGCCACCATCGGAATCGAAGCCGCAGGCAAGCCGCTGGAGGAGGTGGCCGCCCCGCTCACCGAGGTCGACGCCTAGGAAAGGCAAGGGACCGGGATGGTGCCGTGCGGCACCATCCCGGTCCTTCTTTGTCCCCGAATGCCAGCCGGCGCCGGTGCGGGATGCGGCCCGCGCCGGCGCCGGCTGAGTTCTATCCGGCTGAGCTTGTATCAGGCGGGGGCCGGGGCCGGCGACTGCTGCTCCCAGGTGGCGGCCTGCGGGCCTCACCGTGCAGGGTCTTCATGAGCTTCTGCTCGGCGTCGTGAGGGAGTGAAGTGTGCAGGACGGTCCCGCCGTACGGCCGCAGGGCTTCCAGGAACTTGTCCATGGTGACCTTGCGGACGATGACCATGATGGCCGAGGTGCCAGGCTGCACCATATCCTGGACACGCTGCTTGAAATCGTCCTTGATGCCGAGGTCAGTAGCAGCGCCGAGTGCCGCGCCCATGATCCCTCCGGCCACGCCCACGAGCGGGGCCACCGGGAACAGGAACAGCAGCCCGATCAGGACGCCCCAGAACATGCCGCTGAGCGCTCCCCAGGCCGCCGCGTGGTGGGCCGTGGTGACGCGCAGTTTCCCGTTCTGGTCCCGCCTGATGATGGCTGCGTCCTCCAGGTCGACCAGGTAGTCGTTCTGCAGCTTGACCAGTTCTTCCCATACTTCCTGGGCTCTGTTCTCGTCCGGGTAACCGATGACGATGAGGTCGCTCATCGCGGATCTCCCTAAACACTTGCCTGTGGTCCGGGGTACATGGCCAGAGTTGCCGTGGGGGCCGCGGTGCACATCATCAGACTTTGTAGTTCCCGGCTGGGGCAGGCTTCGCCGTTTCGCCGGGACAGCCGGGAATGCCTGGTCAGACCTCGAGTGCGGCCGCGAGATCGTCGTCCACGATGAGCGTGAGCTCGCCCCGGGTGTGGCCCTCTTCCACCCTCCGGTGTGCGCTGGCCGCTTCCTTCCAGTAGTACCGGCCGGACACGTGGACGGACAGAGTCCCGTCGTCAAACCAGGGCGCCAGCCTGATCAGGCGGCTGCCGCTCGGCTGGCTCTCGTAACGCCGCCAGTCCACCCGGTCATCGCCGGGAAGCTCGGCGCGGACCGGAGTGGCGATCGTGGCCCCGTCACGGGCGGCGCTCGCCGCCCCGCGCAGGGAGGGGGCGGAGCATGCCAGCACGAGCTCCGCGCCACCGTCCGTCACGTCACGGACCTGGGCCTGCCAGTCGGTAGCCGTGTGGTCCACGACCACGGCGGCCCCCAGGTGGTGCACGAACTCGTGGTCCTTCGGGCTTGCGGTCGCGACGACAACCGCTCCCCGGGCCCGGGCGATCTGCACGGCGAAATGGCCGAGCCCGCTCGCGCCGGCGGTGATCAGGACGCGATCTCCCGCGCCGGCCCCCAGGATGTCGGTCAGGCCCTGGTGCGCGGTCAGGGCGTCGATCGGTGCGGCCGCCGCGTCGGTGAGGCGCAGGCCGGCCGGTATCGGGGCCAGCCGTTCAACGTGGCACGCCACATACTGGGCATAGCAGCCGCTCAGGCCGGGGTATCCGTAGACTGGGGCGCCGTCGTCGAAACCGGCATCCGCGCCGGTCTCACCCACCACGTGGCCGGCGAACTCGCCCCCCGGGATATAGGGCAGCGGGCCTTTCCATCCGCCCCGGCGCAGGGCGATGTCCCATGGCCCGACCCCGGCGGCCAGCACCTGGACGAGGAGCTCATCCGGGCCGGGCGTCGGGGGGGCCACCTCGCGGACCTCCATCGCCTCGGCCCCTCCGAAACCGTTCACCATGATCGCTTGCATCACTGCCCCCGGGCGGCGGTCAGGGGGCGCTCCCCGCTCGGGGTCAGCGGGTGCGCCGGGGGGAGATCGCCAGGAGGCTCGCTCGGCAGGTGACCCCCGGGCTTGTCCCCGTACGCCGCCCGCGTCACCCGTGCTGGCCCCGGCCGCGAGCCGTCGTTCCGGTACTGGCAGTTCGGAGGGCGCCCCCGGCGCCGGCGGGCCGCCGCGCGGGCACCCCGGAGCCCGCAGCGGCGGCCCCGTGCGGAAGCGACGGTCCGCGCGGATCTTGTGCCCAGGCCACCCTCCAGGCGGACAGCGAGGCAAATGAACGCCGTTACCAGCAGCGGGGCCATCACCAGAAATGCGGCCATCGCAACTCCCTGGGGCAACTGTGGTGCCCATGCCTTCCAGCATCCCCAGGGAATCAGCGTGACAGGGCTAGCCATCAGTACTGGGTGGTCTCTTCTTCCACCACCTAATCAGGGACGGCTACTGGCCCGTATCCCTAGGACGGCTAGCAGCCGCGAGGAGACGCAGGCCGGCGGCGCGGGCGGCCGTGATCTACTCCTGCAAGCGAGGACAATGCCTGCCAGGCCATCCACCGCTACATTCCCTGACCCGCCTCCGGACAACCTGGAATATCCGTTATTGACCGTTCGCCACCCTGCCAATTTCACGCGGAGCTATGGGCACCGCTGAGAGCGCATGAAAGCACCGGACGCCCGAGGGGCGCCACGTCCGGACCGGCTATAATCCGTTCTGTTAATAGCGGCATTACTTATTGCTGATCGCGGCACACGAGAAACTCGTCCGGTTCGACGTAAAAGGGGTTGTAATGTACAAGGCCGTCGACGAGCACCACAGGATGAGTGCACAAGGCGTCCATTAGCACCTGTGCGCCGGAGTGCTGCAGATTATACAGGCATAGTATTATTATCTGCTGGTGCTTTGACAGGAGCTTACTTAGCTTGGCTTCGTACCGGAAGAACTCCGCCCGTCCAGCGGGCTGATCGAGAACTGAGGGCATTTCTCCTACGGCGCGGAAGAAACGGGAATTCCCATCAGCCCGTGCCGCGAGAGCCGCCTGCTCCCAGTAATTGAGCATGTCGTCGGTAGAGAATCTGCCGGAGCGGAGGTATGTGTCGGCCGGTGCTGGCAGCTGTAGTTGTCCGGTTTCGATCGATCTGCCCGCGTCGACGTGACGGGTGAGGGCGGATAGCTTTTGTGAGGGCAGCTGGGACTCGATGACGCAGATGCACTTGTTCCCGGCACGGATGCCTTCAGCCAGATACGGCAGCACGATTTCTTCCAGGCCCTGGGCTCGGCCGAAGAATGCACAAAAGTGCGTTCCGCAGGGGATCGTGAGGCCAGAGATACCCAGTGTGACGGCTTCCGTCATCGACCCTGCCTTCTTGAGGCCCTGGAGCCTGGCAGCGGGCTTCGGGGCTCTAACGAGCGGAATGATTTCAGCCGCGGCCTGGGCGCAGCGCCCCTGAAGTTCGAATCTCCGGACGGGCCATCACCGAGCCCTGGTCACCACCAGTGACGGCCATACCTTACGCCCCCATGAGGGCAACGTCAGTACCAGTACTCCCGGGCGCATACTATTTGGGACAGTGGATGTGATTGTTTTGGCTGGTGAATAAATAATGGAACTGCGCCAGATTGAACAGTTCTTGGCGGTCGCCGAGGAAGGCCAGTTCAGCCGGGCAGCTACGCGCTGCCAGATCAGCCAGTCGGCGCTGTCGACGTCGATCAGGCTGCTGGAACGAGAACTGGGCGGTCCGCTGTTTGCCCGCACGACCCGGAAGGTGAGGCTGACCGAGGCCGGGCGGGCCCTGCTGGGTGAGGCTCGCCGGGCGCTAGCCGCGGCAGCCAGCGCCCGTGAATCGGTCCTGGAAATTCACGAGCTGCGGCGCGGTTCGCTACGGATGGGCGGAATTCCCACCCCTGGGCTGCTCGATCAGGAGGCTCTGCTCACCCGCTTCCGTGATCTTTATCCAGGGATAGACATCCGCTACCTACGCGACACCAGCGCGGCCCTGCTCCGCGAGATCGAAGCCTCCCGGCTCGACGTCGCGCTCGTGACGCTGCCACCGCACCTGCCAGAATCCGTGCAGGCCATAACCATTGCCAGCGCGCCGTTGATGTTCGTCTGCCGCCCCGAGCACCCGCTGGCCGGCCGGGCGCAGGTTTCATCCCTGGCATTGGCGGATGAGGACTTCACCGGGCCGCTGCCGGGCGGCCTGCCTTACCATGAAATCGACCGGATCTTTGCCGCTGCCGGCAAGCAGCGGCGAGTCATCTTCGAGGTGAACGAGATCCTGACCATCTTGGCGTTTGTCAGCCACGGGCTGGGAGTTGCCTTCGCCCCGGAGTCCCTGATGAGCACGCGACCGGAACTTCGGGCTATCCCACTCACTGACCCGGTTGTTACGTGGACCCTCGCCGCCATCGTCAGCCGCGACGGGGCCACGCCCGCGACGCACGCCCTCCTCGCCCTACTGCCGCAGCCAGCAGCTTCACAGTGAAAGCCCAGGCACGGTAATGCCCACGTCCCCGAGCCGGCCAGAGTCCGCCTGGCCTTAACCCCAAAGGCCACTGTCCGCCATAAGAGTCGCGGCCTCCTGAAGCACCTGATCAGGTGATGCATCCGTGCGGTCCGCGTACAGCTCGAGGAGCATGCCAGCGACATCGGTCAGACCAAGTGCGGCCCGCTCGATCGCGGCCGGGCCGCCTTCCGCCGCGATCTCGGCGAGCATCTGCGCCACTGCGGTCCGCGGATCCCTGTCATTGGCTCCTCGCCAGACTGTGATGAGGGTGATGGCGAGCGACCAGGTTCCTGTTGGCGCCCGCGTCCGGGAAATCGGCCTGGGAAGGGGCGAAGCTGGGGTCCGGGTCGGGCGGCTCGGTCTCGGTCATCCGCTTATTACTGCTCGCCAGGAGCCGCCGGGCAAGCCGAAGTGGTTTGTAGCTTCGCTTGGCAGACAGAACCTTCGTACGCTATTAGAGCCTAGGGTTTCTGTCGGCGCCGCTGGTGTCAGCGATGCGGAGGTGTCCTGTGGCGGGCACGGGAACGGGGAAGACGGTGGTCGGGGTCCAGCGCTCCGAGATGACCACCCGGGACATGGATGTGATCGCTGAACTGATCAACCGGCAGTATGTCGAGCACCGGGCGACGTTCCGCTGCACGGACCCGTCCCAGGTCGATGCGGGCGCACGATCGGTGATCGCCGACCCGCTGGAGGCTGCTGTTGTCCGCTACCGGGGCTTTTATTACCACGCCCAGGTCAGGCCGCCAGACGATTTCCTCGCGTTGGTCGCCCTGAGCGGAACCGGTACTTTGGCCACCGCTCGGGAACGGGTCCACTTCACCACCGGCGATGTCCTCCTCGATCCCATCGATCTGCCCTACTCGGCGGACATGCACGACTGCGCGTTCGCGCTCCTCCGGGTCCCATGGCCCGTGGCGGGCGATCTGGCCGAGGAGCACACCGGACTGCCCGCCGCGGATCTGAGGTTCGAGTCCGTCGCCCCGGTCTCCGCTTCGGCCCGCGCGTTGTGGTCGCGGACTGTGGCGTTCATCTGCGGCGAGTTGGTCGGCTCCGGGATCACCGAGATCAGCCCGATCCTGGTGCAGGAGATGACCCGGCTGGCCGCTGCCGCCCTGCTGGAAACCTTCCCGAACACCGCCATGACTGCCGCCTACATCCCGGGCCCGGGGCGGGTGCCGCCGGCGACGGTGCGCCGTGCGGCGGCGTTCATCGACGCCCATGCCGAGCAGCCCGTCACCGTAACCGAGATCGCCGCGGCCGCGGGCGTGACCGCCCGGGCGCTGCAGTACGCATTCCCCCGCCACTACGGCACCACCATCACGGGCTATTTGCGCCGGGTCCGGCTGGAGCAGGCGCACCGGCAACTGCAAGCCGCCGATCCCACCACCGGCACGACCGTTGCGGAGATCGCACGCCGCTGGGGCTGGGCCAGCCCCGCCAACTTCGCCACCGCTTACCGGAAGCAGTACCGGCTGCCGCCCAGCCACACGCTGCGCACCTGAGCCGCCGGCGACCGCGGCCCCATACCGGCACCGAGTCGATCGACGAGCAGGCGCGGCCTGCGGGGATCAGGACGCCGGATCAGCGGCTGCGCGTGTTCGTCTCGTCGGCCCTGGGGGAGCTGGAGACTGAGCGGCGCGCGGCGCGGGCGGCGATCGAGCAGTTGCGGCTTGCCCCTGTCATGTTCGAGTCGGGTGCGCGGCCGCACCCGGCGCAGGCGGTGTACCGGGCTTACCTGGAGCAGTCCGACGTCTTCGTCGGGATCTACTGGCAGCGCTATGGGTGGGTCGGCCCGGGCATGGTCGTGTCGGGCCTGGAGGATGAGTTCCGGCTGTCCGCGGGTTTGCCGCGGTTGCTGTACGTGAAGCGCCCGGCGCCCGGTATGGAATCGGGCTTGCGCCGGATGCTTGATGAGATCAGGACCGAGGGCGGTGTGGCCTATAGGGCTTTCGCGGATGCCGGGGAACTGGGCGGGCTGCTGCTGGACGATCTGGCCACCTTGCTGGCCGAGCGGTTCGGCGACGCGGGCCGCGCCGGTCCCGGGTACGTGATTCCGTCACCGGTCAC
Organism: uncultured Actinomycetes bacterium; assembly: GCA_963742865.1. Taxonomy (GTDB): domain Bacteria; phylum Actinomycetota; class Actinomycetes; order Streptosporangiales; family Streptosporangiaceae; genus Bog-532. The sequence continues at coordinate 39,079 of CAVUNW010000086.1, forward strand.
CGCACTGGTGGGCCGGGACCGTGATGTCGGTGAGGTCGACGGGCTGCTGGAGGGGCAGGACCGCCGCCTGGTCGTCCTCACTGGTCCCGGGGGGGTCGGCAAGACGCGGCTGGCGCTGGCCGTGGCCGAGCGCAGCAGGGCGTACTGGGCAGACGGCGTCGCGTTCGTCGACCTGTCGCCGGTCACCGATCCCCGGCTGGTGCCGGAGGTCATCGCCGCGGCGCTCGGCTTCGTCGGGCAGGGCCGGGAGCAGCCGATCGACACCCTCGGCCGGCGCCTGGCCGGCCGTCACATGCTGATCGTGCTCGATAACTTCGAGCAGGTCCTCGATGCCGCGCCGGTAGTAGCCGACCTGCTGCAGCGGGCGCCGCGACTGCACCTGCTGGTCACCAGCCGGACAGTGTTGCGCCTTGGCGCTATCGATGCGATCTGGGCGCAGCGTCACGACGACTGCTGTGGCTCTGTTCCGGATCGGTGCGCCGGTTCCCGCGTCGATCCCGACGACTGGTTTCCCATCACCCGGGACGTGGCCAAGGCCCGGGACCAGGCGGCGCGCGCCATCGCCATCTGCGCCAGCTGCCCGGTGCGCCCGGATTGCCTGGAACTGTCGCTGCGGCACGCGTTCGGCGTCGGCGCGCACGGAGTGTGGGGCGGGCTGGTCGAGGAGGAACGGCGGGCGGTCCGCCGCCGGTGGCTGGCCGGGACCAGCGTCACCGAATTCCTCCCGGACCAGCCGGCACGATTACGGAGAGATCACCAGATGGCTCTCCACCGTGGCCACCCCGGGCGCCGCCGCGGCCGCCGCCCTGGCCGCGGCCGCCTCCTGCAGCGAGTGCACGTGCCCGTAGAGCTTGGCGGTATGGTCCGAGACCTCGACCCTGATGTGGCGGGCGTCCACCTCCGCCTCGCGCTTGAAGGCGTCCTCGATCATGGCCTGGACCTTCTCCGGGCTCACCGGAGGCTTGACCGTGATGAGGTCCGTCACGCCCACCACTCCCCTGACGTTGCGGACCATCCGCTCGACCTCGTGCCGCTGGTACTCGTACTCGACCTCGCCTTCCAGCGTGACCCAGCCGTCCGACACCCGGGCCTGCACCTTCCCCTCGGGGACCTGCACGTTCCACTGCAGGACGTGCGCGATGGCCCGGGCGATGTCGGAGTCGTCCCGCGGCGCGCCGGACAGCTTGACCTTCAGGTCGTTGGCCACCGCCTTGACCCCGTACACCCGCTCGGCGGCCCGGGCGGCGGCCAGCTTCTCCGCATAGGTCGAGACGTGACCGGTCAGGGTCACCGCGCCGTCCTGAACCGCGACGCCGATGGCTTCCGGCTCGGTGATCTGCGGGTCCCACTGCAGTTCGTTGATGACGTCTTCCCTGATCTCACTGTCGGATTTCACCTGCTCACCCTCCTCGGATCGTTCCCCAGATTGCGCCGCGCGGCGCGGGGCCACATCACCCGTCTGGCTAGCCGTCGGCCTTGCGGTAGACCACCAGCGCATGCAGGTGCTTGCCGTGGACGAACCCGGATTCGGCGGTGGCCACCTCGCCGTCGGTGGACAGCCAGATGGGCTGGCCGTCCGCCGCCCGGACGTCGACCGAGCTGGCCCGCCAGGAGCGGTAGACCCGGGAACGGCCGAGTGTGCCGGTCACCACCGCGGCGACCAGGCGCGACCTGGCTAGCACCGTGGCCTCGACGACGCGGACGTCCAGGCAGCCGTCAGCCAGGTCCGGACGGTACGCGGGCGCCGTGCCCTGGGGCACGTACCGGCAGTTGCCGGCGAAGTAGAGCCATAGCCGCCGGCGCCTCCCGTCCAGGACTAGCTCGTGCGGCCGGCCGCGGCCCAGCACGCCGATGAGCGCGACGACCTCCGCCAGCCGCTTGCCCAGGACACCCTCGAGCTGCCGCCTGGCGTTCACCAGATCCACGTACACGCCAGTGCTTGAGGTGTTGACGAACGGCCGGTCGCCCACCAGGCCGAGGTCCACCTGGACGGCCTCGCCGTCGCGCAGCGCCGCCAGGGCGTCGCGAGCCGACTCGACGCCGAGGTCGGCCGCGAAGTGGTTGAAGGTGCCGGCCGGGATCACCAGCAGCGGCAGGCCGGTCTCCAGGGCGACCGCGGCCGCCGCGCTGACCGTGCCGTCGCCCCCGGCCACGCCGAGGATCCGGGCGCTGGCCGCGGCCAGGCGCAGCCGCGCGGTCAGGTCTCCCGCGTCGGTCTCGATGACCGTGGCCTCGGGCAGATCCGCGGCCAGCCGCCGGGCCAGCCTGGTCGAGGCCGTTCCGGCCGATGTGTTGACGATCAGCGCCAGGCCCTCCCCGGCCGCCGAGACCGGCGCCTTCCGCGGCGGCCTGATCGCTACGGCCGGCCGCGTCGGCCGCCGCGGCCACCAGCGCAGGGTCGCCAGCCCCGCCGCGGCGCCGATGGCCGTCCCGGCCAGGACATCCGACGGGTAGTGCACGCCCGTGGCCACCCGCGAGGCGCCGACCGCCGAGGCCAGCGCGATCCCGGGCGCGGCCAGCGACGGCATCTCGATCGCCGCTCCGATGGCGAAGGCCGCCGCGTTCGCGGCGTGCCCGGACGGGAAGGACGAGCTCCGGGGAACTCGCCGCAGCCGGCTTCGGACGGGAACGTCGGCGTAAGGGCGGCGCCGGCCCGTCAGGCCCTTGCCGATGACGTTGGCCGCCGTGCTGGCCGCCGCCATGCTGCCCAGGCCCCGCCAGGCGGCCCGCCGGGCCTGCCGGTTGCCCGTGGCCCACAGCGCGGCGGCCAGCACCATCCAGAGGAAACCGTGGTCGGCCAGACGTGACAGGCCCGGCAGGACGTGCTCGGACGGCCAGGAGCCGCTCGCGGCGGCTCGCCGGGCGGCGGCCCGGTCGAGCGCCGCAATCCGGCGTCTCAGGCTTCCTCTCAGGTCGTGGCCCCGGCCGAGGCAGGCTGCTGCCAGGTGGGCGCCGACGGGTCGTCCCCGTGCAGGGCCTTCATGAGCTGCTGCTCCGCGTCGTGCGGCAGCGAGGTCTTCAGCACCGTGCCGCCGTAGGGCTTCAGCGCTTCGATGAACCTGTCCGGGGTCACCTTGCGGACGATGACCATAATCGCGGATGTGCCGGGCTGCAGCATGTTCTGGACGCGCTGCCGGAATTCGTCCTTGATGCCGAGATCCCCGGCCGCGCCGAGCGCGGCCCCCATGATGCCCCCGGCCACGCCGACCACCGGGGCGAGCGGCCACAGGAAGATCAGCCCGATCAGTACGCCCCAGAACAGGCCGCTGAGGGTGCCCCAGGTCACCGCGTGATGGGCCGGGGTCGTGACGTGCAGCCTCCCCTTCTGGTCACGCCTGATGATGGCCGCGTCCTCCAGGTCGACCAGGAAGTCCTCCTGCAGTTTGACGAGCTCGTTCCAGACCTTCTCGGCCGTTTCCTCGTCCGGGTAGCCGATGACGATCAGATCACTCATGCGGAACCTCCCATGCTGGACATGTCGGCCCTCCACGCTTGCCGCGCGGGCTCGCGCGCACATCCGCAGATCGGGTAGTTCCGGCACTGACCCGGCAACGTCACGAATCGTTGTCGTCCCTCTCTTCGTCCTGGCCGTCGTGTGGCCCGATCGTGACGGGGCAGTGGGATTTGAGCAGGACGTAGCTGCTCGACGTGGAAAGGATCGCGCCGTGCGTCCCCGGGCAACGGTGGACCGGGTGGATGGCGACGAGATAGCCAGCCGGGTGAGGATCAAGGTCGGGCCGATCACCGCAAGCTACGCGGGAACCGCCCGGTTCGTCACCAAGGACGAGACCGAGCACCGGCTCGTCCTGCAGGGCAGCGGCCGGGAGACCCGCGGCAGCGGCACGGCGTCCGCCACGGTCGAAGTCCGGATGTCCGAAGAGGGGTCGGTCACCCGGGTCACGGTCAGCACCGAGCTCGACATCACCGGTGGGCAGGCACAATTCGGCCGGGGCGACATGGCCGAGTTCGCCGCCACATCCCCCGGATGGTCAGCTGCCCATGCCGAGTTCGGCCGCGAGCTCCTCCCTGACCTGCGCCATCTGGTCCCTGACCGCGGGGTCGGGGACCGGGTACCTCGGATTGATCGCGTCGAGCGCGGTCACCAGGACCGCGGCGGTGGCCAGGCGGCTGAACCACTTGTGGTCGGCCGGCACGACATACCACGGCGCCCACTTCGTGCTGGTCTGGCTCAGCATGGCTTCGAAGGCCCGCTGGTAGTCGTCCCAGTAGCGCCGCTCCCTGACGTCGCTGGGGGAGAACTTCCAGTTCTTCTCCGGGTGGTCGATGCGCTTGAGGAACCGCTTGGCCTGCTCCCGCTTCGACAGGTTCAGCATGACCTTGACGACATGGATCCCGTTGTCGACCAGGTAGCGCTCCCAGTCGTTGATCTCACCGTAACGGCGGGCCCAGATCCCGTGGTCGCCCGCGACCGCGGGCATCCGCTCCGCGGCCAGCAGCTCCTCGTGGACCCGGACGACGAGCACCTCCTCGTAGTGGGACCGGTTGAAGATGCCGATCCGGCCCCGCCCGGGCAGGGCGCACTGGTACCGCCACAGGAAGTCGTGGTTCAGCTCCTCGGCCGAGGGCTGCTTGAAGGCCCGGGCCTCCACCGCCTGCGGGTTGACCCCGCTCATCACGTGCTTGATCGTGCTGTCCTTGCCCGAAGCGTCGAGCCCCTGGAGCACTAGGAGCACGCCGAACGTGTCCTGTGCGGCGAGCCGGTCCTGGTAATCGGCCAGCAGCTCCACGCCGTCAGCGAGCAGCGCGGCCGCCTGCGGGCGGGCGACCTCGCCCGTGTAGCCCGGGTCGTGGTCGCGGCTCAGCCTGACCTCGTTCCCCGGCGGCGCCTTGAGCGGCGCGATGAGGTCGGTCATGAAGCGCAGGCGCCTATCCATCCCGGTCAGTGTTCCCACCAGGGCCGGGGCGCCCCGCCGACGGTGGCGGGCGGGCGCTCGGGCGGCAGGCCGTGCCGCCCCGACGCGGGCGGCCAGGGGTCGGGAACCTCCAGGTCGCTGCGGGACCCGACCGTCGCTGCGCCGGCGGGACCTGCGCGTGAGTAGGCATCAACGTGATCATCTCCCCTGGCGCCCGGGTATCCGGCCACCATGGCACACCGCTCCCTGGCGGCCATCCCCCAGATGTGCAATGGCCCGGGCGGCGCGGATAACCGGCCGAGGACGGCGGTGCGCAGTTCGGCCTCCGCTGCCTCCTCGACCGCGACCGAGAGCGAGACCGTCGTCTCGGGGTCCGGGCCGAAGGCGAGCACCCCGTGGCCCCCCAGCAGGACGGCCCGCGTGTCCGGTCGCGCCTTGATCAGCTCGATGCAAGCGGCGACCGGGGCCGAGCGGGGCCACCGGGACCTCCTCCGCCTGGCCCAGGCGGGGCAGCGGTTCGTACCGGACCGGCAGCGGTCGGCCTGCTAGGCCGAACGCCAGCAGGTGCGGGGAATGCGTGTGGATCACCGCGCCGACCTGCGGCCTGGCCCCGTACACCTCGGCGTGCATGGCTACGACCTCGGTGCTCATCCCGCCCAGGTCGCCCTCGGCCACGCTCCCGTCGAGGCGGACCACGGCGAGGTCATCGGGCACGAGATCGCGTGTCCGGTTCAGCGTGGCGATCAGCATGGTGTCGGGCCCGACCCGGGCCGAGAGGTCAGCGTGCCCGGAGTGGGACAGCACCCGGCGCGCAGCAGGCCCATCGCGACGTCCACCACGGCGCGGCGGAGCGCGAAGTGTGAACGCTCGGCCGCTTCGGCGACTGAGGCAACTGGCGCCTGCCCAGGCGTGGTCATCTCCGCCTCCTTATGACACGAGCGTAAGACCACCAGGATGACGGATGTGCCCGCCCCGGCCGCGGGGAAGACTGGGCAGCCGTCAGGGAAGGAGCGGCCATGAAGGGAAAGCCGACGGCGGCGGCCGCGGGCAAGATCGACGTGGGCGGCGACCTCACGGTGAACCGGCTCGGATACGGCGCGATGCGGATCACCGGCCCGGGGGTCTGGGGTGATCCGCCCGACCGGGACCGCGCCAAGCAAGCAGTGCGGCGAGCCGTCGAGCTCGACGTCAACTTCATCGACACCGCGGACTCCTACGGGCCCGAGGTCAGCGAGCGCCTGATCGCCGAGGCTCTGTACCCCTATCCGGAGGAGCTGGTCATCGCGACCAAGGGCGGCCTGCTGCGGCCGGGCCCTGGACAGTGGGTACCCGACGGCCGACCCGAGCACCTGCGCCGGGCCTGTGAGGGAAGCCTGGCCCGGCTGCGGCTGGACCGGATCGACCTGTACCAGTTCCACCGGCCCGACCCCAAGGTGACGATCGCCGAGTCGATCGGCGCGCTGGCCGAGCTGAAGGACGAGGGCAAGATCCGCCACATCGGGGTGTCGAACGTCACCGAAGACCAGTTCCGAGAGGCCGAGCGGCTGACCGCGATCGCATCTGTGCAGAACCGTTACAACGTGGTCGACCGGTCCTCGGAGCCGATGCTCAACCTGTGCGACCTGGAGATGCTGGTGTTCATCCCGTGGGCGCCGATCGAGCAGACCCGGGCCATCCCTCCGCTCATGGCCGCCGCCCGGCGTCGCGGCGTGACCGAGCGGCAGGTGGCACTGGCCTGGCTGCTGACCCGGTCGCCACAGGTCCTGCCGATCCCCGGCTCCGGCGACCCGGACCACGTTGAGGAGAACGTCGCGGCCGCCAGCATCGAGCTCACCGACGAGGAGATCAGGGCCATCACCTTGGCGGCCCTGAGCTAATGATCACGGCAGAGACGGTCAACGGTATCGTCAGGTTCCAGGCCAACGGCCTGCCGGTGGTGTCTCTCTACTGCCGCGTCGACCCCGGCGCGAGCCAGCGGGAGGTGCAGACCCGGGTGGACAGCCTGCTGGACCAGATCCGTCCGCTGGCCAAGGACCGCGCCCTCGATCACCGGTACCGGCTGTCGGTGCGCGGAGACATCGAGCGCATCAAGGATGCACTGGGCAGCGAGCGCTGGCCTCCGGGGACGATCGCCATCTTCTCCTGCTCCGGCCGTGACCTGTACGAGGAGATACCGCTGCCGCGCCGGGTTCGTGAGCAGGTCATGGTGGACGCGACCCCGCTGGCCCGTCCCATGCTCGCGGTGCTCGGCGAATACAGCCGCGCGTGCGTCCTGGTCGTCAACCGGGAGGCGGCCCCGGTCTGGGAGATGTACCAGGACGAGATGCGCGAGGTGGAAACGGTCCGGGAACCGTTGCGCAAGGGGGGGAACACCGGAAGCCGCCCCGAGGACCGGATCCAGAACCGGGTGGATGAGCAGGCCAAGCGGCACTTCCGCCGGGTCGCGAGCATGATCGACCAGCTGCTGCGCACCGACGGATACGACGTCCTCGTCGTCGGCGGTCACGAGTACGAGCTGGGGGAATTCTTCCGCCTCCTGCCTCACGAGCTGCGCGGCCGGGTGGCCGGAACGTTCAGCGCCGATCCGGTCGCCACCCCGGTGGCCGAGATACGCAGCGGCGCCGAAGGCATCCTCCAGCGCTACCAGCGCGAGCAGGACCAGCGGCTGGTGGACCGCGTCCTGGAGCTGGCCGCGGTCGGCGGGCTGGCCGCGCTCGGCCCGCAGGACTGCCTGTGGGTCGGCAGCATGTCCGCGATCGACACGCTGCTGGTGCGCGACGGCACGACCCTGCCCGGGGTGGTCTGTGACGAGTCCCGCTGGCTGGCGGCCTCCGGGGACATCTGCCCGGTCTGCGGGAAGCCCACTCGGTACGCCCCGGACATCCTGGACGAACTCGCGGCGGCCGTCATCGAGACCGGCGGCTCGGCCAGGCAGATCGCGGCGGACCTCATGCCAGACGAGTATCTGACGGCGGCGCAGCTTCGGTTCCCGCCTCCACCGCGAGAGGCAGGGCCGTGAGAGGCAGGAGACAGCCAGCCAGGAGTACCGACGCGCTGGCCGAAGAGCTCAAGCTCGTTGAGGAGGACCTGACCCGCCTCCGGGAGACGGCCGCCGACCTGCGGCGGCGTATCGGCGACCGGGACGAGGAGCCGACCGACGCCGCGGAGCGGTCGGCGCTGATCGAGGCGGCCGAGGAGCAGGAGGCGCTGATCGACCAGCTGGAAGCCAGGCGCGAGGAACTGCTGCGCCGCCTCGGCCAGCCGATCAGGACCAATGGGACCTGACCGTGAAGGTGATCGTTGACGGGGACTTCAACGGCCTGTACTGCTACCTGGCCAGCCAACGCGCTGACCGGCTGGTCCGGGAGGGGAAGGCGGACGTCGAATGGTGCGCCGAGGCTATGACTGGCGCAGCGCCTGTAGAGTCCGCCACGCGTGCGTGGCGACCTGCAGGTTGAACTGGACGTCGGGCAGGCCGAGATCGTGGCCGGATACCTGGCGGATGCGCTGGAGGCGGTACTTGAGCGTGCTGCGGTGCACCGACAGCGCCTTGGCCGAGGCGTCGTAGTTGCCGCCGCAGTCGAGGTTACCGAGGTGCGGCTGCTCCTGCGCCGCACGCCCCGGCTTGCCTTTCTCCCCGAGCCGACCAGGACAGAGCCTAACCAGATCGTGCTGCGAATCGACCCGGACTCGGGCCTGCGGCTGCACCTGTCCGCTCTGGCCGGACAGTCCTGGCGCACGGTCCACTTGGACACCTCTTTCGCCCGCGAGCTCGGCGAGCCGCCGGAGCCATACGAGGTGCTGCTGCATGCCGTGATGGTCGGCGACCACCAATACTTCGCCCGCGAGGACAGCGTCGAGGAGACCTGGCGCATCGTGCCGCCGCTGCTCGACCACCCGCCCGACGTCCGCCCCTACCCGCGCGGGTCCTGGGGACGAGCAGGCGGAACCCTGCCCGCGGCCAACCGCGCTGGCAGCGGCAGTGAGCCCGAGGAGGGCTGAGTCAACCGCACGTCACCGCGGGCCGGCGACGGCGTCGATCTGCGTGTCCGGCTGGTAGGTGTAGGCCGCCTCGCGCACGCTCTCGCCGGACTCCAGGGCCCCGCCGAGCGCGCCGCCCAGCGTGGCGATCGAGGTGGCCAGCCAAGCCAGGCTCAACTGGTCGGCCACCCCCGCCGGGTGCCCGAGGACCAGGCCGAGCAGGTTGCCCGGCACCAGCAGCAGCGCCGCGGCGAGCATGGCGATGAACAGGGCCAGGTACAACGCGGCCACGCCGAGCCCGACCGTGGCCGCGGTGACGATGTTGAACAGGGCGACCTGCTCGCGCGCGGCCGGGTCCGGGCTGCGCTCCCACAGCCCGGTGGTGACCATGATCGTCACCGTGATGGCCGAAACCGAGCCAAGGCCGATGACGACCAGCCGCAGCGGCCCCAGATAGTGGGCGAGCCGCCAGATGTCGCTGGTCACCAGCGCGAACACCCCGGCTGCGAAGGCCAGGGCCAGCACGCGCATGAGCCGCAGCGCCAGCCGCCACGGGCGGTTGGCCCGCAGCATGCCCAGCAGCAGCCAGATGTTGCCGGTGACGACCCGAGCGACGAAACCCACGCCGTGCTCGCCGCGTTCCGTGCGGGCGCCCAGTTCGCGCATGCGGCGGATCACGGCCTCAGCCGGCGGGAGCCGTTCGGCGGCGCCCTCGGCCTGCGCCAGGTCGCCGACTATTTGCCCGACCAGGCGGACGATCGTCTCGGCGGTGCGCTTGCGCACCGAGACCGGGCCAAGCGCGGGCATGGACAGGACCGCGACGCCGTGGGTCGCGCTGACGTGGGCGATCACCGGACGCCGGGCGGTCTGCAGCGGGAGGTCGGTGACGCACACCGCCAGGTGCCAGCCGCGCTCGAGGAGCATCCTGCGCCCCGCCGCGACCAGCTCGCTGAGGTCCGTCGGCGGTTGCACCAGCCGCTCGGAGACGAACTCGACCCGCCACCGGACTCCGGGCAGTTGCCCGGCGAGCCGGTCAGCGATCTCCCCGACCAGGCTCTCGGTCAGCTCCGACGCAGGTCCCGGTGCGGCCAGCAGGCCGACGACCAGCTCCAGCCGCGGTTTGGTGTCAGGAACGCTCTCCGCGCCAGGGCTCTCGGCCACGATCCCATTTATCACCACGGAGGCCATGTTCGCCAGGTGGGCAGACCGCCCACATCACCAGATCGGTTAGCTGGGCGGGTCGTCGTACGCCAGAGCCGCGGCGTCCCCGGATGACGGAGTCGACGGGGAACCCGTGCAGTCGGCGTACAGCTCGATGAACATATTGCCGAGTGCCGTGAGGCCGAGCACGGCCTGTTCGACCTTGCTGCCGTCGCCTTTGGCCGCCTCGCTCAGCCGCCGGGTGGACGGCGCTCGCGCGGCGCACATCTCCGGCTGCCCGCCAGGCCGCGATGAGGCCGAGGGCGAGCTGCCAGCCCCCTGCAAGACGGCGAACTGATGGCGCAGGATCAGGATTTCCGCGGTCTTCCACGCATCCTCGCGCCGCGACAGCTACAGCCACGCGGCGACGCGCGTGATCAGGAGGAACACGAACCGTAGGAACATGATCGATGATCCTCACGGCCGGACTGCCGGGGGACCAACCCTGCTGGTCAGAGCCGTGGACGAGATTTTCGGCACGCACAGGCGGTGAGTTGCCCCGTCCGCTCCGGGCAAGGCCCGGCCCTGGCGCGGTAGGGCCAGCGGCAACGCCTGCCGCAACCCGGTCAGGTCGGCCAGCCTGCGCACCTGGGGCGACAGGTTGGTGAAACGGAGCGCGCTGGCCTGGAGTTCGGCCGTGCGGCACGTCGTGATCAGCATTCTCAGCCCGGCGCAGTCGATGAAGGTCACGCCGGACAGGTCGGCCAGCAGGCAGGTTCCGCTGATCCGCAGGAAGCGCAGCAGGGAATCCTCCAGCCACGGGCCCGAGTTCAAGTCGATGTCCCCGGCAATGTCAGCAATCACGTTGCCGGCACGGGAGCGGACGCGCAACGACAAGTACATGACTCTCCTCGGTCGGCACGTTGGCTACAGCACGATAATTGCCGCTGAAAGCGCGGCCGGCATCCTCACGCTGGCTAGTTGTGGAGGAGATCATGGCCCCGTCCAGCAGCGGAACTAGTTATCCGGGGGATGCGGCTGGGCCAGGCAGCCGGGAAGCCTGGTTCGGGGAAAGGGACCCGCCCGGCTCTGGCCCATGACCATCGGTTCGCCGCCTGGCTATCCGGCGGTGTGCCTGCCAGATCCTGACCTGGGAAGGGGGCGTGTTCAGTGAAGGGACTCGTCTATAACGGGCCGCGGGACGTGACCGTGTCCGACGTGCCAGACCCTCGTATTGACCGGCCCGGCGATGCGATCATCCAGGTCGTCAGGACCAATATCTGCGGCTCGGACCTGCACATGTACGAGGGCCGTACCGACATGGAACCCGGCCGGGGCTGGACCAAGGTCGTCCTGGCTCCCGCGGCCTGAAACGTAAAAACCGCCGCCGCGACATCAACGCCCACCAGCTCACGAACGCCCCGCGAGGTTCCCCAGCCCCCCGGTAGCGGGCACGTCGGATGCTGCGACTCCTCCCCGCTCCGGCACGCCCGCGCGCATGCCCATGCCATCGGCCACCCCATCGTGCAGTCCTTCGAGCCGGGCGAGGACTGGCGCTGGTGCTACGTCGACGAGACCTACGTCTAGAAAGCAGCCGGAACACGGCGCTAGACGAGCAGCCGGAACACTAGACAAGCAGCCGGAACACGGTGAAGGCGCGTTCCCATTCTTCCGTGTGGACGGCCTTGATGTCCGCGTCGATGGCCCTGAACGTCCGGGCCAGCGCGACGCTGATGCCGCCGAAGATCAACGGGAGCCTGGCCTGCGTCTCATCGTCCAGCGTCACGTCCAGCGGCGGGCGGGCGGCCAGGGACTCCAGGATGCCCCCGAGCTCAATCTCCTCGTCGAGGCGCCTGAACTGGTGCATGCTCTCCTGTAGCCCCTTGGTGATGGGGAGGTCCCAGGGATCGATGACGTCACGCACGTTCGCCTTCGCGGTGGCCTGGGCGATGATCAGCAGGTCGTAGATCGCGTCGTTGACGAAGTCGAGATAGGCCCGCATGTCGTCGCGGTCGACGCTGACCTCGGCGGCGGCCCGGAAGAGCCGCTCGAACTTTGTGAATCCCATTACCGGCACGGCCGCCTCCTCACCTCGCGTACACCCTACTTCGCCGTGGCCTAGGCCTGCCGCGCGCGTTCCAGCGCCAGCCGGATCACCATGGCGCCCTCGCCGACGGCGGCCGCGACCCGTTTGGCCGAGCCGCTCCGGACGTCGCCGACGGCGAATATGCCGGGCTGGCTGGTCTCCAGGGCGGAGCGCTGCCAGTCGGTCCCGGCCGCGGACGGTGCGTCGTGGCCGGTCCGGACGAAGCCGTGGCCGTCCAGGTCGACCAGGTCGCCGAGCCAGCCGGTGCAGGGCGACACCCCGATGAAGACGAACAGCGCGCGTGCCTTGAGCGTGCGCTGCGCGCCGCTCTGGCGGTCCTCCACGGTGACGGCCTCCAGGGCCCGGTCGCCCAGCAGTTCCCGTATCTCGGTCCCGAGCATGATGTCCACGTTCGCGATCCGCTCGACCTGGTCGATGAGGTACCGCGACATGTACTCGGACAGGTCCGGCTCCCGGACGACCATGGTGACCCGGGAGGCGTGCCGGGAGAGGAAGACCGCGGCCTGGCCCGCCGAGTTGCCGCCGCCGACGATCACGACCGGATCGCCCCGGCACATCAGCGCCTCGGCCTGGGAAGCCGCGTAGTAGATGCTCATCGGCTCGAAGTAGTCCGCGCGCGGCACCTGGAGCCGCCGGTACCTGGCGCCGCTGGCGGCGACCACCGCGGCCGCCGTGACCGAGGTGCCGTCGTCCAGCGTGACCACGTACTGGCCGTCGTCCCGGCGCACTGACCCGGCCTCGGCGGGCACGGCGAACTGGGCGCCGAACTTCTGGGCCTGGAGCACCGCGCGCTCGGCCAGTTCGGCGCCCGAGATGCCAGCCGGGAAGCCGAGGTAGTTCTCGATCCGGGACGTGGTGCCGGCCTGGCCGCCGGTGGCGGTGCCGTCGAGGACCAGGACCCGCAGGCCTTCCGAGGCGCCGTAGACAGCGGCGGACAGGCCCGCGGGGCCCGCCCCGACCACGACCAGGTTGGAGCCGGCGGGGGAGGTGGCCGGTACGGGCAGCCCGATCGCGGCGGCCAGTTCGGCGTTGCTGGGGTTGCGCAGTAGCCGCCCGTGCACGATCACGATCGGGGTGTCCTCGGGAGCCACGCCGGCCTGCGCGAGCAGGCGTCTCGGCGGCGGGGTCGGTTTCGAGATCCAGCCAGCGGTGCGGAACCCGGTTCCGGGCCGCGAACTCCCGTACTCGCCGGGTGTCCGGCGAGTACCTGGAACCGATGATCCGGAGCCCGGCACCGAGATCGATCAGGATCGCGCGGCGGGCGAGGTAGGCGCGCACGATGAGGTCACCGAGAGCGGAATCTCGGGCGATGATCTCCTTGAGCCGGTCGACGGGCACCGCCAGCACCTCGCCGGCCTCCACCGCGATGGCCGTGTAGAAGGAGCCCTCATCGGTCAGCAGGCCGAGCTCACCGAGGAACCGGCCACGGCCGTGGACCCCGATGAGGCGTTCCTCCGGCGTCCCGCGGCCCTCGACTACGGCGACCTTCCCGGCCAGGATGACGAAGAAGTCGCAGTCTCGCTCGCCTTCGCGGAAGAGGATCTCCTCCGGCTGTACGGCGCGGCGCCGGCCAGTTCGGCCAGCGTCGTGAGCTGGGCATCGTCCAGGCGTGGATAGGCTCCCTGGAGATCGGGTGTCTCCTCGATGTCCCCGGCGGACTCGGAGACCACCCCCGGGCCGGGATGCTCGTCATGCGGCCTTGATCTCATAGGGCCAAGCGTCGCCGACGGCGGCTGATGCCACATCATCAGGTCAGGTAGTCCCGCTCGAGGGTGCGGCCCTGGGCATGAGCCCCGCCGTCGGCCGGCGCCAGGCCCCGCCGGTGCGGGCGCCGCCGGCCTGGACGGCCGGCTAGCCGGATAGGGGATGCCGGGCCGCCGGATCCTCCGGAAGCATGGCGACGGTGAGTGATGCCGATGCGCATCCCGATCTTCCGCAGACGGCGGCCACCCAGCTCACCGCCGCCGCGCGGGTGGTTGCGCAGCGCGCGCCGGTGACGCTGACCGTGGTGCGTCACCGGGCCCAGCCGACGGCGGCCACCATCGCCCGCCTGACGGTCACCGCCGTGTTCGCCTACCTGATCGCCCTGCCCGTGCCCGGCGTCTCGCAGCCGGTACTGGCCCCGCTGACGGCGCTGCTCGTCGCCCAGGTCAGCCTTTATGAGACGCTCCGCAGCGCGCTGCGGAGGGTCGGCAGCGTGGTGGCCGGAGTGCTGGTGGCGGTGGCCCTGTCGGCGCTGGTCGGGTTCACCTGGTGGACGCTGGGGATCGTGATCGTCCTGGCGCTGACCGTCGGTAATGCGCTGCACCTCGGTGACCACATCCTCGAGGTCCCGATCAGCGCGATGCTCATCCTGTCGTCGGCCGGCACCAGGACCGCGGCGACCGGGCGGGTGGTGGAGACGTTCATCGGGACGGTGGCGGGCCTGATCGCCGGGCTCGTCCTCGCCGCGCCGAAGGTGCAGTCGGCGGAGGAGGCGGTCCAGGATCTCTGTGACAAGATGGCCGGCCTGCTCGACCGGATCGCCGCCGGGCTGGCCGATGGCACGGTAGCCGATTCCGTTGGCGGCTGGCTGGATGAGGCACGGTCTTTCACCGGCGAGATCCGGCGCGTGGACGACGCGCTCCGCGAGGCCGAGGAGAGCATGCGGCTCAATCCGCGCAGCCTGCGGCTGCCCTACACCACACTCACGCTTCGTGAAGCCCTGGAAACGCTCGAACACGAGGGGATCACGATCCGTGTCCTGGCCCGGTCGCTCGCCGACGGTGCGCGGCTGGCCTGCCCGGACAGCCCGATGGAGGATCCGGAGGCCCGGCGCCTGCTGGCCGGCGTGCTCCGGGAAATCTCCTCGGCGGTCAGGGCGTACGGCCGCCTGGCCGTCACGCATGACGGGCCCGACCGGGAACGCCGGGAGTCCGAGCTGGAGCGCCATCTGGCGGCGGCGCGCGAGCGGCAGGTCGAACTCGACGGGCTGGTGCGGACCGGTCCCGCCGACCGGCCGGCCGGCTGGCCGCTGCGCGGGGAGCTAATGAGCCACCTCGACCGGCTCAGGCTCGAACTGGAGGCGGGCAGGCCGGGCCGCAGCGGCCGTGTGCGCCGGAAGCGCTCGCTGCGGCGGCTGCGGCCGGATGGCCGGCTGCGCAGCCTCCCGGCGCGCCGCCGCCGGCCGAGGAGGTGACACCCGTCAGCCGGCGGCACGGTGGTGCCCGTCACAGGCGGCGCGGGCGGCGCCGCCCAGGGAAGGGGCGGCGCACGCCAGCACCTGTTCCGCGCCGCCGTCCATCACGTCGCGGACCCGGTCCGGCCAGGCGGGATCGGTATGGTCGACGACGACGGCCGCACCCAGGTGGTGCACGAACTCGTGGTTGCGAGGGCTGGCGGTGGCCACGACAATCGCGCCGGCGGCCCGGGCGATCTGCACCGCGAAATGGCCCCGGCGTCGCCTGGCTGGTCCACCACGATGGCCCGCATCATTGCCGGCTGGCCCGCACCGCGCGGCCGGTCCTCCGGCAGAAGGCCAGTGACCTGCGCGTCACGTCGGCCGGGCTACGGGGAGACGACGAGGTGGCTGTCCACGCTGGCGACCCCGGGCGCGGCGGCGGCTGCGGCGCTGGCCGCCCTGGCCTCGGCGAGGGAATGCACCTGCCCGTACAGCCGCGCGGTGTGGTCGGTCACCTCGACCCTGATGTGCCGGGCTTCGACCTCCGCCTCGCGCTTGAAAGTCTGCTCGATGATGGCCTGGACGCTCTCCGGGCTGGCCGGCGGGCGGATGGTGATGGTGTCCGTGACCCCGATCACCCCGCGGACCTGGCGGACCATCCGCTCGACCTCCTGGCGCTGGAATTCGTAGTCCACCTCGCCGTCCAGCGTCACCCAGCCGCCCTCGACCCGGGCGTGCACCCGCCCCTCGGGGATCTGCACGTTGTTCTCCAGAATGTGTGCGATCGCCGTGGCGATGCCGGAGTCGTCGCGCGGCGCGCCGGGCAGCTTGACCTTCAGATCATTGGCCACGGCCTTGACCCCGTAGACCCGCTCCGCCGCCCGGGCGGCGGCGAGCTTCTCGGCGTAGCTGGGAACGGTCCCGGTCAGCGTCACGGCACCATCCGCGACCGCGACGCCGATGGCGTCGGGATCGGTTATCTGCGGATCCCACTGCAGCTCGTTGATGACGTCGTCCCGGATCTCAGAATCGGATTTCACGCGCTCACCCCATTCCACGATCATGGCGTCGCCTCTCAGGCTGCGCCCGGCGCTACGGGATCAACATCACGCGTTCGGGTAGCTCCTGCCCGGTCCGCGTCCGGCGGCATAGCTGAGCAGACGGGGGGCAATTTGTTGTCATTAAGCAATTGCGCGGCTTCGGCCTCCCGGCCGGCCGGGACGCGGGGTTAGGATCGCCTTACCGCCACGAGGAGAATTCCATGCTGGAATCTGTATCGTTGGGTATCCTGGGCCACTCCATCTCAGCTGGCACTCACGTCTGCGCCTTCTACAGCGGACCGGACGAGCGGGATGAACTGGTCTTTCCCTACCTGGCCGAAGGAATCCGCACCCGGCAAAAATGCATCTGCGTCCTCGAGACGCTCACACCGGCCGAGGTTCTGGCCCGGCTCGGCCAGCGTGTCGATCTGGGCCGGTCGGTCGAGACCGGTGCGCTGGACCTGGCCACCCCGCACGAGGCTTACCTGCGAGGCGGCCGGTTTTCCGGCGACGACATGCTGGCCTACTGGGGCCAGCTGGCCAGCGACAACCTGGACTCGGGCACCTTCACCTTCATGAGGGCCACCGGCGAGATGCCGTCGGTCCTGACCGATCCCGGCGGCCGGACCGCGTTCTTCCGGTACGAGGCCAGGCTCACCGAGTTCGTGGCGGCCTTCCCGCAGATCTTCCTCTGCCTCTACGACCTGCAGCGCTTCGGCGCCGAGGTGCTGATGGACGCGCTGCGCACCCATCCGATGGCCATCGTGGACGGCGCGATCCACGAGAATCCCTACTACATCGACCCGGGGAGCTTCCTCGGCGCCGGGGGATTAGCCGGTGACGGGCGGCTGGCCTGGCGGTGAAGGCCCCCTCCGCGAGCAGCTCTCCTGGCTCCGGAGCCTGCTCGCCCTGTCCATGATCCTGATCCAGCAGGACAGCGAGGAGAACATTCTCCGGTTCGTGGCCCACGCCGTGGAATCCATGGGCCCGTTCAAGACGTACGGCATCTTCGCCGACGGTCACTGGCAGGATGTCCGGCCAGGCGGCCCGGAGGATGGGCCCGCTGGCCTGCCGGCCTTCATACCTGCCGGGGCGCCCGGACCCGGGGGGATGCCCGGTCCGACCGCGGAGGGGCTCTTCACGCTCGAAGGCGTGCCGTGGTCGTGGGCCTACGCGCTGGTCGGCAGGCACGGCGGGTTCGGCTATCTCGTGGTCGGGGCCAAGGAGGAACCCGGCGCACGCGACCGGTTCCTGCTGCACGTGCTGACGCAGCAGGCCGGGGTGGCCCTGGCCAACGCCCACCTGCACGGCCGGGAACGGGAACAGGCGACGAAGCTGGGCGCCGCCAACCTCGCGTTGCGGCGCAGCATGGAGATCCACGACCGGCTGACCACGGTGGCGCTGGGCGGAGAGGGCCAGGACGGCATCGCTCAGGCCGTCTACGAGCTGACGGGCTGCCCGGTGGCCATCGAGGACCGCTTCGGCAACCGCCGTGCCTGGGCCGGGCCCGGCGAGCCCGATCCCGGCCCCAAGGCCGGCCTGGATGAGCGGGACCGGCTGCTGGCCCGGATCGTCGCGGCCGGCGCTCCGGTCAGGGACGGCAATCGGGTGGTCTCGGTGGCCCTGCTCGGCGGTGTCCCCGCGGCCGTGCTCGTCCTCAGCGACCCCGCGGGGAAATTCGGCGACACCGAGCGCGTGGCGGTCGAGCACGCGACCACGGTGCTGGCCATGGAGGTCGCGCGCCTGCAGAACCTGGCCGAGAACGATGCCCGGATGCGCGTGGACATCGTGCTGGACCTGATCACGGGCAAGGGCCCGGACGACCCGGGAGTGCTGAACCGGGCCCAGGCCATCGGCTACGACCTGCACCGGCCGCACCGGGTGGTGGTCACTGACGACGGCCGCGGTGGTGAGGACATTGCCGGGTTCGTCCGCGCGGCGGGCCGGGCCGCCCAGGCGGTCAGGGCCGGGTCCCTGCTGGCGCCGCGGTTCCACGACGTGGTCCTGCTGGCCGACCCGGAGGTGCCGTGGGAGAAGTTCCATGGCTTCGTGGTCAGCGAGCTGGGCGGCGGTTCCTGCCGGGTCGGGGTGGGCGGCCGGTGCACCGAGCTGGACGAGTTCCCGCGCTCCTACCAGGAAGCGCAGCTCGCGCTGCGGATCCAGAAGACGGTCGGCGGCCCCGAACAGGTCACGCGCTTCGATGACCTCGGCGTGTACAAGGTCCTGTCGACCGCGGACGACGCCTCGGCCATGGAACGCTTCATGAAGGAGTGGCTCGGGACGCTGATCGACTACGATGCGGTCCACGGCACCCAGTTCGTCCTCACCTTGAGCGAGTACCTCGACTGCGGCGGCAACTACGACGCCACCGCCAGGGCCCTGTCGGTACACCGCAGCACCCTGAAGTACCGGCTCAAGCGGATCCGCCAGATATCCGGCCATGATCTCGGGCTGCCGGACGCGCATTTCAACCTTCAGCTCGCCACCCGAGCCTGGCGGACCCTCCAGGCCCTGCGCCAGTCCTAGACCAGGGGCGCGTCAGGGCTTCGTCCCTGGTCGCCCGTTCGTCCTTCGGGTCATCTGTTGGTCCCGCTGGGTCAACCGATTCACCCGCACAGGCCGGTGTGAGTTCGAGGTGCTTGGCCAATGCTCGGACGCAGGCCGGGCTGGTCCCGGACGAGTGCGAGGTGGAGGCCTGATGCTGACCGAACGCAACATGCATACCTACGTCCAGGACCTCGAACAACACCTGCAGTCGGCGCTGTTCGCCGCCAGAGTGCCGGACCCGGTGGGCGCGGTCCTGCTCATCCGCGGCGCCCTGGCGGACGGTGACCGGCTCAAGGCCACCCAGCTGGCGGACGCGACGCAGCGGCTGGCCGCGAGCAGCCCGGAGGACGGGGACATGGCCGCGGCGACCGCGCACGCACGCGGCCTCATCACGCAGGATCCCCTCACCCTCGAGCGTGCGGCGGGCCGCTACTCGGGCGAGCTGGCCCGGGCCGGCGCCCTGGAGGACGCCGGGAACGCCTGGGCCGGCCGGGGCAACCACGGCGACGCGGAGGCCCGCCTCCGGGAGGCACACGCCCTGTATGAAGGGCTCGGCGCCGCCGACAACATGGCCAGGGTGCGGTCCGGCCTGCGCGCCGTGGGCACCCGGCTCCGCCACTGGCGCCACGCCGACCGGCCCGCCTATGGCTGGGAGAGCCTGACCGGCACCGAGCGGCGCATCGCCGACCTGGTGGCGCAGGGCCTCAGCAACCGCCAGGTGGCGGGCCAGATTTTCCTCAGCGCGCATACCGTCGCCTTCCACCTCCGTCACGTCTTCTGGAAACTCGGCATCACCTCGCGGATGCAGCTGGTGCGCATGGTCGCGGAGCAGAACGCCCGGGATGCCGGAGAAAGCGCGCCGATCTCCGGCTAAGGCGGACGGGGCACACAGGCAGCGGCCGCCTGTGACGTCAGCCGTGTTCGGCCGGAATCGTGCTCAGCAGCGCCGTCACCGGCGTTCCGGCCAGCCAGCCGGCGCGCGCCCGCCCGGTCGGCCTCGACCAGCCCGCCCCAGATGCCGTGCTGGCCGCCCGCGTCCCACACGCGCATCGAGAGTTCCAGGCACTCGGCCCGCACCGGGCATACCGCGCACTCTGCCAGCGCCCGCGCCGCCTCGGCGCGGGCCCGCGCGGGCTTGCGGGCGATCGGATACCACTCGTCGGGATGCAGCGCGCTGCCGGCACACCGGGCCAGCGGGCTCATCACCGTGGCCGACAGCTCGTCCACGGTCACATCGGCGGGTTCGGCGTGCAGATCCGCGGACGCGGCGACCCTGGTGGGCCCCGCGGGCCGGGTGCGCCGTTCGGGCGTGGCCGGCCGCCGGGCATGTGCGGTTCGCTGCTGAGGCAAGGCCAGGATGGTCATCGCATCACTCCTCCTGATGCCATTGCGCGTCATCTCCGCACCGTGCCGCTTCACCAAGGCAGCTAGTTCCGTTGCCATCGCGGCCCGAGGACTAACCGCTTTGAGGATGTGGGGTCCCACCCCAGCGGGGAGCGTAGGGCGGGTGGGCACGGTGGACGGCGCGACCGCGCCGCCGCCGGTCGGCCGAATGAACGGACCGTCAGTTTCAGCCATAGGAGGCCAGTCATGGCAATGCTCCCGACCCGCCGGAGCCGCGGGCGAAACATGACCCTCGTCAATCCGTCCCGCGAGTTCGAAGACATCTACGATCGCATGGGCCAGCTCATGAACATGGCCTTCGGTTCCCTCGGCCCGGTCGCCGTCCCCGACCTGCCGTGGGCCCCGGCGGCCGAACGTGTCGGAGACCGACGACGCCTACATGGTTCGCGTGGAGCTGCCCGGCGTGCAACGGGACCAGATCGACCTGCAGATACAGGACCGTGAGCTGGTCATCAGCGGCGAGATCCCGGAGCCGCAGCAAGACGAGAAAGAGCGCCGCCACCGCAGCTCGCGGCCCACCGGACGCTTCGAGTACCGGACGTTCCTGCCTGGTGACGTCAACCCGGACGGGGTACGTGCGGAGCTCCACGATGGCGTCCTCAGCGTGACCATCCCCAAGTCCGAGGCGGCCAAGCCGCGCAAGATCGAGATCACCGGCGACTGACCGGCCTGCTCCCGTATGCCCCTGAAATCGCCCAGGGTGCCGGGGGCACGCGGGGCTGGCCGGCCGAAGCGCCGTGGTCTGGGAACCGCGGGGGCTCACAGACCCCTGGCAGGAGGCAGTGATGGCAGTTGCAGTCGGTATCGATCTTGGCACCACCAACTCCGTGATCGCCGCGACGGAGGCGGGCAAGCCCACCGTGATACCCAACGCCGAGGGATCGCGGACGACGCCCTCGGTGGTGGCGTTCACCCCGCAGGGGGAGCGCCTGGTGGGCCAGCTCGCCCGCCGGCAGGCGATCCTGAACCCCAAGGGCACCATCTATTCGGCGAAGCGGTTCATCGGGCGGCGCTACGACGAGGTCACCAGCGAGCTGAACGCCGTGTCGTTCGACGTGGTCCCCGGGCCCGACGGCGCCGTGCGGTTCGAGATCATGGGCCGGGTGTACGCGCCGGAGGAGATCTCGGCCCTGGTGCTGCGCAAGCTCATGGAAGACGCGTCGAAGTTCCTGGGCGAGAGGGTCACCGAGGCGGTCATCACCGTGCCGGCCTACTTCAACGACGCCCAGCGGCAGGCGACCAGGGACGCCGGGCGCATCGCCGGGCTCGAGGTGCTGCGCATCATCAACGAGCCGACCGCCGCCGCCCTCGCCTACGGCCTGGACAAGAAGAGCAACGAGACCGTGCTGGTCTTCGACCTGGGCGGCGGGACCTTCGACGTCAGCATCCTCGACATCGGCGACGGCGTGGTCGAGGTCCGGGCCACCGCGGGCGACACCCACCTCGGCGGGGACGACTTCGACCGCCGCATCGTCGACCACCTGGCCGACGAGTTCCAGCGGGACAACGGCATCGACCTGCGGACCGACCCGCAGGCCCTGCAGCGCCTGTTCGAGGCGGCCGAGAAGGCCAAGGTCGAGCTGTCCTCGGTGACCCAGACGCACCGTCAGCCTGCCGTTCATCACCGCCGACGCGTCCGGTCCCAAGCACCTCAACACCACGCTGATGCGCTCGACGTTCGAGCAGATCACCGCGGACCTGGTGGAGCGGACCACCGGCCCGGTCCGGCAGGTCCTGGCCGACGCCAGGCTGACCGCCGCCGACATCGACGAGGTGATCCTGGTCGGCGGCTCCACCCGCATCCCGGCCGTGCAGAACCTGGTCCGGCGGCTGACCGGCGGCAAGGACCCCAACATGACCGTCAACCCGGACGAGGTCGTCGCCCTGGGCGCGGCGGTGCAGGCCGCCGTGCTCAAGGGCGAGGTCAAGGACGTGCTGCTGCTCGACGTCACCCCGCTGTCGCTCGGCATCGAGACCATGGGCGGGGTGATGACCAAGATCATCGAGCGCAACACGACGATCCCGGCCCGGCGCACCGAGGTGTTCAGCACCGCCGAGGACAACCAGTCGGCGGTCGACGTGGTGGTCCTGCAGGGCGAGCGGGAACGCGCCGCCGACAACCGGGTGCTGGGCCGGTTCCGGCTGGAGAACATCCGGCCCGCTCCGCGCGGCGAGCCGCAGATCGAGGTCACCTTCGACATCGACGCGAACGGCATCCTCAACGTCTCCGCCCGCGACCGGGACACCGGGGCCGAGCAGCGGATCACGATCAGCGAGAGCTCCAACCTGGACCAGGCCGAGGTGGAGCGGATGGTCGCCGACGCCGAGCAGCACCGCGACGAGGACCGCCGGCTGCGCGAGCTGACCGACGCCCGCAACGAGCTGGACGCGGCCGCCTACCAGGTCGAGCAAGATAGCTGAACGAGCGCGGCGACTCGCTGCCCGTACACGAGAAGGCACGGGCCGAAGGCCTGGTCGCCGACGCCCGCCAGGCGCTCAAGGAATAGGCCCCGATCGAGCGGATACGGCCGATCACGGCCGAGCTCCAGGCCATCTACCAGGTCCTCAGCGCGTCGCCGGCGGCGGAACCGCCCGGCGACGGCAGGCGCTCGCCGAGCGACGACGACGTGATCGACGCCGAGTTCACCGCCAATGAGCTGACACCCCTGTCCCGCCGGAGGACACCGCCGGGCCCGCGCGGCCGGACGGGTCGGCCGGCACGGTCCCGGCAGGCCAGCCGGGCCCCACGGGCCCCGCTGGCCTGGGAGGCCAGGTGGCCGACCCGGAGGACCGGATCGCCAAGCTGGGGGCGCGGATCGCCGAGCTGGAGGACCTGCGCCGCCGGGCCCTGGCCGACCTGGACAACGTGCGGAAGCGGTGCGCCGCCCAGATCACCCGGGTCGAGGCGGAGACCAGGGCCGCGGTGGCCAGGGAGTGGCTGCCCGTCATCGACAACCTGGACCGCGCGCTGGAGCACTCCTCGGCCGATCCGGCGGCCATCATCGAGGGGGTCCGGGCAGTCCGGGACCAGGCGCTGGGCGTGCTGGGCCGGCTCGGCTTCCCCCGCCGGGAGGACGACCAGGGCGCCATGTTCGATCCGGCCCGGCACGAGGCCGTGGCCGCGCGGGAAGCAGCCGGCGCCGCGGACGGCTCGGTCGTGGACGTCGTCCGGCCGGGCTATGGCGAGGGAGATCACCAGCTGCGGCCGGCGCAGGTGGTGGTGGCCAGGCCGGGCTGATGACCTCACCCGGCCGGGACTTCTACGACATCCTGGGCGTGTCCAGGGACGCCAGCCAGGAAGACATCCAGCGGGCCTACCGCAGGCTGGCCCGCACGTATCACCCGGACGTCAACAAGGACCCCGGGGCCGAGGACCGGTTCAAGGACATCTCCGAGGCCTACGACGTCCTCTCCGATCCGCAGACCCGGCGCCGCTACGACGCGTTCGGGGCGGATTTCCGCCAGGTGCCCGAGGACGTGGATCCCGAGACCTGGCGGCGGGCCCGCGCCGGCGCCGGGCCGGGGCCGGCGGGCTGGTGGCTGGGGCGGGCGGGTTCGGGTTCGGCACTCGGCGACTTCAGCCCGGGGGACCTGGACTTCGAGGACCTGCTGGGCGGGTTCTTCGGCGGCCGCGGCCAGCGGGCCGGCCGGCCGGGCGTGGCTGGGGGCCGATCCCGGGAGCGGACCAGGAGGCCGAGCTCGAGCTGACCGTGGAGGAGGCCTACCACGGCACGCGCAGGAACATCACGCTGACGACCAGCGATGGGGGCCGCCGGTCCATTGAGGTCACGGTGCCGCCCGGCGTGACCGACGGCCAGCGGATCCGGCTGGCCGGCCAGGGCGGCCGGGGCAGCGACGGGGCGCGCAACGGCGACCTGTACCTGATCGTGCGGATCGCGCCGCACCCGCGGTTCCGGCTCGAGGGGCGTGACCTCTACGTCGAGCTGCGGCTCGCGCCGTGGGAGGCCGCGCTGGGCACGTCGGTCGCCCTGGACACCCCGGGCGGCGAGGCCAAGGTGAGGGTCCCGGCGGGGACGTCGAGCGGGCGGCGGATCCGGCTCCGCGGCCGCGGCCTGCCCAACCCCAGGGGGAAGCCGGGCGACCTGTACGCCGAGGCCAGGATCATGGTGCCGGCCCGGCTGTCCCGCGCCGAACGGCGGCTGTTCGAGCAGCTGGCCGCGGAATCCAGTTTCGACCCGAGGAAGCGGCCGTGACGCTACGCCATAGTCCGCGCCGCGCGGCTGAGCCTGGAGGAGTTCGCCGTGCTGTCGGGCCTGCACCCGGACCTGATCCGCAGGCTGGTCGCCCTCGGGCTCATCGACGCCCGCCGCGACCCGGCAGGCGAGCTCTGGTTCTCCCGGAGCGAGCTCGCCGCGGTGGCCCGGGTGCAGCGCCTGCGCGCGGGCTTCGCGCTCAACTACGCGGCCCTCGGGCTGGTCACCGACCTGCTCGACCGGATCGCGGTACTGGAAGCGGCCCTACGCACCGCCCAGCGCCGAGGAAGGTAACCATGGACCCAGCCACCTGACGCAGAAATCAGCCGAAGCGCTGCACGACGCGCAGACCAAGGCGCTGCGCTTCGGGCATACCGAGGTAGATGGCGAGCATCTGCTGCTGGCGCTGCTCGACCAGGCCGACGGCATCGCTCCCCGGCTGCTCAGCCAGGCCGGCGCCGATCCGGACCGGCTGCGAACGGCGCTTGAGGCCGAGCTCGCGCGGCGCCCCCGGGTCAGCGGCCCGGGCGTGAGCCCGGGGCAGGTCCGCGTCACGCAGCGGCTGTCCCGGCTGCTCGACGCGGCCCAGCAGGAGGCGAACCGGCTCAAGGACGAGTACGTCTCGGTCGAGCACCTGCTGCTGGCGCTGCTCGCCGAGGGGCCAGCTACCGCCGCCGGCCGCCTGCTCCAGGCCGAAGGCCTGACCCGAGACGGCTTCCTGGGAGCGCTGACCAAGATCCGCGGCAACCAGCGGGTCACCTCGGCCACGCCGGAGGGGGCCTACGAGGCGCTGGCCAAGTACGGCCGGGACCTGGTCGACGACGCGGCCAGCGGCAGGCTCGACCCGGTCATCGGCCGGGACGCCGAGATCAGGCGGGTCATCCAGATCCTGTCCCGGAAGACCAAGAACAACCCGGTCCTGGTCGGCGACCCCGGCGTGGGCAAGACCGCCATCGTGGAGGGCCTGGCCCAGCGCATCAACCGCGGTGACGTGCCCGAAGGGCTGCGGGACAGGACGATCTTCAGCCTCGACATGGGCGCCCTGGTGGCCGGGGCCAAGTACCGCGGCGAGTTCGAGGAGCGGCTCAAGGCCGTCCTGTCCGAGGTCAGGGCGGCGGAAGGACGCATCCTGCTGTTCATCGACGAGCTGCACACGGTCGTGGGCGCGGGCGCCGCCGAGGGAGCCATGGACGCGGGCAACATGCTCAAGCCGATGCTGGCCCGCGGCGAGCTGCACCTGATCGGCGCCACGACCCTGGATGAGTACCGCAAGCGCATGGAGAAGGACGCGGCCCTCGAGCGCCGGTTCCAGCCGGTCATGGTCGACGAGCCGTCGGTGGAGGACGCCGTCTCGATCCTGCGCGGCCTGCGGGAGCGCCTGGAGGTCTTTCACGGGGTGAAGATCGCCGACAGCGCGCTGGTCGCCGCGGTCACGCTCAGCCACCGGTACATCGCCGACCGGTTCCTGCCGGACAAGGCGATCGACCTGGTCGACGAGGCCTGCGCGATGATCCGCACCGAGATCGACTCCATGCCGGCCGAACTCGACGAGCTGACCCGCCGGGTGATGCGGCTGGAGATCGAGGAGAACGCGCTGGCCAAGGAGACCGACCCGGCCAGCCAGGCGCGGCTGGAGGACCTCCGCCGGGAGCTGGCGGACCTGCGGGCGCAGGCTGACGCGCTGCGGGCCCAGTGGGAGTCCGAGCGCCAGGCGCTTCGCCGGGTGCAGGCGCTCCGCGAGGAAATGGAACAGTTGCGGCGGGAGGCCGAGCAGGCCGAGCGCAACTACGACCTGGACCGGGCCGCGGAACTGCGCCTGGGCAAGATCCCCGACACCGAGCGGCGGCTGGAAGCCGAGGAGCAGCAGCTGGCGGCCAAGCAAGGCGGTGCGCGCCTGCTGCGGGAGGTCGTGACCAGCGACGAGATCGCCGCGATCGTGGCCCGCTGGACCGGCATCCCGGTCAGCCGCCTGCAGGAGGGGGAGCGGGAGAAGGTCCTGCGGCTCGACCAGATCCTGCACGAGCGGATCGTCGGCCAGGACGAGGCCGTCCGGCTGGTGGCCGACGCCATCATCCGGGCCCGGTCGGGGATCAAGGACCCGCGCCGGCCGATCGGGTCGTTCATCTTCCTCGGCCCCACCGGCGTGGGCAAGACCGAGCTGGCCAAGACGCTGGCCGCGGCGCTGTTCGACACCGAGGAGAACATGGTCCGGATCGACATGAGCGAGTACCAGGAGCGGCACACGGTCAGCCGCCTGGTCGGCGCGCCGCCCGGATACGTCGGCTACGAGGAAGGCGGGCAGCTCACCGAGACGGTGCGGCGCCGGCCCTACTCGGTGGTGCTGTTCGACGAGATCGAGAAGGCGCACCCGGACGTGTTCAACACGCTGCTGCAGGTCCTGGACGACGGTCGGCTCACCGACGCGCAGGGCCGCACCGTCGACTTCCGCAACACGGTCATCATCATGACCTCCAACATCGGCTCGCAGTACCTGGTCGAGGACGCGACGTCGGACGGCGAGATCAAGCCCGACGCGCGCGAACGGGTGCTGGCCGAGATGCGCAGCTACTTCCGGCCCGAGTTCCTGAACCGCCTGGACGACATCGTCCTGTTCAAGCCGCTCACCCAGCCCGAGATCGAGCGCATCGTCGACCTGATGATGAACGACCTGCGCGCCAGGCTCAGCGAGCGCCGGATGACGATGGAGATCACCGAGGACGCCCGCCGGTTCCTGGCCCAGCAGGGCTTCGACCCGATCTACGGCGCCCGGCCGCTGCGCCGGTTCATCAGCCGGGAGGTGGAGACCCGGATCGGGCGGGCCCTGCTGACCGGCGACGTCCGCGACGGCGCGGTGATCCGCATCGACTACACCGGCGGCGAGCTGGCCGTCGGCTACGAGAACCCGGAGTGATCCGTGACGGCGCAAGCTATCTCCGCGAACGTGGTGACCTGCCCGCACTGCGGGCACAGGAACCGGGTTCCCGCCGTGGCCAGCGGCATCCCGCGCTGCGGCCATTGCCACCAGCCGCTGCCCTGGATCGCCGACGCGGGCGACGACACGTTCGGCGAGGTCGCGGACGCGGCGTCGCTCCCGGTCGTGGTCGACCTGTGGGCGCCGTGGTGCGGGCCGTGCCGCCTGGTCAGCCCGGCCCTGGAGGAGGTGGCCGCCACGCTGGCCGGCCGGATCAAGCTGGTCAAGGTCAACGTGGACACCTCACCCAAGCTCCAGCAGCGCTTCGCCGTGCAGGCCATCCCCACGTTGCTGGTGCTCCGGCACGGGCAGGTCACCGCGCGCCGGGCGGGGGCCGCGCCAGCCGCCGACCTGCGCGCCTGGGTCGAGGCGGCGATCGGCTCATGACGGCCAGGCCGCGGCGCGCCACCCTGGGGCTCTCGCCATGAACGTGCTGCTTTCCCGCTGGCAGTTCGGCGTCACGATCACCTACCACTTCCTGTTCGTGCCGCTCACCATCGGCCTGGCCATGCTGGTGGCGGTGATGCAGGTCCTCGCCTACGTCCGGCACGACGAGCTGTGGGAACGGCTCAGCCGGTTCTTCGGCATCCTGTTCCTGATCAACTTCGCCATGGGCGTCGTGACCGGGATCGTCCAGGAGTTCCAGTTCGGCATGAACTGGTCCAGCTACTCGGTCTTCGTGGGCAACATCTTCGGCGCGCCGCTGGCCATGGAGGGGCTGCTGGCGTTCTTCGCCGAGTCCACCTTCATCGGGCTGTGGCTGTTCGGCCGGAACCGGCTGCCCCCGCTGGTGCACACCCTGTCGATCTGCGTGGTGAGCCTGGGCACGATCGTGTCGGCGTTCTTCATCCTCACCGCGAACGCCTGGATGCAGCACCCCGTCGGCTACCGGATCGTCGGGCACAAGGCGGAACTCACCGACTTCTGGGCCGTGCTCGGCAACTCGACCCTGTGGGCCGAGTGGACGCACACCGTCCTGGCCGCGTTCGTGACCGGGTCGATGTTCGTGCTGGGCGTCTCCGCGTGGCGGCTGCTCAAGGGCGACCATGTGGCGGCGTTCACCCGGGCGGCCAAGCTGTCGGCCGGCCTTGGGCTGGTCTTTGTGGTCGCGACCATGGTGGCCGGGGACTGGCAGGCCCGGCTGATGGACGACCAGCAGCCGATAAAGATGGCCGCGGCCGAGGCGGTCTACCGCACCCAGCACGGCGCCAGCTTCTCGCTGCTCACCATCGGGAACCTGTCCGGCCAGCCGATCTTCCAGATCCGGATACCGCACCTGCTGAGCCTGATCGCCACCCTGTCCTGGAACGGCAAGGTGACCGGCATCAGCGGCGCCCAGCACGCGGAGGTGCTGCGCTACGGGCCCGGCAGCTACGTGCCGGTGCTGTGGGTCACGTACTGGAGCTTCCGCCTGATGGTCGGGCTCGGTTTCCTGATGCTGTTCGTGTCGGCCTGGGCGCTGTGGCGGGCCAGGCAGGGCGGCAAGCCGCTGGAACTCGGCCGCTGGACCCTGTGGGTGCTGGTGGCCTGCATCGCGTCCCCGTTCCTGGCCAACACGTTCGGCTGGATATTCACCGAGATGGGGCGGCAGCCCTGGATCGTGTACGGCCTGATGAAAACCGGGCTCGCCAACTCGCCGAACGTCTCGACGGCCGACGTGGCGGTCACGCTGGGCGGCTTCGTCCTGCTCTACACGGTGCTCGGCGTCATCGACGTGATCCTCATGTATCAGTCCGCCCGCCGGGGACTCGGCGCGAGCGAGGAGGAACGACCGTCCGGCCAGCCGGGAGGCCCGGAGCAGCCGGCCGCCGAGGAACTCGTCTACTGAACTCGTCTATTGGGGAGGCGGCTAGGTGAACGGACTCACCGGGCCCGTAGCCAGCCTGAACACCGCCTGGTTTGCTCTGCTCGGGCTGCTGTGGACCGGCTACTTCGTGCTGGAGGGCTTCGACTTCGGCGTCGGCATGCTCAGCCTGGCCATCGGCCGGGACGACGTGGACCGGCGACTGGCCCGCAATGCCATCGGCCCCGTCTGGGACGGGAACGAGGTCTGGCTGATCGTGGCCGGCGGCGCGACGTTCGCCGCCTTCCCGCTGTGGTACGCCAGCATGTTCAGCGGCTTCTACTTCGCCCTGTTCATCATCCTGGCCGCGCTGATCGTACGGGGCGTGAGCTTCGAGTTCCGCGGTAAGCGAGACAGCCGCCGCTGGCGGTCCGGCTGGGACCTCGCCATGTTCGTGGGCAGCCTGCTGCCAGCCTTCCTCTGGGGCGTGGCCTTCACCGACCTGGTGCACGGCCTGAGCCTGTCGCCGTCCGGGCTCTACCAGGGGGGCTTCTGGAAGCTCCTTACGCCGGTCGCGGTGGTGGGCGGGCTGGCCAGCCTGGCCATGTTCCTGGCCCACGGCGGCACGTTCCTGTCGCTCAAGACATCCGGGCCGCTGGCCACCCGGGCCAGCCAGATGGCGACCTGGATGTCGCCGCTGGCGGGCGCGCTGGTGGTGGGCACGGCGGCCTGGCTGGCCGCCAGCGGGTCGCATGGCCCCGGCGCGGTGGGCGGCACGGTCCCGATCGTCCTCGCCGCCGTGTGCGCGCTGGCCTTCGCGCTGTCCGGGGTGCTCGTCCGGCGCGGGCGGGACGGCGCCGCGTTCGCGCTCAGCGCGCTCGGCATCGTGGCCGTCGTCGCCGCCATCTTCACCGCGCTGTACCCGCGGGTCATGGTGTCCACCGGGCCCGGCCCGTCGCTGACGGTCTGGAACGCCGCCTCGGCCAACGAGACCCTGGTGGTCATGACTATCGTCGCGGCCATCTTCGTCCCGCTCGTGCTGCTGTACCAGGGCTGGAGCTACTGGGTGTTCCGGCAGCGGCTGACCCGGCCCGTCGCCCAGCCCGGCCCCGAGCAGCCGGGGCAGCCAGAGCAGCCCGGGCAGCGCGAGAGGCCGGCCGGGCCCGCCACACCCGGCCCGTCGCCCGGACCCGGACCGGGCACCCCGGGCTCGGTGCCCCCGGCGGCCGCCCAGTCGGCGGCCCGGCACGCCGCCTGCCGCGTCCCCGCCGGTAGCGGCCGGATGGCCGGTACGGCGCGCACCCGGCCCGGTGCCACCGGCCGTCCCGGGCCGCGGACCGGGCCCGCGCCCGCCGAGGTCCGGGCGCTGGTCGCGGCGGCCGGGCCCTGGCTGCCCGGCGCGGTCCTGGTCGGGCTGTTCCAGGCCGTGCTCATCATCGCGCAGGCCCAGGTCCTCGCCCGGCTGCTGGCCGGCGCGCTCTACGGCGACGTCAGCGGCCGAGCAGCGGCCGCGGGCAGCCGGCGGTCGCGGCGCTCGCCCTGGGCCAGGGGCTGGCCGGGTTCGCCTGGGAGACCAGCACGGAGGCGGCCGTGCGGCGGGCCCGGGCCGCGACCCGGCGGCGGGCGCTGGCCGCGGCCCTCCGCCTGGCCGCGACCGGGCCGCCTGGCCGCGCCGGGCCGCCTGGCCGCGCCGGGCCGCTGCCCCCTGGACGTCCCCGCCGGACGGCCAGGCCGGCGACCTGGGCCCGGGCGGGGTGGCCACCGTGCTCGGTTCCGGGATCGGCGAACTCGAGCCCTTTGTGGGCGCGGTCCTGCCGCGGGCCGTCCTGGCCCTGGCCGTGCCCGCGCTGCTGCTGGCCTGGATCGCCCGCCTGGACCTGGTCTCCGCCGGCCTGGCGGCCGGGGTGCTCACGCTCGGCCCAGTCCTGGCCGGGCTGGTGGGCGCGGACACGGCGGCGGCCGTCCGGCACCGCCTGACCGGCCTGGAGCGCCTGGGCGGGCGCTTCACCGCGCTGGTGGAGGGCCTGCCCCTGCTGCGGGCCTATGGCCGGGCCGGGGACCACGAGCGGGCCGTGGCCGCCTCGGGCGAGGAACTGCGCACGGCCACGCTGGCCACCCTGCGGGTGGCCCTGCTCGCCGGCCTGGTGCTCGAACTCCTGGCCGCCGTGGGCACCGCGCTGGTGGCCGTGCGGCTCGGCGTCCGCCTCGACGACGGCCAGCGGATACTCCCGCAGGCCCTGGCCGTGCTGATCCTCACCCCCGAGGTGTTCCTGCCGCTGCGCCGGCTCACCGCCGCCTTCCACGCCGGAGCGGGCGGCCGGGCCGTGCTGGCCCGGGTAGGCGAGCTGGTGGCCGCCGGCTCGGCTCCCGGCCGTCATGGCCATACGGAATGTTCCGTCGCGGCGGCTCCGGCCGGCCCGCGGGATCCCGGCGGTGCGGCGGGACCGGCCGGGCCGGTCGGGGTGGTGCTCGAGCGGGTGTGCCTGGTGGCCGACGGCGCCCAGCCGGTGCTGGACGGGATCGACCTGCGGGTCCGGGCGGGCGAGCGGCTCTGCCTGACCGGTGAGAGCGGTGCCGGGAAAACGAGCCTGCTCCGCGTGGTGGCCGGGCTGGCCAGGCCCACCTCGGGCCGGGCGCGGCTGGAGGCACCGGACGGCCGGGACGCCGGGGACGCAGGAGACGCCGGGGACGGCCGGCCGCTGGCGCTCGGCTGGGTGCCGCAGGACCCGGTGGTGTTCGCCGCGACCGTGCTGGACAACGTGGCGCTCGGCCGCCCCGGCGTGGACCAGGCCGCCGCGGCCGCGGCGCTGCGGGCGGCTCTGCTCGGGCCCTGGCTCGCGTCGCTGCCGCAGGCCCTGGACACCCCGCTCGGCGGGCTGGGCGCGCCGCTCAGCCTGGGGGAGCGGCGCAGGCTGGCCGTGGCCAGGTGCCTGGCCGGGCCGCGGCCGCGGCTGTGGCTGCTGGACGAGCCCACGGCCGGCCTGGACGCGGCCGCCGCCCGGCGGCTGGCCCAGCAGCTTGGCCGCACGATCGGCGGCGCCACCGCCATCATCGCCAGCCACGACCGGCTGGCCGCGCCGCTCGCGCACCGGACCGTGGAGCTGAGGCGGGGCCGGATCCTCATCCCGGCCGGCGAGACGGCCAGCCCGGAACCGGAGACGGGCCGGTGACCGGCCTCCGGCTGCCCGGCCTGGATCACCGGGCTCAGCTATCCCACCTGTCCCACCGGGCCGGCCGCCGGGCGCTGACCGCCATCGCGATCGGCGTGGCGGGCGAGACGGCCGCGGCCGGCCTGCTGGCGACGGGCGCCTGGCTGCTGCTGTCGGCGGCGCTGCGGCCACCGATCCTGCTGCTCTCGGTGGCCATCGGCGCGGTGCAGGTGTTCTCGCTGGTGCGCTGCTTCGCCCGCTACGGAGAGCGGCTCGCCAGCCACAGCCTCGGTCTCGGCCTCCAGGCCGGGCTGCGAGCCTGGCTGTACCGGTGCCTGGAGAACCTTCTGCCCGGGCGCCTTCCCGGGGCGGATCGCGGTGACCTGCTGTCCCGCCTGATTTCCGACACCGAGGAGGCCCAGGACCTCGTAGTCCGGGCGGCGATCCCGGTCCTGGCCGCCGTCGCCGTCTGGCTGGCCGCGGCTGTCACCGTGGTGCTCCTGCTGCCCACGGCCGGCTTGATCATCCTGGCGGCCGGCGCCCTCGGGATGGCGGGCACCACGGCCGCGGCGATGCTGCTCGGCCGGAAGGCGGCCGGGCTGCCGGCCGCGCGCGGGGCCGTGGCCACCTGGACGCTCGAGATCCTCACCGGCGGGGAGGAACTGGCGGCGCTCGGGGCCGGCGGATGGGCCCTGGCCCAGCTCGCCGAGCGCGAGCGGGCGCTCGGCGCCCGGACCCGGGCCGTGGCCGCCGCCGGCGGGCTGGGCCGGGCGGCGGCGCTGGCCGCCGGGGGCGCAGGGATCGGGGGGGTTGCGTGGACGGGCGCGGCGGCCGTCCGCGCCGGGCGGACCGGGCCGGTGGAGTTCGGCGTGCTGGTCTTCCTGGCCCTGAGCATGGCGGCCCTGCTGCAGGGAATGCCGGACGCCCTGGGCCGCCTGCGGGTGCGCCTGGTGTCCCTGCGACGCCTGGCCGGCCTGGGCCGGACGCCGGGGCCGGTGACGATCGTGGCGAAGGACGCGGAGGCAGGCCGCGGCGGGCGGGACCGTCCGCGGCGGGCGTTCGGCCGGCCGCTCCCGGGGCCATTCCGGCTGGCGGGACGGCGGTGGCCCCCGGCCCGGGCCCGCCGTAGCCCTGCGCGGGGCTTCGGTGGCCTACCCGGCCGTGAAGCGGCCCGCGGTCACCGGCCTGGACCTGGACCTTGTCGCCGGCCGCCCGGTCGCGTTGGCCGGCCCGAGCGGCTCGGGCAAGACCACGGTCCTGCTGGCCCTGCTGCGCTTCCTGGACCTGACCGCCGGCCGGCTGGCCATCGACGGCACCGACGCGCGGGACCTCCCGGCCGAACAGGTCAGGGCCCTGATGGCCTGGAGCCCCGAGCAGCCGGTCCTGTTCCCCACCTCGCTGCGAGCCAACCTGCGCGTGGGCGCGCCGCACGCGACGGACGGCCAGATCGTAGACCTGCTCGGGCGGCTCCGGCTCGGGCCCTGGCTGGACCGGCTCGAGGCCGGCCTGGACACGGTGCTGGCGCCCTGGGCCCATCCGGTCTCCGGCGGGGAGCGGCAGCGCCTCAGCGTCGCCCGGGCCATCCTGGCCGGCCGACCGGTGCTGCTCCTGGACGAGGCCACCAGCCACCTGGATGCGGCCACGGCCAGCGCCGTGCTGGCGGTGGTGCTGGAGCACGCGGCCGATCGCTCGCTGCTATGGGTCACGCACCGTCAGGAGGAACTCGCCTTCTTCCCAGAGGTTCGCTCTCTCGATACGGTTCCCAGATAGGCCCCGGTCCCATCGGCCCCGAGCGCCCCGCGGGGCCGTCTGGCCCATCCGGTAGCTGGCGTACCGAGCTGCGGGCCACGCCGGACAGCAGCGAGATGATGGCCACCCCCGCGATCAGGTTGATGATCGCGGTGAACACCTTGCTCGACAGCGGCGCACTCTGGCCGAACGGCGCGACCACCGCGACCACGGTCGCGAGCCCCGTGATCCAGGTGAAGAAGGCCATCGGGCGGGGCGCCCCCAGCAGCAGCATGTGCAGCAGGCCGGTGGCGGCCAGCGCGGCGGCCGCGGCGAAGATGGCGTAGACGGCGGTGGCGGCCGTGCCGAAGCTTCCGGCCGCCGCGGGCGCCAGCACGGCGATGCCCAGGATCGACCGGGCGATGTATACGCCGGCCACCACGATCAGGGCAGCCACCAAGGCGGTGGCGACGCCGCCCGCCCACAGCCTGCCCGCGTTGAGCACCGCTGGCTGGTCGAAATCTGTGTCTCCGGTGATGGTCACATCCGCCAGAATCGCCGGCCGCCCGGGCTCGGGCATCGCCAAGGTGGCTAGTTGTCGCGACCCACGCACACGGGGGATGTGGCCGCCCCCGGGCGCTGACCACGCTGGCAACGAGGAGGCGGAGGGAACCGATCACGCGGAGGCATGGCATGAGCCAGACCATGAGACCCGTCGTGGCCCGGAGGAGCAAGCACGCCTGGCTGAAGATCTTCCTCATCGGGCTGGCGCTGTGGCTGGCGTGCATCGCCGTGACCCTGGCGACCAAGAACATCAACCTGGTGCCGACGCTGATCCTGCTCGGCAGCTTCTTGGTGCCGGTCAGCTTTGTCGCGTGGGCGTTCGAGCACTGGCGCGACGAGCACATCACCACCGAGCTCATCGTCAGCGCGTTCGTCCTCGGCGGCCTGCTCGGGGTGCTCGGTGCCTCGCTGCTGGAGAGCTACCTGCTGCACCCGTCGCTGATCATGTTCTTCGGCGTGGGGCTGATCGAGGAGGGGGCCAAGCTGGCCGCCCTGATGTTCGTCACCCGCCACCTGCCGCACCGCCACGCCCGCGACGGGATCGTGCTGGGCGCCGCGGTCGGCTTCGGCTTCGCGGCCTTCGAGACCACCGGCTACGCGTTCACGGCCCTGCTCACCGTGCACGGCCTGTCTATCGGCGCCCTGATCCAGACCGAACTGCTGCGCGGGGTGCTCTCCCCGTTCGGGCACGGGCTGTGGACCGCGCTGCTCGGCGGTGTGCTGTTCCGCGACGCCCGCGAGGGCGTGTTCCGCTACACCAAGGCCCTGGTGGGCATGTACCTGTGGGTGTCGTTCCTGCACGGGCTGTGGGACTCCTCGCGTGAGCTCGCCGTCGTCCTGACCTACCTGCTGACCGGGGCGCCGTGGCAGATTCACCTGCTCACCATCGGTTTCGTCCCGGCGCCGACGCCGACGCAGGTCGAGCTGTTCACCTGGCTGTCCATCGGCGGGCTCGCGGTGGTCGCCCTGCTGGGCGTGGCCACCCTGGTCGTCCTGTGGCGTCACCAGGACGACCGGCCGTTCCGGCGCGCCGATCCGCCCGCCGGCCGCCACCAGCGGCCCGCCGGGTCCGCCAGCGGCTACCCGCGATAGGGACAGCCGTCGCCCTGGGCCGCTACGGCTGCGAAAGGCGCAGGATCACGCCCTCGTCGGGCTCCAGCACGAGGGCACGCGGGTCGACGCGGCCCCGGTCGCGTCCGGGGTCGTGCTGGCCGCGCTGTGCGTGTTCTCGGCCGCCCTCGCCGCAGGGACGGCCGGCCGTTTATCTACGGAGTTGGGGGATACGGAGCGTGCCCCCGCACATCTACCTTCCAAGAACGCACGGCATCCCGATGCTGCAAGGCCGCTGGCACTGTCATCCAGGATCGAGGGGGGCCCAATGACAACCGCCACCCAGATGCAACAGCAGCCGATCCGCAGCACGATCCCGGCTCGCCTCGACCGGCTCCGCTGGTCGCCGTTCCATACCCGCCTCGTTCTCGGGCTCGGCACCGCCTGGGTCCTTGATGGTCTGTCCGTGACGATCGCCAGCTCGGTATCGAGCAAACTCACCCAGCCCGATACGTTGAACCTGACCACGACGCAGGCCGCCTCGATCGGCACCGTTTACCTCATTGGCGAGGTGATCGGGGCGCTGGTGTTCGGGAGGATGTCCGACAGCCTCGGGCGTCGCAAGCTGTTCACGTGGACCCTCGCGATCTACCTGGTCGGCACCGCCCTGACGGCCCTTACTCCGAAGGGCACCGGCTGGATCGTCTATCTCTACGCGACCCGGGTCATCGCCGGCATGGGCATCGGCGGCGAGTACTCGGCGATCAATTCTGCGATCGATGAGATGATGCCGGCCCGGTACCGGGGACGCACCGACGTCTGGATCAACGGCACCTACTGGCTCGGCGCGATCATCGGCACTTTCGCGACGTTCCTGCTGCTCAGCTCGCTGCGAACGAACGAAGGCTGGCGCATTTGCTTCCTGGTCGGGCCGGCCCTCGCATTCGTGATCATTTTCGTGCGGCGCACTCTCCCGGAAAGCCCGCGCTGGCTCATCACCCATGGCCGCATACAAGAGGCCGAGGAGGCGATCCGCCGCATCGAAGAAGCCGCGGTAAGGGACGGCCAGCATCTCGAACCCGTTCCGGAGAGCGCCGCCATCACCATCCAGCCCGAGAAACGCTATGGATACCTGACACTGCTGCGCGTGGCATTCGGTCAGTACCCCAAGCGGGCGATCCTGGGCGCGACGCTGATGATCACGCAGTCGTTCCTGTATAACGCGATCTTCTTCACCTACGCGCTGGTGCTCACGAAGTTCTACCACGTCAGCAACAACGCGGTCCCGCTGTACGGTCTCGCATTCGCGGTCGGCAACCTGGCCGGCCCGCTGCTGCTTGGCCACCTGTTCGACACCCTCGGGCGCAAGAAGATGATCGCCGGCACCTACCTCATCTCCGGGACCCTGCTGGCGTTCAGCGCGTGGCTGTTCGCCGCGGGGGTGCTCCAGGCTGCGGGCCAGACCTTCATCTGGATCGTCGTCTTCTTCTTCGCGTCCGCCGGGGCAAGCGCCGGCTACCTGACGGTCAGCGAGATCTTCCCGATCGAGATCAGGGCCGAGGCTCTGGCGGTGTTCTTCGCGATCGCCCAGATTTTCGGCGCGATCGGGCCCGCCTTCTACGGCTTCCTGATCGGCAACGGCACGAACCGGGCCAACCTGGCCATCGGATATCTGGTTGGCGGCGGCATCATGATCATCGGCGGCCTGGTCGAGGCCACGATCGGGATCAACGCCGAGGGTAAGTCCCTGGAGGAGATCGCGCCGCCCCTCACCGAGGTCGACACCGCGGGCCAGGACGCGCAGAGGAGTGAATGAATGTGACCGTTGTCGTAGGAGTCGATTACTCCGAGGCCTCCAGGGAGGCGCTGCGGCTGGCTGCACAGGAGGCCCGCTGGCGGCAGGCACCTCTCATCGCGGTGAGCGCGTACGAGCCGCCGATCGGCCCGGTCGGCGGCTTCCCGGGTTCGGCGATGCATACCGAAGGGGAGCAGCGGGCCACTTCCGAGGCGGAACTCCGTGCCACCGTCGACGAGGAACTCGGCGACCAGGCCGCGCAAACCGAACTGCGCGTTTCGGCGGGACTTGCCGGACGCGTGATCGTCGAGACGGCCCGCCAGACACGCGCCGTGCTCGTCGTGCTTGCCGCCCGGACGGGCATGGCCGCGGTGCCGGGAACGGTCAGCCAGTACGTCCTGCTCAAATCCCACTGCCCCGTCACGATCGTGCCCCACGACGGCAAAGACGAAGAAAGAGACGACAACCGTCCGTGACGTTGCTCGGTCCCGGAGGCCTCGGCTGGCTTGCGGCGGGGCGGCCGATCCTGGTTGGCGGCCTCGACGCTGGCCCTGAGCGCGGACATCAGGTCCATCGCCGGCGCGCCCGCGCCGGCGGATTAGGGCCTATGTCGTGGCTGGGGCCGTGGGCCAGGGGGGTACCGGGAAAGGTCGACCGCAGGTGCTGGAGGTAGTCAACAGCCGTCGCGGGCGTTCATGACGAGAAGGCGACGCTACTAGCTCACCCGGGCGATCCTTTCAGGCCGTCCAGGCCGGAGAAAGGGCACCCGGGTCTCCGTCGAGAACGCTGACGCGACGCCCGGGGCAGAAGGCGCCGGGATGATGCGAGCCAGCCGGACGCGCGGGCCAGCCTTCCGTCACTGTGTGCTGACGCATTCATGGGGGCGCCCCGGCGCCGTCTCGGCAGTTGATACCCCGGTGCGCGGATGCGATTCGGTGACGGTGGCTGCCGGGGACCTGTTCGTGATCGAGATCGGGTGGCGGCGGATATGGCGCGCCGCCCGGTAGCGGCGCGCCAGGCGGCGGGCCCGGTGTAACTGGCGGTTCCTGCGATGCATTCGATCACTGTGATGCATTATGGCCGCATGGCGGAGAATGGGATCATGAGCGATCTGCCCCGCCATGGTGTCACCCGCACGGCCCGGCTGGCCAGGTTGCCGGTCGGGTTCGCAGGCCGGACCGCGCTGGGAACCGGCAAGCGCCTGGGCGGCCGGCCAGCTGACCTGGTGAACCAGGAAATCCAGCAGCGGACAGCAGATCAGGTCTTCAGGGTCCTTGGCGAGCTCAAGGGCGGCGCGATGAAGCTCGGGCAGGCGCTGTCCGTATTCGAGGCCGCGCTGCCCCCGGAGATCGCCGAACCGTACCGGGCCACCCTGACCAGGTTGCAGGAATCCGCGCCGCCGTTGCCTGCCCGGAGTATTCACAAGGTGCTCGCGGGCGACATGGGCGAGCAGTGGCGGGCCAGCTTCGCCGAGTTCGACGATCAGCCGGCGGCCGCCGCCTCCATCGGCCAGGTGCACCGAGCCGTCTGGCACGACGGGCGCCAGGTTGCCGTCAAGATCCAGTACCCGGGCGCGGGCAGGGCGCTGATGAGCGATCTCAGCCAGCTGAGCCGCTGCGCCCGGCTTTTCAGCGCGCTGATGCCTGGCCTGGACGTCAAGCCGCTGCTCGCCGAGCTGCGGGACAGGGTGGCCGAGGAACTCGATTACCGGCTGGAAGCTGCCGCCCAGCAGGCTTTCGCCGCGGCCTACGCCGGCGACCCGGACGTCTGCGTCCCGCGTGTGGTCTGGGTCAGCGGCCACGTGCTCGTCAGCGAATGGCTTGACGGCATCCCGCTCGCCAGCATCATCGCCGGCGGCACGACCGCTCAGCGGAACCGGGCCGGCATCATGCTCATCCGTTTCCTGTTCTCGGGTCCTGCGCGGGTCGGGCTCCTGCACGCCGATCCGCACCCAGGCAACTTCCGCCTGCTTGCCGACGGGCGGCTCGGCGTGCTCGACTTCGGCGCCGTCGACCGGCTACCAGACGGCTTCCCGCCCATCTTCGGCAGGGTGCTACGGCTCATGCACGAAGGCGGCGACCTCGCCAAGCTTGAGGAGGCGTTCCGGTCGCACGGCTATCTCCGGGACGGCGTCAGCGTTGACCTGGCAGCGCTGCGCGCCTTCCTGGCACCGCTCGCCGAGCCGTCCAGGGCGGAGTCGTTCAGGTTCAGCCGCGAATGGCTGCGCACCGAGACAACACAAGCATCAGCTATGCGCTCATCCAGCGTGCTGCGGCGGCTCAACC
The DNA here is from genome assembly GCA_963742865.1 of uncultured Actinomycetes bacterium. Classification (GTDB taxonomy): domain Bacteria; phylum Actinomycetota; class Actinomycetes; order Streptosporangiales; family Streptosporangiaceae; genus Bog-532. Next base: position 78,871 of record CAVUNW010000086.1, read on the forward strand.
TGCCGCCCTCTTACATACTCATCCACCGGGTACTGGCATCTGGTCTGGGCGTACTCTGCCAGCTCGAATGCGAGGCGCCGTTCCGCGCTGAAGTGCTCAGATGGATGCCCGGATACGCGGACACGGCTAGGCTCGCGCCGCGGCCCCAGCCAGCCTGTGCCCGGCCAGCTCCCCCAGCCGGATCCGCGCCGCCAGCCACCGCCAACGGGCACCCCCGATCCGCGCCGCCAGCCGGGCCGGAGGAGCAGGCACGGTCCGTGCAGCCAGCCGGAGCGGAGCCGCGGGTAAGGACGGCACAGCCGGCTCAGTCTGCGCGGCCGGTCAGGCCGGAACAGATAACGCCGGAACAGATAACATCGTCATACGTGCAGTGGAGGGACATCATGGCTAAGCTGCCGCGTCCTCAGGCGCCCGCGAGGTTCCGCGCCGTGTTCCCGGACCTGGCCGACTGGCTGGAGTCCCCGTGGACAGGACCGCCGCCGTTCCTGACGGGCCAGGTGTTCCGGATCGAAGAAACGATCCGGGACAACCGCTATATGATCCGGGCCGAACTGCCCGGCCTGGACCCGGAGAACGACATCGAGGTCACCGTCGATGGGCGGATCCTGACCATCCGGGCCGAGCGCCTCAAGCAGGACACCGGGCCATATCGTTCGGAGTTCCGCTACGGATCGCTCGCCCGCGCGGTCAGGCTCCCCGCCAGGGTCAACGCCGCGGACGTCACCGCCCGGTACGACAGGGGAGTCCTCGAGGTCAGCGTCCCGGTCCCCGTGGTCACGCCAGAAGGCACCCGGATCCCCATCGAGAACGCCGACGCGATGCCCGAGCAGCCGCCTGACCAGGGCGGATGAAGAACCGGGGCCGGTGTAAGGGCGGCGGCGAAGCCGCCCTATCCAGCGGGCGATGAACTCATCCAGCCCGACGGCCTGGCTGCGGACCATGTTGAGCACGAGGCTTGAGCAACAACGGAACGGCCAGTGGCGATAGCGGGCTGAGGACTGCTGTGTTACCGGCACCGGCCGTTCGGATGGGGGTCACGGTTCGGCCGGTTGCCGGCCGGGCCCCGCCGTTACCCGGCAGTAACTCCGGTTCTGCCGGGCCGCGGCGGCAAGCACCCGCAGTACGGTCGGCAGAGCCCGTCTCAAAGGCCGGAAAACGGCACACAGCTACCGATACCCGCGGGCTGGGGACGATTGTGATACTGGTCCCACCGGCGCGGCAGTCCTTCACACGCTCCGTCTAGCTGCCAGGATACTAGAGCATGATGATCGCTGGACGTCGGTTGTCGCCTTGGGCGGTGCCGCCCCTCCGCGGGGACGATGGTCGAAGAGACGGCGCGGGCCGACCGGGGCTGGGGGACGCGTACCGCTGGTGTCGGCGCACGGTACGTGAACGTGATCCGGCGATCTACGCATTGACGGCTCTGATGCCGCGGATGCTGTGGCCTGGTTGCTGGGCGCTGTGGGCGGCGCTGGCGGCGGCGGACGACATCGTCGACTCCGGCACGAGGCACCCGACGGAGCGCGCCGTCGAGCTGCAGGCGTGGGTGAGTGCCCTCGACACCGACCTGGCGACAGGGACCAGCACCGACATGGTCCGTCGTGCCCTGGTCGACACCATCGTGCGGTGGGGACTCGACGTGGCTGACCTGCGGGCTTCGTTTCAGGTTCTTGCCGACGACGTGCATCCCGCCCCCCTCGTCACCTGGGACGACTGGCGGGCGAGGTCGCGAGGGACGGATAGCGCGTGGGCCAGGCAAATCCTGGTCCTGCTTGACCGGGCCGGCGTGGACATGTCGTTCGCGCTGCGGCACGGCGAGGCGATCTCACGGTTCCTCGACGGCGTCCAGTTGATCGACAATCTGGCCGACCTGCCCGAGGATCTCCGCGAGCGGCCACTCACGATCCCGGCCGAAGTCCTCGACCGCTTTCCCGGCGCCGCCGAGGACCTGCCCCAGCGACGGTGGACGATGCCCGTGCAAGGCGTACTGGCCCACTTGGTCAGCATGGCTCGGCGCTGGGTGGACCAGCCCAGCCTCGGCGTCGGATGGCACCCGGGGCCGGCCATCCTGCTCGGGACCACGAGCCGCGTGTTCCTGGCCCGGCTCGACGCGATCGCCGCAGCCGGGCCCGGCCTGCTGTACGCCTCACCCAAGCCTGGGCGGATCACCCGGTGGCGGCTCCTCGCGCCTGCCCGGATCAGGATCGCCCTGGCCTGGAAGCTGACGACGCTCAGCGGGCCACCTGCGGCCCGGCCCCTGCCAGCCCCGCCCGGACCCGCCGATCCGCCGCGTGGCCAGGTCCTACCCCCACGGCTGCGCGCGGACGGCGTCCGGGCCCCCCAGATCGCCGCCGACCGGATACCGCGGCACGTCGCGATCATCATGGACGGCAACGGCCGCTGGGCCCAACAGCGCGGCCTGCCTCGTCCCGAGGGACACCGCGCCGGTATGGAGGCCGTGCACGACGTTGTCCACGGCGCCCTGGAGATCGGGCTGTCCCACCTCACCCTGTACGCCTTCTCGACCGAGAACTGGAAGCGGGACGCCGGCGAGGTCACCCGACTGTTCGCAATGCTCGACGAGGAACTGCGCTCGGCCCCCTACCTCGACCACGGCGTCCGGCTCCGCTGGCTAGGGTACCCGGACCGGCTGCCGTGGGAGCTTGTGCAGACCTTGCGACGCAACGAAACCGCCAGCCGAGACCAGCGCACCCTGACACTCACCCTGTGCGTGAACTATGGCGGCCGCGCCGAGATCCTGCACGGGGCCGCCGCAGTCGCGCGCAGCGTCCTGGCGGGCGACCTCGACCCCGAACAGATCACAGAGGGCGAGTTCGCGCGCCGCCTCCCGCTGCCCGACCTGCCCGACGTGGACCTGCTGTGGCGGACCGGCGCCGAGCAGCGCACGTCCAACTTCCTCCCCTGGCACTCCACGTACGCCGAACTGTTCTTCACCACCAGCCTCTGGCCAGACGTCGACCGCCGCGACCTGTGGGTCGCCGTCGCCGAGTACGCGCGACGGCGACGCCGTTACGGCGCGGCCACCGGCTGACCTCAGCGCGAACGTCGGGGTGCGGCCACCGGGCGAGGCCGGGCGGGCGCGGGAACCGCCCAGCGGCGATGACGGCGCCGACATCGGTCTGCTCGACCAGCGCGTCGAAGTTGATGCGCCGGACGAGGTCATTGAGGTCCATCCGCGCCAGCTGGCGGTCCAGGTCGATCCGGTCCAACAGCCGGTCGACGACGAGGGCGGGATGACGCCCCGGTCACGCAGATCGGCGAGTTTGGCCAGCTGATCCGCCGAACTCTGCGAGCCCGAGCTGAGCGCCTACAGGAGGATGAGGAAAAGCCGGTCGTGCCACCATGGTCATGCCGCGCCTTGGATTCGCCAGGGCCGACGAGCAGCCAGCTGCCGAGAGCGCCTCACCGACCCTGGCCGTCCCCGGTCGAGCGGGCAACGGGCCGGGAATTATGCTCTCTCGCACGCGTTGATGTAAGCGAGGTACCCGAGAACTGAACCGTTCGTCCGACGACGACTTTCCCGTGCCGTGGTCACCAGCCCACCCACCGGCGGCCCCAGGTCCTTGTGAGACGCCTGCCGAGGCCCGCTGCGTCGATCCTCGGAGAGCCGATCCTCGGAGATCCGCAAGTCGGCTCGGCGTTCGAAGCACCAGGCCCTCTGCTCGGGACGTTCCTCGCCCCGTCCGTGGGACCGTGCGGCATGCTGCCGCGGCCACCGTGCCCCGGCATTCCAGAGGAGGAGTCTGTGGCTCGACCAGGCCAGCGCCAGACGGGCGCTCGCCGTACCGCCGTGCGGAAGCAGCGGCGCGTCAGCCATCGCGGCGACGTCGTTCTCGGTGCTCTCCCGAACCGCCCGTGAGCTTGAGGCGGCTGCCCGGCGCGGCCGCGTGACGCCTGCCGTGCGCACGAAGTTCCAGGCCGTTGCCATGCTGCTGCGGGACGAGCGCGCCCGGGTCCGGGCGGCGGCCGGAAGCGACGGTCATCGGGCCGGGCAGCTCAAGCGCCTGGACGCCATCGCGACCATCCTCGCGACGACCGCCGTCCGGGACGCTGGACTACTAGCGCTGCTCGCCGAGGACTCCGGCGTCTCCGACGCGGCCCGGTCGCTCAAGCTGGAGATGGCGCGGGACCTCGGCATCGAGCCGGCGCCCGAAGAGAGAGCGCCTGCGGAGACCGCGACCGCTCCCGCCCGCACGGAGCTGCGGGTCGTGCCGCAGTCGGTGATCTCCCGGCAGCTGGCGAACCCCTTCCTCGCCCCCGACTTGTCCGCCGTTCCGCAGCGCACCTCCCGTCCGCGCCGCCTGGACGGCTGGGAACTGCTCGGGCCGCTGCTTAGTTCCTTCGAGCGCGCCGGTGGGGGAGCCCCGGCGTGCATGGCGCTCCCGGCGCCGACGGCACAGTTCACCCCGGCGGCCCTGAAGCTGATGCGGCATCAGGGGCAGCTGGTCGCCGCGGCCGCTGCCGGTCACCGGACGTTCCTGCTCGCCGATGAGCCGGGCCTGGGCAAAACGGCCCAGGCGCTGCTCGCCGCAGAAGCGGCGAACGCCTACCCGCTGCTCGCCGTCGTACCGAACGTCGTCAAGACCAACTGGGCCCGTGAGGCGGCCCGCTGGACGCCCCACCGCCCGGCCACCGTGGTGCAGGGCGACGGCAAGGCTGCCGACGGCTTCGCCGACATCATCGTGCTCAACTACGAGGTGCTCGACCGCCACATGGGCTGGCTCGGTGATTTCGGCTTCCGCGGCATGGTCGTGGACGAGGCTCACTTCATCAAGAACAAGACCTCGCAGCGCTCGCAGCACGTCCTCGCGCTCTCCGACCGCATCCGGTCCCGTACGGCGCGGCCCCTGCTGATGGCGCTGACCGGCACCCCGCTGATCAACGACATCGAGGACTTCCGGGCGATCTGGCAGTTTCTCGGCTGGATCGACGACAGCAAGCCCCTCGACGAGTTGGTGGACGCGCTCGAGGACACCGGCCTGACGCCCGCCGACCGGGGCTTCGACGCCGCGGCGCGCCAGTGCGTGATCGACCTCGGCATCGTGCGCCGGCGCAAGCTCGACGTGGCCGCCGACATCCCCGCCCGCCGGATCGCCGACCTCCCCGTCGAGCTGGACGGAGGGGCCGGCCGGTCAATCCGGGCGGCAGAGCGGGACCTCGCTAGCCGGATGGTGGCGCGGTACGAGACCGCGATCGCGAACCGATCCTCCGACGCCGGTGCCGAAGGCATCGACCACGACCTGGTCCGCCGGGTCGCCCGGTCGGAGCTGAAGGATGCGACGGCCGCTCAGTCCGGCGAGAACGTGTTCACCGTGATGCGGCGCATCGGCCAGGCGAAGGCCGAACTGGCCGCCGACTACGCGGCGCAGCTGGCCCGCAGCGCCGGCAAGGTCGTCTTCTTCGCCAAACACGTCGACGTGATGGACGCCGCCGAAGAGACCTTCGCCCGGCAGGAGGTGCGCTTCTCGTCGATCCGTGGCGGCCAGACGCCCACGGCGCGGCAGGCGAACATCGACGCCTTCGTGAACGACCCGGACGTCACGGTCGCGGTGTGCTCGCTGAACGCGGCTGGCGTGGGCCTGAATCTGCAGGTCGCCTCGAACATCGTGCTGGCCGAGCTGTCCTGGACCGACGCGGAGCAGACCCAGGCCATCGACCGCAGCCACCGCATCGGGCAGGCCGAACCGGTCACCGCGTGGCGCATCATCGCCGCGCAGACCATCGACGCCCGGATCGCCGAGCTGATCGACAGCAAGGCGGGGCTTGCCGCCCGGGCGCTGGACGGGTCGGATCAGGAGGTCTCCTCCTCGGTCGACGTGCAGCTCGATGCGTTGGTCGCGTTGCTGACGGATGCGCTGCGGGCGTCTTTCGGACATGGCGACGCTCCGGGTTCCTGACCGTCAGGATTCCTCAGACGAGATTGTGGCTGCGGCGCGACATGGGCCCGGTAATGGCCGGGATCTACTGGGTCGTGCAGTTCGCCGCGGCCGTGTGCGGGTCGCTGCTGGCCCGTGCGTTCTTCGGCCCCGAAGGCCACCTGGCCGCCACCATGCCCAAGCCCGGCCAGGACTGGCAGGCAGCCTGCTTCGAGGCGATCATCACGTTCGGCCTGGTGCTGATGATCCTCAACCTGGCCAACGGGCCCAAGCTCAACGGACCGTTCATCCCGCTGGCGGTGGGAGCCTACATCCTGGCCTGGGGGACCATGGGCGGCCCGTACGAAGGCGCCTCGATGAACCCGGCGCGCAGCTTCGGCCCCGACGTGGCCATCGGGAACCTGTCCACCTGGTGGGTCTACCTGATCGGGCCCGTCGCCGGCTCGGTCATCGCGGTGGGCGTCGCGCACGTGCTGCGCGGGCCTGCGAAGGTCCAGGAGGCCGCCGCCGCCGTGGGAACACCCCTCGACCGCGGAGCCTGAACCTCAGAGTAGCGAGAACGCGGCCGAACGCCCGGTCCTGACCGTGGCCCTGGTTGAGCTGGCCGACCTGATAGGCCGTCGGCTACCGGCCTGTGTCCAGGTACGGGCTGTCGTCAGCGCAGCGGCCGGAACGCCGCCCGGATCTCGGTCGCGAACATCTCGGGCTCTTCCCAGGCGGCGAAGTGGCCGCCCCTGTCGACCTCGTGGAAGTAGCTGAGGCTGGGGTAAGACTTCTGGGCCCAGCTGCGCGGGGCCCGGAAGATCTCGCCGGGGAACGTCGTGAAGCCGACCGGGAGCTTGATCTCCGGGCGGGCCTGCCCGGACGCGGCCGCATGGATCGCGGCTTGGGTGTTCTCCCAGTACGACCGGGCCGCCGAGGCCCCGGTACTGGTCAGCCAGTACAGCGTGACGTTGTCGAGGACGTGGTCCCGGGTCAGGCCGCCGGAGGGCTGCCCGCCGGTAAAGGCGCGGGAGATCTTGTAGTAGGCGTCGGTGTCGTGGTCGAGCATCCAGGCCGCAAGGGCGACCGGTGAATCCAGCAGGGCGTAGCCGATCGTCTGCGGCCGCGTGTTCTGCTCGATGAGGTAGCCGTTGCCGCTGCTCCTGAAGGTGGTGACCGCGTCGAGCGCCGCGCGTTCCTCCTCCGGTGCTGTTCAGCGACGGGTAGCCGCCGCCCAGCCCGGCCAGGAGCAAGTTCATGTGGATGCCGGCCAGTCCCTCGGGTGCCTGGCGGCCCAGGTTGTCGGTGACGGCGGCGCCCACGTCACCGCCCTGGGCGACGTAGCGGTCGTAGCCGAGGCGGCGCATCAGCTCGGCCCACGCTTGCGCGACGCGGCCGACGTTCCAGCCGGTCTCGGTCGGCTCGGCGGAGAAGCCGTAGCCGGGTATGGACGGAACCACCAGGTCGAACGCGTCCTCGGCGGAGCCGCCGTGGCCGGTCGGGTCGGTGAGCGGGCCGATGACCCCGAGCATCTCGAGGATCGAGCCGGGCCAGCCGTGCGTGATGATCAGCGGCAGCGCGTTCTCGTGCCGCGACCTGACGTGGATGAAGTAGACGTCCTCCCCGTCGATCTGGGTCGTGAACTGCGGCAGCGCATTCAGACCGCCGGCTACCTACACCGCCGATTACCTACCGCCCGTGCTACCCGCCACCGCGGTCAACGTCATGGGCCACCCAGCGCCGCATACGCAGAACCGGATACTCTTCCTACACTCGCGGCAGTAATTGACACATCGGCCGGCGCCGGGTCGGCGCTCGGAAACTCGGCAACCTAGTGCCCCTGCTCACCCAAAGTGATTGGTCCTCGACCTGAGCGAAACGCACTCCCGGCGGCATACGCGGCCTCTGGAACGAGGTCAGGCAACCAGGCGCGTCCGATCAGGGCTGATCTGAGCGGCCGCTCCGCCGCGGCCGGATGGCGGCCGGGGCGGGGCTCGGGCTCAACCGGGGCCGGGCCGGGCCAGTCAGCTGGGCGGGTGGGCCGCGGTCAGCGGGCGGTCTGAGCAGGCCCGGGGCCGGCGATGGTGAGACGGCCCGTCCTGCGGCAAAGCTTGTTAGCCTTGTGTGCCGTGCCCGGAGGATTCCATCATTGCGTGGTCGGGGTCCGCGACCTGGAGGCCAGCCTGCGCTTCCACCGGCACGGGCTCGGCTCGGTCCGCGGGTATCCAGGGTCGTTTCTGCCCTCGTCCTGGCCGGCAGGTCCGCATGGTCGCTGGGCTCTCCGCCGCCGGGCCGCGCCCGCGTGACAACCACCCTCAACGGCGACAGAATGCCGGTTCAGGCTCGGCACTGACTACCATGCTGGCCAGCAGTCACTGGCGCCATAACGGCGGCGATGTGCGCCTCGACTACAATCCACGCGGCCACGCTGAGTGACACCCTCTTGAATGACCACCGCCGACCAGCATCGCCAAATACGGGTCGCCCGGCGCTGGTGACTTCGCCACGGCCGGGCGGCACAGACCTCCTTTATGGTGTCGAGCTCAACTGGCAGGGCGGGGTTGGCTGCGGCCCTGGCGAGGTTGCTGTCCTGGGCAGCAGCTTGATGCCCGCCGGTCCGCCCGTCTCGGCTCAGGACGGCCCAGCAGACTTGCCCGGTGCCGTTGGCGGCCCGCCGGGCACATGCTCAGCTGGGCGGCGACGCTGCTGCTCTCGCATCTGCCCAGGCGCGAGCATCGGCGGCATCGAGTATCGCCACTTCTGCCTGGTCGACCGCCCAGGCCGCGTAGTCCAGCGCGTCGGCTGCGTTGTCCTCCGCCTGCTCGGCGTCTCTCTCGGCCGCCTTCACATCGCGCTCGTCGCGTTTGCGCTCCATCTGTTCTTGCAGCGCCTGCATCTTGGCCGACGTATCGGCCTTGAACGACTGCCACTGGGTGTGTGTCTGGTCTGCCGCCTGGTCCACCTTGCCGTGAACGGTTTCCCTTGCGGCATCGGCCTTTGCCTTGGCGGTGGCCACCCGCGCCTTGATCTGCTCGTTTGTTTCATGCTGGGAGGCGTCCAGCGCGCTCTTGAGGTCGGCCACCTTGGCCTGCAGCGCGTCAACCTGCTCGGACAACGTCATGTCGTCCCCCTTACCACACTCCGGCCGGCTTGTTCACGTCAGGTGACCCGGCCGTCCCACAGCCAACGTCCCACCACGCGCGAACGACCGTCAACCCCCTCACTCGCCGGCAATGTGCCACCAAATCTCCCAGGCCCCTGGCCACGGTGTTCACCGCAGAGCCGATGGCCCACACATCCTCGCGCTCAGCGCGCTGACCGTGAGCGGCCCTGCGGGCAGCCTCACCTTGTCGGCCCGCCCGTGGTAGCGGGCGTTGTAGGAGACCACGAGATTCAAGCGGGGATCGATCACGCCGAAGGGCCACACGCCGGCGCGGCCCAGCGCCGCCGCGGCCTGCACGATATGGAGCGTCGCAGCGACCGAACTGCGACCTGCGAATGGCGTACCTAGGCGGATCTCGCGCGACGTCTGCGACAGGCAATCGTCACGCTGCGCGACTCATGCTCCAGAGGGCAGGCGAACCTCCCTGCCGAATAGGGCGGGCTGTTCGTGTGCCGGGGCGATGGCTGAGCGCGGAATTCCCTGATCTGAGCGGGCATATGGCCGGTTCTTGGAGATGGGTTTCAGGCCAGCCGTTCCGCGATGATTTCCGCGCATAGGGCCAGGCACTCGCCGCAGATGGCTGCTGCATGCTGGGTGCGCTTTGCCGTTCGTGTCAGCCGCCGCCGGCGACCCGGCGGATCTCGTGTTCGTCGTTCCAGTACGGACCGGCCGAGCGCATCCGCAGCTGCCTGCCGAAGGGCAGGTTTGGCGCCCGTTGCGCTCAGATCTCATCCGGCGTGCTCTGCTCAGTCACCGCGGCGTGCGCTCAGGGCGCCGACCCGCTGGCGATCCAGCGCTGGAAGACGGCGACGTGTTCCGGCGGCCATGCCCCGTCGCAGGGCATCGTGCCGTTGCGGAGGCGCTCGAGGATCGCGTCCTGGTGCGCCTGGACGTCGCTGTGGGACCAGAGGTCGAAGGCTTTGAGCATCGAGTCGCGGTCCTTTTCGCGGAACATAGGACGGACATCACGGTCGAAGCTCAGCCCTGCGGGTGAGTCCGGCTGGCCGGTCATGGGCTTCTCCCGTCGTTGTGACAGTTCTTGTTCGGTGGTGCCTTTCGGCGGGCTCCGTTGAGGGTGATCAGCAAGCTCGCCGGGCGGTACCCGGCTAGGGGATGGGCGGGGCGCCGGGGAGCCCGCTGGGTATGGGCTGTCTGGTTAGCGGACCCGGGCCCGCAGGAACGTCCCGATTTGCTCCGTGGCCTGGGCTGCCTCGGGGGTGCCGAGCAGGAGCTGGTAGACGTGCGGCAGGCCCTCGCCGATTTGCAGGGTGACGTCGGTCCCGGCGCCGGCTGCGGCGGCGGCCAGGCGTTCGGAATCGCTGAGCAGCAGGTCGGCCGTGCCGACCTGGATAAGCAGCGGCGGGAACCCGGCCAGGGAGGCGAACAGCGGCGACGCCAGCGGCGTCTTCGGGTCGGCCCCGGCCAGGTAATCGGCGGCGAACTGGCGCAGCATGGCCGGGGTGGAGATCGGATCCTGATCGGCGCGCTCGGTCATCGAGGCCCCCGAGCTGGTCAGATCCACCGTCGGGGACATCAGCACGGCGGCCGCCGGCAACGCCTGCCCGGCATCACGCGTGGCCACGAGCAGGGCGACGGCCAGCCCCCCGCCGGCCGAGTCGCCGGCCACCGCTATTGATCGTGCGCTCAGGTCCTGGCCGGTGCGCAGCCAGCGCCATGCGGCCAGCACGTCGTCGATGGCGGCGGGAAAGGGATGCTCGGGGGCCAGCCGGTATTCGGGGAACAGCACCCGCATCCCGCTGGCCCGCCCCAGCCGGGCGGCCAGCTCGCCGTCGCTGCGCGCCGACCCGAGCTCGTACCCTCCGCCGTGCAGGAACAGCAGCACCCGGCCGGGATCGGTTCCCGGGGCGGCCAGCCAGTGGGCCGGCACCCCGCCGGCGGTCACGTCCGTCACCAGCACGTCGTCCGGCACCGGATGAAGGCGGTCCCCGGGGACGAAGGCGGCGCGGCGCTGTTCCAGCGTCGGCGGGGCCTGGCTGGCACTGGCCTGCTGCCGGTCCCTGAGGGAGGCGATCACGTCCTGCATGGCCTGGCTCGGCATGTCGGCATCTCCTGACGACCGTGTTGCGGCACCTCTGCCGCCGAGAGCTACGGGCCAGACGGCCCAAACCGCCGTACGCCCCGGTGTGGCCCGGCATTTCATCTCAACGTATGTCCGGCCAGGCTAGGGCATTGCGAACCTGGGGAGCGGGACGACCCCCGAACCTCAGCCCGCCGATCGCAGCCCCGCCCGGCCGGCGCGCCGGGCTACTCGGCACCGGCGGCCACCGTCCACGGGGCGGCCATCAAGGCCGGGCCCTACCCGCGCGGACAGCGAACTCCTTGGGCGTGCCGGTTCTCCCGGTCGCGTCACGACCAGCCCGGTAAGCTTCCCGCCGGGCACGTTCAGGTTGAGCCCGTCCAGGCCACGGTGCCGTCCGGTACTGTTTCGTTTCCTGCCCGGAAGTGATCGCGGCCGGGCCCCTCCGGTCATCGGCGGGCTGGCACTGGCCTTCAGGATCACGCCCGGGGCCGGGCCGTCGCGCCCGTGTAAGTCCCTGGCCGGTATCCTGGCCTGCCGGCCAGGACCGGTTCGGCCAGCTCTTGACGATCCGTGCCACCAAGCCAGACACGAACCCGGCCCAGCGCAGCCGCACCCGGGCGGCCAGCTTCGGCGGCACGTCCAGGACCCGCTCACCGGCCGCCAGGAGCTGCTGGGCCAGCAGATGGCCCACGCCACCGGCGCCTTCGACCGCCCAGGACCGCTCCGGCCACGCCTGCGCCCACGCCAGCAGCCGCTCGGCCTGAGCAGCGCAGGCGCGCACCTGCAGCTCATCCAGTGCCGCTTCGGCGACGTTGATCGCCACCGCGGTGTGCGAGGCCTTATGCGGGTCGATCCCGATCATCACCGCCATCATGGGAACGCCCTCCTCCCTGTGTCCCTTTGACCTGGCGGGCAAGGACCGTGGCGGGCACGCCTAATTCCAGGGATCTTGCTGACGCTCGCGCCCCTCTTTTGAGCCACACCACGGCGAGGCCCCGGCAAGCCGGCACGTCGTTCGAAAGCCAAGCCACACTCAGCCGGCAGGCGGTTCGAGAGCCAGCCCCACCGGGACCTCTCACGCTACGACCAGCACAAGACCCGGCGAGGGGACACCCTCCCCGCTGCGGGAAATTGCCGAGCAGCTCTTCCGGTACCCGGCCTATACCTTCCTCCGCCTGTCATGGCAGCACACCCATCGGCTCGCCTCTGCCCGGCTTCGCCAGCGACGCTGCCGACTATCGTCGACCGCACCGCACGCCGACGATCAACACCCGTACGCGCAACAAGGAGCCTCTGCTAGGCGGATACGGCTTGTCGAACGCCTCGGTCAGCGGGACATGCAGCGTGGCGGCCTGCGGGTCCGGCGCAACTTATTGTCACAGCCCCGGAACGCCGAATGGTGCGGTGAGCGGCTGATCCCATGACCCGGGGTGAGAGCGGCCACATGGGCGAATGCCGCCGGCCTGAGTCTGGCTCGCGGGGTGGCAGAACGCGCAGGTGTAGCATTGGGGGACCTGGCGATGGTGTCCGCACCATCGGCACCCGGTGATCCGGGCGGCGCGCGGTGCGATACATGTGTGGAGGCGCGGCGTGGGCATCGGCGAGGCACTGGCACAAGCACGCCACCAGGCTGGCCTTACTGTTGCCGAGGTCAGCCAGCGGACCCGCATCAGGGAAGCACTCATCCGCGACATCGAGAACAACGACTATTCCGCATGCGGCGGCGACTTTTACGCGCGGGGCCACATCCGCGCCATAGCCAAGGCGACCGAGGCCGCCCCGGAGCCGCTGATCCGGGAGTTCGACGCCACCCGCCAGATACCGCAGGCGCTGACACTCGCCGACATCTTCCACGACACCCCGGCCACACCGATCATGCCGGGCACAGCGGCCACAACGCGCGGTCGGCACCGGCCGAACAAGATGCAGGCGCTGGCGGTCCTGGCGGCATTCCTGGTGGCGCTCGGGTTCGCGGCGTACGGCCTGCTGTCCGGCTCGCGTCATGCGGCAACCGCCGCTCCGCGGGCCCGGGGTCAGCCGACGGCCCAGCATGAGCTCAACCCGAACCAGCGGGCAGATGCCGCTGTCCCAGCGCCCCCGCCCGTCCAGCGGCGGGCGCGGGCCCCCGTCAGCACCGCAGCGGCCGGTCCCTACGATGGCCAGCAAAGCAAGTCCCAAGCTCACGCCGCTGGCGATCGGCCGCGATCTCATCGCAGTCAGGTATCCCAACTGGTGGACCAGCGCCCGCTGCGGGAACCTGGATCGGGGCACCTGCGTGCTCCTGGACTTCGCCCGCCCGCTGGTCACACACGGGCGGATCGGCCTCGGCAGCGCTTCCGGCGCGGGGATCCAGGTGCGCGCCGGCCCGGCGGGCCGACCGCCTATCGCCCGCACGGCCCACGCGGGCGGCGCGGTGCCGCGGCACATCCCACCGGCCGGTAAGTGATCCCACCATTCCCAGCGGGACCGGGGTAATGGCCCGTCGACATCCTTGCCAAGATCGAAGAGGCCTCCTGCGGCCCCAGGTGGCGCACCGCCCTCGTGAGCGTTCCGGCCTGGCAGGTGGTGGTCGCGGTGGTCCTCATGCTCGCCGGGATCTACGGCATGTACCGCGTCGGCGCCCGGCTCTACCAAAACGCGGTCCTGCACCCACCTCTAACCGGCGTGAGCCCGACATGGCCCAGCTCGGCGAAGAGGTCGGCGTCGGCAGCTCAACGGGCTGACCGCAGCCGGGCCCGTGCCGGATCACGGGCCTGACGCCACGTGCTTATTCCCCGGAACCGCGTCTGGGGCTAGGATTACCCGGAACCGCGTCTGGGGCTGGAATCCCCGGAACCGCGTCTGGGGCTGGTCAGGTGAAGTAGTGCCCCTGTTCGATGTCCTCGATGAGGCCGGGGTGGGTGGGCTGCCAGCCCGAGGAGCTCCTGCGTGATGGTGCTAGAAGCGGGCATGTCCCTGCTGAGTAGGGGCACGAGCATGCCGCCGAATTCTTCGGCGGGCAGGGACCGGGCGGGCAGGTTCAGGTGTTGGCCGATGGCCTCGGCGATCTCGCGGATGGGCACGCCTTCGTCACCGACGGCGTGGAGCACTGCGCGGCGGGAGCCTGCTCGATGGCCAGCCGGTACAGGCTCGCGGCGTCCTTCACATGGACGGCGGGCCAGCGGCTGGTCCCATCGCCGATGTAGCCGGGGATGTGACAGTGAGCAGATGGGCACCGAATGCGCGTGAGCGCCTGGAAAACGCCGCACTGGACCTGTTCGTGGAGAACGGCTACGAGGAGACGACCGTCGCGCAGATCGCATACCGCGCGGGAATGAACCGCGCTACGTTCTTCCGGCACTTCGCGGATAAGCGCGAAGTCCTCTTCGGCGGGGAAGACGTGCTGGCCGGGCTGTTCGCCGACGCCATCCGGGCCGCGCCCCCGGGGGCGACGCTCACCGAATGCCTGCAGGCGGCGCTCGCGGCGGCCGGGGTCGCGATGACCCCGCAACTGCGGCCCGCAGCCGCCAGGCGCAGACTGGTGGTCGCGGCGAACAGCGAGCTGCAGGAGCGGGGACTACTCAAGCACGCCCGGATCACCAAGTCGATCACCGCTGCCCTGCGCGAGCGAGGCACAGACGAACTTACCGCGCGACTGGGGGCGGAGACGGGCATGCTCGCTTTCAGCGTCGCGTTCGAACGCTGGATGAAGGCGAACGATGACGAACCGTTCCCGCCCTTCGCCGATGCGGCCTTGAGTGACCTGCAGGCGCGTGCCGCCGAGCTCGTCCTCCCGTCCCGCCTTTCAGCTTGACGTGGACTCCGAGGAGTAGGGAAGCCCAGCTCAGGGTCGTATCGGTAAACGAATCTGTCCACGAGACGCGGCGGGACAAGCTGAGACTGGTCGGATTCCAAGGACACCTATCGGTACGTGCCACCCGAACGCCGTGAGTCACCCGCAGCGCGGGAGACTGTGGAAGGATCACGATCAGCCGGCTGCGCCGCAAGCTCGGCGACCCGCCCGTCATCGAGACCATCGCCCAGGCCTGCTACTGGATGCTACGGGTTCCCCGGTTCGTCTCGTCGGCCGTTACGTAGTGGCGGCCGGTCGATCACCTCGACATACATGATTCGCCCGTTGACGACGTCGAGGTTGAGTATTGCCCTTCGCAGGAAGAAGAGGGACGCGCCGGTGGCCGGGGCCGTAAGGACCCTCGATCCTGGTGCCTCACGATCACCTCCATAACAACCATGAGCGGATGGGCTGGGCGGCTCAGTGCCGGACGGCTGAAGGGCTTGACCCTAATTGCACCCGCGGATCTGCCGCCGTCCTATAAGGGTTCCGGCGATTGATGCTGACGGTCGTGCGGCTGGCGCACTTTCCGGGTGGTGACAATCCTGCGTTTGCGCAAAGACTCGAGCCATTCCTGCCCGCTGAGCAGTCGCGTGGTCTTGGCCGACTTGACCTCGCCCGCCGCGGCAACTGCCATCGCGACGCTGGCAGCGGTCACATCATCGGGTGCCTCATACACGATGAGCACGTCATACTCGCCAAACGGGAAGCCAGCCACCAAGATCGTGGCTCCCAGCTCCTCCAGTGCCGGCCTGATCGCTTCCAGGGGGTCGTGCGGCTCCGTGAGCTGAGCCGCCATCGACTTTGCGGTATAGGAGGCCTGGTACATGTAGAGCGTCATCGAGATCCCTCGGGTGGGAACAGGCGAAGGGATCACCTGCTAGTCCCTGTGACGACCGGCGGCTTCTGCCGACGTGGGCGAGGCAAAGGGCTGGAGACCACTGCGGTCTAGATCGTAGACCCGGCCCGGACGGGAGCACCAGCCTCCGGCTCGCAGGCAAACCCCTTTACTCAGACGTTCCCAGAGCCCTCGAATCCGGCCAGCTGGCTAGGCTCCGGCCGATGCCGCGGACGGAGCGCGCATGGATAGCGCATGACCGGATGTTGTCTCGGCGGTTGTCAGGACGCGCGACGGCCTGGGCTCCGGGGATGTGCGGAATGGGGCCGATAGGGCAGGAGAATTGCCGTGCTGTCAGTGGCGGAGGAATTCCCGGACTGCGTGCCGGTATTGCTCGGGTGCTTCGACGCTGGGTATGTGGCCGCAGCCGGCCAGCATGACCAGCTGGGATCCGCTGATGGCGCTGGTGATCGGCATAGTAGGGCGTCGGTCGCGCATGCCGGGCAGGCGACCAGTCGGGTGGCCCCGCACACATCCCCAGTTAGGGCACAGCACAAGCAGTCCGGCAGGCAACTGATACCTGTTCGACTGGGCGCACAGCGGCGGTTGCACGCTCGGCTTCTTAAAGGACATCTGATGACGCTTCGTGGCCAGGGTTCTTGCGGCGTCGGCGTGTCCTAGTCGGCCGACGGCGC
Source organism: uncultured Actinomycetes bacterium (assembly GCA_963742865.1). Classification (GTDB taxonomy): domain Bacteria; phylum Actinomycetota; class Actinomycetes; order Streptosporangiales; family Streptosporangiaceae; genus Bog-532. The sequence goes on from CAVUNW010000086.1 coordinate 95,319, forward strand.
CGACATATGCATCAGTCGGCGGCCGGGCTGTACCGGGATGCGGGGCCTTGAGACATCCGGGCAACCGCCCATGGCCAGAGACGTCCAGAACATCAACACCTGCGCTGGCCATCTGGTCGCGGTCGCAGCGTAACGGGTACGGTTGCGGGGACGGTGCTCGTTCTCGGTAGGCGGGGAGGGGCAGATGCGGTATGCCGACGCCGGGGATGTCCGCATTGCTTACGACGACCAGGGACCCCGCGTCGATGGCGGGATGGTTTTCCTGCCCGGGTGGTGTAACAGTGGCCGGAATTTTTTCGCCCTGGTTGCGGAGCGCCTGGCCGCCCGGCATCGGGTCATTAAGCTCGACTGGCGCGGACATGGGGACTCGAGCCGGACGAACGCTGATTTCGGCCATGACGAACTGGCCGACGACGCGATGGCCGTCATCGGGGCAACCGGCGTCCATCCGGTGGTGCTGGTGGCTCAGGCGCACGGCGGCTGGCCGGCCATCCAGCTCAGCCGCCGCCTCGGCGACCGGGTGGCCAAGATCGTCGTGCTGAGCTGGTTTGTCCTTGATCCGCCGCCGCCATTCATGGCCGTGTTCGAGATGCTGCAAGATCCGCAACGGTGGCGGCTGGGTCTTGACCAGCTCCGGGCCGGGTGGCTGGCTGGCGCCCCGGAAGAGGTGGCCGAATGGGTTCGCCGGGAGACCGGCAGCTACGGCTACGACATGTGGTCGCGGGCAGCGCGCGCGGTTACGGCCGACTACGCCCGGCACGGCAACCCGCTGCGCGCGGCGGCGGAACTGGACCGCAAGCCTGACATACTTCACTTGTTCTCCCAGCCGCGCGCCGCCGGCTTCCTCGCTGGCCAGCAGGAATTCTCGGCCGCGAACCCGTGGTTCTCGGTTAGGCGGCTGAATGGTGTAACCCATTTCCCGGCGCTCGAGATCCCGGACGCAGCAGCGGCCGAGATCGAGCGTTTCGCTGGGTGAGCTGGACTTCCAGCCCTTCCCGTCTGCCACTCATAATGATCGTTAGGGCTGCGCGGCTGCACTGCTGTCGCCGCCCGATGGCTCCCATACCGGCCTGCTGGCCGCATCGCCGCCTGCCGGACGTGACCTTAGCCCCTACCGAGGGAATGGGCGAAGACTAGCGTCGTGCTCAACTATCGGATAATCCGACCGGGGAAATGCCATGGCTGAGAAGAAAGTTCTGGTCGTCTACGCCGCAGCGTATGAGACTGTCGAGGCCGCGCTGGCGGATCTGGACGCCATCGAGCAGTTGCACAAGGACAAGATGGTCGGCCAGTACGACGCGGCGGTGATCGACAAGGAGGACGGCAAGCCCCACGTCGTCAAGCGGATGGACCGCCCGCACATCCGCGTCATCCCTGAGTGGTTCGGAGGCGGGACTCTGCCGCGCAAGGAGCTCCACGAGGCGGCCGACCAACTCACCGCCAATCAGGCAGGGCTCATCGTGGTCGGCGAGCCGACCATCGAAGAAGGAGTCGACAAGGCGCTTACCAAGGCCGGCAAAGTCGTGAAGCGCACTGTGGAGGCCACCACCGACGAGATAACCAGCGAGCTACAGGAAGCGCTTAAAAGCTGATTGAGCCACAGCAGCTGAAGGCGGGTTCATTCGGAGCCGCCTTGCTCCTATGGGACGGCGGCTCAGCACCGTTATGCCGTCCAGAGCAGATCCCGTCGTGTCTTGCTCACTTGTTCCGTCTCCTCATCCCTGCGATTGCTGCGCCTGGGGCGGGAGGCCTGGGAGGTGGAGTGCTGATGGCGAGGTGCCCGGGTGGCGGGAGGAGATCCGGACCCGCAGTGCCCCGGGCCGGATCGCGAACCGCAGCGGTGGGCTGAGGTTGATCGCCTCGCCATCAACCCCGGCATGCACTGGTGCTGGGGCACTCACCTCCAGACGGGGCGCGGTCCAGGCCCGGCCTGGAGGGCGCAGGCTGCCGGCGGGTGCGTCGACCACGACGACCCCGAGCTGCCCGCCGTCCAGCGCTGGGCGGGTGCCAGCGGGCGGGCGATCAAGCACGTAGGGGTTGTTCGACACGAGCACCAGAGCGAGATAACGGTGCTCGCGTCCCAGATCGTCAGCCAGGCTCAGCTCGAGCGCCTCTGCACTGGGACCGATCACCTCAGCCGCGGTCTCCACCAGCGTACGCACCTTGGCATCGCGATAGGCCGGTCTGCGAACCGCATCACCGTAGATCCCGAGCGAGACGTTGTTGAGGAACATGCGGCCGTTCACCTCAGCCATGTCGATCAGGCGCTCGACCCCGTCGGTGAACGCGTCGAGAGCGCCGATCACGTCATGCCGGTCCACGCCCACGTCGAGCGCGAAGTGGTTACGTGTCCCGGCCGGAACGCAAACAAACGGGATCCCGTGCGCGGCCGCCGCCGCCGCCACGACCACCAGCGACCCGTCGCCGCCGGCCATCCCGAGCGCGTCCGCGCCGGCCGCCACGGCTTCACGGACCAGCACGGCCAGATCCTGGCCCGGGGCGAGGACGACAGCCTCGATCCCCTTTGCGCGCGCCCGCTCGGCGACCCCGGCGCGGGCCGCCGTGCCGTCACCCGATCTGGGGTTGACGAACAGCACCGGCCGGCGCGGCGGATCGGCGGGGCGCCAGCCCCCGCGTGACAGCAGTCGCGTTGACGGGGGCGCGGTCGGCAGCATCGTCGCGGCCGTTACCAGGTGCCGGCGGGAGGCAGCGGGAGGGCGGCGAGGCGGGCGGCTTCGGGTGCGGGGACGCCGAGCAGGCGCAGCTCGGCCTCGGCGAGCTGGTCGACGGAGGCCTCCTCGATGCGTTCCGGGTGCCGCTGGCACATCCGCAGCAGCCCGAGCATGCCACCGGCCACCGCGCTGAGCGCGATCTCGGATCGGCGCGGTGAACCGGCCCGAGGCCTGCCCGGCCTGGATGTCGCGCAGGGCGCGCGGCGCCAGGCCGGTGGGGATGTCCAGGACGTCCAGACCGGCGCCGGTGAGGAACCCGGCGATGTCGGGGTGGGTCCAGCCGAGCCGCCCGGAGATCCGCGTGCCCACGGCGAACAGCTCCGCCGGGTCGCTGATGCCGGCGCTGGCGCGGTCGATCATCTGCCCCCAGCGTTCCAGCACCTCTTCGGAGGCGGCCTGGAACAGCTGCTCCTTGCTGTCGAAGTGGTTATAGAACGACCCGAAGCCGACGTCGGCCTCCTCGGTGATCTCCTGGATGCTCGCCCGGTCCCCGCGGCCCTCGGCGATCAGCCGCACCGCGGCGTCGATCAGCGCCTGCCGGGTCCGCGCCTTACGCCGGTCCAGCCGCGAAGCCCTCGGCGCGCTGGCTGCCGGTGCCACCTCCGCCATCACAATTCCTCCTGCCGTTCCACCTGGCCCATGAACGGTCGCGCCTTGGCCACCGCCAGCCCGCCGCCAACCGGATGGCTCTCAGCGGCCTGCTCACCAGGTCATCAGTTTTGATAATTAAATGCAAAACTGATTATACCTTACACCGCAGCGATGGTCGCACGACAGTCGCAGGAGCACATCGTGGTGGAAGGCAACAGCACTGGCCGGAGCGCCGGTGACGTGACGGACGATGCCTGCTGACCATGACGGAATGCTACGAGCAGGCCCTGGAGCCCCTGGTGGCAGTCGGGACCGGCTGGACTGGCTGGACCGCACCCTGCTGAACCGGAAACCCTCGACGAAGACGAGCCGTAAGCCGCGCCGACGTCCGCCGCGACACCGCCCGGCCGCAATCGCCCGCGGCGAGGGACCGTAATCCCGGCAGAAACCGGGAATGGCCGTGTCAGGCGGCTGATGCGGCCGGCGTGCCGACCGGGCGGGCCAGGATCTGGCTGAGCGCGGCAGCCAGGGCAGCGTGGGGCTCGCCGCTGGCTGCCGGGTGCCGCCAGGCGATGAACCGGTCCGGGCGGACCAGGATCGCGCCGCCGCTGGCGATCTGGCGGTGGCGCAGCCAGGTGCAGCGCGGGTCGTACAGGTCGCCGTCGAGGTGGCCGATCCGCACCGCGTCGAGCGGGATGTCCGCCTCCGCGGCGAGCTGGCTGGCCGCGTCGCACCAGGCGTGGCCGTCCTCGCCGGCGATGAGCAGGAACCGCCCCGGCGTGAGGAGGTCCTTGACCGGCCGGCGGTGGCCGTCCTCGTCCTCGATCCAGGCGTGCGGCAGCGGGGCACCCGGGCGGGTGGACGGCTGATACACGCGGATGCCGTCGATCGGCGCGGGCGCGGCGCTGCCGTCGGGAACCACGGCGGCGGACTGGTAGCAGTAACCGTATTCGACGTTGAGCTCGCTGAACTCCATCGACTGCGCCCGCATCATCCGCAGCACGGCCGAGCGGTGCCCGGCGTCCTCGGGCCGGCCGCTCCACATCCGGCGCAGCTGGGCCATGTTCTGCTCGGGCGTGTTCTCGTGGGAGACGCCCAGCGTCACGCCGATCTCGAAGTGGTTGACCGCGTTCTCCAGCGAGCGCTGCGCGTTGCGCTGATCGACCGGGCGCCGCTCGGCTTCGTAGGTGTCCAGCAGCGCCGGCGACGCGTGACCGGCGAGCACGGCCGCCAGCTTCCAGCACAGGTTCTGCGCGTCGTGGATGGCGCTGGTCAGTCCCAGCCCGCCGGTGGGCGGGTGGCGGTGCGCCGCGTCCCCCAGCAGGAACACCCGGCCGGCCCGGAACGCGGAGGCCAGCACGGCCTCGACCGACCAGCGGGTGATCTTGTGGATCGTCATCGGCAGGTCCGGGACGCCCAGCGCCTGGCGGGCGTCGGCTTCGACCTGCGCGTCGGACTGGGCCCGGGGATCATCGGCCGGGTAGTTCAGGTGGATCACCCACTCCTCGGAGGCAGGGCCCCACCGCTGCGGCCCCATCGGCACCATCACCACCAGCACGCCGGCCTGCGGGGAGAAGATCCAGCGGATCAGCACGTCCGGGTCCCTGGCCCACGGCGAGAAGTCGGCGGAGACATGCAGCGTCGCGGTCTGCGTGATCACCCCGAGCCCCTCGTATTCGGCACCGATCAGGCTGGCCACCCGCCGGCCGCCGTCCGCGCCGAGCAGGTACTGGCAGCGCACCACGTAGGAGCGGCCGGAGGCGTTGTCGCGGACCGTGGCCCGCACCCCGCCGGCGTCGTGCTCCAGGTCGGTCAGTTCGTGGCCGAACCGGATCCGGCCCGGCGAGAGCTCCTCCGCCCGGGCCTTCAGCAGCGGCTCCAGCCGGATCTGCGGCAGGTTCTGCTGCCGCCACGGGCTCGCCGCCCGCCAGCTGTCATCGGCGCCGCCGGCGCCCCAGGACTCCAGGCGGGCCAGGCGGCGGCCGTAGTCCGGGCCCGGGCCGGCCAGGCCCGCGTAGAACGCCGTCGCCGCCATCTGCTCCGGCGGCGTGCTCCGCTCGGCGATCGCGTCCGCCACGCCCGCGTCCTCCAGCACCTCCATCGCCCGCTGGTTCAGCACATGGGCCTTGGGCAGATCAGAGGTCCCCGGCCGCGCGCTGACCAGCAGATGCTCCACGCCCAGGCGGGCCAGCAGCATCGAACTGGTCAGGCCGGCGCCGCCGCCGCCCACGATCAGAACCGGGACTTCTTCTTCCTCGGCACCTGCGGTGACACGCATGGCGCCTCCTCTCTCTAGAACTGGAGTAAACACTACAATAACACGTATTGGAATGTCAACTCCAATAGTTGCGCTATCCTGAACGCATGGCACGCGCAGAAGTGACGCCCAACCGCCGGGGCGTGAAGTCCCGCGAGCTGGTGCTGGACGCCGCCGAGCGGGTCATGGCCGAGCACGGCTTCGAGGCCGCCACCCTGGCCCGCGTGGTGACCGAAGCCGGCATCCCGATGAGCTCCGTCTACCACTACTTCGGGTCCAAGGACGGCATCCTGCTCGCCGTCATGGAACGCGGCGCCGACCGCTTCTTCGCCGATCTGCCCGACCTGAACCGGCGCCCCGGGCGCCCCGTGCGCCCCGCGCAGCACCTGGCCAGGGTGGTGTCGGCTGCCGTCCGCACGCTCGAGCGCCACCCGGACTTTCTCCGGCTGCTGATCGTCTTCGCCGCGCAGCCCCCCGCCGCGGGTGCGGGAGAGATCCAGGCTGTCGTCTGCCGGGTCCGCGAGCACGCGCTCGATCTGCTGCGGGAACAGATCGCGGCCGCGTTCGGCGACGATCCGCGCAGCCCGGTCACCGGCCAGCTCGCGCGGTTCGCGCTCGCCGCCATCGACGGCGCATTCGTAGCCAGTCAGACCGACCGCGGCGCCGCGCTCGAGCAGCTGCTCCAGCCGCTCACGCCCTCGCTCGTGGCCTCCCGCCAGGCCCTGCTCGCCGGGGAAAGCCGCAATGGCCGCCAGTCGTAACAGCCACGCCAGCGGTCCCGGCTGCTCCGGCCGGGCGTCTGCTAGCCGAATATGTCCGGGCCGAAGGACCTGACCTGGGACATGGCCGCGTCGCCGAGGTGCGGCAGGCCGAAGATGTCCTCGATGGTGCGCAGCAGCGAGTAGTGGTTGTAGGCGACGGTGCTGATGGTGCCGGGCTTGATCAGGGGGGACAGCAGGACCGCGCCGGTGCGGCCGCCGCCGGGGCCGGTCTTGCCCGGCTCGGGCACGTTGGGGTGGTCGGGGCTGAGGCCGGATGCCTCGCCGCAGCAGGCGGCGGAGTCGTTGCCCTCGTCGAAGGTGATCACGATCAGGCCGCCGTCCCGGTAGGCCGGCGCAGCCATGATCGCAGGGACCATCCGCGCCAGGAACGCGTCGACCTGGGCCAGGCCGCCGGCGGTGCCGTCGGCGCACGGCGCATCGTGCCCGTCGTTGCACAGGTTCGGCGCGACGAAGGAGAACGCCGGGGTCATGCTGGCCCCGGCCAGGTCGCCGGGCAGCGGCCGGAACGACACGATGTGCGCGGCGCAGTAGGCCTGGTCGGCGGTGACCGAGCGGAAGAACGCGAACCCGTCGTGGCGGGCGGCGTACTGATCGCCCCGCTCGGCGCGCTGCGTGCGGTCGATGGCCCAGGTGGGCGGGTGGCCGCAGGCAGGCCCGCGCGGCGTGCTGACCGTGTGGTCCCGGGCCGGGTCGTTGCCCATGTCCTGCAGGTACGCCGCCCAGCTGCGGCCGGCGGCGGACAGCTGGTTGCCCAGAGTGTGGACCGCGGCCGGGTAGACACAGCCCTCGCCGAGGACCTGGTGGTACGGTCCGGCGATGACATTGCCGGGGAACGGTGTCCACAGCGGGCAGTCCGCCTGGGTGGCCAGGGACGGCCCCTGCCCGGAGACCTGCGCGACGTAGTTGGCCGCGCTGGAATGGCCTATCCCGTAGTAGTTCTCCAGCAGGGCCCCCATCCGCGGCAACGTCCGGGCCAGGTACGGATCCGCGGACGGGGTGCCAAAGCTCTGCGCGTACCCCTGGTTCTCCAGCCCGATAACCCACACGTGCCGGACCGCCGGCAGCCCCCGGTGGCCGCCAGGCGGTGCGGAGGCAGACCCGGCCGGGCGGCTGGCCGTGCCAGTCCCGGCGGCCGGGCGGCCGACCGTGCTCGTGCACCCGGCGAGAACTAGCGGGAGGACCGCCGCGGCGAGCAGCCGCCGCCGTTCCTTCCTCATCAGCACCTCACCTCCACGGGTCTGCTCCAGCTGCCTGACAGAGAACCAGGCTGGTGATCGGTCGTGACCTGGCTCAGGCCGCGGCCTTTTCCCGCATGGCGGAGTCCAGGGTCTTGCCGGTCCGGTGCAGCTCGATGCCCTGGACCAGCATCCAGGCCCCGTAGATGAGGTTGAACAGGCCGAACAGCAGCGCCAGGGCGACCGCGCCGATGCCGGGGCGGGCGCACAGCACCACGCCGAACGCGACCGTGACCAGGCCGCCCAAGATGAACAGCGCCCGCGTCCCGGCCTGCTCGCCGGCGCGGAAGGCGGCGGCGATCTCGACGAGGCCGGCGATGACCGCCCAGATGCCCACGATCAGCACTAGCACCAGCGCGGTCGGCCCCGGCCAGGCCAGCGCGATCACGCCGGCGGCCAGGTCGACCAAGCCGAGCAGCAGGTGCCCGATGACCGGCCCGGCGTTGCGGCTGCTGAACGCCCGCACGGCCTCCAGGCCGGCGGCCATGAAGGCGTACACGGCGAACAAGATGACCAGCGCCAGCACCGTGACCGAGGGCCAGGCCAGCGCGATGACCCCGACGGCCAGGGCCAGGACGCCGCGGACGATCAGGGACGTGCTCAGTGACTTGAACATGACAGTTCCTTTCGCTCACTCCTCTGCCCGGGCGCCCGGGGTGCCTCACCCCGCCGGGCCAGCGCTTGACAAGATGATAATCATAACTGATTGTGTATCACAATAGTGATTGAGACATCAATTTTGAAGTAAGGGAACGATCCTGACGGCACATCCCGTCGACGGCGAAAAGCCGCTCGTGCCCAACTGGCGTGGGGCACGGCTGGTCAGGCCCTAGCCGGGACCTCCAGCCAGTGACGGCGTAGCCGCTGGCTGCGCGCCATCACGGCCACGCGCCGACCCGGGTTTGTCTCCCGCCGCGTCCACTGCACCGGGCCCAGGCTGGTCTGTGGCGGCAGCCCGCGGAAAGCGCGCCAGCCCGCACCCTTGCCCGAGTTGTCCCCGGCGATTCCGGTCAGCCGGTGACCTGGAGTTCGTCGCCCACGTCGATGACCCCATTCGCCATCCACGCGGCGCTGAGCACCGCGTCGTGTTCGGCCCAGGTGCGGACATGGCCGGTCAGCGTGATGATGTTGTGCTGGGTTTCCGCCTTCACGTCGCTGCCGTCGGGGACCGCCGCGGACCGGTCCAGCGCCTCCTGGACGTGCAGGTCGACGTCGACCGGATCAATGTCGTAGCTGATATAGATGTCGTCGATGACGTTGCGGACCCCGACCAGGCCGGCGACGGCCGCCTCGGCGGCGGCGCGCTGCGAGCCGTAGGACACGGTCCCGGTCAGGGTGACGTCGCCGGCATACGCGGTCGCCTCCACACTGTCCGGGACGGTTACGTTCTGGGCCAGCGCGTTGTTCGCCGCGGTGGCCAGCTTCACGTCATCCCGGAAGTCGCCTTCCGGCAGCACCACCTCCAGCTGGTTGTGCACGCCGGTCACCCCGGCGACCCGCCGCGCGGCGGCCACCGCCTCCAGGTACTGCGGGTAGCTCGGCACGGTGCCGGTAAGGGTCACATCTCCGCTGATGTTCCTGACGGTGATGTGCGCGGAGTCGACCATCGGGTCGAAGCCGAGCTCCTTTTCGACCGCCGCGCGGACATCCTTGGTCTTGCTCACTGGATCCTTGCCCACTTGCCTGAATCCTTTCCCAGGGTGATTAAGAATTCCGCTCGTTAATCAGTGGACGCTAAAACCTCGCCCGGCGGGCGGTAAGGGACGAAGGGCCCGGGCTAACGGGGACCGATAGTCCTGGTTTTCCTGATCGCAGACGAAGATGGTGAACCGCAATTTCAAGGGGCCTCCGGGCAGCACCGTATGCCGTGCGGGGCACTAGCATGAAGGCGCTCGCGAACGGCGGCTCGCTGAGCAGCAGCCTCACGGTCCAGGGCGCAGCAGGTGCGCTCGTTGAGGCTCCCAAGCCAGGGGGACGATCGTGCGGAACCACACCAGGCGCGACTCGCAGGCGAAGGCCGCAAGTGCCCAGGCGGAGGCCGCGCCAGCCCCCGCCGAGCTGGCCGAGGCTGAGACGAAGGTGGCTAAAGGACCAGGCAGCGGCGTGAAGACAGCCCCAGCCGGCCGAAGCGGCAGGCAAGCTGACCCGCCGCCCCGACCGGCCGGCCGCCACCCTGAGGTGGCGCTGGGCAATAAGCAATCGACATGAGTTCGGGATTGACCGATACGCCGAGATCGGGACGGCCGCCAGCGACCGGCGAGCTCGCGTGGCACACGCTCAGCGCCAACCAGGTCCTCCGCTCCGAAGGAGTAGACGGGCGGCGGGGCCTGAGTTCCGCCGAGGCGGCCGCGCGGGCGCAGCGGTTCGGCCCCAACAAGCTCGCCGCCGGGAAGGCCGAGCCGCGCTGGCAAGCGTTCCTCCGCCAGTACCGCGACCCGATGCAGATTGGGCTGCTCGCGGCCGGCATCGGCAGCATCTACCCGCTCAAGCAGCCGGGCACGGGCATCCTGCTGATCCTGCTGACGCTGTTCAACGCGGCCATGAACCTGCAGCAGGAGGGGAAGGCCGCAGCGTCCGTCGCCGCCCTGCAGAAGATGACGATCATCAAGGCCAAGGCGAGGCGGGACGGCCAGCTGGGGGAGATCCCCGCCGGGCAGCTGGTGCCCGGCGATATCGTCGCGATCCAGGCGGGCGACGTCGTCCCGGCCGACGGGCGGGTGCTCACGGCGGCGACGCTGGAGGTTGACGAGTCCGCACTGACCGGGGAGAGCCTGCCCGTCTCCAAGGGCACCGAGCCCGTGAAGGGGGCCGGGACCCCCCTCGGTGACCGGACCGACATGGTGTACATGAACACCGACGTCACGCGCGGCGAGGGCGAGTTGGTCGTCACCGCGACCGGGATGGCGACCGAGGTCGGCCACATCTCCGGGATGCTGGCCGAAGAGCCAGCGGTCAAGACCCCGCTCACCCGCCAGATTGAGCAGCTCGAGAAGCAGATCCTGGTGATCGCGGGTATCGCGCTGATCGCGTCGATGGCGCTGAACCTGGCCCGCGGCGAGACGTTCCTCGCAGTCTTCAACGCCGCCGTCGCCTTCGCCATCGCCGCGATCCCGGTGGGGCTGCCCTCGGTGATCACGGCCATCCTCGCCTACGGGACGGAGCAGCTCGCCAAGGCCGGCGCGATCATGAAACGACTGGCCTCGACCGAGACGCTCGGCTCCACCTCCGCGATCAACTCGGATAAGACCGGCACGCTGACGCTGGACCAGATGACTGCGGTCCAGATGGCGGCGGCGGGCCGCCGGTACGCGGTCGAGGGGAAGGGTTACCGGACCGACGGGCGCATCACCCGGGTCGCCGGGGAGGCGGACATCGGGCTGGATGAGTTCCTGATGCCGATGGTGCTGGCCTCGGACGCGGTGGTCAGGGACGGGGAGCTGATCGGTGACCCGACCGAAGGCGCGCTGGTCGTGCTGGCCGCCAAGGGCGGCATCGACGCGGTTTCCACCCGGGAACGGTATCCGCGGGTCGCCGAGCTTCCGTTTGACGCGGCCTACAAGCTGATGGCCACGTTCCACCGGATGAAAGACGCGTCGGGCCGCGAGGTGATCCGGTGCTTCGTCAAGGGCGCGCCCGAGCAGCTGCTGGCGCGGGCGGCGACGATGTCCGGCGCCGGCGCCGGGCCGGTGCCGGCCAGCGGCGAGTTCCGGGAGCAGTACCTGGCGGAGAACCAGCGGCTGGGCGAGCAGGGCCTGCGGGTGATCGCCACCGCGCGCAAGGACCTCGACCCAGCCGCCTTCGATCCCGGCGCTGACCTGCTGTCGCTGGTGACCGGGCTGGAGCTGCTCGCCCTGGTCGGCATCGTCGACCCGCCCCGCCCCACCGCCAGGGCATCGATCACAGCGGCGACCAAAGCCGGCATCCGGGTCCGGATGATCACCGGCGACTACGCGGTCACCGCCGCCGCGGTCGCCCGCCAGCTGGGCATCGACGGCACCGTGCTGACCGGCGCGGAGTTCGGCGCGATGAGCGATCAGGAGGCGCTGGGCAGGATCGACGACATCGGCGTGATCGCACGCGTCACCCCCGAGCACAAGGTTCGCCTGGTCGACGTCCTCAGGAAGCAAGGCCAGATCGTCGCGATGACCGGTGACGGCGTCAACGACGCGCCGGCCGTGAAGATGGCCGACATCGGGATCGCGATGGGTACCGGCACCGAGGTGACCAAGGAAGCCGCGGTGATGATCCTGACCGACGACAACTTCTCCACGATCGTCAAGGCCGTGGAGCTCGGCCGCGGGCTGTACGACAACCTCACCAGGTACATCTGGTTCCAGATGGCCGGCCTGTTCGGCTACATCTTCACGTTTCTCGGCGCCAGCATCTTCGACATCGCCCGGGGCGTACCGCTCCTTCCGCTGCAGACGTTGTGGGTGAGTTTTACCACGCTGTCCCTCCAGTCCATCGGGCTCGGGTACAGCAAACCCGCCGCCGGGCTGATGGACCGCCCGCCCCGGCCGCCCAGCCAGCCGATCCTGACCCGCGGGCTCACCGTCTGGCTCGCCTTCGTGGGCTTGCTGACCGCGGTCGGCACCCTCGGCGTGATCAGCTGGGCGGACCAGGCTCATGGACTCGCCATCGCCCGGACCATGGGCATGGTCACGCTCGCGCTGTTCTTCCTGTTCTTCTCGATCGAGTCCAAAGACGAGCGCGAGTCGGCGTTCTCCCCGAGACCTTCGCCGACAAGACGTTCGTACGCACGACCAGCGCGTCCTTCGTCCTGCTGGTCCTGTCGACCGTCTTGGGCATCTTCCACACCGTGATGAAGACCACCACGCTCCACGTCCAGCAATGGCTGCTCTGCACCGCCGTGGCCCTGTCGGTCGTGGTGGCCGCCGAGATCCGCAAATCGGTGCTGCGGCGGACCGCCGCGAAGGCCATCCAGCCTGCCCGGCCCCCCGCCGACCGAAGCCACCACCCGCTGAACGCCCGCCAGGTGCCTGCCGTGGCTGTGGCAAGGAGTTACCCGATGCGCCGTTTCTGCGGCCTGTACGCGGCCTGCCACGGCTCGGCCTGGCTGAGGAGCAGCCCTATCGGGTCCCTGGATGCCGCCAGGAGAGAAGTCCCGGTGGGATGCGAGCGGGGCTGGCGGACGGGCCGCCTTGCCTGCCGCGGCGCTTTGCTCACGAGCCGGATGTGCACCGAGGCCGGGTGTCTTTGCCCGCCCGTTTTGGGGTGAGGCGGGCGTTGGCGTTGCCGCCACCTAACGGACATCAGCACCGGGTGCCTCGGTGGCGACAGACCGTCATCAGCGTTTACCGTGGGCCAGCGCTTGACAAGACTGCGATCATAACTGATGATTAGCTACAGAACTTGATCGAATCATCAACGCTTGGAAATGAGGGAACCGATCATGACGACAGATCTGAGCCCGGCCCGGACCCCGTCGCCGCAGGGACCCGGGGAGGATCCGCACCGCTCGCTGCACAGCGAGACCGGCGGCACGGCCCGGGGAGCACCCCGGTCGGTCGAGGAATCCCCTGGTCAAGGTGGCCGGGCTGGCGTGGCTGGAGTTCGAGAAGCCGGACCTGGACCGGGCCGAGCGGTTTGGCACCGACTTCGGCTTCACCGTGGCCGACCGGACGCCCGAGACGGTGCTGCTGCGCGGACGTGGGCGGACGCCGCGTGCCTGGTGGTCCGCCGCGGCCCGCGGCCCCGGTTCGTGGGGCCTGCCTTCGCCGCGGCCGCCCGGGAGGACCTGGACCGGCTGGCCCGCGGGATGGCGGGACGGTCATGGCGCATGGGGGCGGGCACACCGTGCTGCTGCGGGACCCGAGCGGGTTCCCGGTGCGGGTGGTGCACGGCGTCCCGGACCTGCCCGCGCTGCCCGAGCGCGCCCCGCTGCCGCTGAACTTCGGGTCCGGGCCGGTGCGCGTCAACGCCACCCAGCGGCCGGCCCGCCGCCCGGCGGAGATCCAGAAGCTGGGGCACGTGGTGCTGGGGACCACCCGGTTCCGCGCGGCGCTGGACTGGTACCTGGATACGCTCGGGCTGATCGTGTCCGATTTCCTGTATCTGGACGGGCAGCGCGATCGCGGCCCGGCGATGGCGTTCATCCGCTGCGACCTGGGCAGCGTTCCGGCTGACCATCACACCCTGGCCATGGCCCTGCAGCCGCACACCGGCTACGTGCACTCGGCCTACGAGCTGACCGACCTGGATGAGGTCGCCGCCAGCGGGGAGTACCTGCGCGAGCGCGGCTACCGGCACGCGTGGGGCCTGGGCAGGCATATCCAGGGCAGCCAGATCTTCGACTACTGGCGTGACCCGGACCGGCTGATGTTCGAGCACTACACCGACGGTGACGTGTTCGACGCCGCGATGGAACCCGGCTGGGCCCCGCTGTCGGCCAGCGGCCTGTCCCAGTGGGGCCCGCGGGCGACCGCGGAGTTCACCGGCACCAACGACCCGCGGGTGGCCGTCGCGGCGATCAGGGCCCTGCGGGACAAGGGCAACGAGGTTGACGTGCGCGCGCTGCGCGGCCTGATCAAGGCGATGAGCTCATGAGCGCCCGAGGAGGGAGAGCCTGGCCCGCACCGCGGACGGCTGGTGGGCAGTGACCCCGGCCGGGCTGGCCCGGCTGGGCCTGCCCGCTACCACCACGGCCGGGCTGCTCGCCGACCGGGCGGCGCTGACCGCGGCCATCGAGGCCGCAGGCCAGGGCCGCCGCGCCGCGGGATGCGGTGCCCGCGCAGTCCCTGGACCTGCTCAGCCCGGTGACCGCTCCCGCCAGGGTGGTGGCGCAGGCGGTGAACTACCGGTCCCACGCCATCGACTCCGGGTTCGACCCGGACACCGTCCCGGCGGCGTTCTTCCGCAAGGCCTCGCACTCGATCACCGGCCCGGCCGGGGACATCATCCGCCCCGACGGGGTCGGGTTCCTGGACTACGAGGTCGAAATCGGCCTGGTCATCGGCGCGGACCTGCCGGTCGGCACCACCGTGACCGAGGCGAACCTGGCCCGGTACGTCGCCGCCCTGGTAGTCGCCGACGACGTCAGCGCCCGGCAGATCCAGCTGGTCAAGACCCAGTTCTACGAGGCCAAGTCCTACCCCACCTTCACCCCGGCCGGACCGTGGCTGACCCTGGTCGACGCGGCCGACCTGGCCCGGCTGGGCTCGCTGCGGCTGACCCTGCGGGTCAACGGGCAGGTGCGGCAGGACAGCACCGCGGCGGACATGATCGTCCGCCCGGCGCGGGCGCTGACCCTGCTGTCCCGGTTCCAGCCGATGGCCCCCGGTGACCTGCTGCTGACCGGCACCCCCGGCGGCACCGCGCTGAAGGCACCGGCCAAGATCGCCGGGCTGGTCGCCGGGCTGCTGCCGCCCGCCACCCGGTGGAAGCTGTTCTTCAACCAGCAGGCGGGCAACCCCCGCTACCTGCACGACGGCGACGTGATCACCGCGACGATCGCCTCGCCCGACGGGCGGCTCGACCTCGGCACCCAGCACAACACGATAGTCGGGAAGCTGCCATGACCACACGCGAAATACTGCCGCGGCCGGAGTCGACCTACCAGCTGCTGCTGGACGCGGCCCGCACCTGGCCCGACGGCATCGCCACCCAATGGATCCCGGACCCAGGCGATTACACCCGGCGCCTGGCCTGGACCTACGCGCAGCTGGCGGGCATGGTGACCCAGATCGCCAACGCGCTGACCGCGCTGGGGGTGCGGCGCGGCGACGCGGTGACGCTGTCCAGCGTCAACACCTCGATGCTGTACGCCGCCACGCTGGCCGCGGAGGCCGCCGGGATCGCCGCGCCGGTCAACCCGGCGCTGTCCGGCGAGCGGATCGCCGAGCTGATCCGCCGGACGGGATCGCGGGTCCTGGTCGCGGCCGGGCCGGAGCTGGACCCGCAGCTGTGGCCGCGGCTGCTCCAGGTGGCCCGCCAGGCGGGGATGACCGCCGTCCTGGCGCTGCGGCCCGACGACGCCCACGGCGTCCCGCCCGCCCTGGACGGTGACGGCGCCTGCCGGGCAGCCCCGGACGGCCGCGGGCCGGTGGTGGCCTACCTGGACGAGGTGATCGCCGGGCAGCCGGACAGCCACCTGGCCGGCGCGGACCCGCCCATGGCAGGGGATCTGGCCGCGTTCGTGCACACCGGGGGGACGACCGGCGCCCCGAAGGTCGCCGCGCACACCCACGCCAGCCAGCTCGCCTGCGCCCGCGGCATCGCGGAGTGCACGGGGCTGGCGGCCGGGGAGGCGATGCTGGGCGGGCTGCCGCTGTTCCACGTCAACGCGCTGATCGTCACCGGCATCGCCCCGATGTTCAGCGGCGCCCGGGTGGTGTGGCCGGGCCCGGCCGGCTGACCGCGACAAGGGCCTGTACGCCCGGTTCTGGACGATCGTCGAGCACTACCGGATCGCGGCCATGTCGGCGGTGCCCACCGTCTACGGCACCCTGGCGCAGGTCCCGGTCGACGCCGACATCGGCTCGCTGCGGCTGCCGATCGTGGGCGCGGCCCCGCTGCCGCCCTCGGTGCGCGAGGCCTTCGCCGCGCACACCGGGCGGCACCTGCTGGAAGGCTACGGGCTGACCGAGGCGACCTGCGTCAGCACCTGGACCCGGCCGGGTGAGGAACGGCCCGGGTCGGTCGGCCGGGCCCTGCCCGGCCAGCAGATCAAAGCCGTCACGATCGGCGCCGACGGGCCGTGGGCCGACTGCGGCCCCGGCGAAACCGGCGTGCTGGTGATCGGCGGGCCCGCGGTGTTCGCCGGGTACGTCACCGACCCGGCCCTCGGCGGCCCCCGGGTCAGCCGGGACGGCATCGTCCATGACGGCTGGCTGGACACCGGCGACCTCGGCCACGTCGACGCCGGCGGCTTCGTCTACCTGACCGGCCGGGCCAAGGACCTGATCATCCGCGGCGGCCACAACATCGACCCCCGGGTCATCGAGGACGCGCTGCTGCGCCATCCCGCCGTCACCGCCGCCGTGGCCGTGGGCCGCCCGGACCGGCACGCCGGCGAGGTCCCGGTCGCCTACATCGTCCCCGCCGGCCCCGGCCGGTTCGACGAAGCCGAACTGCTGGCGTGGGCCGGCACCGCCATCGGCGAGGCCGCCGCCCGCCCCAGGCACATCTATCCGATTACCCAGATCCCGGTCACCGCGGTGGGCAAGCACTTCAAGCCCGCGCTGGCCGCCGACGCCGCCGTCCGCGCCATCACCGAGGCGCTGGCCGCGGCGGGCCTGGCCAACGCCCAGGTCACCGCGGCG
>CAVUNW010000087.1:0-32985 GCA_963742865.1 uncultured Actinomycetes bacterium
TACCGTCCTTGCGCTGCGCTGGCGACGACCGTGGTCACCATCTTGCGGATGGCGCCCGCAGAGCTAGCGGTGACCCGAGGGTGACCAGGAGATAGACGTGCAGGTCGAGGTGAACGTGGAGTGCCTCGTAGACACGACGGTTGCCAGGAAGTGCGCCATCACGCGGGTGGGTGGCCCGGGAGGTGGAGGCGTGCTGATGGTGAGGCGCCGGGGTGGCGCGGGGAGATCCGGACCCGCAGCGACGCCGGGCGGCTGGCGAACCGCAGCGGCGGTTCCAGGTCCGCCGCCTCGCCGTCAACCCCGGCGTGGACCGGTGCCGGGGTATGTACCTCCAGCTGCGGCGCGCTCCATGCCCGGCCCGGAACGCGCGGGCCGTCGCCTGGGGCGTCGAGGACGACGATCCCGAGCTGGCCGCTGTCCAGCGCCGGGCGGGTGCCGCGGGCCAGCGGGCGGTCAAGCGCGTAGGGGTTGTTCGACACGAGCACGATGGCGGGATGACGGTGCTCGCGGCCGAGGTCGTCGGCCAGGTCCAGCGCAAGCTCGCCTGCGCTCGGGCCCATCACCTCAGCCGCGGTCTCCAGCAGCGTGCGCACCTTGGCATCGCGATAGGCCGGGCTGCGGACCGCGTCACCGTAGATCCCGAGCGAGACGTTGTTCAGGAACACGCGGCCGTTCACCTCCGCCGCGTCGATCCGGCGCTCGACCCCGCCGGTGAACGCCTCTAGAGCGCCGGTCAGGTCGTGCCGGTCCACGCCCACGTCGAGCGCGAAGTGGTTGCGCGTCCCGGCCGGAACGCACACGAACGGGATCCCGTGCGCCGCCGCCACTGCGGCCACGACCGCCAGCGACCCGTCGCCGCCGGCCATCCCGAGCACGTCCGCGCCGGCCGCCGCGGCTTCACCAGCGAGGGCGGCCAGGTCCTGGCCCGGGTCCAGGATGACGGTCTCGATCCCCTGCTCACGCGCCCGCTCGGCCAGCCCGGCGCGCGCCGCCTTGCCGTCACCGGACCTGGGGTTGACGAACAGCACGGGCCGGTGTGGCGGATCAGCGGGCCGCCAGCCATAACGTGACAGCTGTTGCTGTGAGGGGTTCATCGCGCTCCGGGAAGCATGGACAGGCCGCCGGCGGCATCGTCGCGGCTGTTACCAGGTGTCGGCGGGAGGGAGCGGGAGGGCGGTGAGGCGGGCGGCTTCGTCGGCGGGGACGCCCAGCAGGCGCAGCTCGGCCTCGGCGAGCTGGTCGACGGTGGTCTCGTCGACGCGTTCGGGGTGCCGCTGGCACATCCGCAGCAGCCCGAGCAGGCCGCCGGCCACGGCGCTGAGCGCGATCTCCGGATCGGGACGCGGTGAACCGGCCCGAGGCCTGCCCGGCCTGGATGTCGCGCAGGGCGCGCGGCGCCAGGCCGCCGGGGATGTCCAGCGACGTCCAGGCCGACGCCGGTGAGGAACCCGGCGATGTCGGGGTGGGTCCAGCCGAGCCGCCCGGAGATCCGGGTGCCCACCGCGAACAGCTCGGCCGGGTCGCCGATGCCGGCGGTGGCCGCGGTCGATCATCTGCCCCCAGCGTTCCAGCACCTCTTCGGAGGCGGCCGCGAACAGCTGCTCCTTGCTGTCGAAGTGGTTGTAGAACGACCCGAAGCCGATGTCGGCCTCCTCGGTGATTTCCTGGATGCTGGCCCGGTCCCCGCGGCCCTCGGCGATCAGCCGCACCGCGGCGTCGATGAGGGCCTGCCGGGTCCGCGCCTTACGCCGGTCCAGCCGCGACACCTTCGGCGTGCCGGCTGCCGATGCCGCCTCTGCCATCACTGCTCCTCCCGTCGTTCCACCTAGCACATTAGCGGCCACGGTTCCCGGCCTAGCCAGTCCGCGGCCGCCGCTGCCGAGGGGTACTCAGCGTCCATCCAGACGATATTTGTAATCAATGCTGATAAATTATGACAATTTTGATCCTACCAGTTACGAGGCCGAGCATTTCAAGATCTCCCTTTCCTTAGCCGAATACGTCCGGGCCGAAGGACCTGACCTGCGGCATGGCTGCGTCGCCGAGGTGCGGCAGGCCGAAGATGTCCTCGATCGTGCGCAGCAGCGAGTAGTGGTTGTAGGCGACGGTGCTGACGGTGCCCGGCCTGATCAGCGGGGACAGCAGGACCGTGCCGGTGCGGCCGCCGCCGGGCCCGGTCTTCCCGGGCAGGGGCACGTTCGGGTGGGACGGGCTGATGCCGGAGGTCTCGCCGCAGCAGGCGGCGGCGTCGCTGCCCTCGTCGAAGGTGATCACGATCAGGCCGCCGTCCCGGTAGGCCGGCGCGGCCATGATCGTCGGCACCCACTGCGAAAGGAACGTGTCGGCTTGCGCCAGCCCGCCCGGGGCGCCGGTCACGCAGGGTGCGTCGTGGCCGTCGTTGCACAGGTTCGGCGCGATGAAGGAGAACGCCGGGGTGGCGGCGGCCCGGGCCAGGTCGCCCGGCAGCGGCCGGAACGACACGATGTGCGCGGCGCAGAAGGCCTGGTTCGCGGTGACCGACCGGAAGAACGTGAACCCGTCGTGGCGGGCGGCATACTGGTCGCCCTTTTCGGCCTTCTGGGTGTGGTCGGCGGCCGAGGTGGCGGGGTGGCCGCACGCGGGCCCGCGCGCCGTGCTGACCGTGTGATCCCGGCCCGGGTCGTTGCCCATGTCCTGCAGGTACGCGGCCCAGCTGCGCCCGGCGGCGGACAGCTGGTTGCCCAGCGTCGGGACCGCGGCCGGGTAGACGCATTCCTCCCCGAGGACCTGGCGGTACGGCCCGGCCATGACCTGGCCGGGGAAAGGTGCCCAGACCGGGCAGTCGGCCTGGGTGGCGATGTCCGGGGCCTGCCCGGAGACCTGCGCGATGTAGTTGTCCGCGCTGCGTGGCCGATCGCGTAGTAGTTCTCCAGCAGGGCCCCCGTCCGCGGCAGCGTGGTGGCCAGGTACGGGTCGGCCGACGGGGTGCCGAAGCTTTGCGCGTACCCCTGGTTCTCCAGCTCGATCACCCACACGTGCCGGACCGCCCTCAGGCCGCCAGGTGCCGCGGAGCCGGATCCGGCGACCGTGCCGGTCCCGGGACCCTGGCGGCCGGCCATGCTCGTGCACGCGGCGAGGATCAGCGGGAGTACCGCGGCGGCGAGCAGCCACCGCCGGCTCTTCACCCTCAGCACGCCTGCCCTCCAAACTAGGTGACAGTGAACCACGCTGGTGGCGGGCTCGCCCTAGGCCGGGGTCTTTTCCCGCGCGGCGGGGTCCAGCGTCTTGCCGGTACGGCGCAGCTCGATGCCCTGGACGAGCATCCAGATCCCGGCGATCAGGCTGAACAGGCCGAACAGCAGCGCGAGGGTGACCGCGCCGATGCCGGGGCGGGCGCACAGCACCACGCCGAACGCGACCGTGATCAGCCCGCCGAGGATGAACAGCGCCCGGGTCCCGGCGGCCTCGCCGTGACCGAAGGCGGCGGCGATCTCCACCAGGCCGGCGGCGATCGCCCAGACGCCCACGATCAGCACCAGGACCAGCGCGGTGGGCCCCGGCCAGGCCAGCGCGACGACCCCGGCGGCCAGGTCGACCAGCCCGAGCAGCAGGTGCCCGAACACCGGCCCGGCCGCGGGACTGCTGAACGCCCGCGCGGCCTGCAGGCCGGCGGCGATAAAGGCGTACACGGCGAACAAGATGACCAGCGCCAGCACCGTGACCGAGGGCCAGGCCAGCGCGACGATCCCGACGATCACGGCCAGGATGCCGCGCACGATCAGGGACGTGCTCAGTGACTTCAGCATGACAGTTCCTTTCGCTTCGCTGCCTGGGCGCCCGGAGTACCTGACTCCGCCAGGCCAGCTCTCGGCACGATAGTAATCATAATTGATGACAGATTACAAGATTGATCGGAATATTCAGTACAGAGAGTGGAGGAGCCAATCATGACGCCGCAGCCGAGCCCGGCCCACAAGGCCGTCGACTACGAAAAGCTGCTCGTGCCCAACTGGCGGGTGGCACGGCTCACCGGGCGAGGCATCCCCGGACCGCTGGCCAAGGTCAACGCCGGCCACCTTGACTGGCACCAGGTCGCCCGGCTGGTGCAGCTCGGCTGCCCCCGCGGCTGGCCCTGCGCATCGCCTGCTGATCAGCGGGCCCGTACACTGGTGCGACGCCGTCATGGGCCTGCCACGCCGACCCGGAACTCTGCCGCGGCATCGCCGCCCTGCAGAAGTGGCTGTCATCCCGCCCGATGCCGAGGCGCGCCCGCTGGCCCAGCCCCGCCGGGCATGAGAAGGAATCGACCATGACGTCGGGAGTACGTGCCCGCGGACGGGCGGCCGCGCAGGCGGCCAGCTGGACCGCCGGATGAGTTCCTGGTGCCGATGGTGCTGGCCTCGGCGCGGTGGTCAGGGACGGCGAGCTGTCGGCGGACCGGCACCGCGCTGGTCGCGCTGGCCGCCAAGGGCGGCATCGACACGCCTCCACCAGGACGGTACCCGCGGATCGCCGAGTTCCGTATCGCCGCGTCCTGGATGGCCACCGTCCACAAGATGACCGGCGCGTCCGGCGAAGAGAGTGATCCGGTGCTTCGTCAAGGGCGCGCCGGACCAGCTACTGGCGCGGGCCGCCACGGTCGCCGACGCCGGCGTCGGCCCGGCGCCGCGGATGGCGAATCGTGGCGACGACCGGGGACGGTGTCGACGACGCGCCGGCGGTGAAGAAGGCCGACATCGGGATCGCGATGGGCACCGGCACCGAGGTGACCCAGGAAGCCGCGGTGATGATCCTGACCGACGACAACTTCTTCCACCATCGTCAAGGCCGTCGACTGGGCCGCGGCCTGTATGACAACCTCGCCCGGTACATCCGGTTCCAGATCGGCGGCCTGTTCGGCTACATCGCCACGTTCCTGGGCGCCAGCGTCTTCAGCATCGCCGAGGGCATACCAGACTGCTTCCGCTGCAGACGCTGTGCGGTGAGCTTCACCATGCTGTCCATCCAGTCGGTCGCGGCTCGGTACAGCAAACCCGCCGCCGGGCTGATGGAACGCCCGCCGCTGCCGCCGGGCCTGCCGGCCATGACCCGCCACCAGTCGCTTGGCATCCCACTCGAACGGACCGCGATAGCGGTCGTCGTCGAAGTCGTCTGATCGGTGCACCAGCCGGGCCGCTTCGGGCGGGCGAAGGCGCCGAGGTTCGAGCGGTCCTGCGGCGGACCGCCGCGGCGCCGGGGATGCCGGTCAGCCGGTGACCTCGAGTTCGTCGCGGATGTCGATGACGCCCTGGGCCATCAACGCGGCGCCGACCACCGCGTCGTGTTCGGCCCAGGTGCGGACATGACCGGTCAGCGTGATGACGCCGTCCTTGGTGTCCGCGTTCACGTCGCTGCCGTCGGGGACCGCCGCGGAGCGGTCTAGTGCCTCCTGGACGTGCAGGTCGACGTCGACCGGATCGATGACGTAGCTGATCTCGATGTCGTTGATGACGTTGCGGACACCGGCCAGCCCGGCCACGGCCGCCTCGGCGGCGGCGCGCTCGGTGCCGTAGGCCACGGTGCCGGTCAGGTAGACATTGCCGTCCTCGGCGGTCGCCTCCACGCTGTCCGGTACGGTGACGTTCTGGGCGAGGGCGTTGTTGGCCGCGGTGGCCAGCTTCACGTCATCGCGGTAGTCGCCTTCCGGCAGCACCACCTCCAGCTGGTTGTGCACGCCGGTTACCCCGGCGACCCGCCGCGCGGCGGCGGCCGCCTCCAGGTACTGGGGGTAGCTGGGCACGGTGCCGGTGAGCGTGACATCGCCGACAATGTTCCTGACTGCGATGTGCGTGGCGTCGACCCCCGGGTCGAAACCGAGCTCCTTTTCGACTGCCGCGCGGACGTCCTTGGTCTTGCGCACTGGGTCCTTGTCCACTTGCCTGAATCCTTCCCAGCGCGATTGAGGCCTGCCAGCCGTTCGGTAGCCGACGCTATTATCTCGCCCGGCGGGCCGTAAAGGCCTAAGGGCCCTGGCTAGCGGGGACCGATAGTCCTAGCCTTCCTGATGGCAGACGAAGACGGTGGACTTCGATTGGAGAGGCCTCCGGGCAGCACCGTGTGCCGCGCGGGTCACCAGCATGAGAGCAGCGTTCGCAGACGGCGGCTCGCTGAGCAGCAGCCTCATGGTCCAGGGCCAGGCAGGTGCGTCGTTGAGGCTCCGAAGCCAGGAGACGGTCATGAGCAAACATCCCAGGCGCGAGTCACCGGCGAAGGCCGCAAGGGCCCAGGCGGAGGCAAGGACCCAGGCGAAGGCCGCAAGGACCCAGGCAGAGGCCGCACAGGCCCAGGCCGACCTGGCCGAGGCTAAGGCGAAGGTGGCTAAGGAGCAGGACGCGGCCATCGCCGGGGCCTTGCAGGAGGACGAGGCGCACCGGCACGCGGACCTGGAGGAGGTCGCTGAGAAAGAGGCCGAGGCCGTGCCGGACTGGCCACCAGACGCCTGATCATCGCGGAACCGGTGGCCAGGGACCGGAATGGCCGCCTCAGGCAGCTGACGCGGTCGGCGTGCCGGCCGGGCGGGCGAGGATCTGGCTGAGCGTGGCGGCGAGGACGGCCCGGGGGTCGCCGGCGCCGGCCGGGTGCCGCCAGGCGATGAACCGGTCCGGGCGGACCAGGACCGCGCCGTCGCTGGCGATCTGCCGGTGGCGCTGCCAGGTGCAGCGCGGGTCGTAGCAGGTCGCCGTCGAGGTGGCCGATCCGCACCGCGTCGAGCGGGAGGTCCGCCTCCGCGGCGAGCTGCCTGGCTGCGTCGCACCAGGCGTGGCCGTCCTCGCCGGCGATCAGCAGGAACCGCCCCGGCGTGAGGAGGTCCTTGACCGGGCGGCGGTGGCCGTCCTCGTCGTCGATCCAGGCGTGCGGCAGGGGGGCACCCGGGCGGGTGGACGGCTGATACACGCGGATCTCGTCCACCGGTGCGGGCGCGGCACTGCCGTCGGGTACGACGGCGGCGGACTGGTAGCGGTAGCCGTATTCGACGTTGAGCTCATTGAACTCCATCGACTGCGCGCGCATCGCCCGCAGCACGTCCGAGCGGTGCCCGGCGTCCTCCGGCCGGCCGCTCCACATCCGGCGCAGCTGGTCCATATTCTGCTCGGGCGTGTTCTCGTGCGAGACGCCCAGCGTCACGCCAATCCCGAAGTGGTTGACCGCGTTCTCCAGCGAGCGCTGCGCGTTGCGCTCATCGACCGGGCGCCGCTCGGCCTCGTAGGTGTCCAGCAGCGCCGGTGACGCGTGACCGGCCAGCACCAGCGCGAGCTTCCAGCACAGGTTCTGCGCGTCGTGGATCGCGCTGGTCAGCCCCAGCCCGCCGGTGGGCGGGTGGCGGTGCGCCGCGTCCCCGAGCAGGAGCACCCGGCCGGCCCGGAACGACGAGGCCAGCACGGCCTCGACCGACCAGCGGGTGATCTTGTGGATCGTCATCGGCAGGTCCGGGACGCCCAGCGCCTGGCGGGCGTCGGCTTCGACCTGCGCGTCGGACTGGGCCCGGGGATCACCGGCCGGGTAGTTCAGGTGGATCACCCACTCCTCGGAGGCAGGGCCCCACCGCTGCGGCCCCATCGGGACCATCACCACCAGCACGCCGGCCTGCGGGGAGAAGATCCAGCGGATCAGCACGTCCGGGTCCTTGGCCCACGGCGAGAAGTCCGCGGACACGTGCAGCGTCGCGGTCTGCGTGATCACCCCGAGCCCCTCGTATTCGACACCGATCAGGCTGGCCACCCGCCGGCCGCCGTCCGCGCCGAGCAGGTACTGGCAGCGCACCACGTACTGGCGGCCGGAGGCGTTGTCGCGGATCAGGGCCCGCACCCCGTCGGCGTCTTGCTCCAGGCCGGTCAGCTCGTGGCCGAACCGGATCCGGCCCGGCGAGAGCTCCTCCGCCCGGGCCTTCAGCAGCGGCTCCAGGCGGATCTGCGGCAGGTTCAGCTGCCGCCACGGGCTCGCCGCCCGCCAGCTGTCATCGTCCCCGCCGGCGCCCCAGGACTCCAGGCGGGCCAGGCGGCGCCCGTAGTCCGGGGCCGGGCCGGCGAAGCCCGCGTAGAACGCCGTCGCCGCCATCTGGTCCGGCGGCGTGCTGCGCTCCGCGATCGCGCCGGCCACGCCCGCGTCGTCCAGCACCTCCATCGCCCGCTGGTTCAGCACATGGGCCTTGGGCAGATCAGAGGTCGCCGGGCGCGCGCTGACCAGCAGATGCTCCACGCCCAGGCGGGCCAGCAGCATCGAACTGGTCAGGCCGGCGCCGCCGCCGCCCACGATCAGAACCGGTACTTCTTCTTCCTCGGCACCCGCGGTGACACGCATGGCGCCTCCTCTCTCTAGAACTGGAGTGAACACTACAATAACATGTATTGGAGTGTCAACTCCAATACGTGCGCTATCCTGAACGCATGGCACGCGACAGAAGTGACGCCCAACCGCCGGGGCGTGAAGTCCCGCGAACTGGTGCTGGACGCCGCCGAGCGGGTCATGGCCGAGCACGGCTTCGAAGCCGCGACCCTGGCCCGCGTGGTGGCCGAAGCCGGCATCCCGATGAGCTCCGTCTACCACTACTTCGGGTCCAAGGACGGAATCCTGCTCGCCGTCATGGAACGCGGCGCCGACCGCTTCTTCGCCGACCTGCCCGGCCTGACCCGGCGCCCCGGGCGCCCCGCGCAGCACCTGGCCAGGGTGGTGTCGGCCGCCGTCGGCACGCTCCAGCGCCACCCGGACTTCCTCCGGCTGCTGATCGTCTTCGCCGCGCAGCCCCCCGCCGCGGGCCAGGGAGAGATACAGGCTGTCGTCCGCCGGGTCCGCGAGCACGCGCTCGAGCTGCTGCGGACGCAGATCGCGGCCGCGTTCGGCGACGATCCACAGAGCCCGGTCACCGACCAGCTCGCGCGGTTCGCGCTCGCCGCCATCGACGGCGCGTTCGTGGCCGGCCAGACCGACCGCGGGGCCACGCTGGAGCTGCTGCTCCAGCCGCTCGCGCCCTCGCTCGTGGCGTCCCGCCGGGCCCTGCTGGCCGGAAGCTGAGCAGGCCACCCGGTGTCCGTGGCCGGCCGCTGAGTGAAGCCGCGGGTCGGCCGGGAAACCCCGCTCATTCGGCGGAAAGATTGTTCCGAAACGGCTGCCTGCCTTGTCGGGCTCCCTCTGCCCCGGATAACCCACGATCCGGGTAGACCACACGCATCGCAGCGCCACCCTGGCTAGCCGGTGATCACCAGAGCCCCCGCCGCCAGATGAGCCGGCGGTGACCAGGGACGTCACTTCTCATGTCGATGATGGGGCGCTGGGCGTGCCGCCAGCCGCAATGCCAGATGCCTGCGCGCGGAAGTGCGGCGCTCACTCGTGCCATCGCGCTTGACAATCATTCGATCATCTCTGATAAGTTATTACAAAACTGATGATCTGACAGTAGGTTGGGGCGCGAAAGGAGCTGATCATGATGAAACAGGACAGCCAGACGGAGGTCCTGGCCGGCGTGGAGCAGGCCCAGGACCCGCATCGCTCGCTGCACAGCGAGACCGGCGGACTGCGCGGGGAGCACCGGGTCGGTCGAGGAATCCCCTGGTCAAGGTGGCCGGGCTGGCGTGGCTGGAGTTCGAGAAGCCGGACCTGGACCGGGCCGAGCGGTTGGCACCGACTTCGGCTTCACCGTGGCCGACGGACCCGGAGACGGTGCTGCTGCGCGGCCGTCAGGCGGACGCCGCGTGCCTGGTGATCCGCCGCGGCCCGCGGCCCCGGTTCGCGGGCCTGCCTTCGCCGCGGCCGCCCGCGACGACCTGGACCGGCTGGCCCGCGGCAGTGGACGGGACGGTCATGGCGCACTGGGGCGGGCACACCGTGCTGCTGCGGGACCCGAGCGGGTCCCGGTGCGGGTGGTGCACGGCGTCCCGGACCTGCCCGCGCTGCCCGAGCGCGCCCCGCTGCCGCTGAACTTCGGGTCCGGGCCGGTGCGCGTCAACGCCACCCAGCGGCCGGCCCGCCGCCCGGCGGAGATCCAGAAGCTGGGGCACGTGGTGCTGGGCACCACCCGGTTCCGCGCGGCGCTGGACTGGTACCTGGATACGCTCGGGCTGATCGTGTCCGATTTCCTGTATCTGGACGGGCAGCGTGACCGCGGCCCGGCGATGGCGTTCATCCGCTGCGACCTGGGCAGTGTCCCGGCCGACCATCACACCCTGGCCATGGCCCTGCAGCCGCACACCGGCTACGTGCACTCGGCCTACGAGCTGACCGACCTGGATGAGGTCGCCGCCAGCGGGGAGTACCTGCGCGAGCGCGGCTACCGGCACGCGTGGGGCCTGGGAAGGCATATCCAGGGCAGCCAGATCTTCGACTACTGGCGTGACCCGGACCGGCTGATGTTCGAGCACTACACCGACGGTGACGTGTTCGACGCCGCGATGGAACCCGGCTGGGCTCCGCTGTCGGCGTAGCGGCCTGTCCCAGTGGGGCCCGCGGGCGACCGCGGAGTTCACCGGCACCAACGACCCGCGGGTGGCCGTCGCGGCGATCAGGGCCCTGCGGGACAAGGGCAACGAGGTTGACGCGCGCGCGCTGCGCGGCCTGATCAAGGCGATGAGCTCCTGACGGGATTTCGCGCGAAGGAGAGCTCGATGAGTATCAACCTGGCCCGCACCGCGGAGGCCTGGTGGCTGGTGACGCCGGCCGGGCTGGCCCGGCTGGGCCTGCCCGCTACCACCACGGCCGGCTGCTCGCCGACCGCACAGCGCTGACCGCGGCCATCGAGGCCGCGCACGCCACCGCAGCCGCCGCGCCGCGGGAGGCGGTGCCCGCGGAGTCGCTGGGCCTGCTCAGCCCGGTGACCGCCCCGGCGCGGGTGGTCGCCCAGGCGGTGAACTACCGGTCGCACGCGATCGACTCCGGGTTCGACCCGGACACGGTCCCGGCGGCGTTCTTCCGCAAGGCCTCGCACTCCCTCACCGGCCCGGCCGGGGACATCATCCGCCCCGACGGGTCGGGTTCCTGGACTACGAGGTCGAGCTCGGCCTGGTCATCGGCGCGGACCTGCCGGTGGGCACCACCGTAACCGAGGAGAACCTGGCCCGCTACGTCGCCGCCCTGGTGGTCGCCGACGACATCTCCGCCCGGCAGATCCAGCTGGTCAAGACCCAGTTCTATGAGGCCAAGTCCTACCCCACCTTCACCCCGGTGGGCCCGTGGCTGACCCTGGTGGACGCGGCCGACCTGGCCCGGCTAACCTCGCTGCGGCTGACCTGTCCGTGAACGGGCAGGTGCGGCAGGACGCACCGCCGCGGACATGATCGTCCGGCCGGCGCGGGCGCTGACCCTGTTGCCGGCCGCTGGGTAAGGGTCAGAGCGTGGCGTTTTGCTCCAGCTCCCAGTGGAGATGCGCGAAGCTCAGCCCGCTCCAGCGGTCGGTGATCATGCCGTCACTGTCGATGCGCACGGCGTCGGAGACGTTGAGCACCAGGTCCTTGCCAGTCGGCTCGTATACCCGATCGGAGCCGGGAAGCACCAGCGGGCCGCGGTCATGAACGTAGGTCACGACCATGCTCGCACCCACGAGATCTCTGGGGTCAGCGCCTCCGGCCAGCGTAGACAGGGCCGCGCCGTCCTCGATCCACGTCACCGTGGCAGAGCGGACAGTGGTGCAGGCGCTGTTGATGCGCTCGCGGAATTGCGCCATGGCCTCGATCCCCGCGCCTTCGGGCGGGCGCTGATCGCCGGGGAGCAAGTCGTGCGGCCAGAAGCTGGTCGCGAACCGGGACTTCATGTCCACGGGCTCCAGGAGAGCTTCCAGGTAGCCCAGGAAGATCTTCCTCTTGCTGCGCTCCTCCTCGTTGCGGGGCTGACTGCCCCGGATAGTCCAGGCATACTGATCCGCCATGTTCGCCCCAAGGATTGTTCCTGCATGACGTGACGGCGACCCACACTATAGGGACGCAGAAGCCGCGTCCAGGAGCGCTGGGCCTGGCTGGTGGCCATCAAGCTCTAGGTCGGCGCTGCGTGGAGCGGTAACAGGCTTAGGCCGTCCCGGCTTGGGAGTGGGCTCGGCTCTTTCCTGGTCAGGCACGCTCGCTGGCATCGGCAAGTGCTTGGTGATATTCGTTCATCCACTCGGCGTCCTGCTGGTCCGCAGGTATGCGGTTGCGCGGGTCTTGCAGCAGGGGCCTGGAGTGTGCTTGTTGGGCCGACACGGCCCGGTCGGTCGGGCCGATCCGCGCGCGGCTGCTGGGTCCGGCCCTCACTAGCAGGTCATGAACGACCATCCCGCCGGCAGCATGCCGGGGCGCCGAAGTCCGGTCGGCGCCCGGCGGTAGTCCGCAGCGGACGGTGACTCGGCGGTCGGTCGCGGCCCATCACTCGGAGGTCGTGAGACGACCAGCCAGCCGGTCGGCGTATGCCAGGGAACGCCATGTCAAGCACTCCATGGCTCGGACGGCGCGCCGGTAACGTCACCCCGTCTCACGCGGTCTGGTAGGCGGCCACCGTGGGGCACGAGCGTATGGACCCGGGAATCCTACGGGGGCGAGGATGTGCGGCCCGCAGCGATTTCGGCGCAACGGTCGTCATGCGGGTTCTTGACACTCGAGCGACGAACTGTCCATCGGACGGGACAACCACGACCGCGATACCGGGCTCAGTGCCAGCGCGCCACTTCGCCTCGGTGGTTTCGTGATCAGGCCGTTTTTCAACCTTCGACGGAGGCCGCGGGCGGCGGTGCATTACGCAGGCGGGGCGGTGCGTCTGTGCGGCCAGGCGGTTGGGTGAGACGATCGTGGCGTGACGGCATCGCAGCCAGATGAGATCGAGGTCGAGGATCAGCTTGAGCGCCGTATCCGCAAGCCGGTCGACTTGCTGCGCTGTGTGTTGTCCTGTTTGGGGATCGTGGCGCTGGCGGTGGCCGGCGTCGCGGCCAGCGCCACCATGTCCGGCGTGCAGACCGACATTGTGGGTGCGAGCCGCCGGCTGCCGCATGCGCTGCTGGTCGTGGTCCCTCCGCTGGTGCTGTTCGCCCTGCTGATCCTGCCGGTGGGCATGGCGGTCCAGTTGCTGGTCCGGCGCCAGTTCCGGCGGCTCGCCGAGGCGGTGGCCACCGGTGTCCTGGCCGCGGCCGTGACCGCGGTGGCCAGCGACCTGCTCACGCGGCCCGCTGCCAGCCGGCTCTACGACGCGATCATCATGGCCCGTCCGGGCACCAGCCACGCCGCGGCGCTCGACCCGTACCTGGCGGGCCTGGTCGCCTACGCCACCATGGTCGGCCTGGCCGGCCTGCCGTACTGGCGGAATGCCCTGTGGGCGGCGATCGCCGTGTATGTCATCGTGCACGTGGGAGTGTTGCACACCTCCGTGCTGACCTTGCTGATCACGGTGCTCGCAGGCCGCGCGATCGGCCTGGCCGTCCGGTATGTCGCGGGCTCGGCGTCGCAGCGGCCCGGCGCCCTGGAGATCGCGGGCGCGGTGGCCGCCGTTGGCCTGCCGGTGACCGCGATCCGGCGGGTCCGCGGCCAGGACCCCCGTCAGGGAAACCCGTCGCGCCACTACGCGGCCACCACCGAGGGAGACGGCGGCGGGCTGGATGTCGTGGTGTACGACCGGGACCAGCAGGCGGCCGGCGCCGTCTACCGGCTGTACCGGCGGGTGCGGGTGCGCGGGCAGGTGTCCCGCAGCGCCCCGCTGGCGGTGGACCACGCGGTCGAGCGCCGGGCCCTGCTGTCTTACGCGGCCGAGGACGCGGGCGCGCCCACGCCGCGGCTGCGCGCCGTGGTCCGGGCCGGTCCCGAAGCCTCCGTGCTGGCCTGCGAGCACCACGAGGGGACGACGCTGGCCCAGCGGGATACCGGCTGCAGCGACGCCGAGCTGAGCCAGATCTGGGAGGCGGCCTGCCGGCTGCACGCCCGCAAGGTCACGCACCGGGGCCTGACCGCGGATCGTATCCTGCTCACCGGCGACGGCCAGGCCATGCTGCTCGACCCGGGCGACGGCGACGTAGCCGCCAGCGACCTGCAGATCCGCCTGGACGTGGCCCAGCTCCTGGCCGAGCTTGCCCTGGTCGTCGGGCCGGACCGCGCCGCCGGGCTGGCGGTGGCGAAGCTGACCGCGGATGACCTGGTGGCGGTGGTGTCGCTGCTGCAGCCGGTCGCGCTGGCCCGCCCGACCCGCCAGGCGCTGCGCCGCCGCCGCGACGTGCTGCCCGCGCTGCGCACCCGGCTGCTGGCGGCGGTGCCGGGCCGCGAGGTCGAGCCCGTCCAGCTGGAACGCATCCGGCCGCGTACCCTGCTGACGCTGGTCGCCAGCGTCGCCGCCGTCTACCTGCTGGCCGGCGAGCTGCAGCGGGCCAGCCTCGGGACCGTGCTGCACAAGGCGGACTGGCGCTGGACCATCGCCGCGCTGGCCCTGTCGGCGGCCACCTACGCCGCCGCCACCGAGGCGCTGATCGGGTTCGTCCCCGGCCGGCTGAGCTTCCGCCGCACCCTGCTCGCCCAGCTGGCCAGCTCCTTCGTCACGCTGGTGACCCCCGCCGCCGTCGGCGGGGCCACGCTGAACATCAGGTACCTGCAGCGCCAGAAGATCCCCGCCGCGGTCGCGGCGGCCAGCGTGGGCGTATCCCAGCTGGTCGCGTTCGTCCTGCACGTCCTGCTGAT
The DNA here is from genome assembly GCA_963742865.1 of uncultured Actinomycetes bacterium. Lineage (GTDB taxonomy): Bacteria > Actinomycetota > Actinomycetes > Streptosporangiales > Streptosporangiaceae > Bog-532. The sequence continues at coordinate 14,628 of CAVUNW010000087.1, forward strand.
CCTCGTGTTCGCCGCGATCGCCGGCAGCTCGGCCAGCGAACCGGTCCACCCGCCGCCGCGGTGGGCCTGGTTCGTGCTGGCCGGCCTGGTCCTCATCGCGCTCGTGGTACTGGCCATCCCCGCCGGGCGGCGGCTGCTGCGCGCCCGCCTGTCGCCGATACTGGGCCAGGTGCTGCCCCGGCTGCTCGAGGTCGCGCAGCAGCCGGCCAAGCTCGCCCAGGGCATCGGCGGCACGCTGCTGCTCAGCTTCTGTTACATCCTCTGCCTCGCCGCCTGCGTGGCGGCGTTCAGCCGATCGGTGCCGATCGCGAAAATCGGCCTGGTATACCTGACCGGCAGCGCCATCGGCTCGATCATCCCCACCCCCGGCGGCATCGGCGCGGTCGAAGCGGCCCTGACCGCCGGGCTCACCGCCGCGGGCATACCGGGCGCGGTCGCGGCCAGCGCGGTGCTGCTGTTCCGGCTGCTGACATTCTGGCTTCCCATCCCGTTCGGCTGGGGCGCCCTGAAGTATCTCGAGCGCGAGCAAGCCCTGTAAGTTCCGCCGACCGGGAGATAGCAACTGCAAGCCCTCTACCAGGCCCTGGCGGCCGCGGACCGGCCCGCCACGGACGACCTGGACCTCGGCTGCGGAGCTCGTGCCCAGGTTCGGGAGCATGCGCGATGACCCCGGGCCAGCTGGAGGAGAAGCGTGACACCCGGACGCAAAGCCGCCGCCGATCGGCGGGCTGAGGAGGCCGAGGCCACGCCGCCGATGCGGTGGACTTCGCCACCTATGCCGTATGCATGCAGGACGCCCGTCAGCGAGTGGCCGTCGGACGGCCAGAACGTCGCCTCCGTGGCGGCTATCACGGAGCGTGATTGACTGGTTGGCCGGCGGGGCCGAGTTCGCGCTGCCGAATAGGTATTGACTGGCGCCAACTGAAGGGTGCGATGGCGGCGCGCAGATCTTCCATAACTGCGCACATTACCGGGCAGGCCATCACACGCAAGTCGGGCGCGCCGATCGGGCGGCGATGTGCGCCCTCGACTACAAGCCACGGCGGACACGCTGAGTGACACCGTCTCTGAACGATCACCGCCGACCAGCATCGCCGAATACGGGTTGCCCGGCGCCGGTGACTTCGCCACGGCCGGGCGGCACAGACCGCCGTTATGGTGTCGAGCTCAACTGGCAGGGCTGGGTTGGCTGCGGCCCTGGCGAGGTTGCTGTCCTGGGCAGCAGTTTGATGCCCGCCGGTCCGCCGTCTCGGCTCAGGACTGGATCCGGCGATCCGCCCAGCAAGATAGCCCCTGGGGAGGCGGCGGCGAACCGGTACCGGTCGCAGCGGTCAGGGCAGCGGCCGAGCGATCCCTGGCCGATGCCATCTTGGTGTCGGGGGATTACCGCCAGCACAGCCTGCCCGAGGGCGCGCTGCTGAGCGAATGGCCGATCGCGGACACCGAGGTCCACCTGCTCCTCGACGGGCTCCTGCTCATCGAGATCGACCAGGGGCCTGTGTGACGCGTCGTTCGCCATGAGCGCCGGACGTCACTCACGGCGAGCCTCGGTTGCCGGCATGCCTATCCAGTGGGCGTCTCCGCCGTGCTCGCCCTGGCACCGGGATCCTCACCTTGGCGGCTCCAGGCGGCGCATGGCGGTACCCCGGCTTACGTCACGGACGGTGACGGCAGGGCCGGGATGCGGCACGCGAGATCCGCCGCATTGGGGTGTCTCCGGCTGAATTCTGATCAAGATGAGCGCCGTCCAGATGTGGCCGTTGTGCATGCCACAGGCCGGCTCGTGGTCAGGGCCGGAGGACGGTCCGCCGGCCGTCGCTGCTGCGCTGCCAGGCCGACTCGACCTCGGCGAGGGGCACCTCGTCGAGGTCGATCGGCAGGTCTCCGGTGGCTGCGATGGCCATGAACGGGGGAATCGCGCTGATGATCTCAGCGAGGGGGATGGTGCCCGGGCCGCTGCCGAGGATTTCCAGCCCAGAGCTGCGCAGCACGTCAGCGGGCAGGCAGATGGTAGGGCCGGCCATCTGTCCGACCTCCACCAGGCGGACCCGCGGCGCGGCATGGGCCATGCCACGCCGGGTGATGGCCGCGATGGCGGCCTCGGTGGGGTGGCCCCAGAGGTAGTCGATGATGACGTGTATTCCGTCCTGGCCGGCCGCGTCGGCGAGGGCGGCCGCGTCGTCGGGGCCGCCGAGCGCGACCGTGGCGGCCGCGCCGAGCTGGTCCAAGATGGCCCGATTGCGGCCGGCGGCGATCACCCGGCCGGCGCCCATCCGCGCTGCCAGCGCCACGGCGATCCGGCCAGACACGCCGGTGGCGCCCAGCACCAGCACAGTTTCGCCGGGCTGCAGCGCGGCCCGCCGGGTCAGCGCCAGCCAGGCGCCATTTCCCGGGTTGATGATGGCCGCAGCCGTCACCTCGTCCAGGCCGTCGGGCAGCGGCAGGACGAATGAGGCCGCGGCGCGCTGGGCCATGGGGCCGTAAGGGGGGCGGACCCCACCGAAATAAACGCGGGTGCCGTCCGGGGAGCGGCCCGTGCCGTCAATACCGGGGATCATCGGCAGCGTGCCCTGGCTGCCATAGTGCTTACCGCTGGCCAGCATCCGCACAATCGGGTGCAGGCCGGCGGTGACCTCGACCAGGGTTTCCCCGTCGGCCACGACCGGCTCGGCGAAGTCGGCGAACCGCGGGCCCCTCTCCGGTGAATCGATTACCGCTGCCTTCATCGTCAAAGCCTCCCAAAGACGGCATCTCAGCCGGATCGTACCGAACGCTGAGGCCGCCGGTTTTCTCCCAGACCGCGCCTGTCGCTCCGCCTGCCACCTCCGCTCCGCTCGCCGCGTGCCGGGGGATCAGCCGGGACAGTGCCGCGAGCCACAGCCGGTCGGCTGGCTGGTAGCGGACACCTGGCGGCAAAGCACCGCGTTCTCATGCCGCAGCACCAAGAGTCCGGCATCCTTGGACACCTCACGCAGGTTCCTGATCGCCGACGAGGACGGCCAGGCATGGTGCGAAGCAGCCAGGCAACTCGCCGCGGAGGCCGACCTCCCGCTCGACGCGCTGCGGATCGGCCATCTCGACGGCGACTATCACGACCCGCACTGGAGCTGGCAGCGCCACAATGCCAATTCATCCGAACGGGCAGTGCATGCCCTAACCGGCCGTGACGCTGCTGCGGGGGCGGGTCACGCCCAGGTGGTGAGGGCGATGGCCAGGTAGGCGAGCGTGCAGGCCGAGCAAGGCCGGTGTGATCTCCTTCCCCGCCGTCTTCTGCCCGGCGGTGGGTGATCAGCGCGCCGACGAGCAGCAGGGCCATCCCGGCCGCCGAGGCCACGCCCAGGGGATGCCACCACAGGCCGATCACGACGCCTGCGGCGGCGGCGAGTTCGGCTACCCAGATGAGCCGGTAGCGGGACCAGGGGATCCCGAAGTGCGCGGCGGACTGCCGCATCGTGGGCTGGCCGGTCAGCTTGCCGACCGCCGGGAGCAGGCGGGCCGCAGCCAGTAGCAGCGAGATGGTGGCGAACGCGGCAACCTCCTAGCGAGGGCTCCGCCTCAGACCGTCGAGCAGTCCGCTGACCTGGTTTTTTCCGCTCGCCTTTACGATTTTAAGCGCACTTACGTAGGGACCTGCGGTCACGTTGGCGGACCGCCGCCACCCGCTGCGCCGAAGTTCCGGTTCGCCTCCGAATCGGCCGTGCCACTCTGAAGTGGCTGGTCAGGGCACTGTCTACGGATTGTGGAGCGGGTGTTCACGGCGCTACGCCTCAGGAAAACTCAGGACAAGTGTCATGTCAAAGTCTCCGGGACCGAGGAGCCCTAGCGGGCGGCCGGCAGCGGACCGGCGGGCTCGGGGCGGGCTGGCGAGGGAGCCGGTGCCGGAGACCCGGGCACGGCACTGGCCGGGACGTACCAGGGCAGGTGCGGGAGCCGGTGCCGGGGCTCTGACCGCCGCGATCACGCGGTCGGGGCGGACGATGACGGTCAGCGCCGGGTCGGCCACCAGGGCCCGCATGCCCGCGGGCGGTGCGTCGCCGGCGAGATGGACGTCGATCCAGTCGGCGTCCTCCCCGGCGCCCGGTCCTGCGGGGGTGCCGGTGCCGGGTGTGCTGCTGATCCGCGACCAGGACGAGGCCGTGCCGGCGGCAGAAATCCGCCAGTTCGGCGTCGGGGTGCCGCGCGGTCAGCACGGCGGTGCGTCCGGCCAGGATCGTGTCCAGCCGGACGGGCAGGCCGTCGCCGCGGAGACCAGCGGGTTGGGGATCAGGCCGCCGACCCGCAGCGCGGGGGGAATGCCGGACGGGAGGAAGCGCCGCGGGGTGTGCTGCAGGGCGCCGGTTTTGAGCCGGGGGGTGGCGGTGGAGCCCATGAACTCGCTGATGCGGTCGCTGCGGACGGCGGCGGCCAGGGCGATCCGGCGGATGGCGGCGGCGCGGTCCTGGCCGCCGGTCATCGCCCAGCCGACCCGGACGGCCTTGTTGATCAGGGCCCGGGCGTGCGGGCGGCGTTCGGTCTCGTAGCTGGCCAGCAGGCCGGCCCCGGCCCGGCCGGTGAGCACGTGCGCGAGCTTCCAGGCGAGGTTGTCGGCGTCGCGCAGCCCGGCGGCCAGGCCCTGGCCGATGAACGGCGGGGTGAGGTGCGCGGCGTCGCCGAGCAGGAAGACGCGCCCGGCCTGGAAGCGGGAGGCCAGCCGGGCCCGGAAGGTGTAGCTGGCGGTGCGGATGATCTGCAGGCCGGCCAGGTCGCTGCGCCCGGTCCACGGGCGCAGCAGGGCGCCGAGGGCGTGCGGGGTGATCAGGCCGGTTTCGTCCTCGCCGTCGCGCAGCCGGAACTCCCACCGGTACTGGTCGCCGGTGACGGGCATGAAGGTGGCGGCCCGGGCGGGGTCGCAGATCTGCTCCACGCCGTCCCAGGTGTCAAGGCCGTCCTCGGCCTGGATGTCGACCACGAGCCAGCGCTCGGTGAAGCCCAGGTCGTCCATGGTGATCCCGGTCAGTTCCCGGATTGTGCTGTTGGCGCCGTCGCAGCCCAGCACGACCCGGCCGGTGAACGTCTGCGGCTCGCCGCCGATGCGGGCGTGCACCCGGACCGGGGCCGCGGTGAGCGGGCCGGGGGCATCGTCATCGTCCAGCCCGGTCACCTCGGCGCCGCGGCGGAAGTCGATCAGCGGGTGCGCCTTGACCCGGGCGAGCATCAGTTCTTCCAGGTCGGGCTGGTGGAACATGTTCGCCTGGGGGAAGCCGTGCTGGCTGGCCTGGTGCTCCCGCCCGAACTCGGCCATCACGCGGTGCCCGGCGTCCAGCAGCCGCAGTCCGCTGCCGGGCCGGGACCGGGCCAGGAATCCCTCGCTGACGCCGATCCGGTCCAGGATCCGGGCGACCTCGTCGTCCAGGTGCACCGCCCGGGGCAGCGGATGCGGCTGGGGGTAGCGTTCCAGCAGGGTGACGGGAATCCCGGAGTCGGCGAGCAGGAGGGCCGCGGTGCAGCCGGCCGGGCCGGCGCCGACGACGATGACCGGCTCCTGGGTCGGGGGGTTCTGGTCGTTCATGGTCGTGTATCTTTCTGCGGGTCACTTGTTGGTGGTCTGGGCGGCGGGCGATGGCCCGGAGCGGACGGTGAGGGTGAATCCGGCGACGGCGTTGCGGACGCGGTCGGGGTCGGCGCCGGTCACGGTGAGGACCAGCCGCCCGTCCTCGTACGCCGCGGTGACCCGGGCGTTGGCCAGGCCCGCCGCGGCCAGCGCGTCGGTGATGGCGCGGACGGCGGCGTCGGCGAGCAGCGCGGGCTTGAAGTGCTTGCCCACCGCGGTGACCGGGATGGCGTCGATCGGGTAGATGTGCTTGGGCCGGGCGGCGGGCTCGTCGATGGCGGTGCCGGCCCAGGCCAGCAGTTCGGCTTCGTCGAACCGGCCGGGGCCGGCGGGGACGATGTAGGCGACCGGGACCTCGCCGGCGTGCCGGTCCGGGCGGCCGACGGCCACGGCGGCGGTGACGGCGGGGTGGTGCAGCAGCGCGTCCTCGATGACCCGGGGGTCGATGTTGTGGCCGCCGCGGATGATCAGGTCCTTGGCCCGGCCGGTGAGGTAGACGAAGCCGCCGGCGTCGACGTGGCCGAGGTCGCCGGTGTCCAGCCAGCCGTCATGGACGATGCCGTCCCGGCTGACCCGGGGGCCGCCGAGGGCGGGGTCGGTGACGTACCCGGCGAACACCGCGGGCCCGCCGATGACCAGCACGCCGGTTTCGCCGGGGCCGCAGTCGGCCCAGGACCCGTCGGCGCCGATCGTGACGGCTTTGATCTGCTGGCCGGGCAGGGCGCGGCCGACCGACCCGGGCCGTTCCTCACCCGGCCGGGTCCAGGTGCTGACGCAGGTGGCCTCGGTCAGCCCGTAGCCTTCCAGCAGGTGCCGCCCGGTGCGCGCGGCGAAGGCCTCGCGCACCGAGGCCGGCAGCGGGGCCGCGCCCACGATCGGCAGCCGCAGCGAGCCGATGTCGGCGTCGACCGGGACCTGCGCCAGGGTGCCGTAGACGGTGGGCACCGCCGACATGGCCGCGATCCGGTAGTGCTCGACGATCGTCCAGAACCGGGCGTACAGGCCCTTGTCGCGGTAGCCGGCCGGGCCCGGCCACACCACCCGGGCGCCGCTGAACATCGGGGCGATGCCGGTGACGATCAGCGCGTTGACGTGGAACAGCGGCAGCCCGCCCAGCATCGCCTCCCCGGCCGCCAGCCCCGTGCACTCCGCGATCCCGCGGGCGCAGGCGAGCTGGCTGGCGTGGGTGTGCGCGGCGACCTTCGGGGCGCCGGTCGTCCCGCCGGTGTGCACGAACGCGGCCAGATCCCCTGCCATCGGCGGGTCCGCGCCGGCCAGGTGGCCGGCCGGCTGCCCGGCGATCACCTCGTCCAGGTAGGCCACCACCGGCCCGCGGCCGTCCGGGGCATGCCCGGCAGCGCCGTCACCGTCCAGGGCAGGCGGGACGCCATGGGCGTCGTCCGGCCGCAGCGCCAGGACGGCGGTCATCCCCGCCTGGCGGGCCACCTGGAGCAGCCGCGGCCACAGCTGCGGGTCCAGCTCCGGCCCGGCCGCGACCAGCACCCGCGATCCCGTCCGGCGGATCAGCTCGGCGATCCGCTCGCCGGACAGCGCCGGGTTGACCGGCGCGGCGATCCCGGCGGCCTCCGCGGCCAGCGTGGCGGCGTACAGCATCGAGGTGTTGACGCTGGACAGCGTCACCGCGTCGCCGCGCCGCACCCCCAGCGCGGTCAGCGCGTTGGCGATCTGGGTCACCATGCCCGCCAGCTGCGCGTAGGTCCAGTCCAGGCGCCGGGTGTAATCGCCCGGGTCCGGGATCCATTGGGTGGCGATGCCGTCGGGCCAGGTGCGGGCGGCGTCCAGCAGCAGCTGGTAGGTCGACTCCGGCCGCGGCAGTATTTCTCGCGTGGTCATGGCAGCTTCCCGACTATCGTGTTGTGCTGGGTGCCGAGGTCGAGCCGGCCGTCGGGCGAGGCGATCGTCGCGGTGATCACGTCGCCGTCGTGCAGGTAGCGGGGGTTGCCCGCCTCCTGGTTGAAGAACAGCTTCCACCGGGTGGCGGGCGGCAGCAGCCCGGCGACCAGCCCGGCGATCTTGGCCGGTGCCTTCAGCGCGGTGCCGCCGGGGGTGCCGGTCAGCAGCAGGTCACCGGGGGCCAGCGGCTGGAACCGGGACAGCAGGGTCAGCGCCCGCGCCGGGCGGACGATCATGTCCGCCGCGGTGCTGTCCTGCCGCACCTGCCCGTTGACCCGCAGGGTCAGCCGCAGCGAGCTCAGCCGGGCCAGGTCGGCCGCGTCGACCAGGGTCAGCCACGGGCCGGCCGGGGTGAAGGTGGGGTAGGACTTGGCCTCGTAGAACTGGGTCTTGACCAGCTGGATCTGCCGGGCGCTGACGTCGTCGGCGACTACCAGGGCGGCGACGTACCGGGCCAGGTTCGCCTCGGTCACGGTGGTGCCGACCGGCAGGTCCGCGCCGATGACCAGGCCGATTTCGATCTCGTAGTCCAGGAACCCGACCCCGTCGGGGCGGACGATGTCCCCGGCCGGGCCGGTGACCGAGTGCGAGGCCTTGCGGAAGAACGCCGCCGGGACGGTGTCCGGGTCGAACCCGGAGTCGATGGCGTGGGACCGGTAGTTCACCGCCTGCGCCACCACCCTGGCGGGAGCGGTCACCGGGCTGAGCAGGTCCAGGGACTCCGCGGGCACCGCATCCCGCGGCGCGGCGGCCTGCGGCGGCCTCGATAGCTGCGGTCAGCGCTATGCGGTCGGCGAGCAGCCCGGCGGTCGTGGCGGCGGGCAGGTCCAGCCGGGCCAGCCCGGCCGGGGTCACCAGCCACCAGGCCTCCGCGGTGCGGGCCAGGTTGATACTCATCGAGCTCTCCTTCGCGCGAAATCCCGTCAGGAGCTCATCGCCTTGATCAGGCCGCGCAGCGCGCGCGCGTCAACCTCGTTGCCCTTGTCCCGCAGGGCCTTGATCGCCGCGACGGCCACCCGCGGGTCGTTGGTGCCGGTGAACTCCGCGGTCGCCCGCGGGCCCCACTGGGACAGGCCGCTGGCCGACAGCGGGGCCCAGCCGGGTTCCATCGCGGCGTCGAACACGTCACCGTCGGTGTAGTGCTCGAACATCAGCCGGTCCGGGTCACGCCAGTAGTCGAAGATCTGGCTGCCCTGGATATGCCGGCCCAGGCCCCACGCGTGCCGGTAGCCGCGCTCGCGCAGGTACTCCCCGCTGGCGGCGACCTCATCCAGGTCGGTCAGCTCGTAGGCCGAGTGCACGTAGCCGGTGTGCGGCTGCAGGGCCATGGCCAGGGTGTGATGGTCGGCCGGGACGCTGCCCAGGTCGCAGCGGATGAACGCCATCGCCGGGCCGCGGTCACGCTGCCCGTCCAGATACAGGAAATCGGACACGATCAGCCCGAGCGTATCCAGGTACCAGTCCAGCGCCGCGCGGAACCGGGTGGTCCCCAGCACCACGTGCCCCAGCCGCTGGATCTCCGCCGGGCGGCGGGCCGGCCGCTGGGTGGCGTTGACGCGCACCGGCCCGGACCCGAAGTTCAGCGGCAGCGGGGCGCGCTCGGGCAGCGCGGGCAGGTCCGGGACGCCGTGCACCACCCGCACCGGGAACCCGCTCGGGTCCCGCAGCAGCACGGTGTGCCCGCCCCAGTGCGCCATGACCGTCCCGTCCATGCCGCGGGCCAGCCGGTCCAGGTCGTCGCGGGCGGCCGCGGCGAAGGCAGGCCCGACGAACCGGGCGCGCGGGCCGCGGCGGACCACCAGGCACGCGGCGTCCGCCTGACGGCCGCGCAGCAGCACCGTCTCGGGGGTCCGGTCGGCCACGGTGAAGCCGAAGTCGGTGCCAAACCGCTCGGCCCGGTCCAGGTCCGGCTTCTCGAACTCCAGCCACGCCAGCCCGGCCACCTTGACCAGGGGATTCTTGGACCGACCCGGGTGCTCCCCGCGCAGTCCGCCGGTCTCGCTGTGCAGCGAGCGATGCGGGTCTTGCCTCGGTCCATCCTGCGACGGGGTCCGGGCCGGGTTCAGGTGTGTCGTCATGATCGGTTCCCTCACTCTCAAGTATTGATTGACCCGATCACTCTTGTAGCCAGTTATCACGCTTACCGGGTGTCAGGTTCAGGCGCACCGCGGCCCGGCGTCAGCCGGGCTGCGCGCTTTTGAGCTCGAACGCGAGCACGATCTCGGTGAAGCCGCGGAACAGGGCCAGCAGCCCCACCCAGATGATCAGCAGCACACCGCGGGCGGGGAGGGCCTGCTGGGAGGCCCAGAAGCCGACGAAGATCTCCCCGATGCCCGCGACCATGCCGAGCCACCAGACGCTGTTGATGACCCTGGACTCGATCGAGTTGATAAGGACGAAGGAGCCCGCCAGGATCAGCAGCAGCCCGATAACCGAGGCCAGCGACCAGAACGCGCCGAAGGGATGCACGAAGGCCCAGATCGCTCCGCCGAGGAACAGGATGCCGAGCAGGACATGCGCCCACCCCCAGCGCCGCCGCACGGCAGCGATCAGGAATTCGTTCGCCATCGCGGCCAGGAAGACCACCCCCATCAAGACCCCGATGGTGGCGACCGACGTCGTGTTGACCCGCAGCACGATCACCGAGAAGATCAGCCACGCGATCCCGGTCAGCAGCGGCGCCCACCACGGGCCCGCCAGCTGCCACTGACCTCCCCGGACCCAGGATCTGCTCGCCCTCTGATCCCGGCTCGTCTGCTGATTGATGCTCATTCCGCTCCCCTCCTAAGCTCTCTGGGGGCACTCGCGGCCCCGCGGCCACGCCGCCGTGCCGTCCAGCGGCCTGCCGCCGCCCGTGTTGCCCGTCGGCCCGGCAGACAGCAACTGCCACCACTGCCCCGTTCACGCCGGGGCTTTCTTAGATGCTGGCACCCCGCCCGCGCTCCGCGTGCAGGGCCGAACGTCACCTTCCGGCAGTGACCCAGGTCAGCTTGTGCGGGAGGCTGCCGCCCGTTCGTCCGCCCAGGCGCGGGCATTTATTGCATCCAGGACAGCCACCTCAGCCTGCTCGGCCGCCCACTCGGCGAAATCCAGCGCGTCGACGGCGTCGTCCGCGGCACCCTCGGCGTCTTGTTCTAGCGCTGACCTTCCCGCGCGCTACTGCCTCACGCGACTGCATCGTCCTTCGGGCGCACTTTCAGCACTGTGGGGCTCTGGCCGCTCCCGCCGACCGGGCCGGGCTGATCGCAGCCACTTCACCGTCAGTACCTCTCGATGGGCCTACCGGCCCTGGTCGCCGGCATCGTCGATACGCAGGTGGGCCTGCACAGCACCGCACGGTCTACTCGGCGGCGGTCGCCGGGCTCGCCGGAGTCGCCGTCGTTGACCTTCGCGTTCGGCGGCAGGTCCCGCGCCGGAGTACCGCAGCCGACAGCGCCTGCTCCGGAAATGCCAGCCGGGCCCGCGCACCGTGCCACGCCTACGTGCCAGCCGCCCGCCAGGAACCACGGCCAGCCCAGGCATCAGGTGAGTACCGCCGACGGCGACGCCTGCCCAGGTTGTTCGTCTGGTGCCCGGCACGCTGAATCGGCCGCGAACACCGACCATGTGCTGAACACCGACCCCTCCCGCCCGGTGGCGCTACGGAGCGGGGGCGAGCGCAGGCGTGCGCCCTGGGCGCGCAACTCACCAACCTGCCGATCGATCTGGCCGTCTGCTCACGCTTGCTGCGCACCCGGGAAACGATCAGCATCGCGCTGGGCGGCCGAGCGGTACCGGTCCTAATCAGAGCCGGGCTTCGACGAGATCCGGGCCGGCGACCTCGACGGTGAGCCGATCCAGGCCTACTGGGACTGGCTCGGGCAGCACACGGCCAGCGACCGGTTCCCCCACGGCGAAAGCCTCGACGGCGCGCTGCGACGTTACGCGGGCGCGCTGCGCAGGCTCCTGGGCCGGGCCGGACCGGTCACGCTCGTCGTCACGCACGAGCTGGCCCTGAGGCATATCGCCACGGCGGCCGCTCCTCCCGGTAGCCCACTCTGGCCCGACACGGAGTTCGCCCACGCGGTTCCGTACCTCTTCGATGAACACGCCGTCCGGCGCGCCGCAGCCGGCCTGGCCACCGAAGGCACGCCGCCTCCGGTGAACGGGAAACCCCACGATCCAGGCGGTGACGCCAAACAAGCTGCTCTTCGGCTCACCGGGGAGCGACAATGACCATCCTGTTCGCCGACGACGGCGCCGACGCCGCGTTCGCCGCGGCCGGAAGCTTGCTCACGCACCAGGACGGCGGCTCCGTAGTCGTTTCGGTCTGGGACCCGGCCATCGTGGAGGGGCTTCGTGCCGTGAAGTTCGGCGCGCCCCCGCGATCGCCATGGACGCCGCCCAGCAGGACGAACGCGCCGAGCACCAAGCCCGCCTGGTCGCAGAACACGGCGCACGTCTAGCAAACCAGGGCGGCTTCCGCGCCCGCGCCGGCTGGGTCGCCGAGAAGAAGCATTTCGCCGACACGACCGTAGCCGTATCCGACGAACTCGACGCGGACATGATCGTCTTGGGCGCGTGGGGGCTCACCGGTCTCGCCGCCTTTATGGGCAGTGTCTCGATCCACGTTCTCGAGCACGCGCAGCCCTGATCGTGCCGCCGAAGCCGCTACCGCGGAGGACCCGGTCAGTTTGCCGACTTGACCGAGGATGAGTCATCTCCTTTGTGCGATGTGCACCCCCCATCATCAGCGGATGCTGGTGTGGTGAACAAGGCGGGCGAGCCGGACCAGTGCGTGTTCCGCATCCGGGGACGGCTGGGCAAGTCGCTGCTAGTCGCGTTCCCGTATCTGCGTGCCGAGGCGAACGGGCGCGATACGGTGCTGACCGGGCTACTACCCGATGAAGCAGCCCTGTACGGTGTGCTGGCTCAGTTCGAGGCGCTGGGCCTCGAACTCCTCGAATTCCGCCGGGTAGGTCTCTGAGAGAGCCGGACTCCGGGGGTCGAGCTGAATTGACGTGGCCCGGGACAGGCACCACGGCCGGTTAGATCAGATAGATTCTGACCGAACGGACGGTGCTTTTCCGCTGGTGGCCAGGTTCTCCGTGACCCGCGCTGATTGCCGGTCAGCGCGTCTTCTCCTTTCCGGGAATAGGTCCAAGGAAGCAGTCATCATGATGACCCGGGGACGGGAAAAGGTCATGAACTATGAAAGTGCGCCAGACGCCTCGTCGGACGCCGGGCTGCCCCGCTACCAGCCGGCAACCGGCGGGCCAGCTGTCGCGGTGCGCGGCCTGCGGAAGAAGTTCGGTGACAAGGAAGCGGTAGCCGGCATCGACCTGGAGATCGCGGCGGGCTCCCTCGCCGGGCTCGTCGGGCCGAACAGCGCCGGCAAGACAACATCCCTGTCGATGATGACCGGGTTGCTGCGGCCGGACGGGGGGCAGGTCCTGGTCAACGGGCTCGACGTGTGGGCGGACCCGCCCGCAGCTAAGGCGATCATGGGCGTTGTCCCCGCCGAGGTCAGGCTGTTCGAGCGGCTGAGCGGCGAGGAATTGCTGGAGTACTCGGGCCGGCTGCGCGGCCTGCCGGCCGCCGAGGCGCGGTCGCGTGCCGCGCAACTGCTGGACGTGCTGGACCTGACAGAAGACGCCAACCGGCTGGTTGCCGATTACTCCACCGGCATGCGGAAGAAGGCTGCGCTTGGCTGCGCGCTGATCCACAATCCGTCAATGCTGTTTCTGGACGAGCCGCTGGAGGGCGTCGACCCGGTGTCCGCAGACGTGATCCGCCGGCTGCTGACACGGTTTGTCGCGTCCGGCTCGACGGTGCTGTTCTCCAGTCATGTCATGGAACTGGTCGAGCAGGTCTGCGATCACGTGTCGATCATCGACAAGGGCAAGATCGTAGTGAGCGGCACCACGGACCAGGTGCGCGGCGGCAAGACGCTGCAGCGCGCATTCATCAACCTGGTCGGCCCCCGGGCGCACGACGAGGAGGTGCTGTCATGGCTCGGCTCCTCGTCCAGCTGAAACTGCGCCTGCTGCTCAACGCGCTGCACTCGTCCAGGGCCGCTAAGGTCTCGTTTATCATCAGCACGATATTCGCCGTGCTGCTAGCGGTCAGCACGTTCCTCGTCCTGGCTTCGTACCGCGGCAAGAGCACGTCCGTGGACCTGACCGCGGTCATCTTCACCGTGTTCGCGTTCGGCTGGCTGATAGCGCCGATCATGGTCTTCGGCGTGGACAGCACGCTAGACCCGTCCACGCTGGCCCTCTACCCGCTGCGCACCCGCAAGCTCATCACCGGTTTGCTGGCGGCTTCGGCTACCGGTGCCTGGCCACTAGCCAACGTGATCGGCTTGCTCGGCGTTACCGTCGGACTGGCCAGCGGCGCGCTCGGCCTGATCGTCGCGGTGATCGCGGTGGGGTTGCAGGTGCTGTTCTGCATCGCCCTATCCCGGTTCGTGACGACCTCCCTGGCCAGCCTGTTGCGCTCGCGTCGCGGCCGGGATCTCGCCGCGTTCATGATCATCCCGCTGTTTGCGCTGTACGAGTTCTTCACCCAGGTGGTGCCCAAGGCCGCCGCCGAGGGCAAGATCACCGCGGCGAGCTTCACCGGCTTCGACTCATGGATGCGCTGGCTGCCGCCTGGCCTGGCCGCGCACGCGATCCAGGATGCATCGGATGGGCGTCCCGGCCTGGCGTTTGCCCGTCTCGGGGCGCTGGCCGCCGTCATCGTCGTGTTCGGCTGGCTGTGGATCAGGTCGCTGAGCCGGGCTCTGGTGACGGCCGACACGACGACCCAGGCAGCACGGGTCCGCGGCGCCAAGCTGCCGCTGGACGGCCTCGGTATGCGCGGCGCCGTGGCCGCGCGGTTCTGGCTCTATCAGCGCCGCGATCCCACCTCGCTCGTTTACTGGGCGCTGGTCGCGGTCATCACGGCCGCGGTGTCGGCGAGTTCCCTCCTCGGCCACAACCGTCATCCGGCGGTCATCCTGGCCAGCGCGGTATTCGGTGCCGCGTTCGTCGGGATTTTTCACGCCAACTCGGCCGGGCTGACGGGACCGCCGTTCTTCCTCGAGGCAACGGCGCTGAGCCGCGGTCGCGACCTGCGTGCCTACTTCTCCGGCCAGAATCTCGCACTCTGCGTGATCGGGACACCGCTGGTCATCGCGGTCTGCTTCGGGCTAGCCGCCGCGGCCGGCCGGCCGGGATTCGGAATCGAGGCGGCACCGATTGTGCTGGCCGGCCTCGGCGCGGCCCTGGGGCTGAGCAACCTGTTCTCCGCGGTGCTGCCATACCCCATGGTCAAGCGAGCGGGCACCCCGATGCTGGTGGCCGCGCAGGGATACGGCGCCTACCGGATAGGCAGCGTCCTGGGTACTCTCGCGGGCACCGCGGTGGCGGCCACCCCCGTGATCATCGGGGTGGTGCAGACCGCGACCGATTCGGACGCCATCCGGATCGGGGTGATGTGGCCGTGCGCGGCCGTGTACGGTTTCGCGCTCGCGCTGGCCGGCGTGCGGCTAGCTGCTGAGGTGGCCACTGGCAAGATGCCGGAGCTGTGCCAGGTCGCTGTGCACAGCGAAATGACCTGAGTCGACGTCACCGTTTGGCGTAGTCAGCGAAGCCCTGCCAGTCGATCACGACGCAGGGCTCGTCCCCCACGGTCCATGCGTCATGCCCAGGTGGCATGATGGCGAAATCTCCCGGGCCGTACTCGGCCTCTTCCCCGTCGTCCATGACGACCTTCATGCGGCCGGAAACGAAGTAGCCCATATGGGCAGCCTGACAGCTATCTGTCTTGGCGATGGGCTTCACGTGCTCTGACCACCTCCAGCCCGGCAGGAAAGTAGCCCGGCCAACGCCGCCTTCTTTCATGTTCACCAGCTGGAGCTGACCTGTGCCGCCCTCGAATGGCCGGGTCTCTTCCGGCGAATCGAGGCTCATGCGAACAAGACCTGACATCGTGCCCCCCTTCAGCGACGGACTCTTCGGGGCTAGCATGCCCAGAGAAGTCGCGCTAGGGACCTAGGTCCTCATCTGGCGCAATAAGCACATCATCACTCAATGGGTTGTGGGCGCGCCGTGAGCGCCGAGACAAGCTCGTCATCGAGCGGAAGCGTCCGCTTGCCGTTGCGGCTCTTGGGCTCTTTCGACGCACTGTCCTGATTGACCGTTTCATGCCTTTTGCTGGGCACATGCGGCAAATTCTGCGCTTAATCTGCGTCAAGCCGCCCCTCAGCCGCCCCTGAGCTAGGCAGATGTCGAAAAGTCCCGGCGAAACACGCCTTCGGTAATTGAGTCACGCACGTGCCGATCTGTATTTTTTGGGGCAGCCGAGACGTCTGGAGAGGAATTGACGGCACGGAGAACTCGCGTTTCCGCTGCGGTGCGACGCCGCTACTTCTCGCTCAGCGCCGCTTCAGGAATGGGATTGGTGTTTGCTCTCGCGGTCGCCGTAGGTCCGGGATCGTCTGGGCATTCCGTCGCGCACGGCACGGCCTCGCCGGGCGCGACCGCACCGGCATCGCCGAGCGTGACCGCACCGGCCACGGCCGGGACCGTCCCGGCGCAAGACAGCGCGTCGGCGAAACTGGCCGCGGAAACCACCGCGGCGGCGAATCCGGTGGCCGATGCCCTGGGCTCGGCGCAGCAGCCGTCCTGGAGCGCGAAGCCTCGAGTCGTGCGTTACCTCGGCTACCAGTTCCAGGTGCCGAGCTCCTGGCCGGTCTACAACCTGGCCACCGATCCCTCGAAGTGCGTCCTGTTCAGCACCCATGCGGTCTACCTGGGCACACCGGGCAGCGGCCAGAACTGCCCGGCGTCCGCCGTTGGCCGGACCGAGGCACTGCTCATCCAGCCGGCCGGCTCAGCCAGCACGTCGGCCTCGGCCATCGTCGTGGGCGGTGGGGGGGCCGCCCTGTCCGAAGACGCTCCGCTGCCCGCCTCCACGGCGGCCACCCACATGTTCCAGGTCGAAATACCGAAAGCCGACGTGCTCGTCACGGCCACTTACGGCACGAACGAGGCAGGGCTGCGCTCCATACTGGCTGGTGCGATGATCACCGGCCAGACCGCTGCATCCGGCACCAGCTCCCATGTGTCCGGCTCCGGCTCGTCCAGCTCCGATTCGTCCGGCTCCGGCTCATCCAGCTCCGCCGCGCTGGGCGGGTCAGCAGCGCCGGCAGCGTCTTCTGCTGCGAGCCAGTCGCTGATGACGGTCGGCGCGACGTCCAGCACGGCAACGTCGTCAGCGCAAACCTCCCAGTTGACGTCCATGGTCGGCAGCGGCCTCGGGTTGGACACCTGCACGGTCCCGTCGACGTCGACCATGACCAGATGGCTGGCGTCACCGTACCGGGTGATCGGCACCTACCTGGGCGGGATGAACTGGGCATGCAGCTACGGGAACTTTTCCGCTTCCTGGGTGAGTCACACAGCCGCCCAGGGCTGGCGGTTCGTGCCGCTCTGGGTCGGCCAGGCAAGCCCCCTGCTCGACCATCCCGGGGGTCGCCGTCATCAATCCGTCGCAGGCCGCCGCCGAGGGACAGGCAGAGGCCAGCAGCGCCTCCGCTTCGGCAAAGAAATTCGGGTTCGGCAACGGTACCCCGATCTACTTCGACATGGAGGGCTACACCCCCAGCGGCAGCTGCACCAGCGCGGTAGTGAACTTCCTCGCCGGGTGGACCCGGGCGCTGCATGCGGCAGGCTACGTCTCGGGGGTCTACGCCAGCGCAGCTTCCGGGATCAAAAGCCTGGTGGCCGCGTACCAGAGCAGTGGATCTTCGCGCCCGGACGACATCTGGACCGCCGACTGGAATGGCACGCCGGTGCTTACCGACTCGTACGTGCCGAGCACCTACTGGTCAAACCATCAGCGGCTGCACCAGTACTCCGGGCCGCACGACGAGAAGTGGGGCGGCGCCACGCTGAACATCGACTCGGACGCTGCCGACGGACTGGTCGTCGGTCAGTCGTCCGTGCCGGACTCCGCCGGGCCCGCCGAGAGCGCAACGCCGTCCGAGCTGACCGCTGCGCCGGGCAGCACGGCTAAGGTGACGCTGACCTTGCACGGCCTGCCACAAACGTCGATCGATGTGCAGTGGCAGGTGGACGTGCCGCGGGGCATGTCGGCGACGCCCAGTTCCGGAGCCGTCGACCTGACGGCGGGGGGCGTCTACTCGGCAACGGTGTCCCTGACGCCTGCCACGTCGCTCGCTCCGGGGCGGTACCTCGTGCCGATCACCGTATCCTCCAGTTCCCAAACCATTGCCGAAGCGTACGTCCTGGCGACCGTGGTGCGCTCCGGAGGGTCGCTGCCGACTCACTCTCCGCTCGTGTTGTACGCGGCGGACAAAGGCGACATGAGGATCGCGGCCCAGATCGCCCGCAGCCTGGCGCTGCCAGCCAGCAATGTGACCGGCAAATTCAAACAGGCATGGAAGGACACGGCCGATAACGAGGACCTGGTGATCGCCGTCGGGGAGCCCGCTGCCAACGCGCTTTACTTCAACGCCTGTGGCTGGACGGATCCGGCGGGCTGGCCCGCTGGTTCCACCCCCTTCTACTATCCCGGCTATCCGCTGCGGAGCCCGCCAGGCCGGAACTACTTCGAACTGGCGAGCACGCCTACCACGGCGGGGACCACGCAGCTGACGACTCAGCTCACCCGGTACGCGCTGACCGGGACGCTGCCGAGCTACGGGAGTCAACTGGTCGCGCCCACCCCGCCCGCACTCAGCTGCGAAGGGTCAGCGAACGTCCCGGTGCCGTGACGGCGGAGCGAGCCCAGGCGGATCCGTGGCGGCCGGTACTGGCTCGAATCTCGCTGTGAAGCCAGGGCCGCGCCGGCTGTGCTCGCAGACCG
>CAVUNW010000088.1:0-262523 GCA_963742865.1 uncultured Actinomycetes bacterium
TCGCCAGCGCCTTCTGCAGGTCGAACACCACCAGGGCGGCGCTGTTCTCCAGCGTGACGAACGCGAAATGGTCGTCCGGCGAGAGCGCCACCTCGACCGCCCCGTCACCGAACGAGCTGTTGAGGGCGCCCACGACGGCGTTCCCGCCGTGGGCGGCCGCGGCCACGTCATAGACGATCGCACCGCTGTTCGCCGCCACCAGCAGGTATTTGCCGTTGTTGGTGAGCTGCTCGCTGCCGTTGGCGCCGGGCGCGGACAGCACGTGGGTCAGCGTGGGCGACAGCGGCGAGGCATCGCTGAGCACGGCGACCGAATTGGCCAGCGTGACGAACGAGAACTTGCCGTCCGCGGTGGTGACCACGCCGAACGGCGCATTTCCCACGTTGGCCTGGGCTGAGCGGACGGCCGTCAGCGTCTTCGCCGTGACCACGGCGGTGCTGCAGCCCGGTACCGGGAGCGCCGCCAGCGCCCCGGCCGCCGGGGTGCTGCCCGAACCGGGAGCGCCGGCGTTCTTGCCGCCGCCGTTCAGCGCGACCACGGCCCCGATGGCGACGCCGGCCACGGCCGCGGCGCCGATGACGATCGCGCCGCGGGGCCACCAGAACGACCGTTTGCGCGACGCGCTGGGCGGCTCCGGCCAGGGCGGGGACGCAGCACCACGGTCCTGCGGCCGGCCCGGGGAGCCGCTGCCGCCGGCACCGGCCCGGCTGGCGGGAGGCCGGTCCACGGGGGCGCGGCGGGCCGGGGCACCCGGCCCGGCCGGCGGCTGATCGAGGCGGCGCAGCGGCGCGAGCCAGCCGTCCTCGGTCGGCGGCTCGTAGGGAGCGCCCGGCGATTCGTAGGGGACGCGCGGCGGCTCAGCGGACCTGGCACGGCCCCAGTCGGCCTCGGTCGGGGGCTCGTAAGCGGCGGCGGGCTCCTGACCCGGGGCGGGGGCGGAATCCCGGCCCGGCGCGGCGGAGGCGTGGTCCGGCGCGGCGGCGGGCTCCGGCGGTACCCGCGGCAGCGAGATCTCGGTCTGGGGGTGAGCGGCGGCTCCCGGCCGGCCGCCCGGCGGTTGCGGGCTGCCAGCGGGAGCGGCCAGGTCCGGCGGCTCGACCCGCAGGCCCAGCGCCGCGCGCAGAGCCATCGCGAAGTCGATACAGGTGGCATACCGATCGCCTGGGGCCTTCGCCATTGCCTTGGCGAGCACCCCGTCGATCTCGGCGGGCAGGTCGGAGCGGCGCGCGGACAGCGACGGCGGCGGCGCCGCCACGTGCGCCCACATGACGGCCAGGTCGTCGTCCCGCTCGTAGGGCGGGGCACCGGAGAGAATCTCGAAGGACGCGCACGCGAGCGCGTACAGGTCGGCGCGGCCGTCCACCGGGCGCCCTTCGACCTGCTCCGGCGCGACGTACGCGGGCGTGCCCAGGAACTGGCCGATCGACGTCAGGCCCGTCACCGACAATGACCGCTTGCTGAGCCCGAAGTCGGCCAGGTAGACGTGATCCCGGTGAGCGCCCTCGGCCACGGAGTCCAGCAGCATGTTGGCCGGCTTGATGTCCCGGTGCACGAGCCCGTGCAGATGGGCAGCGTCCAGCGCCAGCGCCACCTGCGTGATGATGTCGGCGGCGCGGCTGGCGGGCAGCGCCCCGACGGTATCGATCAGCGTGCGCACGTCCCCGCCCTGCACGTAGCGCATGGCGATGAACAGCACGCCATCGCTCTCGCCCGCCGCGAAGATCGGGATGATGTACGGATGGTCGACGGCGGCGGCGGCGCGTGACTCGCGGATGAAGCGCTGCCGGAACGCATCGTCCAGAGCGAGCACCGGGGCGAGCAGTTTCAGGGCCACGTTCCGGCCGAGCTGGACGTCGCGGGCACGGTAAACGACCGCCATGCCGCCCTGGCCGATCTGCTCTTCCAGGCGGTAGCCGGCCACCTCCGAGCCCACGGAAAAGCTGTCCGGCCCCCGGTAATCCCCCCCGGCCACAGTGCCTCCCTAGCTGCCGGTGCCGCCACCGCCCCGTGCACACCAGAGCCGAAGCATAAGAACAGGGGCCCCGGACCGCAGCGCCGCCTGTTACGTCCGTAATTATTCATTCTGCCGGCCATCACGCAACCCTGGGCCGGGCACGGCGATCAGCCGGGAGCGCGCCCGTCACGCCCGGGTCAGTGGCCGCGGCGCCCGTCCTTGACCCGCATCAGATCGTCTTCGGAATAGTCCACGTGATCGGGCAGCACCGGCGCCCAGCCCTGCGCGGCGGCGAACTCGGCCGGGCCGGTGAACCCGGCCGGGATGGTGTATCCCGGCGTGGCGCGGCGGTGCCCGAACAGCGGCATTGATCCTCCCCCAATGGCCCCGGCGGTTATGCGGGCGACCCTACGCCGGGAAGATCACAAATTGGGAGCACGGATCTCCGGGCCGGCGGCCAGGGGTGAGGCGGCGCTCAGGGATGGATGGTGCCGGCGAACGCGCGGATGGCGGCGGCCAGCTGGCGCGGCGAGGAGATCATGGTCAGGTGATGACCGGGTATCACGACCGGCGGCGGGGCGCCGATCCGGGATGCGGCCCGGGCGGCAGCGGCGGCGCTGAGCTGAGGGTCGCTGGCACCGTAGATGACCCGCTTCGGCACCGGGCTGTCCCGCAGCGAGCTGAGCTGGGTGCCGGTCATGGCGGGGATGCCGTGGTGCAGCGTGTAGCTGAGCACGGCAGCGGATCCAGGCTGCTGGAGCGGCCGGCGCCAGGTGTCCACCCCCGCGGCGGTCAACTTTGGGCAGAACGGGCCGCACTGGGAGCCGTAGATGGTGCGGATGAGCCACGAGCTGCTGAGTGCCAGCCGGACGAGGCTCGTCCGGTAGGGGTCGATCAGCAGGTTCCCGGCCCACGTGGCGTTCGGCAGCGGGAGCGCATCGCCGTCGAGGAAGACCACGCCGGCTGCGGCCCCTGTACTCAGGGCGGCGAGCCCGGCCACGGCCGCACCACTGGAGTGCCCGACCAGAACGGGAGCGTTCCGGCCCGTCAGGCCTTCCGCCCGCAGGAAGGCGAGGACCTGGTCCGCGAGGTGGCTCGCGCTGAACGGCGGGCTGGGCTGGCTGTAGCCGGTGCCGGTCAGGTCGACGGCGAACACGCGGTGATCCGTGCCCAGGGCGGCGCCGAGCAAGGCGAAGGTGTCGGCCGTCTCGAAGGCGCCCGGAATGAGCACGATCGGCGAGCCGGAGGTTCCCCAGCTCCGGTACCGGGTGTCGAACCCGCCCGCCTTGACCATGGTCAGGCCGGGCGGGCGGGGCGCCTGCCCGCCACTGGCCAGGTTGTAGCCGAAGCTGGCGGCGGTGACCGCGACGACGAAGACGACCAGGGTCACGGCCACCCGCCGGGCCACCCGGGCCAGGCCGGGGCGCGGGCCGTTCCCGCGGTTGATCACGTGCGAAGGCTATCCTCCGCTAGCCGCGGTGGTGCACCTCCGGCAGACCGTAGACCGGGGTGGGGAGGCCAGCCTGGCGCGCCTTGAGCTGCAACGCCAGGAAGAGGGAGTAATGCCGGGACTGGTGCAGGTTCCCGCCGTGGAACCACAGCGCCTCCTGCCGGGTCGGCTTCCACATGTTCCGCTCTTCGCCCTCCCAGGGGCCGGGGTCCTTGGCGGTGTCCGAGCCGAGCCCCCAGCATTTGCCCACCTTGTCCGCGACCTCGCGGGAGATCAGCTCGGCGGCCCAGCCGTTCATCGAGGTGTAGCCGGTGGCGTAGACGACCAGGTCGGCGGGGATCTCGGTGCCGTCCTCGAGCACGACGGCGTCCTCGGTGAGATGGTCGACCTGGCCCCGGACGAGCTTCACGTCCCCGTTGGCCACCAGGTCAGCCGCGCCGACGTCGATGTAGTAACCGGAGCCGCGGCGGAGGTACTTCATGAACAGGCCCGAGCCGTCCTCGCCCCAGTCGTGGTCGAAGCCGGCCGCCTCCAGCCGGTCGTAGAAGTCCTTGTCCCGCTCCCGCATCTGCTCGTACAGCGGGATCTGGAACACGTGCATGATCCGGTACGGGATGGAGGCGAAGATGAGGTCGGCCTTCTCGGTGGTGATCCCGCCCGCGACCGCTTCTTCGGAGTACAGCGCCCCCAGGCCGATCTCCATCAGCGAGCCGGACCGCGCGATATGCGTGGAGGATCGCTGCACCATCGTGACGTCCGCGCCGACCTCCCACAGCGCGCCGCAGATGTCGAAGGCGGAGTTGTTGGACCCGACGACGACGCACCGCTTGCCCTTGTACGCGTCCGGGCCGGGATGGGCCGAGGAGTGATGCTGGTCCCCGCGGAACACCTCCATGCCCGGGAAGGACGGGACGTTGGGCCGCCCGGACATCCCGGTGGCCAGCACGAGCTGCTGCGGGCGCAGCACCATGGCCTGACCGTCCCGCTCGACGTTGACCGTCCACTCTCTGGTGGCCTCGTTGTAGGACGCGCTCTTGGCCTCGGTGTTCCCCCAGTAGTTGAGCTCCATGATCTTCGTGTAGGACTCGAGCCAGTCGGCGATCTTGTCCTTGGGCGAGAACACCGGCCAGTTTTCGGGGAACTTCAGGTACGGCATGTGGTCGTACCAGACGGGATCGTGCAGGCACAGGCTCTTGTACCGGCTGCGCCACTGATCGCCGGGACGGGCGCGCTTGTCGATGACGATCGCGGGCACACTGAGCTGCCGCAGCCGGGCCGCCAGCCCGATGCCGGCCTGGCCGCCGCCGACGATCAGCACATAGGGCTGCTCGGTGAAGCCCAGTTCCTGCGCCTCGTGCTCGCGCTTCTCCCGCCAGGTAGTCCGGCCCCGGTTGGCGCCGTGCTCGGCGCCCTTGGGGCGGCCGGGGCCTTTCGGTTCCTCGTGCCCCTTGAGCTCGTACAGCGTGGTGAGCAAGGTCCAGGCCTGGCCTTCGCGGAGGCGCAGATGCCCGTGCCCCCGGCCGACGGCGGTCTCGAAGTCGATCCACGCCTCGGTGATGCCGCCCGCCTCCGCGGGTTCCTCGCCCTCGGTGACCCGCCAGCCGCTCGGCTGGACGCTGGCGAGCGTCTCGTCGAGCATCTCGGTGATTTCCTCGCGTCCCTCGAAGGTCCTGATGTTCCAGGTGAACGCGATGAGGTCCCGCCAGAAGCAGTCCTCGGTGAACAGCGCGGCCGCCTCGGTCGTGTCGTTTGACGCGAGCGCGTCACTGAACGCCGTCAGCCAGGTCTGCACCGCGGTCGCGGCCTGGGTGGGCGGCACAGTCGTCGTCATCCGGCAAGCCCCGTCAGCTCTTGTGCTGCAGCGTGTAACGCACGGTCTGCGCGCGGATCAGGCCGTCGCGGAAGACGAAGGTGTCGATGCCGTCATCGACGCGGGTCGCCGCGGCGTCCGCGGTCCACTCCAGGAAGAGCAGGTCGTCCTCGTAAATCTGGGTCTTCAGATTCCAGGCCGCGTCCGGCACGTCCGCCAGCAGCTGGGTGAAGGCCGCACGGATGCCGTCCGGGCCGCGCCTGACTCCGGCCGGCGTGATGAACACGGCATCGCTGGCGTAGTCGGCGACGATCTCGTCCAGATCGCCCGCGCCGAGTGCCTGGGCGTGGTGGGCGAATACTTCTTCCGGCGTGCGTGTCATCGCGCTCCCTCATCGCAGCGAGTACCTCGTCCACCAGCCTCCCTTCAGCGGGCCCGTACGTCCAGACCTTGATCGAGGGCGGGACGGGAGCGGGACCGGCCGGCCAGGCCCCCGAGCCCGGCCGGCCGGTAATCATATGAACATGCCGTGGGAAAGGAGCGCCACGAGCAGGATGATGAACAAGGCGATGAGGAAAGCGAAGGAAATGAGCTTGGCGAGCAGGCTGATGACGATGCGCAGGAGCGGCCCGAGAATCCGGAAGGCCACGACGACGGCGCCTATGAGGATCAGCAGATTCATCATGCCCCTCACCTCCCTATTGCTCGTGCTGGACTGAGTGGCCGTTCGCCAGGCGCCCTGGCCCCGGCCGTTGCGTGGCTGGATTTACGCTGTCCAGCAAATCGAAGCGGCTATCCCGGTAGCGGCGGCTCAGGCCACCGTTCCGGACTTCGACGGTCCAGCCGTATTGGCGCGCTTGCTGGTCCGGTCCCTGGAATATCCGATCGGTAATCTCGCGAGATCGGCCAGCCAGCCAGGCTCGCACTCTTCGCGGCCGGGAAGGTCGTGGCCTATTGCGGCTCGCTATATCTTTCATGGCCTTAGAATGAACAAGGCCGCAGTCAAATCCCCCGCATTAATCTCGCACTTTGCTGGCAAGCCGATATCAGCGGTTGCTATCGAGGGCTGGCGAGGCAGGCTTGATGCCGGATGCACGGTTTCCGCCGCACTGCATCTTGACCCTTCAAGCATCATCTGCTAGCGCATTAGGTAAGGCCCGGAAGCGTCTGCGGCCCCGCTAGGCCAGCCCGGCTACGCCTCGCAGGGAGGCACATGCGTTTTGCGATCATGCAGGGCACACCCGGTTACCGGCGGGACAAAACAAGTACCGAAGAACCCATCACCGGCCAGGAAGGCACCTTGCTGCGCCTGCTGCTCCTGCGCCGAGGGCATCCGCTGAGCAGGGAGGAAATTGCCCTTCACCTGTCGAGTTCGGGCAAGCGCACGGTCTCGCCATCGTCAGTCCCCGGCTATGTCGCTCGCCTTCGCGTCGCAATCGGCCACGACCGCATACGGAGTACCGGCGGCTATTCTTCGGCTGTCGATGAAACCGAGGTCGACGCCTTCACATTCGAGAGCTTGATCAACGAGTATGGCGTATGCGAAATTGCCGATATCGATGATATGGACAGCACCTTCAGTGACAGGTACGAAAACCTGCTGGACCTGCATGCGATGTGGCATGCTAATCCCGCCAGCCAATTCGCGGATGACGACGACGAAATCTTCAGGGATGCATACCTGGAATTTGAACGTTACTGGGACTGCCTGAAGAGGTGCATCATCTTCAGTGAGCTCCGCAGCCGCCGAAAGCCGCGGATCGAGAAGGCGATCGGCCGGATAAAGCAATTGCTGGCGCAGGATCCGTCCGATGAGCAGCTCTGGGCCCTCCTCTACCGCGCCCAGGCATCGCTCCCCGGGCACGACGCTGCCCTCGCATCCATGCTCGCCCAGATACGGCAGCAGTTCCCGCTCGCTATCCCGCACGAATTGCAATACACGATCAGCTCGATCACTGAGGGCCGCACGGACGCGCTCTTCGGGATCGACATCCGCCGGCGGAAGCCCGAGGATCAGCAGCGGATCGAGGATCTGCTCCAGACGGTTGGTGTCTCCTCGGCGTCGGAACTCGAATTGCGCCGCTCAAAGCTCGAGCCGCTGGAGTGCATCCGGCAGACCGTCTCGCGGCTGAGTTTCGCCGGCATACTTGGGACGAAATGGGTCGCGGACTCGTACGTCCGGGCCGAATTCGCCCGGTTGCTGGAGCGGCTCGACGGCAACGGCGGGTCAGTCCGGTTCCTGCTCATCGATCCGGAGTCTGAGGCGTACCAGCGATTTAGCGCCCTGCGGTGGAGCGCGGGCGGCGTCCAGCCGATCAGCATGCTCCGCAGCCTGAGGGCAGCGCACCCCAGCTTCCAGGTCCGTCTGTACGATGCACTGCCCACCTTCCGGATCGTCCTCATTGACCAGAGCGTGGCCAGCTTTTCCCCGTACCTGATGGCGCCGGGGACACAGCGGGCCCGCACCGGATGGGAAGCACCGCATATCGTCCTCGACCGCACCGCACCCTGGCCGCTGGCCCAGACGTTCGAGACGCTCTTCGAGGAAGCCTGGCGCACCGCGGTCCCGCTCACGCCGGCGTCGGGAGAGTCCGCGGCCCTCTTAACCAGCGATGGCTTCGACCGCGGCGATCAGCTGGTCATAGGCCGCGACGAAGGCCAGCGCGCGCTTCGCGTGCGGAATGTCGGTGTGATAGGTGCAGCGCAGCAGGCTCCTGGCCAGGGCCATGTGCCATTCCCAGCGATGGCGGTTCTCTCCGTTGCCCGGCAGCATGACCGGAGCCACCCGGTTCAGGTTCACGGCGATCCAGGACAGCGCGGCGAGGGCCGATGATGTGCCTGGTGTCGTGGTCACTGCCGTCAATTCCGGCTGGCCGGCACCGAACCGGGACGCAAGCGTCCGCCACGTGCTGAAACCCGTGAAGAGCATGGACTCGGTGCCGGCATCCACACTGCGCATCAGCAGGTCCACCGCCAGCAACGCCGGGTCGGTGGCCCAGTGGGCGACGCCGAAATGGCTCGGGTCGATCAGCTGAGGCCAGGGGTGGTGTCCCGTCGAGACCAGCACGTTCGCGCCGTGCAAGTCACCGTGTGCATAACAGACGTACGTTTCGCGGGGAATTTCGTGCTGCGTTATGCCGGGCAAGCGGCTTTCGGTGATGAACGTGGTCAGTACCCGGACGAGGCGGCCCGTCTCACCGGCAAGCCCGCCGCCATCTTCGCGTTCCAGTGCCTCCCTGAGCTCTTCGAGCACTTGCAGGATGCACCGCTGCCGGTAGGGAGTGAAGCCGAAGCTCTCCAGCAGGTGCATGGGCGTGGGCAGGCCCTCCGCGTACACGTGCGCCAGGCCATCGGCGAACAATGCTTCGAGCACGTGACTGACCATTTCCGGCGTACGCTCACCGGCCAGCCATCCGCGCATCGTGGTGGCCCGTTCGATCAATGGGCCACCAAGGGCGTACCAGCCGTTGACGGGCCCGACCGCATGCGGCGGCCGATGCTGGACGAGCAGAGGAGGCGGGAGCACTTCCGCGGCCCGCCTGCCCCGCTCCGCCTCGCGGGTCAGCAGATCCTGCGCCTGGCTCAGCTTGAGGATGTGGCTCATCCGGCCAACTCCGTCAACCTGGGCGGTCACGGTGCAGATCGATGCGCCGGAAGCCCCCGGCGTCAGGAAGCGGAGCTCGATGCGGCTGGTCTGATGGCCGCCAGCTTCAAGGATCTTGGAATACAGCCTGGCGATGGTAGCCTCGCCGACCTGGTGCAGCAGTCCCTGAATGCCCGGGTCGAGCGGGTCGGCCGCTACCTCACAGGTGGATACGGTGCCGTTGTCCAGCAAATGTGCCTGGATCTTGGCGGCGATGGCGGCGGGGCTGTGCACCGTGGATGCGGTGCTGAACTCGTTGCGGCGGACGACATGATGGGCCCCGAATCGCCGGGCGTTCTCCATCAGGTCGGGCAGATAGTCGCGTCCGGTGCTGACGGCCAGGATAAAGGTGCGCGCCGACCGCCGGCTGGCGTCCTTGATGAGATCAAATCCGCGCGGGTCGTCGAGATCGGGCACATCTTCCCGGGGAAACATAAGGTCAGCGACCACAAGATCGAACGGTGCGGCCGACGAGGCCATGAGCCGCTGGCCCTCGTCCACATCGGTAGCGGTCTCCCATTCGACGTCCCAGTCGATCTCCCGGCCCAGCCGGTTCTTCATGCTTTCGACCAGCCGGGGATCGTCGTCCACGACCAGGGCGCGTATCTGGGCCATGCTCATCCTCCGTGCCATAGCGGCAGCGTGGCGACCGCTGCGAACGTCCACTCGTCGCCGGTGAGTACCTGGCCGGTGAGCGACCCGCCGAACGGCCTGAGCTTGTCGCTCAGGGCCTTGAGCCCGCGCCCTGGTGACGTGGACGGCAGGGTGCCCGAATTAAGCACCACCATCTGCACGGTTCCGCGTGCGGGCTGCATGTACTCGATTTGCAATCGGCACACCATGTCTTTCACACGGTGCTTTTCCACGTTCTCGAGCAGGTGGGCGATGATCTGATCCAGCAGCTTCTCCGGGCAGAAAACCTGCACCTGCCCCTGCTCCGGCGCCTCGATCACCGCCTGCGTCTGGTGGGTGTCAAGGAGCTTCGCGACGCAATCGCCGAGCCCGATAGGTGCCGACCGGATCAGCTCGACCAGTAGCGCTGGCACTTCGTCGGCCGTGACATGCGCGGCCAGAAACATGCGGTTCCACCAGTTGATGCGGTCGAGTAGCTCACGGCGCTCGGCTTGCCACGACGGATCGGCGGGCCGCCAGGGTCCGTGCGCGAGGGAATGGAGCTTGTCCGTCACCGCTCGCAGCTCCCCGACCCCGGGCCGGGCCAGGGTGAGCAGCCGGTTCTGTTCCCTTCGCCCGAGCTGATCAGAAACGAAGTCGCCGTTGAGGATGTCCCGGAGCGGCGGAAGGTTGGCGAGTGCTCGTTCCTCCAGCTGCCGGGCGCAGGTGTCCCAGTCGGATGCCGCCGCCCTCGCCGATTCGGCGGTCGGCTCAACCAATTCGGTGTCCTCGACGAAGCTGCGGACCAGCAGCAACTCCGCCTCGAGACGATGGCGGACGACGGGACGGACCAGGTCCTCCCGCAGGCGTTCCCACGCTGCCTGTGGAGCCTTCGGCTTGCTAAGAACGCGGTAGTCGGCAATGGTCAGCAGGTTTCGCACAACATGAAGGTGGTCCTCGGCGTCCCCGGTACCCGGCTCGGCCCGCTGCTCCTCCAGAAAGTCACGGCAATCCTGCAGGTTGCGGCGGAGCTCCGCCATATCGATGGGCAGGTCGCCCGGTGAGCGGAGCAGCAGGCGGCAGCAATCGAGCAGCATCTGGTCGATCAGCACCGTCGCGTTCCCCGCCAGCCCCAGCAACCTGGGCAGTAGCTCCACAAGCCGATGCGGGACAGCCGCGGACATCACCATTAGGGCCTGGACCCGGAGCCAGGCAGGGTCCGTTACCTCCTCCAGGCAACTGACACAAACCTGCGACAGGAGGCCCGCGGCGATTCCGAAGTGCAGCGGCGGGAGCCGCAGCCACTGCTGCTCCGCGGCCAGCAGGCGGACCAGGCCGACGCTGGTCCACTCCATCTCGGGCGGCGTCGGCCCCGTCAGCGTATGCAGCCGGTCGATGACCTCCTGACGCGCGCTTACCTTCCGCAACGCTCGCAGGAGCAGCCTGCGCCAGCGCAGATAGTCGATGGCCTCATGACCGGTGACGGGCACGGTGAACAGGTCGGCGGCCGAGTCCCGCGCGACCTCCTCCAGTTCCCGGGGCCGCAGCGTGTCGCGTAGCAGCTCCGCGTGCTGGATCAGCTGGGGTGGCGCGGCATCCTCGTCCAGCTGATACCGCTCCCGGGTGGCACAGATGGGGCAGCCATGGATGTCAAAGGCGAAGACGCCGCTGCCAGCGACGAAGCGGATCGCCACCGGAATGTTGTCCGCAAAGGCGGAATCGCCAGCGGACGATATGCCGTCGGCGGCTATGGTCGGCATGGACACGGAGCGCAGCATCCGCAGGACATCGGCGTCATTGGTATCAAGCTGATTGAACAGGCACACCGCGGTGATCCAGCTCGCGCCGCTTTTAGCGGCCAGCCTGACCAGCTGGTGCAGTGTGCTCCCCGTGATGGCCCACCAATGGATGATCAAGACCCCTACCGGCCTGCTGACATCGGTCAGACTGGTGGGGAATGCCCACGTATCGCCAGCCGCCCATCTCGGAACCGGAGTTACCCCACCGAGCTGAAAGCCCTCCGCGGCCAGATAGTCGCGAACGATCTCAGCCAGCATCGCGGCATTACCGTCGGACGCGACATACCAGATCGCGATCGGGATTTCCGTTGCCAAATGCCGGTCGCCCCGCGCGCGGATCTCGGCAAAGGCACTGCTGATGTTGGACAGGACAGCCTCGGTAATCTGATCCCTTCTTTTTTGCTCGCGAATCGCCTGGGGCCTGACAAAGGCGCTGTAGTGCCTGCGGGCCGGGTCGTCTATATGACCGAGACGCAGCACATCCTGGTCGGCGGCAAACCAGGTGAGCAGGTCCTCTTGCTGATCACGGGCAGGCTCCGGGGCGACAGGAAGCTCTGGCCTGAGCATCAACGGGTCGATGTCAGTGACATGCTGGTCTTTTGATCCAGTGAATCCGATGCTGACCTCGGTCAAGGAGACCACCGGAATCGTGCGGTCCAGCACTCTCACCGGGCCGCGGGCATCCCTCGCGTCCACGACGCACGCGATAACGAGAGGATCAATGTTGCGCCCCACCACTATGGCGACAGCCTGCCGTACCGTGTCCTCGCTCCGGATGGTGTCAGCGCACAGCACTACTTTCGCGCCGGCAGGCACCTGCTGGCCGATCGGCGGCTCACCGATGTTGAACTCGGACGGCTGCGGATAGTAACGCCCCGTGAGGCTCAGGCACTCACTGAGATGCCGGGCCAGGAGCCGGGGAGCCGACTTGACCTGGAATATCGCTGTCGGTGTCTCTGCCCGTGCCGACGCGCGGATCGCTGCCTCGGCCTTGCGCGCGAGCACGAACGCCGCCAGCTCAACGCCGATGGTCCCGGCCAGCAGGGGTTCGACGTATATCCATCGGTTGGTGACGCGCAGCGTGGGACCGCGGAAAACGCCCCGCTCGACACCCTCGCCACCTTCTCTGATCGCCTCGGCCAGGCTCCGGCTGACGGCTTGCTCAATTGTCCCGTGCACGACGGGCAACGAAAGCCTCAGCTGGAGCCGGCTCCCGCCAACACTCAGCAGGTGCCCATTCACACGCAACATTTCCGAGAACCGGGCTGGCTCTCCCCCAGCTTGCCGCCAGCGGTGCTGGGCCTTGCTGATGTCAGCGGCGCCCGCGCCTTCGGATAGCACGTTGAGAACCGCCCGCACCGGCACCGAGCCGCCGCACCAGACCGCATCCCCGTGACGGCCCAGTACAAGGATCGGATCGTGGGTGCTCTCGCCGGATGCGACGGCAAGTTCCTCGTTGAACATGGCCACGCACGAATCGAGCAGGTGGGGCTCGGCATCCGGGAAAGCGACCACGACCGTACACGAGCGTGCGATAGAGCTCGCGAACTCCAGGAGCTGATACATCGCGCCGCGCCAGCCGTCATCGATCTCGGCGTGACCGGCCTCATGCAGCGGGACCGTGACGATCAGGCCGTCAGCCCGGTTATCAGTCTGGATGGAACGTACCTGATCAGCGAGCCGGACCCGATCAGCATCGGCTAGGCCGCGCTGGGAATCGAAGGCACAGCTCAGCCAGTGCAGGCGAGGCGCCACGCCGGGTACCGACTGGCCTCCCCATGGCATGCGCGGGCGTGTCGGTGAGGGTCCGGCGGGAAGCGTCAGTTCGAGCAGTGTTCCGGGAACGTGGCCGAGCCCGGCCTCCACGACGTCCGTCCGGCCTGCTTCCCCGCCAAACATCACCTCGGCCAGCAGGTCTGCAGTGCGGGCCTGGAGGCCACCGTGGTAGCTGCGTACCACGCGCGCTACCCACCACAGCCCCGTCGTGCCCCGCAGGGCGTCCTTATCCTCTCCGGCCAGCACGGATCGGTTTCCGAGCACGTTGAGGACAGTCTCCCGTCGACGACGATCCGAGATGGCGCCGCCCGGCAGCCGGGCGGTGAGGTCCGCGCCGGAGTCGGCGACGATCAGGCGCAAAACCCGGCTGCCGCTGGCCAGAGCACGTTCGGCGATTCCTCCCATATGCGGGTGCATGGTGTTCTGCCGCAGTGCGTAAGTATCAGCGGCCAGCAGGATGGCACCCACCAGGGCGACGGGCACCCGGTCGCCCACCCCGCCATGCTTGGCAACGTTCTCAACGAGCTCGGTAAGCACGGTCTGGCTCAGGGTGCGCGCGTCGGACTGGGATAGGCCCAAATCCTCCAGGCCAGCCGATACAGCCACGAAGGACTCTGACTCGCGTAGCTGCGGAGCCGGCATCGGCTCCAGCCAGCGAAATGGGAACATGCGCTGACGCCGATAGGGCTTACTGCGCGGGTCCAGATCCGGCGGCGCGGACCAGGAAGCCGGTTCCAGGCCGTCAGTCGTAGCCCAGTCCAGGACCTCGACGGCACCTTTGCGCCAGTGGGGGGCCCGCAGCGAATCGAGGAACCCCACCTGCCTCATGAACGCCAGAGCGTCACCGCGCGCCTGGGCTTGGCGGGCGGCCAGTGCCGAATCCATGCCGCCCCGGTCACCAGCGGCGAAGGCTGACGGCACGGGCAATGTCACGCTAGCCGGGATCCCAGAGCGAGCAGCCGTATCAAGCAGCAGCAGCGCTCTGGCCAGTGCTCCGAAGTCCGCGAACTCAACCCGGGAGAAGTCGAGCTTCAGCGGGTCCGCTGGGTTTGGCTGGGACCAGGCCCGTTCGTCTGCGTACGCCCCATGCCGTAGCTCCGCTTCCCAGGCCACAAGCGTGAGCATCCGAGGGAAGCGGTAGGTGGCCATCGCACCTCTCCCCCCGCGCGGCGCCCGTCCCGCGACAATTGACCGGTCAAGCACGTTTCTTACGTTTACCTAACACTTTGAAATCGTTTACTCAACCTCTGACCACGATATGTCACGAATGGTTCGGAAAACGGATTGAGCAAGAGCTGCTGGGGCCGGGATCCAGCGCCCTCGGCCCCACGTATGGTGGTCGCAGTGAGACACGGGCAGCTATATTGCGCCGTTTTGCGCGACAAGCCATTCGATCTTGGTACAGTTCTCGGGGGTGTTCACGACGTGTTCGAGCGCCCTGGCCTGCGACGATCCCACCATGAACCTGGGGCAGCCTGTGAGGACCGATCAGGTAGAGCGTCTCAGCGAGAGCTGGGATGCCCACGCCCAGGAGTGGATCAACTGGGTGAGAGCGCCGGGGCGGCAGGACAGTTACTGGCGCTTCCATCGGAAGCGCTTCCTGGCGCTCGTCCCCCGCCCCGGGACGTTGACCGTCGACATCGGCTGCGGCGAGGGCCGCGTAGGCCGGGACCTACAGAAGCTTGGCCACAGGGTGCTCGGGGTCGACCTGTCACCAACTATGTGCCAGGCCGCCGCCACCCACCCAGAGCCTCAGCCCGTCGTCCAGGCCGACGCAAGTAAGCTGCCGCTGCCGGATGCCAGCGCGGACTGTGCCATAGCGTTCATGTCCCTTCAGGACATCGACGACATGCCCGGCGCAGTCGCGGATACCGCCCGCATTCTTAAAGACGGTTGCCCCCTGATTCTGGCGATTGTTCATCCGATGTACTCGGGCGGCAAATTCTCAAAGAGCAAGTTTTCAATAACTCTTAAGAATTCGAACTCATTTGTTATCAAGCGATCATACTTCCAGGCCAAACGCCTGCTCAGCACCGACGTTCACGACGGCTTGCGGGTAACTCTTTTCCGGGAGCACCGTCCGCTACAGGTTTATACCGAAGCTCTCATCGATGCTGGCTTCAATATCGAAAAACTGATTGAGCTTACTGACAATGACCCCGCCAGGCACCGGGAAGGCATCCCGGTTTTCCTTGACATCCTGGCGAGACGTCAGCCACGAGCGAAACAGGCGGCGGATTCAGCCCAGGACTTCACCAGCGAAATTGATATCGATGCGGAACTGCGGTCGCTTGATCACAGTCACAGAGACGGGGCAGTACATTCACCAGTCCAGCGACAAGGGCGCAGGCTGGTGCCAGTCGGCCGGGCGGACTATCACGCAAGTAAGCGGTCCATCATGGTTGCCTCCGGGCTGACCGGACTGGTCGGCCTGATCGCAACGGCGATGCTTGCGGGCATCCATCCTTAGCGGTTCACCGATCCAGTGACACGGCGGCGGTTTTCTCATTCAGCGCCTCCTGATCGGTACGGCCGTCCTGCACCCCTAACACGTAAGGTCCAGACCTAGATCGAGGGCGGGGCTGGAGTGGGTGAGGGCGCCGACGGAGATGAAATGGACGCCGGTTTCCGCGACCGCCCGCGCCGTGTCCAGGCGGAGGCCGCCGCTGGCCTCCAGTCGCGCCGACGGGTAGGCCCTCGCCAGATCCACGGCGGCGCGCAGGTCGGTCACGCCCATGTTGTCCAGCAGGATGAGCTCGGCCCCGGCGGCCAGGGCCTCGCCGACCTGCGCCAGGTCGTCGCACTCCACCTCCAGCGGCAGCGTGGGCGCGGCCGCGCGTACCGCGTCGATGGCCTTCGCGACGCCGCCCGCCGCCAGCACGTGATTGTCCTTGATCAGCGCGGCGTCGCCGAGGCCCATCCGGTGGTTCAGGCCGCCGCCGCAGCGCACGGCGTATTTCTCGAGCTGGCGCAGGCCCGGGATGGTTTTGCGGGTGTCGCGCACCGCGCACCCGGTGCCGGACACCGTGTCCACCCACGTCCTGGTCGTGGTGGCGATACCGGACAGGTGGGTCAGGAAGTTCAGCAAGGTGCGCTCGGCGCCGAGGAGTTCTCTCAGCGGCGCCTGGATGCGCAGGACCTCGGTACCGGCGCCGATCAGGTCGCCGTCCGTGCGCAGCGGCTCCGCCGCGGCCGGCAGGATGCCGGCGGTGTCGAGGACGGCCAGGGCCACCGGAAGGCCGGCCAGAACGCCCGGCTGCCGGGACACGACACCGGCTTCGGCCCGGGCGCCTGGCGCGGCGGTCGCGGCCGACGTGACGTCGGGCCGTACCGGAGGTCCTCCGCGAGCGCGCCGCGGACGGTCCGCTCGGTGTCGCCGGGGTCCAGGCCCGCGGCGAGCAGTTGCTTGGCCAACCAGCGCGTTCAGCGTCATGCGGCACCCATTTCTGTGGTCACGGCCTGCTCCAGCACCGGCTGGCCCTCGTCGATGCGGATAACCGAGTGGCGGGCCCGTTCGGCGGAAATAACCGGCGGCGCATCCCGCCACCGATGGCACCCACGGCTCTCGGCGCGGGCCAGGGCGGCCACGGTGATCAGCAGCGAGACGGCATGCAGGCTGGTCGCCTCGACGGTCCCCAGGTCCAGCCGCCGGCCTGCGAGGGGAGCGTACGCCAGCGTCCGGCGGAGGTGCTCCAGGCCCGCGCGGTCACGAACTACCCCGGCGTGCCGGGACATGGCCGCGGCCAGCATGGGCCGCGCGGCCGGATTCACGCCGGGACCGGCGGGGGGGAACCGCAGGCCGTCTGATGGCCGGGGGAGGGTCCGGCCGAGCAGGTCACCCGTGCGGCGTCCGGCGATCAGGGCCTCGGTGACGGAGTTGGAGGCCAGGCGGTTGGCCCCGTGCACGCCGGTGGACGCGGCCTCGCCGACGGCGTAGAGGCCAGCGAGCGACGTCCGGCCGTTCATGTCGGCGCGGATGCCGCCGCAGGCGTAGTGCGCGCCGGGGGCGACGGGGATCGGCTCGCCCGCCGGGTCGATACCGCGGTCCCGGCACAGGCTGACGACCGTGGGGAAGTCGCGTTCCAGCACGCTGCGGCCCAGCGCGGTGGCGTCCAGCCACAGGTGATCGTCCGGGCCGTCACCGCGGGCCATCCGCTCCTGCATGGCGGCCGACACGACGTCCCGGGGGGCCAGATCGCCGAGGGGGTGACGTCCGGCCATGACCGGGCGCCCCGCCGCGTCGACCAGCACGGCGCCTGCTCCGCGCAGGGCCTCGGTGATGAGCGGGCACTGGCCGCGGGACGCTTCCTGCCACAGCACCGTCGGATGAAACTGCACGAACTCCACGTCCTGCAGCTCAGCGCCGGCCCGGGCGGCCAGCGCGAGGCCGTCGCCGGTCACTCCGCCCGGGTTGGTCGTCGTGGCGTAGGCCTGGCCAAAGCCGCCGGTGGCCAGGACGACGGCGCGGGCCGTCACCGTACCGGCGTCCAGCGTCCCGTCCCGGCCCACCTTGGCGGCGAGCACGCCGCCGACCGCGCCGTGGTCGTCGGTCAGGGCGTCCAGGGCGACGCAGCGGGCCAGCACCCCGACCGGGCTGGCCAGCAGGGCGGCGCGCAGGACCCGGTGCACCTCCGCGCCGATCGCGTCACCCCCGGCGCTGACGATGCGGCTCCGGCTGTGGCCGCCCTCCCGGTGCAGCGCGGTCCGCTCCAGCCTGGCCCCGCGTGCAGCCAGCCAGGTGATCCCGGCCGGAGCCTCCGACACCAGGGTGGCCACGGCAGCCGGATCGCAGAGGCCCGCCCCGGCATCGAGGGTGTCCTGCTGGTGCAGGGACGGGCCGTCGCCGGGGCCGATGGCCGCGGCCAGGCCGCCCTGCGCCAGCGGCGTTGACCCGCCGCCGATGCCGTCCTTGCTGAGCAGCAGCACACGGCGGCCCTGGCGCGCCGCGGCCAGGGCCGTGGCGATGCCCGCCGCACCGGACCCCACGACCAGCACATCGGTGTCGCGGTGCCAGTGCGGCTGGGCCGGGGGCAGGTGGCGGAGCTCCAGCCCGGTCATTCCGCCGCCAGCCCGGCCGCGGCCGGCGCAGCCCCCGACGGTGCGCCGGCCGCGATCATGGCCTGGACGGCCCGGCGGGCCCGGCGGGCCACGCCGGGGTCGACGTTTACCTCCGTGGTCCCCTCGCGCAGGCAGCGCAGCAGGGAGGCGGGGGTCGTCATCTTCATGTACCGGCACACCGCGTTCGGGTTGACCGGTTCCCATCGCACCGCCGGATTGGCCCGGCGCAGCTGGTGCAGCATGCCGGTCTCCGTGGCGACGAGCACCGACGGCGCGGTGGTCGTCCGCGCGGCGGCGAGCATGCCGCCCGTGGACAGCACCCGGGTCCGCTCCGCGGGCAGGTCTCCTTGCTGCTCCTGCCACAGCGCCGGCGTCGAGCAGCCGCATTCGGGGTGGATGAACAGCTCCGCCTGGGTGTCGGCGTGGGCCTTGCGGCGCAGCTCGGCCGGGCTGATCCCGGCGTGCACGTGGCACTCCCCCATCCAGATGTGCATGTTGGTGCGGCCGGTCGCCCGCTGCACGTAGGCGCCGAGGAACTGATCGGGCAGGAAGAGGACCTCCTGATCGGCCGGCAGGGACGCCACGATCTGCGCGGCGTTGGCTGAGGTGCAGCACAGATCGGCCTCCGCCTTGACCTCGGCGCTGGTGTTCACGTACGCGACGACCGCGGCGCCAGGGTGCTCGGCCTTCCACTCGCGCAGTTGCGGCGCCGTGATGGTGTCGGCCAGCGAGCACCCGGCCCGCGGCTCCGGGATCAGCACGGTCCGGTCGGGGGCGAGGATCTTGGCCGTCTCGGCCATGAAGTACACCCCGGCGAACACGATGACGCTCGCCGTACTCGCCGCGGCGAGGCGCGACAGGGCGAGCGAGTCACCGACGTGGTCGGCGACGTCCTGGATCTCGGGCGCCTGGTAGTTGTGCGCGAGGATCGACGGCGTCGCGCTGGGCCGCCAGCCGCCGGATCTCCGCCGCCCAGTCCGCACCGGCCTGGTCCGCATCGGTCCGGGCCGCATCTCCCCCGGCGGCGTTGGCCCGGTCCGCATCGGCCGGGTCCGCATCGGTCCGGGCCGCAGTGACCCGGTCCACAGTGACCCGGTCCGCGCCTGCGCGTGTGCTGTTCATCGCGTACCCCCATCGCCAGAGGTTTGAGACTGGCAGTGTAAAACGTTTCTGCCTCATAGTCTAAAACCCCTGCGGATCGATACCATTCCAGCGTGCTAGACAACGAGCCGCAGCCCTCGCCGGCCGGGGAGCGCGAGCAGCCGCAGCAGGATGCGCAGCCGGGACCGGCTGTACCGCCCGCGCAGTTCTCTCATGAGGTGCTGGCCGTCGTCCTTCAGGTCCGGGACGGCCGTTTGCACGTTCTGCTCTGGCGGCGGGCCGAACCGCCGTTCGAGGGCCAGTGGGCACTCCCGGGCGGCCCCCTCGCCGAGGATGAGCGCCTGGGCACGTCCCTGGGGCATCACCTGGCCACCAAGGTCGACCTCACCGACATCGCCCACATGGAGCAACTGGAGACCCGCAGTGACCCGGTCCGGGATCCCCGCGGCCGCGTCCTGGCCACGGCCTACCTGGCCGTCATAGCCGCCGGGGCCGAGCCACGGATTCCCCCGGACACCGCCTGGCATCCCGTCCAGGACCTGCCGCCGACGGCATTCGACCACGGGTCGCTCGCCCGGTCGGGGCGCGAGCGGCTGCGGGCCAAGCTGTCCTATACCAACATAGGCTTCGCGCTGGCCCCGGAGACCTTTACGATCGCGCAGCTCAGGGACATCTACGCCGCCTCCGTGGGGCACCCGATTTCGGCGACCAACCTGCAGCGGATCCTGACCCGCCGCGGCGTCATCGAGGCCACGCCCGCGGCCGCCCGGCCAACTCCCGCCGGCGGGCGGCCCGCCACGCTCTACCGGTTCGCGACCCGGACCCTGGTCGTCACCAATCCCTTCGCGGCGTTCCGTCCCCCGGCCCTGTCCGCCGCGCCCGGCCATGAGGCGTAGCTCGCTGTCGTAGGGCCATGAGCACTTCGGTGCCCCTCGGCCGAGCGGCTGGACCCAGGCGCGGGCGTCATCTTGAGCGACCGGGAACACCGGGGTCGCAGCCGGTACCGGCGGCCTGGTCGAGTGGTGGGCATCTCGGGGTCGCGGACGTTGCCGTGGTTGGCGCCGGCGCGCTGGGGCTGGGCATCCCAGGTGGCCTTGTCCACCAGCGCCTTTGGGTGGGCTGGGCGGACCAGATCCACTGGTCCGGGGGCGGTGCCGCCATCGAAGGCCCTCCGTCTTGCGTTGCGCTCACACTGAGCGGTCATGCACCCGACTGCAGAATTCCAAGCATGTTTGAGACCATCGAGCGGACCCGAGCAGCCTCCACGTTTCCGGCGCCGTACTCGATCT
The DNA here is from genome assembly GCA_963742865.1 of uncultured Actinomycetes bacterium. GTDB lineage: Bacteria > Actinomycetota > Actinomycetes > Streptosporangiales > Streptosporangiaceae > Bog-532. The sequence continues at coordinate 20,493 of CAVUNW010000088.1, forward strand.
GGTAGTCGAGGTTGATGGCGGCGCCAATGAGGGCCAGGTGGCTGAAGGCCTGGGGGAAGTTCCCGAGCTGCTCGCCGGTGAGCCCGATCTCCTCGGAGTACAGGCCGAGGTGGTTGGCGTAGGTGAACATCTTCTGCAACGTCAGCTCCGCTTCGGTCGGCCAGCCGGCCCGGGCCAGGGCCTCGACGTAGAGGAACGTGCACAGCGAGAAGGTGCCCTCGTGCCCGCGTAGCCCGTCCGGCGACGCGCTCGGGTTGTACCGGTAGACCAGGCTGTCGGAGACCAGTTCGCCCTTCATCGCCTCCAGCGTCGACAGCCACATCGGGTCGTCCGGGGCGATGAAGCCCATCTGCGGCATGAGCAGCAGTGCGGCGTCGAGGACGTCGCTGCCGTACTGCTGGGTGAATGCCCGCTTCTGCTGGTTCCACCCGCGGCTCATGATCTGCGTATAGATCTTGTCGCGTTCGGTGGTCCAGCGGGTGACGTTGGCTGGCCGGCCGTGCTGGGCGGCCAGCCGGATGGCGCGGTCGAGGGCGACCCAGCACTGGAATCGGCCGTAGGTGAAGTCCTTGCGGCCACCGCGGGTTTCCCAGATCCCTTCTTCGGGCTGGTCCCAGTGATCGCATAGCCAGTCGGTGATGCGGGCCAGGCTCATCCAGCCCTCGTGGGCCGGGCCCAGCCCACGGGTATTGGCCTGGAAGATTGCGTCTGCTGCCTCGCCGTAGATGTCGAGCTGGAGCTGGTCGGCGGCGCCGTTGCCGATGCGCACCGGCCGCGAGCCGCGCCAGCCCTCGAAGTGGTCCAGGGTTTCCTCGGTCAGGTCGGAGGAGCCGTCCACCCGGTACATGATCTTCAGGGGCCCCGAGCCGGTGCCCACGCTCTCTTCGCTGCGGTCTTTGAGCCAGCGCGCAAACGCTGCGGCTTCGTCCACATAGCCGAGACCGAGCAGCGCGTACACGGAAAGGGAGCCGTCCCGGATCCAGGTGTAGCGGTAGTCCCAGTTCCGTTCGCCTCCGGTAAGCTCGGGCAGCCCGGTGGTGGGTGCCGCGACCAGCGCCCCGGACGGTGCGTAGGTCATCAGCTTGAGCGTCACGGCCGAGCGGGTCACCATCTCCCGCCACCGGCCCCGATAGCTGGAGCGGCCCACCCACTCTCGCCAGAACCCCGCGGTCTCATCGACCAGCTGCTCCAGTTCCGCTGGCGGCACCCTCCGGGGCCGGTCGCTCATGGACTCAAGCACGACCCCGGCGGTCTGGCCCTCCCGGAGGGTCCGGGTGAGACGGAGGTCGTCGCCGAGGCGCTCGATAGTGAGGCCTTGCTCGGCCAGCGGCACTGCGGGGTCACCTACCGGGTTCAGGGCCAGGTCCATGCCACTAGCCGAGAAGACCGCCCCGTCCTCGGTGATCTTCAGCTCGTGCGCGGCCCGGCCGTAATCGAGCCGCGGCCGGACCTCGACCACGAAGGTCATGACGCCGCGCACCATCCGCAGCTGCCGCACCAGCCGGTGCTGGTCCGTCGGCGTGGTCCCGGCGATGGGCATGAAGTCCGTCACCTCGCCGACGCCGTTCTGGCGTCATGAAGCGGGTGATGAGCATAGCGGTGTCCGGGAAGTACAGCTGCCGGCTTACGTAGCCGCTGGTGTCCGGCGCGATCCGGAAGTAGCCGCCGCGCTCGGCATCCAGCAGGGACGCGAAGACGCTGGGCGAATCGAACCGGGGGCAGCAGAACCAGTCCACCGTCCCGTCGGTGTTCACCAGGGCTGCTGTCTGCAAGTCACCGATAAGCCCGTGATCGCTGATGTTGGGGTAGCGGTTCATGGCTGGCTCCCTCCTGGGATGGCACCTCCGTGGCAGGGTCCAGCGTGGCGGGGTGCTCGCGCCTCCACCGGGAGGGGTTACCAAATTGTCTTTCCCAGCCCCGGTCATTCTGCAACCGGCTGAACGTCCCGAAGCAGAGCTGCGGGCTGCCGGCCCTTTCGGGGCGGGTGCTCAATCCCGGCCGTGACCTGGAGGTGGTGGCTCGTGATCAGGGATGTCCGGATCTGCAGGTCGCTGGCTGCTACGTCGCCGTCGCCAAGGTCGAGCAACATGGCCTGGCCGTCGGTGAGCAGATGCTGGCCGCGCTGGCCTGGCGCGGCGTGCTCACAGTTGGGCTGTCCATTCGATGAGCAGGCGGTGGGCTGGCTGGGCTGGGTAGGGGTTGTTTCGTCTCCCTATGCGCTGAGAACGCAACCAGCAACGCCGAAGCCCGCGCAGCCGGGCGGCCAGTGAGGTCCGCGCCGCCCGTTGCCCAGCCCCTGAGGGCTCACCAGTCACAACCGTCGCCGCGCAAGCGGACCTCACCATAAGAGCCCCATAAGAGCATCGCCGGTTTTCCGAACTTACTGCAGAAAAACTGACGTCTAACAGGAGGAACCGCCGGATCGGAGAGCTCCGAGTGGACCGGGACCTGGAGCGGACGGGTCCCTGCCGGATAGCCCGGCACTGCCACATAGCGGGGCACCGCCGAATAGGGCCGTCGGCATAGGCAGGGCCTCGGCTACGAGGGGAACACCGCCCGGCGCTTTGTGCACAACCTGTGGATGACATGTGCACAATGGCGGCCAAGCTGTGCGCAGGAACGGAAATGCTGGGGATTCCGGCATCGGGACATTGTCCATCACGGGGCTTCTAGCTGGGGAGATACAACTCACAGCCTGTGAATGAAATGAATTTGGAAACTGTCCTGGTGACACGCCGTGATAGTGCATAAATAAATCAAACAGCTACCGCAATTTTATTCGTCTGTTATGCGGAATCGGGACCGTGAAAGATTCCAGCCGAGATGAAGGTCACGCAGAAAGGAGAGCGCACATTGCGTGCATGGCCGGTCACCGCGGCAGGGCACGCGCTCTAGCTGAAGGGGAAGACTGACATGAAGATCAAGATTCGGCCAGACGGAGCTGGTGCGCCCGGTTCCAGCGAATGGGCCGCCATGAACGAGTGGCTCGCCGAGCTACGGGAAGACGATGACACCGAGCCGACTAGCGAGCACGAAACGGGGACGGACAGCAAGGACGAGGCCGTCCGCAGCGCCTACGCGGGGTCGGCCAGCGACAGCTACGCGAGACCGGCCAGCGACAGCTACCCGGGGCCGGCCAGCGACGCCTACGCCGGGCTGGCCAGCGACGCCTACCCGGGGCCGGCCAGCGACAGCTACGCCGGGCCAGGCCGCGGGTACACCGGGCCACGTGCCCTGGGCGACACGGAGCCGGACACCAGCGGTTACGTTCCGCCGGCCAGCACGGATGAGCCGGGTGTGACGCCCGGTGCGGCTGCGCCGCTGAACAGGTATGCATCCCGCACCAGCGCTGGTACCCGCGCCACCGTCAGTGCCCCTGTCCGCGCCCCCCTCCGTGCCCCAGTCCGGGCCGGCGTCCCTGCCCCGGCCGAGGCTCCGCTTGTCCGGGCATTGATCGGCGATGAGCTGCGGACACCGACCGCGTGGTGCGAAATGAGCTCATGCATTTCCTGCCACGCGGATCGCTCAGCGCTCGGTGAGGCGGACATCCGCGCCCGGGCGATCAGCGCCGGCTGGCGTGTCGACGCGCTCGGCCGGCTGGCCTGCCCGCGATGCCAGCAGACCTCGGCCAGCTTCCGGGCGACCCGGCCGGTCGTGCCGTGGGACCGGGCTACAGCCATCATGATGGCCGCGCGGGCGACCGCGCGGGGCAGCCATCCCGGTGGTCCCGTCGCCGGGAACGGCCACGGCATCCGCCGTCGGGCGTACGGCCAGCGGTGAGCGCCGGGTCGGCCCTGATGATCCAGGCGCGCGCGACACGGGCGGAAGCCATCGCCGGGCTGGCCGGCGGCGACTGGCGGCTATCGCCGGACCCCGCGCTGAGCGGCTGGGCCTGCCTGCCGGAGATCACTATGCGCGCGCCGGGCGCGGACAGCGGGCCGGTCTGCGCGGTGCGCGAATTCACCGTCGCGACGCTGCGCCGGTGGGGCCTGGTCCAGCGCTGCGACGACATCACGATCGTGGTGTCCGAAATGGTGACCAACGCGCTGCGGCACGCCCTCCTGGCCGTCGGCGATGCCCGGGGCCGGCCGCCGATCCGGGTCGGCCTCTACAACTCCGGGCCATGGGTGCTCTGCGCGGTCGCCGACCCGAGCCAGGCGGTCCCGGTACCCCAGGCGCCCGGCTGCTTCGCCGAGACCGGGCGCGGGCTGCACATCATCCGTGCGCTCAGCGACGACTGGGGCTACACCGCGCCGGACGACGCGGGTAAGGTCGTCTGGGCCATGTTCGCGCACTGCTGATACCCGCCCTCGCGGGAGGCTGCGGCCGGCTCCCCGCGGAAACCGCACCGCCACTGTACGTGGGGCTGGTACCGGACGGCGGTCAGGCCTTCCGGAGCTCGCGCCAGATTTCCCGGGCGTCGGTGGAGATGAGGCAGTACGGGCTGCCGCCGTCCCGGCTGACGGCCTCGAAGCGCGGCTTCTCCCCCCGGTTCAGCAGCACGTTGACCACGTAACCGGGAAAGGCGGCCCGCAGCGCGGCCGCCTGGGCCAGAGCCGTCGGAGCGCCCGGCATCGGCGAGCCGGTCACGACGCCCGCCGGGCGGGATCGGCTGGCTGCGCACGCGGAACCGGTGTGGTGGCGCAGTCAGCGACGATCAGGGCGCGCAGCTCCGCCGGGCAGGACGCGACCAGAGACCGGCCGTTGTCCAGCCGCCGGGCCACCCAGCCGTCCCCGGTCACCGCGAGGTCGTAGGCCTCTCCCCAGCGCCCATCAAGATCATTAAGCGCCGCCGCGCGTGCCCGCTGCGCTGCCATCGTGGTCATACTCCGTCTCCTTCGCCGCTCGTCGCCGCACGTCGTGCTGACAGCGTGTCCCCGCGGGATTACGTTCGGAAGGAGAAATCGCCCGGCGTCCACCGGCTGTGACACACCGTCCAACGGCTGTCCAAGGCGGTGGCAGCCCGGGTTCCCTCCAGTCCTGAGAGGGTCAGAGAATGCAGCGCGAGGCCGCCACCGCCGAGAGCCCGCTCCGCGTCTTCGGCGCCATGCTCCGGCATTACCGGACCGCCGCCGGCCTGCACCCCGGAGGAACTGGGCGCCCGTGTCTACCTGTCCGGCTCGCAGATCCGCAAGGTGGAAGACGGCACCCGGACGCCGACGGCTGCCCTGGCCGAGGCGTGCGAGGCCATCCCCGAACTGAACTGCCACGGGGCCCTGACCACGCTCCGCGACATCCTCAAGGACCACCTGCGCCAGCGCGCGTATCCAGGTTGGTTCCAGGCCTGGACGGAACATGAGGCCCACGCCCGCCGACTGCGCAGTTTCGAGCTCGTCATCGTCCCGGGCTTGTTGCAGACGGAGGCGTACGCCCGGGCGGTCCTGAGTACCCGCGTCGGCGCCACCGAGGAGGAGCTGGACGAGGCGGTCGCCGCCCGGCTGGACCGGCAGCGAATCCTGGAGCGGGAGCACCCGCCCGAGCTATGGGTGCTGCTGGACGAGGCCGCACTGACACGCCCGGTCGGCGGTCCGGAGGTCATGGCGAGGCAACTGGAGTTCCTGGCCGCCGCAGCCCGGCGCCCGCACGTCGTCCTCCAGGTCATCCCGCTGGCTGCCGGGGCGCACGAGGGCATGCGCGGCGGCGCGTTCGTCCTCGCCGACTTCACCGACAGCCCTACGCTCGGCTACCAGGACACCGCGGTCGCCGGTCAGATCGTCGAAGGCGAAAATCAGGTAGAGGCCCTGACGACGAGCTGGGATACGTTGAGACTGGAGGCGCTGCCCCGGAGCGCATCCCTGGAGCTTGTGAAGGAAGTAGCCGAGACATGGAGACGACAGGAGCCCTGAGCTGGCGCAAGTCCAGCTACAGCAGCAGCAACGGCGGCAACTGCATCGAGGTGGGCGCCGCTCCCCGCGCCGTGGCCGTCCGTGACAGCAAGGACCCGGATGGCCCCGTCCTGACCGTCAGCCGCGAGAGCTGGGCGGGCTTCACCCGCCGCGTGAAGGCGGCCACGGCGCACCACTGACCGGACTAACGGGGGCGCTGGCGTATTCTCGCGGGCGCCCCGTGGCCGGCTCTGCGTTCCGCGGCTACAGCACGGCGGTGATGCCGCCGTCGACGTAGATGATCTGGCCGTTGACGAAGTCGGACGCGCTGGAGGCCAGCCATACCGCGGGACCGGCCAGGTCGGCCGGGGTACCCCACCGGCGCGCCGGGGTCCGGCCCCGCACCCAGCTGTCGAACTGCTCGTCGTCGCGCAGGCTGGCGTTCAGGTCGGTGTTGATGTAACCCGGCGCGAGGCCGTTGGCCTGGATGCCGCCCGCGGCCCACTCGGCGCACATCGACCGGGTCAGCGCGCCCAGCCCGCTCTTGGCCACCGCGTACGCCGACGTCGTTGGGCGGACCAGCTGGTTCTGCAGTGAGCAGACGTTGATGATCTTGCCGTGGCCCCGCGCGAGCATGCCCGGGGCCAGTTCCTGCACGAGCACGAAGCAGCTGGTCAGGTTGCACGAAAGGACCTCGTTCCAGCGGCTGAGCGGGAACTCGGCCAGCGGCGAGCGGAACTGCATCCCGGCGTTGTTGACCACGACGTCGACTCCGCCGAGGTCACCGTCGATCCGCCGGGCCCCTTCGGCCACCGCCTGATGGTCGGTGACGTCGAACGCGCAGCCCCGCACGTCCGCATCCGGCCGTTCCGCGCGCAGATCCGCCCGCAGCCGGTCCCGGGCCGCGTCCACCTGCGCCGGATCCCGACCGTGCAGCACGACGGCCGCACCCGCCCGGGCCAGGCCGGCCGCGATGGCCGCGCCGATCCCCCGGGTCGAGCCCGTGACCAGCGCGCGCCGGCCGGTCAGATCAAAAGAAACGTCAGGCACTGGTCCTCCTCGGCAGGCGGTCACCGCGGAGCCGCGGCGGCCCGGCCAGCCACCTCGAGCCGAGCGGCCCCCATTCTCTACGCCGGCGGGCCGGTGGTGCCCCGCACGATCAGTTCGGTGCCGAGCCCGCGGGGGCGGCCGCGCTGGCCGGCGATCTGCAGCAGCGCGATCCGCGCGGCCTCCTGCCCCATCCGGAAGAGCGGCTGGGACACCGTGGTCAGCGGCGGGGAGCTCGCGGCCGCCTCGGCGATGTCGTCGAAGCCGACCACGGACAGCTTCCCGGGCACCGTAACGCGGGCGGCGCGGGCCGCGGCCAGCGTGCCCAGCGCAAGCACGTCGGTGACGGCGAAAACGGCCGTGGGCCGGTCGCGCGGCGGCTGCGCCAGCACCTCGGCCATGACCATGGCGGCCATGGCGATCGTGTTCGTGGCCGCGCGGCGGATGATCTCGCCGGGGGCGATACCGGCCCGGCGGAGGGTGTCGACGAATCCGGCGGCCCGGAGCGGGATGCTCGGCCGGTTCACGGGACCCCCGGGACCGGCGGTACCCTCCTCGCCGGCCATCGTCAGCAGGCAGAACCGGCGATGCCCCAGCCCGAGCAGGTGCTCGGCCGCCAGAGCCGCGGCCCTGGCGTTGTCGATCCCGACCATCGGCACGCCGGGCAGCCGGGGATGCCCGATCGTCACGATCGGGATATGCCGGCCGAGGGCGTCGGTCACCGCCGGGTCCTCGGCCACCAGGTCGCACAGGATGAACGCATCGGCGATGGCGTGGCGGACCGGGAACGTGCCCTGGGCCGCGCTGGTCGGCACCAGCAGCAGCGCGCGCCCTGCGTCACTGAGCTGGCCGGCGAGGCCGTGCAGGATCGTCACCAGGCCCGGATCGGTGAAAGCTTCGGTCAGGCGGGAGGTGAGCACGACGCCGATCGCGCCCGTATTGCGCCGCCGCAGGGACTGGGCGGCCGGATCCGGGCCCGCGTAACCCAGCTGGCGCGCGACCTCAAGCACCCGCTCGCGGGTGTCCGCGGTGAGCTGGTCCGGGCGGTTGTACGCGTTCGAGACCGTCATGCGGGAGACCCCGGCCACCACGGCCACGGTCTGCATCGTCGGGCGGTCGACCATGACGGCACCCTTCACAGACCAGAGCTGGTCACTGTATCGTTCAAGCAGGCGTCACTTTAACGATAAAGGATCAGCCTGGGACAACAGTTGATGTTGCAAGGCCTCGCAGTCGCATCAGGGTATATCGGCGCCGCGCTCAGCGTCGGCATGGTCGTCCCGCAACTGGCCCGGACGCTGCGCAATCCCGAACTGGCGGGCGTTTCGGCGGCGTCCTGGATGATCACCATGGCCGCGTGTTTCACCTGGCTGGTGTACGGGATCAAGGCCCGGGTGCTGCCGCAGATCCCGGGCAACATCCTGATCTGCCCGGGCGCGGCCGCGATCGTGCTGGCCACTCCGGCCAGGCTGACCGTCGCGCAGCGGGCCGCGGTGCTGGCGACCCTGGTCACCACGATCATCGTCGCGGCCAGGTTCGTTAAGCCGGAAGATCTTGGTTTTCTGGCCTTCGGGTTCACGCTGGTCTCCGCCATGCCGCAGGCGTTCCTGTCGATCGCGCGCTGGCGTTCGCCCCGCCGGTCCGCCGTCTCGTTCCCGGCGTGGGCCATGCGCGGCGGCTCGCAGGTGTTCTGGCTCGCGTACGGCCTGGCGCGGCACAACGGCCCGATCATCATCGCGGCGGCGGTCACCATGACCAGCGCGTTCACCCTGATCGCCGCCGAGGCGTCCGCTCCCGCCCGCCGCGCACGTCCGCGGGCGGGTGACATCCTAGATGTCTGCTATGTCCGGCCATCGCACGATCCGAGGTTCACTGTGACCAGTCCCAACGCCCGTGGCATCCGCCTTCAGGCCGCCGACGACGTGGCCATCACCACCGGGGACGCCGCCGCCGGCACCGCTCTCGACATCGGCGGCCAGCAGATCCTGCTGCGCGACGATGTGCCGCGCGGGCACAAGCTGGCCGTGCGCGACATCGCCGCGGGCGACGCGGTGCGGCGATACGGCCAGGTGATCGGGTTCGCCCGGGCCGGGATCGCGGCGGGCGAGCACGTCCACCTGCACAACGTCGAGTACCGCGAATTCGAGCGGGAGTACGAGTTCAGCTCGGACGCGCGGCCCGGCAGCGTACTGCCCGAAGCCGAGCAGGCCACCTTCCAGGGGTACGTCCGGTCAGACGGAACCGTCGGCACGCGGAACTTCCTCGGCATCCTGACCACGGTGAACTGCTCGGCCACCGCGGCCCGGCAGATCGCGAACCGGATGCGGTACTCCGGCATCCTGGACGACTACGGGAACGTCGACGGCGTGGTCGCGCTCACCCACGGCCTGGGCTGCGGGATGGCCCCGTCCGGGGAAGGCATCGACGTGCTGCGCCGGGTGATGCGCGGGTACCTGGCCCATCCCAACTTCGCCGGATTCCTGATCCTCGGGCTCGGCTGTGAGGACAACCAGGTCCGGGCGCTCACCGAGGGCCTGGAGTTGCGGCCCGACCTGCAGATCAGCACCGGCACGATCCAGGAGATCGGTGGCACGAAGAAGACGGTCGCCGCGGGCATCGAGCGGCTGACCGCCATGCTGCCGGCCGCGGGCAAGGCACACCGCGAAACCGTGCCCGCGAGCAGGCTCATCCTGGGCACCAACTGCGGCGGCTCGGACTCCTACTCGGGCCTGACCGCGAACCCGGCCCTCGGCAACGCGGTGGACCGGCTGGTCGCCCAGGGCGGCACCGGGATTGTCGGCGAGACGCCGGAGATCTACGGCGCCGAGCACCTGCTCACCCGGCGGGCCGCCACCGAGGCCGTGGGCCGCAAACTGCTCCAGCGGATCGCCTGGTGGCGCGGCTACACCGAGAAGAACGGCGCGTCCATGGACGCTAACCCCTCCCCCGGCAACAAGGCCGGCGGCATCACGACGATCCTGGAGAAGTCACTCGGCGCCGTGGCCAAGGGCGGTACCTCCACGCTGGCCGACGTCGTCGAGTACGCGGAACCGGTGACCAGCAAGGGCTTCGTATTCATGGATACCCCCGGCTACGACCCGGTCTCGGTGACGGGCATCGTGGCCGGAGGCGCGAACGTGGTGTGCTTCACGACCGGCCGCGGCTCGGCCTTCGGCTGCGCGCCGGTCCCGAGCATCAAGATCGCCACCAACACGGTGCTGTACGAGCACATGAACGACGACATGGACATCAACGCGGGCAGCATCGTCGATGGCACCGCGTCGGTGGAGGACGTTGGGGCGGACATCTTCCGCACGATCCTGGCGGTCGCCTCCGGCGAGGAGACCAAGAGCGAGTCGATGGACTACGGCGAAGAGGAGTTCGTGCCCTGGCACATCGGCACCGTCATGTGAGCGATGGCTTAGGCGGCGCGGCGCCAGGCGTCGGCCACGGCCACGTAACTGTCACGCCGCCGGTCACGGTCCAGGCTCGGGGTGACCACGACGATCTCGTCGACCTCGGCCAGCTGCTTCATCTCGAGCAGCCGCTCGGCGACGGCCTTCGGCTCACCGGTCACCATCCGGCCGTCGTCCTGCCGGGCCGGCCCGGAACTCAGCCGAACGGGACACCTGGAGCACCTGCTCCGGCCGCAGCGGCTCACGGATCCCGCGGCGGATGTTCTGCATGGTCAGCGCCCACGCCGCCTCGAAGTCCAGGACCGCTTCCTCGTCGTCGCTGGCGAAGGCCAGCACGGACATCGCCGAGTACGGCTGGCCGCCCGCGGGGCCCGGCGTGAAGTCGCGGCGGTACTGCCGCAGGGCCTCGAAGGCAAGGTCGGGGCTCATGTGGTGGGCGAACGACGGCGCTCATCCCGTTCACCGCGGCGAACTGCGGCCCGTAAGGGCTGGACCCCAGGATGAACAGCTCCGGCCGCTCGTCGACGACCGGCGCCGCCACCATGTTCGCGTAGGGGTGATCGGCGGGGAAACCGTCACCGAGGAAACGCCAGCAACTGGCCGACCTGGCCGGGGAACTCCGCGGCCGGGTCGGTATTGATGCCCCGGCGCAGGGCGTGCGCGGTCAGCGGGTCGGTGCCCGGGGCCCGGCCCAGAGCCAGATCGATGCGCCCCGGGTACATGGCCAGCAGCGTCCGGAACGTCTCGGCGACCTTAAGCGGCGCGTGATTGGGCAGCATGATGCCCGCGGCGCCGATCCGGATCCGGGACGTCTGCGCGCCGATGTGCGCGGTGAGCAGCTCGGGAGCGGTGCACGCCAGGCTGGTCATGTTGTGATGCTCGGACACCCAGTAGCGCCGGTACCCGGCCGCTTCGACCGCCTGGGCGATCCGTACGGCGCCGGCGATCGAGGCCGCGGCGCTCTCGCCGTACTCGATCCCGACGAAGTCCAGCACCGCCAGCGGAAGCGATTCCTCAACAGCACCCATTGCCACGGCAACACGCACCGCCCGGACCGCATTCCCGCCACGCGCCGACGGGCCAGCCTCAGCGGGGTCAGCGTCGTCACGGTGGTCGTGAGGGGTGGCGCGGAGCCGGACGGCGAACGCGATCGCGGACAGCAGGAACAGGGCGCCGGTGACCGCGAGCCAGTGCCAGAGGTACGGGTCGGCGGACAACGTCGTGGACGCGTGGTAGACGGCGGTCAGCCGGAGGATCAGCGGGAACCAGACGAGCAACAGCAGGCCGGACAGCGCGGCGGGCACCCGGACGTAGTTGATCCAGGCGACCGTGGGCAGGCCCGGGGCGCGGTGCTGGAGCACCGCCACGGCGGATCGGTCGGCGAGCGAGTACAGCGGCACCAGCACCAGGTCATGGCCGATGACCGCGCCGAGGAACCAGACGGCGACGCCCAGGGGGCGCGACGGGACGAGCCGGGCCGCGGCGTAGCCCGCGAGGGCGAAGCAGGCAAGCAGGGACAGCAGGTGCAGCGGCCCGGCGCCGTACCATCCGAGCAGGCGCTTCATCTCAGCTCCCGAAGGTCAGGCTGACGACCCACTTGGTGTTGTGCACGCCCGGATTGGCGGGCACGATGACCCGCGCGGGATATCCATGGTCGGCGGAGAGGTCCGCGCCGTTGACGCGCAGCGCGAGCAGCGAGTCCGGGTCCATGATCTGACCGGCGGACAGCACCGCGTGCCGGTCCGTCCCGCTACGCTGCAGGGATTTCACCAGGACGTCGGCGGGCTGCGCGGCGCCGGCCAGCCGGGCCAGGTCGCGCAGCCGGACACCGGTCCAGACCTGGTTCCCGGTGGACCAGCCCTCGACGCAGGCGATGGGCAGGTGCGCGGTGTGCTGCGGCATCGCCAGCAGCTGCGCCCGGGTCAGGCTGACCGGCGCGCCGCCACCAGGTCCGGTGCGGCCGAGCACCAGCCGCCAGCTCGCGCCGGTCTCCGCGGCGCGGATCCCGGCCTCGCCCGCCGTCACGTTGATCTGGAAGTCCCCGGGGGCGCCGCCAACGTCCTGGCCATGCGGGGCGAGCAGGGCGGTGCGGCGCAGCGGGCCGCCCAGCGACTGGCCCACCGACAAGGCCAGCAGCAGGAGCGAACCGCCTCCGGCGAAGGCCAGCGCGCCGCGCCGGGAGATCGTCGGTGCCGCGGGTGCCGGGCTGACCAGGTGCCCATCGTCGGGCGGCTCCGGCCGGGTGTGAGCGGTGTCGGTCCGCAGTTCCCTCCGCAGGCTGCGGCTGCGCAGTGACCGCACCATCCGGGGGGCCTTCAGGCCCACGTGCACCACGAAGCCGGCGACGAAGACCCAGGCGCCGTAGAAGTGCAACCGGTAGAACGACCCCGGAAACACGTACCACTGCTGGATGTTCAGGATCCCGGTGGCGAACTCGAACACGGCTCCCCCGACGAGCAGGAACAGCGACAGCCGCTCCAGGGCGTGCGCGGCACTGCGGACCGGCGGCAGCTCGAACAGTTTCGGCAGCACCGACCACAGCTTGGCCAGCAGGATGGGCACCAGGACCAGGCCCAGGGTGACGTGCACGCCCTGGTTGAGCCGGTAGAGCCAGACCGGGTGCGTGGGCCAGGAGAACAGGTAGAAACCGAGCAGCCCCTTGCCGGCCGTCTGATCGTTGATGGGGCTGAGATCGGGGTTGTAGGCGGCGTAGGACAGCAGCCCGGTCACGAACAGGACCGAGATGCCGCCGAGCAGGATCAGCCCGAAGACCGACGTCAGCCACGGGCCGCGGATCGGGCTGCGCCAGAAGGAGCGGCGGAACGGCCCCGGCAGTTCCTCCAGCCGGGCCAGCGGGCGGCGCGCGGGCGCGGTCCGCCCTTTACCGGAGGGCTTACCGGGCGGCGGGCTGGCCGAAGGAGCCGCTTTGCCGGTGCCGGTCACATCGCACCTCCTGATGCCGCACCCGTTGACCGGGCCGGCGGCCGGGCTTGCGCCGCCACCTGGGCGGTGCGTGACCCGCTGAGGACGGCGGCCGCTGCGGCGCACGAGCCGCGGCCGACTGGAAGCCACACCCAGGCCGGCCGCGCCATGGCGCCGGTGACCGGCCGGAACCAGCCGGCGGGCACAGCGGACAGCAGCATCTGCGGGCAGCGCCGGTAGTAGCGGTTCAGGTCGGGCGGGAAACCGGCCAGGTCGGTGTTCAGCTCGACGACGATCGCGCTGAACCGCCGGCTGGCCACCGCGCGGGCGGCGCTGCCGGTGAAGCTGGCGATCGCGGTCCGGTCCGTGGCGCGCAGCACATCGGCGACCGCCCCCTGATGGGCGACCGCTGGCCGCCCGGCGATGAGGTCAAGGCCGGGATCGGCGGGGACCGCGACCGTGCCGCCGAGCGCCCGCAGACCGGCGGTCAGGCGTGCGCCGACGGCGCGGTCCGCCGTCACCGGGATGGCGTGGCCCGGCCGGAAGCCGCTCAGCAGGACGGCACACTGCGCGATGACCAGCCCGCTGGCGGTGGCGGCGACCCAGGCCCCAGCCCGCCCCGGGCGCCAGCCCGCGATCCGGGGCCGGGCCAGCCGGTCGGCGCCGCCGGCGACCAGGCCACCGGGCGCGCCGCCCATCGCCAGCCCGGCGAGGACCGCCACCGCCAGACAGGCGGGCAGCAGGTCGTTGACGGTCCCGCCGCTGTGGACGAGTGCGGCGTACCCCTCCACGACCAGGGCAGCGCACCCGGCGAGCAGGACCAGCGGGGTCCGCCGCGCGCCCAGGAACGCGGCGCATACGGCGACACCAAGCACCGGCAGCAGCGAGACGGTCCAGAACTGCGCGATGGCGGCGTCCTTGAGCGGCTGCTCCGCCATCTGCTGGAAGACGTAGTACAGGTACCAGCCGTGGCTGGTGACGCCGAGGACAAGCGTGCTGGCACCCAGGATCGTGCCGTAGGTCAGAGCGGCCGGCACGGCCAGCCTCCGGCGCGGGCCGGCCGCCAGCGCCGCCAGGACAGCGACACCTTCCGCCAGCCCGTTCTGCTTGGTGAGGAAGGCGGCGGCGAGCAGCACCCCGGCCGCGACGGCGCCGCGGGTGCGACGCATCCATCGCCCGGCGTAAAGCCCGGCCACGCTGAGCGCGAGGAACAGCGAGTCGACCCGTCCGACGTCGAACCAGGTACCGGTGGCGAAGTAGGTCGCCGCCAGTATGCCCGCCGCCGCGGTCCCCGCGCCGGCGCTGCCCGTTTCGCGCTGGACGAGGCGGCCCAGCAGCGCGAAGCAGGCCAGCGACGACACCAGTGACACCAGCCGCAGCGGCAGATAGGACGGGCCGAGCACGGCGGCGACCGCGGCCGAGAGCGCGAAATACAGCGGCGGGTACCCGTCGGGCACGTAGCCGACCCCGGGCGCAGGGTAGAGCTGCTGGCCGGAGAGGATCCGGTGGACCTCGACGAGCGAATTGCTCTCCAGCCACTCGATGGTGAAGGGGTAGGTCAGCCGGCTCAGGGCGATGGACAGATAGACAGCGATGACCGCGAGCCCGAGCAGCGCGGCCGCCAGGCGCATGGCTGTGGCCAGCCCGTCGCCAGGGGGGACGGCGCCGGTTCCGCGATAGCTGCGCACGCGCGTATTACACGCACCGGCGCCCGTGCCGGGCAAACGGCCAGACTAAGGCGTTTTGTCCGCTTAAGTCCCATTTTTCCGGCGTCTCAGCACGGCCAGCCAGCGGTTCGACGGACCGCGGCACCGGGCCTCGCTCTCCCGCCTGCACCCACTCTGAGCAGGGAAATCACTATCAGGACGAGGAGCTGCCAGGATGCGCGGCGGCGCCGACCCGGAGGCGGCCAGTGCTCGGTGGCCGCGGGATCTTACAAACCGGGGATAAGCACGCCCGCCGGCCGGGAGCCGGGCTCGCCATTCACGTCCGTATCCCGAACGGGAGCCGCCCCCCGTGTTCCGGCGGGCAACGGCAGGCGGACCTCAAAGCGGCAGCCCGGCCCGGTGTTGACGACCCGCACCTCGCCGTGATGCGCGTCGACGATGCCGCGCACGATCGCGAGCCCGAGGCCGGCACCGCCATCGGCGCCGGGAGTGCGGGCCTGGCTGCCGCGCCAGCCCGTATCGAAGATGCGGGTGATCTCCGCTTCCGGGATGCCGCCACAGCCGTCGGTAACCGCCAGCAGCGCCCGGTCAGCCTCCTGCCTGGCCTCGACGTCCACACGGCCGCCGGGGGGCGTGTGCTGGACGGCGTTGATGAGCAGGTTGGCCAGCACGCGGGACAGCTCACGCGGATCAGCGTGGACGACCAGCGGGCTGCCGCTGGCCGCACCGGTCAGCTGCACGCCCCTGGCCCGCGCCAGCGCCTCGGTCGTGGCGACGGTGTCGCTCACCAGGTCACTGAGCACGATCCGGTCCGGTGACAGCTGCAGCGTACCCGCCTGGATACGGGACAGCTCGAACAGATCGTCCACCATCACGGTGAGCCGGGCGACCTCCGCGCGGATCTGCCCGTGGTACCGGCCGGGGTCGGTGGTGATGCCGTCCTGGAGTGCCTCGGCCATCGCGCTCAGCCGTGCGAGCGGCGTGCGCAGGTCATGCGAGACCCAGGCCACCAGCTGGCGGCGCGACTGCTCCAGCCTGCGCTCACGCTGACGTGACTCCTCCAGCTTCCGGGCGGTGGCGGCGAGTTCACGCGACAGGGCCGTGAGCTCCGCGGCCATGGGGCCCGCCGGCGAGCGGAACTCGCCGGCCTCGTGGCCGAGCGAGCGGGCGGCGTGCCGCAGGGCCGTGCTGCTGGTTTCCACCTGCCGGCCGAGCAGCCAGCAGAACCCGAACGCCGCGAGGCCGGCGACCACGCAGACCATCACCACGACCCCCAGGTCGTGCGGCGAGATGAACATCGTCTCGGCGGTACCGAGTGTGCCCGTCACGATCGCCAGGACCGCCACGGCGCTCCCGGCCTGGAGCGACAGCCGCAGCGAAGCCCGGCGCAGCAGCCGCATGACGCCCATGCCCAGCAGCCCGACGGCGCTCGTGCAGCCCGCCGCGATGAGCACGACCTGGATCTGCGGGCTCACGATGGGCTCACCTCCCAGCGGTAGCCGACGCCCCAGACTGTCTGCAGCTGCGACGGTGCCGCCGGGTCGTCCTCGACCTTCTCGCGGATTCTGCGGACACACACGGTGATGGTCGACAGGTCGCCGAACGACCAGCCCCACACCTGTTCCAGCAGCTCAGTGCGGGTGAACGCGCGGCCCGGATGCGCGATGAAGAAGGCGAGCAGGTCGAACTCGCGCACGGTCAGGGTCAGCTCGTGCTCATCCCGCCGGATCCGCCGGGCCGCCACATCGACCTCGTAACGTCCCGCGCGAAACGGCACCGGCGGCGCCGCGACCGCCGACCCGGCCGCGCCCGCGCGCCGCAGGACGGCCTGCACGCGCAGGGCGAGTTCCCGTGGGCTGAACGGCTTGGTCACGTAGTCGTCAGCGCCGGTCTCCAGTCCCCGGACGCGCGCACTCTCCTCGCCGAGCGCGGTCAGCATAATCACCGGCAGCGGGTGCTGTCCGTCCCGTGCCCGGCGCAGCCGGCGGCACACCTCCAGGCCGTCGAGGCCCGGGAGCATCAAATCCAGGACGACGATGTCCGGCTGCCACGCCTCGGCCAGCGACAGCGCCGACGGCCCATCGGCCGCGTGCCGCGGTTCCAGCCCAGCGTCCCGCAGATAGTCGCCGACCACCTCGGCGATGGTGGGATCGTCATCGACGACCAGAACACGCGCACTCATGGGCCTACTGTACGAGCGGCACACCGATCGGTCAGGAACGGAGAAGCGTATCCCGGGCACTGGCCCATAGCCTCACCCGCATGGACATCAAGCAGCCGGACCATAGCCCCGACGCCGGGATGGGCGGGACCGTCCGGCCGTACGAGGTCGCACCCATCGGCTGGGTCGAATCGCCGCTGACCGAACCGGCACACGCACCCCGGCAGGGCTACCTGGGCGCCCCGCAGGCGTGGTGTTCAGCCCGCAGGTGGCCGAGGGCATCCGGGATCTGCGAGGTCATGTGCCATGCGGTAGCGGCGGGCGACAGCGTTGTGAGGGACGCGGCGGCTGCGCAGTGGGGCGGCTACTTCGGGTACTTCAGCGACCCGGACGGCCACCTCTGGAAGGTCGCGTCCTCTTCTCAGTAACGGCGTCAGAGCTTGGTCAGCTTGGCGCACGGAGTCAGGATCCGGATCTGGCGCGAACCGAAGTCGACGACCAGGGCGGTTTCGTCTTCGACGAGGACGACCCGGCCAAGGCCGTACTTGTCGTGAGTCACCTGGTCCTGGGCAGCGAACTGCTCGGCAGGCGGATCGGCCGGTCTAGGCGCGAAGGGACTGGTGGACAGGTAGCGCCGGGAGGTGGCGCGGGCATTCTTCATCATTACCAGTATGCGCCCACGGACGCTTCCGGTCCTCATTTCCTCGCTGGATGTCGGTCAGCGGCGCCGGCCGCGGAACCCCGCGGAGAGCGCCACGGCGCCGCGGCCGGTGCCCTGGACGGTCGGGACGGCCGCCGCGGGGACGGCAGGCGGCGCGGCCGGCGCGATCGGCTTCGCCGGGGCACCGGCGATCGAGCGCAGGAACGCGGAGCCAGGGGTGACCGTGGCGGCCAGCGGGACGACCCGCGCCTTCCGCATCAGGGCGCGAACTTCACCAGCCTGAGCCGGGGTCTGCAGGGTGATCACCATGCCGCCCGCACCCGCCCGGGCGGTCCGGCCGGACCGGTGCAGGTAGGCCTTGTGCTCGGCCGGTGAGTCGGCGTGGATAACGAGGTCGATGCTGTCCACGTGAATGCCGCGCGCGGCGATGTCGGTGGCGACCATGACGCGCACCGCGCCGGCCGCGAACGAGGCCAGATTGCGGTCACGGGCGTGCTGCCCGAGATCTCCGTGCAGCTCGGCGGCCGGTATCCCGGCGGCGGTGAGCTGGCGGGCGAGCTGATGGGCCCGGGTCTTCGTGCGGGTGAACACCAGCGACCGGTTACTGCCGCTGGTGAGCGCGGTCACGACGCCGGCCCGGTCGGCCGGTGCGACGGTGAGCAGATGATGGATCATCGCGGCGGGCGCTTCGGCGGGGTCGACGGCGTGCTCGGCCGGGTGCTTCATGAACCGCCGGACGAGGACGTCGACGGCGTGGTCGAGCGTGGCGGAGAACAGCATCCGCTGGCCCTCTGGAGGGGTCATGTCGAGCAACCGCCGCACCACGGGCAGGAACCCGAGGTCGGCCATGTGATCGGCTTCGTCGACCACGCTGATGTCGACGTCGCCGAGGTGGCAGTGGCCCTGCTCGATCAGGTCGGCCAGGCGGCCCGGGCACGCGACGATGATGTCAGCGCGGTTACGCAGCGCGGCCACCTGCGGGTTCTGCGGCACGCCGCCGAAGATCGTGGCGACGCTGAGGCCGACCGCCCGGGCCAGCGGGGACAGCACGGCGTGCACCTGGCTGGCGAGCTCACGGGTGGGCACGAGCACGAGGCCGCGCGGGCGGCACGCACTGGTGTAGCCGTCGGCGAGCCGGGCCGCGAGGGGGATGGAAAAGCCGAGCGTCTTGCCGGATCCGGTCTGCCCGCGCCCGAGAATATCGAGTCCGGCGAGAGCGTCCGGCAGGGTGGCGGCCTGAATGGGGAAGGGCGTGGTGATACCGGCCTCGGCCAGGGCGGCCACGAGCGGCGCGGGCACACCCGCGGAGGCGAAGGTGGCGGGCCGTGCGGTATCAGCGAGCAAAGCGGTTTCGGTGGGCAGAGCAGTCATATAGGGGTTTCCTCTGGGATCTGGTGGCCGTATTGAGGCCGCCACATCCGTGGAAACCAGCTCGCTCACGAGCAGCGTACGACCGGCGCGCTCTGATAGCTGCGCCACACTGCGATGCAGTACATGCCTACGTTAAACCCGCAGTGTCCCCGGCCAGGCTAGCCGACCGGGGACTCCACGGTGCCACCGGTGCTCAGACCAGGTGGCGGCGATCAGTGATCAAGCTCAGATCAGGCGAACCCGCTCGGCCTGCGGGCCCTTGGGGCCCTGGGTGACGTCGAACTCGACCCGCTGGTTCTCGTCCAGGCTCCGGAAGCCGCTGGCCTCGATCGCGGAAAAGTGGACGAACACGTCCTTGCTGCCGTCGTCGACGGTGATGAACCCGAACCCTTTGTCCGAGTTAAACCACTTCACAGTTCCCTGTGCCATGGTGTGACTCCTTCAGAAATGAGCGAATGTCCCCGCAGAATAACGGGAACCGGCCCTCGGGCACCGGTTGCGCACCATCTCCGGTACTCACCATCTCGCGCGCCCGCCAGTAAATCCGCGAGCGCGGCAGAGACCACGTACACAGAAAACTACAACCGTGTCTATCTAACCATGCGCCGGCCATGCTCGGGCCGGAAGCGGGAGGGACTGGCGGGATACGACCATACCTGCAGGAAAAGACCAGCAATGTTTTTCCTGAATTGGTGGTACATTTTGAACGTGGGCAAGTGGACGTTCCTGACCAATCACGCCCGGGTCCTGGTGTGCATCGCCCGTGACCCCGGGGCCCGCCTGCGCGACATATCCGCAGGCCTGGGCATTACCGAGCGGAGCGCCTACGCCATCGTGACCGACCTGATCCAGGACGGCTACGTGATCAAGACCAAGGATGGCCGCCGCAACCGCTACCAGATCCAGGCCGAGCTTCCCCTGCTCGAACCCGCCAGTCGGCAGCCCACCGTGGGCGAGCTGCTCGGCCTCCTCACAGGTACCTACGCCACAGAGCAGGTGCCCGAGTAGGGATCCAACTGACCGGCGACGACACCAAGGAGTGCCCGACGGTGCCAACCCCTTCCGCATCCGGAGCTGAGCCCCGCCCGAAAACCATGCCCGGCCCCCGCGATCCCGGCCCGGCCGGCCCGCGCGGCAGTGAGTACGCTGAGTTGTCCCGGCTGGTCAAGCAGGCGGGCCTGCTGGACCGGCGGCTGGGTTACTACACCTGGAAGATCACCCTGACGGCGCTGGCGCTGGCGGCCGGGTGGGCGGTGTTCGTGCTGGCCGGGGACACGTGGTGGCAGCTGGCCACCGCGGTGTTCCTGGCCGTGGTGTTCGCCCAGCTGGGTTTCCTCGGCCACGACGCCGGGCACCGGCAGGTGTTTCGTTCCGCACGATCGAACTATTTGCTGGGGATCGCGTGCGGCAATGCCGGGGTCGGGCTCAGCTACGGCTGGTGGGTGGCCAAGCACAACCGGCACCACGCCCACCCCAACACCGAGGGCGAAGATCCCGACCTGGCCATCAGTGTCGTCGCCTTTTCCGGTGGCCGCGCCCGCGCCAGCCGCGGCCTGCGGCGGCTGATCTTCCGCTACCAGGCCTGGCTGCTGGTCCCGATGCTGTTCCTGGAGGCGGTCGGCCTGCACACCTCCAGCATCCGCGCGCTGATCAGCAAGCCGACCGAACCCGGGGCGCGGCGCAACCGGGCCAGCCGGCACCGGGTCGCCGAAGCGGTGCTGCTGGCGGCTCATTTCGCCGGCTACCTCACCGTGGTGTTCGTGGTGCTGTCCCCGGTCCGGGCCATCGTGTTTATCGCCGTTCAGCAGGGCCTGTTCGGCTTCTACCTCGGCGCCTCCTTCGCCCCCAACCACAAGGGCATGCCCGTCCTGGACGCTGACGACCAGCCCAGCTTCCTGCAGCGGCAGGTCCTGACCTCCCGCAACGTCCGCGGCGGCGCGCTGACCCACTACGCCCTGGGCGGCCTGAACTACCAGATCGAGCACCACCTGTTCCCCTCCATGCCCAGCCCGAGCCTGCCCCGCTCCCAGCCCCTCATCGCTGCCTACTGCACCAGTCACGGCCTGCCCTACACCGAATCCACCCTGCTCGGCTCCTACACCCAGGCCCTCCGCCACCTCAACGCCATCGGCAGGCTGCACCCGGCCGGTGCCGCCGTCATCCCCGGCCCCCATCCAGCCGTAACCGCCGTGACCGGTTCGGGGCAGGAGACGGGAGTCTCGCTACCGAGGGGTACGGCGCATCATCTTGCGCAGCGGCATCGTGGCCCGGTGCCACATGCTGCCAGCCGCGAGGCGGCCGGCGCGCACGCTGGTGACCTCTGACGGCATGGGCGGGACAGCACGGTCGGAGGAAGTGGCAGCCCGGGTGCTATCGGGGCGCGGCTCCGCATGTGGTGCGGCTGATTCCGGCATGGTGTCTTCCATGATCTTGCCTCTTCTCAGGGACCGGGCGGTGTGACGTGCCATCGCGCCTGCGGTTCCCGTCGGTGGCACCGGAGCCCAATGGCCATGTCGGCGGATGCTTCCCAGTGCCTGCTGTCAGGTTATACCTTGGCCTTCAAAACTAGTAATTTATTTCCGGAAATTCCTGCCCAACTTTGGAAGCGGGAGCGCTCTCGTGTCATGCGTGCCTGGCCCGCGCGTCACCCGGCCATTTTCGCGGCCGGCGCGAGCCGGGCGGCATCGGCGGATGTGATGCCGGCGGCGGCCAGGATTTCCCGCATGGCAGAAGCTGGCTAAATGGCTCCGGCGACTCCACCAGTCACGGCATCACGAGTCTTGACTACGCCAGTCCAGGTCAGGCGGGTCCCGCCGCTGCCGGGGGTGGTGAGATGGAGGGTGCCGCCGTGGCGTTCGGCGCGGTGGCGCATGTTGGTCAGGCCGCTGGAGCGGGCGGGTGCGCCGACGCCGCAGCCGTCGTCGGTGATGTCCAGGGTGATCAGCCCGTCCTGGAGGGCCAGGGAGATGCCGACCGCACTGGCGTGGGCGTGCCGAGCGCAGTTGGATAGCGCCTCACGGGTGACGGCGAGGATGTCCCCCGTCAGGGCCACGTCCGCCGCCCGTTCCAGGGACCCGGAGAAGCGGACGCCAGCCGCGAAGCCCAGCTGAGGCGCATGCTCTTCGACAATTTCCAGGAGCCGGGCGTGCAGGCCGCCGGGTATGGACCGGGACTGGCGGAGCCCGAAGATGCTGGTGCGGATCTTTCTGATGATCTCGTCCAGCGAGCCGACAATGCCGTTGAGTTGCTCCGCGGTGACCAGATCGCCGCGGCTGATGTAGCTCTGGAGTTTCATGCTCAGGGTGAACAGTTCCTGGATGACGTGGTCGTGCAGCTCGGCGGCGATGCGGTCGTGGTCCTCTACCTGGGCCAGTGTCATCTCGTCGGCGCGGGCCTCGGCGAGCTCCAGGGCCATGGCGGCGTGGCCGGCGAAGGAGGCGGCCATGTCCAGGTCTGAGTTGGTGAATTCCGGCGCCGTGGCCAGTCGGCCCAGCCCCAGTGCGCCGCGGATCTTTCCGCCTGCGTCCAGCGGCACGACGATCAGAGGGCCAATACTGGCGCCCAGCGCCGCGCCGACGGCTTCGCGGTGGGAACCCTGGACAAGGCCGGGCTGGCCAGCGAGGATCGCCTGCCCGGCCGGTGAGTCCGCGAGCGGCGCTGTCCGGTTGATCTGATTCACCGCCAGGGTGCCGCTCACGCCGGTCACGACCGCCTGACCGGCCTCGTGGGAGTCCCACAGCATGGCGAAGTCCGCCTCCGCGGCGACCGCCGCGTGCTCTGCGATGAACGTGGCCGGCTGGGCCGCCTCGCCGGACAGCAGAACATCCGTCAGCTCACCGGAGGCGGTCAGCCATCGGCGGCGCAGCTCGGATTCGGCGAACCGCCGCGCGTTCGCGATGGCCGCGCCCGCCGCGGCAGCGAGCGCGATCACCAGTTGCTCATCTTCGGCGGTGAACTTGCCTCCCCGGGAGCGTTCGGTTAGATAAAGGTGGCCAAGAATCTGCTCACCGATGCGGATCGGGACGCCGACGAAGCCGGTCATCGGCGGATGTCCCGGCGGGAACCCCGCCGACGCGGGATGAACGGCCAGATCATCGTCCATGCTTGGGGGAACGAACTGCTCTAGGCCGCCGTCAACGCCCAGCACACCGAGCGCCGCATACGGGCACCGAGAAGATCCCGGGCCGCCGCTACGGTGTGGCGCAACACCACTGGCAGGCTCAGGTCACCGGACACCAGGACAGTCGCGCGCAGCAACCCACGCAGGCGGTCCTGCGTAGCCAGCAGATCATTAGTGCGGCCGGCCGCGGGGCCCGGATCACGTGCCCGCGGCGCCTGCGGAGCGGAGGAAACCGGAGCGGGCTCAAGATTCCGTGCGGTCATGTTTGCGCGCACCAGCTCTTCTGGGTCAGTGAGAGAGCGGCGAAAAGCGCACAGTCCGGACTAGTCGGCCGTGTCCCCCAGTTAACGGCACCCGCGAACCCGGCACAAGCGTCCGGGCAGTGCTATTACGTGATCGCGGCTAACGTGCGAGTCATCCGGCCGTGGGCCGACGGCAATGACCAACGACCAATGACCCTGGCCCGGTCACCATGGGACCTGGCTGACGTTGGCGTAGCGCATGGCCCGGACATAGCCGGCGCGTTCGCGTCCGGTCTGGTCAGTGCCGGCGGCCAAGGCGAGCAGTCCGCGCAATTCGCTGACTGACTTGTATCCCTTACGCTCCATCCACTCGGACAGGCCATCCAGCAGGACCGCCGCATGGCCGGAGCCGTGCCGGATCAGCGCGGACGCGGTCATCACCACGTCGGCGCCTGCCAGCAGGTACTTGATCACGTCGGACGGCTCGTCAACGCCGGTGGTCCCCGCGAGCGAGCATCGGACGTGATGACGCAGGATCGAAATCCAGGTCCGCGGCAGCCGGCCTTCCCTCGGGCTGGAGAGGTCCACCGCAGGCACCACCGCCATGCTCTCCGGATCAATGTCGGGCTGCAGGAACCGGTTGAACAGCACCAGGCCGTCCGCGCCCGCCTCGTCCAGCCGCAGCGCCATCTCGCCGGCCGAGCTGAAGTGCGGCCCCAGCTTCACCGCCACCGGCACGGTGACGGCGTCTTTCACCCGGCAGAGGACGTCAATGTGCCGCTGCTCAACGTCGCGGCCTGAGGTGCGCGGATCGCCCGGGATGTAGTAAATGTTCAGCTCGATGGCCGCGGCGCCCGCGTCCTGCATGGCCCGCGCGTAGCTGGTCCAGCCGCCGGGTGTCACCCCGTTGATGCTGCCGATGACCGGTACGTCCACCGCGGTCGCGGCGCGCTCGAGCAGGCTCAGGTAGCCCCGCGGGGTAGGTTCCTCCGCGGTCCCCTCCTCCGCCGCCTCCTCCTCGGCCGTGGCCGGGAAGTAGGACAGTGCCTCAGAAAATACCTCGGTGCCCGCCTCGGCGAGCCGCGCGTTCTCCTCGGCCTCCCGGCGCACCTGCTCCTCGAACAGGGAGTAGAGGACCACCGCGCCGACGCCGGCGTCGGCGAGACGCCGGATACCGTCGACCGAGTTCGACAGCGGCGACGCGGAGGCTACCAGCGGGTTGCGCAGCTCCATTCCGAGGTAGCTGGTCCATAGGTCCATCAGCGTTCCTTCCGCGCATCGGCCGGGAAGCGGTGGGCGCCGCGCGTGGCCATCTCCTCGTAGGTGTCCCAGCGCTGGTCAACGGCCTCCTGGGCCAGGGCCCCCAGCCGCTCGGCCTCAGCCGGGTTGGTGTTGGTGAGCGAGCGGTACCGCAGCTCCCGCCGGGTGTAATCGGCCAGCTTGATGCGTGGCCGGGGCGAGTCGAGCATGAACGGGTTGCCGCCGGTCATGCGCAGCATCGGATCGTAGCGGACCAGCGGCCAGTGCCCGCTGGCCACGGCCCGGTACTGCTGGGCGAGCCCGTCGCGCATCTCGATGCCTTGCGCGATGCACTGGCTGTAGGCGAGCACCAGCGACGGCCCGTCGTAGGCCTCCGCCTCGCGGAAGGCGCGAAGCGTCTGCTGCGGGTCGGCGCCCATCGCGACCCGGGCCACGTACACGTAGCCGTAGGCGATCGCCTGCAGCGCGAGGTCCTTCTTCGGGATCGTCTTGCCGGCCGCGGCGAACTTGGCGACCGCACCGAGCGGGGTGGACTTGGATGACTGCCCGCCGGTGTTGGAGTAGACCTCGGTGTCGAGGACCAGGACGTTCACGTCGCGGCCGCTGGCCAGGACGTGGTCGAGGCCGCCGGAACCGATGTCGTAGGCCCAGCCGTCGCCGCCGACGATCCAGATGCTCCGCCGGAGCAGATGATCCACCACGCTGCGCAGGTCGGCGGCCGGGCCGTCCGCCTGGTCCAGCTCGTCGAGCCGCCGTTTCAGCTCGGTGATCCGGGCGTGCTGCGCGCCCAGCTCGGACTCCCGCAGCTGCGGCGCGGCGAGGATGTCGTCGGCCAGCTCGGCGCCAACGACGTCCCGCAGTCGCGTGAGGCGGCTGCGGGCCAGCTCGGCATGCATGTCGGCGGTCAGCCGGAATCCCAGGCCGAACTCGGCATTGTCCTCGAACAGGGAGTTCGACCAGGCCGGGCCGCGGCCCTCGGCATTGGTCGTCCACGGCGTGGTGGGCAGGTTCCCGCCGTAGATCGAGGAGCAGCCGGTCGCGTTGGCGACCATCAGCCGGTCGCCGAACAGCTGCGACAGCAGCTTGATGTACGGCGTCTCGCCGCAGCCCGCGCAGGCGCCGGAGAACTCGAAAAGCGGCTTCAGGAACTGCGTGCCGCGCACCGTGCCGAAGTCCACCCGGGACCGGTCAGCGACCGGCAGCGTCTCGAAGAAGGCGACGTTCTCGCGCGCGGCGGCGATCAGCGGCTCGCGGGGTGCGAGGTTGATCGCCTTGCGGTCCGGGTTGTCGGGCGCCGCGACCGGGCAGGCCTGGACGCACAGCTCGCACCCGGTGCAGTCCTCCGCGTACACCTGCAGCGTGAAGCGGGTGTCCGGCAGCCCGCGCGCGTCCAGCGGAGCCGACTGGAAATGCTCCGGTGACCCGGCGAGCAGCGACTCGTCGTAGTAGGTGGATCTGATCACGCCGTGCGGGCAGACGAAGCTGCAGTTGCCGCACTGGATACACAGGCCGTGGTCCCATTCGGCGACCAGCTCGGAGATGTTGCGCTTCTCGTAGGCGGTGGTGCCGCTCGGGTAGGTGCCGTCCACCGGCAGCGCGCTGACCGGCAGCTCGTCGCCGCGGCCGGCCATCATCATCGCCGTGACCGTGCGGACGAACTCCGGCGCGTCCGCGGGCACCATCGCGGGCATCTCCCGCGTCGACGTCACCTGCCCGGGCACCTCGATCCGGTGCAGGCCCTCCAGGGTGCGGTCGACGGCGAGCTGGTTCTTCTCGACCACCTCCTGGCCGCGCCGCCCGTAGGTCTTGGCGATCGCCGTCTTGATCTTGGTGATCGCCTCGTCCCGGGGCAGCACGCCGGAGATGGCGAAGAAGCAGGTCTGCAGGATGGTGTTGGTCCGCCCGGCCAGCCCGACGTCGCGGGCGATCGGGGCCGCGTTGATGGCGTAGACGGTGACGTTCTTGGCGAGGATCTTCTCCTGGACCGGCCGGGGCAGCGCGTCCCAGACCTCATCCGGCGGCAGCGCGCAGTCCAGCAGCAGCGTCGCGCCGGGGGCCGCGCGGCCGAGCACGTCCACCCGGTCCAGCAGCCCGAAGTGATGGCAGCCGACGAAGCTGGCCTGCTCCACCAGGTAGGGCGCGTGGATCGGCTGCGGCCCGAAGCGCAGGTGCGAGACCGTCTGCGAGCCGGACTTCTTCGAGTCGTAGACGAAGTAGCCCTGCGCGTTCAGCTTCTCCTCGGCACCGAGGATCTTGATCGTGTTCTTGTTCGCGCCGACCGTCCCGTCCGAGCCGAGGCCGAAGAACACCGCGCGCACCGTGTCGGGCGGCTCGATGTCCAGCGACGGGTCGTACGGCAGGCTCAGGCCGGACACGTCGTCGTTGATGCCGACCGTGAACCGGCGCCGCGGCCGCTCGCGCGCCAGCTCGGCGAACACCCCGGCGATCATCGCGGGGGTGACTTCCTTCGACGACAGGCCGTACCGGCCGCCGGTCACCAGGGGCATCGCCTCGCGTTCGCCGTCGGTGTGCGCCTCCGCCAGCGCGGCGACCACATCCAGGAACAGCGGCTCGCCGTTCGAGCCCGGCTCCTTGGTGCGGTCGAGCACGGCGATCCGGCTCGCGCTCGCGGGCAGCGCGTCGAGCAGCGCCCGGACCGGGAACGGCCGGAACAGCGTGACCTGCAGCACGCCGACCCGCTCGCCGCGGGCATTCAGGTGGGCCACGGTCTCCGCGGCGGTCTCCGCGCCCGAGCCCATCACGACGATGACCCGGTCGGCTTCCGGGTGACCGGTGTACTGCACCGTGTGGTACCGGCGCCCGGTGCGGTCGGCGAGGGCGGCCATCGCGTCTTCGACCGCGGCCGGCACGGCGGCGTAGAACGGGTTGGCCGTCTCCCGCGCCTGGAAGTACACGTCGGGGTTCTGCGCGGTGCCCCGGATGAACGGGTGCTCCGGGGACAGCGCCCGGCCGCGGTGCGCGCGGATCAGTTCCTCGGGCACCAGCGCGCGCAGGTCGTCGTCGGACAGCAGCTCGATCGTGTTCAGCTCGTGCGAGGTGCGGAACCCGTCGAAGAAATGCACGAACGGCACCCGCGTCGAAAGCGTCGCGGCCTGCGCCACCAGCGCGAGGTCGTGCGCCTCCTGGACCGACGCGGAGGCCAGCAGCGCGAAGCCGGTCTGCCGCACCG
The DNA here is from genome assembly GCA_963742865.1 of uncultured Actinomycetes bacterium. Taxonomy (GTDB): domain Bacteria; phylum Actinomycetota; class Actinomycetes; order Streptosporangiales; family Streptosporangiaceae; genus Bog-532. The sequence goes on from CAVUNW010000088.1 coordinate 48,375, forward strand.
CCATCACGTCGGAGTGGTCACCGAAGATCGACAGCCCCTGCGCGGCCAGCGACCGGGCCGCCACGTGCATCACGCACGGGGTCAGCTCGCCCGCGATCTTGTACATGTTCGGGATCATCAGCAGCAGGCCCTGCGAGGCGGTGAAGGTGGTGGCCAGCGCGCCGCCCTGCAGCGCGCCGTGCAGGGCCCCGGCGGCGCCGCCCTCGCTCTGCATCTCCATCACCGATGGCACGCCGCCCAGCAGGTTGGGGCGTTTCTTGCTGGACCACTCGTCCGCGAGCTCGGCCATCGGCGACGACGGCGTGATCGGGAAGATGCAGCAGACCTCGTTGAGCCGGTAGGCGACGGAGACCGCCGCCTCGTTGCCGTCGATCGTGGTGCGAGTCATCAGTCCTCCGGGACCATCTCGATCGAATGCACCGGGCATTGCTCGTAGCACGCGCCGCAGCCGGTGCACTTGTCGTAGTCGAACTCGTACCGGTAACCGACGCCGAGCTTGATCACCGCGTCCTCCGGGCACGCGCCCAGGCAGCCGTCGCACTCACAGCAGTTGCCGCAGGACAGGCAGCGGCGCGCCTCGTACGTCGCTTCCTGCTCGGACAGCCCGCCGGTCACCTCGGTGAAGTCCGCGGTCCGCTGCTCCGGCGGGGCTTCGGGCTGCTCGCGGCGGGCGGCGTCGCCGAAGTACCAGAGGTTCAGCATGTCGAACGAGACCATGATCGTGCTTGGGCGGGTTCACCGGCGCGGTTTCGCGCAGCCAGGCGTCGATGTTCTTGGCCGCCTTCTTGCCGTGCCCGACACCGACCGTCACGGTCCGCTCGGCCGGCACCATGTCCCCGCCGGCGAACACACCGGGGCAGCCGGTCATCATCGCCGGCGAGACCTTGACGACGCCGTCCCGCGCGATCTCCACCCCCGGCACCTGGCTCAGGAAGGCGGTGTCGGATTCCTGGCCGAGCGCGAGGATGACGGTGTCGGCGGCCAGCGTCTCGAACCGCCCGGTCGGCTGCGGGAACCCGGTCTCGTCCAGCTCCATGGCCTCGATGGTCAGTTCCGGGCCGTCGAAGGCGGTGATGGTGCGCAGCCAGTTGATCTGCACGCCCTCGCTCTCGGCCTCCTCGGCTTCCGCCTCGTGGGCCGGCATCTGCTCGCGGGTGCGGCGGTAGACGATGAGCGAGTCGTTGGCGCCGAGCCGGCGGGCCACCCGGGCGGCGTCCATCGCGGTGTTCCCGCCGCCGTAGACGGCCACCCGCCGCCCGATCACGGGCCGCTCCCCGGAAGCGACGCTGCGCAGGAACGACACCGCGTCGATGATCGGCCCGGCGTCCTTGGCCGGGATGTCGACCCGCTTGGACAGGTGCGCGCCGACCGCGACGAACACGGCGTCGAAGCCGCCTTCGCGTCGCTCGGCGTCCAGGTCCTCCACCCGGTGGCCGCATGGTGAAGCGCACGCCCATCGCGGCGATCCGGGCGATCTCGGCGTCGAGGACGTCACGCGGCATCCGGTAGGACGGGATGCCGTAGCGCATCATCCCGCCCGGCACGTCCCCCGCGTCCCTGACCTCGACCTCGTGGCCGAGCCTGGCCAGGTGGTAGGCGGCCGACAGGCCGCTCGGCCCGGCGCCGATGATGAGCACCCGCCTGCCGCTGCGGACGGCGGGGGGATCGAACGCCCACTGCCGCTCGATCGCCAGGTCGCCGAGGAACCGCTCGACCGAGTGAATCGAGACCGCACTGTCCAGGTTGGCGCGGTTGCAGACGCTCTCGCACGGGTGGTAGCAGACCCGCCCGTGGATGGCCGGCATCGGATTGTCGGCGGTCAGCTGGCGCCAGGCCTGCTCATGGTGGCCGACCTCGGCGTGGGCCAGCCACGCCTGAATATTCTCCCCGGCCGGGCACCCGGCATTACAGGGCGGCAGCAGGTCCAGATAGACGGGCCGCTGCTCCCGAACGGGCCCGGCGCGGGAGCGTCCGTGCAGCAGGTCGGGCAGCGGGGTAACGTCCGGTCGCTCAGGTTGGACAGCCATACCGTTACTGATACCCGGTCGTGGGCGGATGCCACCATGGACTAAAGCCACACAATCGCCCGCAGTGCTGGTCATGGTGGCGCCGTGCTCTTCACTGGAGCTACGCGGACCGGGACCGAACGGAATGCCGGTGGCAATGCCCAGCCTGTGGCACGACAGCCAGCTGTCCGGATTCCAGCCTGCGAGGACCGTATAGTCATAGCCAGGTGAGCCGGGAAGCCTGGTCGGCGCTGTCTGAGTCCTGGGGCTGATAATGCGTCGTCATAGCTCATCTTCGGTACTCGGTTCGCATTGGCGTTCAGACGTGCTGCGCACCAACCTGTGGCTGGTCCCCGGGATTGAGGTCCTGGCGGCCATCGCGCTCTTCGCCGTCACGCTGAGCCTGGACCGGGCCGCCTACCACGGCGATTTCCGGCTGCCCAGCTGGGTGATCAGCGGCACCGCTGACGCCGACCGGCAGATCCTCACCGCGATCGCGACCGCCGTCATTACCGTCGTCGGTGTCGTTTTCTCCATCATCCTGGTGACCCTCACCCTCGCGTCCACCCAGTTCGGGCCCCGGATGCTGCGCAACTTCATCCGTGACCGCGGCACACAGCTGACGCTCGGGACCTTCGTGGCGACGTTCGTGTATGCCGTGCTGGTACTCGTCTCGATCGGCCCGGGACCGCGTGGGGACTTCGTGCCGCATATCGGGGTCACGGTGACGCTCACCCTGATGGCGGCCGCGCTGGGCGTGCTGATCTATTTCATCCACCACACCGCGACCTCCATCCAGCTGCCCCGGGTGATCGCCAGCATCGCAGGCGACCTGTCCGAGGCGATCGAGGTGCAGGGCGGCCACGATGTCCCGGCCGGCTCGGGCGGTGGCCGGGAAAGGGGCCTCTCGGCAGCAGAACTAATCGCCCGGATGGACGCCGACGGTGGCGTGGTCCGCGCGCCCGTGAGCGGTTATCTGCAGTTCATCCGGCACCGGATCCTGGTTCAGTTCGCCGCCGAGGCGGATGCGGTCATCGCCCTGAACTACCGGCCCGGGCATTTCCTCGTCCAAGGGCACCCGTTCGCCGTGGTATGGCCGCCCCAGGCGGCGGCACGGGTCAGCGACGCGCTCGGCCGCGCGCACATCACGGGGTCCAACCGGACGCTCACCCAGGACATCTCGTTCGGTATCGACCAGCTTGTCGAGATCGCCATCCGGGCTCTATCGCCGGCCGTTAACGACACCTTTACCGCGCTGACCTGTATCGACTGGCTCGCAGACAGTCTCTGCAAGATCACCGTCCGGTGGAATCCGGCCCGGGTGCACCGCGACGGTGATGGGTACATCCGGGTCATCACGACCGAGCCCAGCCATGAACGCCTCGTCCAGCGCGCTTTCGAGAAGATCCGCCAGGCCAGTCACGGCATGCCCGCGGTGATGATCCGCCAGCTCGAAGCGATCGTGAAGATCATGACCGATACGTCCAGTGCTGGCCAGCGCCGGGTGCTGCTGGACCAGGCGGCCATGATCCAGCGCGCGAGCGAGCGCTCGGTGCCCGAGAAAGCGGACCGCGACGACATTCAGCGACGGTACGAAGAAGTGCTCACGGCTGGTGTTAGGACTCCGCGTGCAGGTCCTCTACCGGCCGATCCCGGGCCTAACGTCGTTGGATGAGCGCGACAGGAAGGACGGTCGTGCCGGCACGGACGGTACCGGGAATGGCCTCCCTTCGGTGCGGGCACCTGCCGACATCCGCCCGGGCGACGGGGGAATGTGTAAGACAAGGGCGGGTCCGATATGTCGATCCTGATCGGTGTCTGGTTCGCGGTGGCAGGAGGGCTGGCCGCGCTGGCTGGCCTCACCGGAATGCGCCGCGTGCGGCGGCTGCGCCGGGACGGCGTGGCCACCTGGGCGGCAACCGTAGAGCCGCCGGCGCACGCGGACGAACGGGAGGACGGTTCGCCCCGGCCGGCCCTGATCCAGTACACCCTCCCGGATGGACGCGTCATCGAGCGGATGTCCCCGGCCCTGGCCAGGAAGGCAGCGTCGCTGCGTCCCGGCCAGAAGGTGCTCGTCTGGTACGACCCCCGGGATCCGGATGACGTTGTCCTCTACGGCAGGGAGGGACGGTTCACGGACCGGGCATTCCTGGCCGCGGGACTGATCCTCATCGGCACGGGGATTGCCCTGGCCGCGTCCGCCGGCTGACGACGCCCGCGTCCACTGGACGGCTTACAGCACGTGCCAGATCTCTCCCGGGTCCCGGGCCTGGCACGCCTGGATCGTCAGCCCGGAGCCGTTGGCCGTGGCGTCGCCCGCGTCGGCGAGGCACTTGCCGGAAGCCGGGTTGACGAGCTCACTGCCGATGGGGCCTTCCGGCACGACGGCCCACTTCTGATTGGAGGAGCCCTTGCAGGAGTACAGGTCGAGAGGGGTGCCGCTGGCGGTGCCGTAACCGGCCACGTCAAGGCACTTGCCGGCGAGGCGGATACTGGCGTCCGGCTCGGTGGTCCAGCGCTGGCTGCTGCCGTCGCTGCAGGCCGAGATGTCCAGCCGCGTGCCGTTGGCGGTGCTGTCGCCGGGGTCGTCGGCGCACAGCCCGGGGATCCCGGACATCACGGCCGCCGCGGCCGGGATCCAGTGCTGCTCGCTGCCGCCTCCGCACGCCCAGATCTGCAGCAGGGTCCCGTTGGCCGTCCGCCATCCGGTGTCGTCCAGGCACCGGCCCGAGGCTACGGAGATCAGCTCGCCATCGGTGCCGGCCTGCCAGCGCTGGGCGCTGGTTCCGTCGCAGGGGTTCAGGACCGCGGCCGCGCCATTTCCTGTCCCGGCCGCCGCCAGGCAGGCCCCGTGGATCTGCAGCGTCCCGTCCTGGACCACCGTCCATTGCTGGTTCGCGCCGCCGTTGCAGGCCCAGAGCTGCATCCGGGTGCCGGCCGCGGTCTTCCCGGCCGTGTCATCGAGGCACTTGCTGCCGTACTGCAGCCACACCTGACCGGACGGCCCCTGAGCGGGTGCCCTGCTCACGGTCCACGTGAATGCGGCTGAACCGGTGACGTTCAGGGCGTCGGCCGCGGTCACGGTGACGCTGTAGGTTCCCGGTACGTCCGGCCAACCGGTGATCCGGCCGCTGCCGGTCATCGATACCCCGGGCGGCAGCCCGGTCGCGGTGAAGGACGGAGCGTACCCCGCCGCATTGTCCGACGCCGCTACCTGCATACCGGCGGGACTGCCGACGATCGTGCTCTGGTTCCCCGGGGAGGTGACGGTGACCCTTCCGGGCACTTCCCAGAGAAAGCTGACCGACCCGGAGGCGCCGGACGACGGGCTGGTCGCCGTGACCACCACCTTGTACGCGCCGGCCGCCCCCGACACAGTGCCGGTGATCTGGCCGGTGCCGCTGATCGACAGGCCGCCCGGCAGGCCGGGCGCGGTGTAGCTGAGCGACTGCCCCGCCGCCGCGTTCAGCGAGCCGACCTGAACCGAAACCGCGGAGCCCGGCGCGGTGCGCTGGGTGCCCGGGTACGTGAGGTCGATCCGGTTGCTGTTGAAGGAGCTGAGATCGGTGCTGCCGGTGATGCCGGGAACGGTGCCGCTGCTCGTGTACTGCCAGAACATCCACGCCGGCCACCCGGTGGGCAGCACCGGGCTCGAGGTGGCGTACGAGGCTATCCAGAGCTGGCTGGCGGCGAAGGCGCTGCTGCCCCCGGTGCACGTGTTCCACCAGCCGGCGGCGGTGTAGATGATCGGCACCTGGCCGGTCAGGCGCTGCACCTCGCCGTCGAACGCGCTGATCCAGGAGACCATCTGGCTCGGCGTCAGGCCATAGCACGAGTTGGTGTGGTCGCTGCCGGTGTACGGGTCGTACTCGATATCCAGCTCCAGCGGCAGCGTGCGGCCGTCACCGGCGTAGCTGCCGTTCTGCACCGCGTAGTCGGCCTGGTTGACGGCGCTGCTGACGTTCGGGATGGCGAAGTGGTAGCCGGTGACGTAGAGGCCGGCGGCCCTGGCGGCCGCGACGTCGGCGGCGTAGTAGGGGTTGGTGTAGTAGTTCCCTTCGGTGCCCTTGACCGCGGCGAACTTGTAACCCGCGCCCGCGACCTGGGCCCAGTTGATGGCGGCACCCTTCGGGTGCTGGAAGGATGCCACGTCGATGCCCTGCGGCATGGTGGCGGCAGCCGCCGTGACCGCGGGCACGGTCAGCGCCGTGGTGTGCGCAGCGGCGGCCTGGCTGGGGGACGGCGCCGCGGAGGCGGTGTCACCCGGCGCGGGCGAAGCGGGGGTGGCGGGCGTGCTGCCGGAAGGGCCGGCGGTCCTGGCGGGGGCGCCCGGCTGACTCGGCTGGCCGGCCTGGCCGGCCTGGCGGCCTGGCCGGATAGCTGGCGGAGCAACTGGGGTGAGTGCGGCTCTCCCACATTGAACCGGCCGGCCGGTGATGAGGTCACCGGCCGGGGATAATGCCGGTCCTGGTTCAGCGCACTGACCACTGCCGGGGGAACCGGGCCGGCCCCGGCCGCGGCCAGGGCGACGTCGGGCGCACTGGTCACCCCCACCGGGGCCGGGCGGCCGGATGGCCCGCCAGCCGCCTGCGCGGCGCTGGCCTGAGCGGCCCGGGAATGGACGCCGGCCGGATGAGCGGCCGCCGCCGCGGGGTGCGCCCCCGCGGACCCGGTGAGCTGGACGAGCCCGGCCAGACCGGCCGCGGCCACGATGACCGCGGCGGCGGCGATCGTTATCCGGCGTACCGGGCGTCCTGGGTGTGCCGGGCGCAGCCTGCGCCTGCCGGGTACTCCCCCCACGATTGCTCCTCGCGATCATGCAGCACCCAGGATCCGCGCGCCAGGGATCCGCCGACGGCTGCGCCAGCCCGAAAATGAGATAGCGCCGGTTCGCCTGCGTGCCCGCAGCCCCGCTCCGCCGCCGGCGCGAGACTACCAGGAACGGCCGTCACAGCGGCACACACATGCACAAACGTTACTTGGCCCCCCGGGACCACGACGGCACCGCGGGCCGCGTTACCCGCCGACGCCGGACCTGGCGGCCGCGGCGATGAGCTCAGCCGCGTCGGCCGGCCGGCGGCTTTCAGGCGCTGCGGACGGTGACCTGCGCGGACGGGTAGCCAGAAGCGCCGTTCGGGGCGGGCTCGGCCAGGGCGGCGGTCTGGGTGTAGCCGGTCGCGTCGGTGGCGCGCGCTTCGAGCAGGTAATTGCCCGGTGCCGCCTGCCATTCCCAGACCCATTGCCGCCAGGTGTCGATGCCGGGCACCGCGGCCAGCCGCGCCTCGTGCCAGGGGCCGCCGTTGACGCGAACCTCCACGGCGGCGATGCCCTTGTGCTGCGCCCACGCCACCCCGGCCACCGGCGCCCGGCCCGGGCGGAGCGGCGCGCCCGCCACGGGCACGTCGATCCGGGATTCGGTCTTGATCGGTCCCTGCTGCGCCCAGCCGCGCCGCGCCCAGTAGGCACGCGCCGCCGCGAACGTGGTGACCTCGATGTCGGTGACCCACTTGGTCGCGGACACATAGCCGTAAAGCCCGGGCACCACCATCCGCGCGGGGAAACCGTGCACGACGGGCAGCGCCGTGCCGTTCATCGCCACGGCGAGCAGGGCGTTCCGGCCGTCGAGCACGACGGGCAGAGGAGTGCCCGAGGTGTACCCGTCGATCGACGTGGACAGCAGCTGATCGGCACCCGCCAGCGGGCGCGCCTGCCTGATCAGATCCGCCAGGCTCGCGCCGAGCCACCTGGCATTCCCCGCGTAGGGCCCTCCGACCGGGTTCGAGACGCAAGTGAGCGTTATCCAGGCCTCGATGAGCGGTCGCCGCAGCAGGTCAGCAAGGCTGATGATGATCTCGCGGTGCACCATCCCGTGGATGCGCAGCCGCCAGGCCGCCGGATCAACCTGGGGCACGAGCAGGGCGGTGTCGACCCGGTAGAAACTGTCATCCGGCGTTACGAACGAGCTGAGGCCCGGGATGTTCAGGTTGCTGCCGGCCGGGAGCGGCGGCGCGGGAACCGCGGGCCGGGGGAACCGGATGGCGGACCGCGCCGCGGCGATGTTGTGCTCATAGGCCAGGTTTCGCCCGGCTATCGTCCCCAGCGCCGCGACGCCGACGGCGGCGCCGCCCGAGATCAGGAACCGCCGCCGCGCGGGCCAGCGGGATGGTGCCTGGTCGTCCGGATTGACCAGGCCAAAGGAGTAGGCCGGGCCCGCACGGACGGTAGGTTCCGCTACGGAGGCCGTGCCCGGCAGCCGTTCCGGCCCGGCCGGCCGGGACGGCCCGGCTGGCTGAGGCAAGCCGCCTGGCTGAGGCGGGTCGGTCAGCTCGGGGTGCAGGTCGGACGGGAAAAGGGCGTCCAGTGGAGCGCCGAGCCCGCCCGCCGCGCGGGCCAGCCAGGTCAGCGCGATCGCGCCTGCCGCGGCTCCCACCAGGGTGGGAACCACGTACCCCACCGTGGCGGCCGGCCTGGTCAGAGCCGCCGCCAGGCCGATGGCGGCGAAAATTGCGAGGCCCGACATACCAAGGGCGAGCCGGCGGACCGCGAGCATCCCGACGACCGCTGCGTACAGGGCGAGGACCGCCACGATGCCGCCGAGCAGCACCGTCTTGTCATGAGTGCCGAACGCGGAGATGGCGAAATCCTTGACTGGCGGCGGTGTCAGGTCGATCGCGGCCTGCCCCACCGCGAACACGGGTGAGCTCTGCGGAACGCCGAGGCCAGAAGCGAACTGAGCGGCGCCCACGGCGACGGCGGCCGCGAGCACGCCGGCCACAGCCCCGGCGAGGGCGCGAGTGCGCCGCGTCTGGTCGTCGGCGATGTCGAGGGTCCTGTCATGACGGAAAGTCGCACGTGGGCGTTTCGTTCACGGTACCCAGGCCCAGGGCCGATGCAGGGCCGATGCAGGCCGAGCGGGCGGGTCAGCCGGTGGTCAGCTCGGGCGGCGCTGAGCCGCCCGGGCCGATCTGGGTCTTGAGCGCCGCGAGTTCCTTATCCACCTCAGCGGCCGACGCGGCTTCGTCGAGCTCGTTCTGGATGTCGTCGGTGTCTCCCCCGACATCTTCGAGCACGCCCGACTGGAGCAGCTCGTCCAGCGCGCCGGCCCGGGCCTGCATCGCGGCGATCTTGTCCTGGGCCCGCTGCACCTCTGCTCCCGAATCGCCGATGGTGCTGGAGATCCCCGTGACGCTCTCGTCGACCGAGCTCATCGCGCTCGCCGCGGTGTACTGGGCCTTGAGTACTTCCTTTTGGGTCCGGAAGTTGTTCACCTTCGACTGCAGGGCAGCGAGGGTCCGCTCAAGGTTGGCCTCCTGCGCGGTGAGCTGCTGGTGCTGGGGCTCCATGCCGTTGATCTGGCCCTGGGCGGCAGCCTTGCGGGACAGCGCCTCCCGGGCCAGATCCTCATTGCCCTGCGACAGCGCCGCGCGGGCCTGGTCGTCCAGGTGCGCCACGGAATGCTGAAGCTGCTGCTCCTGCAGTTCAATCTGCTTCCGCGAAGCGGCGATGGCCACCAGTGACCGGCGGACCTGGGTGATCTGGTCGAGCATCTGCTCGTAGGACAGATCAAGCATCTCGTCGGGCTTCTCGGCGGCGTCGAGCGCCTTGTTGGCTTTGGCCTGGACTATCTCGTGGGCCCGCTGAAAGAGGCTCATCGCGGTCTGCTCCTCGTCGATGGTGGGCAGAGCCTCAACGAACCCGAGGCCCGGCGGGTTCCCGCCACTCACCACACTAGCGGGCCGATGAGAACAGCCCCCAACCACGTCATGCCTGGTCAGGTGCTATTTCTGCAGCTCTCCGTACCCTTGTACAGAACGGACCCGGCGGGTGCGGCGGATGCTGTCAGGAGCGCGGGATATGACCGTAGCTAACGGAGAGGTCACGCCGCGTGACGTCCCCTTGATGCCGGGGGGACAGCGGGTCCTCGGCCACGCGCTGGAGTTCGGCCGCGACCCGCTCGCGCTGCTGGCGCAGGCGAGGGAACACGGCGATGTGGTTCGCATCAGGTTCGGGCCGTTCCACGTTTACGTCCTGAACAGTCCGAGCGCCATCAGGCAGGCGCTGGTCGGCGAGGCCAGGAAGCTGGGCAAGGGCCTTAACTTCGGCCGGGCCAAGCGGCTGATAGGCAACGGGCTCGTGATGTCCGAAGGCGAGAGCCATGACCGGCAGCGGCGCCTCATGCAGCCAGCGTTCCATCGCGCCGGGATCGCCCGTTACGTGGGCACGATGCGGGATGTCGCGGTTCCGCGCATCAGCGCATGGCCAGACGGCGGGACGCTTGCCTTCGACCGGGAGATGCGCTCGATCACGCTCACCGTGCTGACCAGGACGCTCCTTTCCAGCGATATCGGCGCGGATGCGATCGACGAAATCGAGCGACTGCTGCGGGTGCTGCTCTCCGAGCTCGTGGCCCGGGGGGTCACCGCGAATGTTCCGGGGCTCGCATGGGTGCCGACCCGGTCCAACCGGCGGTTCAGCGCGGCCAACCGGCGCCTGCGCGCCCTGCTGACCGACATCATCGATGGCTACCGGAAGGTCGGGGCGGACCACGGCGACCTGATCTCGATCCTCATGCGCGCCCGCGACGACGACACCGGCGCGGGGATGACCAACGAGCAGTTGCGCGACGAGGCGGCAACCCTCGTCATCGCGGGTTCCGAGACGACGGGGAACACCATCGCCTGGGCCTGCTACCTGCTAGCTCAGCACCCGCGGGTCCAGGAGCGGCTCCAGGAGGAAGCCGACCTCGTGCTAGCCGGTGCCGATGCCGACTACGAGACCTTGAGCAGGCTGCCCTTCACTCGCGCCGTGATCACCGAGGCGCTGCGCCTGTATAGCCCGGTCTGGATACTGCCCCGCCGGGCACTCGTCGATGTCGAGCTGGGCGGTCACCTGCTCCGGGCGGGAAGCAGGATCTTCTTCAGCCCGTACGCGCTCAACCGCGACGCGCGGCTGCACCGTGATCCCGGCCGCTTCGATCCCGACCGGTGGGCCACCGACTACACCAGGAGCGACATGCGGGCGACATTCTTCCCGTTCGGCCAGGGAATCAGGAACTGCATCGGCGAGGGGTTCGCCTGGACCGAGTCCACCCTGCTGCTCAGCGCGATCGCCGCCCGCTGGCAGCTGCAGCTCACCGACGGCGCCGCCGTGCACCCCGTGGTCAGCAGCACCCTGGTGCCGAGCGAACTACCCATCACAGTGACCCGCCGTTAGCAGGCTGATCGATCAGGCGGCCGCAGCTACCGGCTGAGCGCTCATCCGCTATATGTCCGTGGCCCCGCAACGCAGGGGTATGCAGCGCTACGAGATGACACACCACGGGACAAAGCAAAACGGCCCGCATAGCCGCGCTGACGCAGCTTACGGGCCGTTCTCACAGGATGTGGCAGGTGGTGGATTCGAACCACCGAAGGCGAAGCCGACGGTTTTACAGCCCGTCCCTCCTAGCCGAGGTCCATGCCGCTGACCAGCATGGACGCACTTCGAGGCATGATTCCGGGCTGCCGCCGTCCGCTATGCATCCGTGGTACCGGATTCTGGGGACCGTGCGGGCCACGGACAGGGGGACGCACGCCCATGGACGAGCGGGTGCGAGCGGTTGCACGAACCGCGCGCCCGGCTTTTTGGCCGCTGAGCTGGTATCTCAGGCTGCCTGCTCGCTGTCGCCGGTCCGGCACGTGGTGCTAACGAAACCACTGGCGGGGGCTAGTTCGCACGTCCTGGTGGGCAGCAACGACGTGGCTGCCGCCTGCCCAAGTCGCGCCGCAGACCGGGCATTTGACGTACCAGTCATCTCCGCCTTGCTGGTAGGTCACGAGGCCTTGCTGGCCAGTTCCGGGGCACTGGTCTTCGGTACTCGCTTGATTGTCCATGCGCTTCCTCCCTAGCCGGAGTTCTGTAGGTAAGTCGACCTCGATCCGCTGAGGCGTCGGGGTCCCGGCGGGCTTGCTGGGCAATCACGTTGGCCGGTGGCTGTGAACACTGATGGCGTATACGACAGATATGGCATTGATCGTCAGAAGAGCGCGGCGAAGCCGACCTACGACGACTGGTGGAGTCCGCTCGCGTCGGCGGCAGGCCCGGATCGTGTCCGAGGAATACCTGGGCACTGCCGAGGAGCTAATGCGGCGATGCGCGGTGGCGGGCTGGGGCGGCCCGACTGTATCAGCAGAAGGACTTCGGCGGGGTCGCTTGAAGCTGGGGCGTGCCGGAAGACCTTGGTGGTGGCGGCGTATCATCGATGAGGCGGCCGGTGCGCGGCGGTCTGACGCGGGTGCCACGCGGGCGCCTACCTGGTGCTGGCGACGCTGAACCGGCTGGCGAACGTGCTTGAAGCGGAAGTTGCGACTGGCTGGGCCAGGACGGCCGGCGCCGGTTCACCAGGAACTGCTGAGCGTGTGCGATGACGGCGATTCTGGACGCGATGATGTGTGCCGCTGCAGGCTGGAGGAAACGAGTGAGGCGATCGCGGTGGCGATCGTGGCGGCGTCCGGGCGGGACTGCTCGTCGGCTGCCCTGGACATGAAGCTCTGCGACCTTCATCGACACGGGAACGAGAAGGCGCCGACGGCGCAGGGGGCAAGGCGAGCAGAAGCGGACTGACTTGCGGCTAGTCGGCCTGGGCCTGCTGCTCAACCCGCGACGGGGGGATCCTGCTGGCCTGGCGCGCCCTACCCGGCGACAAGCTGACGCCACCAGTTCCCGCTGATCGGGGCGCTGCGCGCCGGCATGAGGCGATCTGCGCTGCCAGCGGGCAGCAGTGATGACGGAGATGACCGTCGTGTTTGACGCCGGGCAGAACTCCGGGGACAACTTCGCCTACCTCGCAGCGCGCGCCTGCATTACATCGGTTCGGTGCCCGCCTCCGGCTGCCCGGATCTGACCAGCCTGCCCGCCAGCGTGCGAGCCGTCGTGGACGAGGACCGGTTCGGCGCGCTGACTGCCTGCGACACCCGCCGCGAGGTTTACGGCGCCGATCGCCGGGCGATCCTGACCCACTCACCTGAGCTGCACCAGGCCCAGGCCCGCGGGTTCGATGGCACCACCATGGCCAAGGCCGGCCGGAAGCTGGACGAGCTGGCCGCCACCCTCGCCCGCGGCAAGGCCCGCCGGGCCAGGGACAAGGTCGAAGCCGAGATCACCGCGATCACCCGCAAGCCCTGGGTACGCCGGGTAACCGCTGGCAGCTTGACGGCGAGCAGCCCCGCGACCTGCGGCTTTCCTGGCACGTCGACCCGGGCGCCCGCGCCGCCCTGGAAGAAGAACTCTTCGGCAAGCACGTGCTCATCACCAGCCACGACGACTGGCCCGCCGCCGAGGTGATCGCCGGGTACCGGTCCCAGTCCGAGGCCGAGTTCTCCTTCCGGCAGATGAAAGACCCGCACATGGTGTCGTTCTCCCCGATGCACCACTGGACCGAGCACAACATCCGCGTCCACGTCTTCACCTGCGTGCTCGCTCTCCAGGCCGCCCACCTCATGCGGTTGCGAGCCCGCCGGGCCGGCCTGGACCTGTCCGTGCGCGAGCTGCTCAGCGAACTCGCCGGGATCAGCGAGACCGTCCTGCTCTACCAGGGTGACCGGGGCCGCCCCAGGGCCCACCGCATGCTCACCGAGACCACCCCCGTCCAGGACAAGCTCCGCGACATCTTCGGCCTCGCCCGCTATGCTCCCAGCCGCTGACATGGGTAATACACCAAACCAGCCCCAGCACCCCCACTGAACAGCGGAAACAAGAGCAAGATCAACTTATCCCGGAAACTCCGGCTAGCAGGGCTTGAGGCGTAGCGGAACGCAGTCAGCTGGCCTCGGCGGTGTCCTTCGGTATGGCGGTTTGCTTTAGGTAATCCAAGGTTTCGATGATCGTGCCCACCTCGGGGTCGGTGAAGAAGGTGTCGGGTCCGTGCGGTGCCCGGCTCTTAAATGGCTGCTCGTAGAGGTGGCCGATATCCAGGAACCCGTTCCTGGTGGGTGATTCGATGATCAGCTCGACAAAGCTGTACTGCGCAGGGCAAAAGGTCTTGCCTTGCTGGAACTTGTCGAAGGCGCGTACAGCGGTCTCTCGGCGCAGGCCAGTGATGGAACGGAGGAACAGCCCGAAGCCGTGGTACTCGTCGGTCACCAAGTCGATGTCGGCCTGGGTACCGAAGCCCAGGTCAAGGAAAATGTTCTTGAGCTCGTCCAGGTCGGCGCTGCTGATCTGGCGGCCTCGCATGAGTTTCTGGACGAGCAGGTCGTTCTCGTGGCTGCGCAGGTACGTGCGGACCTTCCGCTCGAACCTGCTGCGGTTGGTCCCGATCTCCATGCCCTTGAGCTCGGCGGGTGTGAGCTCGCCGAGTTCATCTTGAAAATCAGTGAACACGACGCCACGGCGCTTGGCGGGGAGAAGCCGGACGAGGCCGCGCATGGTGCGGCGCATGGTCTCCAGCATCGGCAAGGTGATGTCCTGCCACCAGTCCTCACCCGCGATGTCGCTGAGGAACTCGGCGTGCCGGTTGACGACCGGATTGTTGAGTGTGGTGGGGTCTAGGAGGTCTTCGGCGATACGTTGCACCTGCATCTTCAGTGCCTCGTACCCGGGATCGCCGACCAGCAGGCCCAACTGGAGGCGCAGCGCGATCAGGTCGAACCGCTTGGCCTCCTCACTGTTCTCGTCGTCCTTGTACGCGCTGGGCAGGCCGGCCAGCTTCTCCTTCAGCTCGTCGCGTTTCTCGGCACTGATCTGCTTCCAGGAGTTGGCGTCGAGGTAGATGTCCACTTCACGAAGGTGCTGCCGAACTTCGATGTTGTCGCGGTCCATACCCGCGACCTCGGCCTGCAGTCGGGTCGCGACACCACGACGGATAGCGGCATCGCCTGTGGGCTCGGGGTAGCGAGCCGAGTGGCCGGCTCCGGGTAGAGGTGGTCCAGCGTATACAGCAGCTCGGCGCGTTGCGCAAACAGGCGCTCGCCCAGCGACGGCTGAACCTTGGCATCGGCCTCGGGAATGGCGGAGTTAAAGTACTCGACGTTGCGGGCGACATCGAAGATGATGAACTGCTTCTTATCCTGGCCAGGTCCGAACAGGTCTGGGCAAAGCCGGGTACCCCGGCCGAGCATCTGCCAGAACTTGGTCTTCGACCGGACCAGCTTCGCGAAAACCAGGTTGACGATCTCGGGTATGTCGATGCCGGTGTCCAGCATGTCGACGGAGACCGCGATGTGCGGCGCGGAATCCTTGATCCGGAACTTGTCGATCAGGTGCTCCGCGCCCTTGATCTGGTAGGTGATGACGCGGGCGAAGTCGCCGGGCTGCTCCGGATAGATCTTGTTGAACCGATCGACGATGAACTCGGCGTGCTTGCTGTTGCGGGCGAAGATGATCGTCTTGCCGAGCCGGTCTCCACCCTCGACCTTGAGGCCGTAAGTCATGAGCGTCTGCAGCATCTTGTCGATGGTGTCGGCGTTGAACAGATACTTGTTAACCTCGTCGGCCGAAACCTCGGTCGGGAGTCCCATCATCATCGTCCCACTCAACCTCGTCCCATTTTTCCTTTTCCTCGTCGGACAGGTCGTCGTACTTGATACCGAGCTGGGGAATCTTCAGCGGCACGTTGATGGTGAACGGGCCGACCAGATAGGAGTCGGCCATGGCCTCGTCCAGGCTGTAGGCATCGGTGGGGTTGCCTTCCTCCAGATTGAAGACCCGGTAGGTATTGCGGTCGATCTCGTTCTTCGGGGTTGCGGTCAGCCCTACCAGCAAGGCGTCGAAGTAGTCGAAGATGGCCTTGTACTTGTTGAAGATAGACCGGTGAGCCTCGTCGATGATGACCAGGTCGAAGTAACCGGGTCCGAACTTGCGCTGTCCCTGATCCGACACCTTATTGATCAGGTTGAGCATCGTCGGGTACGTCGAGACGTATACCCGGGCGTTGTCGTCCTTCTCGGTCACGAGGTTGACTACCGGCGTCCCGGGCAGGTGCGCTTTAAAGGCGTTGGTGGCTTGCGTGACGAGTTCTTTGCGGTCGGCAAGGAACAACACCCGCTTCACCCAGCCAGCTTTCTGGAGCAGGTCAACCAGCGCGATCGCCGTCCGCGTCTTACCTGAGCCGGTTGCCATGACGAGCAGGGCATGACGCTGGCCCTTCTCGAACGCATCGCCGATCTTGCGGATCGCCCGGCTCTGGTAGTAGCGCTGGACAATCTCCTCGTTGATCATCGCACTGTTCAGCGCCTGGCGAGAGGCCCGCCGGGAGATCAGCGACCGCAGCTCGTCCTTGGTGTAGAAGCCCTGGATCGGCCGCGGCGGATAAAACGTGTCGTCCCAGATCCGGGTCTCGTACCCGTTGGTGTAGAAGATGACCGGGCGGCGTGCCGAATTTGGTCTCCAGCGCGTCAGCGTACTCCCTGGCCTGCTGCTGTCCAGCGATCTCAGACTTGGTAGTGGCCTTCGCTTCCACCACGCCGAGCGGCTTGCCGTCGGCGTCCCACAAGACGTAATCGATGTATCCCTTGCCGGACCTGGTCGGAAGTCCGTCCACGGGACACTCGCGGTCTTCCGGCTTGTCGAGCGCCCACCCAGCCTCCTTGAGCATCAGGTCGATGATGTGGGTCCTGGTGTCTGCCTCGTCGTACTCGTGCGTGTCACGCCGAGCTGCGTTGGCGAGCTTGGCGGCCTTGATCTCTTCCCGCAGTTGCTGTATCTCGACGTCTAGGTCCTGGCTGCGCCGCCGCTCCTTTGCTAGCTCTTCCTGCTGTTGGGCGTACCGGTTAGCCATCTGCCGAAGCTCTTCGAGCCGCTTCTTCCGTACGGAGGCGGCTTCCGGGACCGGGATTAGGGAGGTGTCGAATGCGAGGGTGGCAGGCGGGAAATCGGCCTGATGCTGGGCATAGGTACGAGCCAGCCAATACAGGACATGGAATAGCTCGGCTACCGAGCGAACGGCGTCCTTGGAGTACACCTGAGCGGCTGAGTGGACTGCGAGGTTGCCTTGCCGCCGGATCAGGTCCATCTTCGTTCGCAACGCCGGTCCTGCCTGCCTGACCAGCGATGGTTCGTTAATCATCGCGCTAAGGTCGCGGTGGTAGGGCTCCTTTAGGGAAGCGTCAACCTTATAAACCCAGTTCAGCGCCTGCTCAACCGCCCGTCGCGCGTAGAAGCACGAAGTACGGGGATCAGCAATGGCGAGCCGCTCAGCCCGAATCGCCTCGTTGAACAGCTCCGGCCACTCGGCCTGCAGAAACCTGAAGTTGCTCACCACTACCGTCCTCGCTCCCTACCCCGGACAGACGCGGCAAGCCTCTCACAACTCGTTGCGGAACGCCCTCGCTTGCAGGGACGCGAAGAGCTCGTCGAGCAGACCGGAATGAGCCGTGTAAGCTCGCTGAGCTTCCTCGATTTCCCCAATCAACTCAGAGAAACGCTCCTGGAGGCTCAGCGGTGGAAGAAGGACGGGAAGTTGTCTCAACATGGCAAGCGTTATCTCGCGGAACGTAGCGCCCTTGACCCGGCGCTGGATCCAGCGCTGAGCTTCGGTTGATCTGAGATAGTTCAGGAGAAATAGAGGTGTTACGCGTTTACCTGGTGATATTCGCGCCGTACCTTGTGTGAGATTAGCACCCGAGAGACTCTTATCTATCAATGCAGTAGTTCCCACGGTCGCGCGAATGCTCATGACTATGTCATCTTCTTCTACTCGCGAGCGGATGAATTTGGCAGCAATTTCCGCACTCGTATGCCGCAAGTTGCCTGCGGCCACACAGCCATTACGGATATCTCCAGTCCGTATATATGGTACCCCTCCCGGGCATTCGTCGCCCGCTTGGACTATGCCGTAAGTTACGATCGTCCCCTCGCTGACCACTTCGCTCAGGCTGGCAGTTGGCCAGGAATCGGACATTTCACGGGAGAAAAACTCAAGGAAGATGGACTGGGCGAGGTCGTGGAGAAGAACGATCGACCGGATTCGCTTCTCTCGTAGACTGTCCACTTGATCCAAAATGTTTGCCACTCGCTTCTGCTCACTGATTTCCAGGATGGGTACCTGGAGCGTGAGAAATAGTTCTTGCGGTAGGCTGCGACGCCGCGCAGTCGTGCTGCGCAGCTTGGATCGATAGTAGGAGAGCGCTATTGGGGATCGGAGAAAACGTTCGAGATATTTTGCTTGGACAAGCTGAGGAGTATTTATGTTCCATACATCATATGCTGGACTGACTATCCCAACCGGGGTGATTTCTTGGAATGCGAGGACCCCTTCGTCGACAGGAAATCCAACAACAAGCTGGCCTCGTTTTACTACCTTGTAAGCTGAGGTGTCTGCACTTGCAACACGTTTTTTAAATTTTTCGCCCTGCAGAACCAGTCCGTGATGCATTGTCATCGAAAGGATCGGGTAGTCGCCTGTTCCAGCGCGATCTACAGTTGCTGGGCTTATTAGATCCCCAAGATTGTAGTGGTTGATAGTCATCCGAGGCTGGCCTTCAGGTCGGACAGACTGGTTTGGATCTCGGACTCAAGATATTCGATATCAGCGATGATTTCGCGGGGCGGGCGGTATTTCACCTCTTCGTGGACGACTTCCTTGTAGCGGTTGAGGCTTAGATCGTAGTTCTGGGTAACGATGTCGGCCTTGGGTATGCAGAAGCTCTGCTCGGTTCGTAGGCGGCCGGTCTCACTCCCGTCTCGTCGCGCCCAGCGGGCAAGGACATCAGGAAGGTTGTTCTTGGCGTGGTCTGCTTCGGCAAGGGCCTCGGAAGGGTGCGCACCAAGCTTGTCCTCAGGCACCAGCGGGGCCCGTTTGTCGTCGAGGCTGAAGCCGTCGGCGGTGACGTCGTAGAACCACACGTCGTCAGTACCGCCTGCTTCGGTCTTCGTGAAGAAGACGATCGCGGTGGACACCCCGGCATACGGCTTGAAGACGCCGCTAGGGAGCTTCACGATTGCGTCGAGCTTCTGGTCCTCCACCAGTTTCTTGCGCAGTGCGACGTGAGCCTTGGTGGAGCCGAACAGCACGCCGTCTGGGACGATGACAGCGGCGCGGCCACCTGGCTTGAGCAACCGCAGGACCAATGCGAGGAACAGCAGCTCGGTCTTCTTGGTCTTGACGACCCGCAGTAGGTCCTCGGCAGTGGTCTCGTAGTCCAGGCTGCCCGCGAACGGCGGATTGGCAAGGATAAGGGAGTAGCGCTCAGCCTCGTCGGCTGCGCTCTGGGCGAGTGAGTCGCGATAGCGGATGTCTGGCTCGTCGATGCCGTGCAGCAGCATGTTCATGCTGGCGATACGGAGCATGGTGCTGTCGAAGTCAAAGCCGTGGAACATGCTGTTGTGGAAGTGCTCCTGCTGGGCGTGCTCCAGCAGGGCGCTCTTTTGTTCACGCTGGACATACTCTGCCGCGGCGACCAGGAACCCGGCTGTCCCGCATGCCGGGTCGCAGATCTCGTCGCGCGGTCCAGGGTTCACCATCTCGACCATGAGCTGGATGATGTGCCTGGGGGTGCGGAACTGGCCGTTATGTCCAGCCGTGGCGATCTTGCTGAGCATGTACTCATACAGGTCACCCTTGGTATCGCCGCGATCGAGCGGCAAATCGTCCAGGGTGTCCACGGCCTTGGTGAGCAGGTTCGGCGTGGGAATAGTGAACCGGGCGTCCTTCATGTGGTGCGAGTACGTCGAGCCCTCTCCGCCCAGTCGCCGTAGCCAAGGGAATACACCGTCGGCAACGACCTGGTACATGTCCTCTGGCGACATCTCGGTGAACACCGACCAGCGCAGTTCCTGGGGATCGTCCTCGGTGTAGACCGGGTTCTCAATCGGCTTGCCGGTCCGGTTCGCCTTGTTCTCCTTGAGCGTCTGCAGGTCGTCGAGGCGCTTGATGAACATGAGGTAGGTGATCTGCTCGATCACCTCAAGCGGGTTGGAGATGCCTCCAGACCAGAACGCGTCCCACAGCCGGTCGATCTTGCTACGTAGCTCACCCGGCGCGGGGCGGCATGCCGGAGGCGCCTCCCCCGGCATGCAGTTCCGCAGCTGCCCTACTCAGGATGCCTGCTCGGTATCGTCTCCTTCCTCGTCGTCTGGCTCAGCGTCTGGAGTGTCGAGCGCGTCGGTGATGCGGTGGTTGGCGGCGTCGGCCTGGCCGTCGATGCAGTGGGCGTAGATCTTGAGCAGGACGGCGACGCCGTGCCCGGCGCGGCGGGCGACCTCGGTGGCGGGCACCCCGGAGTTTAGCCAGAGTGATACGGCGGCGTGGCGCAGGTCGTACGGGCGGCGGCCGAGCGGGGAGCGTTGCTGGGCGGAGGTGAGGGCCTTCTTGCGGGCCTCGGTCCAGACCTCGTTGTAGCCGGAGTCCTGGAGGATGCCGCCCCGGGCGGTCTGGAAGATCCGCCCGTCCGGGGTGGTGCCGTACCGCTTCATGTGGGCACGCAGCAGCCTGACGAGTTCGGGCGGGATGGGGATGGTGCGGGACTCGTGGGCGGCCCGGTGCTTCAGGCCGCGTTCCTGGCGGGCGGTGCCGTGGTCGGTCCAGGCTGTGCCCGCGCGGGAGGCGGAGGCGGCGAGGTCGATCCGGCCCCAGCCCTTCTTCGGCAGGTGCAGGTCGCTCTCGCGGAGCATCACGGCCTCCGAGGGCCGCAGCGCAGCGTAGTACAGGCAGGCGAAGAACGCTTCCAGGTGCTGCCCCCGGCCGCTCAGTGCCCGGGCGGTGGCAAGGAGACTCCTGGCCTGAGCAGGGCTGACCACCACCCGCCGGTCGACGCTCTGGGCGACGGCAGCGGTGGTCCACTGGATGCGGTCGACCGGGTTGGCGGCGAGATGGCCCTGCTCGACGGCGTAGCCGAGCGCGTTGTAGAACACCGACCGCTTGCGCCGCTGGGTCGACCCGGCGGCCGGCTTGCCCGCCAGGGTCCGGGCGCAGGCGCCCAGCGCCAGCCGCACGGTCACAGTGTCTTCCAGTTCGGCGACCGGCAGCGAGGCGCGTTCGGCCCAGTCAAGGGCAGCGGTGATCTCCGCCGGCGGGTAGGTGTCGCGGGTGGCGGGGTTGAACGCCCAGCCGAACAGCGCCTGGCGCAGCACCTTCGCCTCGGGCGCGCCCGGCTCTTTGGCGGCCAAGGCGATGGTAATCGTGACCAGGGCCTCGGCGACCGACCGGCGGGAGACCGGGGCCAGGTTCGGCCACTTGGCCTCGGCGTAGGCGCGGGCGTGCTCGTACCAGGTGATCATCTCGCCCCCGGCCGTCTCGGCGTCGGGCAGGCCGGTGCGCGGGTTGAAGGGCCGCCGGTCGCGGACCGCGTCCTTCAGGCCGGTCAAGAACCCGTCCGCGAGGGGGCGGGCCTTGAACGACTTGCAGTGCTCGCGGCCGTCGACCGCCCAGCGGACCCGGAACCGTGCCGCGCTGCCGCTGCCGAGCTTCCTGGTGTCCCAGAACCTGACGTCGTAACTGTCCATCTGCTCCTTGCTCCTGTCCTTGTGACGTGCTGTCTTCCAGGCGGCGCAGCCACGCGGTCAGCGCGCTGCGCCGGACCCGGACGCCGCCGGCGGGCAGCCGCATGACTGCCGGGCCGGCTCCCTGCCTGCGCCAGCGGTAGAACGCGGCCCGGGACACCCGCAGCTCGGCGATCACCTCATAGATCGTCAGCAGCGGGTCGTCCGGGGTACCGGGTTCGTCCGCCGGGGCGGCGGAGGGCCGGCCGGAGCGGTGCGCGTTCCCGGGCGCGGCCCGTCCGTGGGTCCGGGTCGACGGACGCTCCGCTCCACCCGCCGCGTCAAGTCCGGCCCCCGCCCGGCCGGCGGCGGCGGACGGCAGCGCGGGACTGCGGGGAAACGAGGAAAGAACAAGGGCCACACGGGCGGCCCGTGCGGCTGGGCGGGGGCTGGCGGACGGCTCGGCCCTGCCGGAGGGGAAGGACGGCAGGGCCGGGCGTGGGGTCCCGGGCGGTGACCGGCGGCGCAGCCCGCCGTTGCCGGGAATGGAGGCGGCCGGCCCGGTTGCCGGCCGGCGAGGCGCGCTGGCCTGCCGCCCGGGACCGCAGGCATCCACCCTCCACTCCGGCCGCCACGTCAAGTCGGCCCGGCCTGGCGCGCGGGCGGGCTTGATACCCGGCCCGCAGCCACGCGCCGGTACGGGCCGGTACCCGCCCCGCCAAGGGGCGGCCCTTGGGCGGGCCGGCCACCGGGCGGGTACCGCGAAGCGGGCACGGTGGCGCGCACCGCGAAGGTGCGCGCCACCGTCGCGCAAGCACCCGCGACCGGCGGGCAGCCCGGTACGGGCGCGCCTGCCCGCAGGCACCGCGTCATGCTGGCTGAAGGATCTGACATGGGCTGGTTAGTCCCGTCTGCCGCTGCCTTTTTCCTTTCACTAAAGAAGAAATCGGGTTTTGAGGGCCTTTTTTCACGCGCTCCCGGGAAACAGCTGCTGGCGGGGCGGAGCAACGCGGTCGTTGCAGGGGTTCGATGGACCCCCGGCGGTCCTTCTTGTCCCTCGCGTGTACCTGCTGTGTCCCTGGCGGGGAACGACGCAGGTCAGCCCCCTGATATACCTGGCCGGAAACGGCGGGCGGGCGGCGCGGCGGGAAGGGGTCAGGCCCACCCAGGCCGGCCGGGCGCAGGTACATCCCGGGTCCACGGCAGGCACACGTGCAGACGGCGCGGCCGGGGCGGCGTTCCGTGCCGTCCCGGCCGCGCGCTGCGACAATTGCTCTGGTCCGGACGTGAAGTCAAGCGGCTCCGCGACAATTCTAATTGCCGGGGGATTTTCCTCGGAATTTCCGGGTACGCCACGACGCTATCTAGCCTTCCCGAGGCAGTCAACGCTTTTCCGCCTCGAATTCACGCGTTTCTTCGCCAATTTACGCGCAATTCGTCACTCACGGCCACGGGCGAAATAGCTGTTCGCCCTCGCGCCTTTCCGCCGCCGCCGGCCGCCTTTCCCGCGCCTTCCCGCGCCTTCCCGCGCCGCCCGCCAGCGCCTCGCGCGCCTGCCCTCACCTAGCCGCACGCCCTCGCCGGGCCACGGCAGGCACGAGGCTCCGGGCTCGGGCCTGCCAGCACGAGGCTGCGGACATGGGTGAGGTGAGTACCTGTCACTGCAGGGGTACCGGGCCACGGACAGGAGACAAAAATTAAACGTACGTCACGCATGCCTGGCCCGCCATACATAAAATGTTTTGGGGGCATACCCCAATACAGTCGGGGAGTTCACCGGAAGGTTTATTTCCGCCACGTCCTGCGCGTCCGCCGCCGGCAGGGGTTTCCGGTCTCAGCAGGAAACCCTACCGGAATACGGATTAGCAAACGGATCGGAAAGGCCGCAGGTTCGCGGACCCGGCTCAACGGTGCCCCCCCAGGAAACCGTTCCCGGTTCCCGCTTCGGGGACCCGGAGGGATCTTCCCGCGCCGCATGGCGCGAGCACGAGAAAGGTAAGGATCAGGAGCCTGCCGACCGTCTCAGCGCTGGCGGTAGGCAGACCAGGCGTGCGCGGCGTGGGCCATCTTCGCCGTCCAGGCGGTGGTGCTGGAGCGAGCGATCTCGCTCCAGAGCCGGTCATTGGCGGCGGCGAACAGGGCGATGTGCGCGGGGTCGGCGTCGCGGAAGGCCGGGAGGCGGCATGCTTGCCGTTCGGCCTCAGCGGCGGTGTGGCCACCTGAGGCCATGAGCCGCAGTATCCAGCAGGCCGGGTCGGTCCAGGCTGCGCCGAGGGTGGGCCAGGCCCAGTCGATCAGCCAGGCGCGGCCCGGTGAGATCAGCACGTTGTCCGGGGTCCAGTCCGAGTGCGTCAGGACCGGTCCGGCGAACACCGAGGCCGCCTGCGGGTCATCGAGGTAGGGCGTCCAGCGGTCCTCGGCCCGCTTGAACGTCCCGGCATCATCGGGGACCTTGATGGCGCTCAGTGCGTCCATAAGCTGGACCAGCCGGTCCAGATCGGGTGAGCCTGGGGTGTAGTCGGCGTGGCGGCCAGGTGCGTACTCATAGCCCAGGATGTTCCATCCGGCCTCGTCGAAGTGCCACAGCAGGGCCGGGGAGATCCCGGCCACCAGCGGGGCCACCGCGGCCTCACGCGCCTGGGTGATGACCCGGCGATGCCCGGACGGCAGGCCCTTGACGAACACCATGCCGTCGCGCGCGTCGATGATCGCGGCCAGCGGCGAGTTCTGCCCGGCGGTCGCGATGCGAACAGCCGTGATGGGCCCGGTGCGGGCCTGGATGGCCTGCTTCAGCGACGCAGGCAGGTCCTTCCAGGCGATGCGCTGTTCCACGATGCTCCTCACCTTGCGCCCCAAGGGGAACCCGGCGCGCTGCCGGGCCCCCCATCAGGCCATGCAGGGTGCTCAGCCCCTCAGTAGGGCTGGCTGCTGCTCGCGCTGCACGAGCACATCGCGAGCAGGCTATCGGTGTCGGCGACGAACTCGACGGCATCCGGCGCGAGAACGGCCGGCGTGCCGGCCGACGGGACGCTCGGCGCCTCGGGCGGGCGGCTGAGCAGTTCGATGGCAACTGCGGTCATGAAAGGTTCACCTCCTTCCGTGGACCGTGGGACAGCTCTTTTCACCTCCTTCCGTGCTGGCAGAACACCTCCAGCGGGGCCTGGGCCTGCCGGTACAGGCTGGCCAGCGGCATGCAGGTCCCGCACGTCTTCTGCAGCGTGCAGCCGGAGCAGCCGCCGTGGCGGGTCACGAGCGCGTCAGCGGCGGCCGCGAGCCGGCGTAGGCCATCGGCGCCTTCGGTGATCAGGTCGACCTGAGGGTCGCGGCCGATCTTGCAGATGGACGCTTTGCCGTGCGGGTCGGCGTGGAAGTGGGTGATCCCGGCGTTGCAGCCGGTATACGGCGCGCGGGTGCGGAGCACTTCGCGCGCCTGGCTGGGCAGCACCTCACCACCGCCATGGATAGTGGGGCTGATGTTGGTGAACTCGAAACAGGTCGATGCCGTAGCGGCTGGCGATGGCCTTCATCTGCGGGATTTCGTGGGCGTTGCGGTTGGAGACGACAATGTTGATCCGCATTGGCAGCTGCGCTTCGTGGGCGGCGGCGAGCCCATGCATGAATCGGCGGAACGAGCCCCGCCGCCGTGTCATGCCGTCATACGACTCTTCCGTGGCCCCGTACAGGCTCAGTGCCAGCTGGTACGGTCGGCGCGTCGTCAGCAGCTCCAGCGTCCGCGGCTGGTCGAGCCGCGATCCGTTGGACGAGATCATGATCATCATGCCCATGTCCCACGCGGCAGCGTGAGTCTGGGCGAACAGCGGGTCGATCAGCGGCTCCCCGCCAGTCAGCTGCAGCCACAGCACCCCCGCCTCGGCCATCACCTGCAGGAGCCGCTCCCGGCCGGGCCAGTTCAGGCCCGCAAACCGCTTATCGCCCAGGTAGCAGTGCTCGCAGTCGTAATTGCAGCCCAGGTTCAGCTCATAGCTGGCACGGGCGTACCCGTAGCCGGTCTCGGGCCGGACCAGGATCGTGTCTCCGATCAGGCGGCCGGTCAGGTCTGTGCCCCAGCCGACCCGGACCGGCTCGGTGAGCCAGCCGGGGACCGGGGCGTTAGGAGGCGCGTCGCGCAGTTCGGCGTACCGGGCGGCCCCGATCCGGACCGCGCCGTCACAGCCCGGCCGGACGACCACATGCCCTTCGGGATATGGGCTGGCAATGAGCTGATGGGTCACGGACGCCTCCAGATGCGAGGGGGTGGCGGGTCAGGCGAGCAGCGTGCCGGTGTAGGCGTGAAGCCGGGCGGCCAGGCCACCCGGGTCAGGCAGCCGGGTCAGGTTCCTGATGACGAGCGCGGCGGCGACCAGCTGGGCATACCGGCCGGTCGGGGTGTCCAGCACGTCCGCGAGCGCCTCGTAAACCCGGGCGGCGACGGCTGGGACTTCGAGTGCGGTCAGGTACAGGTAGGCGGCGCCGTAGCCGGTGATGGCCACGCACCAGTGCTCCATGTCGAGGATGCAAAACCGCGGGGCGGTGATGTTCTCCCAATTCAGGTCAATGTGCTCGGTGCCGAAAACAGGAACGCAGCTGGCAGGTACCGGCCGACCGTAGGTCGCGCTGAGCAGGTAGCCGTACTCTTCGGCGTCGTGGACCGGGAACCGGCGATCGGTGGGGTAGGCGCGCAACGCCGCCAGCGACGCGGCCAGGTCGGCGAACCAGTCCGCGGGCAGGTCCGGGGCTGTCCGCAAGAACCGCTCCCGGGACACGGGCTGATCGGTGACCAGGGTGAGGACTTCGGCGCTGACCGGGACCGGCACCGGCCCCTCGGCCTGCCACTCGATCCTGTGCAGCAGCGCCGGTTTGCTCACCCCCTCGATCGCGGCGGCCTCGGCGGTGCCCCGCCACGCCTTCCCGCTCATCTCGTGCTCAAAGAACGGGCTCACCCGCAGCCACGCCCGCTGGCCGCGGAACTCAACCGGAGATCCGACAAAACCCCAGCGGTGCACCCGCCCGCCGGGAGCCAGGACAACGCCCAGTCGTCGTGCTGACTCTTCAAGCAGCCCTGTCTGCCACTTGCCGAAGTCATCGATCCGTGTCGGCAGCCAGCGGTACCGAGACGTACGCGCGATGCGCATGGCTTGCTCCTGCTCATTTCGTGCTGGTCTGCGCCCAGACGACTTTTCCGCCCAGTGCGGGCGGGAAGTCCCACCCCCACCGTTCGCTGGCCGCCTCGACGATGAGCAACCACCCGGCCGCTTTCGGCGTCCTCACCGGCGTCGGCGGGGGCTGGTGGCAACGGGCTGGCGTCCCAGACGAAGATCATGACCTGCTGCCTGTCCGACACCAGCCACAGCCGGACCGGATCGTCTTGCGCGGTCACCCGGGATATCTGCATCGCATTGGTGACCAGCTCGCTGACCAGCAATTCAGTGCTGTCACTGCACGCCGTCAGGCCCCATTCCCACAGCACCTGGCGGGCGTGCAGCCGGGCGCACGGCACCGCGCTGGGCAGCGCGCCGAGTTCCAGAAAGCTCCGCAGCGGCCACTGCGCCGCGAACGGCGCCACCCGCGTCACGTCCGCCGCGGTGGCCGGAGGCCGGTGCTGGCCGGGCCACGCTGGTCGTGCGGCACGATGAGGGTTGCCGTCGGCGTGCTGCCGTCCGGTGCCTGTCGTGTCGTCCATGATCGCGTCCCTTACTTGCGTCCCGACCATCAGCCGACCCGGTCAGTCATCAGCTGTCGGGCGCAAGTGCGCGGGCTGCTGCGGGTGCTGCGTGAGGTTCAGCCCGGCAAGGACCAGGGCGGCCTCGATCTCAGAGATGCGGCGCGGCCCCAGTCCCTGGATGGTGCGGAGCTGGCGGCGGGCGTACAGGTTCATGACGTCATCGACCGTGCGCGGCTCATCAAACGGCGCGTCGTAGGCACGGGCCAGCGGATTAAAGCTCATCCGCGACAGCACCGTTAGCAGGCACTCCACCGGGCACTCAGGACGAACCGGCCCATGATGCGGTACCCGGCCAGCGATCATGATCAGCTCCTCAGCCATGAGCCGGCTGTCCCGCCGTACCGGGGCGCAGGTACGGCGTCGCCCTGGTGATGTCCTCAATCACCGAACCGGCCATGCTGACTGGGGCGGTGATCGGGCCGCCGACGTCCGGCTCAGGCATGATGATGGCCCCGGTCCACAAGTCGCGGACCCAGGCATTGACCTGGCTCATATCAAGACTCCTGAAGATACTTTCTTAATGAATTTGGGGATAGCATCACTTATGATTACGCCCTACGCCCGCATAGAAAATTGTGCGGCCCGGCTGCTCCGGCATGAAATCATTACGCCACTCCGATACATTGACAAGTCCGGGCGTGACCATCTCCAGCCCATCGAAGAATCGCAAGATTTCAGAGCGAGTCCGGGGGGCGCTTGGCGCTGTGGCGCCCTCGTACAGCTGTTCCACCCCGGCGGTCATGTCCGGGGCCGCGTTGTCCCCGGTGACGTGAGAGATGGTCAGGTAGCTGCCCGGGGCCATGGCCCGCTTCAGCTTGTACACGATCTGATGCGGATGCTCACTGTCTGGAATGAAATGCAAAATAGCGACGAGAAGAATGGCGACCGGCTGAGTAAAGTCAATAAGCGACAGAAGCTGGGGATCGTTCAGTATCTCCTCGGGCCGGCGCAGATCCCGGCAGATAACGGCAACGGCTCGCTCGTTGGTGAGCAGTCGGCGCGACTGGCCCAGGACTTCGGGGTCGTAATCGACGTAGACAACCTTGGTGTCCCGCGCGACCAGATGCGCGACAGAGTGGACCTGGCCGAGAGTCGGCAGCCCACTCCCGATGTCCACGATCTGGCGTACGGGCGGGCGGGCGCCCCCGACGAGGTAGCGGACGGCGCGGCCGAGGAATTGCCGGTTGTCATAGCAGGCCACGCAGGCGTCGGGGACCAGCTCAAGAAGCCTCTCGGCGGCCTGGCGATCAGCCTCGTTGTAGTCCTTTCCGCCCAGCAGGTAATCGTAGATCCGCGCCGCGTTGGGTCTTTCGGCCTTAATGTCACCGGATGGTTCACTGACACTCATCGCGCATCTTTCTCCTGTCCGGTCACCGTGATCTGCCCAGCCTGCTATCACGCGGACACGCACCGCTCCCGTCACTAGCGGTGCCGCCTGACGCGGCGTGGTGACATAACTGCCGTCGCGGGTACCGCCTTTTGACCACCGGCCCGCGATTGGGGCGATTCCCCGGCAGCATGCCGGCTTACGCTGGATTCAGGCGCGAGCCAGGGAGGATGCGATGCCGGGCGAGCCGACGCTCTTGCGGACTCTGATCACTGCCAGGCACTGGCAGCGATACGAGACGTTCGCGGTGCAGTTCCAGCGCGCGGCCGGGAAGCTCGCCGATGAGGAAGGTGAAGAAGAGCTGGCGAAGATGTCGGTCTCGGCCCGCCAGTTCGAGCGCTGGTATGCCGGCAAGCTGCGGACCCTGCCTCACCCTGACGCGTGCCGGATTCTTGAGCACATGTTCGGCTACCCGGTCCAGCAGCTTCTGGCACCGGTCGATCGCTCATCTCAGGACACACCACTCATACTCGGGCAGGACGATCCTCGCCCGGCGGTAAGAACGCCGACGCAGAGCGTGATCTGGGCGCCAGGGACGCTGATCCCCGGTGATCCCGGAATGACAGAGGATTCCGCCCCGTCTGATCCGGAAAGGACACTTGCCATGGCAGCACGCCGGGCAATGCGCTTCAGCGCCACCGCAGGTTCGAGCAACATCGGCGGTGAATCGCTCGAGCAATTGTGGGCCGAGACGAGCCGTCTCGCGATCGCCTATCCGCAGCAGCCACTGTCGGCCATAACTGGCGATATCGTCTCTCTCCAGGACATTGTGTTCTCGCTCCTGGAAGGCCGCCAGCGTCCCCGTGAGTCCCGCGACCTGTACGTCATCGGCGGCCTTGCCTCCGGGATGCTGTCGAAGGCATCACACGACCTGCGGGATCCCGGCACGGCGATGGCCCATGCCCGCACCGCCCTGCTGTGCGCCAACAACGCCGAGCACACCTCGCTTGCCGCCTGGGTGCGCGGGCTGCAGTCCCTGATCACCTACTGGGCGCTGCGCCCCCGCGAGTCCCTGGAGTATGCCCAGCTCGGCCAGCAGCTCCCCGGAACCACAGGATCGGTCACCGTCTGGCTGGCCAGCCTTGAAGCCCGCGCCTGGGCACGTCTCGGCAACGGCACAGCCAGCCGGCAGGCCATCGCCCGCGCGTCGGAACTGCGCGAACAGCTCACCCGCAACGACCTGGACGAGATCGGCGGCATGTGCTACTTCTCCAACCCCCGGCAGCTCTACTACGCCAGCGACGCAGGAGCCGCCCTGCCCGAGCATGACGAATCCGGCCTGCGCGAGGAGACCGAGACCTTCGCCGCCGACGCGGTAGCCGCCTACGAGCAGGCATCCACCGATGAGAAGTCCTTCGGTGACGAAGCAGGCTCCCGGACCGACCTGGCCATCGCGCGCATCCGCACGGGCAATCTCGACGGAGCCCGCGAAGCCGTGCAGCCAGTTCTGCACCTGCCGGTGGCGCTGCGGATTCACGGCGTCGTCACCAGCGTCTTGGACGTACACCGCGCCGTCACCACCCAAGCCGCAGACACGCCGCTCGCCCGCGACATCCAGGAAGAAATCGAAGCCTACTGCCGCACCCCCGCCGCGGCACTGCCGCGCTAGCACGCACGCAAGCATGTACCCAGCTCTCATCACAGGCACCGCGGTGATGCTGCGCGAGCTAACCGAGGCGGACGCGGACGCGCTGCATAAGGTCTACGGCAACGACGAGGCGACCCGGCACCTCAGCTTCGAGCCACGCAGCCTAGAGCAGGTCACCGCGATCATCAGTGCCGCGATCCGGTCCGCATCTGCCGATACCAGGACCGAGTACATGCTCGCGGTCGCCGACAAAGACGAGGAATTGATCGGGGCCGCGCGGCTGGCGACGAGCGAGTACGACAGCGCCACCATCGGCTTCGCGCTCCGCCCGGACCAGTGGGGCCAGGGTAAGGGGCTGGAGACGGTCCGCCTCCTGCAGCGCCTCGGCTTCGGCGAACTGGGCCTGCACCGGATCTGGGGCGCGCGCAGCCCCCTTAACCAGGCATCGGCTCGCACCATGCGGGCCGCCGGGATGATTGAGGAAGGCACCATCCGGGGGCACCTGTACACGCGCGGGGCATGGCGGGACTCGGTGGTCCACTCCATTCTGCGCGAGGAATTCGACGCGCAACCATAGGCTCCCGCCCACACCGCAGGAAGCAGGCGGAATCGCGGACGGACGCGGGCATGCAGGCTCGACTCAGCAGCGCACGTCAAGCCGGAACACGGCCACCAGCGGGGCCCGTCCGTGGCCGTCCGTGGAAAAGCCGACGGTGCACGCCGACCGTCCTGGCGGCACGGACGCCCGTCCGCTATATGTCCGTGGCCCCGCAACACAACGGTCCCCAGCGACCCAAGGTGACACACGGCGGGGCATAGAAGAACGGCCCGCATAGCCGCAAATCCGCAGCTAGCGGGCCGTTTTCGCAGGTGGTGGCAGGTGGTGGATTCGAACCACCGAAGGCG
The DNA here is from genome assembly GCA_963742865.1 of uncultured Actinomycetes bacterium. GTDB lineage: Bacteria > Actinomycetota > Actinomycetes > Streptosporangiales > Streptosporangiaceae > Bog-532. The sequence goes on from CAVUNW010000088.1 coordinate 79,379, forward strand.
AAGCCGACGGTTTTACAGACCGCTCCCTTTGGCCGCTCGGGCAACCTGCCTGGAGCCGCCGTGTGCCCGGCGGCACAGAGAAGAATAGCGGACGATGGGCCAGGCGCGAACTCGGGTGCGGCGCGTCGCCGCGTGACCCCATGCCGGGACGCCTATTAGCCTGGGGCCATGCCCGCAGAGTCTTCGTTCGACATTGTGTCCAAGCTCGACCGGCAGGAGGTCGACAACGCGCTGAATCAGGCCGGCAAGGAGATCAGCACGCGGTTTGACTTCCGGAACGTCGGCGCGTCGATCGCCTGGTCCGGCGACCACGGCGTGGAGATCCGCGCCAACAGTGAGGAGCGCGCCATGGCCGTCCTCGACGTGTTCAAGGACAAGCTGGTCAAGCGGGGCGTCTCGCTCAAGGTCCTGGACACCAGCGACCCGAAGCTGTCCGGCAAGGAGTACCGGCTCGCGATCAGCCTGAAGGAAGGCATCACGCAGGACGATGCCAAGAAGATCGCGAAGATCATCCGGGACGAGGGGCCGAAGGGCATCCGGGCGCAGGTTCAGGGCGAGGAGCTGCGGGTCTCGTCCAAGAAGAAGGACGACCTGCAGACGGTCATCGCCCTGCTCAAGGGCAAGGAGTTCGACTTCGCCCTGCAGTTCACCAACTACCGGTGAAACGCCCATCCTGAAGCGCTGCTACGGCGCGCTCGCTTCCCTTTGCATGGGGCGTACGGCATGAGTTTGTTGCGGCAGCCACCTTACGTGCCTCCACGATGACGACCGACTGGGAATCATCGCAGTAGTGCAGTAGTGCAGTAATCCGGACTATCCCGGCGCACTACCGAGGGGAGAAGACCGGACATAGTGACCGGGCGTGAGCGGCTGAGGTTCACCCAGGGCACGCTGTCGCGGGGCGGCAGCTTCGCTCGCGTCCTTCGGACGGTAGCCCTACGGATGCGGCTGCCGCGCTCTGCTGCGCCGGTACCAGGCCGCTTGCGGTCCCCGCCGTGAGCGGCGGATGCCCAGATCATGAGACAGGCAAGCGTTGCCAGACGAGAAATTTTTGCTGGCCGCGCAGCGTCCCGGCGCGGCACGTCGCCCGGGCGTACATTGAGCCGCTGGCCTCGTCCTTCGCAGGCCCCGGGCTCACGGCAGCGGACACGCGTGACGCCGGGCACGACGGGCGGATGACGTGGACGTCACGACAGGACAACATAAGCCCGCATCCAGCGCGTATCCTCGTCCGCTAGGGACACTTAGGGGAACCTAACGCCGCAGCTAGGCTCCCCACAGTGCTCTTCCTTTAAGCGTAAAATTGATTTCCGTCCAAACTCACGCCCCCGGCTGTGGGGTGGCGCCGAAGAGCGCCCGGCTGCGGCGTGCGGAGGAGGTCCCTCACTGTGACCAAACAGGTCCAGCAGCTCGATCGTGTCATCATCCGTTTCGCAGGGGACTCTGGCGACGGCATGCAGCTAACAGGCGACAGGTTCACCCAGGAGACAGCCGTCTTCGGGAACGACCTTTCGACCCTGCCGAACTTTCCCGCCGAGATCCGCGCCCCGGCCGGCACCCTGCCGGGGGTCTCGAGCTTCCAGGTCCACTTCGCCGATCACGACATCCTGACCCCCGGCGACGCGCCGAACGTCCTGGTCGCGATGAACCCGGCCGCGCTCAAGGCCAACCTCCGTGACCTGCCGCGCGGCGCCGATCTGATCGTCAACACCGACGAGTTCACCAAGCGGAACCTCACCAAAGTGGGCTATGAGGCCAGCCCGCTGGAGGACGGCTCGCTGGGCGAGTACAACCTGCACGCGATGCCGATCACCTCGATGACGGTCAAGGCGCTGGAAGACTTCGACGTCACGCGCAAGGACGCCGAGCGGGCCAAGAACATGTTCGCCCTCGGCCTGCTGTCCTGGCTGTACGACCGGCCGCAGGAGGGCACGCTCGATTTCCTCCGGTCCAAGTTCGCGACCAAGCCGGAGATCATGAAGGCCAACATCGCGGCCTTCCACGCGGGCTGGAACTTCGGCGAGACGACCGAGGCCTTCTCCGTCAAGTACGAGGTCAAGCCGGCCACCCTGGACAAGGGCACCTACCGGAACATCACCGGCAACACCGCGCTCGCCTACGGGCTCATCGCCGGCGCCGAACTGTCTGGGCTGCCGCTGTTCCTCGGCTCCTACCCGATCACGCCGGCCTCCGACATCCTGCACGAGCTGGCCAGGCAGAAGCGGTTCGGCGTGCGGACGTTCCAGGCCGAGGACGAGATCGCCGGCGTGGGCGCCGCGCTCGGCGCCTCGTTCGGCGGTTCCCTCGGCGTCACCACCACGTCCGGCCCGGGGATCCTGCTGAAGGCGGAGACCATCGGGCTCGGGCGTCTCACTGGAGCTGCCGCTGATCGTCTGCGACATCCAGCGGGCCGGGCCGTCGACCGGGATGCCGACCAAAACCGAGCAGGCCGACCTGCTGCAGGCGCTCTTCGGCCGGAACGGCGAGTCACCGCTGCCGGTGGTCGCCCCGTGCAGCCCGGCCGACTGCTTCGCCGTCGCGATCGAGGCCACCCGGCTGGCGGTCAAGTACCGGACCCCGGTCATCCTGCTGTCCGACGGGTACCTGGCCAACGGCTCCGAGCCCTGGCTCATCCCGGACGTGGCTACGCTGCCGGACCTGCGCAGCGAGTTCTCCTTCGCCTCCCCGGACGACTGGCGCGACGCCGACGGCGCCATCGACTTCCAGCCGTTCCAGCGGGACCCGAAGACGCTGGCCCGCCCCTGGGCCATCCCCGGTACGCCCGGCCTGGAGCACCGGATCGGCGGCATCGAGAAGGCCGACGGGACCGGGGCGATCTCCTACGACCCGGACAATCACGACCTCATGGTGCGGCTGCGCCAGGCCAAGATCGACGGGATCGCCGCCGACATCCCGCCGCTCGAGGTCGACGACCCGGGCGATGAAGCCCGCGTTCTCGTCCTCGGCTGGGGATCGACGTACGGCTCGATCGGCGCCGCCGTCCGGCGTGTCCGGCTCGCCGGGCGCCCCATCGCCCAGGCGCATCTGCGCCACCTCAGCCCGTTCCCCGGCAACCTCGGTGACGTGCTGCGCCGCTACGAGAAGGTGCTCGTCCCCGAGATCAACCTGGGCCAGCTCGCGCTGCTGCTCCGCGGCCGCTACCTGGTCGACGTGATCTCGTACAACCGGGTCCGGGGCCTGCCGTTCGGCGCCGCCGAGCTGGCCGGTGTGATCAAGGATGTGATTGACAATGCCTGAGGCGGCACAGACGCCCGGGAACGGCTCACGGTCCGCCAGCAGTACCGGTCCGGCGAACGGTCACCATCCGGTGAACGGGAATGGCCAGCCGAACGGAGCTGAGCCGGGAGCCCGCCGGCCTGCGTCGCTGACCCTGGTGCCGAAGGCCTCCGAAAGGCTGGCCACGAAGGACTTCAAGTCCGACCAGGAGGTGCGCTGGTGCCCCGGCTGCGGGGACTACGCGATCCTGGCCGCGTTCCAGGCGTTCCTGCCCGAGCTGGAGGTGCCGCGGGAGAACGTGGTCGTCGTCTCCGGCATCGGCTGCTCCTCCCGTCTCCCTTACTACATGGACACGTACGGGATGCACTCGATCCACGGCCGGGCCCCGGCGATCGCGACCGGGCTGGCCTCGTCCCGCCCGGATCTGTCCGTCTGGGTGATCACGGGTGACGGGGACGCGCTGTCGATCGGCGGTAACCACCTGATCCACGCGCTGCGCCGCAACGTCAACATCAAGATCCTGCTGTTCAACAACCGGATCTACGGGCTGACCAAGGGCCAGTACTCGCCGACGTCGGAGCAGGGAAAGATCACCAAGTCGACGCCGTTCGGTTCACTGGACAACCCGTTCAACCCGGTGTCGCTGGCCCTGGGCGCCGAGGCCACCTTCGTGGCCCGCAGCATCGACTCGGACCGCAAGCACCTGACCAGCGTGCTGCGCGCCGCCGCGGACCACCAGGGCGCCGCGTTCATTGAGATCTACCAGAACTGCCCGATCTTCAATGACGACGCGTTCGCGCCGCTGAAGGACGCCTCGTCGCGGGACGACCAGCTGATCCGGCTGGCCGACGGTGAGCCGATCCGGTTCGGCGCGGGCGGCCAGCGCGGTCTGCGGGCGGGCCGGTATGGCGGCCTCGAGGCCGTGGATGCCGCCGACGCCGGCAGCGAATCCCTGCTCGTCCACGACGCGGGCCAGGAAGACCCGTCCTACGCCTTCGGGCTGTCCCGGCTGGACGAAGCGCACACGCCGATCGGGGTCTTCCGCCAGGTGGAGCGGCCCAGCTACGACGCCCTCATGGCGCAGCAGGTGCGCGAGACGCAGACCAAGCAGGGAACGGGCGACCTCGCCAGCCTGCTGGCCAGCGGCGACACCTGGACGATCCGCTAGGACTCACGGCACGGTGCGGCGCCCGGTCTCCCGGAGGGAGCCGGGCGCCGGCGCCGGCGCCCCAACTATGTCCGGTGGAACGCCGCCCCGCTGGACGCGCCCGCTCGGGCCGCCCTATGATCTCGCCGATCAGCTCGGCGGTGCTCTGCTGGACCTGTGCGCGGCCGACCTACCGTGACGACGATCTGGCCGCGGACGATCCGCTGCGGGTCGCCCTGGGCGAGCTGGCCCGGGGGGAAACGGGCGCCGGGGCCTCGTAACGGGCGGCGGAGGCCAGTTGCCCGGTCCTGCCGCCCGCGGCCGCGCCCGGACCGTCTGATCAGCTGCCGGTGCGGACCACCCCGACCGGGCAGGACACCCCGGTGCCGTGGTCAGGGCAGTACCCGAACGGGTTCTTGTTCAGATACTGCTGGTGGTAGTCCTCGGCGAAGTAGAACTCACCGGCGGGAACGATCTCGGTGGTGACAGAACCGTAGCCGGCCTCGGCGAGCTTCTTCTCGTAGACCGCCCGGGACTCCTCCGCGGCGGCCTGCTGTTCCGGCGAGTGGTAGAAGATCACCGAACGGTACTGGGTGCCGATGTCGTTGCCCTGGCGCATGCCCTGCGTCGGGTTGTGCGACTCCCAGAACACCTTGAGCAGGGTGGCGTAGGACACCTTGGCCGGGTCGAAGACCACCCGGACGGTCTCGGCGTGGCCGGTCCGCCCAGAGCAGACCTCCTCGTAGGTGGGGTTCGGCGTGTAGCCGCCCTCGTAGCCGACGGAGGTCGACACGACCCCGGGGATCTGCCAGAAATTCTTCTCCTCGCCCCAGAAACAGCCGAGCGCGAACTCGGCGATCTCGGTCCCGGCCGGATAGGGGGGTGCCAGCGGCGTACCGAGGACGGTGTGCCGCTCCGGCACGGGCATGGCCTCGCTGCGTCCCGGCAGGGCCCGGCTGGGGTCCACCATCTGCGACGCGCGTATCCCGAACAAGCTCATTGCATCCTCCTTGTTTTGCACTGATTACAACGTTGCAGGAGGGTGCAAACTTCCTCAGCCGGTGCGCTCGACCACGAAGTCGCAGAGCGTCTCGAAGGAGGTCCGGGCGGGCCCGGACGGCAGGCCCAGGACTTGCTCGCGCGCCTTGTCCGTCCAGGCGATCATGTCCGCGCGGGCGGCCTTCATCGCCGGGTGGGCGCGCAGCAGCGCGAGCGCCTCAGCGTGCTCGGCGTCGTCGGTGAGCGGACCGCGGTCCAGCAGGGCGCGCAGCCGCTCGTCGCCCGGTTCCGTCGAGCGCAGGGCGTGCAGCACCGGCAGCGACCGTACCCCCTCGCGCAGGTCGGTCCCCGGGGTCTTGCCGGACTGGCCGGTCTCGCTGCTGACGTCGAGGATGTCGTCGGAGATCTGGAAGGCGACCCCGAGCGCCTCGCACGCGTGTTCCATGCGGGAGACGATGTTCTCCGGCGCCCCGGAGAACATGGCCCCGAACCGCCCGGACGTGGCGATCAGCGATCCGGTCTTCTCCATCACCACCCGCCAGTAGTGATCCAGCGAATCCTCGCCGGGGCGCGGGCCGATCGTTTCCGCTACCTGGCCGCTGACCAGGCGGGCGAACGTCTCGGTCTGAATCCGGATCGCGTCGGCGCCCAGGTCGGCCAGGATGCGCGACGCCCGCGCGAACAGGAAGTCGCCGGTCAGGATGGCGACGGTGTTGTCCCACCGGGAGTTGGCCGACGGGTGCCCCCGCCGGATCGCCGCCTCGTCCATCACGTCGTCGTGGAAGAGCGTGGCCAGATGGGTCAGCTCGATCGCGGCCGCGGCGGGCACGAGCCGGGGGTCCCGCGGGTCGCCGAATTGCCCGGCGAGCAGCACAAGCATCGCGCGGAAGCGCTTGCCGCCCGCATCGACCAGGTGCAGGGAGGCCTCGGTGAGCAGGGATTCCTCCGTGCGCGCGGTCTCCCGAATGACGGACTCAACGAGGGTGAGGCCCTCGCGTATGTCCGCCTCGACAGCGGTATCAGGGAAGTCGACAGGTACGGCACTGGTCACGCAGGCTCCAAACCCCGGGATCTCCGAGTATGCCCGGAAAAGCCGGCCCCGATACCAGCGGGACGGCCCGGGCGCCGCCGTCCTGCGTCAGCGGACGAACAGGTGGGTCGCGGCATTATTCGCCAGGTTGAGAACCGGCCCCGGGATGATGCCCAGGAACAGCGTGACCGCGGCCCCGACCGCCACCGCGGTGCCGGTGAGCACGCTGGGCACGACCACGGCCGGGCCATCGGGCAGGGGGTCGCTGAAGAACATCACCACGATGACGCGGACGTAGAAGAACGCCGCGATCGCACTGGCGAGCACACCGATGATCACCAGCGGGACCGCGCCGCCCGCCTCGGCCGCCTGGAACACGGCGAACTTTCCGGTAAATCCGCTGGTCAGGGGGATACCGGCAAAGGCCAGGAGGAAGAACGCGAACGTGCCCGCCACCAGCGGCGATCTTTTGCCGAGCCCCGCCCAGCGGGACAGATGCAGGGCCTCGCCGCTGGGATCCCGCACCAGAGTGATCAGTGCGAACGCCCCGACCGTGCTGAACCCGTACGTGACGAGGTAAAACAGGCTGCTGGACAGGCCGAGCGCGCTTGCGGCGATGACCGCGGTCAGGATGTAGCCGGCGTGCGCGATCGAGGAGTAGGCCAGCAGCCGCTTCACGTCGGTCTGGGTGATGGCGATGATCGCGCCGACGAGCATGGTGAGGACCGCGACGCCCCACATCGCCGGGCGCCAGTCCCAGGTCAGGCCGCCGAACGCGACGTAGAAGACGCGCAGCAGCGCACCGAACGCGGACACCACCACGCACGACGCCATCAGGGCGGTGATCGGCGTGGGCGCGCCCTGGTACACGTCGGGCTTCCAGGCCTGGAACGGCACGGCCCCGATCTTGAACAGCAGGCCCACGCCGAGCAGCGCCATCCCGGCCAGCAGCAGCGTCTCGTTGGCGGTGTTGGTGGAGGCGGCCGCGGCGATGGCGGACAGCCGCACCGAGCCCGCGAACCCATAGAGCATCGCGATGCCGAACAGGAAGAACGCCGAGGAGAACGCGCCGAGCAGGAAGTACTTCACCGCCGCTTCCTGCGACAGCAGGCGCCGGCGCCGGGCCAGCCCGCACAGCAGGTACAGCGGCAGCGACAGCACTTCCAGGGCCACGAACATGGTCAGCAGGTCGTTGGCCGCGGGGAACAGCAGCATCCCGCCGACGGCGAACATGGTCAGCGGGTAGATCTCGGTGTGCGTGACGCCCTTCAGCAGCCCTTCGCGTTCCTCGGCGCTGCCGGGCACCACGGCGGCCTGCGCGACGAACGGGCTCAGGCCGGGTTTGTTGTCCGCGATGATCAGCATGCTGACCACCGCGAGCACCAGGATCGTGCCCTGGATGAACAGTGTGGGGCGGTCCACGGCCACGGCGCCCATGGCCGCGACGTGCCCGGCGCCGCCGTCGGCGAAAATGCTGCCGGACGCGGCTATCAGGATGGTAAGGATGAACGCCGCGCCCAGGCCGCCGAGCGCCAGCACGATGTGCAGGCCGCGGCGGGCCGGCCGGGGTGCGAACGCCTCGACCAGGACGCCGGCGACCGCCGCGCCGAAGACGACGAGCATCGGCGCGAGCTGGCTGTACTCGATGTGCGGGGCGGCGACCGTCGATGCCGCGAGCACACCGGGGTGCCCTACGAGGCCCGCAAGGCCCACGGAGCCGGTCACGGTGCGGTTCCCTTCTGCGCCGTCGCCGGATGCGCCGGCACGGGATCAGTCATGTGTACCTGGACCAGCGTCTGGTGCACGGCCGGGTTGATGACGTCGAGCACCGGCTTGGGGTAGATGCCCATGGCCACGATCAGCGCGACCAGTGGCACCACCGCCCACAGTTCGCGGGCCTTCAGGTCGGGCAGGCCCTCGACCTCGGGCGCGGTCGGCCCGTTCATCGTGCGCTGGTACATCCACAGGATGTAGATGGCGGCCAGGATGATGCCGACGCTCGCGATAATGGCGGCGACCTTGTAGCGGCTGAACGTCCCGATCAGCACCAGGAACTCGCTGACGAACGTGGACAGGCCGGGCAGGGACAGCCCGGACAGGCCGGAGATCAGGAACAGGCCGGCCAGCACCGGGGCGACCTTCTGCATCCCGCCATAGTCCGCGATCCGGGTCGAGCCGCGCCGGCTGATCATGAATCCGGCCAGGATGAACAGCGCCCCGGTGGAGAACCCATGGTTGACCATGTACAGGGTCGCGCCGGACTGGCCCTGGCTGGTCATCGCGAAGATGCCCAGCGCGATGAAGCCGAAGTGGGACACCGAGGTGTAGGCGAGCAGCCGCTTCAGATCCTGCTGGCCGATGGCCACGACGGCGCCGTACAGGATGCCGATCACCGCCAGCGTCAGGACCAGCGGCGTGAAGTACCTCGACGCGGACGGGAACAGCTCCAGGCAGTACCGGATCATGCCGAACGTGCCAACCTTGTCCAGCACGCCGACCAGCAGCACCGCGGCGCCGGGCTGCGCCGACGCGGCGGCGTCCGGCAGCCAGGTGTGGAACGGCCACAGCGGCGCCTTGATCGCGAACGCGACGAAGAACCCGAGGAACAGCCACTTCTGCGTGGCCGGGTCGATCGGGACGTGCACTAGCTGGCTGAACAGGAACGTGCCGTGGTGGCCGGTCACCGCGCTGCGCGAGGAAAACACGTACAGCGCGATGACCGCGACCAGCATGAGCAGGCCGCCGGCCAGGCTGTAGAGCAGGAACTTCACCGCCGCGTACTGCCGCTTGCCGACGCCGTAACTCCCGATCATGAAGTACATCGGGATGAGCATGGCCTCGAAGAACACGTAGAACAGGAAGACGTCGGTCGCCGCGAAGACGCCGATCAGCATCGTCTCCAGCACGAGCATCAGCGCGAAGTACCTCTTGACGCTGCGCTCGCGGCCCTCGACGTCGTGCCAGGACGCCAGGATGACGACCGGCATGAGCACCAGCGACATGCCGATCAGGACCAGCGCGATGCCGTCCACGCCGACCGCGTAGTGCACGCCGAACTGCGGGATCCACGAGACGGTCTGGGTGAACTGGTACGTGGGGCCGTCCGGCTTGAACTGGGCCGCCATGATGATGAACCAGATCAGCGTGAGGACGGAGAACCCGAGGGCGAGCCGTTTGGACAGCAGGTCGCGGGCCGCGCGGTCGGCTGCGGCGCCGTTCGCCGGCAGGCCGGGGATCACGGCGATCAGGACCGCCCCGGCAAGCGGGATCGCGCCGGCGATGGTCAGCCAGGGAACACTGTTCATGTGGGTCTACAGCCTCACCGCGAGGAGGACGGCGACCAGCAGCGCGGCGCCGAAGAACATCGACAGGGCATAGGAGCGGACGAAGCCGGTCTGCAGCCGGCGCAGCCGCCCGGACGACCCGCCCACCGCCGCGGCTGAGGCGTTGACCGCGCCGTCAATGCCGCGGTTGTCGAAGTACACCGACAGGCGGGTCAGCCACTGGCCCGGCCGCATCAGGACCGACTCGTTGAACGCGTCGCCGTAGAGATCCTTGCGCGCGGCTCTGGTCAGCAAGCGGCCAGGCGGGGCGATCGCGGGCACCCCGACCCGCCCGTACATCGCCCACGCTCCGGCCACGCCCAGCAGCACCACCGCCAGCGTGACCAGGGACGTCAGGTTGAACAACGCGTGAATGGCGGGCGCCTGCCCGATCACCGGGGCGAGGAAGTTCGCGAGCCGGTTGTTGATCACGAGGAACCCGCCCACCACGACGGAGCCGAGGGCGAGCACGATCATCGGCCAGATCATCACGGCCGGCGACTCGTGCGGGTGCGGAGCGGTCCCCGTGGTATCGGCTTCCGGCGTCTCGCGGCGTTCTGGCGGGACCTCGTGCTCCCACCGGGGCTTGCCATGGAACGTCATGAGCACCATACGCGTCATGTAGAACCCGGTGATGGCCGCGCCGATGATCGCCGCCGTGCCGAGGATGGCGCCCGACGTGCCGCCCTTGTCAAAGCACGACTCGATGATGCCGTCCTTGGTGAAGAAGCCGGAGAACGGCGGGATCCCGATGATGGCCAGGTAGCCAGCGATGAAGGTGACGTAGGTGACCGGCATGACCTTGCGCAGCCCCCCGTAGCGCCGCATGTTCACCTCGTCGTTCATGCCATGCATGACCGAGCCCGCGCCGAGGAAGAGGTCGGCCTTGAAGAAGCCGTGCGCGACCAGGTGCGCGATCGCGAACGAGTACCCGATCGGGCTGCCGAGACCGGCGGCGAGAATCATGTAGCCGATCTGGCTCATGGTCGATCCGGCCAGGGACTTCTTGATGTCGTCCTTGGCACACCCGATGATGGCACCGAACAGCAGGGTGACCGCGCCGACCACGGTGATCGCCAGCCGCGCGGTCGGGCTCACCGCGAGGATCGGGTTGGACCGGACGAGCAGGTAGACACCTGCGGTCACCATGGTGGCCGCGTGGATCAGGGCCGACACCGGGGTCGGGCCCTCCATCGCGTCGAGCAGCCAGGACTGCAGCGGCACCTGAGCGGACTTGCCGCACGCGCCGAGCAGGAGCAGCAGCCCGAGGGCGGTGGCCACGCCGCTGCCTGCCCCGGGGGCCCCGTTGAAGACCCCGGTGAAGGTCACGGTGCCGAAGGTGCTGAACATGAGGAAGATCGCGATCAGCAGGCCGGTGTCACCGACCCGGTTCACGATGAACGCCTTCTTGGCGGCGACCGCCGCGGACGGCTTGTACTGCCAGAACCCGATGAGCAGATACGACGCCAGGCCGACGCCTTCCCAGCCGACGTACAGGACGAGATAGTTGTCGGCGAGCACCAGCAGCAGCATCGACGCGACGAACAGGTTCATGTAGCCGAAGAACCGGCGCCGGTCCGGGTCGTGGGCCATGTAGCCGATGGAGTAGATGTGGATGAGCGAGCCCACACCGGTGATCAGCAGCACGAACGTTATCGACAGCGGATCCAGGAGCAGGTTCGCGTTCACGTGCAAGCCGAAGACCGGGATCCAGGTGAACATGTGCACGTCCTGGCTGCGCTCCGCCGCCGGGTAGCTGAGCATGTTGAAGAAGGCGATCACGCCGTAGACCAGCGCCGCGATCGGCATGAGGACGCCGAGCAGGTGCCCCCACCGGTTGGTGCGGCGGCCGCCGCAGATCAGCACCACGGCGCCGAACACCGGGAACGCCAGCAGCAGCCACGCGTAGCGCTGGACACCCACGGCGGGCACGGTGGTCATGGTCGCGGCGATCGCGTGCACGCCAGCAGCCGAGCTGCTCACCCCTCCACCCCTTCTAGTTCTTCAGCAGGCTGGCGTCGTCCACCGACGTCGACCTGCGGGTCCGGAAGATCGCCATCAGGATCGCCAGGCCTACCACGACCTCCGCCGCGGCGACCACCATCACGAAGAACGCGATCACCTGGCCATCCAGGTTGCCGTGCATGCGCGCGAACGCCACGAACGCCAGGTTGGCCGCGTTCAGCATCAGCTCGATGCACATGAACACGATGATGGCGTTGCGCCGGACGAGGACGCCGACGCCGCCGATGGCGAACAGGATGATCGATAGCGTCACGTACGCCGAAGGGCTCATGAGTCCGCCCCTCCCTTGCTCGAGGCCTCGACCGGCTGCCCGGAGCCGCCGTCGCCGGGCGGGGCGCCTGGTTCCTGGCTGCCCGGCTCGGCGCCGCCCTGGTCTTCCCGGTCGGCCAGTTCCGGCTCGGGCGGCGCGGGCGGGAGCGCCGGTGGGCCGTCGCCGCCGATCTCACGCCGGGCCAGCATGGAACTGACCGATATCTCGGACGGGGAGCCGTCCGGCAGCAGGGCCGGCATGTCGACCGCGTTGTGCAATGCGAACACGCCGGGGGACGGCAGCGGGGTGGGCCGCCCGCTGGCGACGCGGCGCTTGGCCAGATCCCGCTGCGTCGGCTTGGGAGAGGTACGCTCGCGGTGCGCCAGCACCATGGCGCCGAGCGCGGCGGTGATCAGCAGGGCGCTGGTGACCTCGAAGGGGAACACGTACGTGGTGAAGATCAGCGTAGCGATCCCGGTGAGGTTGCCCACGCCGCCGTTGGCCACCGACTGCGTGGCGGGCCCGATGGCGGCGTGACCGAGCGCGAGGACCAGCAGCACCACCAGCGCGATCCCGGCGATGGCCGCGGCGAGCCGCTGGCCCCGGATCGTCTCCACCAGCGATTCGCGCGAGCTCACGCCGATCAGCATCATGACGAACAGGAACAGCATCAGGACGGCGCCCGTATAGACGATCACCTGCACGAACGCCAGGAACGGCGCGCCCTCCATCAGGTAGAACACGGCCAGGGACAGCATGATCGCAGCGAGGTAGACGGCGCAGTGCACCGCGCGGCGGGCCAGGACCATCCCGCAGGCGGACCCGACCGAGACCACCGCCAGCAGCCAGAAAAGGATCGACTGGGTGGTCGCGGCGGCCGTGCTGCCCGCGCTGGCCAGAATGTGGATCACCCGTCCTCACCGCCCGTCCCGTTCTCGGCGCCGGTCCGGTTCTCGGCGGGAGTCCAGGAGGAACCGGAATAAGGGGATTCCCCGCCGACCTCCGCCGCCTCACCGGCCGCCTGGCCGCCTGGGTCGGCGGGAGCGGTGAGCGGCGCCGCGGATGCGGGCACGGGTTCCCCGGCCATGGCGATACCGGCCGCACCGAGCAGGTAGTAGTCCTTTTCGTCGTGGCCGAGCCGCATGGGGTGCGGCGGGCTTTCCATCCCGGTCCGCAGCGGCGCCAGCAGCTGCTCCTTGGTCCAGATCAGGTTTTCCCGGCTGTCGTCGGCCAGCTCGTACTCGTTGGTCATCGTCAGCGCGCGGGTCGGGCACGCTTCGATGCACAGGCCGCAGAGGATGCAGCGCAGGTAGTTGATCTGGTACACATGCCCGTACCGCTCGCCCGGCGAGTAGCGCTCCTCGGGCGTGTTGTCGCGGCCCTCGACGTAGATCGCGTCGGCCGGGCAGGCCCAGGCGCACAGCTCACAGCCGATGCACTTCTCCAGCCCGTCGGGCCACCGGTTGAGCTGATGATGACCGTGGAAGCGCGGCGCGGTCGGCCGCTTCTCCTCCGGGTACTGGACGGTGTCGACCTTCCGGAACATCTCGTGAAAGGTGACCCCGAACCCCTTGATGGGGTCGAGGAAGTCAAGCACCGGTGACCTCCTTGGTGCCGTTGGCGTCACCCGCACCAGCCACCGCGGCCGCCCGGGGCGCCGGGCCCGCGGGGCTGGCCGCGCCGGTGACCCCGACGCCGTGGTAATGGGGCAGGTCGAGCGGCGGGACCGGGTAGGTCACGCGGTCGCGGGTGCGGGACGAGGGCGCGCCGCCCGGTTCGGGCTCGGCCTCCAGCGCCGCCGACTCGGCGTCGGCCGCGCGCGAGGCGCGCCGCTCCGCGGCGATGTCCCACGACACGGCGATGACGATGATGATGGCCAGGACGACGCCGCCGACGGCGTAGACGGCGGTGTTGTGGGTGTCGAACCGCCAGGCGCGGACCGTGGCGATCAGCAGCAGCCAGACGATGGAGACCGGGATCAGGACCTTCCAGCCGAGCGACATGAGCTGGTCGTAACGGACCCGGGGCAGCGACCCGCGCAGCCAGATGAAGGCGAACTCGAACAGCGCGACCTTGATCAGGAACCAGATGATCGGGTACCAGCCGCTGTTGGCGCCGGACCACAGCGACAGCGGCCACGGCGCCCGCCAGCCGCCGAGGAACAGCGTCGTGGCGAGCGCGGAGACGGTCAGCATGTTGACGTACTCAGCCAGGTACATCAGCGTGAACCGCATCGAGGAGTACTCGGTGTGGTACCCGCCGACCAGCTCGCCTTCGCCCTCGGGCAGGTCGAACGGCAGCCGGTTGGTCTCCCCGACCATGCAGACAACGTAGATCAGGAACGACGGGAGCAGCTCCCACACATACCAGCCGTGCGCCTGCGCGTTGACGATCCCGGTGGTCGACAGCGTGCCCGCATACAGGAAGACCGCGACGAAGGACAGGGCCATCGCAATCTCGTAGCTGATCACCTGGGCGGACGACCGCAGGCCGCCGAGCAGTGAGTACGGCGACTCCGCCGACCAGCCCGCCAGCACGATGCCGTAGACGGCGATCGAGCTCATGGCCAGGACCAGCAGGACCGCGACGGGAAAGTCGGTGAGCTGCAGCGGCGTCTGCACCCCGAAGATCGACACGATGGGCCCGACGGGAATGATCGCGAAGCTGATCAGCGCGGGCACCGCGGCCAGGATGGGGGCCAGAAAAAACAGCAGCTTGTCCACCTGCCCCGGCACGATGTCTTCCTTCAGCGGCAGCTTCAGCGCGTCGGCGACCGGCTGGAGCAGGCCGAACGGGCCCCAGCGGTTGGGCCCCAGGCGGTTCTGCATGCGCCCGATGATCCGCCGCTCGGCCCAGATCATGAGGATCTGGAACAGCAGCAGGAACAGGAAGAGGACCACCACCTTGATGGCGATGATCCACCAGACCAGGGGGTAGAAGCTCGCCAGCGTGGGGTCCGCCGCGGACACCGCGCCCGCAGCCAGGTTGGTCATTCTGGGCTCCTCAGCGTGACCCGGGTACCGTGGCCGGCGCCCAGCTGCGCACGCACGGCGCAGCCGGCGGAATTGGCCGGCAGCCACACCACCCGGTCGGGCATGTCGGTCACCTCGGCGGGCAGCGTGCATGATCCGCGTTCGGTGGCCACGGTGACCTTATCGCCGTCGGACACTCCGGCTTCGGCCGCGGTCCCCGGTGACATCCGGGCGGTGGCCGGGCGGGCCGTCCCGGCGAGGTACGGCTCGCCGTCCAGCATGCGCCCGTCGTCCAGCAGCAGGTGCCAGGTGGCCAGCACCGCCTCACCCGTCCCGGGGGTCACCGGCGCGCCGGCCGGGACCGCGGGGGCGGTTTCCCGGGCCCCGCGCCAGGTGCCGATCCGGGCGATCTCGGCGCGCGCGGCCTCGGCGTCGGGGAGGCCGAAGTGCACGTCCATCTCGTCGGCGATCTCCCCGAGCACGTACAGGTCAGACCGGACGTCCGGCACCTTCAGGGCCGGCCTGAACGTGCCGCCGCGGCCCTCCCAGTTGACGAACGTGCCCTCCTTCTCGGCCACCGCCGTGACCGGCAGCACCACGTCGGCGCGGTCGGTGACCGCACTGACCCGCAGTTCGAGGCTGACGATGAAGGGGATCATCCCCAGCGCCGCGAGCGCGGCGGCCGGATCGGGCAGGTCCGCCGGGTCGACGCCGGCGACGACGAGGGCGCCGAGCTCACCCGCCGCGGCCGCGGCCAGGATACCGGCGGTGTCCCGGCCCGGTACGGACGGCAGTGACGCCACGCCCCAGGCTCGCGCCACCTCCATCCGCGCGTCGGTGCTGGTGACGGGGCGGCCGACCGGGAGCAGGTTGGGCAGCGCGCCGGCCTCGATGGCCCCGCGCTCGCCGGCACGGCGCGGGATTCCACGCCAGCCGCGCGCCGGTTGCCTCGGCCAGGCGGGCCACCGCGGACAGGGCCCCGGGGGTTTCGGCGAGCCGTTCCCCGGCCAGGATGATCGCGCCGGGAGCGGCCAGCGCCCCGGCCGCGGCGTTCCAGATCCCGGCTTCCGCCGCGGCGGCGCCCCGGGCGGACGATGCGGAACGCCGCGCCGGGCCGGTCCCGGCGCCCAGGCGGCCCAGCGCCTGGGCTTCGTCGCCGGGAGCGGTGGCGAGCAGGCCGCCGGACAGCTTGGCCAGCCCGCGGGTCGCGAACGGGGACACGGAGTAGACGTGCAGGCCGCGCTTGCGCACCGCCTTGCGCAGCCGCAGGAAGACGATGGGCGATTCTTCCTCGGGCTCGAAGCCGGCCAGCAGCACCGCCGGCGCCTGCTCCAGGTCGTCGTAGCTGACCTGAATGCCCTGACCGGCGACGCACGCGGCCAGGAAGTCCGCTTCCTCGCCGGAGTGCGGCCGGGCCCGCATATCGATGTCGTTGGTGCCGAGCGCCACGCGGGCGAACTTGGCGTAGGCGTAGGCGTCTTCCAGCGTGAGCCGGCCACCGGTCAGGACCGCTGCGCCGTGCGGGCCCGCGGGCGGGAGCCCCGCCGGGGTGCCGGTGACGCGGGCGGCGTCCAGGCCGCGCGCCGCGGCCCGGATGGCCTCCGGCCAGGACGCGGGCACCAGGACCCCGCTGGAGTTCCGGACCAGGGGCACGGTGAGCCGGTCGGCCTCGGTGGCGTAGGTGAACCCCCAGCGGCCCTTGTCACAGTTCCACTCCTCGTTGACCTGCGGGTCGTCCGCGGCGAGGCGGCGCATGATCCGGCCGCGGCGGTGGTCGGCCCGCTGCCGGCAGCCGGCCGCGCAGTGCTCGCAGACGCTGCTCGTCGAGACCAGGTCGAACGGTCGGGCCCGGAACCGGTACGCCGCGCCGGTGAGCGCGCCGACCGGGCAGATCTGCACCGTGTTGCCGGAGAAATAGGAGTTGAACGGGTCGCCGTGGGCGGTACCGATCATCTGGTTCGGCCCGCGATCGACGAACTCGATGAACGCGTCGCCGGCGATCTCCTCCGAGAACCGGGTGCAGCGGGTGCACGAAATGCAGCGCTCCCGGTCCAGCAGCACCTCCGAGGAGATCGCGACCGGCTTGTCGAACGTCCGCTTCTCCTCGGTGAACCGGGTCTCGCCCTGGCCCGTGGACATGGCCTGGTTCTGCAGCGGGCACTCACCGCCCTTGTCGCACATCGGGCAGTCCAGCGGGTGGTTCACCAGCAGCAGCTCCATGACGCCTCGCTGGGCCTTTTCCGCGACGGGCGAGCTGAGCTGGGTGCGTACCACCATGCCCCCGGTGCACACGGTGGTGCAGGAAGCCATGGGCTTGCGCTGGCCCTCCACCTCCACCAGGCACTGGCGGCAGGCGCCGATCGGGTCCAGCAGGGGGTGATCACAGAACCGCGGAATCTGGATGCCGAGCAGCTCGGCCGCCCGGATCACCAGCGTTCCCTTCGGGACGGCGATCTCGAAGCTGTCGATGGTGACGGTCACGGTGTCGGCGGGCACGGGCGCGCCAGGCGCGCCGGACCCGGTTGCCTGAACGGTCATCGGTTACCGGCCTCCGCCCAGCGCGCGCGCTGAGCCGCTCGAATCGAACAGGGTCGAGGCGGCGGGGTTGAACGGGCAGCCGCCGCGCTTCTGATGCTCGATGTACTCGTCCCGGAAGTACTGGATCGACGACGTGATCGGGCTGGTCGCGCCGTCGCCGAGGGCACAGAACGCCCGGCCCAGGATGTTGTCGCAGATGTCCAGCAGCTTGTCCAGGTCCTCGTCGGTGCCCTGGCCGCGCTCCAGCCGTTCCAGCACGCGGACCATCCAGTAGGTGCCCTCACGGCACGGGGTGCACTTGCCGCACGATTCGTGCTGGTAGAACTCGGTCCAGCGGAGCACGGCGCGGACCACGCAGGTGGTGTCGTCGAAGATCTGCAGCGCCCGGGTGCCGAGCTGAGACCCGGCGGCCATCACCGATTCGAAGTCCAGCGGCACGTCCAGGTGCTCGTCGGTGAGCAGGGGCACCGACGAGCCGCCCGGGGTCCAGAACTTGAGCCGGTGCCCGGCGCGCACCCCCCCGGCCAGGTCGAGCAGTTCGCGCAGGGTGATGCCGAGCGGCGCCTCGAACTGGCCCGGCGTGGTCACGTGCCCGGACAGCGAGAAGATCCCGAAGCCCTTCGACCGTTCCGTGCCGAGCCCGGCGAACCAGTCCGCGCCGCCCCGCACGATGGCCGGCACGCTCGCGATCGACTCAACGTTGTTGACCACGGTCGGGCACGCGTACAGGCCGGCGATGGCGGGGAACGGCGGCTTGAGCCGCGGCAGTCCCCGGAACCCCTCCAGCGAGTCCAGCAGCGCCGTCTCCTCGCCGCAGATGTAGGCGCCCGCTCCCGTGTGCACCACGATGTCCAGGTCATAGCCGGACTTCAGGATGTCCCGGCCGATGTACCCGGCGTCGTAGGCGTCGGCGACCGCCTGCTGCAGCCGCCGTATCACGTGCAGGATCTCGCCGCGCACGTAGATGAAGGCCTGGTTGCAGCGGATCGCGTAGGAGGCGATGATGACGCCCTCGATCAGGGCGTGCGGGTTGGCCATCATCAGCGGGACGTCCTTGCAGGTGCCGGGCTCGGACTCGTCCGCGTTGACCACCAGGTAGTGCGGCTTCCCGTCGCCCTGGGGGATGAAGGCCCACTTGTTCCCGGTCGGGAACCCGGCCCCGCCGCGGCCGCGCAGCCCGGACTCCTTCACCATGGCGATGATGTCGTCCGGCGGCATGGCCAGCGCCTGGGGCAGGGCCCGGTAACCGCCCGCGCGCCGGTACCCGGCGAGCAGGAAGCTGTCCGGTTCGTCCCAGTGCGCGGTCAGTACGGGTGTCAGCGTGTCGGTCAACGCGACGCTCCCTTGGTGGCGGTGCTGGTGGGGGTGCTGGCCGGGGTGCCCGGCGGGCCTTGCTCGCTGGGCGCGTCCGGCGCTGTCCAGCCCTGCTCTCTGGCGATCCTCAGCCCGACCAGGCTGGCGGGGCCGGCGGCAGGCCCGTCGGCGGCCTGGCCGTCGCTGAAGCCGGCCAGGATGCGGGACGCCTGCCGCCAGGTGCACAGCCGGCCCGGGCCGCGGGTCGGCGTGACGGGGCGGCCGGCCCGCAGATCGTCCACCAGCGCGGTGGCGGACTCCGGCGTCTGGTTGTCGAAGAACTCCCAGTTGACCATCACGACGGGGGCGTAGTCGCAGGCCGCGTTGCACTCGACGTGCTCGATGCTGACCTTGCCGTCGCCGGTGGGCTCGTCCGGTCCGACGCCGAGGTGGTCTTCCAGCGTGGCCAGGATCTGGTCGCCGCCCATGATGGCGCACAGCGAGTTGGTGCAGACACCGACGTGGAACTCGCCCACCGGCTGCCGCTTGTACAGGGTGTAGAAGCTGGCCACCGCCGTGACTTCGGTCTCGGTGAGGCCGAGCCGCGCGGCGCAGAAGGAGATCGCGTCGTCGGAGACGAAGCCCTCTTCGGACTGCAGCAGGTGCAGCAGCGGCATCAGGGCCGAGCGCGGCCGCGGGTAGCGGCCGATGATCGCCGCCACGTCGGGTTCCAGGCGCGCCAGCGCCTCATCGCTGAACGCCATTACCGGTCTACTCCTCCAAGGACAGGATCGATGCTGGCGATCGCCGGGATCACGTCGGCGAGCAGCCCGCCTTCGCAGAGCGCTGCCAGCGCCTGCAGGTGGTGGAACGACGGGTCCCGCATGTGCACCCGGTAGGGCCGCGTCCCGCCGTCGCTGACCACGTGGCAGCCCAGCTCGCCCTTGGGCGACTCGATTGGCACGTACGCCTGCCCCGCGGGCACCCGGAAACCCTCGGTGACCAGCTTGAAGTGGTGGATGAGGGCCTCCATGGACTGGCCCATGATGTGCGCGATGTGCTCCGGCGACGGCCCCAGCCCGTCCGGGCCGAGCGACAGCCGGGCGGGCCAGCCGATCTTCGCGTCCGGGATCATCACCGGGTCGTCGGCGGGCCGGCTGCCGGCCAGCCGGTCGATGCACTGCTCGATGATCCGCAGCGACTGGTCCACCTCGTCCATCCGGATCCGGTACCGGCCGTAGGTGTCACAGCTGGTGACGGTGGGCACGTCGAACTCGTACGTCTCGTACCCGCAGTAGGGCTGACTCTTGCGCAGGTCCCACGGCAGGCCGGCGCTGCGCAGCATCGGCCCGGTAATAGCCAGGGCCATGCAGCCTTCCAGGTCGAGGTAGGCCACGCCCTTGGTCCGGCCGGTAAAGACCGGGTTGGAGTCCATCAGCTTGTGCAGGTCACCGGTCCACCTGGGCGCCTCGCGCAGGAACTCGCGGATCTTCTCCAGCGCGCCGGGCGGCAGGTCCTGGGCCACCCCGCCGGGCCGGATGTAGGCGTGGTTCATCCGCAGCCCGGTGATCAGCTCCATCAGGTCGAGCGTGTTTTCCCGCAGGCGCACGCCCTGCAGGAAGATCGTGGTGGCGCCGAGCTCCATGCCGAACGGCCCGAGCCCGCCCATGTGTGAGCCGATCCGGTTGAGCTCCATCATCAGCACCCGGATGATGTTGGCCCGGTCCGGGATCCGGTCCTCGATGCCGAGCAGCCGCTCCACCGCCAGGCAGTACGACGTCTCGTTGAAGATCGGCATCAGGTAGTCCGCGCGGGTGCAGAACGTGACACCCTGCGTCCAGGTGCGATACTCCATGTTCTTCTCGATGCCGGTGTGCAGGTAGCCGATCCCGACGCGGCACTCAGTGACGGTCTCCCCGTCCAGGGTCAGGATGAGCCGCAGCACGCCGTGCGTCGACGGGTGCTGGGGGCCCATGTTGATGACCATGTGACCGGTGCCCGGCGTGTCGGCGGCCTGGTCCGCGGCGGCGACCACCTGGTCCCAGTCCTGGCCCGAGACGTTGTAGACACGGCCCTCGGCCGTGCCGTCATCCAGGCCAGCGGCGCGCGGCGGCGCGGAATGGCTCATGCGTACGACCTCCGCTCATCAGGCGGCGGCACCTTGGTGCCGCGGTACTCGACGGGGATGCCGCCGAGCGGGTAGTCCTTGCGCTGCGGATGGCCCTTCCAGTCATCCGGCATCTCGATCCGGGTCAGCGACGGATGGCCATCGAAGATGATGCCGAAGAAGTCCCAGGTCTCCCGCTCGTGCCAGTCCAGGGCCGGGTAGACGTCGACCAGCGAGGGGATGTGCGGGTCCTCGTCCGGGGCGGCCACTTCGAGGCGCAGCCGCCGGTTGTGGGTGATCGACACCAGATGGTAGACGGCGTGCAGCTCGCGCCCGGCTTCGGCCGGGTAGTGCACGCCGGAGACCCCGGTGCACAGTCCGAAGGCCAGCTCGGGCTCGTTGCGCAGCTTGGCGGCGACCTCGGGCAGCCGTTCCCGGCGGACGTAGAAGGTCAGTTCGCCGCGGTCCGCGACGACCCGCTCAACCGCGTCCCCGAAACCGGTGCCGTCCGCCTCCAGCACTCGCGCGAGCTCATCGGTGAGCTCGTCGAAGTACGACCCGTAGGGGCGCGGGGTGGACAGCTCCGGCGGAACCCGGACCAGCAGCCGCCCGTAGCCGGACGTGTCACCGCTGGTCCCGGTGCCGAACATGCCGCGCCGGGCGATGGTCTCGGCGAGACGCTCCTCCCCCGCGCGGGCGGGCAGGTTCGCGTTCTGCTCCGCCGCGCCGTCGCCCGGTGCCCCGGAGCCGGTGTTCTCGCTCATTCGTGCGCTCCCGGCTGCACGCCGGAGCCGACCGGCCGCCCGCCGAGCAGCGGCTGGACGGGCAGCGTGGTCGTCCGCAGCGGCAGCCGGGCCAGCCGCTCCTGCTCCAGCTCCTCGATCTGGCGCTCCCGGTTCTTGCCCAGCTTCCCGTGCTCGATCCGGTCGTGCAGCTTGACGATCGCGTCGATCAGCATCTCCGGCCGCGGTGGGCAGCCGGGCAGGTAGATGTCGACCGGCACGATGTGGTCGCAGCCCTGCACGATCGCGTAGTTGTTGAACATCCCGCCGCTGGACGCGCAGACACCCATCGAGATGACCCACTTGGGGTCGGCCATCTGGTCGTAGACCTGCCGCATCACCGGGGCCATCTTCTGGCTGCACCAGGCCGGCCACGATCATCAAGTCCGCCTGCCGCGGCGTGTTGGAGGCCCGCTCCATGCCGAACCGGGCCAGGTCGTGGCGCGGCCCGCCGGTCTGCATGAGCTCGATCGCGCAGCAGGCGAGGCCGAACGTGGCCGGCCAGAGCGAGCTCCGGCGCGCCCACCCGGCGGCCTTCTCGACCGAAGTCAGCAGGATCCCGCTCGGCAGCAGTTCTTCAAGGCCCATGACTAATCCCAATCCAGGCCGCCGCGCCGCCAGACGTAGGCGTACGCGATCAGCACCGTGACGACGAACGTAACCATTTCGACGAGGCCGAAGGCCCCGAGCTTCTGAAAAGTGACCGCCCACGGGTAGAGGAAGACGATCTCGATGTCGAACAGGATGAACAGCATCGCGGTCAGGTAGTACTTGATCGGGAACCGGCCGCCGCCCGGCGGCTGCGGCGTCGGCTCGATGCCGCTCTCGTAAGCCTGCAGTTTGGCCCGGTTCCACCGCTTCGGGCCGGTCACGATGCCGATAGCCACGGAGCCGACCGCGAACGCGGCCGCCAGCAGGCCGAGCACGAGGATGGGCACATAAAGAGTCATGAGTCCCCGTTACCTCTCTGCGATGTCCGGTGGCGCCGCGATCCGCGACCGCGCGGGCCGGGTTTGCTGGGCCCGGGGCGGTCGCCGCGCACGCAGGCCGGCGGCGCGGCGTGCGCGGCCGGGATTTCTATCCTAGGCACGGTTCCCACATTCGCTTCTTCAGGGGTTTGGCTAGCGCGCAGGCGCCAGCCTGGTCATGGCGTTGATCAGCCGGTCGGAGGCATCTCCGTGCGGATCGGTCAGGTTGCCGAGCAGCTTCAGGGCGAAGCGCATCAGCGCCGGGCGCGACATGGCGTGCCGCGTGGCGAAGCGCATGAGCTCCGGCCGGCCGATCGCTTTCACGAACGTCCGCCCGAGAGCGTAGTAGCCGCCGTACGCGTCCGCGAGCGCCTGGGGGTAGCTATTCAGCACCTTTTCGGCCGCGGTCCAGGTCGGGGCGGCCAGGGCCTGGGCCACGGTACGCGCGGCGATCTCCCCGGATTCCATGGCGGGGGCGATGCCCTCGCCGTTGAACGGGTTGACCATGCCGGCCGCATCGCCGACGAGCAGCAGGCCGCGGGTGTAGTGCGGCGTCCGGTTGAAGGCCATCGGCAGCGCGGCCCCGCGCACCGGGCCGACCCGGTGGTCCTCGGTGAACCCCCACTCGGGCGGCATCCCGGCCAGCCAGCGGCGGAGCAGCGCGTGGTAGTCGGTATTGCCGAACGCGGCGGACGTGTTCAGCAGGCCCAGCCCGACATTGCTGGTGCCGTCGCCCATGCCGAAGATCCAGCCGTACCCGGGCAGCAGCCGGTCACCGTCCCACAGGTCGAGCCAGGACTCCAGGTAATCGTCCTCGTGACGGGGGCTGGTGTAGTAGCCCCGGACGGCTACGCCGATCGGGCGGTCATCGCGCTTGCGCAGGCCCATCGACACCGACAGCCGGGAGGAGTTCCCGTCCGCGGCGATCACCAGGCGGCCCCGGTAGACCCGCTCCGCCCCGGCGTCGGCACTGTCGTCCCGCTGGCCGCCGGCGGCCCGGGCGGTCACGCCGGTGATGCGGCCGGTGCGCTCGTCGATGACCGGGCCGGTCACATTCACGCCCTCGATCAGCCGCGCGCCGACCTTGGCCGCCCGCTGGGCCAGCCGCTGATCGAAGTCGAGCCGGGTGCGGACCAGGCCGTACCCGGGGTAGCTGGTCAGCTCCGGCCAGGGCAGCTCCAGCCGCATCCCGGCGCCGACGACGCGGAGCCCCTTGTTGCGCAGCCACCCGTCGCTCTCGCTGATCGGCACGCCCATGGCCACGAGGGCCCTGACCGCGCGCGGCGTCAGGCCGTCCCCGCACACCTTCTCCCGCGGGAACCTGCTCTTTTCCAGCAGCAGCACGTCCAGCCCCGCGCAGGCGAGGTAGTAGGCGGTCGCCGACCCGGAGGGCCCGGCACCGACAACGATGACATCCGCCTCGTCGGCGGCAAGCCGTGCGGGGGCCGCCGTGGCGACGGGGGAAACGTGCTCGGTCACGTGTCCGTTCCTGACTTTCCCTTTGCCTTGCCCGGAGGTTCGCGTCCGCGGCGCGGCCCGCGGTGGCCGCCGTCGCGTTCAGTCCCGGCTGCTCATGGTGACCCTGCGAGCCAGTGCCCGGCCGCGGAGGCCACCCCGCCACCACTTGTGAACCTCTTCACAAGTTCTTTGCCGTTAGTTTAAGCCCGGCCGGTGCGGGGCGTGCACACCGCCCCACCGGGCACGGTGCATGCGCGCCAGGCCCGCTGCGCTGCGGTCCGCCGTATCCGGCGGCCAGGTCCAACTTATGCCTAACGGACATTCTTCGTGGCCGGTCACGCGCGGGACCCGGCCCGCCGGGACTCAGCCGGGGCGGCGGGCGGCGTGCACCGCGACGATCCCGAACGTCAGGTTGCGCCACTTCACCGCCGACCAGCCCGCCACCTGCAGCATCCGGGCCAGCTCCTGCTGGTCCGGCCAGTCCACGATCGACTCGGCCAGGTACTCGTACGCGGCCGGATTGCGGGCCGCGCGGCGGGCGATGGCGGGCAGCGCCCGGGCCAGGTAGCGCTCGTACGCCACCCGCAGCGGGCGCGCGGACAGCCGGGAGAACTCGCAGATGACCAGGCGGCCACCGGGCCGGGTGACCCGGAACATCTCGGCGAGCGCGTGGCCGGGGTCGACCACGTTCCGCAGGCCGAACGAGATCGTCACCGCGTCGAACGTGCCGTCGGCGAACGGCAGCCGGACGGCGTCACCGGCGACGAACGCGGGCTGCGGGCGGTCCGCCGCGGCCCGGACCCGGCGCAGCCCGGCGCGCAGCATCCCGAGCGAGAAGTCGCACGCCACGCAGTCGGCCCCGGACGCGCCGAAGGTGACGGTGGAGGTCCCGGTGCCGGCGGCCAGGTCAAGGATCCGCTCCCCGGCCCGCGCCCCCACGGCCTGGGCGACGACCCGCCGCCACCAGCGGACCTGGCCGGCCGACAGCACGTCGTTGAGCAGGTCGTAACGCCCGGCGAGCTCGTCGAACATCGCGGCGACTTCACCAGGCCGCTTATCCAGATCCGCGCGGGCCATCCCCCCAGCCTGGCACAACCGCGCCCGTGCTTCAGACCCAGCCACGGGTTACGCCCAGAGAGCACCCGCGCAGGTTACGGCGAGGCGCTCGCTACCGGCCCAGCGACCCCGGGCCAGCGGCCCGGGTGAGCGGCCGGTGCTATCGGCGAGCGCCCCAGCGGCCCTACGGCGAGCCGTTCGTAACCGGCCCAGCGAGTCCGGGCCTCTGGCCCGGCGAGTGGCCGGTGTGTCGGCGAAGTACCGCAGCGGGGCGCGAAGCGCAGCGGGGGGTCCGGGGGGGTCGTCCCCCGGGCTAACACAGCAGGGCGGGGCGCCGCCAGGGCTCGCCGAGGACGTGCTGGGCCAGGAACGCGAACACGGTTTCGTACCAGATGGCCGCGTGACCCGGGCTGAGAATCCAGTGGTTCTCGTCCGGGAAGTACAGGAACTTGGCCTCGGCGCCGTGCCGGGACAGGTCCCACCACAGCCGCAGCGCCTCCCCGACAGGCACCCGGTAGTCCTTGTTGCCGTGGATGATCAGCATCGGGGTGCGGATACGGGCGACGTGCACCCGCACCGGCATCGCCCGCGCTGGCAGCGGGCCCCCCGGTTCCCGCGGCAGGCATCACCGCACTGGCGATGACGCTGACGCACGTCCGTGGGGACGTTTCCAGGGCGCTGATACCGCCGGGCCGGTCCGCCACCCGGACGGCCTCCCCGCCGGCCGCCGGCAGCAGCCACAGGCCCGGCTGGTCATCCGCCGGCGCCCCTGGCCCCTCCCGGCCCGCAGGCCCCTCGGGGCTGCCG
The DNA here is from genome assembly GCA_963742865.1 of uncultured Actinomycetes bacterium. GTDB lineage: Bacteria > Actinomycetota > Actinomycetes > Streptosporangiales > Streptosporangiaceae > Bog-532. The sequence goes on from CAVUNW010000088.1 coordinate 105,371, forward strand.
GGCCAGCCCGGGTCACCGGCGTGCTGGCCAGGCCGGTTGGAAATGAACAGGAGCGACCCGTCGGGCAGGAACCGCGGGCTGGTTTCGCCGTCCGGTGAGCGCGTCAGCCGCACCGGGCCGCCCGCGCTGGCCGGCGCGGCCGGGATACGCCAGATGCTGGTCACGTACGTCTTCCGGTCCGGCGCGAGGGTCTGGACCGCCGCCGCCAGCCAGCCGCCGTCGGGCGATAGCCGCAGCGTCGTGACCCGCGGGATGGCCACGTAGCGTGCGAGATCGTGGAAGGCCGTCTCCCCCGCCGCCGCGGCGGCACTCACCGGGTGCTGGTGACCATGGCCGCGCCGGCCGTGGCGTTCGTCGCCTCATCGATCAGGATCATGCCGCCGGTGAGCCGGTTGCGGCTGTAGGGGTCGGTGAAGACGGGCTGGGTCAGGCGCAGGCTGACCCGGCCGACCTCGTTCAGCCCGAGCTGGCTGGCGCTCTCGTCCCGGTGCAGGGTGTTGACGTCGATCCGGTAATGCAGGTCGGTCACGATCGCCTTGACCGTCCGCGACGTGTGCTTGACGATGCAGCCGGCTGCGCGGGGTGAGCGGCTTGTCGCCGGCCATCCAGCACACCATGGCCTCCACGTCCTGCGTGCAGGCCGGCTGGTTATGCGGCCGGCAGATCATGTCACCGCGGGAGATGTCCACGTCGTCGTCCAGCAGCAGCGTCACCGACATGGGCGGGAACGCCTCCGGCACCGGCTCGCCCGCGACCTCCACGCCGCGCACGGTGGTGGTGAAACCCGACGGCAGGTGCATCACCTCGTCACCCGGCCGGATCACGCCGCCGGCCACCTCCCCGGCGTAACCGCGGTAGTCGTGCAGGCCGGGATCGGTGGCCTGGTGCGGCCGGATCACGTACTGGACCGGGAACCGCACGTCGATGAGGTTCCGGTCGGAGGCGATGTGCACATGCTCGAGGTGGTGCAGCAGCGAAGGCCCGTCGTACCACGGCATGTTGGCCGAGCGCTGGACCACGTTGTCGCCGAGCAGCGCCGAGATCGGGATGAAGGTCAGGTCGCTGATGTCCAGCTTGGCGGCGAAGGCGGAGAACTCCGCGACGATCCGCTCGAAGACCGCGGCGTCGTAGTCCACCAGGTCCATCTTGTTGACCGCCAGCACCAGGTGCGGGACCTGCAGCAGCGTCGCCAGGAACGCGTGCCGGCGGCTCTGCTCGGTGAGCCCGTTGCGCGCGTCCACCAGGACGACGGCCAGGTCGGCGGTGGACGCCCCGGTGACCATGTTGCGGGTGTACTGAATGTGGCCGGGGGTGTCCGCGATGATGAACTTCCGCCGGGGGGTCGCGAAGTAGCGGTAGGCCACGTCGATCGTGATGCCCTGCTCACGCTCGGCGCGGAGTCCGTCGGTGAGCAGCGCCAGGTTCGTGTACTCCTCGCCGCGGTCCTTGCTGGTCCGCTCGACGGCCGCGAGCTGGTCCTCGAAGATCGCCTTGGAGTCGAACAGCAGCCGCCCGATCAGCGTGCTCTTGCCGTCATCGACCGACCCGGCCGTGGCGAACCGCAGAATATCCATCAGAAGTAGCCCTCTCGCTTCCGGTCTTCCATGGCCGCCTCGCTGGTGCGGTCGTCCGCGCGAGTCTGGCCGCGCTCGGTGATCCGGGTCGCCGCCACCTCGGTGATGACCTCGGCGACGGTCTTCGCGGTCGATTCGACGGCCCCGGTGCACGTCATGTCCCCGACGGTGCGGTACCGGACCATGGTCTCGAAGACCGGCTCATCCTCGCCGCGCGTCACGTACGGGCTCTCGGCCAGCAGGATCCCGTCCCGCTCGAAGACATCCCGGTTGTGCGCGAAGTACACCGGCGGCAGCTCGAGCTCCTCGCGCTCGATGTACTCCCAGATGTCGAGCTCGGTCCAGTTGGACAGCGGGAAGACGCGGATGTGCTCGTCCCGGCGGATCCGGGTGTTGTACAGGTTCCACAGCTCGGGCCGCTGGTTCTTCGGGTCCCACTGGCCGAAATCGTCGCGGAACGAGAACACCCGCTCCTTGGCGCGGGCCTTCTCCTCGTCCCGTCGCGCGCCGCCGAACAGTGCGTCGAAACTGTGCTCCTCGATCGCGTCCAGCAGCGTGACGGTCTGCAGCCGGTTCCGGCTGGCCCAGCGGCCGGTCTCCTCGGTCACCCGGCCCGCGTCGATGGATTCCTGCACGGAGGCGACGATGAGCCGGACCCCCAGCTCCGCGGCGCGCTTGTCGCGGAACTCGATGACCTCGCTGAAGTTGTGCCCGGTGTCGACGTGCATGACGGGGAACGGGATCCGGGCAGGCCGGAACGCCTTTTCCGCCAGCGCCAGCATGACGACGGAGTCCTTGCCGCCGGAGAACAGCAGCGCGGGCCGCTCGAACTCCGCCGCGACCTCGCGGATCACGTGAATGGACTCGGATTCGAGCACGTCTAGCTGGGAGAGTGTGTAATCGGTGCGCATCAACGGCATCCAGGAGGCGTCGGGGTCAGGGAACGTGCCCGGCGGGCTGGGCCCGCCACCGAGGCCGTCATCGTTGACTGCCGCCGGTCTCGCCGGGCTGAGCGGACCTGATGGCGTCCAGCAGCGCGCCGGCGAGGGCAGGCGGGCATACCAGGATATCCGGCACCAGCAGATCCGCCTGATTGTAGGCAAGCTCACGGCCATCGATCCGGGAGGCGTGGAACCCGGCCGCGCGGGCCACGGCCACGGGCGCGGCCGAATCCCATTCGTACTGGCCACCCGCGTGCACGTAGGCGTCGGCCTGGCCCTGCAGGACGGCGGCGGCCTTGGCGCCGGCCGACCCCAGGGGAATCAGGTCCGCACCGAGAAGTTCGGCCATCCGGGGCAGGAATGGCGCCGGCCTGCTCCGGCTGACGACGACGCGCAGCCGCCGTCCGGGGCGGGCTGGGGGCGGCCAGGACGCGGGCGGCGCGGGGGGCGGGGTGACGGTGGAGAGCACTTCGTCCTGCGCCGGGAGGGCCACCGCCCCGGCCGTAAGGCGGCTGCCGGCGCGCTCCCACAGGGCGACGTGCACCGCCCAGTCCTCGCGGCCGGCATCGCCGAACTCGCGGGTGCCGTCCAGCGGGTCGACGATCCAAACCCGGTCCGCCGCCAGCCGGCCCGGATCATCTACGGCCTCTTCGGACAGCACCCAGTCCGCCGGCCTCAGCCGGGCTAGCTCCGCGGCGAGAAATTCGTGCGACATGCGGTCGCCGGCTTTGCGCAGCTCATCGGGCTCACCGCCGTGATCCCGCAGCGCGACCAGCCGGCGCCCCGCCTCGGCGGCGAGGTCATGGGCGAGACGGTCGTCCTCCGTCGCCATCAGGCAGGCTCCTTGGTGCTTCCGGGACGGAAGCCGGTCGGTGCGGTGTGCTTCGCCAGGCTAAGCGCCGGGAACCTGCCGAATTCTTCCCGGGCGCCCGCTTCTCTTCCCCCGGGGCACTGCTCAGTCGGTGTGGAAGGTGTTCTGCGCGACGGCCAGGCCCTTCGACAGCAGGGTCTCCACCGCGTCGGCACACCGGTCGATGAGCAGCGGCAGCTCCTTGCGCTCGGCCGCGGTGAAGTCGCGCAGCACGTACGTGGCCGCGTCCATCCGGCCCGGCGGGCGGCCGATGCCGAACCGGACGCGGTAATACTCGTTGGTGCCGAGCGCCTGCGTGATCGAGCGCAGGCCATTGTGGCCGTTGTCACCGCCACCGAACTTGAGCCGCACCGACCCGAACGGGATGTCCAGCTCGTCGTGGATGACCACGATCCGCTCCGGGGAGATCTTATAGAAGGCGGCGATCGCCGCCACCGGCCCGCCGGACAGGTTCATGTAGGTACGCGGCTTGGCTAGCGTGACGGGCATCCCGGCCAGCCGCCCGTCGGCCACGTCATTGCGGGTCCGGTGGGCCTTGAACCGGGCGCCCATCCGTTCCGCCAGCAGGTCGGCCACCATCTGCCCAGCGTTGTGCCGGGTACCGGCGTACTCCGGGCCCGGGTTGCCGAGCCCGGCGATCAGCCACCGTTCCTCCGGCATCGCCGGCCTCACATCCGACCGTGCGTCGTCCTGACGGGTCAGCTGTCGTCGCTGTCGCCGGGCGAACCGAACTCGGTCTCACCGACCGGCTCGGGCACCTGCGGCTCGGCCGCCTCGGGACCGCCGATCTCCGCCTCCATCTGCTCCGCGGTGGGCGCGGGCAGAACGTGCACGATCAGCGTTTCCGGGTCGACCTGGAGGCTGGTACCGCGCGGCAGCGTGAGGTCGCCCGCGTGAATCGAGCTGCCGACCTCCATGCCGGTGACGTCGACGTCGATCCCGTCGGGGATGTTCGTCGCCTCGGCCTCGACCGAGAGCTGGACAACCTGCTGGTCCAGCAGGCCGTCGGGCGCGATGTCCCCGCTGACCCGGACCGCGATGTCCACGGTGACCTTTTCGCCGCGGCGGACGAGGATCAGGTCGGCGTGCTCGATGAAGCCCTTGATCGGGTCACGCTGGACGGCCTTGGGCAGGGCGAGGCCATCCACGCCGGGGACGCCCTCGAGGCGGATCAGGACGTTCGGCGTCTTCAGCGCGAGCATCAGGTCATGCCCCGGCAGCACGACATGCCGGGTCTCTGCGCCGTGGCCGTACAGCACGGCGGGCACCCGGCCCTCACGGCGCGTACGCCGGGCGGCGCCCTTGCCGAACTCGGTGCGCGGCTCGGCGTCGATGCGGACCTCAGGCACGGTCGTCACTCCTCAAGCAGTGGATATTTCTCCGGCAGCGTCAACGGCCGGTACAGGCCGAACGCATGCCATGCACTGACGTGAACACACGCCAGAAACCTCTGCAGCCCGTGCGGAGCACCACGTGACGCAAGCACCAGCATCAAGGCCGCGCCTCGAAGTGTAGCCGACGGCGCCGCCAACCACGTCCAGGCGGATCATGATCCCGGGCGGCACAGCCCTCCCTGTGCCGCCCGGGACCAGTCAGCTGCCCAGCCGACTGCCCTAACCCTCGGTGCCCTCGTCCACCATCCCGGCGGGCTTGGCCTCGTCCACCATCCCGGCGGGCTTGGCCTCGTCCACCATCCCGGCGGGCTTGGCCTCGTCCACCATCCCGGCGGGCTTGGCCTCGTCCACCATCCCGGCAGGCTTGGCCTCGTCGACCATCCCGGCGGGCTTGGCCTCGTCGACCATCCCGGCGGCCTGGACCGCATCCTGCCCAGGCTGCTGCTCGTTCCCCGTGTCGCTCGTCCCCATACTTGACCCCATAGTCGTCGTCTCCTTTTCGTGGCCCCCGGGAGCCCCAACGAACGGCGATGCCGGCCCCCTTGCGGCAGCAGCCTAGCGGCCGCAATGCCGTAATTACGGCGGTATGACCGGCCGTCCTGACGGGTCGAGGTGACAGTCATATAGCGGATTGGACAGTGCCGATTGGACGGGCCGATTGGACGGGCCGATTGGACGGGCCGATTGGACGGGCCGATTGGACTGGGAATCGCCTGACCTCGCATGAGGCACCCGGCGGGCCGTTCCGCTGACCCTTACGAGTGCTCCAAGGCCGCGGCGATCTCGGCCGCCTGCCGCTCGTCGCCGAGCTCGCGGACGATCTCGAGCGCCCGGGACCAGCAATCATGCGCCGCCTCGAGGTCGCCGGCGCTCTGCTGAGCCTGGCCGAGCAGCCGCAGGGTGGCGGCCTCGTTCTGCCGGTCACCCATGCCGCGCCGGATGAACAGGGCCCGCTGGAGGCAGCCGAGGGCCTCACCGGTGCGGCCCATCTCAAGGTGGGCCCGGCCCAGATGGTGCAGCGCATAGCCTTCGCCGCGCGGGGCGTCGAGGTCGACGAAGATGGGGCGCGCCTGACCGAGCGACTGGATCGCCTCATCGAAGCGCCCCAGCTCCAGGTAGGCCTCGGCCAGGTTGATCAGCGCGATGCCCTCCCCGTTGCGGTAGCCGACCTCCCGCTGGACGACCAGGGAGCGCTGCAGCGGCTCCAGGGCTTCCCGGGGTCGGCCCAGTTCCAGGTACACGTTCGCGAGATTGTTGGCGGCCTGCGCCTCGCCGCGGCGGTCGCCAATTTCCCGGCGGATGGCCAGGGCGTCCTCGAGATAGCTGATGGCCTCGCCCACCCGCCGCTGGCCGAGCGCCTCACCGAGGTTGTTCAGGATCCACGCCTGGCCCCGCCGGTCGCCCGTGCGCCGGACGCAGTCCAGCGCCACCCGGTGGGTCGTTACGCAGTCGGCCCAGTTGCCACGCCGGCTGAACACGCTGAACAGCGACGCGGCCAGCTGCCAGGCCGGCCCGTCGAAGCCGTGTTCCGCGGCCTGGCGCGTTGCGGCGATGACACTCGCGCGCTCCTCGTCGTACCAGCTCAGAGCCTGGTCCGCGGAGGTGAACGACCGTGGCTGGCAGCCCGGCTCCGGCGTGTCCAGATCGGTCTTATACCGGTACGGCGAAACGACCTGGCCGGCGGCATTCGCGGAATGCACGTACCAGGAGAGCAGCCGGCCGACGCCGCTGCGCCGGACGTCAGCCGGCTCGTCGGCGTTCGCGCGCTCGGCCGCGTAGACCCGCAGCAGATCGTGGAACTGGTACCGATCGAGGCTCGGCGACTCCAGCAGATGCGCGTCCACCAGGTCTTCCAGCGCGCCCGCGACCTTGTCCTCCGGCTGGCCGATCAGGGCGGCGGCGGCCGCCAGCCCTATCGACGGTCCCGGCCACAGACCGAGCATGCGGAAGGCGTGCGCGGGCGGGACGTTACCGGGCGCGGCGCTGGGCAGCGCACCGAAGCTGACCTCGAAGCTGGCCCGGACCGCCAGGTCACCGACCTTCAGCTCATCGAGCCGGCGGTGCTCGTCGCCGATCCGGTCGGCCAGCGAGCGAATGGTCCAGCGGATCCGGGCCGCGAGCCGGGCAGCGCAAATCCTGATCGCGAGCGGCAGCCCCGCGCAGGCGACCAGCAGCTCGGCGGTCGCATCCGGTTCGGCTTCGGTCCGCGACGCACTGACCACGCGGCTGAACAAGGCCAGCGCTTCGCTGTCGTCCAGCACGTCCAGATGCACAAGGCCCCCGCCGACCAGGTCGGGCAGGCGGCCCCGGCTGGTCACGATGACCGCGCAGCTGGCGCTGCCCGGCAGCAATGGCCGGACCTGAGCGGCGTCCCGCGCGTTGTCGAGGACGATGAGCGTCCGGCGGCCGTTCAGCCGGGTCCGGTAGAGCGCGCCGCGCTCCTCCTCCCGGACCGGGATCTGGGGCTCGCGCACGCCAAGGTCACGCAGGAAGCGGGCCAGCACGTCGGCCGGAGCCAGTGGCTGCGGGTTCGCGCCGAGCAGATCGACGTACAGCACTCCGTCGGGATACTGCGCCCGCATCCGGTGCGCGGCGTGAATGGCCAGGGTGGTCTTGCCCAGGCCGCCGGCTCCGGCAACGAGGGCCACCGGAACCGCGCCAGGATTGTCGTCGCTGCGGCCAACCGACAGCAGGCGGCACAGCTCGTCGACGTGGACCTCACGCCCGGTGAAGTCGGCGATGTCCGCGGGGAGCTGCATCGGTCCTGGTTCGGCCGGCGGCGGCCCGGCCCTGGCGCCAGCCGAACCGGCGGCGGTGGTCTCACGGGCCTCAATGGTGCCGAGGGAAATGACGCCGGGCGCGCCGGTCATCGCTTGATCCTGGGCGGGCAGGCCGTCCGGTGGTGTCTCGGCGGCACGCGACGCACCGGGCTGCGGCCGCCCCTCACCCGGTTCCGCGGCGGTAGGCTCCAGGTCCGCGTCCCGCTCCCCTGGTGGCGCGGTCGGCCGCCCGCCCCCGGAGGAACGGCCGGGTTTCCTGCCGGCTGGCTTCGCGGCCGGTGCGGCGGTCACGTCGGCGGACAGCAGTTGCTGGAACAGCTTGCGCATTTCCGGACCGGGGTCCACGCCGAGCTGATCGGCGATGACCGTGCGGGCCTGCTCGTAGACGGTCAGGGCCTCCGCCCGCCGGCCCGCTCCATCCAGCGCCCGCATGAGCAGCAGCCACAGCTCCTCCTTGAGCGGCTGGTCGGCCAGCAGCCGCTTAAGGTCCGGAATGACCAGGCGATGCCGGCCGCAGGCGATGTCCGCCTCGATGCGGAGCTCCAGGGCGGCCAGGCGCAGCTCATTCAGCCGGTCGGCTTCGGCTTCGATGAAGTCTGACGGCGGGATGTCGGCCAGGGCGGTACCCCGCCACAGGGCCAGGGCATCGGCGAGCAGCGTGGCGGCCCGACCGGGATGGCCAGCCGTGAGGGCCTGGCGGCCCTGGCTCATCAGGAGCCCGAAATGCTGGCTGTCCAGGTCGTCCCGGCCGATCTGCAGCTGGTAACCCGGAGCCCGGGTGCGGAGGACCCTCCCCTCCGTATCGCCGATGAGCCGGCGCAGCCTGAGCACATAGATGCTGACGAGGTTGGTCGCACGGGCCGGCGGGTTATCGCCCCAGACCGCATGGATGAGGCTGTCGGTGGAGACGGGCTGGCCCCCGCTGAGCAGCAGGTACGCCAGAAGCGACCGCCACTTGGGGGCGCCGATCGAGGTCCAGGCCGCTCCGGTATCGACCTCAAGCGGGCCCAGGATGCGGAACCGCATAATCCTGATCCACCGGATGTCACGATCTCGTCTGCCTCCGGGATTCAGTTACGACAGCAACCCGGTACCGCGAAATGTCTCCGTGCCCCCGCCGCCCCCAAGGATGCGGCGCATCCCCAGGCCGGACATCAGGGCCACTTAATCACGGATCAATCGGCACGTAAATGACAGCGTGGATGCTGAGGCCACGTCCCAGATCGGGCCAGAGCATGGCAGGCCCCGGACGGGATGGCCGGCCCGATCACCGGGGACCGCAACAGGGGCGCGGTCCCCGGTGATCCGGGACCGGGACCGGAGACTTCAGGACGGGCCCCCCGAGCGCGTGCATTCGCTCGCGGGCGGGTCACCGCCGGGCGGGACATCACCGGAAGACGTCCCTTGGAGCCTCTCACAAGGGACGCCGGCCTGCTCGCGCTAGACGGGGTAACGCGCGAGCGGGCCGCGCAAACTGGCGGGCCGCCCGTGGGGACGGCGCTCCGCCGGGCGGGTGGGGGCGGCCGGAAACGGCCGTAAAGCGGGGTGGGACCGGGGGGCGGCACAGCCTCTGTGCCGTGCATGAAGACTGCACCGTAACGGCCAAACGGCACTGGCCGTCACGGTGCAGCCGCGGGCTCAGCTCTGACCGTCGAAGAGGCTGGTCACCGAGCCGTCGCTGAACACCTCGTTGATCGCGCGGGCGATCAGCGGCGCGATCGAGAGCACGGTGAGCTTGTCGAACTGCCGCTCCGCCGGGATGGGCAGTGTGTTCGTGATCACGACCTCGCCGATCCGGGAGTTCTTAAGGGTGTCCACGGCGGGACCGGACAGCACCCCGTGCGTGGCCACCACGATGACCTTGGCCGCACCCTGTTCGAACAGCGCATCCGCCGCCTTCGTGATCGTCGCGCCCGTGTCGATCATGTCGTCCACCAGGATGCAGGTCCGGCCGGCGACCTGGCCCACGACCTCGAACATCCTGACCTGGTTGGCCACGTCAGGGTCCCGGCGCTTATGGATGATGGCCAGCGGGCAGCCGAGCCGGTCCGTCCAGCGCTCACACATCCGCACCCGGCCCGCGTCCGGCGCCACGACGGTGACCTGGCTCAGGTCCAGCTGGTCCTCGATGTAGTCGGCGAGGATCGGCAGCGCGAACAGATGGTCCACCGGGCCGTCGAAGAACCCCTGGATCTGCGCGGTGTGCAGGTCGACCGCCATCAGCCGGTGCGCTCCCGCCGTCGCGAACAGGTCAGCCATCAGCCGGGCCGAGATCGGCTCCCGGCCCCGGCTCTTCTTGTCCTGGCGGGCGTAGCCGAAGAACGGGGTCACCACCGTGATCCGCTTGGCCGACGCGCGCTTGAGCGCGTCCACCATGATCAGGTGCTCCATGATCCACTCGTTGATCGGCGCGGTGTGGCTCTGCAGGACGAAAACGTCGCAGCCGCGAACCGAGTCGAGGAAGCGGACGAAGATCTCCCCGTTGGCGAAGTCGAAGAGCTTCGTCGGCGTCAGCTCGATACCCAGGCAGGCGGCCACCTCCTCGGCCAGCCCGGGAAACGCCCGGCCGGAGACGAGCATCAGCTTCTTTTCACTGGCCACCATGATGCCGCTCACGTGGTTTCTCCCTTGGTGGGTGCCTCTTCGCCCAGAGCCGGCCCGGTCGCGTCCGGAGCCGCCCCGGCTGCCGCCGACTGGGTCCCGGCCCGGCGCCGGGCGACCCAACCCGGGACGTTGTGCTGCCTGGCCCGGCCGATGCCCAGGCTCCCGGGAGGGACGTTCTCCGTGATGATGGACCCGGCGGCGGTGTAGGCGCCATCGCCGATCTCGACCGGTGCGACGAGCATCGTGTCGCTCCCGATCCGGACGTGATCGCCCACCGTGGTGTGGTGCTTCTGCACGCCGTCGTAGTTGACGAACACCGTGGCGGCCCCGATGTTCGAACCGGAACCGATGTCCGCGTCGCCCACGTAGCTCAGGTGGGGCACTTTCGAACCCTCGCCGACGACCGCGTTCTTCATCTCGACGAAGCTGCCGGCCCGGTGCCGGCCCCAGCCTGGTCCCCGGCCGCAGGCGGGTGTAGGGCCCGACACTGGCTCCCGGCCCGATCTCGGCCAAGTCGCAGACGGCGTTGATCACGGTCGCGCCCGCGCCGACCACGGTGTCGCGGAGCACACAGCCCGGGCCGACCCGGGCTCCGGACGCGATCGCGGTGCGCCCCTCCAGTTGCGTGGACGGCCCGATCTCCGCGTCGGGCTCGAGGATCACGTCCGCGTCCAGCCAGGTCGTGGCCGGATCGACGATCGTCACCCCGGCCCGCATCCAGTGCTCGAGAAGCCGGTCGTTGTATATCCGCCGAGCCTGGGCCAGCTGGACCCGGTCGTTGACGCCCTGGATCTCGGAGGCGTCCGCGGCCTGCTGCGTCCCGACCCGGTGACCGTCGCCGCGCAGGATGCCCACGACATCGGTGAGGTATTCCTGGCCCGATACGTCCGACGTGGACACCCGCTTGATCGCGTCCGGGAGCATGGTGCCATCGAAGGCGTAGCAGCCGGAGTTGATCTCGTCGACCAGCCGCTGCTCATCGGTGGCATCGGCCTCTTCGACGATTTCGGTGATGGCGCCGGAGGCGTCGCGGACGATACGGCCATATCCGGCCGGATCGCTGGTCCTCGCGGTCAGCACCGTCACCATGTTGCCCGCGGCCTCGTGCTCGGCGGCCAGGCCGGCCAGGGTGGCCCCGCGCAGCAGCGGCATGTCACCATAGGTGACGATGATCTGGCCCGCGATGGGGCCGACGGCCTCGAGCACCGTCCGCACGGCGTGGCCGGTTCCGCCCTGCCGATCCTGGATCACGACCTCCGCGTCCGGCGCCGCCCGGGTGAGGTACTCGGATACCTGGTCGCGCCCGTGGCCGGCCACGACCACCAGCCGCTGCGGCGATAGTTCACGCGCCGCGGCGACCGCATGCCCGAGCATGGTGCGGCCGCACAGCGCGTGCAGCACCTTGGGGACCGTAGATTTCATGCGCGTGCCCTCGCCCGCGGCGAGGATGATGACGGCGGCCGGGCGGCTGGGGCTCACTCCGCAGGGCTCCTCGGTTCGCTGCCTATATGTCCGGGGCGGTGATGTACCTGTTCACGCGCCCCTCACTGGGAGGATACCGTCAGGTCGCATTGGCCGGCGGCCCTCTTTGAGCAGGCCGCCCCTCCGGCCCGGCCCGTCCCGGCGTTCCGCGCGGTCGCGGGCCTGGCGCTGACCTTACTCGGGCCGGGCAAGCGTGATGTCAGCCTGCCGGGCGCGGGTACTGGCCGCCGGCAGCGTGGCCAGGCCGGGCCGGTAGCCGCTCGCCACGAGGGTGTAGCGGCCGGATGGCACGTCACCGAAGACAAACTGCCCGCCCGTGTCCGCGGCGGCGGTGGCGACCTCGGCGCCCGCCTCGTTCACCAGGCTCAGCTGCGCCCCGGCGAAGGGCCGGTCACCGTCAGTGGTCAGGACCGTGCCCGCCACCCGCCCGGACGCGGGAAGCTCTACGTCCCGCCGGGCCAGCTCGCCGTCCTCCACCGCGACCTGCCGCCCGGACAGGTCGGCCAGCGTGACGGCCGCGCCGCCGATCGAGGCGCCGTCCGCCGTGCGGACGCGGCCGCCTACCACGACCTGGTCAAGCTGATCCACTGAATTCACTCCCCGCCCGGGCCCGTTCGGAATTGCGATACCAGGCCTTCTGAATCAGACCGGCCGGACGGATTCCGGGCATTCGCTGCCGTCTCAGCATGGGCTGCCGTCCCTGCGCCATTGCCTGCCGCCTCAGCACCGCCGGCCGCTGCCGGGGCCGCCGGACCGTTGCCGATCCGGACGGTGACGGACGTCGTTTCGCCGCCGTGCACCTCCACGCTGGTCCGGATCGGCTCGTGGCCGCCGGCGACGAGAACGTGCTCGCCGTCGCCGAGGCCGGTCAGCCGGTACCACCCGTCCGCGTTGGTGGTGGCACTCGCGACGATCTCACCGGTAGCGCTGGCCGCGGTCACCAGGATGCCGGGCACGGCCGCGCCCCCGGGGGCCCGGACAAAGCCGTGCACCTCACGTTCCAGGGGCAGGGTCAGCTGCGCCCGCTCCGCGTGCCCGTTCATCTCGACTTCCTGGCTCGCGGGCAGGTGACCGGCGGCGGTCGCGGTGAGCGCATACCGCCCGGCCGGGGCGCCAGCGACGCTGAACTCGCCGTTTCCGCTGGTCATCGCGCTGGCTACGACATGTCCGGCCAGATCGCGGATGACAACCTGGGCGCCTGGCAGGGGCGCGCCACCATCTCCGGCGGACCGCACGGTGCCGCTCAGGGCGCCGCTCCCGGCCAGTACGAAGTCACGCTCGGTCACCGACCCGGGCTGGACGCCGACGGCGGCGGCGGCCGGCTCGTGACCGCGGGCCGTGACGATCACGGTGAGCGCTGCGGCCGGCATACCCGTGATCCGGTACCCGCCCGACGGCGCGGTCAGGGCGCGGGTCAGCTGACGGCCGTCGGCCGAGGTCACCGTGATGATCGCCCCGGCAACCGGGCGCCCGCTGGCGTCGCGCACGGTACCGGCCAGCCCGGGCCGGACGGACGTCCCATTCCGGGCTGGTACGCCGTTTGACGGCGCCCGCGGCGCGACAGCCGCCTGCGCCGCGTCCGTCTCGTCCGCGGCCGGCAGCATCAGTTCGCTCGGCTCCCACGTGCCTTCGCGCGCCACCGCGGCGAGTTCCGCCCCGAGCGGCTCGCGGTCCGCGGCGGGACGGCGCCTGATCGGGCCGGTCAGCAGCGACGCGATCGCGGCGATCACGCTGGCCGCGATCGCGAACCAGAAGGCGATGCCCAGGCCGCTGTGGAACGGGTGCGTGATCACGTTCGGGAAGAAGTCCCGTCCGGTCAGGTAGGCCGCGTGGCTCGGGGACACGTGGCCGAGCAGCGGGCCGAGCAGTTGCTTCATCGGGTTGTAGCCCAGGAAGGCCGCGAACAGCACGCCGATCGGTGGCAGGTGGCTGATGGTGTGCGCGGCGCCGGCCGGGATCCCCTGCGAGATGAGGCCCCCGGACAGGGCGCCCGGCAGGGTGCTGGACAGCCCGGTGACGATCAGCGAGAAGAAGATTCCGATCGACAGGACAAAGGATGCGTTCATGAAGGTGGCGATCGTGCCGCCGGCCGCGCCGCGCTGGTTCGCCGGGACCGAGTTCATGATCTCGGCCCGGTTCGGCGAGGCGAACAGGCCGGAGGCGAAGCCGTTGAGCACCAGCACCAGAGCGAAGACGCCGTAGCTGAAGTCCACCGGCATGATCATCAGGAGCGCGAAGCTCAGCGCGGTCAGGAGCGCGCCGAACACGGTGAAGGCGCGTGCGCCGAACCGGTCGGACAGCCAGCCGGACAGCGGCGCCGAGACCAGGAAGCCGATAGTGAGCGGCACCATGTAGATGCCTGCCCACAGCGGGGTCTGGGAGAAGCTGTAGCCGTGCCGGGGCAGCCAGATCCCCTGCAGCCAGATGATCAGGGTGAACTGCATGCCGCCACGGCCCAGGCCCATCATCAGGTTGGCCACGTTGCCGGCCGCGAAGGCGCGGATCCGGAACAGCGACAGCCGGAACATCGGCTCCCCGACCCTGGTCTCAACGAAGCAGAAGACCACGAGCGCGGCCAGGCCGCCGAAGATCATGGACAGCACGAACGGGCTCGTCCAGCCCATGGCGTGGCCACCGTACGGCTCCAGGCCGTAGGTGATGCCGACCAGGATCGCGATCAGGCCCGCCGCGAACAGGACGTTGCCCCACCAGTCCACCTTGGCCCGGTGCCGCTCGCTGAGGTCGTGCAGCATGAAGTAGGCCCAGAACGTGCCGAACACCCCGAACGGGACCGAGACGAGGAATATGAGGTGCCAGTTGACGGGGGCCAGCAAACCGCCGAGCAGCAGGCCGAGGAACGAGCCGGAGATGGCGGCGATGGAATTGATCCCGAGCGCCGTGCCGCGCTGGTTAGCGGGGAAGGCGTCGGTCAGGATGGCGGTCGAGTTGGCGAACAGGAACGCGCCGCCGATGCCCTGGACCACCCGCCAGATGATCAGCCACAGCGCTGCGTCCGTCCCTTTCATCCAGGTCACGGCCAGGAATATGGATGCCACCGTGAAGACGGCGAAGCCGATGTTGTACATCCGCACGCGGCCGAACATGTCGCCGAGCCGCCCGAAGGACACCACGAGCACGGCCGACACGACCAGGAAGCCCATGAACATCCACAGCAGGTAACTGGTGTTACCCGGGGAGAGTGGGTTGACGCCGATGCCGCGGAAGATGTCCGGCAGCGCGATCAGCACGATCGACTGGTTGATCGTGGCCATCAGGACGCCGAGCGTGGTGTTCGACAGCGCGATCCACTTGTAATGCTGGCCGGGTTGCCTGCCGCCGCGCTTAGCGTGCGCCGCCGGAGCCGTGCCTGCTACGCCGGATTTCACGGCCATAGATGAACGAGCCCCTAACAGATTGAGACGCAGAATTAACTTGCTTAATGTCAACTAACTATACCAGTACCGGCCGTATTCCGTGGCGGCAGCCTCCCGGGCGCATCAGCGGAGCATTACCGCCCAGAAAGGGTTGTTCCAGGTCAGAGCGGCCGTCGGTCATGTCCGCACGGCCACGGGCGCAGCCCCCGGCCACGGGCAACTCCGGCTGCAGGCGCAGCCCCGGCCACAGCAGCCCCGGCCACGGCAGGCTTGCCGGAGCCCCGGTGCGAGGGAACCAAAAGCAAGCCGTCACGGCGAAACGACCGGGTGGCTTTCATTAACAGCGACCCGGCATTGATCCGGCTCTTCCTGCGATTTCTTGCGACCGTTGGAATCGAGCGCGACCGGCTGGTCTTTCGCGTCTACATTTATGAGAACGCCGACACCGGGGCTGCCCAGCGGTTCTGGCTCCGCACGACAGGCGCGACGCGGGAGCAGTTCCGCCCCACCACGCTCAAGCGCCACAACCCCAAGACGGTCCGCAAGAACGCGGGGGCGGGATACCACGGCTGCCTTCGGATTGACGTTCTCCGCAGTGGTGACCTGTACCGCTGGATTGCGGGATGGACCGAGGCCATTACGGTGTCCGCACCGCGGGCGGCGCATCTTCCCCAAGGAAGTTTCCGCAGCTCCCGGAGAAGGATTCGAACCTTCGTTGACTGAGTCAAAGTCAGTTGTCCTGCCAGGCTAGACGATCCGGGATCGACCCTCGCCATACTCTACCGGGGCCGCCATCCGGAGACTGCCGGGCGAAAGAGAGCTGCCCGCGCAGGAGCCTGCCGGCGTGCCGGCGGAGCAGACCGCGCTGGCACACTGCTGTCCGATTTCCGGATGATCGCCCGGCCTCGGGGCAGCCGCCGTGACAGACCTCCGGGCAGCCAGGCCATGACGGTCAACCGGAACAACTTCAAAATCTTTCTGCCATACCCTTGCCTAAGTTACGGTGTCGTAGGTTACGGTTACGTAAGCGCCAAGTACGCTGGGTCCGCCGACTGAATCAAGCCCCGACCACAGCGAGGAGCACGATGACCACCTCCGCAGAGAGGGCCGAGGCCCCCTCCGACGTCCGGCCAACGATCGCGTCTCCACCGATAGCCACTCCCGCACCGGCCGCCGCCCCCGCATCGGCCCGGGAAGACGGAGGGGCCCGGCGGGCTACGGTCCGGATCCCGCGTTCCGACTTCGACGACGAGCAGGCGACGACCGGACAGCGGGTCCTCGTCGGGGTCTTCGTCGTGCTCCCGCTGCTGGCGCTGCTCGCGGCCATCCCGCTGGCGGTGGCCACCGGTTTCCTGGGCTGGCACGACGCGATCATCGCGCTTGTCTTCTACTGGGTATCCGGGCTCGGCATCACGGTCGGCTTCCACCGCTACTTCACGCACGGCTCCTTCAAGGCCAAAACCGCCCTGCGGGTCGCCCTCGCCGTGGCCGGCACGCTGGCCATCGAGGGCCCGGTGTTCAACTGGGTCGCCGACCACCGCCGTCACCACAAGTACAGCGACAAGGAAGGCGACCCGCACTCGCCGTGGCGTTACGGCAACGACTGGAAGGCCCTGTCCAAGGGCCTCGTCTTCGCCCACGTCGGATGGCTGTTTGACCCGAACAAGACGTCGCAGGAAAAGTTCATCCCCGACCTGCTCGCCGACGCCCGCATCCGGCGCGTGCACCGGCTGTTCCCGGTGCTCGTACTCACTTCCCTGCTGCTTCCTGCGCTCATCGGCGGTCTGTGGTCCATGTCGTGGCAGGGCGCGCTGCACCGCGTTCTTCTGGGGCAGCCTGGTCCGGATCGCGCTGCTGCACCACGTCACGTGGTCGATCAACTCGATCTGCCACACATTCGGCAGTGAGGAATTCGAAGTCCGGGACAAGTCGCGGAACGTGGCCTGGCTGGCGATCGCCTCGTTCGGCGAGTCCTGGCACAACCTGCACCACGCCGACCCCACGTGCGCCCGGCATGGCGTGCTGAAGGGGCAGCTCGACCCGAGTGCCCGCGTGATCTGGGCCTTCGAGAAGCTCGGCTGGGCCTCCGACGTCCGCTGGCCGGACGCGGGACGGCTGGAGGCCAAGCGCCCGGCCACCGCGACCAGGAAGCTCGGCTCGATGACCCGCCGCGTGCTTACTCCGATCGCATCACGGCCGGCGCAGATCAGTGACCAGCCGGCCGGCCGAACGCGATGATGAGTGAGTGAACGACGACGATCCGCCTCTCAGATCCACTCGCAGACGGATGACCGGTAAGGAACGCCGCGAGCAGTTGCTCGACATCGGGCGGCGGCTGTTCGCCGAGCGCGGCTTCGAAGGGACCTCCATCGAGGAGATCGCGGCTAAGGCCGGCGTCTCCAAGCCCGTGGTGTACGAGCACTTCGGCGGCAAGGAAGGGCTCTATGCCGTCGTCGTCGACCGCGAGGTCGACCGGCTGCTCACGATGGCGACCACGCTGCTGGACGGCGGCGACACAATGCCGAAGTTCCAGTCCGCCGCGGTCAAGCTGCTGAAGTACATCGAGGACAACGCCGACGGGTTCCGCATCCTGGTCCGGGACTCACCGCCCGGATCGGGAACCGGCACGTACGGCACGCTGCTGTCCGACATTGCCGGGCAGGTGGAGTACATCGTCGGCGACTTCCTGACCTCGCGCGGCCAGGACCCGAAGCTCGCCCCGATGTACGCCCAGATGCTGGTGGGCATGGTCGCTTTCACCGGTCAGTGGTGGCTGGATGCTCACAAGCCGCAGCTCGAGGATGTGGCCGCGCACCTGATCAACCTGGCCTGGAACGGGCTGTCGCAGCTGGATCCGGCGCCGCGCATCCCCGCGGAGATCATTGCCCAGCAGCGCGAAGAGGACGGCCCGGCCACCGGCCGCTAACGGCTCACGGGCAGCAGCCGGTAACGGGCCCGGGTGACGGAGCGATCAGCAGGCTCGTTCCGCCGTGCGGCCCGGGCCCGGGCCGCACGGCGGGCATACAGGCAGCCCATCGGCCGCCCACGCGACGAAACCGCCGGCGATGTCGGTGGCGCTCGCCAGGCCCAGATCCTGCAGGGCGGCGGCGGCCAGGCTCGACGTGTATCCCTCGGAGCAAAAGACGATGACCTGCTCGTCGTAGCCGTGCACCCATGACAGCCGGGCGTCGCTGGCGGGGTCGAAACGCCACTCGAGGACGTTGCGCTCCACGATCACGGCCCCCGGGATGCCGCCCTCACGGGCGCGCTGGGCCTGCGGGCGGATGTCGACCAGGACGGCGCCGCGGGAGAACGCCGCCAAGGCCTCGGGCGGCGTCAGCCGGTGCAGGCGCGCCCGCGCCGCCGTCAGGATCTCATCGATCGTCCGGGCCCCCGGCGGCCGGGCGGCGGGGTGTGCGTCCCGGGCCCCGGCCGACGGCCCGTTTGCCACGGCATCAGCCACGGCCGCCGTCGGCGGGTGGCCTACCACTGGCCCGCGGCTTCGGTGTCCAGCAGGACCAGGCCCTGGTCGGTGAGGTCGTAGCGCGTCATCATGTTCAGCGGCGGCGAATAGGCGTGCACGCTGACCGCGACGGCTTCCGAGATGTTCCGCACGTCGTGAATGTACTCCGGGCCAAAGGCCCGCACCCGGCCCGCGCTGACCGGCGAGGCCGTCACCGGGTGAAGCCGCCCGGGCGTCCCGGCCTGATGTTCCTCCAGAGCGCCCCACACGACACCGAACGCCCCGGCCGAGCCGCCGTGGTCGTGGAATCCGGTGCCCTGCCCCGGCAGCCAGCTGATCAGCCAGATTTCGTATTGGTCATCGGCGTGCAGCCGCTCGTACCAGCGCTCGTCCGGGCTGAGCCGGACGCGCGACATCCATTCGCGCGGTGCCGCGGCGAGCTTGCGTACCTCCCCGGCAAGCTGCCGGGGGCTGAGCGCAGCGGGAATGATGGTGGTCATAGGGCGTCTCTCCTCGCGTCCTGGTTCCGGGCCGGCCTGGCCGGCGTCACGTTCCTGAGCCGAACGGACCGGACAGAGGGCGCTTGCCTGGCGGCGGAGGTCCACGTGGAGACGGTGATGATGACGCTGACCGGGATGCACGGGCACGATCATGCCATCCAATGTCTACTAAATCAATTTGGAAAGTAGGTTAATCAGCTGAGCGCCTGGCGCGCGGCGCGCCACGTCCAGCGGGCATTCGGGGAGCGTTCAGCCGGGGCGGTGGGCCACGACGAACACCCGGCGGAAGGGCAGAACCGTACCGAACGGACGTGACGGATACGCCTGCCTCATCCGGTCCCGGTAGTCGGCCAGGAACTCACCGGCCTGCGCGTCATCCAGGATCGCCAGGACGGGCCGCAGCGCGGTGCCCTTGACCCATTCGACCACCGGGTCGGCGCCGCTCAGCACGTGCAGGTACGTCGTCTCCCAGGCGTCGACCTGGCATCCGGCACTGGCCAGGCAGTCGAGGTATTGGACCGGGTCGGCGGCCTGGCGGGGGAATGCGGCCGCGCCGAGCAGGGAACGCCAGCGTGCCGACGCGGCCATTTCGGCTATCGCCGTCTGCGAAGGCTGATCGAAGTTGCCCGGGAGCTGGACGGCCAGCCAGCCGCCGGCGGACAGCCACGACACCCAGCGGGACAGCAGGCCGAGGTGGCCCGGCACCCACTGCAGGACGGCATTGCAGGTGATGACGTCGACCGGAGAGGGCGGCTGCCAGTCGCGCAGGTCAGCCAGTTCGAAGGAGATACCCGGCTGGTCTTCCCACTTCCGCGCGGCCTTGACCATCTCCGGGGAACTGTCGACACCGTGCACGGCGGCACCGGGCCAGCGGTGGCTGAGGTCGACGGTGAGATCGCCGGGCCCGCAGCCCAGGTCGACGACGGTGCGCGGCTGAGCGGCCCCGATGCGGGCGATCAGCTCGGCAAAGGGCCTCGCCCGCTCGCCGGCGAAACGCCGGTACTGGCCCGGGTCCCACATGAATGACTCCCTCTCTTGATATCGAGATACCTTATCTCTACGTGCTCGGTCATCTTGACGTCAAGAGATATCCTGAGGCGATGGAGGATGGTCCCGAGCCCAGGCCGGGGGCGGCGGTCACACCGCGGGGCGCACAGGTCCTTGACGGCGGACCAGGCCCGGCTGGTGCGCTGCGCGATGAGGTGGACGATCTGGTGGCCGCGTGGCACGCGCAGCGGCCCGATCTCGACGTGGAGCCCATGCAGGTGCTGAGCCGGGTGTCCCGGCTGGCCCGGCATCTCGACCTCGCCCGCCGGGCGTCGTTCGCGAGCCGCGGGCTGGAGACCTGGGCGTTCGACGTGCTGTCGGCGCTGCGCCGGCAGGGACCGCCGTACCAGATGACGCCGGGAGCACTGATCCGCGCGACGCTGGTGACCTCAGGCACCATGACAAACCGGATCGACCGGCTCGCCGAGGCGGGGCTGGTCCGCAGGAAACCGGACCCGCGGGACCGGCGCGGCGTGCTCGTCACCCTTACCGACCAGGGCCGGGCCAAGGTCGATGACGCGCTGGCAGATCTGCTGCGCCGCGAGCGGGAACTGCTCGCCTCACTCGGGCCCGACGACCAGCGCACGCTCGCCGGGCTGCTGCGCGCGCTGCTCGCCCCCTTCGACGCGCTGCCGACGGAGTAGCCGGCGACAGCGGGTTGCCGGTGAGCGGCTGCCAGGCGAAGACGTCCACGAACAGAAGGGCACCCGGGTCGTCATCGCCTCAGGCCTCCAGGCCGGCCGCGACGCTGAGCCAGCGTTCTTCGAGGGCGGTCTTTTCGGCCTGGACCGAGCGCAGGTCGGACCCCATCTGGGTGAGCTTCTCGTAGTCGCTGGCGTTCTCGGCCATCTGCACGCCCAGTTGCGCCTCCCGGCCGGACAGCCGCTCGATCTGCCGTTCGAGCCGCTGCAGTTCCTTACGCGCGGCCCGTTCTTCCGCCGTGCCGAGGGCGGTCCCGTCCGCGGGTGCCGGGCTGGGCCCAGCCATGGCGGCGAGGGCGGGGACGGGCAGCGAGGCCTCACGGGTCCCGCGCACCCGCTCCAGGTACTGTTCCACCCCCCCGGCCAGGAACGACAGCTGGCCGTCTCCCAGCAGCGCCACCACGTGGTCGGTCACCCGCTCCAGGAAGTACCGGTCGTGACTGACCACGGTCATCGAACCCGGCCACCCGTCCAGCAGGTCCTCGAGCTCGGTGAGGGTCTCGATGTCCAGGTCGTTGGTGGGCTCGTCGAGCAACAGCACGTTCGGCTCATCCATCAGCAGCCGGAGCAGCTGGAGCCGGCGCCGCTCCCCGCCGGATAGCTCGCCGACCGGGGTCCACTGCGCGTCCCCGCGGAAGCCGAATCGCTCCAGCAGCTGGCTGGCCGAGATCTCCCGCTTGCCGACGCCCACGAAGGACCGGACGTCCTGCACCGCCTCGAGGACGCGGCGCCCGGGATCCAGCTCGGCCAGCTCCTGGCTGAGGTGAGCGATCCGCACGGTCCGGCCGCGCACCACGGTGCCCTCGGCCCGGACCGTATCCGGGCCGCCCGGCCCCGGCCCGCCAGCGCCCGCGCCGGGCGGCACCGGGGCTCGGCCTGGCCGGGCCGGCACGATAGACCCGTCGAGCAGGCGCAGGAACGACGTCTTCCCGCTGCCGTTGACACCCACCAGGCCGGCCCGCTCACCGGGGGCCAGCTGCCAGGTGACGTCGTCCAGCAGCACGCGCGAGCCGGCCCACAGCGTGACGTCCTCGACGTCCAGCACGGTCTTGCCCAGCCGGGCGGTGGCGAGGCTGGTGAGCTCGACGGTGTCCCGGGCGGCGGCTCGTCGGCGATCAGCGCGTTGGCCGCCTGCACGCGGAACTTCGGCTTGGTGGACCGCGCCTGCGGGCCGCGCCGCAGCCACGCGAGCTCCTTGCGCATCAGGCCACGCCGACGGCGCTGGACGGCCTCCGCGTTCCGCTCGCGCTCGGCCTGGGCCAGCACGTACGCCGAGTATCCGCCCTCGTAGGCGTACACCCGGCCGGAGTCCACCTCCCACATGCGGTCACACGCGGTATCCAGGAGCCAGCGATCGTGACTCACCACGACGAGAGCGCTGCCCCGGTCCCGCAGGTGCCGCCCCAGCCAGTCGATCGCCTCGAGGTCCAGGTGGTTGGTTGGCTCGTCCAGCAGCAGGACGTCAGCGTCGGAGACGAGCAGCGACGCCAGCGCCGTCCGCCGGCGCTCGCCACCGGAGAGCCGGCTGGTGCTGGCGCCGAGATCGATCCCGCCGAGCAGTTCGGCCACAACGCCCCGGGCCCGCGGATCGCTGGCCCATACGTGCTCGGCGGCCTCGCTGGCCCCGGCGCCGAACACGGCCTCGCGGACCGTGCCGGACAACTCGTCCCGCTGGCGGAGGTACCCGATCCGCAGGCCGGCGGTCCGAGCGATCCGGCCGGAATCAGCCTCCATGGTCCCCGCGAGGAGGGACAGCAGGGTCGATTTCCCGGCCCCGTTGCGCCCGACGACACCGATCCGGTCCCCGGTCGAAACGCCCAGCGACACCGAGTCGAGCAGCGTGCGGTCGCCGAACGCCTTGGCCGCTTTCTCGGTGCTGATCAGGTTCACCATGCTGGCCGCACCCTCCGCGGGGCACGGCCGGACGGCTGACGACGGCCCGTCACGGCGTCCCGGCCGTGATTGACGCCCCCGGCACCGGGCCGGCTGCCCGGGCCACCGCCCGGCACACCCCGGCACCGGACAGGGACGCGGCGAGATCAACCGCGCGCTCGGCGCCGGCGGCCAGGAAGACGCACGTCGGCCCGGATCCGGCCACGAGCGCCCCTAGCGCGCCGAGTTCACAGCCGGCCGCCAGGGTCTGGCGCAGCATCGGGAACATGGCAATGGCGGCCGGCTGCAGGTCATTGCTCAGCGCCTGGCCGACCGCGGCCGGCTGCCCGGACCGCAGCGCGCCCATCAGCGCATGATCCAGCGCGGGATCGGGTCCCGCGCCATCGGCGGCGAGCGCGGTTCCGGAACCGGGCCCCGAACCAGATCCGGCCGGCGCCGGGTCGCGGGTGGCCCGCAGCCGGTCCAGGGTGGCGTAGACCTGCGGCGTGGACAGCGCACCGTCGGCTACGGCCAGGACCCAGTGGTACTCGCCCGAGGCCAGCGCCGGGGTCAGCTGCTCCCCCCGGCCCTGCCCGACGGCGGTGCCTCCCATCAGCGCGAAGGCGACGTCGCTGCCGACGTCGGCGGCCACCTCCCGCAGCTGCTCCTGGCTGAGCCCGGCATTCCACAGCTCGTTGCACGCGACGAGGGCGGCGGCCGCGTCCGCGCTCCCGCCGGCCAGCCCGGCGGCCACCGGTATCCGCTTCCGGATGGTGATCTCGATGGACCCGGTGAGGTCACGGGACAGGCCCGCGGCCCGCGCGAGGGCCGTGGCGGCCGTCAGGGCCAGGTTGTCCCGGCCGGAGGGCACCGCGTCCGCGCCCTCGCCCGTGACCAGTACCCGGTCTTCCCCGGCGGGGGCACCCTCGGTCACGGTCACGTCGTCGTACAGCGAGATCGCCTGGAACACGGTCACCAGGCCGTGGTAGCCGTCGGCGCGGCGCGGCCCGACGGCCAGCTGAAGATTGATTTTGGCGGGGGCCCGCACAGTCACACCAGTCACGATCCCCCGATTTTAATGGGATGTTGGCCCCGGCTGTGCTGGCCCGGGGGGACGACCCCCCGGAACCCCCCGCGACGCCCCGCGCTGGTGCTCAACGTGACGCCGGGCGCTCACCCGGGCCAGGGCCCGGGGTCGCGCCTGGCCGGAGCTTCGCTCCGTCGGTCCGCAGCCCGCGTCCCGGGCTAGCACCCTTTTCGGCGATCAGAGTGAACTCGGCGATACTGAGGGCCTCGCCGCGCGCTCCCGGGTCGAGGCCGGCGGCGCGGACTACGCGTTCGGCCTCCGCGGCGGAACCGGCCCAGCCCGCCAGGGCCGCGCGCAGGGTCTTACGTCGCTGGCCGAATGCGGCGTCGATGACCGTGAACACCTGCTCCCGGGACGCCGACGTCGGTGGCGGGTCCACCCGCTCGAACGACACCAGGCAGGAGTCAACCCCCGGCACCGGCCAGAACACGGTCCGCGGCACCGGGCCGGCCAGGCGCATCCGCGCGAACCAGGCCAGCTTGGCCGAGGACACGCCGTACTCGCGGCTGCCCGGGGGGGCGCACATCCTCGCCCCGACCTCCGCCTGCACCATGACGAGGCCGTGCCGCAGCGACGGCCACCGGGACAGCACGTTGAGCAGCACCGGGACGGTCGCGTTGTAAGGCAGATTGGCCACGAGCACGGTGGGCGGATCCCCCGGAAGCTCACGTATCCGGACCGCGTCCGCCGTGACGACCTCCAGCCGCCCGGCGAGGGCGGGCGCGCGGGCCGCGACGGTCGCCGGCAGCGCGGCCGCCAGCGCCGGGTCCATCTCCACCGCGACGACCCGGGGCGCCGCCTCCAGGAGCGGAAGCGTCAGCGAGCCGAAGCCCGGGCCGACTTCGAGGACGACGTTACCGGCCTGCAGCCCGGCCAGGGCGACGATCCGCCGCACCGTGCCGTGATCGATGACAAAGTTCTGGCCGAGCCGTTTGGTCGGCCGCACCCCGAGCCGCACGGCCAGATCCCTGATCTCGGCCTGCCTCAGCAGTCGCGCCCCGGTCACCACGGGCCGAAGATGCGCTCCCCGGTCGCTGTCACCAGCGCGCAGAGCTCGGCCAGGTCCATGTTCTTCACCTCGGCCAGGCGGCGTGCGGTGTAGGCCGCGAGAGCGGGCGAGTTCGGCTTGCCACGGAAGGGCACCGGGGTCAGGAACGGCGCGTCGGTCTCCACCAGCAGCAGGTCGGCGGGCGCCACCGCCGCCGCGTCACGCAGCGGCTGCGCGCTGGCGAAGGTGAGGTTGCCGGCGAAGCTCATCACGTACCCGGCGTCCGCGCACCGCTTCGCCATCCGCTCGTCACCGGAGAAGCAGTGGAAGACCACCTTGTCCGGCGGCCCCTCCTCGGCCAGGATGCGCAGCACGTCATCGTGCGCTTCCCGGTCATGGATCATGAGGGCCTTGCCGGTCCGCTTCGCGATCCCGATGTGCGCGCGGAACCACTCACGCTGCAGCTCAGGGCCGGAGTGGTCCCGGTAGTAATCCAGGCCGGTCTCCCCGACCGCGCGAACCTGCGGCAGCCCGGCCAGCGTCTCGATCTCCGCCAGCACGTCGTCGAGCGCCGTCACCGCAGCCGTGTCGTTGGGGTGGATGGCAACGGCGGCGTAGACGTCCGCGTACTCCTCCGCGCACCGCGCCGACCAGCGCGACGACTCCAGGTCCACCCCGACCGTGATGACCCGCTCGATCCCGGCCGCGCGCGCCGCGCTGAGCACGCCGGGCACCGGCAGGCCGATCATGTCCAGGTGCGTATGGCTATCGAACAGTGTCGGCCCGGGGGGACGACCCCCCGGATCCCCCGCTGCGCTTCGCGCCCCGCTCCGGTACTCGCCGTGACACCGCCGCTCACCGGGCCGGAGGCCCGGTTCGCTGAGCGGTCGGAGCTTCGCTCCGCCGGTCCGTAACCCGCGCCGGTTCCGGGCGTTCCGCTCATGAGTGGTTTGACTCCTGGAGCCGGGCTACTTCCTCGTCGGCCACGGACTTGTCGAGCTTGGTGAACAGCGGGGCCGGGACCCCGAGCGGCGTGCCCGGGCGGATCGGACGGGACTCCCAGCGCGCGGCACCGTCGTACTGGCCGGTGATCACCGGGTAGGACGGGGCGCCTTCCTCATCCACTTCCCTGATTTCAGGCGTGCCCGACCAGTCACCGGAGCCGCCCAGCATCTCGAAGACCCGCTCCGACGAGCGCGGCAGGAACGGTGTCAGCAGCGTCTTGGCGTCGTCCACCGCCTGCAGCGCGACGTGCAGGATCGTCTGCATCCGGCCGGGATCCGATTCGCGGAGCTTCCAGGGCGCCTGCTCGGACATGTACTTGTTCGCCTCGGCCACTGTGCGCATCGCGTCGCCGATGGCCAGCTTGAACCGGGAGCGGGCCAGGTGCCCGCCGACCGCGGCGAACGACTGCCGGGAATGCTCCAGTAGCTCCAGGTCCGGGGCGGTGAGCTCGCCGGCCGCCGGGATCGAGCCGATGTTGCGGGCCGCGAACGATACCGAGCGGTTGACCAGGTTGCCCCAGGTCGCCACCAGCTCGTCGTTGTTACGGCGGACGAACTCGCTCCAGGTGAAGTCCGTGTCCTGGTTCTCCGGGCCGGCCACCGCCACGTAGTACCGCAGCGCGTCGACGTCGTAGCGCTCGAGGAAGTCGCGGACGTAGATGACGACGTTGCGGGAGGAGGAGAACTTCCGGCCCTCCATGGTCAGGTACTCGCTGGAGACGATCTCGGATGGCAGGTTCAGCTTCCCCAGGACGCCGGGCGAACCGCCCTTGGCCCCCTGGCCGTTGTAGCCGAGCAGCATCGCCGGCCAGATCTCGGAGTGGAAGACGATGTTGTCCTTGCCCATGAAGTAGTACGAATCGGCGTCCGGGGACTGCCACCAGGCCCGCCAGGCGTCGGGGTCGCCCGAGCGCTTGGCCCATTCGATCGACGCGGACAGGTAGCCCACCACTGCGTCGAACCAGACGTAGATCCGCTTGTCGGGCCGGTCACGCCAGCCGTCCAGCGGAACCGGGACTCCCCAGTCGAGATCCCTCGTGTACGCCCGGGGCTTCAGGTCGTCGAGCAGGTTGAGCGAGAACTTGAGCACATTCGGCCGCCACTGGCCGCTCTTGCTCTGCAGCCAGGTCCCCAGCGCGTCGGCGAAGGCGGGCAGATCGAAGAAGAAGTGCTCTTCCTCGACGAACTCCGGCTTCTCGCCGTTGATCCGGGACCGGGGGCTGATCAGGTCGACCGGGTCCAGCTGGTTGCCGCAGTTGTCGCACTGGTCGCCGCGGGCGCTGTCGTACCCGCAGATCGGGCAGGTGCCCTCGATGTACCGGTCCGGCAGGGTCCGCCCGGTCGACGGCGAGATCGCACCGAGGGTCGTCTTCGGGAAGATGTAGCCGTTCTTGTACAGGCCGAGGAAGATCTCCTGGGTGACGGCGTAGTGGTTGCGCGTCGTCGTCCGGGTGAACAGGTCGTACGACATGCCGAGCGCGGTCAGGTCCTCGGCGATGACGCGGTTGTACCGGTCCGCGAGCTCACGGGCCGACACGCCTTCGGCGTCCGCCTGCACCTGGATCGGGGTGCCGTGCTCGTCGGTGCCGCTCACCATCAGCACCCGGTTCCCGGCCATCCGCTGGTACCGGCTGAACATGTCGCAGGGTAGCGCGAAGCCCGAGACGTGGCCGATATGACGGGGACCGTTAGCGTACGGCCAGGCCGGGGCGGCCAGGATGTGCCGGCCGGGCCGAGTTGGCGAGGACATGCCCCAAGCCTAGGGCCACCCGCTGGCTGCTAAGCGCGCATTACGCCCGGTCGGAGCCGGCCGCGTGCACGTCGCTGCCGGCGCCTGCGGGCACGCTGCCCGCGCCGGCCGCGTCCGCTCCAGCCGGGGCGCCCGCATCCTGGCCGCCGCCGTTGGCGGAGCCGCCGCCGCGCGCGGACGCATGCGCCGGGATCGCGGCGGGGGCGCCAGTGTCGACACCCACCGTGCCGACCGCACCGTCCGTCCGGGTCCGGGTGACCTTGCCCGGTGCAGCCTCACGGCCTTCCTCGTCGGTCTCCAGCGCGCCCATGGCCGGGTGCCGGGTCCGCCGGATGCCCAGGATGGACAGGAAGAACGTGCCGAGGATGATCTGGCAGCTGACGATCAGGGCGGTGACCGACGGCACCACGATGCGCAGAGCATGGTTGTAGTCGAGCGAGCCGAAGCTGGCGCTGCCCCAGTAGGACAGCGACACCGCCAGGCCGACGATCCCGGCGATGCCGAGGACCGCCCCGGCGAGCAGGCCGCGTTCCAGGCTCAGCGTCTTCAGGATGTGCCGGACCCGCTTGTCCTCGGGCAGGAATCCCTCGGCACTGGCGTACACCTGTGTGAACAGCGCGAACAGCACCGACTGGAAACCGATGACGATCATGGCCGAGGCGGCCACGAGCGTGTCGACGTCGAACGTGACCGAGCCGATGCTGAACGGCCGCGGGATGACGACGGCGCCGATCAGGATGCCGAGCATGAAGACGACCAGGCCCGGCATGAAGAAGAGCCAGCGCGGGCTGAACAGGAGCAGGAAGCGCAGGTGGCGCCAGCCGTCCCGCCAGGTGTGCAGGTGCGGCGGGCGGCTCCGGCCGTCCTTGGCCAGCGTCGTCGGGACCTCGGTGATGCGCTGCTTGGCCAGGGTCGCCTTGACGACGAGCTCGCTGGCGAACTCCATGCCTGTCGCCTGCAGCCCGAGCTTCATCACGCTGTCCCGGCGGAAGCCGCGCAGGCCGCAGTGGAAGTCGCCGATCTTGCTGCCGAAGAACAGCCGGCCGATGAAGCTGAGCACCGGGTTGCCGAGGTACCGGTGCAGCGGCGGCATGGCACCCGGCTCGATGCCGCCCTCGAAACGGTTCCCCATCACCAGGTCGGCGCCGTCGCGGAGCTTCTCGATGAACGGCATCAGGTTGGTGAAGTCGTAGCTGTCATCCGCGTCGCCCATGATGATGAAGCGGCCGCGGGCGGCCACGATCCCGCCCATCAGGGCGTTGCCGTAGCCCTTCTCGGAGACGGGCACGACCCGTGCCCCGGCGTCGGTCGCCAGCTGCTGGCTCCCGTCGGTGCTGCCGTTGTCCGCGACGACCACCTCGCCGCTGATGTCGTACTCATTCAGGAATCCCACGGCCTTGCGGACGCACGTCGCGACCGTCTCGGCCTCATTGAGACACGGCATGACGACGGTCAGCTCCACGTCATCTCCCTTACTGCTCACGGTTTCACCATCCGCTGAAGTTTTGCGCCAGGTAGCGTGGGAACGGCGCGCCAGGCCCCGGGGCAGTCCGCGATCATCCCGACCGCTGCTGCACCGTAATACCGTAGGCGAAAGAATGCATGCGAGGCGGCCAGTACTCGCGAAGCAGTCACAAGCGTTGTGCAACACGGTCACTGAACAGTACAAGGAGGGCCCGGGTTGACCGCACCGGCCTCAGGCTCCCGGCGCATCATGCTGCCGCGCCTGCCCGGCTCGAAACGCCGGAACCGTTCCACGGCCGCGGAGGGCTCACGCGGCCGGCTGGCAGCCGCGCTCTCCCCTGCGGCGATCCGCGCCCTGGTCACGGGGAACCGGCTGTTTGTGCTGGTCCTGATCCCGGCGATCGCGCTGCGCGCCGACGCCGAGCTGGGCTATCGGTGGCAGTCCTGGTTCAACGACTCGTTTCAGTACATGGGGGACGTGATCGGCCTCCACCCGGACGTGACCCGGCCGGGGGGGTATGCGGTCTTCCTCAAGCTCCTGGAGCCGCTGCACAGCTACGCGGCTGTAACGATCTTGCAACACCTGATGGGCGTGGCCGTCGGTGTCATGGTGTACGCGCTCGCCCGGCACCGGTTCGGCGTGGCGCCCTGGATCGCCGCGCTCGCCGCGGTCCCGGTGCTCTACGACGGTTTCCAGATCGAGCTTGAGCACCTGATCCTCAGCGACGCCCTGTTCGAGTTCATGCTCTTCCTGGCGGTGACGCTGCTGCTGTGGGACAGCAAGCCCTCCTGGCGGCGCTGCACGCTCATCGGCCTGATCCTCGGCCTGGCGTCCACGGTCCGCTCGCAGGGGCTGCCGTTCCTGGCCCTGTTCGCGGTGTACATCATCATCAAGCGGATCGGCTGGCGGGCCCTGGCCGGGCTGGCCGTAGCCTCCCTGGCCCCGGTCCTGCTCTACTGCACGTGGTTCTACGCGTTGTACGGGCAGTTCGCGATGACCGACAGCACCGGCATCTTCCTTTACTCGCGCACGATGGCATTCGCCCAGTGCTCCAAGATGCATGTGCCCACCGACGAGCTGTCGCTGTGCACGACGACGCCGCCGAACAAGCGGCCGATGTCGCAGTCCTATATCTGGTCGAGCATCACCCCGCTGGACCGCTTCCCGCCGTCGAAGTTCTCGCCGCTGCCGAACCGGCTGGCGGAGGACTTCGCCAAGCGGGCGATCATCGCGCAGCCGCTGGACTACGCCAAGATCGTCGGATACGACACCATCCGCGTGTTCGAGTGGCGGCGCTACGTCTTCCCGAACGCGCAGACCTACAACGAGTACCTGTTCGGCTATCACTCCCAGCCCATCCCGGCCTGGGCCCGGGGGCATGTCGGGTCCTACAACTCCGACGTGGCCTATTACATCCGCGGCAACCCGCTGACCAATGTGGTGGAGCCGTTCGCCGGAGTGATCCGGATATGGCAGCGGTATGTCTGGCTGCCCGGCAGCGTCTACGGCGCCATCCTGGCCATCGGCCTGGGTGGTCTCGTGCTGGCCTGGCGGCGGCTGGGCGGCGAGGCGGCGCTGCCCTGGGTGATTTCCGTCGCGCTGATCGTCGAGCCGGCCGCGACCGCCGAGTTCGACTACCGGTACGTGCTGCCGGCGGTACCGTTCGCGTGCCTCGCGGCGGCGATGGCCTTTGGCCGGGACACGGCCGCCCGCAACTGGCTGGACGCACGCCGCGCCCGGCGGCGGGGCGAGGTGGCACCGGCCGGCGCCGCTCCTGATCCCGGGGGCCAGGAGCCGGGCGATTCTCCCGGTCAGGAGCTGGCGCGCGGCGAGACCACGGCGTCGTAGACCAGATTGCGGGGGACGCCGGTCTCGGCGGCGACGGCGGCGATCGCGTCCTTACGGGAAAGGCCGCCGGCGACCCGCCGGGTCACCTCGGCGACCGCCGCGCTGACATCCCCGGCGCCCGTTCCCCGGGCTGCCGGTGCGCCCTCGACGACGAGGGTGATCTCACCAAGCAGGCCGCCGGCCGCCCAGGCGGCCAGCTCGGCCAGGGTGCCGCGCCGGACTTCCTCGTGCGTCTTGGTCAGCTCGCGGCACACCGCGGCGCGCCGGTCCGCGCCGAAGGCCGCCGACAGCTCCGCCAGCGTCGTCCCGGCGCGGCGCGGTGACTCGAAGAACACCATGGTCCGGCGCTCACCGGCCAGCTCGGCGAAGCGCCGCGAGCGGTCGCCGCGCCCGCGGGGCGGAAAGCCCTCGAAGCAGAACCGGTCCGAGGGCAGCCCTGAGACGGCGAGCGCCGCCGTCACCGCCGACGGCCCCGGCAGCACGGTCACCCGGATTCCCGCCTCGGCGGCGGCGGCGGTCAGCCGGTACCCGGGATCGCTGACGCCCGGCGTGCCGGCGTCGGTCACCAGCAGGACGTCGCGCCCGGCGCGCAGTTCACCGAGCAGAAGGTCCTGGCGTCCCGCCTCGACCCCCTCGTAGTAGGAGACGACGCGGCCGGTCAGCTCAATGCCCAGGCGGGCCGCCAGCCGCCGCAGCCGCCGGGTGTCCTCCGCCGCGATGACCGGAGCGGCCGCCAGCTCCGCGGCCAGGCGGCCGGACGCGTCGTCCGGCCGGCCGATGGGCGCCGCCGCCAGGATCAGCATGCCGCCGGCCGGGGTCTCAGCCTCGCCGGTGCGACCATGGGAACTTCCCTCTCCGCCGAGCATCCGCTTCCTTCTCTGCCGCCGCATTTTCATCCCGTACGATATGCAGCGATGGCGGCAACCAAGGCCGGCGCACCGGCGACCGAGACGGCAGACGCGACACCGGCGCTACGCGACCGGCTGATCTCCGCACTGCCCACAGAACCGGGTCCTGGGCTGGATCGGGCCGCTCCTGGTCACCGCGTTCGGCGGGTTCCTGCGCTTCAACCGGCTCTCGCTGCCGAACGCGCTGATCTTCGACGAGACCTATTACGTCAAGGAGGCGTACAGCTTCCTCACGTTCGGCGTCGAGCAGAACTTCGTCAAGAACGCCAACACGCTCATCGTGTCGGGGAACACGCGGATCTTCTCGCCCGGCGCCGAATACGTGGTGATGCCGCCGCTCG
The DNA here is from genome assembly GCA_963742865.1 of uncultured Actinomycetes bacterium. GTDB lineage: Bacteria > Actinomycetota > Actinomycetes > Streptosporangiales > Streptosporangiaceae > Bog-532. The sequence goes on from CAVUNW010000088.1 coordinate 137,365, forward strand.
GAAAATGGCTCATCGCGGCCGGCGAATGGCTCTTCGGGCTGAACTCCTTCGGGTGGCGGTTTTCCGCCGCCGTGTTCGGGTCGCTCGCGATCCTGCTCATCTGCCGGATTACCCGGCGGATGACCCGGTCGACGCTGCTGGGCTGCATCGCCGGACTGCTGATGTCGCTCGACGGCCTCGAGTTCGTAATGAGCCGCACCGGGCTGCTCGACATCTTCCTGATGTTCTTCGTGCTGGCCGCCTTCGGCTGCCTGGTGATCGACCGCGACGTGTCCCGGGCCCGCCTGGCGCGGGCGGTGGAGGCGCGGGGAACGAGCGGGGCGGGTCCCGGGATCGGCATCCACTGGTGGCGGGTGGCCGCCGGTTTCTTCCTCGGCTGTGCCTGCGCCTGCAAGTGGGACGCGATCTGGTATCTCGTCGCCTTCGCGGCCCTGGCTCTCGCGTGGGACGTCGGGGCGCGCCGCGCCGCGGGCATCGGTCACTTCTGGCGTGGTGCCCTCCTCCGCGACGGGAAATGGCTGCCGCTCACCTTCGGGGTGCTGCCGCTGGCCGTGTACATCGCCTCCTGGACCGGCTGGTTCGCGTCCTCGCTCGGCTATGACCGCAACTACGCGGTCGCCCAGGGCTTCCGCACCCCGGTCCTGTCCGCGCTGTACTCGCTGTACGAGTACCACGTGCAGATGCTCCAGTTCAGCGTGGGCCTGCACACCCATCACCCGTATGAGTCACAGCCGTGGGACTGGCTCGTGCTGTCCCGGCCGGTGGCTTACTACTACTCCGCGCCCACGTCGGGTGCGGGCTGCAGCGTAGCGCCGCACTGCTCGCAGGAGGTGCTCGCGATCGGCACCCCCGCCATCTGGTGGGCGGCGATCCCGGCGCTGATCTTCTGCGTGTTCTGGTGGCTGCTGCACCGGGACTGGCGCGCGGGAGCGGTCATCCTGATGGTCGCGGCGGGCTGGCTGACCTGGTTCCCGTTCGTCTCCCGGACCAAGTTCTACTACTATGCCACCGAGTTCGAGCCGTTCCTCATCCTGGCCATCGTGCTGTGCCTGGGGCTCATCATCGGGGCCGCCCGGGCCAGCGTCCCGCGCCGGTCGATCGGCGCGGCCGTCAGCGGCGCCTACCTGCTCGTGGTGCTGCTGAACTTCGTCTACCTGTACCCGATCCTGGCCGGGAAGGTCATCCCGTACACCGCCTGGCTGTCCCGCATGTGGTACCACGGCTGGATCTGAGGATCCCTTCAGCCTGCTCACAGGTATCGCGATGTAACGTAAGGGCAAGCTATTAGACGTTTGTGATTTGCGTTACAGTGGCGAGCTATCTGGCCTCCTCGAACGTCTACTAGTACATAGCGATGACCGAGCCCGGAGAGAACCCATGAGCGCCAGCGATGAGGCCAAAGAGAGCCGTGCCAGGTTCGAGCGTGACGTGGTGCCTCAGCTGGGCCAGCTGTACCCCGCCGCCCTGCGGATGACCCGCAATCCGACCGACGCCGAGGACCTGGTGCAGGAGACGACGGTCAAGGCGTACGCGGCCTTTCATCAGTTTCAGACCGGCACCAACCTCCGGGCCTGGCTGAACCGCATCCTGACGACCACGTTCATCAACGTGTACCGGAAGCGGAAGCGCGAGCCGCAGCAGGCCCTGGGCGGGGACCTGGCCGACTGGCAGATGTCCGCCGACCGGCTCGCGCCGCCCTCACCGTCCGCGGAGGCCGAGGCGCTGGACCGGATCACCGACTCCGACTTGCTGCGGGCGCTGCGCGAGCTGCCCGGGGAGTTCCGCACCGCGGTGTACCTCGCCGACATCGAGGGTTACCCGTACCGCGAGATCGCGGAGATGATGGGTACCCCCATCGGCACCGTGATGTCCCGGCTGCACCGCGGCCGCCGGCGGCTCCGCGAGCAGGTCACCGGGGAATACTAGCCCGGGGGGGCGACCCCCCGGAGCCCCCCGCTGCGCTGTGCTAGCCCGGGGGGACGACCCCCCGGACCCCCCGCAGCGCTTCGCGCCCGCTGGTGTAACTCGCCGACACACCGGCCGCTCGCCGGGCACGAGGCCCGGACTCGCTAGCCGGTAACGGGCGCCTCGCCGTAGCCCGCGCCGGTGACTGTCCTGACGGGGAACTATTTGGGCTGGAAGCGGACAGGTCGGCGAGGACGACCAGCGCCCCCGCCTTGGCCAGCTCACGGGCGGTGGCCTCACCCAGGCCGCTCGCGCCGCCCGACACGATCGCTGTGGTTCCAATTCAGCTCCATGGCCGGAGGATACGTGAGCGCCAGCAGGGCGTGCTGGGGCGTCAGTTCTCCCGCTCGAACGGAAAAGACTCGGCGAAGGCGGGCCGCAGATCGGACAGCCACGTCGCGGCCGGGTCGAACCGGGCGAAGAACGGCTGCCCCACCAGGTCCGGACGGCGGGCCTGAATCAGATGCAGGACGAAGACCTGCTGTCCTGCTATCTCGGCCATGCCGTCCACGCACACCTTTCCGGGCGTGGCCGACATCGACGGGCCCCGCACCGTCCGGCACACCCCGGACACGCTGGCGTACGCGTCCCGGAATATCCCGTGCGCGCGGGCCAGCGGCACGGCGAAGTAGTCCTGCGGGCCCGTGTCGCGCTCCACGAACATGTAGTAGGGGATCATGCCCATGCGCGCCTGCTCGCGCCACATGGCCGACCAGGCCTGCGGTGTGTCGTTGATCGTGCGGATCAGCGGGGCCTGGGTCCGGATCACGGCGCCGGTATCCCGGATCCGCCGCACCGCCTCGGCGACGAGCGGGGGCTCCAGCTCACGGGGATGGGAAAAGTGCGTCATCAGCGCGAGGCTGCGGCCGGCCGCGCGCACCTGCTCGAACAGCCCGAGCGTGGCCGTGGCGTCCGGGTCACTGACGAACCGCTGAGGCCAGTACGCCAGCGACTTGGTGCCGATCCGGATCGACTCCAGCTGCTCCAGCGCCGGGTCGAGAAGGGGCTCCAGGTAGCGGCGCAGCACCGGCTCACCCATGATCATCGGGTCGCCGCCGGTGATCAGGACATTGGTCACCTCGGGATGCGCGCGCAGGTAGGCCAGCAGCGCGCCGGTGTCGTCGGTGGCCATTTTGAGGTCTGGCTCGCCGACGAACTGCGCCCAGCGGAAGCAGTAGGTGCAGTAGGCGTGGCAGGTCTGCCCCTGGCGGGGGAAGAACAGCACGGTCTCCGGGTATTTGTGCTGCAGCCCGCGCAGCGGCTCGTCGCCCAGCTCGGGAGTATTCAGCGCGAGCTGGCCCGCCGGATGCGGGTTGAGGCGCATGCGGACCTCGTGCGCCAGGACGCGGACCTCCGCGTCCGGCGCATCCGCCGCCAGAGCTGCGGACAGGCGGGCGACATCGGCCTCGGGCAGCATGTCGGGCTGCGGGAAGACCAGCCGGTAGATGGGGTCGTCCGGGGCCTGGTTCCAGTCGATGAGCTCATCGGCTACGTACGCGTTGGTCCGGAACGGCAGGACGGTCGCGACCGCGCGGACGGCCAGCCGGGTGCTGGCGGGCAGGCGGCCCGCCTCGTCAGCACGTCCAGGTGCTTCGCGGTGTAGGCCCGGAACCGGCGCCCCGTGCCGGTTTCCCCTGGGGCCGGAATGACCTGCTGGACTGAAGTCACACAGCTCCTTCGCTGATGCAGCCGATTAGCACCCTTCAAGACGGACATCACCGTGAAAAGGTTGCTCCTGGTGCGCCCGTGTGCCTTGCGTGCCGGTCCCCGTGCTCTCCGCATGCCGGCCCCACGGCCAGTGGCCCGTGCGGCCTGCGCTCCGTGGTGGTAACGCAGCCGGTAGGGTCAGATGCCGCAGAGCATGATAACGATGGGCCGTCGTCGGCGGCTACAGACACGCGGAAATGGAGAGGTGCCGTGGTCTGCGTCATCCGCCGACCCGCCGGGGGGACCGGTGCCGGGATATCCGGCCGGGCCGCCCGCGCGGCGGTCCGCTGAGTCCCGGCGGGACTTCACGTGACGCAGGGTTCCCACGTCACCGCCGGCGGCTCTGCAGCACCGGGCGGCTCCGGCGAGTCCCGCCACGTCGTAGCGGTGGACGCCATGGGCGGCGACAACGCACCCGCGCAGATCGTGGCCGGGGCGCTCGCCGCGCAGCGTGAGCACGGAATCCAGATCATCCTGACCGGGCAGCCGCAGCCGCTCGCGGCCGAGCTTGCCTCCCTGGGCGCCGCCCCGGACGAGATCGCGATCGTCCCGGCGGAGGACGTGCTCGGCATGGACGAAGGAGCACTGGCCATCCGCCGCCGCCCCCGGTCCAGCATCGCGGTTGCGTGCCAGCTGGTCCGGCGCGGCCAGGCCGCGGCCGTGGTGTCAGCCGGGTCGACCGGCGGGGTGGTCACCACGGCCCGCCTGCGGTTGCGGCCGCTGGCGGGCGGCGGGCGGCCGGCGCTGGCCGCGGTGCTGCCCACGCTGCCCCGGCCCACCGTGCTCATCGATGTGGGCGCGACCGCGGACCCCAAGCCGGAGATGCTGGTGCAGTTCGCTCAGCTCGGCGTGGCCTACGCGCAGGTGACCCTAGGCATCCAGGCACCCCGGGTCGGGCTGCTCACCATCGGGGCCGAGCCAGCCAAGGGCAACAAGCTGACCAGGGACGCGCACGAATTGCTCGCTGCGGGCCCGGTGCACGGGGCTTCCCCGCTGGTCTTCGCCGGGAACATCGAAGGCGGCGACCTGATGGCGGGCAAGGTGGACGTGATCGTCACCGACGGGTTCACCGGGAACGTGGCCCTGAAAACCCTGGAGGGATCGGTCCGGTTCGCGGCCGCGCAGATCCGGGAGGCCGTCACCGCCAACCGGGCGGCTCGTGTCGGCGCGATCCTGCAGCGCCGCGCGTTCCGGGAGATGGCCGAACGGCTTGACGCGGAGACCTACGGCGGCGCGGCGCTGCTCGGGCTGGGCGGGACGGTCGTCCTCGCGCACGGTGCGAGCACGGCCCGCGGCGTGAAATCGGCGTGCGTTCTCGCCCATGACCTGGCGCGCGGCCAGATCGTGGACAAGATCAGGGAACGGCTCGGGCCGGGCCGGGCCGGCCACTTCCGGCGCCGTCCCGCCGGGTAGCCCGCGCGCCGCCCCGGCGGTTAATCCGGGGCGTCTGGTGGACACCGGCCGATAGGCTTGACGTATGGCCAATCCGCAGGAACTGCTCGCCCGGCGGGTGCAGGACGGCCTCGCCACGGCGTTCGGTGAGGCCTTTTCCGGCACCGACCCGCTGGTGCGGCCGTCGCAGCATGCCGATTTTCAGTCCAACGTGGCCCTCCCGCTGGCCGGCCAGCTGCATCGCGCCCCGCGGGAGATCGCCGCGGAGCTGACCCGTGCCCTGCAGGTCGCCGACATGTGCCTGCCGCCCGAGGTGAGCGGCCCGGGTTTCATTAACCTGACGCTGCGCGATGACTGGATCGCTGGCCAGGTCAGCGGGATGCTGGACGATGACCGGCTCGGTACCGACCGGGCGGAGAACCCGCAGACCGTCGTGGTCGAGTACTCGTCCCCGAACATCGCGAAGGAAATGCACGTCGGTCACCTGCGGACCACGATCGTGGGCGACGCCATCGCGCGCATCATGGACTTCGCCGGTCATCACGTGATCAGGGACAACCACGTGGGGGACTGGGGCACGCAATTCGGCATGCTGATCGAGCACCTGCTCGACGTGGGCGAGGATTCGCCCGAGGCCGGGACGCTGCGGACCGACCCCAATACCTTCTACCAGGCGGCGCGGGCCGCCTTCGATTCCGATCCGGAATTCGCCGAACGGTCCAGGCAGCGGGTCGTCCTGCTGCAGGGCGGCGATCCGGTCAGCCTGCGGATCTGGCATGAGCTTGTCGGCTTGTCCATGGACTACCTGCACCGGATGTACAGCCGGCTGCGGGTCTCGCTGACCGACGAGGACATCCGGGGCGAGAGCTTCTACAATGCCATGCTCCCGGACGTGGTAGCCGACCTGGAGGCCACGGGCATCGCGGTGCCCAGCGAGGGCGCGCTGTGCGCCTTCCCGCCCGGCTTCACCGGCCGCGACGGCAGCCCGCTGCCGGTCATCATCCGCAAGAGCGACGGCGGGTACAACTACTCCACCACCGACCTGGCCACGGTCCGGTACCGGGTGGACGACCTGCACACGGACCGGGCCATCTATGTGGTCGGCTCGGCGCAGGCCCTGCATTTCCGGATGGTTTTCGCGGTGGCGCGGCAGGCGGGCTGGATCCCGGAGACGGCCAGCTTCGAGCACGCCCAGATCGGCAACGTGCTCGGCACGGACGGCAAGATCCTGCGGACCCGAAGCGGTGACTCGATCAAGCTGAGCGCCCTGCTCCAGGAGGGCGTGGACCGGGCCCGCGGCATTCTGGACGAGCTTGAGGCCAGTGCGCAGTTCGACGAGGCGACGCTGGCGTCCATCGCCGAGGCGGTGGGGATCGGCGCGGTGAAATACGCGGACCTGTCCACGGCCCGCGACAGCGAGTACGTCTTCGACTGGGACCGGATGATCTCCTTCAAGGGGAACACCGGGCCCTACCTGCAGTACGCCACGGCCCGGATCCGGTCGATCTTCCGCCGGGCCGGGCTGTCGCCGGAATCGGTCCCGGGCCCGGTGGTCGTGGCCGAAGAGGCCGAGCGGGCGCTGGCCCTGAAGCTGCTCGGTTTCGGCGCGGCGGTCTGGTCGGCCGCCGACGCCGCCCAGCCGCATCGCCTGGCCGCCTACCTCTTCGAGCTGGCCAGCCTGTTTACGGCGTTCTACGAAATGTGCCCGGTACTGAAGGCCGAGGACGAGCTGGTCCGCGCCTCCCGGCTGGCACTGTCGTCGCTGACCCTGCGCGTCCTGCTGGCGGGGCTGGACCTGCTCGGCGTTCCGGTCCCGGAGCGGATGTAGCGGTACCAGCGAACATTCTGCGCGTTCCCAGCCTGCTCCCAGGAAGCCCCGACAACGGTCCCAGGATGAGGGCCCAGACTCAGCGCCATGAACGCACTGGCGCAACATTTCGCACGCGATCGCCGCAGATCCCTGATCTGGGCGATCGCCATTACCGTAGCTCTGCTCCTGGCCGCCGGCGGGGCCCTCGCCGGGTCGGCACTGTCGGGCTCACCCGGGCCGTCCCCGGAAGCGGCGACCCTTAACGCGGCCCTGAGCAGCAACGGGACCACGACGAGCGCTCCGGCCGGTCAAGCGCGGGCCAAGGCCGGCGCTATCGGCCGGCTGCGCCGCCTGGGTGGCATGTACGGGGAGGTCGCCTACCGCGGCAAGGACGGCACCACCCGGACGCTCGCCTTCGAGCGGGGCGTCGTCACCTCGGCGGGCAGCAACCTGGTCGTCAAGGCGGCCAACGGCACGACGTGGACCTGGCAGTTCACCAGCAGCACGGTCGTTCACAAGGGCGGTACGAAGGTCAGCCGCTCAGACCTGGCCAGTGGCGAGCACGTCCTGCTGGCCGGCCCGGTGGTGTCCGGCGCGCGCGACGCGCGGCTCGTCTTCATCGCCGGGGCCAGGCATCCCGCCGGCACCGCCCCCACACCGTCCCCGTCGGCGCCGGCGAGCGGACCTGCGTCCTCCAGCTGAGCGGGCACAGGAGGGGAGAAAAGCGCTCCCGGCGGTCACCCAGGCCGCCGGGAATCGCTTTTCGTAAGAATGTGAATTCCCGAACGTATTTATTACGTGCCAGGTCATCCCGCATCGGCCCGATTGCTATCCGCAGCTTCCGCAAATCCCCTGTATAGGAATGTGAACTCTCGAACGGACTGCTTACGTGGACGCCGATCACGTACCGATCTCGGCGCCGTCAGTGCACTCTCATAGCCATGGATATGTACGAGCCGTCCATCGGCTATCCAGAAACTCACTGGCAATCGCAGTCGTACCAGGACGCGCGTGGCGGGCGCAGCGACTTGGGAAGGAGGCACCGATGATGGGACGCAATCGGCGTGGCCCGGCAGGGCGCCGGCGCAGCAACCTAAAGGCGCGCCTCGGCATTGCGACCGCGGTCGTAGTCGGCGGCGGCGCAATCGGGGCGGTGGCGCTGGCAACAACTAGCCACCCCAGCTCAACGGCGGCGCAGTCCGTCGGTTACCACCGGAACTATTCGTACTATGGCAACCAGGCCAATGATCTCGCCGCGGGTCTTAATGCTTACTCGTGGTCGCGCGCACGTTCCTTTTCTTACTTCTCCCACCTCGCCAACACCAATCGCGAGACGGAGATGTGGCGCGGTCACAGCAAGCTCGCGTTCGAGCGCGGCACGGTGGTCCTCGCCACCAAGAAGTTCCTGCTCATCCGCGCGGCGAACGGCTCGTTCAACCTGTGGTGGCTGTCCGGAGGCACGAAGGTCACGAACGTGGCCGCCAGCATGACCGGCACCACCGCGCTCACCGGCAGCACCTCGGCCGCCGGCGCGGCGATGAACGGGCAGATGGCCCCGGCGACGGCCATGCTGACCGGGAACATGACGGCCGCGCAGCAGGTGCTCGCGCCGACCACGACGACCGTCACGGTCAACGTCGTCGGGACCGGCATCACGGTCTCGGTCACGGTGAACCGTAACGTGGCCACGGTGGCGCAGAACAACACCGTGGTCCGGCAGCCGGCCATGACCACGATCGGCGGCGTCCAGCGCGGCGACCTGGTGTTCATCGCGGGGACGCGAGCGAACTGGGCGCTGCACGCCAAGGTCATCCTGATCGAGAAGACCCCGATGACCACGCCCACTACCGCACCAACCACCCCGGTGCCGAGCACGACGCCGACGGTCATCCCGTCGCCGACCGTGAGCGCCACTGCTGGATCGATGGGCAGCCACTCCTGATTTCACCAACCCGGGTTCCCCGCCGGTGAGCGGGAACGGCCACGCCGCCCGTGCCATGCCGCCCCGCGCGGCGTGGCACGGGCTGTTGGCGTCGGCAGCAAAGAAGACGAGGTACGCGGCATGGCAGCAGGCACAGCCGGGCCCACGGCACGGACCTGGAATCATTACGGGCAGGTGCCCGTTCGCGATAGCAGGGGCCACCGTGGCGACACGGCGGGGCGGGAGAAAAAATGCTGGGACGCTATGGCCGAAAGTAAGCACATCCCGAAGGTGCTCGTCGTCGACGACGAGCCGAACATCCGCGAGCTGGTCCAGGTGGCGCTGAACTTCCATGGCTGCACCGTGGTAACGGCGGCGAGCGGGAAGGCGGCCCTGCGGGATGCCGAGACCATCGAGCCCGACCTGGTCGTGCTCGACGTCATGCTGCCCGACCTCGATGGCTTCGAGGTGTGCCGCCGGCTCCGCGCCCGCGGCAACGACGTGCCGATCATCTTCCTGACCGCGCGTGACACCTCCTCGGACACCGTGCAGGGGCTGGCCCTCGGTGGTGACGACTACGTGACCAAGCCGTTCTCGGTGGAAGCCCTCGTCGCCCGCATCCGGGCCGTGCTGCGCCGGGCCGCCCGCCCGGCGGACGAGGCGGCGGTGGAGGAAACAGCCACGCTGCAGGCCGGTGACCTGGAGCTGGACGAATCGCGGTGGACGGTGCACCGGGCGGGCACGCCGGTGGAGCTGTCGCCAACCGAATTCCGGCTGCTCGCGTACCTCATGCGGCACCAGGGCCGGGTCCTCACCCGCGCGCAGCTGCTGGAGAACGTGTGGGGCTGGGACTACGCAGGCCAGTCGCAGATCGTCGAGACGTACGTCAGCTACCTCCGGCGCAAGCTCGACCCCCTCGGGCCGCCGCTCATTCATACGCAGCGCGGCGTCGGGTACACGCTGCGGCCGCCGCAACCCGTCCCGGGTGCTGCAGAATCCCTTAGATGAGCCGTTCGCCCCGGCTGTCGCTGCGCGCCCGCCTGCTGGCCGGGCTGATCGCCGTCACCGCCGTCTTCCTGGTCATCATGGGGACGGTCAGCGCGCTCGTGATCAGCGGCCATCTGCAGGCCCAGTTCGATGACAGCCTGCTGGCCGCGCTGGGCGAGACACCCGCCCAGCTGAAGGCCAGCCCGGCCTACGCCCTCGCCGGGGTGGGGCCCCGGGGAACGATCAAGCAGTACGACAACGGGTCACCCTACGCCGGCCAGCTCGTGGCGGCCCTGGACGCGGTACCACTGGCCCAGCTGCGTCAGCACGTCAAGGCGCACACGGTCTACCCCGTTCCCGGTACCACGCTTGCGGCGGCCGGGCGGCGGGTCTCCCTGGGCTCCGGTATCAGCGGCATCATGGTGATCGCGGCGCCCCGCGACCGGATCGCCGCCGGGGTACGCAGCCTGGTCATCGCCGAGCTGATCACCGGATGCGCCCTGCTCGCGGTCCTCGCCGCCGGCGGCCGGTGGCTGATCGGCCGCGGGCTCGCGCCGCTGAACCAGATGGCCACCACGGCCCGGCGGATCACCACCCGCGGCGACCTGACCGCCCGGATGCCGGACCCGGGTGATCACGCCGAGGTCGGCTACCTGGCCGATGCGATCAATACGATGCTGGACCGGATCCAGCAGGCGTTCAGCGCGCGGCTGCAGTCGGAACAGAAGGTCCGCCGGTTCGCCGCGGACGCCTCGCACGAGCTGCGGACCCCGCTGACGACTATCCGGGGGTACGCCGAGCTCTACGGCCAGGGAGCGCTCGGCCCGGATCAGCTGCCGAACGCGATGCGCCGGATTGACGAGGAGTCGCAGCGCATCAGCCGGCTGGTCGCCGAGTTGCTGGAGCTCGCGCGGCTCGACCGGACCTCCTCGCTGACCCTGACCGAGACCGACCTGGCCCTCCTGGTGCGGGACGCGGCGGCCGACGCCGGGGCGGTCGAACCGGGCCGCCCGATCCAGCTCGACGTCCCGGACCGCCTGATCGTCGTGGCCGACGAGCCGCGGATTCGCCAGGTGCTGGCGAACCTGATGGCCAACGTGCGCGAGCACACCCCGCCGGGGACGCCCGTCACGCTCCGGCTCAGCCCCGCCGGGGGCGGTGCCCTGATGGAGGTCGCTGACGCCGGCCCGGGCATGCGGCCCGAGGACGCGGCCCGTGCGTTCGACCGCTTTCACCGGGGCGCCCCGGATAGGGACGCGGGCCCGGACTGGCAGCCCGAAACAGGAAGCGGGCTCGGGCTGGCGATCGTCCAGGCGATCGCGGCCGCGCACAACGGGCACGCGGATCTGGTGTCGGCACCGGGCCACGGCACCCGGGTGCGGGTGTGGCTGCCCATAGCGAGTCCCAGCCCGGTGACGTAGTCTGGCCGGGCGGCCGGCAATTGCGCGGAGGAGGCGAGAGTGACCGGGGTCATCCTGCTGTTCTTCATAGCGATCCTCGTCGCCTTTTTCTGGAACAAGCTCCGGAAGCGCACCGGCCTCGGTGTGTCCTCCAAGACCTGGATGGGCGCGATCATTGTCGTCGTCCTCGTAGTCGCGCTGATGTACGCCTCCAGCCAGGGCCACTAGCCAGCGCGGCACCAGGCGGCGGTCAGGACGACTGGCCCTTGATCGGCATCTCGAACCAGACGGCCTTGCCGTTCCGCGTCGGCCGCGATCCCCACCGGGTGGCAAGCTGCTCCACCAGGTACAGGCCCCGGCCGCCCTCGTCGCTTTCCTCGGCCGACTGGATCCGCGGCAGCCGCATATCCGGATCGAAAACCTCGACCCAGACGGCCGCTGAGCCACGCCGCAGCCGCATCGCGAAGTCCTTCGGCGCCGCGGGGGCGGAATTGTCCGTGGCCGGCTCTGGCATGTCCCACGGCCTGGGCGAAACGAGCGGCGCGGCGGCCACGGCACCCACCGGGACGTCGCCGAACTCACGGCGCGGGCTGGCCGCGGCCGACGTGTGCAGGACGGCGTTGGTCACAACCTCGGAGACCAGCAGGCACGCCAGCTCGGCCTGAGCGCTGTCCATTCCCCACTCCCGGAACGCCTGCAGCGCCATCCGCCGTGCTTCGGAGACCATCACCGGCTCGGCGGGGAAGACCCGCTCACGCGCGTCGAGCTCGCCGGGAAGGGACCGGGCCACGAGGATCGCCATGTCATCGTCGATATCGCCGGGGACCGACGCTTCCGCCGCCCGGGCGATCGCGTCGGCGCCACCGTCCGCGGCCGCGCTGACCGCGCGGCACAGCATGCCGAGCGCCTCTTCCTCGGTGTAGTGACCGGAGCCATCGGCGCGGACCCGGCGGTCGGTCAGGCCGTCGGTGTAGAGAACCAGGGTGGCGCCCGGCGGGAGGATGAGCGACTCCTCCCGGTACGTCGGCAGCCCGCTGATGCCCTTGCCGCGCACCCCGAGCAGGACGCCCTTTTCGCCGATCTGCATCTGCTGCGCCTCGCCGCCGACCACGAGGAGCGGCGCGTCATGACCGGCGTTCGCGAAGGACAGCTCGCGGGACCACGGATCGTAGACGAAGTAGGTGCAGCTCACCGTGGGCGGGTCCGCGCTCAGCAGTCCCCGGCCGTCGCCAGGCGTCATGGAGCGGCACCACTCGTCCAGCTTGCGGAGAATGTCCGCCGGGGCCTTCTCGTCCTGCGCGAACGCGCGCAGCGCGGCCCGCAGCTGTCCCATGATGGCGGCCGCGCGGGCCCCCCGGCCCTCGACGTCGCCGATGGCAATGCCCACCCGCCCGGCGGCGAGCGGGATGACGTCGTACCAGTCGCCACCCACCTGGGTCTGGATGCCCTGGCCGTGGGTCTCCAGCGGCTCAGCCGGCACGTAGCGGCAGGCCACCTCGAGCCCGTCCAGCTGCGGAAGTTCCTGGGGCAGCAGGCTCTTCTGGAACACCAGCGCCGTATGCCGCTCCGCCTCGAACAGCATCGCGTTGTCGATGGCGATCGCGATCCGGCTGGCGATCGCGCCGAACAGGTCGCGGTCGTCGGGGCCGTACCGCCGGCCCGGCAGGCCGGTGAGCCCCGACAGGGCCAGGCTCATGACCCCGAGCAGCTCACCACGGGCGTACAGCGGGAGCGCGATCACCGAGGCCATCCCGACGTCGTGACTGGCCCGGAGGCTGTCCACACTGGGCGCGGGGTAGTCCTCCTCCGTCAGGTCCGCGACGACGATGATCTCCGGTCGGGCCATGGCCTGCTGGCAGAAATGGCCCTCCGGATACCGCACCTGCTCCCCGACGGGAGTCCACGCACCGGGCGGGGGCTCCCAGCCGCCGGCGTTGGTCTGTACCCGCCGGATCAGCTTGTCGCCCTGGAAGAGGTCGATGAAGCAGTGGTCGGCAAACTGCGGGACGAGCATCTCGGTGACGTGCCGGAGGGTCGCGCCCAGTTCCAGCGAGCCGCCCAGCCGCTCGCCGATCCGCTCCAGCAGCCCGATCCGGTTCCGCTCCGCGAGCGTGCCCTGGCCGGCTTCCCGCGCAAAGATGGAGATCCCGTCGATGGCGCCGGATGGGTGACGCAGCGGCACGGCGTAGGCGCGGACCAGCAAGCTCGAACCGTTGTCGCCGGAGCTGGCGAAGGTTCCCTCCCACGGCCGCCCGTGCAGCACGCACCGGGCCAGCCCGGCGAGCTTGTCCTGGTCGCCGGCCGCGAACCCGATAGTGAGCACGGACTGCCCGGTGAACCGCGCCAGGTCGCCGCGTACGCCCAGCAGCCGGGCAGCGTACGCGTTGACGTATCGCAGGTTGCACCGCCGGTCGGTGACGATGACGGCCATCTCCGCCTGGTCCAGGAGCATCTCCGCGGGCAGGGACGACGACTCACCCGCGACGTCCGGCCACGGTTTCATATCCTCGCTCCATAGCCCGGGGTCGGGCAGCTGCGGACGGCTCCGCTGACGGACACGGCCGCACCCGCCCGTGCCTGGTTCCGGTTACGGCTGTGACACGAAAACGTGCGCGGCAATGTCGCGGGGCAGGTCCGTCCCGGCACCATCAGGACTGTCGCCACACGTCACTCGCACACCATCGTCGCTTGCCGCGAGCATTACCTCACGTCCGGGTTGTATCCCGGTGCGCTTGAGTTTAAGCATCAGAACCAGATCGCTCTGGATCTGTTCGCTAATCCGCTGCACCACCACCGCGGCTGGCTCCGGCACGGCGACCTTGGTCATCGCCTCCCCGCCGCCGGCCGCAGCGTCCGCGATCTGCTCTTTGGCCTGCGGTGGTATCCCCAGCTCATCCAGGCCGGGGATCACGTTCCCATGCGGGCAGCGGACCGGGTACCCGAGCAATTCGAACAGGCGCCGCTCCACGCTTTCGGAGATCACATGCTCCCAGCGGCACGCCTCGATGTGGACTTCCTCCCAGGGCAGCTCGATGACGCCCACGAGGAGGCACTCGGCCAGCCGGTGCTTACGCATCACCCTGGTCGCCAGGGTCCGGCCGACGTCGCTGAGGGACAGCTGGCGGTCACCGGCGACGTGCAGCAGCCCGTCGCGCTCCATCCGGGCCACAGTCTGGCTGACGGTCGGCCCGCTCTGGGCCAGCCGCTCGGCGATACGGGCACGCAGCGGGACGATGCCCTCCTCTTCCAGCTCGAAGACGGTACGGAGGTACATCTCGGTCGTATCGATAAGCCCCTGGGCGGTCACCTGCACATTCCTCCTGCTGTGATGCTATGCCGCGCGGGCACCTGGGCGAACCCGGTCCGGCCGCACCCAGCCGCCGCCGGCACCCGATCTGGCGGGTTAGGGCGAAACCCGCTCGATGACCCAGCCGCCGGGGGTTCGGCGGTACCGGAACCGGTCGTGGAGCCGGCTCTCCCGTGACTGCCAGAACTCGATGGTCTGCGGAACGAGCCGGTAACCGCCCCAGAAGTCCGGCATCGGCACCTCGGTGCCCGCCGGCCAGCGCCGTTCAAGCTCGGCCACGCGATCGTCGAGTTCCGCGCGTGACGCCAGGACCTGGGACTGCCTGCTGGCCCACGCCCCGATCTGCGACCCACGAGGCCGGGACCGGAAGTAGGGCTCGCTCTCCGCGGTGGACAGCGCGCTGACCGGACCCTCGATCGTCGCCTGGCGCCCCAGCGCGTACCAGGGGAACAGCGCGCAGGCCCAGGAATTCCCGGCCAGGTCGGCGCCCTTGCGGGACGTCCGGTTCGTGTAGAAGACGAATCCGGCACTGTCGTGCGCCTTGAGCAGCACGGTCCGGGCCCGGGGGTGCCCTTCGGCCGAGACGGTGGCCAGCACCATGGCGTTGGGTTCCGGGAGGCCGTCCTGCACGGCGTCAGAGAGCCAGCCGGAGAACTGCTCGACGGGATCGCGTGCGAGCATATCCTCGGAAAGGGACCGGGAACCATCGTCCGGATAGGCACCGGAGCCTTCGCCACGCTGGGTCGTCTTCATAAGTAACGATCCTCACATTGCTGTCGGCTACCGCTAAGTAGGTCTGGCGATATTGAATAAGAGAACCGAGGTACTGCGCGGTCTGGAGCCCGCGCGGCCCTTTCGCGTGCCCTGGTCGGGCTGCCGTGCGCACCCGATGCGGGCCACGGCAGGACCGTCACGGCTGTAGCGCCCGGACGCACAACGCCCGTCTGCGCACAAGCCGGCGCGCCGTCCCGCAAGCAGAAGGAGACACCGATGTCCGACTTCAAGCCAGGGCTGGAAGGCGTCATCGCCTTCGAGTCCGAGATCGCCGAGCCTGACAAGGAGGGCGGCTCGCTCCGGTATCGCGGGGTGGATATCGAGGAACTGACGGGCCACGTCTCGTTCGGCCACGTGTGGGGCCTCCTGGTCGATAACTCTTTTACCCCCGGGCTCCCCCCGGCCGAGGCCTTCGCTCTCCCGGTGCACTCCGGCGACACCCGGGTCGACGTGCAGAGTG
Organism: uncultured Actinomycetes bacterium; assembly: GCA_963742865.1. Classification (GTDB taxonomy): domain Bacteria; phylum Actinomycetota; class Actinomycetes; order Streptosporangiales; family Streptosporangiaceae; genus Bog-532. Next base: position 153,088 of record CAVUNW010000088.1, read on the forward strand.
CCCTGGCCACGCTGGCTCCGGCGTGGGGCATCAGGCAACTGCTCGACAGTAGCGACGACGAGGCCCGGGACAATCTTGCCCGGATCTCCGTGACCGCGCAGTCGTTTGTGGCCCAGTCGGCCCGGGGCCTCAGCGCCCCGATGGTGCCCCAGAACCGGGTGGATGAGGGGAAGACGATAGCCGAGCAGTTCATGATCCGCTGGCGGGGCGAGCCCGATCCACGGCACGTCAAGGCGGTCGACGCCTACTGGGTGTCGGCGGCCGAGCACGGCATGAACGCCTCCACGTTCACCGCCCGCGTCATCGCCTCGACCGGCGCCGACGCGGCGGCAGCGATGTCGGGCGCCGTCGGCGCCATGTCCGGGCCGCTGCACGGCGGCGCGCCGGCGCGCGTGCTGCACATGGTCGAAGGGGTGGAGCGGACCGGTGACGCGGACGCCTACGTGAAGTTGGTGCTGGACCGGGGCGAACGGCTGATGGGCTTCGGGCACCGCGTGTACCGCGCCGAAGACCCGCGGGCCCGCGTGCTGCGCCGGACCGCCAAGGAACTGGGCGCGCCCCGCTACGAGGTGGCCCTGGCCCTGGAGAACGCTGCCCTCGCGGAGCTGCGAGCGCGCCGGCCCGACCGGGTGCTCGAGACCAACGTGGAGTTCTGGGCCGCCATCGTCCTCGACTTCGCCGAGGTCCCGGCCAGCATGTTCACCTCGATGTTCACCTGCGCGCGCACCGCGGGATGGGCCGCGCACATCCTGGAGCAGAAGCGCACCGGCCGGCTGGTCCGGCCCAGCGCCCGGTACGTCGGACCGGCGGCCCGCCCGGTGCGCGAGGTACCCGGCGCCGACAGCGTGATCGACAAGGTCTGAGCCGCGCTTCCCTGCGGATCTACCGCCGGGCGCCCCGGGCTGAGCCCCGGGGCGCCCGGCGCGGTTCCGGCGGGCGCCTGGTTCAGGCTGCGCCGGGGCGGGGCCGGGACCGGCTTGGCGCCTGGGCCAGTGACCGGCCGCGGATAGGCTGGCGCGGTGAGCAGCGTCAGCATCCCTCCCGAGATCAGGCCCGCGGACGGCAGGTTCGGCAGCGGGCCGTCAAAGGTACGCGCGGACCAGGTGACGGCGCTCGCCCAGTCCGGCCGCACGTATCTGGGCACCTCGCACCGGCAGGCGCCCGTCCGGTCCCTGGTGGGGCGGATCCGGGCCGGTCTGGCCGCGCTCTTCGCGCTCCCGGAGGATTTCGCGGTCGTCCTCGGCAACGGCGGGACGACCGCCTTCTGGGACGCCGCCGCCTTCGGGCTGATCCGTTCCCGTTCCCAGCACCTGACGTTCGGTGAATTCTCCGCCAAGTTCGCCACGGTGGTAGCGGACGCGCCGTGGCTCGGTACTCCGGCGGTGATCGAATCCGCGCCGGGCCGCCACCCGCTGGCCGCGGCCGAACCCGGGGTGGACGCATACGCCCTCACCCACAACGAGACCTCGACCGGGGTGGCGATGCCGGTCCGACGGGTCCCGGGCGCGGATCCGGGTTCGCTGATCCTGGTCGACGCGACCAGCGCCGCAGGCGGCCTCCCCGTCGATCCGGACGACTTCGACGTGTACTACTTCGCGCCGCAAAAGTGCTTCGGCGCCGACGGCGGCCTGTGGATCGCCCTCATGTCGCCCGCCGCCGCCGGCCGGGTGGCCGAGATCGCGGCGACAGGCCGTTACGTGCCCGGCTCCCTCTCGCTGCCGATCGCGATGGAGAACTCGGCCAAGGACCAGACGTACAACACCCCGTCCGTGGCGACCCTGCTGCTGCTGGCGGACCAGATCGACTGGATGCTGGCCCACGGCGGGCTGGCCTGGACGACGGCACGGACCGCCGACTCGGCCGCGCGCCTGTACACCTGGGCCGAGAAGACGCCGTACACCTCGCCGTTCGTCGCCGACCCGGCTCAGCGTTCACAGGTGGTCGGCACGATCGACTTCACCGGCGTCGACGCGGCGGCCGTCGCCACGGCGCTGCGCGCGAACGGCATCGTGGACACCGAGCCGTACCGCAAGCTGGGACGCAATCAGCTTCGCGTCGGGATGTTCCCCTCCGTCGACCCCGCCGACGTAGAGGCCCTGACCGCCTGCATCGACTACGTGGTCGAGCGCCTCTGAGAGGGCGGCCCCATCCGGCTAGCACGGTCCGGCTAGCACGGTCAGCCAGCACTGTCCGGCAGGGGGAGAGTCTGCCCGGGGAGCAACGGTTGACTCTCCCCTGGCGAGAGCGGCGACGGTGGTCATACCAGCCACACGGCTAATCCCGACGAGGAAGGGCAGATCTCATGGCCACCGAACTGACCGGGGTCGTCGCCGACCACATCGCCGCCGTCAACGCCTTCGACACGGACGCGATCGTCGCCACCTTCGCCAGCGACGCCTACGTCAACGACGCGCACCGCGAGATCGCGGGCATCGAGGCGATCCGGCGATGGGTGGAGAAGGAAATGGTCGGCGACAAGGTGACCCTCGACGTGCAGGAAGTCGCCGACCACCACGGCGACACCATCGTGCGCGCTGCCTACGACGGCGAGTACGACAAGACCAACCTGCCGGACCCGCTCATCATGTCGAATTACTTCGGCGTCCGGGACGGCAAGATCGTCAGCCTCGCGGTCATCCGCAACACGCCGTCCCCGTACTGAACCGGCCACGGGGGGCCACACGCGGCTGAGCGCACCAGGGAGCGGCTCAGCGCACAGCGCGAGGCCTCAGCGCATAGCGTCCCGCTCAGCGCACCAGGGAGCCGATCAGAACGGTCAGCACCAGGAGCGCGAGCACAGCAGGCAGCAGCCACCGGGGCACGCGGGTCACGTCCCGAGCCTATCGGCGGCCGAGCGGCCAGCTGCCCACGGGCGCGTAGCGGGGCTGGATCCCGGGGCGGCTGTGGATCAGGTGAACGTGATCGGCGGTCCAGGCCGGGCCACGGTACCCGCTCAGCGCCGCGATCAGGGCGCGGACATCGGCCGGGACGCGGCAGCGCGCCAGCGTGAGGTGCGGGCGGAACCGGCGGCCTTCATCCGGCGAGGGCGCCCCGGCGCGGCGGACGGCGGCCGCCACCGACGCGGCGAGGCCGGCTGCCTCGTGGACGTCACCACTCAGGCCGCTCCAGAACACCCGGGCGCGGGTGGCCGAGGGGAAGGCCCCCGCGCCCGCGAACTCAAGGCGGAACTCATGGTGCCGCGCGATGGCCGGCTCCAGCCGTGGTGCCAGCTGGGGCGCCGTCGCCTCACTGACCTCGCCCAGGAAGGCCAGCGTGATATGCCAGGCGTCGCGGCCGTTCCAGCTCAGGCCGGGCCATCCGGCGCGCAGCGGGGCCACCGCGGCGTCCAGTTCGCCGAGCACCGCGGGCGGCGGCACCAGGGCGACGAACAGTCTCATGCGCTCATTGGTAGCAGCTTCCGCCACAGCGGGCGCAGTCCGTCGCGCACGTTCGTCCCGGTGACGTGCGCCAGCACGATCCCCACCGCGATGGCCGCGACCGCCGAGATCACCCCGCCCGAGATCAGGCTCATCCGCGGGCCGAACTGCTCGGCCACCCAGCCGATGAGCGGGGACCCGATCGGCGCGCCGCCCAGGAACACCAGCATGTACACGCCCATGACACGGCCGCGTATCTGCGGGTCCGTGCCGAGCTGGGTCGCGGAGTTCGCGGCCGTCGTATACATCACGACCGACAGGCCGGTCGGCAGCAGCAGCAGCAGGAACGCCCAGTACACGGGCATCAGCCCCGAGGCTGCCTCCAGGATGCCGAACGCCAGCGCCACCGCTACCTGCAGCCGGACCGATGGGTAGCGGCGCCGCGCCGCCAGCAGCGCACCTCCCAGCGCACCCGCCGCGTACGCGGTCGAGGCCAGGCCGAAGGCGCCCGCACCGGTGTGGAACACGCCGCGCGACATCAGGGCCGTGGTGACCTGAAAATTCATGCCGAACGTAGCGACGAAGAAAAGCATCGTCATCGGCAGCCAGATCCGCGGTTCTCCCCTGAGGTAACGCAGCGTCTCGCGCACCTGGCCCCCGGCCCGCGCCGCCCGCACGGTGGGGGCGAGCTGGCCCGGGCGCATCAGCAGCAGCCCGGTGATCACCGCGCCGTACGATGCGGCGTTGATCAGGAACGCGATGGGCGTGCCGACCAGGCCGATGATGATTCCCGCCAGCGCGGGGCCGGCAATCCGGGCCAGATTGAAGATGGCGCTGTTGAGCGCGATCGCGTTCGCCATGTCGGCCGGCCCGACCATCTCGGTCACGAAGGTCTGCCGGGTCGGATTGTCCACGACCGTGACCATGCCCAGCGCGAAAGCCAGCAGGTAGACGTGCCACAGCCGGACCGCTCCGGTGACCGCGAGGAGGCCGAGAATCAGCGCCAGGCCGCCCATGAGGCTCTGGGTGATCAGCAGAATGCGGCGCTTGCCGAACCGGTCGGCGATCGCGCCGCCCCACAGGCTGAACAGCAACAGCGGGAGGAACTGCAGGCCCGCAGCAATGCCGAGCGCCGAGCCGCTGCCGTGCGACAGGTCCAGCACCAGCCAGTCCTGCGCCGTCCGCTGCATCCACGTGCCGCTGTTGGAGACGACCTGCCCGGCCGCGAACAGGCGGTAATTATGGTTGCGGAGGGAGCTGAACATCCGTCTGCGGCCGCGGGCCGGATCGGCGCGGAGCGCCGGGGCCGCGGGACCGGGACCTGCTGGGGCCGTCCGCCTCAGGACTGGCTGAGCTTCTCCAGGATCGGTGCCGCGGCGCGCAGCGTCGCGCGCTCCTGCGGAGTCAGCTCCTTGAGCCGCTTCGCCAGCCACTCGTCCCGGCGGCGGCGCGCCCGCAGGACCACGGCCCGGCCTTCTTCCGTCACGGTCAGGACAACCTGGCGCCGGTCGGTCGTATGAGGCGCCCGCATCACGAGGCCGCGTTCCTCCAGCACCGCGATGACGCGGGTCATCGAGGGCGGCTGCACCTTTTCGTATTCGGCGAGCTCGCCCGGCGACATGGCCGAGTGCCGCTCTAGCGCCGAAAGGGCGGCGAATTGCGTGTCGGACAGCTCCGACTCCGGCATTCCGTGCGCCGCGCGCTCTACCCGCAGCCGCCGCGCGAGCCGGGTGACCGAAATCCGCAGCGCGGTGGCCAGGCCTACGTCGGACCGTGTTTGCGTCGACCTTGTTGGCGTCAGTGTCATCTTCATTAGCCTGAGTCATTACTTTAGCTAACGATATGCGGTGGCGCGGCATTTCCGCAAACCGCCTATCGCGCGAGCAGGCAGCGGGCGCCTGCGGCCGGATGATCCAAGTACATCACGGACAGCGGGCACGCCGGGGAACATCATGGGCCGGAGCAGTCACCGCTGGGCCGGACAGGCACGTAACCTGGCTCTCGTGGCTTCTCCGCGCCGGTCACCGCCGCCTCCGCTCGAGGGCAACGCCCAGCTGATCACCACCGTCATCACGGCGGGCTGGGCGATCGCCCTCATCGTCGTCTTCGCCGTCCGCGACAGCCTGCCGGCGGCGCAGCGATGGTGGGTGTGGACGTGCGTGACCGGGGTTGTGATGGGGCTCTTCGGCCTCTGGTACGTACCGCACCTGCAGCATCGCCGGGCCAGCGTCGCTGAGCGCCGCGTGGCCCGGCACGGCGGTCAGGAACCGGCTCAGGCCCCGCCGCTGAACGATTCGAAGACGGTCTCGTCCAGCGAGACCCCCGGCAGATCCACCAGGTCGTAGCCGAACTCGTCAATCACCGGCGACACGGTGCCTGCGGGCGCATCGTTGAGGGCGGCTTCGGAGTGCGCACCGCAGCCGTGGTCACCAGAGACGATCCGCCCGTCATCCGGGGCGTAGGCGTTCGCGCAGCCGCCGAACATCTGGCCCAGAACGCCGCTGAGCGGGACGAAAAAGCCGCAAGAGGCGCAGGTGGCGGGGGCCGCGCGGGCCAGCGGCGTGCGCGGGCCGTGCTCGCTGTCGTACCACCGTTCCGCGGTCTCGTCCCGTCCGGCCGGGGACAGGACCCGGGGCCGGCCCGGAAAGGCAGGCTCCGGAGCCTCCCGCGCCCCCGGGGGGTCGGCCACCTCGGCCGGCCCGTCGGCGTACCAATCGACCACCGCGTCGTCCCCGGCCAGCATCACCATCGGGACGAGCCGTTCGTCGTCGTCGTGCGCCGGGAGCAGGTCTCCGACACCTACGTCTCCTGGCTGCAGCCGGTCGCGCCAGGGCACCCAGGTGGGGGCCAGCAGCGCGTCGGGGCCGGGGAGCAGCGCACTGTCATCCACGGTGACGGTCCTGGCTCGCGAGGCTCGCGTTACGGTCACCGCCCAGCGCCATCCCGGATAAGCGGGGTCGAGGCACTCGAACAGGTGGGTGACGAGGCGGTCGCCTCCCGCCTCAACGCCAAGGTGCTCCCCCACCTGCTCCGCGCCTACGACGTCCGCCACGGCGGCACGCGCCAGGCCGACGGCTTCCGCGCATACCTGATCTGGCTCTCTGCTGCGGACGCGGATCGGGCTCACGATTAGTTATTCTCGCTCATCGCGGCGACTGCACGAGCCAGCAATCGGGGAATTCGCGCTCACTGGTCGTCGCAGCCTCCGCTGCGACGAATACTTGGAGCATGGGATTGTCGGAGGCAGGGCGGGCGACCGGCCAGGCGGCCCGGTCCGCCGCGCGGGCGGGTGCCTCTGCGAACCGGCGGCTGGGACGGTTCGTGCACCGGCTGAGCGGTGCGTCCGGCGCGGGCCGCACCGGCCTGTCAAGCCTCATCGAGCTCACCGCGGCGGGCAGCGCCGGGGACGCCTTCGTGGCCGTGGCCTTGGCCGGGACCGTGTTCTTCAACACCTCGCTGCACGAAGCGCGCAGTCAGGTCGTGCTCTACCTCGTCCTGACCGTGACGCCGTTCGCGCTGCTCGCACCGTTCATCGGGCCCATGCTGGACCGCGTCCGGCAGGGGCGCCGTTACATCATGATGGGCACGCTGCTTGCCCGCGGCCTCTTGTGCTGGGCGATGTCGGGGGCGGTCACCGGCGATCCGGTCACCCTGTTCCCGGCGGCGTTCGGCGTGCTGGTCCTGCAGAAGGCGTACACCATCACCCGCAGCTCGGTGACCCCGCGCCTGCTGCCCGCCGAGATCACACTGGTCACGGCGAACGCGCGGAACGGCCTGGGAGCGGTCCTGGCCTCGATCGTGGCCGCTCCCGTGGCCTTCGGGATACAGACCGTGGCCGGCGCGCCCTGGGTCCTGCGGATCGGCACGATCGTCTACCTGGGGGCCACGGCGCTGGGAGCACGGATCCCCGACCGCATCGATGACACCACGCCCCAGCCGGAACCGCTCACCGGAGAGGCGGCGGCCAGCGCGGGACCCGCCGCCGGTGGAGGGCAGCCGGGACGGCCCGGAACGGCCGGTCGCAGCGAGGACGCCCCGGGACGCCCGGACCGCACGCACCCACTGGACGAGCCGGGACGCGGGGCCGCCAGGCCGAAGCGGCGCGGCCGGCTACGGTCGGTCGGGCCGATCGTGGCCGAGGCGATGTGGGCCAACGCGGCGGTGCGCGTATTCGCCGGCTTCATGGTCTTCTTTCTCGCGTTCCTGCTGCGCAGCGCTCATTTCCCCGGCTTTTCACCGAACGTGGCGCTGGGCGCGCTGGTGTTCGCCGCGGCCGTCGGCGGCCTGATCGGCACGGCGGCAGGCTCGCTGTTCCGCTCCCGCGTCCCGCACGTGATGGCGATCAGCGTGCTGATCGTGTCCACCGTGACCTCCGTCGTGTGCGCGCTGTTCTTCGGCCTGGGCACGGCCCTGATCGTCGCGTTCGTGGCGTCGGTGGGGACCGTGCTGGCCAAGCTCGCGCTGGACTCCACGGTGCAGCGGGAAATCCCGGAGCAGACCCGGACGTCCACGTTCGCCGTATCCGAGACCATCCACCAGGTGTCATGGGTGGCGGGGGGGCTCGCGGGCGTCCTGGTCTCGATTACGGGCAGCGGGCCCACGGGGCTGTGGATCAGCGCCGCCGGGCTGGGCGCCGCCATGGTGCTGCTGACGCTGTCGCGGCGGCGCCGCCTGCTGGCCCGCGGGGCCGGGGAGCCCTGGCGCGGCTGAGGGAGGCGCCGGGCGGCGAAGCCGTCAGCCGGCCTTGACGTCGTCGGCGACGGCCCGCAGCACGGCGCCGATCTTCTTGGCGTCGCGGCCGTCCGGATGCTTGCCGCGACGGTAGGTGTTCGACACTCCGTCCAGGAGCTTGATGAGGTCCTCGACGATCACGACCATCTCGTCGGGCTTCTTACGGGCCGACTTCACGGCGACAGTGGGCGGCGGCTCGATGAGCCGCACCTGAAGGGCCTGCGCGCCCTTCCGGCCCTCCGCGATGCCGAACTCCACCCGCTGGCCAGGGCGCAGCGAGGTGGTCCCGGACGGGAGAGCGGAAGAGTGCACGAAGACCTCGCCCCCGTCGTCGCGGGCGAGGAAACCGAACCCCTTCTCGGAGTCGTACCACTTGACCTTGCCGGTAGGCACGCGGGACCTCACGTGAATAGGAAAAACTGACGAACAGTACATATCGGAATCGGGCTGATGCTACGGACACTTCTAGGCTAGCTGCCGCACGGAGCGGACGGCATACCCGCGCCGGGGCGCGAGCAGTCTAACCGGGCCCGAACAGGCGGTCCTCCGGTAAAACGCGAGGGCCCGGGGGAATCCCCCGGGCCCTCGGCGGTAAAGGGCTGGACTAGAAGTCCATGTCCCCGCCGCCCGGAGCGGCCGGGACCTTCTCCTTCTCCGGCTTCTCGGCGATCACAGCCTCGGTGGTGAGGAACAGGCCGGCAATCGACGATGCGTTCTGCAGCGCCGAACGGGTGACCTTGGTGGGGTCATTGATCCCGGCCTTCAGCATGTCCACGTACTCACCAGTGGCGGCGTTCAGGCCCTGGCCCGCAGGCAGGCTCTTGACCTTCTCCACCACGACGCCGCCCTCAAGGCCAGCGTTGACCGCGATCTGCTTGAGCGGTTCATCCAGGGCCCGGCGGACGATCGCCGCGCCGGTGGACTCGTCGCCTGCCAGCTCCAGCTTCTGGAACGCGCTGTTGCCGGCCTGAATCAGCGCCACACCACCGCCGGGCACGATGCCCTCCTCGACGGCCGCCTTAGCGTTGCGCACGGCGTCCTCGATGCGGTGCTTGCGCTCCTTGAGCTCGACCTCGGTCGCCGCGCCGGCCTTGATGACGGCCACGCCGCCGGCCAGCTTGGCCAGCCGCTCCTGCAGCTTCTCGCGGTCGTAGTCGGAGTCGGTGTTCTCGATCTCCGTACGGATCTGGTTGACACGGCCAGAGATCTGGTCCGCGTCACCGGCACCGTCCACGATGGTCGTCTCGTCCTTGGTGACGACCACCTTGCGGGCACGGCCGAGCACATCGACGTCGGCGTTCTCCAGCTTCAGGCCCAGCTCCTCGCTGATGACCTGAGCGCCGGTGAGAATGGCGATGTCGCCGAGCATGGCCTTGCGGCGGTCACCGAAGCCCGGGGCCTTCACCGCGACCGACTTGAACAGGCCGCGCATCTTGTTCACGATGAGCGTCGCCAGGGCCTCGCCCTCGACGTCCTCCGCGATGATGACGAGCGGCTTGCCCGACTGCACAACCTTATCCAGCAGCGGGAGCAGGTCCTTGTTGGCCGAGACCTTCGAGTTGACCACGAGAATGTACGGGTCGTCCAGGACGGCCTCAAGACGCTCGGGGTCGGTGACGAAGTACGGCGCGATGTAGCCCTTGTCGAAGCGCATGCCCTCGGTGAGCTCAAGCTCGAGGCCGAAGGTGTTGCTCTCCTCGACGGTGATGACGCCTTCCTTGCCCACCTTGTCCATGGCTTCGGCGATCATCTCGCCGATGGCCGGGTCGCCGGCGGAAATGGAGGCGGTGGAAGCAATCTGCTCCTTGGTCTCCACGTCCTTGGCCAGCTTGGACAGTTCCTCGCTGACCCGCTCAACGGCCGCGTCGATGCCGCGCTTGAGCGACATCGGGTTGGCGCCGGCGGCCACGTTACGCAGGCCCTCGCGAACGAGCGCCTGGGCGAGAACGGTGGCGGTGGTGGTGCCGTCACCCGCAACGTCGTCGGTCTTCTTCGCAACTTCCTTAACGAGCTCCGCGCCGATCTTCTCCCACGGGTCCTCGAGCTCGATCTCCTTGGCGATGGACACGCCATCGTTGGTGATCGTGGGGGCGCCCCACTTCTTCTCGAGAACCACGTTCCGGCCCTTCGGGCCGAGGGTTACCTTCACGACGTCGGCGAGCTGGTTCATGCCGCGCTCGAGGCCGCGCCGGGCGTCCTCGTCGAACGCGATCATCTTCGCTGCCATAGGCTCCAGTCCTCCGTGGCTTGCTTGCGGATCGAGCCGACGCCCGCGACGGCTGGCCTGGGCCACCGGCAGTCACTTCCTGCCGTGGGCACAGACCTCATCGCCCGATCCGGCCTATCGCTGTCACTCTCATAGGGAGAGTGCCAACGCCATGTTTAGCACTCTCACCGGGAGAGTGCAAACGCGGGGATGACCGCCTCGCTGCGGCAATGCAATCGGCCCGGCCCCCAAGTGGGGGCCGGGCCGATTGACGTCAGAGCTTCAGACCAGGCGCACGGCGTCAGCCTGCTGTCCTCGCTCGCTCTGCGTGATCTCGAACTCCACTCGCTGGCCCTCTTCAAGCGTGCGGTAACCGTCCGCCTGAATTGCCGAGAAGTGGACAAACACGTCCTTGCCGTTATCCACGGCTATGAAGCCGTAACCCTTCTCCGCGTTGAACCACTTGACGGTGCCCTGAGCCATTTCCACACAACTCCCTAACTGTGCTCGGGCCTCGAGCTCCGCCCTTGCAACGCGGAACCCGTTCGATCGCCTTGCCCGGGCCACGCCAAGGAGCGGGTCCGACCGATGGCGACCAGACACGACATTACCGTGTACGCGAACCGGACGGGTGCGATCTCCGGTGATAAACATGCACAGTCTGCTAGCAATCGGTTACGGCGGCCAGGAGGGGACCGGTGACTAACCGCCGGCCACCGCGGGGATGACCGAAACCTGGGCCCCCGAGGGGACAAGCGTGTCCAGACCCTGCGCAAACCTGACATCCTCCTCGCCCACGTACACGTTGACGAACCGGCGGAGCTTGCCACCGTCGTCGACGATCCGCCCGGCGATCCCCGGATACGCGGCATCCAGTCCGGCGATCACCTCACGCAGCGTCCCGTGGCCGGCACTGACCTCCGCCGCGCCGCCCGTATAGGACCGCAGGATCGTGGGGATTCGTACTGACACGCTCATTCGACACCCGCCTCTCGGAATGATTCCAGCGTCGGCCGGACCACGGGGGGTACGGGCAGCGTCCCCGCCACCGCGTCCAGGGTCTTCAGGCCGTCGCCGGAGTTGATTATCACCGTCTCCGCCGCGGGGTCGATCTGCCCGGCGGCGAGAAGCTTGCGCAGGACGCCCAGCGTCACCCCGCCGGCGGTTTCGGCGAAGATGCCTTCGGTGGCGGCGAGCAGGCGGATCGAATCGATGATCTCCTCATCGCTCACATCGGCAACGGCACCGCCGGTCCGCCGCACCGTGTCCAGCACGTACGGGCCGTCCGCGGGGTTGCCGATGGCCAGCGACTTGGCGATGGTAGCGGGCCGCACCGGCGCGACGACATCCTGGCCCGCCGCGAAGGCGGCCGACACCGGCGAGCAGCCGGTGGCCTGGGCGCCGAACACGTGCCAGCCGGTGTCCTCGACGAGGCCGAGTGCGGCCAGCTCGCGGAAGCCCTTGTCCACCTTGGTGAGCTGGGCGCCCGAGGCGATAGGCACGACGACCTGCTCCGGCAGCCGCCAGCCGAGCTGCTCCGCGATTTCGAAGCCGAGCGTCTTGGACCCTTCCGCGTAGTACGGCCGCACGTTGACGTTGACGAACGCCCAGTCCTCGTGCTCACCCGCCAGCTCGGAGGCCAGCCGGTTCACGTCGTCGTAGTTCCCGTCGACGAGGACGAACGTGCCGCCGTAGACCGCCGTGGTGATGATCTTCTGCTGCTCGAGATCGGCCGGGACGAGCACCACGGAACGGATCCCGGCCCGCGCGGCCGCGGCGGCGACGGCGTTAGCCAGATTTCCTGTCGACGGGCAGGCGAGGACCTTGAAGCCCATCTCCAGTGACGCCGCGAGGGCTACGGCCACCACACGGTCCTTGAATGAGTGGGTGGGATTGTCGCGGTCATCCTTGACCCACAGCCGGCGCATGCCGAGCGCGTGGGCCAGGTTGTCCGCTCGCGTCAGCCTGGTGAAGCCCGGCTCAAGGGTGGGCCGCGCGGCGATGTCGGCGGGTACCGGGAGCAGCTTGGCGTACCGCCACATGTTGCGCGGGCCGGCCTCGATGTCGGACCGGGTCAGGGCCGGGAAATCGTAGGCGACCTCAAGCGGGCCGAAGCAGTCCGCACACGCATAGTAAGGCCCGAGCTCCCGGGTCAGGCCGCATTCACGGCAGGATAGATGGGTGGCGTACCCGAACCGGGATACCGAAGGTGTCGTGCGGCTGGCGGGTATGGCGTCATTATTGTTCTCAGTGGCAGATGTGCTCACGTCGCGAGGCCCCTTTCTCCTCATCTTTCCCGGGTCACCTTGACCACGGGCCGGAGTTGGCACCTCTCACGATGTGGCCTCGCAGGACCGGGCCCGCCGCGGCGGGCACAGCGGCCCTCAGCGGGAGCCTCCCGGGGATTACCCCTTCGAGCAGAGCATCATCGTGACGGTTGCCGGGGCTTCACAGGGCCGATCCCTCCACCCCTCTAGATGAGCTGTATTCAGTTGTGCCGCGGGATGCGCTGGCGTTCCCCGCAACCAGGCCGTTTCCTGACGGACACATGCCTTACGTGAACTTTAACCGATCATGGCCGATGCCGCAGCATGGGACATCGCTCATCGGACCGGTCCTCGGCGGCCGAGGTTCCTCCGCTAGCCTGCCGGGATATGGGTCACAACTCCAGCCTGTGCCGGGTGGCCGCCACCGGGCAGGCCGCCCCGGACAGTGGCGCAGGAGACGGCCACGCCGATGCCGGGGACGCAGCCTCCGGCCGTGAGAGCGGCGCCGCGGACGCCCCCGATCACGAAGCCGTCGCGGCCGCGGGCACACCCCGGGACGGCGGCCGGCTGCTCGTCGCGTCGAACCGGGGCCCGCTGTCTTTCACGATGACCCCGGACGGGAGCCTGTCCGCGCGGCGGGGCAGCGGGGGGCTGGTGTCCGGGCTTATGCCCGGCCTGTCATCACTCGCCGATCGCGCGGAGGTGGTCTGGATCTGCGCCGCGCTCAGTGACGCCGACCGGGTGGCCGCCCGGCAGGATCCGGAGGGCAGACGGTTCGGCGTCGACACCGGGGGACCTTCGGGCGGCCGGACCGCCGTACGCGCGCTGGACATACCGCCCGCCACCTTCCAGGGCGCCTACAACGCGGTGGCCAACGCCACCCTGTGGTTCGTTCACCACCTGCTGTTCGATACCCCGGTCCAGCCGCGCTTCGGGCCGGCGTTCCGGCGCGACTGGCAATCCTACGTGGCTTATAACGAGGCGTTCGCAGGGGCACTCGCGCTCGCCGCGACATCGGCGCCGACCGCCGCACGCGTGCTGGTGCAGGACTACCATCTGGCGCTCGTCCCGCGGATGCTGCGCGACGCCGTGCCGGGCATCCGCATCGCGCACTTCTCGCACACGCCGTGGGCCCCGGTGGACTACTACCGGATTCTTCCCGACGACACCGGCCGCGCCATTCTCGACGGCATGCTGGGCGCCGACCACGCCGGCTTCCTCTGCCAGCGATGGGCCGATGCGTTCCTCGACTGCTGTGAGGCCCTGCTGGGGGCCCAGGTCGACCGGGCCGCGCAGCGGGTCATCCACCGCGGTCACGTCACCGGCGTGGGTGTCCATCCCCTCGGCGTCGACGCCCCGGCGCTCCGGGAAAGGGCGCGGGAGGCGGATGTCGAGGCGAACGTGGCCGCGCTGACCCAGGCTGCGGGCGGCCGGAAGCTGATCGTGCGGATCGACCGGACGGAACTGTCCAAGAACATCCTCCGCGGGCTGGCCGCCTACCGGGAACTGCTCACCACCCGGCCTGAGTGGCGTGGTCAGGTCGTGCACGTCGCGTTCGCCTACCCGTCACGGAGCAGCGTGCCCGGATATCGCGCGTACACCGACGAGATCCTGCGGGTGGCCGCCGAGATCACCGAGGAGTTCGGCACCGCGGACTGGGATCCGCTGATCCTCGAGGTCAAGGACGACTATCCGCGATCCCTGGCCGCGGCCCGCGTAGCGGATGTCCTGGTGGTGAACCCGATCCGGGACGGGATGAACCTGGTCGCGGAGGAGGGGCCGGTGCTGTCCGACCGCGGCTGCGCGCTGGTCCTCTCCCGCGAGGCAGGCGCCGCCGCGCTGCTCGGATCGGACGCGCTGCTCGTCAACCCGTACGACGTGAGCGCTACCGCGGCCGCGATGCATCAGGCCCTGCTGATGCCCGAGGACGAGCGCCGCCGACGGTGCAACGCGCTGGCCGCTGCCGCGGCCGCCAAGTCGCCGGCGCACTGGCTCACTTCCCAGCTCGCAGCCTTGGGTTAGTGGGGCTGTGCTGGCCCGGGGGGACGACGCCGTCCGGGGGGACGACCCCCCTGGACCCCCCGCCACCCGCTGCGGTTCCCGCCATAGCACCGGCCGCTCACCCGGACCTTCGGCCCGGGGTCGCTGGGCCGGTAACGATCGCTTCGCCGTAGCCCGCTTGGGTGACCGTTAGAGCGGTGGTGGCCGTCAAATCGCGGCCTGCGTTAGAGCGCGCCCTGCGTCACGGGCGCTCCTTTCCCTCTACGGCGTCGGCGAGCGCAGCGAGCAGAGTGCGGCTATGCCGTCGGGGCCGTTTACTACCAGGTCGGCTTCTTCTGGGGGGAGGTCGGATTCGGGGGCGGCGCTGACGACGGTGACGCCGGGAACGCCGGCGGCGCGCAGGTCACGTACCGTGGCGAACGCGGCCAGGTCACCCAGGTCGTCGCCGCTGAACAGCACCGATCGTGCACCTCGCTCCGCGGCCAGCTCCCGCAGCGCCACCCCCTTGTCCATCCCCGGGGGCCGCAGCTCGACGACCAGGCGCCCGGGCTCCACCGCCAGGCCAGTCTGCTCCGCCAGCGCCTCCAGCGGGCCCCGCAGCCGCGCCAGGGCTGCGTCCGGGTCGTCGGTGCCGCGGGTGTGCACGGCGACGGCATGCCCCTTGTCCTCGATACGGGTCCCCGTGGGCGCGCCCGCCGCCCGCAGCACGCCGGGCAGCTCGCGCCGGGCCGCCGCCACCCCGGGGGGCACGGGCGGCGCGGAGACCTGACCGTTCTCCCACCGTTCCCAGCCGTAGTGGCCAAGAACGATGAGGCCGGGCACCGTCTCCAGGCCGCCGAGTTCAACCGCCTGGGCGACGGGGCGGCCGGTGATGACGGCCACCGTGCCGACGCGCGCCGCCAGCCGGCGCAGCGCGGCGATCGCGCCGGGATGGACGTGCGCGGCGGCCGGGTCGGCCACGATCGGCGAGAGCGTGCCGTCGTAGTCGGAGGCGATCAGCGCACCTGCGGGCGCGGCCACGATAGCGTCCAGGCCGGCCTGCCCTTCGGCCGTAGCGGCCCGGGGCAGTCCGGCCGCGACAGGTTCAGAGGCCATGGCCGCCGTGCTCCGCTCGTCGCATCAGGAAGTCCTACTCTCCGGTACGCGGTGACCGCATCCGCTGCCGCCGGGAGCGCTGCCTGCGCAGCCGCTTGATGAGCACCGGATCGAACCGCAGGGCCTCAGGGGTGTCGATGAGCTCGTTCAGGATCTGGTAGTACCGGGTCGGTGCGAGGTTCAGTACATCGTGCATGGCCTGTTCCTTCGCCCCTGGGTGCCGCCACGACCGTGCTTCGAAGGCCAGGATCTGGGCGTCGCGCTCGGACAGTTCCGCCATATCGCCCTCCTCCCGGACACGGTCATCGTAGGCGGGCGCCAGGCAGCCCTGGGAAATCCGGGCGCACGCCCCTCCTGTACCCCGCGGCCTCCTGCGACGTACGCTCACGGATCGTGGCCCCTTTTCGCTGTCTGACGTTCCTCACCGACTACGGGCTGGAGGACGGGTTCACCGCCGCCTGCCACGGAGTTGCCGCCCAGATCGCACCGCAGATACCCGTCATAGACATCACCCACCTCATTCCCGGTGGTGACGTGCGGCGTGGCGCGGCCGTGCTCGCCCAGACGATTCCCTACTTCCCGCCCGCGGTGCACGTCGCCGTGGTCGATCCGGGAGTCGGCACCGACCGGCTGGGGATCGCCGTCGCGGCCGGTGACGCCATCCTCGTCGGCCCGGACAACGGGCTGCTGTCATGGGCGGTCTCGGTGGCCGGCGGCCCGCGGAAAGCGATCAGCCTCACCAACAAGGAGATGTGGCTGAACCCTATGGCCGCGCCCACGTTCCATGGCCGCGACATCTTCATGCCGGTCGCCGCGCGGCTGGCCGCCGGGGCGGCCCTCTCGTCGGCCGGGACCGAGGTCGATGTGGCGGACCTGGTGACGCTGCCGCCGCCGGCGAGCCGGGTCCTCGATGGGACCGCCCAGGGTGAGGTGCTGACGGTCGACACATTCGGCAACGTGCAGCTGTCCATCTCCGCATCGGATGCGGGCAGCATCGGAGTCCAGTACGGCCGGAGCGTCGTGGTGCGCGCCGGGCGCCGTCAGCTGACGGTGCCCTACCGGGACACGTTCGGGGCCGTCGCGCCGGGTGAACTGGTCGCCTTCGCCGACGGGTCCGGCATGGTGTCTCTCGCGGTAAATTCCGGCGACGCGGCTCAGCGGCTGGGGCTGCCGCCCGGCGCGCACGTCAGCCTGAGCCCGGCGCCCTAGCCGTTCCCGGCCTCCATTCCCGCCCTGTGCGGCTGGCCCTGTGGTGCTCTGGCCAGCTGGCACTGTGCAGCTGGCACTGTGTAGCCAGGCGTCTACGGTCTGTCCAGGCACGATGACCCGGGCCCGCAAGATCGGCAGGAACGATTCCCCGGCAGGCACGCGCATGGCACGATGGTCCTGCGACGACAAGACCGTAGGGACGGGCCGGGAGTACGGCACCAGAAGCCAGCCGGGCGAAGCCGCAATCCCGCGACGGGCAGCACCCCGCATGTCCCCCCGTCCAGAGGAGACGTGACCGCCGTGTCACCTCGATTGCCCAGCGGCGCATCGCTGGGCCTGACCGCGGCGATGACAGCTGCCGCCGCGATCGTCGCTGCGCTGCCCGCGTCCGCCGGCACGGCGGCACCGGCCGGGTCCGCGGCGGCTCGTGCCGGGGCGGCTTCCCAGGTCCAAGCCGACCGGATCCGCGACCAGGAATGGTGGCTGGCTAACCTGCATGTCCCGCAGGCGTGGCAGTTCTCCCGCGGCGCGGGCATCACCGTGGCCGTGCTCAGCAGCGGGGTCGAGGCAGCCCATCCCGACCTGACCGGCTCCGTCGTCACCGGGCCCGACCTCACCGGATCGGGAGAGACGGCCGGCACGCCGTCCTGGGGAATCGAGGGGACGTCCGCGGCGAGCATCATCGCCGGCCATGGCGACAACGCGGGCCACGCGTCGGGGATCATCGGTGTCGCGCCCGCGGCCAGGATCCTCGCCATCCGCGTGGTCCTCGACGCCACCGACCCGCTGAACGGCAACCCAGCCGACACCAGCCGCCTGCCCGCGGCGATCGCCGCGGGCATCCGGTACGCCGTGGGGCACGGCGCGCAGGTGATCAACCTGCCGCTCGACCCGGCGAGCCTGGCCTCGGACGGCGCCGCGACCGGCGGCCTCAGCGCCGCCGCCGGGGGCAGCGCCGCCGAGCAGTCAGCGGTGAGCTACGCCCTGGGGAAGGGAGTCGTGCTGGTCGCGCCGGCCGGCGACAACGGTGAGGACGGCAACAAGCCCACCTTCCCGGCCGCCTACCCCGGCGTCATTGCGCTCGGCGCCGTGGACCGGCACTTCGCCCGGGCCGGGTTCTCCATCCGGCAGTCCTACGTGGCGCTCACCGCACCCGGCGTGAATCTCACCACCGCGAGCCCGCCGTCCGGATACCGGGATATGAGCACCACCGACGCCGCCAGCGCTGTCGTCGCCGGCGTCGCCGCCCTGATCCGGTCGCGCTATCCCAGCCTGACCGGCAGCCAGGTCCGGCAGGCGCTCCTGGCCGGCAGTGTGGCCCGCCCGCCGTCGGCGACGGCGCCGGGCGACGGCGGGGGAACGGTGGACGCCGCCGCGGCCGTCCAGGCCGCGGCGGTCATCGCGGCTCCGCGTGCGTCAGCCTCGGCGCCTGCCACGTCACCGGCCACGGCGCAGGCTCCGGGGGGCAGGACCCGGCCCTCGGCTGGTCAGCCCAGGGCGGGAATCCTGGGCCGGGCCACGACCGTGCTGCGCGACGCGGCCATGGCCGCGGGAGGGCTGATCGTTGTGCTGCTCGCGAGCCTGGTCGGGATCCGGGTCCGGCGGCGGCGAGCGGAACGGGGCGGTCTTCCCGCCCCCGAACCCCGGGCTCTGCTCAATGCCCCATCCGGGACGCTGGCCACGGTCGGCGCGGCCAGGCACATGAGAGCGGCCGCGGCAGAGCCAGCCCCCGCCGCATACACGGCGACGCCGGGAGCGGCCCGGTGGCGAACGGGACCGGGCCGCCAGGACCGGAGGACGCGGAACGGCGGCCGCAGCGGCGGCCGGTCTGCGGCGGGTTCCCGGATCAGTACCCACGGCCTGCGGGTACGCGTGACGCCGGTGCCCAGGACGGTAACCCGGGCTCAGCTGAACGCGCCCGGAGGCCCACCGTGGGAACCGGCCCCGATGCCGCGGGAGGCCGCGCTGCCGGAGACGGCACGGCCGGTTCCCGATCCGTTCGCCCTGTTCGCGCCGCAGGCCCCGGCGGCCCCGGCTACGCCGGCACCGTGGGACGTCGGTCAGCCACTGCCGCCCGCGAGCCGGCTGCGCTCGGGCGGCCCGGTTCCCCCGGTGGATCCCGCGTTCCCTGGCGGCGCGGTCCCGCCGCGGAGACCAGCGATGCCGCCCAGCCCCGCGGCCGAAGGACGGCTGCCACTCGCTCGGCCGTCGAGTTTCGCAGGCTCGTCGGGGCCGCCAGAGCCGCCGCGTCCGGCGCGCCCAGCGACGCCGCCGCCGATTGCGCCGGAAACAGCTGCGCCGGAAACCCTGGCGGCCAGCGGGCAGCCGGTCATACCGGCCCCGCCGCCGGGCACCGGTCCCGGCACGGCACCCCCGCCGGGACCATCCGGGAGCGGCAGCCCGCGATGGCATCGGCCTCCGTACTCTGGCCGGCACACCCCGGACACCGGCCCGCAGCCCGCCGTGCCGGCGCCACCAGGCGAACTGGGCCACTCACCCGGGCAGCGGCCCGGGGACGCTCCCTCCGGCCCGCTCTACATCTGGAATCCAGCCGCCCTGACGGAACCATTCCCCTCGGCCCCGCCACCCGGCGACGCCGGGCCTCCCGGTGAGGGCACCGGGGAAACCGGGAAACCGGCGCCCTAAGCGCCCGCGGCGAGCTGCTCCTTGCGCACCGATGCGTACATCGGCACGTACTCCTGCCCGGACAGCTGCTGAATCGCCTGGAGCACCTCGTCGGCGATAGCCCGGCGCGCCTTGGCCGGGGCCTCATTTCCGCCAGCGATTTCGCCGAAGGTCATCGGCTTACCGATGCGTATCTCGATCCGGCCCAGACGGGGAATAGACCGGCCCGGGGGCAGTACCCGGTCCGTGCCGATCATGGCGACCGGGATGACCGGAAGGCCCGAGTTCAGCGCCAGCCAGCCCACCCCGGGCCGGGCGCGGTACAGCCGGCCGTCCGGGGAACGGGTGCCTTCGGGGTAGATGCCGAAGAGCTCGCCGTTGCGCAGCAGGATAAGCGCTCCCTCGAGCATCTCCTGCGCCGCACGCGCACCGGCCCGGTCCACTGACAGCTGGCCGGTGGCCCGGATGTAGAGGCCCATGAGCCGCAGGCCAGGCCGTTTACTGGTGAAGTACTCCGACTTGGCCGCGAACGTGACCGGGCGCTTGAGCATCAGCGGCAGGAAGACCGAATCCATGACCGACAGGTGATTCGACGCCAGGATGGCCCCGCCGGTGTCCGGGATATGCTCGGCGCCGACGATCCGGGGCCGCCACAGCCCGCGCAGGAACGGCCCGGCGACGAGCCGTGATAGCTGATACTGCACCCGTTCTTTCTCCTTCTATGCGCCTGGTCGGGCCGGCGAGCGGATCAGGCCGGCGATGGACGGCCCGGTGACCGGCAGCCCATGGTCGGCCGCCTCGTCACCGGTCAGCGGAACTCCTGCCAGTAGGGCGAACCCGAGCGGCAGGGCGAGCGGCAGGGCGGTGGCCGGCACGATGATGCCCGAGTCGTCGGCGAACCAGCCGAGCACGCAGACCAGCCACACCATGGCCAGGGTCATCGCGAGCAGCGGCTCGGCGGCATAACCGCGCGGGACGGCTCTGACCCTGAACCAGGAGGGTTTCAGCAGGATAAGGCCCACCACGACGACGACCAAGGGCACCAGGGGGCTGTAGGTGCTCACCGTGAGCGAGCCAATCATGGAGGCCCACTTGCGGGCCAGCAGGGCTCCGGCGTGGCCGTGGAACAGGTTTCCGGCGAACGCGCCGATATCGGATGGGCCGGTCGCCGGGATCAGGTAATTGATCACCGCGAACACCACGAACACGGCTGCCCCGCTGCCCAGGACCACCGCGACCCGCCGGATGGTGATCCTGATGCCGGCCATGGCCATGAGCAGCAGCAGGAAACAGGGGACGATGGCGATCGTGCCACCGACCTTCCCGCCGAATTGCGGCCAGCCGCAGGCGATCACGACGAACACCGCGACCGCGGAGGCGGCGAGCAGCGCCCGGACCCGGCCGTGCCCGGCCGGGACGGTGCCGCGGGCGGCTGGGCGGAGTAGCGTGCTGCCTGCCCAGGCGGCCGCGATCATGCCGCATACGGCGTACAGGCCGACCCCTTCGCCGCCGATGCCGTAGAACCGCCCGGCCTCCAGCACAGACAGGCCGAACGGCGAGCCCAGCTGCAGCCGCGATCCGGTCATCACGTCCAGCCCGACGATCAGCACGGTCACCGCGGCCACGGCGCCCGGCGGCCCGAACGGGTCCCGCCGCCACGGGCCGGCCAGCGCGATCGCAGCGACCACCGCCGTCCAGGCCAGCGTGAGCCCGTACTGCCAGATCGCCGGCTGCGGCATCAGCCACCACGGCACCAGGCTGGCCAGGAACGATCCGGCCGGCACCGCGCCCAAGGCGGTGCCCGCGAGCCGCCACAGCGCCGCCCGGCGCCGCCGCCGATCCGGCTGGGCGCCCCAGAAGAGCAGGCCCACACCGGCGAACGCGGCCAGGTCGGCCAGGGCGTAGGTCCAGAAGAAGATCGTGTGCGTGCTCGTCCAGACCTGGGCGGTGGTGTCCTGGCCGACGAGCCCGCGGACGGACGGCAGGAGCGCACCGCGGCCGGCGCGGGTGATCTGCGAGCCGGGCAGCCGGCCGGGCGCGGCTGGCCGCGCCAGCTCAGGACGGTCGGCGTCAGGTCGGTGAGCACGACCATTCCCGCCTGCCGGGTCGCGGGGGCGGTGAGCAGGCCGGATCGGTACGCCGGGCCGCTGATCATGATGACCTGCAGGTGCGGCGGGATGCCGGTGGACCCGGGGGCGGTCACCATCAGCGTGGTGCCGGCGGGCAGCTCGGCGGTAATCGCGGCCAGCTCGGTGTCGGCGTGCCGCACCGCGGCAGCCCCTGGCGCCGGACCCGTCCGGGAGCGAACCGAGATCCAGCACGGTCAGCGGGCACCGGGCCAGCACGCCCCGGGTGACGCCAGACACGGCCGGAAGGTAGGACCCGACGTGGCCGGCGGGACCGGCCAGCGCCAGCGCGGCACCAGGGCCCACGGCCGTAACGCAGTTCCCGCTCCCGGCGGCGGAGGCGAGCAGTCCCCACCGGGGGCTGTACCGGAGGCCGCGGTTATAGGAAACCAGCGAGGGCATGGCCGCGATCCGTGCCGGGCCGGGGACGCCCGGACGACCGGTCCTGGCGGTCACGGCGGGCAGCGCCGGGCACGGGCCCTTGCTGGTGTGCGGGGCCTGCGCCCGGTCACCGCCGTTGAGGGTCAGCCACGCGTCGGCGGGGCACGTGCGCGGCAGCACGGCGTAGTCGACCAGTGAGCCGGGTGAGCCCGCCCGGGCCACCGTCCAGAGCGCGGGTGTCGCCGACGCTGAAATGTCGGTCCAGCGCAGCCCGGAAAGGCCGACGATGACGACGTGCGGCGAGCTGGCCGTCCCGGCGCGGCTGGCTGCCTTGGCCGGGCCAGAGCCCACGCTGGTCGCCGCGGCAACCAGGCTCACGGCCACGGCGAGGGCACCGAGCAGCATCCGGCGCGCCAACGTCCCTTTCACGGGGTTAACGGTATCTGCCCCAGCTGGATAACCGGCCTTCCCGGCCGAGGGTCAGGGCGGCCCGGCCATGCCTGGACGGGCCCGGGCCGTGCCCATCGCGCTGGCCGCCGAGCGGAACTGCCCCAGCCCGGCGGCGAGGGCGGTCCTCGCCGGCCGGCGGCATGCGCACGAGAATGCGCGCCAGGTCGTCGCGGCGCCGTCGCCGCAGGCGATCGAGCAGGGCGGTTCCTTCCGGCGACAGGCGCAAGGTGACCGCGCGCCGGCTGGGACCAGGGGCCCGGTACAGCAAACCAGCGGCCTCGAGACGGTCGCACAGCCGGCTAGCCGAGGACATGAGCGCACCGAGCTGAGCGGCCATCCCGCTGAGGTTGATGTCCCGGTGGCGTTCGACGATAAGCAGGACGTGCAACTGAGCCGCGGAGGTGGGCAACTCCGCGGTTTCCCGGTTCCAGATGGCCGTCAGGAAGCTGGCGGTCTCCTCGATGGCCGCCGCGAGCGGACCGGGCGGCTCGCGTCTACCTCCCGGGGAGGCGGCGTCGTGCTCATGGTCTGAACCGGGAGAGACGGCCATGTTTCTAGTGATGCCGCGTGTGACGGGTCTTACACATGCCGCAGGAATGCTTCGGCCGGGTGAGTCCGCTGGCGCGGCAGGCCGGACGTGCTCAGCCGGTGCAGATGTTCTGGTTGGCGGTCCGGGCGGACGGGATGGCGAGGGACGGCGTAGCGGCCGGCCGTGCCGTCTGCTGGGCACCCGCCGGCGTGCCGGGCGAGGTGCTGCCGCCCTGGCCAGGCGCCGAGGCGCCTGGCGTAGCCGAGGGAGACGCACCGGCCGACGGGCTCACGGACGGGCTCACGGACGGGCTGGCGGACGGGCTGGCGGACGCGGGGAAGAGTGACCGGCTCGCGGGAACGTCGTCCCGGAAGGACTGGAAGATCGCGCTGTCCTCGGGTTGCGTCCAGAGCACGTTGGCCGTGTCGGACGGGACCACGTCCGATCGCGGGTGGTTGGGCAGCGTAAAGAAGGCGACCTTGCTGGACGGCAGGTTCCGCAGGCTGGACGCGAGATCGTAAAGGCCCGTGACGCCGCCCAGTTTGGTGTCGATGGTGAGCAACTTCGTCCCGGCGTCAAGGAACCGGTAGATCGCCAGCGGATTCAGCAGTTTGCTCTTCACCCGCTGGACCAGCGAAGACATGAACGCTTGCTGGCGGGTGATCCGCTCAAGATCACTGCCGTTGCCGAGGGTGTAACGCGCCCGGACGTACGCCAGGGCCTGGGTGGGGGTCAGCAGGTGGTGCCCGGCGGTCAGTTTGAGCCCGGACAGCGGATCGTTGATGGCCTGGGTGTTGCACTCCTGGACGCCGCCGAGCGCGGCGACCATGCTCTTGAAGCCGGTGAAGTTGATCACGACGAAGTGGTCGAGGTAGATGCCAGTGTCCTGTTCGACCGTCTTGATCGTGCAGGCCACACCGAGCGCGGTGTTGTTCCCGTCGAGGTTGCCAATGGCGAAAGCCTCGTTGATCTTGAATGTCTGCGGCACCGACATCTGGCCGTTGCCCATCCGGCAGGCCGGGATGCTGACCCAGGAATCGCGCGGGATCGACATCACCTCGGCCCACTGCCGGTTCGCGGCGATGTGCACGATCATTGTGGTGTCCGACTGATCGGTGGTGAGGTTCCGGCCGTACCGGGTGCCCTGGCCGTACCTGGTGTCCGACCCGACCACCAGGATGTTCTCGGCCTGCGGGTGCAGGTCGACCGGCTGGCTGCCGAGCAGCCCGCTCACGTCGCGCTGCTGTATGTTCCCGTTCAGGTGACGGTAGAGGAGAAGGACGCCGACGGCGGCGATGGCCACCACGCCGGCGGTGATGCTCGCGGTCCAGATCAGGATCGTGCGCCGGCGGCTGCGATGCGGCGGGCGGCCCGCAGGCGGGGTACCGCCGGGCGGCGCCGGTTCAGCGGGCGGCGCGGGTTCAGCGGGGACGCGGCTCAACGGGCGACGCGGGCTCAACGGGGACTACTGATTCGGCGGAAGACGCTGAGGCCGGGGGAAGACGCTGACCCGGCCGCGGCCGATGACTCGGCGGGGGATGCCCGGCCCGTCCGGGGATGCTGGTTCCACCTCCGGCGGGACAGGACTCCCCATGTATCACTCCACCCGGTCTCCGAGATCCGCGAAGATCACCATTCCCAGGCCCCGGTTAAACACTCCTCAAGGGGAGTGACGTTCGGGCGAGGCCAATGGTTGCCGGTCATTCCGTTTTTCCTCGCTTACCAGACATATTGCCCTCGCCGTTCCGCGGATCGTGCACCGGGTCCATGGCCAGGCCTCGGGCGAACGACTACGATCCCGCCATGGCGCACGGTTTCCGGTTCGGGCTTCAGTCGGCACCACAGGATCAGCAGCAGTGGCTGTCCACCGCGCGGCGGGCCGAGCAACTGGGCTACGCCAGCTTGCTGATGCCCGACGGCCTGCAAATGCCGTCGCCGATACCCGCCCTCGCCACCGCGATACGCTCGGCTGCTCGTACATCATCGTGAACGGGATCTTCATCGAGGACTTCGCCCCGGTAGTCGAGCTGCTCGCAGGCCGCTGAGCTCTGGCGATGATGCCGCGGGGCGGCACCGCGAGGCGAAGGTGGCGGCTCCGGCGGCCGCGGTCGCAGCGGCCACCGCCAAAGCCAGGCGCGGCCGCGGAGTTCCCGCCGCGGGTGTCCCGGTCGTGGCCGCCGCGATCAGCAGCAGGATGGCAATGCCGACGGCCGTGCCGAGCTGCGCTGCGGTGTTGATGATGCCGGACGCGCTGCCACGCCATTGAGCGCCGACGTCCGTGCCCAGGCCGGTGGCGGCGACCGACGACAGTCCGATGCCGGCCCCGGCGCGCGGCGGCGGACAAGGGCACGGCCCAGCTCACGCCGGCGCCCCACACCAGGGCGGAATTCGCGGCTGCGATGGCCAGGAGCCCGAGGGCTACCACCGGTTGCGGCCGCCGCGACCGCTGCAGCCGGGCGGCCAGGGCGGAGCCGCCGATTACGGCCAGGCTGAACGGGAGCAGTGCCGCCGCCGCCTGCAACGGAGTCCGCCGCAGGGTGTTCTGGAGGTACAGCGCGACCAGCGTGACCGCCGAACTGGTCGTGGCGGTGTTGAGGAGAGCGCCCCACGAGCCCTGGCGCAGGTTCGCTGACCGCATGAGTGCAGGCGGCAGCAGCGGGGCGGCGGCCCGCCGGTCGATGACCACGAAGAGCACGGTCAGCAGCAGGGATCCGCCCAGCAGCAGCCCTCCGGCCAGGCGGCCTTCCGGCGGCACGATCAGCGTGGTCCCCACCACGAACGCCATGACGGCGGCCGTGAATGTCACTGAGGCACCCAGGTTCAGCGACCGCGGCGGGTCGCTGTCGCTGGCCGGCGGCACGGTACGGGCGAGCCGGTTTCTGATGCCGAAGAGGAGACGCTGGCCGGCGGGCCCGGATAACAGAAAATGGGCCACGCATTTCTGTTATCCGCTGGTTTTGTTCCGGAGAATGTCCAGCGCGGCGCGGCGTGACGGCATCCAGGCGGGCAGGCTACCGCGGGGCTCACCGCCGGCGCATGCCATCCGGAGGTAACCTGGCAGGCTGGTTAGCAGCGCACCGTACCGGCGCGTAAGCTCCGGCTATTCCAGAGGGGCGGTACCGGATGAGCCGTGAGATAACCGATCGCGCCGGCCGGGCGCTCCGGACCGGCGTCACCGGGGTGGTCGTGGTGGCCCACGGCGGCCAGTCCGTCAGCACCCGGCCAGCCTCCCCCGCACAGCTCGCGGTCCTGCGGATGGTCCCGGTGGCGCGCGCGATCCGGCAGGCTCTGCGCGGCACCGGGGTCGTGGTGTGCCGCCCGCACTACCGGCTCCGGGGATGGAATGGCGAGCAGGCTTCTCCCGTGCCCGACCTGCGGGCGGTGCTGGATCAGATCAGGGCTCAATTCGGGGACATCCCCGTGGTGCTGGTCGGCCATTCGATGGGCGCCCGCGCGGCGATGCGGGTGGCCGGGCATCCCGCGGTGACCGCAGCGGCGGGCCTGGCACCCTGGCTGCCGCCCGGTGAGCCCGTGGCGCAACTGGCCGGGCGGCGCATCCTGCTCGCCCACGGGACGTCCGACCGCATCACCCGCCCCGCCGACACCTGGCTGTACGCGGAACAGGCCCGGCTGGTCACGGACGTGACGGCGCTCGAGGTCCGCGGCGGCGATCACGCCATGCTGCACCGGGCACAGCTGTGGCACCGCATTGCGGGGGACTTCTGCCGGGGATCGTTCGGCATGGTGACCGCTACGGAAATGGCGGCGGGCGCCTCCCGGCAGGCGGCCGGTGACCAGCAGCGGACGGTGCTGTTACGACCGGGCTGCCAGGACTGGGCTGTTACCGCTGGGCTGTTATCACCGGGTGGCGTTGCCGGGCGGGCATTACCGGGCCCCGTGGCGGCCGAGCAGGTAGGCCCGGCGGGTGTCCACCTCCCCGGGGTAGGTGGTGCGTTCCAGGCGGGCCTCCACCGCCAGGCCGGCCGCCTCCATCGCCTGGGCCACGTCCGCCGTCTCGAGGAAGCGGAAGTCCAGGTCGACCTCGTGCCCCCACCACTCGGCGAGGTGCTTGACCCCGGAACCGATGTGAAACGAAACCAGGGCCAGGCCGCCCGGCCGGAGCACGCGGTGAATCTCGGCGCAGGCGCGGGGCAGCTCGCCGGGGCTGAGGTGGATGACCGAGTAGAGCGCCACGACGGCGGCGAACTCACCGTCCCGGGCCGGCAGCGCGAGCAGATCGCCGGGACGGAATTCGGCCTCGGGGTGCTCCCGGCGGGCGACCGCGATCATGCCATCAGACAGGTCGATACCCACCGCGGCCGCACCATGGCGGGCCAGCCAGCCGGCCACGTGCCCGGGACCGCAGCCGAGGTCGGCCACTGGGGCTCCGGCCCCGGCCGCTTCGATGAGGGAACCGAGCAGGGCCCGGTCGAGCGGCTTGTGCGCCAGTTCGCCGCGGAATCCGCCGGCGTACTGTTCGGCCACGGTGTCGTAGCTGTGGCGGGCCGCGTCGTGCCGACCGGTTGGCCGCCCGGTTTCGTCCATGGCCGCCAGCGTGCCACGGACCGGGACGCCGGAGGCAAGCGATTTACGGCCCCGCGGGGAGCCGCGCAAAGGCGGCACCGTAACCGATCCGTCAGGACTGCAACCGATCCGCCATACACCAGGAAATGGGATTGCATAGGTATCCTTTGGGTAAACCCGGCAGCATAGGACGCTTCAGCAGCCTTCCGGCGACGGGGCCAGGGCGATGGGACGATTTTGCCGCCGGGAGGTGACCACCATGACCGACAGTAAGGACGAAGAAGAGGAACTGCTCGCCGCTCTCCGGCAGGTATTTGACTCCCGGCAGGAGCCACCGCCGGAGGTCGTCGAAGCGGGGAAGAAAATCTTTGCCTGGCACGGCCTCGGAAAAGAGAGGGCGCAGCTCACGTACGACTCGGCCTGGGCGCCCGATGGCGAACCGGCCACTCAGAACGAGGCGGCCGGTACCCGGGTCATGACCTTCAGCTCGGCGCGGATGACCATTCAGCTGGGGTTCACCCCGGACGCGGTGCTGGGCCAGGTGGCCCCGCCGCACGCCACGGCCATTACCATGCAGCTCGGGAACGGGCGGGAAAAGGGCCTGGCCGCCGACGAGACCGGGCGTTTCGCAATCCGCCCCGCCCCCGCGATGAGATTCCGCCTGCTCTGCCAGACCGATGGGGACCCCGACGTCCTCACCGCGTGGATCAACGTCTAGGCCGGCCGGTGCACGCCCGGTCCTCACCGGGTCCACGTCAACGTCCATCAGGTGCGGCCTGTGGGCATCTGCCCGGCGGCGCTGGGGGCCGTCCCCAGGACACATGCGACCGGAGGCTTAAGGTCCAGCGTCTTGACGCGAATGGCAACGAGACCAGCCGCCTCAAGCGCGCCGGCGATCTGGCTTGCGGCAGCGGCCGTTGTCCCGGCGGTCGCGCCCGGGCACCGCGGCTGCGAGACGATTGCGATGAGTCCTCCGCCACGCAGCAGGCCGGCGACTTCTTTCAGGCGGAGCGCGGGCTGTGACCACATCGCCAGGTTGTTCACGGCCAGGATCTTGTCGAACGGGCGGCCGAAGGCGGATGGGTGGTCGATCGAGGCAACCGTGAGGGACACGCGGCCTGAACGTATCGCCGCCGGGCACCGGCGGTACGCGGCCGCCGCCGTCACCACAGTTGGCGTCGCCAGGTGCCTGCAGGAAGCGGGCTTCACGCTCGCGGAAACGAAGCGTCTCATCGCCTCCCGCGGGCGCTCGCCGGTCGCGTGGCGCGCACTCGCGGTGCGCAAGTCCGATCGGGAGCTGATCTCGCTGAGGCGCACTCACGTGCTCACGGCGCCGATTGCGGGCAGGAGAAGGGCTCGCGGCCAGCCGGCCATGGGGCTGAGCGCTGCTTGGCTAATCCGGGCGTCAATGGCTCGTCCGCCGGCGCTGGCCCGGCCCCGGTGCGTTGTGGTCAGGGGTGGACCGGTCCGCTGGGCCCGGAGTCGAGGCGCAGCGACTGCATGATGGCGAACGTGGTGGTGGTGGTGAAGATCTCGATGTCCGCGGCGGCCAGCACGCCGGTGTATTTCGCGATGATGGGCGCGGCCGCGCGCTCGGTGACGGTGTCGAGGTGGGCTTTGACCCCGGCCCAGGCGTTCTCCCCGTAGTGCATGTAAAAGGGCACCGGGTCGACGGTGGCCAGCGCCTCTCGCGCGCTGGCTTCGATGTCGGCGATGTAGGCCTGGTGCACCGCGACGTCATCGCGGGTGGCGAGCCGGCCCAGATGCCCGCAGATGAAGTGGGTCCACGGGTAGGACAGCGCCGTGGCCGGGGCGGCCATGTACCCGGGGACGTCCTCGGACAGGTTGAGGTTGTAGATGGGCACCCAGCCGGCGTTGACCACGTCGATGAACATCAGGGCGTCGTGGCCGGGGAAGTGGATGTAGATGTTGTCCGGCGAGTGGTTGGGGCCGTGCCAGGCCAGCTCGGCCCGCTCACCGCCGACCTCGAGGGTGTAGCGGTCGGCGAAGGTGATCTCCGGCACCGGCCGGGCCGGGTCGTTGTCGCGCAGCAGCAGCCGCTGGGTCTCCTCGTGTCCGACGCGAACGACGTCTCCGTCGAACAGCGAGGCCGCGCCGGCGTGGTCGGCGTGGTGGTGCGAGTAGACCAGGTGGGTCACCGTGTTGCTGACGCCGTTGGCGGCGGCGATCTCATCCACGGCCCGGCGCAGGTTGTGGCCGATGGATGGGGGTGCGTCGAACAGCACGACGCCGTCCCGGGTGGTCAGGAACGCCGACTGGTAGACGCCGTCGGTGACGTAGTACAGGTTCCGCTCGACACGTCCGACGTATTATCCCTGATTCGTCGAAGCTGACCCCGATCTTGCCGGCACGGTAGATGCAACCGCCGTCAGCCTCCTTAAGCGCCGTACGCCGGCAGTATCGCTCCGCTGACTGGTGCTGCGGCGTCGCTGATAAGGAATGCGATCACGCCGGCGATCGCCTCCGGTGCGACCGCGTGCGCCATCACCTCCTCCGGGAACGTGGCCCGGTTTGCGGGGGTGTCGAGCAGTTGCGGCGCGACCGCGTTCACCCGGATCCCGTGCGGGCGGAGCTCAATGTCGAGGATGCGGGTCAGCTGGGCGAGAGCGGCCTTGCTCGCGCTGTAGGCGGCCATGCCGCCGGCTGGCTCAATTCCCTGGCGGGCGGCTACGTGCACGATGGCGCCTGAACCCTGCTGCTGCATGTGCGGCGCTACCGCCTGGCTCAGCCACAGCGCAGGTCCCAGGTTGACGTCGATCATGAGCCGCAGCGTGCCGGGAGTCGTGGTGAGCGCGTCTCCTGGCCGGAACGCACCGATGGTGTTCACCAGCACGTCAGGGGACCCAACCTCGCCGGCGAGCCGGCCGATGAGGCTTTTCACTGCGGCGGGGTCGGTGGTGTCGGCCACCTCGGGGCGGACACCGCCGGGAAGTTCCCGCAACGCATCCTCGTTCCGGTCGACCGCCACCACCGTGAGGCCGCCGGCGGCAAGGGTCACCGCCGTCGCGTGACCAAGCGCACCGCCTGCCCCGGCCACGATCGCCACCTGAGCACCCATGACGCATCCTCCTTGAACCTTGGGCACGTCCGCCTGACGGCCGTGCAAGCCTTCGCGATGGGCCCAGGCTTGCCACCAGGCAGGTGAAAGGTCGCCACCGGATCCTGGTGATTCGCGCGAGAGCCGCGGCTACTGCCGGCAGGGCCTAACGCGTTGAGCACGGCGGTCACCTGATCCTGGTGATGAGGATTCACCTGCCAGCCCTCGACCATGGCGTCATGGACCCAGCACCCGCCCTGTACACGATCCGGATCCACGGCCACCTCGGCGCCACGGTGCTCTCTGCGTTCCCGGCGCTGGTGCCGCAGCACCACGGCGCCGACACCGTGCTCACCGGCCTGCTGGACCGGTCCGCACTGTACGGCGTCCTGGCTGAGATCGAGGCCCTCAGCCTCGACCTCGTTGAGGTCCGCCAGCTCACACCACAATGCAGATCACCGGAATCAGGTGACAGCCGCTCACCTTGATGGCCACGGCGTAGGTGCTTACCTACGCTGAACTGGGAGCCGGTGAGCGGATTCGAACCGCTGACCTGCCGTTTACAAGAAGTACGGCCAGGTGCACAACGTGCGCTAGCTGCACGGATGGCACGGGTCATTGCTCCACTGCCCCCTGCCGGGCTGGGATGACCTCGGCCCCCGTTCCACGAGCCGTTCCACGCCACGAGTGTCCGAGAGACCGGCTAAGAGTGGCGCCGGGGAAGAGAGAAACTCGTCCCAGTGTCCGGGCCTGATGGTCTTCAGGTGTAAACCTTTCGCTTTTCAGGGAACCGAGCTACCACGCTCTGAGCAGGTAGGATGCCGCATGGTGGGCCGACTTGGGCACGTATCGGGCATGATCAAGCCCTCAGGCCAGGTGCCGCTACTTAGTCAACGGCTGGACTGCCGCCGGGAAGCGTGTTGAGCGGATGGCGCGGCGGAACTTTCTGTGCCCCACGGTACCTGGGTACGGCCCGGTGATCGGCGGGCAGATCAGCCCGCTTCATGCCATCGGTAGCGAATGACTTCATTGGGCGCGTATGTCAGCGAGCTGGCCGGTGACGTCCAGATTGAAGTAGCCGCCCCACGCGGTAACCCAGACCCTCATGCACAACATAACCGTCCAGGCGCTCGAGGCAGATGTGCACACCTGGATCGACCGATGGAACACCAACCCCCGGCCATTCATTTGGAAGAAGACCGCCGAAGAAATCCTCGACTCCCTCACCCGATATCTGCAACGGATTTCAGGTGGAACACTAGACTGGGGTGCCCGAGAGCGGTCTTTCTTGCCCGGCGTGCGCTGGCTGTCGGAACGCAGCCGGGTTATGGTTACCGTAGGGCGGGAGACTTCCTCGCGCCGCGACCCAGCACCGAGCAGAGCGCCATTCGGGCAGCGGCCGCCCTGGACCCCCTCGGCCTGATCATCGCGCCTAATGGAACTCCAGGTATTGCCAGAACCACGAGATTCCCAGGTGTGGGTGAAAATCCCCCTGGGTTAGCAGGTAGATGTTCGCGGTGCCGGTTTCGCGCAGCAGCAGGTGCGTCAGGCCCTCCCGCATGGTAAGCACCGGTCCCTCAACCGGCAACGTCGTTGTGGAGCCCGCCCCCCCAATCGCGACCTCCTGCCAGTCGGACCATGCCCCCTGGGTGTCCTCGGTTCGCACCCACAGCCAGGGCGGAGACCCCGGAGATGCAGGCGCGGGCACTGGCTCGGTGGCGAATAGGACCAGGTCGCCGTCGCTGAGCTGGGCCACGGTGACGTCAGCGAGATCCCGGCCGGGCTCATCGCCCTGCTTCGGGCGGTCGAGGGCTGTCCAGCCCGACCAGGATCCGCCACCTTGTACTTGCGCGCAATGCCAGATGACGCCGTCTGGGCTGACCATCAGCAGTTCCAGGCAGCCGTTGCCGTTGCGGGCGACAGCGAGCCTGCTGCCGGCCAGGCGGCCGGGGGAGCTGCCTAGCGACTGCCAGCCTGACCAGTTGCCGCCCGCCTGCTGTTGCCAGCAGTGCTGGACGGTGTCGTTGGCGTTGGTGGTGGCGAACAGTTCCAGGCGTCCGTCGGCGTTGATCGCAGTGACGAGCGGCCCGGCTGTGCCGTCGCCGTCTGGGCCACCGGGAAGCCCGAGCGACTCCCAGTCCGACCAGACACCCCCGGTCTGCGTTTGCCAGATGTGCCACACCGTAAAGTCATTGCGGACCACGAAGATTTCAAGGCGCCCATCGGCGTTGCCGATGAGCGACGGCGCCGGATCCGGCGGGCGGGCACCCACCTGCGCGGTGACGACCGGTTCCCCACCTGGCTGCCCGAGCGACTGCCAGGCCGACCAGCCGGCCCCGGGACCGGGGTCCTCCCGGGCGTGCCACACCGCTCCGTCCTTACCGGACACGACGATCTCCACCAGCCTGCTGCCATCGCGGGCCGCCGCCGGGCGGCAAGCCAGCACGCCGCCGGCGGGCTGGCCAACCTTGGACCAGTCAATAAAGGAGCCGTTGCCGCTCAGCACCCTGCCGGCCCAGACAGCATCGGGGCCGGAACCGTCCACCCCGGTTGCCGTGAACACCAGGTCCTCGTTGCCCTGAGCCGCCGCAACGGCCAGACCGTCGAACCGCTCCGGTGACCACCAGTTGACCCATATGTGCGGGTCGCTGTCGCTGCCGCTGTCGTTGTCCCAGACGAACACGTAGGGCCTGCTCTGGCAGGAGACCGCGGCGATGGTATTCAGCGGGAAATCCGTGCCTGGTGGGGTGTCCTGCTCAGTCCAATGCCAAGCGCTGCCGTCCCACCAGTTGACCCATAGATGCGCTTCGGTCTGTTGCCTGTCCTCGGTCTTTGTGAACACCATGGGCATGTCCTGGCGGGAGGCGGTGGCGATTTCATCAATCCGGAGGAAGTCCGGGCCGGGCGGGCTGCCGTGGTCTTTCCAGTGCCAGGCTTGGCCGTCCCACCAGTTGGCCCACAGGTGCCCGTCGCTGCCAAAGGTGAATACGTAGGGCCTGCCCTGGCAGGAGGCCGTGGCGATAGCCGGCAAGTCGCCGTCCGAGCCGAGCCCGACGGTCTGGCCGTGCGGGGTGCCCTGGTCTTTCCAGTGCCAGGCGTGGCCGTCCGACCAGTTGACCCACAGGTGCCCGTCGCCGCCAAAGACGAATGCCATGGGATTGCTGTTATAGGAGGCCGTGGCGATGTGAAACGGGTTGAGGGTCTGGCCGTGCGGGGTGCCCTGGTCCTGCCAGTGCCAGGCGTGGCCATCCCACCAGTTGACCCACAAGTGCCCGTCGCTGCCAAAGACGAATGCCATGGGATTGCTGTTATAGGAGGCCGTGGCGATAACCCACGGGTTGAGGGTCTGACCGTGCGGGGTGCCCTGGTCCTGCCAGTGCCAGGCGTGGCCGTCCCAGCAGTTGACCCACAAATGCCCGTTGTGGCCCCAGACGAATGCCATGGGATTGTTTTTATAGACGGCCGTGGCGATAGGCGACAGCGACGGTTTGAGGGTCTGGTCGTGCGGGGCGCCGTAGTCCTCCCAGTGCGAGGCTTGGCCGTCCCACCAGCTGGCCCACAGGTGCCCGTTGTGGCCCCAGACAAACACGTAGGGCCTGCCCTGGCAGGAGACAGGAGCGATGAACGTCAGCTCAAGCGTCTGGCCGTGCGGGGCGCCCAGGTCATTCCACTGCCATGCCATAATCATCAAACCTTCCTACAGGAAAATTGCCGCGTAGGAGATATGCGGGCACTCACATTATTGTGCAGGGGTAGATTCACATTACCGCCCCGACTGATAATGCTTTAAGTTTGCATCAGATGCTGTTCATTGCGGGCGGCCCGGGTTGCTGTCTGGCCAGTAACCGGGCGATTTATGAATACCTGGCCGAGCGGAACCCAGCACGATCCGGCAGCGAATCGCGCGGCGTTATGGCTTGGTGGGCAGTGCGGCCGCGGATTGCCAGTGCCGTACCAGCCGCCGGGCAGTAGCGGGGCGTGTGCGCTACTACCGCCGAAACCTGTATTTGTAGCCAGGCGGCCGACCTCAAAGGCCAACACAGCAGAGACTAGCCATGCGGGCAGTCCCACGGTGGCCATGAGGACGCCGATAACCGCATTCGATCGGTTCATGCCAATTTCCCCCCGATAGGCGTCGAGATAGTTGTAATGCCAGAGCGTACGGCTGTCAATACTGCCGGAGTGACAATTTCCGGCGCTTCGGTGACCAGCAAGCCCGGCCTCCCCCATCCTCTCCGATAGCCGCCGGGTCTTGCTGCACACGATCACTGCTCAAGCGTGGCGCACACGCCATCGCGGGCAGCGCAGCGAACGCCCGTGACAGTGATCTGTGCACGGCGACAGGATGCCCGGCCCCGGGAAAGACGGGCCGCACAGTTCAGAGCGGGGACGGCAGGGGACGCTACGGCGAGGCACTGGCTGCGGCCCATGCCCGGGACAGCGGTGCGCGGCAGCTGCCGCGCCGCAGACTCCCGCCCGCAAGGCGCGGCGAAGCTGCCGTCAGCAACAGCGAATTCTTGGTGACCCGGCCGCATCCGGCCAGTCCCCGCCAATACTAAGACTCCGCCGATTACCCGCGCCTGCCCGGCAGCCAAGCCCGGGAGTCAGGCCCGGCGCGTCAAAGGTGCACACCCTTGGAAAATGCCTTGTGCAGAGAGGTTGTCACAGGCAAGACGAACTGAGGGAAAATAGGGCGAGCGATTTCACTAACAGGCCACTGATCATCTGTGCTCTGAGCAGGCCAAAGCGACATCGTTGAGCTGATTTGGGTGCGTATCGGGCACGCTCGGCCCCTCGGAGCAAATCTGACCGTCGCTTTACCATAAGTACGCTGCCGGCTCAGCAAGCGCGCTAGCTGCACCGATAGCACGGCCCGTCGCTCTCGACAGCTCACGTTGTCCTGGGATCATCCGGCCCGCCGGTCCACGAGCCGGTCCACACCGGAGCGGTTGCCCCGTCACTGGGTGTGACGCCTCAGCCTTTACCCGGGCGCCCAACTTGGCGTGCACACGCTAGACCTAGACGGTCGCAAGTGGCGCAGCAGTACGAGGAACCTCCAGATCCGTAGTTCTGGGCAAGTCGTCCAGGATCGTCCATTCGTGTCGGCGCTCTGGACTGATGTTCCAGGGTTGTCGGCGCGTGACAGAACGTCGTCTAGCGGCTTGGCAACAGTGTTGGCAACAGTCGTCCGCCAGCCAGCCTCCTCCTTTGATGCTCCTCGTTTGTCGCGGCGAGGGCATAGATTCCTGTGGTGACCGGCGTTACGCTTCCCCTGCATGAGGCTGGTGGGGAGGCGTCGTGATGGCAGGGCCAGGGGATGAGGTAGCAGCCGCAGAAAGCCGAAGCCGTGGCGGACTCCGCGCGTCTGACGCCGATCGCGAGCAGGTGATCGCTGCTCTCAAGGCCGCGTTCGTGCAAGGTCGGCTGACCGAGGATGAACTCGGCGCGCGGGTGGATCGGGTATACGTGTCACAGACGTACGCGGAACTGGCCGAGGTCATCGCCGACATCCCCACCGCGTTCACTGGAGCCCGGTCGCCGCGCGCCCCGTGGCGGGCGACAAAGATAGCCTGGTGGTTCGAATACGCGGTGTTCCTGCCGGGCATCGTGGCGGTTCTTCTCCTCCCCGGTGGTCCCCGCACGACCGTATGGACTTTGATCATCTTGGCCGCGGTCGTCTATCTGGTTTTCTGGATTCTCGGCGTGCTCGTGATGGTCGTCTCACGGCGCGCGAAGCCCTCCGCCGGGCAACCATTGCCGCCGCTGTCGTGGTACGACCGCGAACAGGTGATCCGCACGCTCAAGGCCGCGCTGGCGCAAGGCCGGGCTGACCGAGGATGAACACGACGCGCGGGCCGCCCAGGCGTCTGCCGCGCGGTCCCGCGCCGGGCTAGCCGCGCTCACCACCGATCTCCCCGCCGATCTGACCGCCCGGCTGCCGAAGGCCAGCTACGGCCTGACGGGCGTCTGCGTGGTCATTGCCGCGGCCAGCGTGGCGGCGGCCATAGTGCTGTGGCAACCTGACGACTACCCGGCGTTCGCGCTGGCCCTTCTCGCCGGTGCCACCCTGATCCTGGCCCCGCCCGTAACTGTGGGCCTGATGGTCGATGCACGGCATCAGAAGCGGTCTGGCGGGCAGCTACGGCTGGGGCAAACCCCCGGCGCTGGCGGGTGATCGTGTACCCGCTCGCACCGCACGTCACTGGCAAGCACCCACCAGATCGTCGCTAGCAACAGCACCGGCAGCCCGCAGACAGCAAGCAGCGCCGGCAAGCCCGAGGCGGGCCAGCTGCGCCGCCAGGCACTACCGCGGCGGCCGCCTTGGCCACGACTCGCAGTACGGCCATCACGGCACCGCCCGCCGGCTGACAGGGGCCCGGAGCGCGGTCCGCGTTTCCCGGGTCCGGGTAAGCACCCGAGCCGCGCAGGTTAGCTGTCCCCATCGGCCCGCACCAGCCGCCGCCAGTTCCCAGAGCTCACATCGGAACTCTTCGGCGTACCGCTCCTGGTCCGTCTTTGGCAGCAGCCGGGCCGCCATCGCCAGCAGCCGGGCCGCCAGAGGCGCCACGCGCGATTGGACTCGCTGCGTCGGGTCGCTGGCATGCTCGCCGGGCTCCTGGCCGATTTCAGCCATGATGGTGGCGAGCGCGCGGGCACGGGAGAGGTCGTTGGCGACGGTGCCGGCGATGGTGCGACTGACGCCCGGCCTCGGTCAGGGCAGCGTCGAGGTCGGCGGCAAGGTCGCAGTCGCGGGCGAGATGGTCGGCGAGGGCGGCGGCCTCAGCACGGCTGTAAAGGCTGACGATGCTCATGACGCTGCAGTCCTTGGCGAGTTCACCGGCGAGCATCGTGGCGATAGCGGCGGCGTTGGCGCGGGCCCGGGCGTGGGAGTGCGCTCTGGGGAGGGCGTGAGCGAGGCCATCAGCGCGGGTGCGGGCGTCGACGATGGTGTCAATGAGTTCTTAGCCGCGAGTGGTGGCGTCAGCGGAGGTGTGAACGCGGATCCGACTGATAATGCGGTCAGCGCTCATACGGTGCCGCCTGCGGGTCGTGCCGCCAGGCGCAGGCTGACAGTAGAGGTGGTGGCCTGGGCCAGGGCGATACGGGCCCGCTCGGCGCCGTCTTCGGTCAGCTCGCAGGCACCGCCGGGCAGCTTGTGGCCGACGAGCGGGTCACCACCCGTGCGCTGCGCTGGCGCGCAGCTCTATAGTCACCTCAGCTCTATAGTCGCCTCAGGGCGGTCGCCTCCGGGAAAGGTGCGTGACCGATGCTGGACAGTGTGAGACTGGCTGAGAAGATCGGCGTGGTCGCGGTGACCGGCTGGCACGATCGGTTGTACCTTGCCTGGGTCGGGTCGTTGGGCTCGAAACGCTGGTCGGGCTACAAACTTGCCTTGGCGTACTCGCCCGATGGGCGCGAAATCATCGGCAACCTCGTCGTTACCGGCTCACTCTTCCGTTCGGTCGCTCACACCCTCCTGGCTACTGGCCGATACCGGCCCGCCATTGAGCTAGTTGACCGCGCTGCCGGCGTACTTGGGGGCGAGCTGGGCCGGGCGGACGGCCGGATGCTGTCGGTGTATGGGTCGCTGTTCCTCACCGGGGCCATGGCCGCCTCTCGAGCTGAGGATCGTTCCACAACGCGCGGCTTTCTACAGGAAGCGCAGGAAGCGGCCGATCGGCTCGGCCAAGACGCCAACCACGTCTGGACCGCGTTCGGCCCCACCAACGTGGCCATACATCGAGTCAACACCGCCATGGAACTCGGCGACGTTCAGATCGCCCTTGACCTCGGTCCAACCGTGGACACCACCGAACTGCCCACCGAACGACGCGTCCGCCACGCCCTAGAACTCGCCCGGGCCTACAGTGCCCAAAACCGCCGCGACGAAGGCCTGGCCGTCTTGCTTGACGCCGAACAGATCGCGCCCGAACAGGTCCGCCACCACTTCATCAGCCGCCAGCTCGTGCTGACCTGGATGCGCCAGCTACGCCGCAAGCCTGATCTTGAACTCGCTGGGCTCGCGGCCCGCCTGCGACTGAGCTAGCCGCCCCCTAAGGTTGGAGTCGTGACTAACCCCGCGGAAAAGTTCGCCACCCCACGCATCACGGCCGGGGCACTGTTCGTCGACGACGGCCAGGTGCTCATGGTACACAAGACATATGGGAACGGATGGGACATCCCCGGCGGATATGTCGACATCGGTGAGTCCCCCGCGGCTGCTTGCCATCGCGAGTTGCTAGAGGAACTTGGCCTGGACCGACCGGCCCGGCGGCTCCTCGCGGTCGACTGGGCGCCTAACGACGGCAA
Source organism: uncultured Actinomycetes bacterium (assembly GCA_963742865.1). Taxonomy (GTDB): domain Bacteria; phylum Actinomycetota; class Actinomycetes; order Streptosporangiales; family Streptosporangiaceae; genus Bog-532. Next base: position 191,977 of record CAVUNW010000088.1, read on the forward strand.
AGGCGACAAGGTTCTCTACGTCTTCGACTGCGGGGAAGTCGGCGACACCAGCCAGATTGAGCTGCGAGATGGTGAAATCGACTTGTGGAAGTGGGTCCCGGCCAGGGAGATCGTTGACTACGCCATTCCCCGGCTGGCACGGCGCCTCACCAGCGCCTATGAGGCGCGCCAGGCCGGGACTCCTCTTTATCTCGAACATGGGGCACCGACGCTCGGCTAAGTGCCTCTCGGCTCGCGGCGGGCTGCGTTAGATCGGCGGACTCACGATCCGCTGGTATCACCTTCGGGTGCTCCGCCCTGCGCTTCCACTGTCGATTGGCGCCCTTCGTCACTATCTGAACGTGCTGCCCAGAAGGTGATGTTGGCCTGGGTACTCCGAACGAGGGGATGGTCGGGGCCCAGTGCCCGGACCACGTTGGGTAGGACAGCCCTGAATAGCCGCACCGCGTCCTGAGCATTGCCGCACTGGCCCGTCAAGCTGGCGATGTTACCGCGCGTGATAAAGATGTCCGGATGGTCGGGGCCTTGCACCCGGAGCCGGTCGGGCAACAGCTCCTGGAATAGCCGCAGAGCGCCCCGGGCATCATCGGCTCTGCCCATCCAGAAAGCGATGTTGCCTCGGGAGTTGAGGACTTGTGGATAGTCGGGGCCTTGCACCCGGAGCCGGTCGGGCAACAGCTCCTGGAATAGCCGCAGAGCGCCCCGGGCATCGCCGCTCTCGCCCGTCCAATAGGCGACGTTACTGCGAGTGGCCAGCACGTCTGAGTGGTCGGGGCCTTGCACCCGGAGGCGGTCAGGCAACAGCTCCTGGAATAGCTGCAGAGCGCCCGCGGCATCGCCGCTCTCGCCCGTCCAGAAAGCGATGTTGCCTCGGGAGTCCAGGACATTAGGGTGGCCGGGGCCAAGCACCCTAACCATGTCGGATAGCACGTCCCGGTATAGACGTAGCGCGGTTCGGATATCACCACACTGGCCTGTCAAGTTCGCAATATAGGCCACGGGTCGCCAGCACGTCAGGATGGTCGGGGCCCAGCACGCGGACCTGGTCGGGCAGCAGAGCCCGGGATAGTTGCAGGGCGCTCCGGGCGTCCCCACACTGGCCCGTCCAGTAGGCGATGTAGTAGCGGGCGACCAGAACCTTGGGGTGCTCCGAGTTTTGAAAGACGGAGCCGGTAGCGCAGTTCTTCGCTGCCGTACTGAAATGCCTGCTGGTAATTACCGAGCTGGTTATAGTCCATGGCCAGGGCGTGGTTTATGCGGAGACGGTCATCGTCGGCAGTTTCAATAGTGGCCTGGAGTTCGGCTTCTAGGATGATGATCTGCAGGCGGATGTCGGCGCGAGGGCCCTCGAGGGCGCGCAGGACGGCCTGGGCGGCGTTTTGCTGATCGAGGGTACCGCTGTCGATGACCGGGGCGAGTAGCTGCTGGGCAGCGGCGGGGTAGCCGGCCTGGCCGGTGTGGAAGGCCAGCAGTAGCCGCCACTGGCCAGCTGCCTGGTCCCGGTCGGGGTATGTGCCCAGGTCGGTGACGAGCTGGTTCACAAGGGACAAGGCCGTTTCACGGGGGGCCGGACCGGCGGAGAAGGTTGACGGCGGCCCAGACACGGGCCTCGAGACCGAGCACGGCGCCGCTGCTGGTGGCCAGGCCGACGGCCTCTTCGATCAGAGGATCATTAGGTTGCGGGGGACGGGTGCGGGACAGCCGCAGCCACGCCTTCAGTAGGCCCGTCCGCTGCGCGGTCGTCTGCTCGTTACAGGGCTGGTTCGGCCAGGGCCGTGGCGGCGATTTGATAGGCGGCCTCAGGGTCGCTGAGTTACTCCAGCCCGCGGATCAACAGGCACTGCACACGCGTCAGGTCGGCGGAGGGGTCAAGGTCGGCGCGGACCCGGTGCGCAGCCAGCCGGGCCACAGTCCGGTCGATCAGCGTGGCATCGGCGTCGCTGGTCAGGCGGCCCGCTTCACCCAGCACCGCAGCGGCCAATTCGCGGCGGTCTGCGGCAGACAGCAGCTCCGCCTGAGCGCGGGTACGAGCAGAGGCCGGGTCCCGGAGCCGGGCCAGGCCTCCGGCACGGATCACATCCGGGTCACCGGCCGGGTCAGCGTGTTCGCCGAGGACGGCCAAAGCCTGATCGGCCTGGCCGATAGTCAGCGCGCCACCCGCCCAGGCCAGCACTCGGGCCTGTGCCGATGGCTGAGACCGACTCAGCGTGGCGTCGATCACCGCGTCCGCCACCGCCACCGCGGCTGGGTCGTCCGGGCGGGCCAGGTCCGCAAGCCGGCTCTCGCCGACGGCGGTAAAGACGTCGGCGAGTCTGGCGGTACGCTGTCCTATCCGTTCGGCCGCTAGGTCGGGCAGGTTAGGGCGCATCTCGCGGGCCAGCGCGGTTCGGGCCACCGCGCTCATGTCCGGGTCAGCCTCGGCTCGCACGACCCGGCCAGCCAGCCCGTACCGGCCTGGGTCCTGCAACGCACTCGCCAGCGGACTGCCCTGATGAACAGCGGCCACGACGAGGACCTGGCCGTCTGGGCGGCTGGCCAGATTCTCGATCATCACTGTGGCCAGGTCTGGGTCGAACCGGTCTGCGTCATCGACCACCACGACGACTGGCACCTCGGCGGAGATTGCCGCCACCGTCCGGGCAGCCCGGGCCAGCACACCCTGCTGCCCCGCTGGGCCGGCATCCCAGGCATACTGTGCCGCGTTGACCGCATACGGGGCCAGCAGCAGCGACAGCTGCACTGCCATGCCTGACACGAACAGTCCGCCCACACCTAGCGCGAGGCCGATCTTTCCGGCCGAAGTGTCCAGCCCGAACGGCTTCAATAGCTCCGGCAGCCGAGAGCGGCCCAACGGAGCCAGCAGCGCATCACTGAGCGCCTTCGCATCAGCTGCCTGCCCAGCCAGCAATACCTCATCTAGGCCGACAGAAATCACTACCGGCCCGTCTGGATCAGCCACTGTGGCGGCGAACTCCCGCAGCACAGTGGTGACACCCCACCCTGACGGCACCTCGAGGAGGATGACGCGCGAGTTGATCACGCCCTCGCCGATGTCCTCTCGCCACTCGATCAGTTCCTCAAGCACCGCTTGCTGCCGCGACGATTGCCCCACCATAAAGGCAACATACGGCTCCGCCCGGGCAAAGGTGAGGCAGCGAGCACCTCGCGCACACGCCCCGGAGGGCCGAGCTTGGCAAATGCGCGGCCAAAGACCCCCAAGCGGTGCCGCGACGTAAGACGTACGCCAGCTCACCTAGAATGCGGACGCGGCACGGTGGTTGCCGGACTCATAATCCGCTGATCATGCTTCCAGCACTGATCGGATGCTCTCGCCGAAAGCCGTGCTCGGCTCAGGCGTGTTCGAGGGCCGCCATGATCGCCTTCCGTGCTTTGCGACTGCCTGCAACCAGACCGGCACGCGGTCGTCGTCTTAGCGTGCACGCTAAGACGACGGTCTAGGGGGAGGTAGGGATCAGCCCGACGGTTCTTCAGCCTTGGCTGAGTAATCTCCCAGGCACTCGTGGCGTGGAACGGCTCGTGGAACGGCGGCCCGGGTAATCCCAGCCCGGCGAGGGTCAGCAGGGCAATGTCGCGTGCTATCTGTGCAGCTAGCGCGTGTGCCGTACTGGGCCGGACTTCTTTTACCCATGACTTGGGCCGGTCCTCCAGCCCGCCAATCCCCTCAGCGGCGTACCGCCGCTTCCACGCGATCACCGTGGGCTTGGACACCCCCGTCTTGCGCACGATCTCGTTCGTCCCGATCCCGTCCGCCGCCAGACGCCTACCCCTCGTCCTGGGGGTCAAGGATCGGGGTTCAAATCCCGCCGTACCTGCTGGTCAGAGGCAACTTCCGATCATGGTCCTAGCGGAGACGGGGCGGATATAGCCTGGCACCGCCCGTGGGCAGTGGCCGGGGCGGTGCCAGGTCGGTTTCAGGGGTCGGCGGTTGGCGCGGCGCAGATCGGCGTCCATGTCGGGCTCTTCGATCTGTTCTTTGCGCACGTCCTCGCTGACCTGGGCATCCTCGGTGACCGTCTCGGTGCCCAGGCGGACACTCACGACGGGCGGTGGGACCGGCTGGCTGAAGCGCAGCCGGTCGGCCCCCCGTGATGTACCTAACTGCCGCCGGGGCGTGCCTGCTCGGTTACCCGGTCCCGGGCGTCCTGGGCGTGACTGGTCACATCAGCGGCCCTGGACTGGGTCTCGTCGGTGACCGTCGACGCGGCGCCGGTCGCCGTTTCCCTGACCGACTGGGCCCTCTGCTGCGCCGATTCACGCAGCTCCTGCGCGGCCTCCTGGCCGGCCTGGCCGAGTTGCTGGGCGACCGGGCGGCCTTTGTCCATGGCCAGGTCCTTTACCTGTGACGCCACTTGCTGTTCCGGTTCGGTGGCGGGTAGCAGGGAGGAGAGCAGCCATCCCGCGCCGAACGCGATCAGGCCGGCCGCGAGCGGATTTCCCTGGGTACGCCGGCGCGCCATGTCCGGTGCCGCGCTGGCCATGTCGGCCGCCGACGAGGCCGTCGAGGCCAGTGTGTCTTTCGCCGAAGAAGCCGTGGAGTTGACGGTCCCGCCCATGCTGGAGGTTCGTTCCGCCGTGCCGCCCATGATCCTGTCCTTCATCGTGGTCATCGCCGAGCGGGTCTGCTGGACCCGCCGTTCCATGATGCGCGGCGGGCTGACCTTTTCCGTCAGCGCGTCGACATCGGCGCTCAGGTTCTGCTGCGTTTGCTCGATATTGTCGCGGATCTGATCTGGATCAGTGGTCATGCTCAGCTCCTCGCCGGTCCCTTGAGTGCGTCCGGCAGTTCCTTGACTGTTTCTATGGTCCGCTCTGGTTTGGGGTTGACCTCTTTGAGCCGACGACGGCCCACCACGAACAGCACGGTGCCGATAACCGCCCAGATACCCGTCACGATCAGCGCGGCCCAGCCCTGGTCCATGACGTTGGCCAGCCCCCACCACGCAGCGATGGAGGCGAACAGCAGCACCATGTAACCGGCGAATCCGGCCGCGCCCATCATCCCCGCCGCTTTACCGGTCTTGGTCACCTCTTGCTTGACCTCTGCTTTAGCCAGGTCAAGCTCCTGGCGCATCAGGGTCGAGAGGTCCTGGGCCACGTGGCCCACCAGTTCGCCGACCGAGACGTTGCTGACGTCCTGGTCGTTCTGGCCGGTCATCGCGTGTGCTCCAGGTCGCGGCTGCGTCATGGCTGCCCCGGCCCGCCGTACGGCCGCGCCGGGCCGGGTTCGGCCGGGTAAGTGGTCTCGGCCGGGTTAGCGGATTCGCCCTGGTAGCCAGCCTGGGCCACGTCGGCGGGGTACGCGGTTTCGCCCGGGTAAGCAGGCTCGGCCGGGTACGTGGCGTCGGCCGGGTACGCGGGCGCGGTAGGGGAGGATTCGGAGGCGGCCGTATAGGGAGGCTCGGCGGTATAGCCGGTGCCAGCCGGGACGGCGGGCTCCATTGTGGCTGCCGCCGGTACGCCGCTGACCGTGCTGCGCTGCGGCCCTGGCTGCGAACCTGACCCTCCCGCCAGTCCCCGGGTCAGCCGTCCGGCGGCCAGCCCGGCCACCGCCGCCCCGGCCAGGAAAGCACCGGGCCGGCGCTGGGCGAAGTTCCTGACACTCTCCAGCAGGTCACCGGGCTCCCGCTGTTCGAGCCAGGAGGCGGCGCTGTGCATCCGGTCGGCCGCCTGCCGTGCGACCTCGGTGGCCAGACCGGACTGGCCACCGTTCGCCACCATCTCGTCGAGTTCGTCTGCGACGGCTTGCAGTTGCTGCGCCGCCTTCTGCTGCTGGGTGGACGCTTGGTCGTATGCTTGCCCTTGTGCCTCGCCGAGCAGGTCACGGGCCTGGCGGCCGGTCTCGGCGACCACCTGCCTTGCTTGGTCGGCGGCGGTTTGGGCGACCTGGCTGCCGGCCTCGCGGGCGTGCTGCCCGACGCCTGATGCCTCGTCCCGGGCGATGTCTGTCGTGGACGGCTCAACCGCCGAACTTCTGTCTTGTGGGACGTAAGGCCCTGTGTATTGGGACATTCCTGCCTTCTCATGCCTCGGTGCCGTGGTCATCCGCGGCTACCCGCATCTACCCGGCGTAACCGTCCATGGCCGCAGTAGCATGACGGGCACATGAGGGAGCACCAAAACCGTCCGCCGAGGCCCAAGGCCCGAGGCCGAGGCGCAAACGGCGCAAGCGTGCGGCGCGCCAGGAACGAGAGAGCAGCGCGAGCGATAGGATGCGCAGACACGGGCCGGCACGATCCGGGAGCCGGCGGGCTGGAGCCGGGCGTATGCCCAGGTGACAGGGGCAAGGATGCCACCCGGCCGCAACGCCGATACTCTGATAAGGGAGAGATTGCGGGTTCAAGCCTAGTACCGCCCACGAATCGGACAGCTCTCCTGCTCTCACGATCCGGGTGTGGCCGACCGGTTACAAACTGGTGGAAACCGTCAGCCTCACCATCACGATCGTGGCCCATCGGTAGAGCTGGGGCCGGCGGTTAGCCGCGCAAGGTAGGCGGCGGCTCGCCGGTCGACCTCGGGAACCGGATCGGCGTAATGCCGGAGCGTGGTTGCGCCGCCGCCACTATGGCCGAGACGGGCGGCGGTGTTCCGCAAGTCGAAACCGCCGGCGAGGAGCTGGCTGGCGGTGTAATGACGGCCGCCCTTAATGTCGAGTTCTACCCCGACCGCGGCGGCGGCGTCAGCGACCTGGTGGGTCGCCCAGTCGGGGTTCCATGGCCGGGCGTGCGCGGGATCGTTGGAAAACAGGTACGCGTCATCTGCCAGCTCGACGCCGACCGCCGCGAGCGCGGCCCCGATCTCATCAAGGTTGGCGGCGATCAGCGCGCACGTGTCCGGATCGATGGCCAGCCACCGGTCCTGGTGGGTCTTGGTGTCCTTACGGACGCGCTGGCCGCCGCGGACAACGTAGTTGAACGCGACGTGGATCAAGCCCTGGCCCAGGTGGATGTCACGGACCTGGAGGCCGCACAGCTCGCCACGGCGCACGCCGGTGACCACCACAAGCCACAGGTACAGGCCGAGGGCGGCGTTTCGCCTACGGGCCTCGGCTATCACTTTGGCGACGGCTTCGGGCGACGTGGCCGCGATCGTCTGGCGGGTGACGGTAGGAGGCTTAGCTGACTCAGCCGGGTTCCGGTCGGTCCACTCCCAGCGTTGCGCTGCGGCGAACGCCCGGACAGGATGCTGTGAATACCGCGGATCGTGTTCGGCTTCATGGGATGGCACACGTGCGGACGGCATCCTGCGAGGCGGCAGTCGTGGCCCGGGACCTGGCCGCCTCCGGTTCGGCGCCGGGTCGTCGCTGGGTTCTCCAGCGACGATGGTGGCGCGGCCGTGCCGGGCGATGATCAGGCCGTCCGCAGCGAGCACCTTCATGGCGTGTCGTATCACGCCCGTGCCGATGCCTTGCAGAGCGCTCAGCTCGGTGATCGACGGCAGCTCCTCGCCCGGGGCCAGGAGCCCGGACCGGATGGCCTCCGCCAGCGTCCCGCTGACCTGCCGCCAGGCTGGCCGGGAGTCGTCCGGGTTGATCGTCAGGGCCGGGACGTTGCGGTGCTCGGTGAACGGCCTGCCCGTGCAGGACAGATCACCGCAGCGCTTCAGCCGCGTGTACAGCTTGTCCAGGATGGGCCCGCGTACCTTCCGGACCTCCAGGTGGCCCAGGGCGGGCTTGATCGTACGCCGGATGAAGCCCTCGTTGGTCTGCCGGGTAGACACGTCCCATTCGGCGATCGCCATGTACTGGTCCATCAGCCCCGCCACGGTCGCGTTGACCTCGGGCGTGCGGCCTTCGGATGCTTCCTTAAGAAGCCTGCCGAGCTCGATCTGCGCCTGTAGCTCGTTTTTGACGGTGGACCTGAGGCGGATCTCCTGCCGGGTAAGCGGATCGGTCCCGGCGTACACAGAGACCCGGTATGACCCACTGGGCAGTTGCTCTATGTACCCCCTGACGGCCCTCGGCATGGCAGCAGGATAGCCCGCAGATATGACATCCGTTCCACGAACCGTTCCACGCATTCGAACGGCTACTGTTCGATTAAAAGCCTATCTACCTGGGAGCCGGTGAGCGGATTCGAACCGCTGACCTGCCGTTTACAAGACGGCTGCTCTGCCAACTGAGCTACACCGGCGGGAGACCCGTGTATGGTAGCCGATCCGCCCGTGCCGGAAGACAATCGGGCGCGCGCGGGCGGCTCGTCCGCCACCTGCTGGCGCCGCAGGTTAGCGCGGCTCAGCAATCCCGGCGGCGCGCTGGCGGGCGACCTCGTACAGGGCGATACCGGCCGCGACGCCGGCGTTGAGCGACTCGGTGCCGCCCGCGATCGGGATCCGGGCGATCAGGTCGCACCGCTCGGCGACCAGCCGGGAGAGGCCCCGGCCCTCGGAGCCCACGACGAGCACGAGCGGCGCGTCGGCCACCGGCAGATCAGCGACCGTGACCTCGCCGGCGGCGTCGAGCCCGGCCACGAAGATCCCGGCCGCCTGGTACGCGGTCAGCGCCTGCACGAGGTTGGAGGCCCGGGCCACCGGCACGCGCGCGAGCGCACCCGCGGAAGCCTTCCACGCGCCCGCGGTGACGCTGGCGGTACGCCGGGACGGGATAAGGATGCCGTGACCGCCGAACGCCGCGGCCGAGCGCGCGACCGCCCCGAGATTGCGCGGATCGGTCACGCCGTCCAGGGCGACGATGAGCGGCGGCTGGCCAGCCTGCGCCGCCAGGGCCGGCAGCTCGTCGGGGCTGGCGTAGTCGTAGGCGCGGACGCTCAGGGCAACGCCCTGATGAACCGCCCCGCCGGTCAGCCGGCCGAGCTCCGCGTGGCCAGCCTCCCGCACCGGCACGCCAGCTTCCGCGGCCAGTTGCACGGCCTCACGGATCTTCTCATCGGCGGGTGCGCGGTGCTCGACCAGGAGCGCGACGGCGGGGATGGCCGCCCGGAGCGCCTCAACCACCGAATTGCGCCCGGCGACCATCTCCGGCGCGTCCCCGCTGCCCCGCGCTCCACCCGCGGCGCGCGCTCCCGCCGGGCGACCGGCCGGCGCACGCGTCCCGCGGTCCGTGTCATCGTCGTCGCTGCGCCGGCCGCCCGCAGCACGCGCGGCCCCCGCCGTCTTACGCTGGGCGGGATGACCGGGCCGCAGGTAAGCGGGCGGCGTAGGACCCTTTCCCTCGAGCCCGGCGTCGGCCGTAACCGCCCGTGCCGGGACGCGGCTTGCCCGATTTGGCGTGCGTGCTCTTGTCCGGGCGCCCGCTGCCGGAACCGCGGGCGCTCATCGCCGGACCTCCCAGCGGGGCCCGCTGGGGGTGTCCTCGATGACGATCCCGGCCGTCTCCAGGCTTTTCCGCAGCGCGTCAGCGGTCGCAAAATCCTTCCGGGCCCGCGCCGACTCCCGCTGGTCCAGCGCGACCTGGACCAGCGACTGAACGATCTCGCGCATCCGTTCGACCTGCGTGTCGGCATTGGCCCAGGGCGGGGCGAGCGGATCGAGCCCGAGGACGCCCAGCATCGCCCGTACCTGCGCCAGGCTCTCGCGCACGTCGGTGATCCGCCCCTGCTGGAGAGCGGTATTGCCATCCCGGACCGCCGCGTGGACGGCGGCCAGCGCCGCCGGGACACCCAGGTCATCGTCGAGAGCCGAGGTGAACGACAGCGGCAGGCGGCCATCTGGCGGCGCACCCGTGGCGTCCGCGTCATCGGCCAGGGCCTCCGCGGCGCGTTCGGCGAAACCCTCGATCCGCCTGTACGCGGCAGCGGCCTCGGCCAGGGAGTCCTGGGAGAACTCCAGCACGGACCGGTAGTGCGCCTGCCCCAGGTAGTACCGGAGTTCCACGGGCCGCACGGTCTTCAGGACCTCCTCGACCCGCAGCGAGTTGCCGAGCGACTTGCTCATCTTCTCGCCGGCCACACCCAGCACCGCGTTGTGCACCCAGTACTGGGCGAAGTCGTAACCGGCGCAGGTCGACTGGGCGATCTCGTTCTCGTGATGCGGGAACACCAGGTCGATGCCGCCACCGTGGATGTCGAACGCCTCACCGAGGTACTTCATCGACATGGCTGAGCATTCCAGGTGCCAGCCGGGACGGCCGGGTCCCCAGGGGGTGTCCCACGACGGCTCCCCGGGCTTGGCGCCCTTCCACAGGGTGAAGTCCCGCGGGTCCCGCTTGGCGGAGGACTCACCGGCGTCTTCGGACGCCCGCATCTGACCCAGCCGCTGGCCGGACAGTTCCCCGTACGCCGGGTCGGTGCAGACGTCGAAGTAGACGTCACCGCCCGCCGCGTACGCATGGCCGGTGTCGATGAGCCGGTGCATCAGCGCGATCATCTCGGGCACGTGCCCGGTGGCCCGTGGCTCGACGTCCGGTTCGCGGCAGCCGAGGGCGTCATAGGCACGGGAGAAAAGGCGCTGGTTGCGCTCGGCGACCGCCCACCAGGGCGTGCCGTCCTCATCGGCGGCCCGGAGGATCTTGTCGTCGATATCGGTGACGTTCCGGCAGAAGGTGACCTGGTAGCCACTCGCTTCGAGCCAGCGGATGAGAATGTCAAAGGCAATGGCCGACCGGAGGTGGCCAATATGCGGGGGGGCCTGCACGGTCGCGCCACACACGTACAGCGTTACCCGCCCGGGGGTCAGGGGCGTGAAATCGCGTACCTCGCGAGTGGCGGTGTCATGGAGGCGCAGGGTCACGATCCCTAGGCTATGGGATGGCATGACCCGCAGGTGCGGGAGTCTCACCCGCCACATGGGGCGCCGCCCGGCGGATGAGGGGCGTTCTGCGCAGGATCTTGCTGCCGTACGGCCAAATACCGCAAATCACCGTCTTTGCCCGCCGACGGCTCCCCCCGAGCGGCGAAGAAAGGACGGCTGGTCCGGCGAAGGAACCGGCCGCGACCCCGCCGCCCATCCGTTTCGAGCGCGTCCGCAGTACGCCCACGCCGCCGCGGAACGCATAAGCGCAAGGCTTCAGGACGAAGCGGGCACCTCGCCCGGCGCAGCCGTCGCGACCACGAGCGCGGTGGCGATCGCGGCGATGCCCTCATCGCGCCCGGTCAGCCCGAGGCCGTCCGTCGTGGTCCCGGACACGCTGACCGGCGCGCCCGCGAGCGCCTCAGACAGTACCTTCTCGGCTTCCGCACGGCGCGTGGCGATCTTGGGGCGATTGCCTATCACCTGGACCGCGACATTGCCCACGGCAAACCCAGCCGCGGTCACCAGGCACAGTGTCGCTCTGATCAGCGTGACGCCGGTCGCGCCGGCCCACTCGGGCCGCGCGGTGCCGAAGTGCGCGCCGAGGTCGCCTAGCCCGGCCGCGGACAGCAGCGCATCGCAAATGGCGTGGGCCGCGACGTCACCGTCCGAGTGACCCGCCAGACCCGGCTCTCCCGGCCACGTCAGGCCGGCCACGCTGAGCAGCCGGCCGGACCCAAAAGGGTGGACGTCGGTTCCGACGCCCACCCTGGGCACTGCATATCGCAGGCTTGATTCAGCTGCCATTAACGTGTCCGCGGACGCCCTGGCGGCTCCAGCAAACCCTGCTCGCCGGTTTACGACACCCGCTGTGGCGGACCAGAGGCAAGAATCTCGTCCAGCAGCGCTTCGGCCTTGTCTTCGTTCGTCTTCTCGGCGAGGGCAAGCTCGCTTACGAGAATCTGCCGCGCCTTGGCCAGCATGCGCTTTTCGCCTGCGGACAGACCGCGTTCCTTGTCCCTGCGCCAAAGGTCCCGGACGACCTCAGCCACCTTGTTCACGTCGCCCGAGGCGAGCTTTTCCAGGTTGGCCTTGTAGCGTCGCGACCAGTTAGTCGGTTCCTCGGTGTGCGGGGCGCGGAGAACCTCCAGCACCCTCTCGAGGCCTTCCTGGCCAACAACATCCCGAACGCCTACGAGCTCCGTGTTATCTGCGGGTACGCGTACAGTCAGGTCACCCTTGTCGACCTTAAGAACCAGATAGGTCTTATCCTCGCCCTTGATCGTGCGAGTTTCGACCGCTTCGATGCGAGCAGCCCCATGATGGGGGTAGACGACGGTATCGCCGACCTTGAAAGACATGTGGCAAGTACCCCTTCCGCTGAAGGCTATCTTACCACGTCGCCGGGGGTTGATTGAATGGCCTTTACCCCATAAGGCCTGGTCACCAGGGTAATTACGGCTCGCCGGAATTACCTTACGGCGCGCCGGGCGACTGCCGCCGCAGGCTAACTATTAGCTGAACGTAACCGATCATCAGCACACGGTGTACGCGACGCTATGCGACCGTATCTGAACGACGGATACCAGGACACGATCGCGTATCACGGCTACGGCCGGCCGCAAATGACAGCGCCCGTCGGCCGCATGGATTATTAAGGCCCATACTAGTAGGGACGTGGGAACCCACGCCGGGGAGGTGCGTGCCGGTGAACCCTGGCGGCGAACCTGAGCGGGACGAGGGCGGCCTGCCCCCGGTCGACATCGAGATCCCCGACGACGCCCGGGAACTCGATCGCGAGGTGCTCGCCTACCACCGCGAGCAGCGCGCACGGCGCCGCCGGGCCCGCTGGGACCGGGTGCTCGGGCCGCTGCGCGGGCACGGCGCGATCCTGCCGCTCATCGCCGGCTGCGTGGCCCTGTCCATGCTGGCCGGGACGCTTCTCTCGGTTTTCAGTATCAGCCCAGCATCCGCCCCCGTGCTGTCGCACTCCGCAGGCCCGGCACCGAAGCCAGCCTTCGCGTCGCCCGCGGCGGGCGGCCTGCTGCCGGCCGGAACGGTCGTGGTCAGCGGGAAGAGCGCGCCCGTACGCACGCTGGTCAGCGCGGTCCTGGCCCTGGTGCCCGCGCAATGCCGCTGCGACACCGCGCTCCGGCAGCTGGCCACGCAGGCGGCCCGGGCCCGCGTCCAGGTGTACTTCGTAGGATCCGCGAGCGCGATGGCGGACGTCACGCAGCTGGCCCGCACGGACGGGCAGGGCAAGGCGGTAGCCGTCAAAGACGCGAAGAACGTGCTCGGCTCGGCGTATGATCCTGCCGGGCTGACGATCGTTCTCGTCCGGGCGGACGCATCGACCACCGTGCAGCGGAACCTGAGCCCGGGCTTCCAGCTCGAGGATCAGCTACGGTCGCTGGGCTCCGGTGCCGGCGTCTCACCGCAGCCGGGATCGGCCACTCCGGCGATCCCGTCCCCGGCCTGAGTCGCGCCGGGGACGCCCCGCCGGATGACCGCGCTCCGGGGATCGCTACGATTTCCGACGTCCGCCCGCGACCTGTTCCGAGCCCGAGGAGGCCCGAGCCGTGATCCGCAGCAGCCACGGCAGCAACGTGCTGCGCCGTCTCCTGGTTGGCGCCGCCGTCCTGCTGGTCCCCGTGCTCGCCGGGTGCGAGGCGGGCGCGCTCCAGTTCCACCCGGCGGCGAACGGAGCGTACGCCACCGCAGACTCGGTCAGTGTCGACAACGCCTTCATCCTCGGCGGCCCGGACAACACCCCGCTCACCCCGGGCAGCTCGGCCAGCATGTTCCTCGCCGTGTACAACGCGGGTAACAGCGCCGACAAGCTGGTATCGGCCTACGCGCCCGGCAGCGCCACGTCCGTGCAGCTGGCCGGCGGCTCGATCGCCGTGCCTGCGCAGGCCACCGTGTACCTGACCGGCCCGGAGCCGAAGGTGGTGCTCAGGGGACTGACCAGCGCACTGCCCAGCGGCGGGACGATCACGGTGATCCTCACGTTCCAGAACGCGGGCGCCATGACGCTGTCGGTGCCGGTGGCACCGCGGACCGGCTATTACGCGACCTTTTCGCCGCCGGCTCCCAGCATCAGCCCGTCCAAGCGGGTGACGCCGGGGGCGACGGGCAGCGCCACCGCCACCCCGACGCCGGGAGTGCCGGCTCGGCCCTCGGTGAGCCCATCCGCCACGCCGTGACCCGGGCCGGACCGCCCGCGGGTGGTCAGTTACGCGGCGGCCGAGTCGAATTTGTACCCGAGTCCGCGGACGGTCACGATGTGCCGGGGATTCGCGGGATCGACCTCGATCTTGGCCCGCAGCCTCTTGATGTGAACGTCCAGGGTCTTGGTGTCCCCGACGTAATCCGCGCCCCACACGCGATCGATGAGCTGCATCCGGGTCAGTACCCGGTCGGCGTTGCGCAGCAGGACCTGCAGAAGCTCGAACTCCTTGAGCGGAAGCTGGACCTGGCCGCCGCGCACGGTCACAACGTGCCGGTCGACGTCCATCCGGACCGGGCCGGCCTCCATCGCGGAGATGGTCACCTCGTCCGTCTCGCCCCGGCGCCGGAGCACGGCACGCATCCGCGCGACGAGCTCGCGGGAGGAGAACGGCTTGGTTACGTAGTCGTCCGCGCCAAGCTCGAGACCCACCACCTTGTCGATCTCGCTGTCCTTGGCGGTCAGCATGATCACCGGCACGTTTGACCGGGAGCGCAAGGCCCGGCAGACTTCACTGCCCGGCAGGCCGGGCAGCATCAGATCGAGCAGCACCAGGTCCGCGCCGGTGCGGTCGAAGGCGCTGAGCGCGTCCGGGCCGGTGGAGCAGACCGCGACCTCAAAGCCCTCCTTGCGCAGCAGGTAAGAGATCGCGTCGCTGAACGATTCCTCGTCCTCGACCACGAGCACACGTGTCACTTGGGTGCCTCCTGGGATGCGTACGCGCGCGGACCGGCTGCGCGCGCTGCTAGGCAGAAGCTGAGCCGGCATGTGAACTCCGCAAGGGCAGGGAAAGGGTAAAGGTGGAGCCAGCGCCCTCCATGCTCCGGACCGTCACGGCGCCACCATGCGCGGCCGTCACGTGCTTCACGATGGCCAGGCCGAGACCGGTGCCACCGGTGGCCCGCGAGCGGGCCGGGTCAACGCGGTAGAAGCGCTCGAAGATCCGCTGCAGGTCCCGCTCCGGAATCCCGATGCCCTGATCCTCGATGCTGATCTCCACCCGGTCATCCGCGCGGCGCGTGGTGACCAGCACCCGGGTCCGTTCCGGACTGTAGGCGACGGCATTCTCCAGCAGGTTGCGGATGGCCGTAAGGAGGAGATCTTCATCGCCCAGCACACCGAGCCCGTGGTCGCCCGTCTCGACCAGGGCTATCCCGCGGGCGTTGGCCTTCATCCGGCACCGGTCCAGCGCCTCCGCGACGATCGCGTCCACCTGCACTGCGGCCGGGTCGGGGACCGGCTCGGCGGCCTGAATGCGGGAGAGCGTGATGATGTCCTGTACCAGGTTGGTCAGCCGGGACGCTTCCTGTCGCATCCGGCCCGCGAACCTGCGTACCGCATCGGGGTCGTCGGCGGCGTCCTCGACCGTTTCGGCTAGCAGGGCCAGGGCCCCGACCGGGGTCTTCAGCTCGTGGCTGACGTTCGCGACGAAGTCCCGGCGCACCTCTTCGACCCGGCGGCTCTCGGTCTGGTCCTCGGCCAGCACCAGGACGAGGCCCTCACAGCCAACGTCACCGCCGAGGGGCGCGACCCGGACGGCGAAGCTGGTCATCCGGCCGCCGATACTGCCGCCCGCGGAAACCTCGAACTCGCCCTCGCGGATTTCGCCGTCCCGGCGCACCTGCCGGGCGAGCGCCAGGAGTTCGCTCGCCATCAGGCGCTCGCCCTGGACCAGCCCGAACGAGCGCGCCGCCTCGCTGGCCTGCAGCACCCGGTCCTCCCGGTCGAGGACAACCGCCGAGGACGACAGCACGGACAGGACGGAGGCGATACCCGGCGGGAGGCGCGTGGGCGGAGCCGAGTATTCCAGCGACGTCCCGTTACCGGTCTGCGTGCTTACCGACACCACTGCCCCCCGATAGCCGGTGCGTGCACGTCCCGGATAGCCGCCGCCTGCCGCCCTGGGCCGGCGGCCACGCGTCGGAACTGCTCAGGCCCACACACCTGATGGTAAGCGGCACCATCCCGGACATCCCATCGAGGCAAATGTGACATGCGACTATTACCTCAGTGTTTCCCACCCGTCCATTATCCGGACATTTGCGATTAGTTGCGCGCTTGCCTGATCGCCGCTTAGGAGAAGGCCGCAGCTCACGGGACGGCCGCAGGAACGCCGTCTAACGGCCCTGGTTCTTGACCGCCTCCGCTGCCTCGGCCGCCGCCTGGGGATCCAGATACCGCCCGCCCGGTTCGAGGGGCCGGAAATCGCCGCCGAGCTCGTAGACCAGCGGGATCCCAGTCGGGATGTTGAGCCCGGCGATCTCCTCGTCGCTGATGCCGTCGAGGTGCTTGACCAGGGCGCGGAGGGAGTTGCCGTGCGCGGTCACCAGCACGGTCTGGCCCACCGCGAGATCGGGGACGATGAAGTCATACCAGTACGGCAGCATGCGGGCCAGGACGTCCTTCAGGCACTCGGTGCGGGGCAGCAGCTCGGGCGGCAGGAGTGCGTAGCGCCGGTCGCCGGCCTGCGAAAGCGGGTCGTCGTCGGCGATCGGCGGCGGCGGGACGTCATACGAGCGCCGCCACAACATGAACTGCTCATCCCCGAACTCCTTGCGCGTCTGCGCCTTGTCCTTACCCTGCAGGGCGCCATAGTGCCGCTCGTTCAGCCGCCAGGACCGGTGGACCGGCAGCCAGAGCAGCCCGGCCGCCTCCAGCGCTATGTGCGCCGTCTGGAGCGCGCGCGTCAGGACCGAGGTATGCAGCACATCCAGGCGCAGCCGGGCGTCACTGAGCAGTTTCCCGGCGTGGGCGGCCTCGTCAGCCCCGGTCGCCGAAAGCCCGACGTCGACCCATCCGGTAAAAAGGCCCTTGGAATTCCACTCACTCTCACCATGGCGCAACAGCACAAGAGTTCCCATGGCGCGAAGTTTATCGGGCAGCGTAGCGGTGTGGCCTGCGCGGTAAGTCACACCGCCAGGGCCGGGCCTTCCGCCGGATGCACGTCTGGCGCGGGGGAACACTGGGCGGCACGCTGAGGTTGCAAGATCCGGAGGTGCATACCTGTGCCGCGAAGCGTCCCAGGGCGGATCGCGACGATCAGCGTCCATACGTCCCCGCTCGATCAGCCGGGCACCGGCGACGCTGGAGGGCTCAACGTCTACGTCGTTGAGGTCGCCAGGCGTCTGGCGGAGCGAGGTACCGAGGTAGAGATCTTCACCCGGGCGGTTTCCCGGGACGCCCCGCCGGTCACCGAGCTGGCTCCGGGTGTCCTTGTCCGGCACGTGACCGCGGGACCATTCGAAGAACTCGACAAGGCGGACATTCCCGCCCAGATCTGCCATTTCACCTTCGAGGTGCTCCGGATCGAGGCGGCGTACGCGCCCGGCCGGTACGACCTCGTGCATGGGCACTACTGGCTGTCCGGCCAGGTCGGAGCGGTCGCCAAGGAACGCTGGGGGGTACCCCTGGTGCAGTCGATGCACACCCTGGGGAAGGTGAAGAACGCGGCTCTGGCGACAGGCGATTCGGCCGAGCCGGACACGAGGATCCGGGGCGAGGCGGAGGTCATCGCCGCGGCTGACCGGCTCGTGGCCAACACCGCCGAGGAGGCCCGCCAGCTCACCGGGCTCTACGGCGCCGACGCCTCCAGGGTCGCGACCGTCCATCCGGGAGTGGATCTTTCGGTTTTCCGGCCTGGCGGGCAGGCTGATGCCCGGCGGGCACTCGGCCTGCCCGCCGATGCGATCGTGCTTCTGTTCGCCGGGCGCATGCAGCCGCTGAAAGGCCCGGACATCCTGCTGCGCGCGGTGGCCGGCATGATCAGGGACGATCCCGGGCTGGCGGCCCGGCTCGCGGTGGTCTTCGTCGGCGGACCGAGCGGCCTGGGGCGAAACGACCCGGACATGGTGACTCAGCTCGCCGCGCGGCTCGGCATATCCGGCGTGGTCCGGCTCGAGCCGCCCTGTCCCCAGCCGGACCTGGCTGAGTGGTACCGGGCGGCCACCGTCGTGACGGTGCCGTCGTACTCAGAGTCGTTCGGCCTGGTGGCGCTGGAGGCACAGGCGTGCGGCACACCGGTCGTCGCGGCCGCGGTCGGTGGCCTGCGGACGGCCGTGCGCAACGGTGAGTCCGGAATCCTGGTCGACAGCCACGATCCCGCCGACTACGCGCACGTGCTGCGGCAGCTGGCCGGCTCACCGAGGGCGCTGGCCCGGATGTCCGCGGGCGCCATCCGGCACGCGTCCGGCTTCGGCTGGTCAGCCGCGGTCGAACGGCTGCTTGCGGTGTATACAGGAGCGATGAGCGAGGCGAGCGCACGGGTGGAAGCATGACGGCCGCCAGAGCGGCGGTACCGTCGTGACCGTCCCCGGCGGCCCGGCGGCGGAACCGGCGGCGGCCATTGCAGTGGCCCTGACGGAACTGGGGCTGGCCTACGAGAATCCCAGCCCGGGCGCGTACCTGGTGAAGCTGGAAGGGCAGCACAAGCTGGCCACGATGACGTGGCTCATCGCCGGCGCGCACAGCCTGCACGTCGAGGCGTTCTTCTGCCGCAGGCCCGACGAGAACCACGAGCGCTTCTACCGCTTTCTGCTGGAGCGCAACGGGCGCACCTACGGTGTCCACTTCGCGATCGACTCGATGGGCGATGTGTACCTGGTCGGAAGGCTGCCGCTGACGGCGGCCAGCTCCAGCGAGATCGACCGCCTTCTCGGCTGCGTGCTCAGCTACGCGGATGAGAACTTCGACGCCGCCCTCGAACTGGGCTTCGCGTCCGCCATCCGCCGCGAATGGGCGTGGCGGGCCAAGAACGGCGAGAGCCTGGCCAATCTGCGCGCGTTCGCCCGGTTCGCAGACCCGCAGGCGGCGGCCCGGCAGACCTCAGGCCCGGAACAGCCGCGGAAATCACGGCAATAACCACCACGTCAGCGCTTCGATCGGTAGTGTCACCCGGGCCAGTGTTATCTGTACGGCATGAGGGCCATTTACCAGGACGGGGACCGTGCACAGACGTGACCGGAGTGTGCCTCATGCGCCCGCTGGGCCGGAGACCGGTCTGCGTAGTATGGCCGGTTCACCGCCGCTGGCCGTGGGTAAAGTGGCCAATGTGAACCGGCTAGGCGATCTCGAGCGCGCGATCATGGACGTGCTGTGGGGAACGGGCGTGTCACTCACGGTCCGTGAGGTCAGCGCACAACTCACCGAGCGCGATCTGGCGCATACTACGGTGATGACCGTGCTGGACAGGCTGGCGAAGAAGGGTTTCGCCCGGCGGGAGCGGGACGGACGCGCATGGCGCTACCGCCCGGCCGCAACCAGGGAGGCATACGTGACCGAACTGATGCTGACGGCACTGGAGCAGACGGGTGACCGCTCGGCCGCGCTCGCGCGGTTTGCCAAGTCAGTGTCGGGGGCAGAGGCCAGCGTGCTCCGTGGCGCTCTGGACGAGATCGAAGGTGACGGCGGGGGCTGATGACTGGACCGGCCGACGCGGCTCTGCTGGCCGCCGTCGCCATCGGGAGCGTGCGGGGTTCCGCGGCACTGGGAGCCGCGCGGTGGCCACGGCGCTCGCCGGGCGCTGCGATCTTGCTGTGGCAGGCTCTCGGGCTGGCTGGTGGCCTCGCCGCCGTCGGGGCGCTGATTGAGATCGGCGTTCCGCCGGGGGCGGCCAGCGTTGCCGACGGCGTGACCCGGGTCGCCTCAGCCGCGTCGGGCGGGCGCCTGTTCACGACGGGTCAGCCGGTACTGCCCGTATTCCTGCGGCTGGTCAGCCTGGTGCTGGGCCTGGCTCTGCTGGCTCAGCTCTGTTTCGTGCTGGTTGCGTCCTCGGCGATGGTGATCCGGGCCCGGCGGCGGCAGCGAGCCCTGCTCTCGCTGCTGGCCCGTGGTGACCCGAAGGCTCCCGGCGCGCTGGTGGTTGATCATCCGGCCGCGGCGGCGTACTGCCTGCCGGGGCTGCGGTCGCGCATTGTGGTGAGCGTGGGTGCGCTGGACCTGCTGCGGCCGGCGGAACTCGCGGCGGTGCTCGCACACGAACGGGCCCACCTGCGGGAGCGGCACGATCTCGTGGTCCTGCCGTTCACGGCGCTGCGGCGAGCGTTCGGATGGTCCCGTATCTGCGCCGACGCACATCAGTCCGTGGCTCTGCTGATCGAGATGCTGGCCGATGACCGTGCTCTTCGGGCGCGGCCCGCGCGGGCACTGGCCGGAGCACTGGCCCGTTTCGGTACCGCCGGCTGCGCCGAGAACGCGCCGGCCGGCGCGCTGGCCGTGTCGGGCGCCGCCGCAGGAGGGCGAGATGGCCGCACGGGTCACCCGCATCATGGCCCCGGCGCCCCCACTGGCCTACGCGGTGCGCCTGAGCATCTGGTGCGCAGCGACCGTGATCGTCGTCGTGCCCGTCGCCGTGCTGCTGCTGCCGAACTGACCTGCCAGGGACCCTAAGGCACCGGCTTACCAGGGTCCGTACGGGCCAGAGCGTGAGCTGCCGGTCTTGAACTCCCTGACCTTCGGCCGGACGTCGACCAGGTAGATCGCGGCCGCGACAAACGCCACCACCGGCAGGATCGAGATGGCTGACGCACCGCCGACGTAGAACGCATAGCCGAGGCCGACGACCGTCGACACACCGAGGATGATCAGCCAGATTGGCTTGGTCTGCTTGCCCGCAGCCACAAAGGCGGGCGCGGGCCTGCGGAGCGCGTCGACGAGCGCGAAGGCCTCGAACACGAACGCGGCGATCGAGATGATGAGGAAGAAGATGGTGAGCGGCGTCATCGCTGAACCTGTGAGCACATCATCCACGCTATCTGGTGCGACCGGATCATTCTCCCGTTCCGGCCGCACCGCCCAGGCCGTCGTTCGGACGGCAGCTAACGGTTGCCCGCGGCCCCGCGGCCGCCGATTGCTATTCCGCTCTGTTATTCCGGAGTGTGCGGCGAGACGTCCTCGGGCCAGCCCGTGCCCGCCGTACTGGCGGGGCCCTGCGGCTCGACCGGGCTGTCATCAGGACCAGGCACGTCGCCCGTGGCGGTGGCCCAGGTTCGCGAGGAGGCGCCGCGCGCGCCGCGCGCGCCGCGTCCCGGGCGGGCCGGCCTGTCGCCCGGATGGGTGACCGGATCGGCGGCCGTGACCGCGCGCGGCATGACGCTGACGGTCGCTTCACTGCTGACCGCCGGATCGGTCGACGCTTCGCTCTCCTTACGGAACGACTCGTAGATCTCGATCAGCACCTGCTTCTGGCGCTCGGACAAGGTGGGGTCGGCCAGCAGTGCCGACCGGACCCCGGAGTCCGCCGGCCTGTCCTCCAGGATCCCGGCCTGGACGTACAGCGCCTCGGCGGAGATCCGCAGACCCTTGGCGATCTGCTGGAGAATCTCGGCGCTGGGCTTGCGCAGCCCGCGCTCGATCTGGCTGAGATAAGGGTTGGAGACCCCCGCCGCCTGCGAGAGCTGGCGGAGTGAGATCTTCGCCTGCTCCCGCTGCTCGCGGATGTAATCCCCGATCGAGTTCACTGATACCTGAGGCATAGCGTCAGTATCGCCGATACCGCTTGCATTTGCAAACGTCCTGCAAGCGATACGGCCAGGGCTGGCTAGGCCCGCACGGGCACCCACCGGAGCGGCCCGGTCTCCGCAGACGCGGACAACCACTGTGTTCACGCTGGTACGCCGAGGAACGTGCGAGCGTCGGCGGCAGCCATCGGCGGACGCTCAGCCAGCCGCGCTAGCTGGCTGGCGCGCTCCACAAGCTCGGCGTTCCCGCGGGCGGGACGGCCGCGCGCGTACGAGAGGGTGTCCTCCATGCCGACCCGCAGGTGACCCCCGGCCGCCACCGCGGCCAGCATCACCGGAAGTGAGGCCCGGCCAATCCCGGTAGCGGACCAGGTCTGCGCCGGCCGGGAGAGCGGCCGCCGCCTGGACCAGCGTCGCGGCGTCCCCGGGCATCCCCCCGGGAACCCCCATCACCAGGTCGCAGTGCACCCGGCCGCCGGCAGGCGCGCCCAGCTCGGCCAGCAGCCGGTGCAGCGTGGCAATATGCCCGAGGTCAAACAGCTCGAACTCGGGCACGACGCCCAGTTCCTGCGTCCGCGCGTACAGCCGCCGGACGAACGGCCACGGATTCGCGAACACCTCGTCGCCGAAGTTGACGGTCCCGCACGTCAGCGAGCAGGCGTCGGGTGCGGCGTCGAGCACGGCCAGCCGGTCGTCGAAGCTGTCGGTGACCGCGCCGCCCGTCGACAGTTGCACGACGAGATCGGTCGTTTCCCGCAACGCGGCGACGGTGTCCGTGAGGCGGCCACGGTCCAGGGTCGGGCGCGCGCGGTCATCCCTGATGTGCACGTGCACGACGGCCGCGCCCGCGGCCTGGCATTCCTTCGCGGTGGCAACGAGCTCGTCCAGGGTCACCGGGAGCGCCGGCGTCGCCGCCTTGTCGGCTTCCGCCCCGGTGGGGGCGACCGTGATCAGTGTCGCGCTCTTCCCGATCCGGGCGTCCCCGCCCGCATGACCAGCGTCCATGCCTCCAGCATTCCCTTCACTCATCCGCCCGTCCAGCAAGGGCCGGGTGAGCAGCCTGGGCCTGCTGCCGAGCCCGCCGGTTCAGTGCGCCGGGACCTGGGTGAGGTGCTCGCGGGCAAAGGCCAGCGACTCGGCCAGGTCCGCCATCCGCTCATCCCGCGTCAGGGCCCGGCGGGTGTTCACCTCAAGGACGACGATGCCCGGATACCCGTCGGCGGTGAGCCGCCGCAGAACCTCGGCACACGGCTGGCCTCCGCGGCCCGGCACCAGGTGCTCGTCGGGAAACGGGCCGTTCGGTATACCGGTCCCATCCGCCAGATGCACATGCGACAGCCGGGTGCCCAGGCCGGCGGCCATGGTCAGGGCATCGGAACCGGAGGCCGCCGTGTGCGACAGGTCCAGGGTGACGTGGGCGCACTCCATCGCGGTGGGGTCCCAGGTGGGGGCGTACGGGACGATCTCCCGGCTGCCCGCGCGCAGCGGGAACATGTTCTCCACGGCGAAGATCACGTCCGTCTCCGCCTCCATGGCCGCGATGCCGGCCTCGAAGCCGAGCGCATAATCACGCTGCCAGCGAAACGGCGGGTGCACCACCACGACCTTCGCGCCGAGCCGCTCGGCGAGGTCCTTCGAGCGCCGCAGCTTCTCCCAGGGCTCGAGTCCCCACACCCGCTGGGTGAGCAGCAGGCTGGGCGCGTGCACGGCGAGGATAGGGATCTGGTGATAGTCGATCAGCCGGCTGAGCACGTCGACATCCTGGCTCACCGGGTCGGTGTAGACCATGACCTCGATGCCGTCGTAGCCGAGCCGCACGGCCGCCTCGAAGGCGTCCGGCGTCCGGTCCGGGTAGACGGATGACGTGGACAGCGCGACGGGTGTGCCCGCCGTCCGGTCAGCCTGACTCAATGTCCTTCCCTCCACCCACGGTGCACGGGGTCCCCCGTCGAGCTAGCTTATGTTGGCGGCGGTCCCAATTCCTCCACCCGGGCCGCCGCGGCGGCCCGGAAGTGTCAGACCCCGCGGCTAGGGTGCCAGCCATGGCGAAGTCACCGGCAGGCAGCGTCTAC
This sequence comes from uncultured Actinomycetes bacterium, assembly GCA_963742865.1. Lineage (GTDB taxonomy): Bacteria > Actinomycetota > Actinomycetes > Streptosporangiales > Streptosporangiaceae > Bog-532. Next base: position 215,436 of record CAVUNW010000088.1, read on the forward strand.
CGCTGCGCGGAATGTGGCTGGCAGGCACCCAAATGGGTGGGCCGGTGCGGGGAATGCCAGGCGTGGGGAACGATCGAGGAGGCGGGGGTATCCCGCCTGGTCCGGGCGGGCGTCCGGGCCCCGGGACCAGGGCCGGTGAGCACGCCCGCAATCCGCATCGGGGACGTGGACGCAAGGGCGGCGAGCGCGCGGCCTACCGGGCTCGATGAGCTGGACCGGGTACTCGGCGGCGGCCTGGTGCCGGGCGCGGTCCTGCTGCTGGCCGGTGAGCCGGGCGTGGGCAAGTCGACGCTGCTGCTGGAGGCGGCGGCCATGGTGGCGGGCTCCAGCCGGGTGCTCTACGTCACCGGGGAGGAATCGGCCGCGCAGGTGCGGCTGCGGGCCGACCGGATCGGGGCGGTCAGCGACAACCTGTTCCTGGCGGCCGAGACGGATCTGGCCGCGGTGCTGGGCCATGTCGAGGCCGTCCGGCCCGACCTGCTCATCATCGACTCGGTCCAGACGATCACCGCCCAGGGGGTGGACGGCGCCCCGGGGGGCGTCACCCAGGTCCGCGAGGTCGCCGGCGCGCTGACGGGAGCCGCGAAGGAGCGCTCGCTGGCCACCATTCTCGTCGGCCATGTGACCAAGGATGGCTCTATCGCGGGCCCGCGCACCCTGGAGCACATGGTGGACGTGGTGCTGCACTTTGAGGGCGACCGGCACTCCCAGCTGCGCATGGTCCGCGCGGTGAAGAACCGCTATGGTCCCACCGACGAGGTGGGCTGCTTCGACCTCGGGGAATACGGGCTGATCGGGCTGCCTGACCCCAGCGGCCTGTTCCTGTCCCAGCGCAGCGAGCCGGTGCCCGGCACCTGCGTCACCGTCACGCTGGAGGGCCGGCGGCCGCTGGTGGCGGAGGTCCAGACGCTGGTCGGCCCGTCGGTGCTGGACATGCCCAGACGGGTGACGTCGGGGCTGGACGGGGCGCGGGTCGGCATGGTGCTGGCGGTCCTGCAGCGGCACACGGAGTTCAGGCTCGGCCGCCAGGACGTCTACGCGGCCACCGTCGGCGGCGTCCGGCTGACGGAGCCGTCGGTCGATCTGGCCATGGCCGTGGCACTGGCCAGTTCCGTCTCAAACCTGAGTGTCCCGGCCGGCGTCATTGCGATCGGCGAGGTGGGGCTGGCCGGCGAGGTCCGCCGGGTCAGCGGGGTCGCCCGGCGGCTCGCGGAGGCTGAGCGCATGGGGTTCCGCCGCGCGATCGTCCCGCCGGGCTCCGGCGGCCTGCCCTCGTCCGCACCGCCGCCGGATGGCCGCAAGAGCCATCTCACGGTGGTGGCCAGCGACGACCTGAAGGGCCTGATGGACGTCCGGGAGGTCGAGGACGTCCGGCATGCGATCACGGCGGCGCTCGGCGACTGACGCCCGGAGCCATTTCCGGGGACAGCGATCTGAGCCGCCGGACCCGCCGGCCGACGGGACCCACAGCGAACCCTCTGACGTGCGACAATCGTGCATTGTCATGACAAGCCGTTATCTCGAGCCGGTCCTGGACTGGTACGCAGATCACGCACGTGACCTACCCTGGCGCGCTCCGGACGCGTCCCCCTGGTCGGTCCTGGTCAGCGAGATCATGCTTCAGCAGACACCGGTGGCGCGTGTCCTGCCCGCCCACCGGGACTGGCTCAGCCGGTGGCCCTCGCCCGCCGACCTGGCCGCCGTCCCGGCGGGCGAGGCCGTCCGGCAGTGGGGACGCCTGGGCTATCCCCGCCGGGCTCTCTGGCTGCACGAGGCGGCCCGGATCCTGACCGCACGGTACGACGGCCAGGTTCCGCCGTCGTACGAGGCGCTGCTGGCGCTGCCCGGCATCGGCCGCTACACCGCCGCCGCGGTCGCCAGCTTCGCGTTCAGGCAGCGCTACCCGGTCATGGACACCAACGTGCGCCGGGTAATGAGCCGGCTCGTCAGCGGCGCTGAGTTCCCCGGCCGCACACCGTCGGCCGCCGAGTGGCGGCTGGCCGAGTCACTGCTGCCTGCCGAGCCTCAGATCGCGGCCCGCTGGTCGGTAGGGGTGATGGAACTGGGCGCGCTGGTCTGCACCGCCGCCCGGCCGCGCTGCGCGACGTGCCCCCTCGCACGGGACTGCTCCTGGCTGAGGGCGGGCCGCCCGGCCGCCGCGATGAGGCCTGTCGGCCAGCGGTACGAGGGAACCGACCGGCAGTGCCGGGGGCGGCTGCTGGCCGTGCTGCGCGACGCGGAAGGGCCCGTCACGGCGGGCCAGCTCGACGCGGTCTGGCCGATGCCAGGCCAGCGGGCCCGCGCCCTGGACGGCCTGGTGGCCGACGGCCTGATCGATGCGTTGCCCAATGGCCGCTTTGCCCTGCCGTGTTAGCCCGGGGGGACGACCCCCCGGAACCCCCCGCATGCGCTTCGCGCCCCGCGGCGGTACCTCGCCGGCACACCGGCCGCTCACCGGGCACGAGGCCCGGTTCGCTAGGCCGGTAACGGTCGCCTCGCCGCAGCCCGATGATGGTGCCGCCGTAAACAGACGGTGCCCAGACCGCTTGTGCGGTCCGGGCACCGTGTAGAGCGTTCGGCAGGTTAGACGGCGGGAGGGCCGTCGGTGCTGCTCGCCGACTCGATCTCCTCCGGCGGCACGTCAGGCACTGCCCCCGGCTTGGCGATCCCGGTGAAGGTGAACGTGGCCGTCGTACCTTCGCCTTCGCTGTCCACGATCACGATCTGACCGGGCCGGAGCTCGCCGAAGAGGATCTTCTCCGACAGCGGGTCCTCGATCTCGCGCTGGATCGTGCGGCGCAGCGGCCGGGCCCCGAGCACGGGGTCGTAGCCGCGCTCCGACAGCAGGGCCTTCGCGCCCGGCCGGAGCTCGAGACCCATGTCCCGGTCCTTGAGCCGCTCGTCGACCTTGGCCACCATCAGGTCCACGATGCGGAAGATCTCTTCCCGGGCGAGCTGGTGGAACACGATGATGTCGTCCACCCGGTTGAGGAACTCGGGCCGGAAGTGCTGCTTCAGCTCTTCCTGCACGCGGTTCTTCATCCGCTCGTACGAGCTGCGGGACTCATCCGCCTTGGCGAACCCGACCGAGACACCCTTGGAGATGTCCCGCGTGCCGAGGTTCGTCGTCATGATGATGACGGTGTTCTTGAAGTCCACCGTCTTGCCCTGGGCGTCGGTCAGCCGGCCGTCTTCCAGGATCTGCAGCAGCGAGTTGAAGATGTCCGGGTGGGCCTTCTCGATCTCGTCGAAAAGCACGACTGAGAATGGCCGCCGGCGCACCTTCTCGGTCAGCTGGCCGCCTTCCTCGTACCCGACGTAGCCGGGCGGGGAGCCGAACAGCCGCGAGACGGTGTGCTTCTCCATGTACTCGCTCATGTCGAGCTGGATCAGCGCGTCCTCGTCACCGAACAGGAATTCCGCCAGCGTCTTGGACAGCTCGGTCTTGCCGACGCCGGACGGCCCGGCGAAGATGAACGAGCCGCCGGGGCGCTTCGGGTCCTTCAGGCCGGCCCTGGTCCGCCGGATGGCCTGGGACAGCGCCTTGATGGCGTCATTCTGGCCGATGACCCGCCGGTGCAGTTCGTCTTCCATGCGCAGCAGCCGCTGCGACTCCTCTTCGGTGAGCTTGAAGACGGGAATACCGGTGGCCGTAGCCAGGACCTCGGCGATGAGCTCCTCGTTCACCTCGGCGACGACGTCCATGTCGCCGGCCTTCCATTCCTTCTCCCGGGTCGCCTTCTTGGCCAGCAGCTGCTTTTCGTTGTCACGCAGCGCCGCGGCCTTCTCGAAGTCCTGGGAGTCGATGGCCGACTCCTTCTCCCGGCGAACCTGGGCGATCTTCTCGTCGTACTCGCGCAGGTCCGGCGGCGCGGTCATCCGGCGGATACGCATCCGCGACCCGGCCTCGTCGATCAGGTCGATCGCCTTGTCCGGCAGGAACCGGTCGCTGATGTAGCGGTCCGCAAGCTGCGCCGCGGCCACGAGAGCGCCGTCGGTGATGGACACCCGGTGGTGCGCCTCGTACCGGTCCCGCAGGCCCTTGAGGATCTCGATCGTGTGCGAGATCGTCGGCTCGGCCACCTGGATCGGCTGGAACCGCCGCTCCAGGGCCGCATCCTTCTCGAGGTACTTGCGGTATTCATCCAGCGTGGTGGCACCGATCGTCTGCAGCTCACCCCGGGCCAGCATCGGCTTCAGGATGGAGGCGGCGTCAATGGCGCCCTCGGCCGCGCCCGCCCCGACCAGCGTGTGGATCTCATCGATGAACAGGATGATGTCACCGCGGGTGCGGATCTCCTTGAGCACCTTCTTCAGCCGCTCTTCGAAGTCACCGCGGTACCTCGAACCGGCGACCAGCGCACCCAGGTCGAGCGTGTACAGCTGCTTGTCCTTGATCGTCTCGGGCACTTCGCTCTGGACGATCTTCTGGGCCAGCCCCTCGACGACCGCGGTCTTGCCCACGCCGGGTGCCCCTACGAGGACAGGGTTGTTCTTGGTCCGGCGCGAGAGCACCTGCATCACGCGCTCGATTTCCTTCTCGCGCCCGATGACCGGGTCCAGCTTCCCTTCCCGTGCGGCGGCGGTCAGGTTCCGGCCGAACTGGTCGAGCACAAGCGAGGTCGACGGTGCGGACTCCGCCGACGTCCCGGCCGACGCGGGCTCCTTGCCCTGGTATCCGTGCAGCAGCTGGATCACCTGCTGGCGGACCCGGTTCAGGTCGGCACCCAGCTTGACCAGCACCTGCGCGGCCACCCCATCGCCCTCGCGAATAAGGCCCAGCAGGATGTGCTCGGTGCCGATGTAGTTGTGACCGAGCTGCAGCGCCTCGCGCAGGGATAGCTCCAGCACCTTCTTGGCGCGCGGAGTAAAGGGAATGTGGCCGGACGGTGCCTGCTGGCCCTGGCCGATTATCTCCTCGACCTGCTGGCGCACGGCCTCGAGACTGATCCCCAGGGATTCCAGGGCCTTCGCCGCCACGCCTTCACCCTCGTGGATGAGGCCCAGCAGGATGTGCTCGGTGCCGATGTAGTTGTGATTGAGCATCCTGGCCTCTTCCTGAGCCAGGACCACAACCCGCCGCGCTCGGTCGGTAAACCTCTCGAACATATCGTTGCTCTCCTCACAGCGCGGTCAGGCAGGTACGAAAAGTCATGCCCTGCCGTTACCCGCATCGTAGCCGCGTGCCCCGGCGGTGCGCTTCGTGCCGTAGGTCATACGGTAAAAGTTCCCCGTTAGGGCAGCGTTCATCCCATGAAACCGCGCCAACGGCCTGTGGTGTTCCCGCTACGCCGCAAGCGAACGGCAACCGGCGCTGAGACGCTGCCAGCGATTACTTCCTTCATGCCGACGCTGGCATCCCCCGTGCGAGCGGCGGCGGCCGCGCGGGATGTTGGCCGTACCCAGGACCGCAGGGCTCCTGACCGAGCCAGACGGCGGCCTGGTGGCCTGGCACTCACCACGGCGGAGAGCATGCGCCGCGTGACTGCACCGTGTTCGTTCAGCTGCCGAGGTCGTTCAGCTGCCGAGGTCGTCAGCTGCCGTGGTCGTCAACTGCTGTGTCGTTCTTCAGCAGCAGCGTTCTTCGGCTGCATCGCGTCCTTCGCTGGACTGCTGATCTCCCGGGCAGATCTGCCCGGAAGGTCCGCCGGAAAGAACGAAGACGCTTATTTCCCAGGGCCCTCCCGGACGCAGCCGGTCGGGAGGGCCGTCGTTGCGGGATACGACGGAAAGCACCCCGCCCGCATGGTTAGCCTGCGTGTTAGTGCAGGCTTAGTGCGAGGCTTCGTACTCGGAAACGATCGAAGCGGGAATGCGCCCGCGCTCGTTGACGTGGTAACCGCGCTGCTTCGCCCAGTCCCGGATTTCCGCGCTGCGCTGGCGGCCCGGCCCAGTACGCGGACGACGGCGCCTAGTCGGCGCACTCACTTTGCGAGCGTGCTCGATGTAGAGGGCCAGCTCTTTGCGGATCTTGTCGGCGTTGGCCGAGCTAAGGTCGATCTCAAACGAGCTGCCATCAAGACCAAACGATACGGTCTCGGTGGCCTCGCCGCCGTCAAGATCGTCGACGAGAAGCACCTGAACCTTCTGTGCCATGGAACCAGCCCTTCTGTGGATCATACATATTTCTGAACTGAAGATATACCCGCCATGTTGCTGTTGCCAATTCAGGGGGCCAGAAGATTGGCACGTTAGCGTAAAGTTAGCAGCTGTCACGCCACCAAGGCCTGACTACTCCCTCGGCACAAGGTAACTCTCCGTAATCATGCATCGAGTGCCCTGTTAGCATTCCTGCCATGCGATGCCGATTGCCGGGTCGAGCGCGTTCTTCCTAACTCTGAGGGGATTCTAAGTGCAAGCCCAGCGTCAACGCAGGCACAAGGCGATCTTCCCGGCAGGGAGAAGTCTTAGTTAGCCCGAACGGAGGCAGGGCAGATGATCAGCTTGCGCCATCATCAGGTGACCGGCCACCCTCATCATGCTCATCTGAGGCCGCCGCCGATGTGGGAGCCTTGGTATCGATAATGCCGTTCTTGCCGGAAATATCGTGTTCACTGCCGGCGTCTTCACGCACTCTGCGCTTCGGCGCCATCTCACGCCGCAGCAACAGGACAAGACCAGCGAGGAACGCAGCGCAAACAACCGCTGGCGGAGTCAGCGCCGCGAGATCCTTGAACAAGACGCTCCCATCACTTGTTCTTTAACGTATAGGCGTTTGCCGTCAACGGCGCACTGCGGTGCGCCACCACGCATGTGCCTAACGCAAGTGCCTAAAATGTTCGTCCTGCTCTCTTATCAAGTTCGTTCACCCACAGCGGCGATTAGCCCCGGCCCGCCGGAGCTGCGCAATCCGGCGCGGACCCGGCCGGCCGGGCGCGGAGCCTGGCCCGGCGCGAGCCGCTCGCGATGCTCAGCGGCGGCCGTGGGCGGCCGGCTGTCTCCGCCCGGACACCCGGGCCGATGACCGTGACCACACTCTTTCTCACCATTGTGTCTCACCGCGGCGGCAGCCCCGCGGCCGGCTGCGACCGCAGCGGCAGCGCTGGGGCCGGGATCTGGCAGTCGTTCTCGCCAGCCGCTTCTTCCCAGGTCAACGCGCTCAGGCTGGACGGCCTGCGGCGCGCCACGGGAACACATTCCTCAGCACCGGGTGCGGGGCGCCCGGCATCCCGGCTGGGGAGGCCGTCCAGCGGCCGGGACGTTCGGCATTCTGAACCGGCATTGCGTGGCAGGATCGGACCGGCCGCCGTCCGCGGCCGAGCCGAGAGGGGCACAGAAACGGCAATGTTCCACGCCGACCTTCACATCCACTCGAAGTTTTCCCGCGCCTGCAGCAGGGACTGCGACATCCCCCATCTCGCGGCCGGGGCGCTGCGCAAGGGCATCAGCGTGCTTGGCACCGGTGACTTCACACATCCCGCATGGGCGGACGAACTGAAAGGCAGTCTTGTTCCCGCAGAAGCGGGCTTGCTGCGGCTGCGGCCTGATCTGGAAAGGGACCTGCGCCGGCACGTGCCGGCCGCGTGTGAGCAACCGGTGCGATTCATGCTCTCGGTCGAGATCTCCACTATCTATCGCCACGGCGAGCGCACACGTAAAGTGCATCATCTGATATACGCTCCGACGTTCGAAGCGGCGGACCGGATCACGGCTTCTCTGGCGAAGATCGGGAACCTGGCATCGGATGGACGCCCCATCCTCGGTCTTGACTCACGTGACCTGCTCGAGATCACGCTTGAAGCGGGACCAGGCTGCTACTTGGTTCCGGCACATATCTGGACACCGTGGTTCGCCGTTCTTGGTTCCCGGTCCGGTTTCGACGCGGTCGCCGACTGCTACGGCGATCTTGCCGGGGAAATATTTGCGGTGGAGACGGGGCTGTCGTCGGATCCGCGCATGAACTGGATGTGTTCATCGCTAGACGCTTATCGACTCGTCAGTAACTCCGACGCCCATTCACCGCCGATGCTGGGGCGTGAAGCGACAACTTTCACCGCCGCCATGGACTTCTTCTCGATCGCCGAAGCCCTGCGTACCGGAGACGGTCTCGCCGGGACCATCGAGTTCTATCCGGAAGAGGGCAAGTATCACCTGGACGGGCACCGTAAGTGCGGGATCAGGTTCGAGCCCGGGCAAACGCGCGAGCGTGACGGAGCATGCCCCGAGTGTCATAAACCTCTTACGATCGGTGTGCTGCACCGGGTGGCTGAACTCGCCGACCGCCCGGATGGCTACCGCCCGGAGAAGGCTGCGGGCTTCAATAATCTCGTCCCGCTGGCGGAAATCATTAGCGAGATCTTCTCCGTAGGCCCCAGGAGCAAGCGCGTTAACGACGTCATTGACCGTCTTGTCGCCGCGTTCGGGCCAGAACTTGCCATCCTCCGCGAGGTACCCGCCGACGATCTAGCCGTCATCGGCGGAACGCCGCTTACCGAGGCCATTAACCGGCTGCGCCGGGGCGAGGTCATCAAGGACGCCGGATACGACGGCGAGTATGGCCGGGTCCGCCTGTTCCATCCCGGTGAGCTCGACTACGCCGACGCGCTCTTCGAGGCGCCGGCTTCCCCGCCCCCCGCCGGAATGCCGGAGCCTTCTCCCGGGACGGGAAAGGAACCGGGGCCAGTGGGCGACGCCGCCGGACGAGCCCCTGGCAGGGGTACGCCGGCGCGGGGACAAGACGGCGCGGACCATCTGGCCGCGGGCTCTCCCGCCGCGGGCCCCCTCGCCGCGGGCCGCCTGGACGCGGGCCATCCAGGCAGTGGCCAGCCGGCCGGGGCCTCGCTGCTAACCGGGCTGGATCCGGAGCAGCGCGCCGCCGCGCAGGCCGACGGCCCGCTCATGATCATCGCGGGCCCTGGAACCGGAAAGACGCGCACGCTCACGCACCGGATCGCCTATCAGATCGCCGAGCGCGGCATTCCCGCGGAACACTTTCTCGCCCTGACCTTTACCCGGCGCGCGGCTGAGGAAATGCGGCATCGGCTGGCTAGCCTGCTCCCGGAGCACGGCGACGCCGGGGCCGCGTTCCGGCCGGAGGTCCTGGTGACCACGTTCCACGGTCTGGCCCTGCGGCTGCTCGGAGAGCACGCCGAACGAGCCGGCCTGCCGCCCGGATTCCGCGTGGCAGACGAGAGTGCCCGGCTTGAGGCGGCCGTGCGGGTCGCCGGTTCTGAGCGCGGCGGCCGCCGTCTGATCACCGCCCTCGGCAACGGGCACCGCGGCGGCGAGGGCGAGACGGCCGAACGTACGGTCCAGCGGGCCGAACTGCGCGCGGAGCTGCTGGCGCAGCACCTGGTCGACGTCGATGAGCTCACCGGCCTCGCCGTCCGGCTGCTGCGGGGCGAGCCGACCGTCGCTACCGCGATGCGCGACCGCTGGCCCCGGATCAGCGTGGACGAATACCAGGACCTCGACGAGCAGCAGTACGAACTGCTCCGCTTGCTGGCCGGTGATGGGTCCGGCCTTACCGTCATCGGTGACCCCGATCAGGCCATCTACGGATTCCGCGGTGCCGATGTGGGCTTCTTTCTGCGGTTCAGCGCGGACTATCCCACGGCCCGGACCACATATCTCACCCGCAATTACCGGTCCGGCCCCGCGATCGTCCGGGCCGCCCTGCAGGCGGTGGCGCCGTCGACGCTGGTGCCGGCCCGGCGCCTGGACGCGGCAGGCGGCCCAGGCGAGCGTGGGGGGCCCGCGATCGTCCTGCACGAAGCGGCGAACGAGCAGGCTGAGGCCGCGTGGATCAGTGGCGAGATCGACCGCCTGATTGGCGGCTCGTCCTTCCATTCGCTCGACAGCGGGCGCGTGGACGCGCGGCTGCGGCACGCGGCGCTGGCGCTGTCCGACATGGCCGTGCTCTACCGGACCGACGCGCAGGCCAGGCCGCTGGTCCAGGCGCTGACGCGGGCCGGGCTGCCTTTCCAGAAACGATCGCACGACCGCCTCGGCCGTAGGCCTGCCGTCCCCGACATCGCCCGGGAGATCCGCCTGACGGAGCCGGGCGCGCCCGACGCTGGCCATCCGCGCGCGGACGGCGATGGTGTCACCCAGCGGCTACGGGCCGCCGTACGGCGGCTCAGCGCCCGGCTGCCGTCCGCGGCCGCAGTGGACGTCCAGTCGGCTGGGGCGGTCCTCGCGCCGCTGGCCAGCCGGTGCGGGGACGACATCGAGCAGTTCCTGACGGAGATCTCGCTGGGCGCTGAGGCGGACGCCCTGGACCCGCGGGCCGACACGGTATCGCTGCTGACACTGCATGCGGCTAAGGGACTGGAATTCAGCGTGGTGTTCATTGCCGGGTGCGAACGGGACCTGCTGCCGCTGTGGTGGCCAGGTGCCGTTCCCGCGCCCCGGGAGGGAGAGGGGGCAGCCCCGGTGATCGACGAGGCCGAAGAACGGCGGCTGCTGTTCGTCGGGATGACCCGGGCCCGCACGCGGCTGTTCCTGACCTGCGCGGCACACCGCGGGCGTTCTGGCGGGCCAGCGGCGACGGGTCCCTCGCCGTTTCTGGCCGCGATCGATCCGGCACTGCTCAGCCGCGCCGCCCCGGCGAAGCGGCCGCCGGCGGACCGGCAGCTCCGGTTGCTGTGAGCAGGCTCGCTCGGTCAGGCCGGGGACGGCGGCGAGGAGGCGGCCCGCAGGTGCAGCAGCATCCTGGTGTTCCCCAGGGTGTTCGGCTTCACCCAGTCGAGGCCGAGGAACTCAGCGACGCCCTCGTCGTAGGACCGCAGCAGCTCGGCATAGACATCGGGCGCGACCGGCGTGCCGAAGATCTCCCTGAAGCCGAGACTGCCGAAGAAGCCGACCGCGAACGTGAGCACGAACACCCGCTGCACACCCAGCTCACGCGCCCGGTCGAGCAGGACCTGAGCGATCTGGCGCCCGATGCCGTGGCCCTGGCAGTCTTCGCGGACCGCGATGGTCCTGATCTCAGCCAGGTCTTCCCACAGCACGTGCAGGGCCCCGCAGCCGACAATGAGCCCGTCAGATTCCTGCTCGGCCACCCAGAATTCCTGGACGTCCTCATACAGCGTGACCGTGGCCTTGCCGAGCAGGTGCCCAGACCCCACGTTCGCGTCGATCAGGCCTCGGATTCCCGGGACGTCAGCGGTACGCGCCTGCCTGACCGTGTATCCCATGGCGGGTCCACCCTAGCCGGTACCCCGGATCCGCTTGCGGTCCTGGCCGGCGCGGATCCGGCGTGCCGAAATACACCGCACGAGTTGCGCCGTTCCGGTTGGCACGCCCTTGGCTGATCCAATATCGTGCAACGCTGTTGACACCGTTAGACGACTGACACGGATGTTGCCCAACGTCGAACAGGCCGTCCGCGAGAGGAGGCCTTCTGTGCGGCGTTCAGCGGTCGGTGCGGGAGACGTATCCGGAGTCTCGCCCGCGCGCCCAGCGACGGCAGTATCCCGCTCCTGGCGGGCCGCGGTCGCTCTGACCAGCGCGGCGACCGCATGCGCGCTGCTCCTGCCCGGCGGGATCAGCAGCGCACAGACCCGGGCCCCATCCCCGACACTGAATTCGCTGGTGGCGCAGGCCAAGCAGCTCACATATCAGATCAACGCGCTAAGCGAGCAGTACGACGGTCTGCGGGTCGAGCTGTCCTCGGCGCGCACCGCCGCCGCCAAGGCCGAGCAGGCGGCGGTCAAGGACGCGGCCGCCCTCAAGACGAGCAAGGCCGCGGTCTCGCGGCTGGCGGCGGCCAGCTACGAGAACGCCGGGTATGACCCGACCCTGCAGATCCTCACCGCCAGCAACGCCGACCAGTTCCTCAATCAGACGTCGATCATGCAGCAGCTTGATCAGGAAAACGGGACGCGGGTGGCCCAGCTGAAGACGGCCCAGGCGGCGGACACGCGCGCCAACGAGACCGCCCAGCAGCAAATCGCCAGGGTGACCAGCCTCGAATCGGCCATGAACGCCAAGACCAAGGTCATCCAGAGCGAGATCGATAAGGTCAACAGCTCGGCGATGGCGCAGGCCATGGCCATCTTCAACCAGACCGGGCAGTACCCGAACATCGACATCCCGGGTGGCAGCAGCGTCGGGGCCGTGGCGCTGCGGGCGGCCCTGACCAGGCGCGGAGATCCCTACGTGTGGGGAGCGGCCGGCCCCTCAGCTTTCGATTGCTCCGGGCTGGTGCTGTGGGCCTACGCCCAGGAGGGAATCAGCCTCCCGCACTACACCGGCGACCAGTGGAACATGGGCGTGCACGTTTCGCAGAGCCAGCTTCAGCCCGGTGACCTGGTCTTCTTCTTCGCCGACATCAGCCACGTCGGTCTCTACATCGGCAACGGCCTGATGGTCGACGCCCCCTCCTTCGGCCAGGACGTCATGGTCCAGCCGATTGACTGGAGCATCTTCGTGGGAGCCGTCCGCATAGAAGCCTAGTTAGCCCGGGGGGACGACCCCCCGGAACCCCCCGCTGCGCTCCGCGCCCCGCTGCGGTACCTCGCCGAGACACCGGCCGCTCACCGGGCACAAGGCCCGGTTCGCTGGGCCGGTAACGAGCGCCTCGCCGTAGCCCGCTGGGGTACTTCGCCGATTTACTCCGGTTTGACGAAGGGGAAGAGGATCGTTTCGCGGATGCTTACGCCGGTGAACATGATGAGCAGGCGGTCGATGCCCATCCCCATGCCGCCGGTCGGGGGCATGCCGTACTCGAGCGCCCGCAGGAAGTCCTCGTCCAGTTGCATCGCCTCGGGATCACCCCCGGCCGCGAGCAGTGACTGCGCCGTCAGCCGCTCCCGCTGCTCGACCGGGTCGACCAGTTCCGAGTAGCCGGTGCCCAGCTCGGCGCCGAAAGCGACCAGGTCCCACCGTTCGGCCAGGCGCGGATCCGCCCGGTGCGCCCGGGTCAGCGGGGAGACTTCGACCGGGAAGTCCCGGTAGAACGTCGGCTCGACGGTCTGCTTTTCCACCAGCCGCTCATACATCTCCAGGACGACCTGGCCCCGGTTCCACTTCGGCTCGACCGGGACGCCCGCCTGCGCGCACAGCGTGCGGAGCTCTTCCTCGCTGGTATCGGGCGTGATCTCCTCGCCGAGGGCAGCCGAGATGGCATCATAGACGGTGATCGACTTCCACTCACCGCCGATGTCGTACTCGTTGCCGTCCGGGCGGCGAATCACGGTGCTGCCCAGCGCGGTGCGCGCGGCGTTCTGGATCAGCTCCCGGGTAAGCGTGGCCACGGTGTTGTAGTCGCCGTAGGTCTCGTACGCCTCCAGCATCGTGAACTCGGGATTGTGGGTGCTGTCCACGCCCTCGTTGCGGAACACCCGGCTGATCTCGTAGACCTTCTCGATGCCGCCGACGATGAGCCGCTTGAGGTAAAGCTCCAGGGCGATGCGCAGGAAGAGCTGGCTGTCGTAGGCGTTGCCGTGGGTGACGAACGGGCGGGCGTTCGCGCCGCCATGGATGGCCTGCAGGACAGGCGTCTCCACCTCCAGGTAGCCGCGCGCGTGCATCTGCTCCCGGACCGAGCGGATGACGTCGCTGCGCAGGCGGGCCAGCCGGCGGGCTTCCGGGTTGACGATCAGGTCCACGTAGCGCTGGCGCACGCGCGACTCGATGTCGCTGAGGCCCTTGTGCTTGTCCGGCAGCGGCCGGAGGCTTTTCGCGGTGATCACGAACCAGTCGGCCAGGATCGAAAGCTCACCGCTGCGCGAGGTGATCACCTCGCCCCATACTCCTACGTGGTCGCCGAGATCGATGTCCCGCTTCCAGGCCGCCAGCGCCTCTTCGCCCACCTTGGCCAGGGAGACCATGACCTGGATGTCACCGGTGCCGTCGCGGATGGTGGCAAAGCACAGCTTGCCGCCGATGCGCGACAGGATCACGCGGCCGGTGACGCCGGCCTTGACCCCGGTCGACGTGTCCGGCAGCAGGTCCCCGTACTTGGCCCGGATCTCCGCGATCGTGGCCGTACGGGGAAAGCCGACGGGGTAGGGATCGACACCGGCTTTCCGCATCGCGTCGCGCTTGCCCATCCGGACGCGCATCTGCTCCGGAAGGTCCGCACCGGTGTCATCGGCCGGATGGTTCTCGGTCACCTGCCCGAGGCTACCGGGTGCCGGCTGGCCGCCGGCACGCGGGTTTGCGTCCGGGCCGCGTTCAGGACTCCGCGGCGGCGTTCCGCTCGAAGACGAGCCGGAGCCCGATCAGGGTCAGCCAGGGCTCGTGCGCGTCGATGATGCTGACCTCGTTGATGACCAGGGGAGCGAGGCCACCGGTCGCGATGATCGTGACCGATTCCGGGTCGGCCGGGGCCAGTTCACGCGCCATCCGGCGGGCGATCCCCTCCACCTGCCCGGCGAACCCGTAGACGATGCCCGATTGCAGGGCCTCGACGGTGTTCTTGCCGATGACCCGGGGCGGCCGGGTCAGCTCCACCTTAAGAAGCTGAGCGGCCCGGCGGGACAGGGCGTCGACGGATATTTCGATGCCGGGGGCGAGCGCCCCGCCGACGAACTCGCCGCGCGCGCTGACGGCATCGAAGTTGGTCGAGGTGCCGAAGTCCACGACGACCGCGGGGCCGCCGAACAGATGCACCGCGGCCAGCGCGTTCATGATGCGGTCGCTGCCGACCTCCTTGGGATTGTCCATCCGGATCGGGATGCCGGTCTTCACGCCCGGCTCGACGATCACGGCGGGCACGTCGCGGTAGTAGCGCTCGCACATCTCCCGCATCTCGTGCAGCACGGACGGCACGGTCGAGCAGAGGGCGATGCCGGCGATCCCGCCATCCGGCAGCCCGCCGGGCGTTCCCCAGCGCGCCGTGTCCTTGAAGACGGCACTCTGCGCGAGCAGGCCCCGCAGCACGACGGCGATCTCATCCGCGGTCCGGTCGGGCACGGTAGCGATCCGCCAGTGCTCGATCACTTCCGCACCGTCGAAGATGCCGAGCACCGTATTTGTGTTGCCCACATCGATCGCCAGCAGCATCGGTGTCCCTCTCAGTGCCTGCCAAACCCGTACCTGGGTCAGGTGAACTCAATCGCCACGTTGTCGATCAGGCGGGTAGCGCCCACCCGCGCGGCGACCGCGAGGATCGCCGGACCGGTGTAGCCGGGCGGCACCGGCTCGAACGTGCGCGGATCCACCAGAGCGAGGTAGTCGACGGTCACCGGCACCTGCGGCCCGGTACCATCTGCTGCACCGTCCGCCGGGCCGTCCGCAGGGCCACCGGTCACGCGGGCGGGAACCGGGGGCGCGGCCGCCTGGTTCAGGCTCTTCCTGGCTGCCTCAGCGACCGCGCGGGGGCCGTTGGCGGCCTCCGCCTGGCCGGCCTGGAGCGCCGCCGGAAGCGCGAGCGCCACGCGGCGCTCAGCGGCCGACAGGTAGCGATTGCGGCTGGAGGTAGCCAGCCCGTCTTCGTCGCGGAACGTCGGCGCCGGCACGATCTGGATGCCGAGGTTGAGATCGGCGCACATCCGGCGCACCAGCGCCAGTTGCTGTGCGTCCTTCTCACCGAATACCGCGATGTCCGGCCGCACCAGCCCGAAGAGCTTGAGGACAACGGTCAGCGCTCCGCCGAAGAAACCGGGCCGGAACTGCCCTTCCAGCAGCTGCCCCATGGGCCCGGGATCGACGGTCACGACGGGCTCGGAGGGGTACATGTCCGCGACGGCCGGGGCGAAGACGACGGCTATCCCCTCATCCGCGCACAACGCCAGATCGGCGTCGAGGGTGCGGGGATAGCGGTCCAGGTCCTCACCCGGCCCGAACTGCCGGGGATTGACGAAGATGGAGACCACCGCGGACCCGTCCGGGCCGGCCAGGCGGCCCGCCTGCCGGAGCAGGCTCCGGTGCCCGTCGTGCAGTGCTCCCATCGTGGGCACCAGGACGACCGGCGAGCCGAGCCGCCCGCGCGCGGCGGTCAGGTCGGCGAGGCTGGACGCCAGCACCAGGCCGGTCCCATCGGCTCCCCCGGGCCGCCCCGCTCCGGGGCCCTGGTCCCCGGGCCGGGCCGGCTCAGCGGCCCGGGTAGGCGCGCCGGTCACCGCGCTGCCCCGGAGAGCACGTCGAGCAGCCGTTCCGCGTCCGGCGCGGCGAGCAGCCCCGCGGCCAGCGCGCGATCCGCGGTCAGGCGGGCCAGCGCGATGTAGACGGCCAGCGCCTCGGGGGCCACGTCGCGCAGCGCCTCGAGGTGCCGGGCGACGGTGCCCGCATCACCGCGGGCGACCGGCCCGGTCAGGCCCGCGTCGCCCAGCCGCAGCGCGTTGTCCAGTGCGGCCGACAGCAGCGGGCTGAGCATCCGGGCCGGGTCAGCCACCCCGGCCGCCTGCAGCAGGTCGCACGACTCGGCGACGAGGGTGACCAGGTGGTTGGCCGCGCCGGCGAGCGCCGCGTGGTACAGGCCGCGGTTCTCCTCGGCGATGAAGGCAGGCTCGCCGCCCATCTCGATAACGAGAGCCTCGGCGACCGCCCTGAGCTCGTCCGGGGCGGTGATGCCGAAGCTGATCCCGCGCATCCGCTGGATGTCGTCGCTGCGTCCGGTAAACGTCATCACCGGGTGCAGGGCCAGCGGCAGCGCCCCCAGCCGGGTCGCGGGCTCCAGCACTCCCGGGCCGTACCGGCCGCTCGTGTGCGCCAGCAGCCGTCCCCCCAGCGCCGCGCCGGTCGCCGCGAGGCCGGAGACCAGGCCCGGCAGCGCATCGTCGGGCACGGTCAGCAGAACGAGGTCGGTGGCGGCGATCACCTCGGCAGGCTCGGCGATCCGGGCCGCGGGAAGAAGGTCGCGGGCCCGGCGGACCGACGTGTCCGACACGGCGGCCACCGTAGTCACCTCATGACCGGCCCGGTTAAGCGCGACGCCGAGCGCGGCGCCCACACGCCCGGGCCCGATGATGCCCACCCGGAGCCGGGCCGGGTGCTCGCCTGCCCCGTCGGGCTCGTGCGCGGCGCGCGCACCAGGTTCAGAATTCATCTCGTTCCAGTCCTCAGCGGGTACCGGACGGGCCGGTCCCTGGCGGGCTCCCGGCATCCCTTCCGAGCATAGCCACCGCCGTAGCTGGCAGGATCACCCAGCCGGCCCAGCCGATGCGGTTCTGCCTGCGGCGCGGTCCGGGAAGGCGTCAATGAAAATGATCCGCGGGCCGGGGCGGCGGGACGTACTGGCCACGGTCCGGATCACCCGGCACCCGGCAGCAGTGCTCCAGGTAAAGCGCCGCGACGGCGAGGACCACCGAGGCGCCCAGCGTGGTCCCGGCGGTGATCACGTCGTGACGGGGCACCGACGCCGGCAGCGAACTGGCCGCCGATGCCGCGAATCCAGCCGCGACACCGCCAATCACGGCCGCGGTCAGCGATGAGGCCTTGGCCAGTGCCACCATCCGCGTGACTTGCAGCGGATGCGGTGGCTTGGTCCCGGGACGGCCGAGGATCCTCGCGCGGAGCCCCCGGCCGGTCACGGCCTCCGCCCCGGCCGCGATCACCAGCGCAGGCACCATCGTCCACGGCAACGGGGGCAGCCTGCTGTAGATGAGCCGCCCCACCAGCCAGCTCACCACCGCGAATGCCGCGGCGGTCAGGAGCAGGGTCCGCATCCGGGTCGGTGTCATGTGCTCTCCGCCATGGTCAGTCTGGCCACCTGAGCAAGGCTATGCGGGGCGCCGCAGCACCATGTCATCACGCCGCCGGACACCGCCATCGCCCATGGTGGCCAGCAGCGCCGCCACCCGGCCCCGGCCGGGCAGGACGGCACCGGGATCGGCGTCATGCCACGGGGCCAGCACGAAAGCCCGTTCCTGCGCGCGGGGGTGAGGCAGCGTCAGCACCGGATCGCTGCTGAGTTCCTCGCCGTAGGCGATGATGTCCACGTCAAGGGTCCGCGGTCCCCAGCGCTCCGCCCTGGTCCGCTGCGCCGCCACCTCGATCGCGTGGGCGCGCGCCAGCAGGTCCGCAGCCGGGCGGGATGTCTGCGCCAGCACCACCGCGTTCAGGTAGTCGGGCTGTTCCGGGCCACCGACGGGAGCGGTTTCATATACCGGTGAGACGGCCGTGAGGGCCAGGCCCGGCGTCGCGGCCAGCGCGTCCACGGCCTGTTGCAGTTTCTGCAGCCGGTCGCCCAGATTGCTGCCCAGGGCGATGACCGCGCGGACCGGGTGCGCACGGCAGATGGTGACGGAAACATCGCCGAACGGGCGGCCCATCGGCGCGTCCGGCTTGTGCACCGTTATCTCGGCCTGCCGGACGGCCGGCTCGGCGAGGCACGCCTGGGCCAGCCGTTCCGCCAGCGTCTCGATCAGGTTGACGGGCTCGCCGCCCACGATCGCGGCGAGCCGCTCGCTCAGCCCGGCATAATCGACGGTCAGCGAAAGGTCATCGGACGCGGCGGCCGGACGGGTATCGACCGCCAGAACGGCGTCGATGAGGAAGTCCTGGCCGTCCCGGCGCTCGGCGTCCAGGACCCCGTGGCGGCCCCGCACCCGGAGGCCGCGCACCTCGATCCGGTCAGTGTTGTCAGTTTCCATGGGTGGTCCCCCCGGCGGCGCGCCAGGCGGCGGCGACCCGCACGGCATCGGCGTTGGGCGGGACCTGGTGGACCCGCACGCACCAGGCGCCCGACGCGGCGGCGAGCGCGGTCGTGGCCACCGTCGCGTCATCGCTGCCGGAAAAGGATCTCGGCGTGCCGTCGGGCGCCGCGAGCAGCCGCCCCAGGAAACGCTTGCGGGAGGCGCCGACGAGTACCGGGAACAGGTGCGGGCCGCCGGCACCCCGGACCGCGCCCGCACCGGAACCGGGGCACGCGATCTCCGGCAGGGCTGCGAGCAGACGCCAGTTGTGCTCGCTGAGCTTGCTGAAGCCCAGACCCGGATCGAGGACGATCAGCGACGGGTCAACGCCCTCCGCCACCACCGCGTCCACGCGCCGCCGGAGTTCGTCACGGACTTCCTGGACCACATCGCCGTACACGGCGCGGGAGTTCATATCGTGGCTGTGCCCGCGCCAGTGCATCACCACGTACGGCACTGACGCCTTGGCCACCAGGCGCGGCATATGCGGGTCCGCGAGGCCGCCGCTCACGTCGTTGACCAGGCGCGCCCCGGCCTCCAGGGCCAGCTCGGCCACGCGGGCGCGCATCGTGTCCACGCTGACCGGGATACCGGACCGGGCCAGTTCGGCGATGACCGGCTGCACCCGGCGGATCTCCTCCTCGGCGGAGATGCGCTGCGCGCCCGGCCTGGTCGATTCCCCGCCCACGTCAACGATGTCGGCGCCCTGAGCGGCGAGGTCCAGTCCGTGCGCGACCGCGGCGTCGGCACCGAGCCAGGCGCCACCATCGGAAAAGGAGTCGGGGGTGACATTGACGACCCCCATCACCAGGCAGCGGTCCTGGCTGGGCAGTCCGGGCACCCCGGGCTGGTGACCCGACAGGGGACCGCTCGCCATGAGGCCCACCCTATGAGGTCCCGCCCCAGTGCTACTCAGTTCCGGGCCATTCAGTTCCGGGCCGTTCAGGAATCGCCGCAGCTCAGTTCCGGCGCAGGGACCGCCGCAGCCGCCGGCGCACCCGTCCGAGTCCCATCTGGCGGGCCAGCCGCCTCAGCTCCAGCGTTGGCCAGACCAGAAAGGCCTCGGCCTCCAGCGCGGCCAGCGCGATCCTGGGCGCGTCCTTAGCGGTCGGGAAAACAAAGAACCTCGGCTGCCACACCGGCGAGAATTTCGCATTGAATTTGTAGAGCGATTCGATCTGGAACCACTTGGACAGGAAAAGCAGAATGGAGCGCCAGGCGCGCAGCACCGGCCCGGCACCGATTCGCTCTCCGCGTTCGAGCGCGGCACGGAATACGGCGAAGTTAAGTGAGATGCGCTTAATGCCCAGGCCGGGCGCGGCCTTGATCGCCTCCACGATGAGGAAGTCATTCAGGCCAGGCTGGGAACCCCGGTCCCGCCGCATGAGATCAAGTGACAGGCCGTCGCTGCCCCAGGGAACGAAGTGCAGCACCGCTCGCAGCGTCCCCTCGCACATGGCCGTGGCGATCACGCACTGCTCGTCGCCGGGGGCGCCGACCCGTCCCAGCGCCATGGAGAAGCCCCGCTCGGTATGGCTGCCCCGCCACGAATCCGCCACCCGGAGGATGGTGGCGATCTCCTCGCGCGGCATGTCGCCGACCCGGCGGACCTCGGCCGTGTAGCCGTTGCGCTCGACCCGCGACACCATCTGGCGGACGTTGCGCATGGACCGCCCGGAAAGGCTGAAATCCGCCACGTTGACGACGCCCTCGTCACCTAGCTCCAGGGCGGTCAGGTCACCTTCCCGGCACCAGACCTCCGCGCCCAGCTCGCTGCAGCCCATGACCGCGGGCGCCCAGGCGTGGCGCGCCGCCTGGTCCAGAAAGGCCCGGATCGCTCCCGGCCAGGCCTCCGGGTCCCCGATGGGGTCGCCGCCGGCCAGCATCACCCCGGACACGACGCGGTAGCAGACGCAGGCCTTGCCGGTCGGGGACCAGATGACGCTCTTGTCGTCGCGGAGCGCGAAATACCCCAGCGAGTCACGGTCCCCGTGGCTGTCGAGAAGCTCCCGGATCCGCTCCACATCTCCCGGGGTGAGCCGGGCCTTGGGCTCGGCCGGGCGCAGGAACAGATACGCCGTGACGATCAGGGTGAAAAAGCCGAGCGCACTGGTCAGCAGGTGGTAGCCGTCGCTGCGCCCGTCGGAGACGAACGTGATGGGGCCGGACGCGCCCGCCAGCTCGTAGATGACGTCCACGATCCGGGTCGGCATCGGGAAGTTGTCGTCCAGCGCGTTGACGGACAGGTAGCCG
The DNA here is from genome assembly GCA_963742865.1 of uncultured Actinomycetes bacterium. Taxonomy (GTDB): domain Bacteria; phylum Actinomycetota; class Actinomycetes; order Streptosporangiales; family Streptosporangiaceae; genus Bog-532. The sequence continues at coordinate 236,213 of CAVUNW010000088.1, forward strand.
AGCCCGATCGCGATATCCGCCACCGCAAGCCCGAGAAAGACCCACAGGGCCAGCCAGCGGGTCCGGCGGTCCCCGACGGCATAAAAGTCCTTACGGAAGAACAGCAGCGTGACAAGCAGGATAGCGGCGACCACCGTAGTGGGAATGTGGGCCATCCTGGCCCGGGCGAGGTGGATCGCGATGTCCAGGACCAGCAGGGCGGTCACCGCCTGCCACGCCCGGCGCTTTCTCCGGCGCAGCCCGTGCGACAGCATCAGCAGCAGCAGGCCGACAATGACGTCAGCGCTGCGGGCCGCGTTGGTCAGCGTGCCGGGAACGTAGGTGTTGATCCGGTGCAGCCGGGCGTGGAAGCTCGGCGTGAAGATGGCGAGAACGTTGGACAGGCCGATCAGGAAACAGAGCAAGCCAGCGATCGACGGAATCCACCGCCGCTGGCTTCGCTGGATGTCCAGCCACGGATGCTCGGAACACTCATCACCGGCGGCCGTCCGCCCAGCCGGCTCGGTGGTCTTGCTTTTGCTGCTCATATCAGAGTTTTCCCAGGCCCCGGGTCACGGAAATTTAGGGTATCCAGAAACGCCCGGCAGCGCTTACCAGCCCGCAATAATAAATATGTCGTTCCCGAATGGAACGCTGCGCCTATGTCTGGCCGCCAGTACATACCCCAAGTCGTCGCCCCCATGCCACGGTACCCCTAAATACGGGCCAGCGGGCGGAACAGTTCACCAGGCAGCAGATACCAGGCAGCGCCATGATGGCGCCGGGGGACCGTCAGCGGGCGCCGTGGACGAGGCTCATGGCCTCAGCCCTCGTCCGCGCGCTGTTGCGGAACACCCCGCGGACCGCGGAGGTCACGGTCCTGGCTCCCGGCTTCCGGACGCCCCGCATGGACATGCACAGATGCTCGGCCTCGATCACCACGATCACGCCCCGTGGCTCCAGGTTGGCCACCAGCGCGTCCGCGATCTGGCTCGTCATCCGCTCCTGCACCTGCGGCCGCCGGGCGTAGGTGTCGACCAGCCGCGCCAGCTTGGACAGGCCGGTGATCTGGCCCTTCTCGTTCGGGATGTACCCGATGTGCGCCACCCCGAAGAACGGGACGAGGTGGTGCTCACACGTCGAGTACAGCTCGATGTCGCGGACCAGGACCATCTCGTCGTGGTCGGCGTCGAAGACCTTGGTCAGCACGTCCTCCGGCCGCTGGCGGAGCCCGGCGAACTGCTCCGCGTACGCGCGGGCGACCCGGGCGGGCGTGTCGGCCAGCCCGTCGCGTCCCGGGTCTTCCCCGATGGCCAGCAGGATCTCACGGATGGCACGCTCGATCCGCGGCTGGTCGATCTCCGGGAGCGGCTTCTCACTCGCGGCCGGGTGCCCCATGGGGGCAGGGCTCCGGCCGTCGTGGCCCGGCTGGCTCATGCTTCGTCGTCCGGATGGCTCCCGTAGTCGTACGGCTGCCCGGATCCCGGGAAGTCGTGCGGGGCAGCGTCCGTGGGGGCGGCTGAGCCCGTGCCGGTCCCACCGGGAAGCTCGCCGGAGCCACCGTTCGGCGAGTAGCCGAGCGCCTGGCCGTTGCCCTGGATGGCCGAGCCTTTCTTGCCGTCCGAGGCGGCCGCGAGCGCGAGCTCCTTGGGCGTCAGCACCGGCGGGCGGTCCGACGGGAGCCGCTTGCCGTATCCGGTGTAGGAACCGCGCAGCGGCCGCTTTTGCACCGTGGCGAAGACCTCGAGAACTTCCTTCCGGGACAGCGTCTCCTTGTCCAGGAGCTGGAGCACGAGACTGTCGAGCACGTCGCGGTATTCGACCAGGACCTCCCACGCTTCGTCGTGGGCCGACTCGATCAGCCGCCGCACCTCGTCGTCGATGGCCGAAGCGATCTCCTCGGAGTAGTCACGCGCATGCGACCTCTCCATGCCGAGGAACGGTTCGGAGTCACCGCTGCCGAACTTGCGCGCGCCGAGCTTCTCGCTCATCCCGTACTGGGTCACCATGCCCCGGGCGACTTCGCTGGCCTTCTCGATATCGTTCGCGGCCCCCGTCGTGGGCTCGTGGAAGACAAGCTCCTCGGCGGTGCGGCCGCCCAGCAGCATGGCCAGCTGGTCCCGCATCTCAGCCCGGGTGACCAGGACCTTGTCCTCGGTCGGCAGGGACTGCGTGTAGCCCAGGGCCCGGCCGCGGGGAATGATCGTGATCTTGTGCACCGGGTCCGCGTTCGGCATCGCGTGCCCGACCAGGGCGTGGCCGCCCTCGTGGTAGGCGATGATCTTCCGCTCTTTCTCGGACAGGATCGCACTCTTGCGCTGCGGGCCCGCCATGACCCGGTCGATCGCTTCCTCCAGCGCCGCCATGGTGATCTGCTTGCCGTTGGACCGCGCCGTCAGCAGCGCGGCCTCGTTGATCACGTTGGCCAGGTCGGCGCCGGTGAAGCCGGGGGTCCGCCGCGCGATGACATCCAGGTCCGCGTCGGGCGCGATGGGCTTGCCGCGCGCGTGCACCTTCAGGATGCCCTTCCGGCCGGTCAGGTCGGGCTGGGCGACCATGATCTGGCGGTCAAAGCGCCCGGGGCGCAGCAGCGCCGGGTCGAGGATGTCGGGCCGGTTGGTCGCCGCGATTACGATCACGCCGCCCTTGGTGTCGAAACCGTCCAGTTCAACCAGCATCTGGTTCAGGGTCTGCTCGCGCTCATCGTGCCCACCGCCGAGCCCGGCACCACGGTGCCGGCCCACCGCGTCGATCTCGTCCACGAAGACGATCGCAGGCGCGTTCGACTTGGCCTGCTCGAAGAGGTCACGGACCCGGGAGGCACCGACACCGACGAACATCTCCACGAAGTCCGAGCCGGAAATGGAGTAGAACGGCACGCCGGCCTCACCGGCGACGGCCCGGGCCAGCAGCGTCTTACCGGTGCCGGGCGGCCCGTAGAGCAGCACGCCCTTGGGGATCTTGGCGCCGATGGCCTGGAACTTGGCCGGGTTCTGCAGGAACTCCTTGATCTCCTGCAGTTCCTCGATCGCCTCGTCCGCGCCGGCCACATCGGCGAACGTCGTCTTGGGCGTGTCCTTGGTGATCAGCTTGGCCTTCGACTTGCCGAAGTTCATCACCCGCGAGCCGCCGCCCTGCATCTGGCTCAGCATGAAGAAGAAGAGCAGGGCAATCGCGATGATCGGGACCCACGAGCCGAGAATGCTCCAGAGCGAACTGCCGGATGGCACCGCGACCGTGTACCCCTGCGGGAGCTTGCCCGCGCCGAACTGCTTCTGCAGTTCCTGCTGCAGGGCCAGGCCCTGCCCGCTGACCCAGTCAGCCTGATACTGCTTGCCGCTCTTGGTCGTCACCTGGATGGTCTGGTTCTTGTCGGTGATCTTGGCCGACTTGACCTGGCCATTATTGATGAGCGAGACAACCTGCGACGTGTCAGCCTGCTGGTATGAGCTGCCGGCGTTAGCCAGGTTGAACAGCACGACCACGACCAGGACCGCGGCGGCGAACAGCCCCAACATGCGGAATGAGCGCTTAGAATCCATCGACGAGCGACCCCCTCGGCTAGGGCCGTTCCCTCCTGACCAGCTTCACATCCCGCCGACCTCCGGCGGGACCGCCTTGCCATCTCTCCGGGCCCGGCCCGGGTTTGTTCCCTAATGCCCGGCTGCGGGCCAGCAATGCCTAGCGTGACGCCGACGATACGGGCAGCGGGATATGCCCGCATACCGCTCCGGCACCCGCCTCGTCAACGCTTCCCTGCTTCGGTTCTGTTCCCCCCGTAGACGTGCGGAGCGAGAGTCCCGATAAAGGGCAGGTTACGGTACCGCTCGGCGTAGTCGAGCCCGTATCCGATGACGAACTCATCGCCTATGTCAAAGCCGGTGTAGGCGACGTCGACGTCCCGCATCCGCGCGGCTCCGGGCTTCCGCAGCATGGTGCACACGCGTACCGATGCCGGGCCGCGCGATTGCAGGTTACCGACGAGCCAGGACAGCGTCAGGCCGGAGTCGATGATGTCCTCGACCACGAGGACATCACGGCCGGAAATGTCGGTATCGAGGTCCTTGAGGATGCGCACGACACCGGAGGACTGTGTCCCGGATCCGTACGATGACACCGCCATCCAGTCCATCTGAACCGGCAGGTGCATGGCCCGCGCGAGGTCGGCCATCACCATGATGGCGCCCTTGAGCACGCCCACGAGGAGCAGGTCGCGGCCGGCGTAGTCCGCGTCAATACGCGCCGCCAGCTCCGCTACCCGCTGACGCAGCTTGTCCTCGCTGATCAGCACTTCCTTCAGGTCTGCTCCCATGTCGCCCGCGTCCATGGCCACCCTCCCTGTCCCGCCCCGGCACGTCATTGGCGGCGCCGGCCATAGGTCCGGAACCGGCCGGATTGTCCCCGGCCGGAGCGCTGTCGCGGCTGAATCGCAGCTGGCCGTCTCGCCGGAGCCCGCGCACGCCGCCGGGTAGATCGATCCATCGCTGCCCGCGCCATCCTGTCACCAGCGTCCCGAGCTGCTCCACATGGCCCGCGGTCAGCGAGCCGGCCGGGCAGCCCGCGGCGACAGCCGCCCCGTGCAGCACGCGCGTCCGGATCGCCGGCGGCAACGCGGCCAGGTGCTCGATGAGCAGCGTCGTGCTCCCAGCACAGGCCCGTTCGGATTCAATTTCCGCCATCGCGTCGAGAAAGTCGGCGTCGGCGCGCAGCTGCCCGGCGGTCCGGGCCAGCGCCTCGGCCACGCCGGGGCCGAGCGCGGCTTCCAGGACCGGCAGCACGTCGTGCCGGACGCGGGCGCGGGCGAACCGGGGACTGGCGTTGTGCGGATCGTCCCAGACCGTGAGGTCCAGGGCCGCGCACGCAGCCCGCGTCGTGCGCCGCCGCACGGCCAGCAGCGGGCGGCGGTAGCGGCCGCGCCGGGCGGTCATCCCGGCCAGCGCCCGGGCCCCCGACCCGCGGGCCAGCCCGAGCAGGACCGTCTCCGCCTGATCATCGAGGGTGTGGCCGAGCAGGACCGCGGCCGCACCGGTGCGCTCGGCCACGGCCGCCAGCGCGTCGTAGCGGGCCGCGCGGGCGGCCGCTTCCGGGCCGCCGTGCTGCCCGTTTCCCGGCACGGTCACCGGGACGCACTCCACCGGGTCGAGCCCGAGCCGGGTGAGCGCCGCGGCCACGTCACGGGCGCGCCCGGCCGAGCCCGGCTGCAGCCCATGATCGACGGTGACCGCACCGGCGCGGAGCCGCTGACGCGGGGCCACGAAGGCGAGCGCGGCGGCGAGCGCAAGCGAGTCGGCCCCGCCAGAGCATGCGGCGAGCACGAGGGTATCCGGATCGAGGTCCAGCAGGCTTTCCCGGACCGCGTTGCGGATGTCCGCGACCGCGGGGCTGGGCCCCATGGGGGCTACTGGCCGTCGTGCCAGAGACGGCGGTCTTCCTCGTCAGGGGCCGTCTCCGCGGTCTGGCCGGTGGCGCTGGACTCTTCCGGTTCCGTGTCGGAGGCGCTGTACCAGGGGTTGGACGACTCCCCGGCCTGCGCTTCGTCGTCATCACCGGTGGATGATGACGTCCCGGGCGATGTCGCCGGAGGGACGTCCGCCACCGGGGCGGCTTCCGCGGCCGGGGGGACATCCGTCGGCGATGCGGGCTCGGTGACCGGCCCCACACTGGGCGCGGGGCTGGTGCCGTTCATCGGCGCGGTAGCCGATGGCTCGCTGACCGGCGCGGTGACCGCGGCCGGTGCCGCGTAGCCTCCGGCGACCCGCGCGATCCAGGCGTCCGGGTTGCTGATCTCGCTCATGGTCGGGATCGTGTCGGGCGACTCCCACACCTTGTTGAAGCCGTCCATGCCGATCCGGTCGACGACCGCGCGGACGAAACGCGCCCCGTCGGCGTACTGCCGCATCTTCAGGTCGATGCCCAGGAGGCGCCGGACGGCCTGCTCGACCCGCCCCGCCGTCTTGCGCCGGGCGTTGAACTTCTCCCGGATCTCGGCCACGGACGGCACGACCTGCGGGCCAACGGCGTCCATCACGTAGTCGCCGTGCCCTTCGACCAGGGTCATCAGGGCGGTGAGCCGCGCCAGGATCTCCTTCTGCCGCGGCGTCTGGATCGCCTCGATGAGGCTCTCGCCGTCACCGCCGCGTACCGCCCCGGCTACCGCGTCCGCGGCGGCCCGCAGCCGGCTGAGGATGGCCCCGGGGTCAAGGTCGGAGGCCAGCAGGAACTCGGTCATCTGGTCCTGCACGTACGCGCGCAGCCACGGCACCGAGGTGAACTGCACCCGGTGAGTCTCCTCGTGCAGGCACACCCAGCGGCGGAAGTCACTCGGATTGACGCCAAGCTCGCGCTCGACCATCACGATGTTGGGGGCGACCAGGGTGAGCCGTCCGACGGGCTCTTCACCGTTGTCACCGGAACCCGGTGGCAGGAAGAGCTCGTACTGGCCGAGCACGCGGGACGACAGGTAGGCGAGAATCAGCCCCGCCTGCACGCCGGTGACCCGGGAGCCGACACCCATCACAAGCCCGGACAGCGTTCGCGGCGGGAGTTCGCTGCCGCATCTGCTCGGCGAGCGGGTCGAGGACAACGCGGAAACCGTCCACATTGCCCCGGATCCAGCCGGCCCGGTCCACGACGGCGACCTGGCCCGGCGCGACCTTGCTCTGCAGGTGCGTGACCTCGCGTACCGGCCGCTCTACCGCGGCGGCGAGCTCACGAAGCTCCGCTACCGTCTGCCGGGCCTCAGCCAGGCTCACCTGGGGTCCGGGACGCGCCCAGCGCGCGCCGGTGGACACCGCCAGGTCCCAGTCGATCATCTGACCGTTGTTCACCCTTCCACCGTACGTTGTGGCACGCCGTGCTGCGGTACTGACCCCGGGGAGAGTCGCCGTCCGGGGGCGACCTCCCGGAACCCCGGTGCTGGCCCGGGGGGCGACCCCCGGAACCCCCGAATGCGCTCCGCGCCCCGCGGTGGTACCTCGCCGACACACCGGCCACTCACCGGGCCTGAAGGCCCGGTTCATTGGGCCGGTATGAGCGCCTCGCCGTAACCCGCGTGGGGCGATGTCCATAAGACCTCTCCTGTGCGCTTAACGGCAGCCGCAGGCGGCAAGGGCCTCGGCGGCGCTGTTGATGGTGTTCGCGGCGGTCTGGAGGGAGGCGGCGGTGGGGATATGAGCGGCGTTGAAGACGAATTCGAGCAGGCGGCCGTCGCTGTCATAGGCGAAACCGGCCAGCGCGGCCACCGTGGTGAGGTTCCCGGTCTTGGCCCGGACCACGCCGCGTGCCGGGCCGCCGATCGCGCCGAACACGCTCTGCCCGGTGGACAAGGTGCCGGAGAAACCGGCCACCGGCATGCCCGTAATCGCTGGGCGCAGCGCCGGATGCTGCGGCGATGCGGCCGTCGTGAGCAGCCGCACGAGGGTGTCGGGAGCAATCTGATCATCGGGCGACAGGCCGCTGCCGTCGACCAGTTGCACACCGGATCCGGCGCCGAGCCGTCGCAGAGCCGCCGTCTCGGCCGTGGCCGCGCCGGCGAACGACGCGGGATCGCCCATGGCGATGGCGACATGCCGGGCGAGGTTCTCCGCGATCACGTTGTTGCTTTCCTGCATCATCCACTCGACCATGGCGGACAGCGGCGGGGAGCTGACCGAGCCCAGAGCCGCGGCCCGGGCGGGCGCGGGCGCCGGGGACGGCGTTCCCTCGACCTGAATGCCGTCCTGGGCCAGGAAGCTCTCAAACGACGTGACCGCCATGGAGACCGGATCGGCGGATCGGGGCTGGAAGTTGACCGGGTCATCGGCGTCTTCCGGGGCACCGCCCGGCGTCAGGCGTCCCTGGTCGACCTCCAGCGCGGTGATCTGGGTGACGTCGCCGCTGGTCACATACGACTCAGGCCACCCTGGGGCCATGCCGGGCCCGGTGTAGAGCGAGACGTCGTAGCCGAGCTGGACCTGACGGCGGTGCTGCGCCTTGAGCGAGGTGGCCGTCTGGGCGGCCAGGTCTTTCAGCGTGGCGGGCTGCGGGTAGTCCGACGACGGCGCCGGGCCGGCCGCCAGCGTGGGATCTCCCCCGCCCACCAGGACGATGCCGTTGCCCGGCCCGCTGACGACCCGCGTGCGGAACTGGGCGCCGGGACCTAGCACGTCCAGCGCCGCGATCGCCGTGGCGAGCTTCTCGGTGGAGGCCGGCGCGGTCATCTGGCTGCCCCCGCGGGAGTACACGACGTTGCCCGCCGCGTCCGCGACGACGGCCGCCACCCCCGATCCCAGCGCGGGCGAGGACAGCAGGCCAGTCAGCGCGCCGCTCAGCCCGGAACTCGTCGGCATCGGGCCACCGGTCACGCTGCCCAGCACCGGGCTGGCCCGGACGTCGGCCCGGGCGGCCACCCGGACCGGTTTGAGCAAGGCCAGCCGGGGCGGCAGCATGCGCACGAGCACCACGCCCGCGGCCAGCGTAAACACGTTGACCAGGGCCAGCGTGATCAACGCCACGCCCCGTGTGCTGCGCAGCACGGCGCATCCACCCTTCCGGTGCGGGATCCTGGACAAACCCGGTGTACCAGTCTGGGCCGCACCGGGGGACAATTGAGTCAACCATCTACCGCGCAAGGTGTGGGGGCAGCATCGTGGAGTTCGACGTCATCATCGAGATCCCGAAGGGCCAGCGGAACAAGTACGAAATGGATCACGCCACCGGGCGGATCCGGCTGGACCGGATGCTGTTCACCTCCACCCGGTATCCCTCCGACTACGGCTTCATCGAGGGCACCCTGGGTGACGACGGTGACCCGCTCGACGCGCTGGTCATCGTGGATGAGCCAACCTTCCCCGGCTGTGTGATCCTTTGCCGGGCCATCGGGATGTTCCGGATGCGGGACGAGAAGGGCGGCGACGACAAGGTCCTCTGCGTGCCGGCGAACGATCCGCGGATGGAGCACCTGCGCGACATCCACCACGTGTCGGAGTTCGACAAGCTGGAGATCCAGCACTTCTTCGAGGTCTACAAGGAGCTGGAACCGGGAAAGTCCGTCGAGGGCGCAGCCTGGGCCGACCGGGCGGCCGCGGAGGCGGAGATCGAGGCATCGCGCAAGCGCGCGGAAGCCGCCGACTTCTAGGAACCACCGCTCTATCCCAATCTGCGCATCCCTAATTTCGTGCTGCCCGGCATCGGCCTGGCGTGGCCGGGCCGCTCCCCGGACGGGCCGCCCCGGCCGGGCATTCCGCTAAATCGGTCTGCCCGTTACGGGCGGACCGCGCCGATCGGGGTGCCCGGCGCGTACATGCTGTCGATGCGCACGTTGACCCCGGTGTAGGGCGCGTCGACCATATTGCTGCCGCCGATGTAGATGCCGACGTGGTGAATGGTGGCCGGATTGGCATTGTTCGTCGCATAGAACAGCAGGTCACCGGGCTGCAGGGCGCTGAGCGGCACGTGCACCCCCTCCACCCACTGATCGCCGGTGTAGTGCAGCAGCGCGACGCCGGCGTGCGACCAGGCGACCATCGTGAGCCCCGAGCAGTCATAGGTGTACGGCCCGGCTCCGCCCCACTGGTACGGCCGCCCGATCTGGCTGAGTGCCCAGTCCGCGGCGATGTTGCCCTGCTGGGAGCTGGCCGCGGAATCGGGGTACGGGACGGCCTGGCTCGAGGACGCGCTCCCGGCCGCGATGGCCCGTTGCCGGGCGGCCGCGGCGGCCGCGGCTGCGGCTTGCGCGGCGAGCGCGGCCTGGCGTTTCGACGCGAGCGACTGCCCGGTGGCCTTCGCGCTCTGCAGCAGTCCGGACAGCTGGTTCGTTACCGATTTGGTGGTCTTGACCGCCGCGAGCTGGCGGGCCACGGCCGCCTGGATAGCCGCCTTGAGCGCCGCCGCCTGGCGGAGGGCGGCTTGCTTCTGCCTGAAGGCCGTCCTGGCCTCGGAGCGGAACACGCCGGCGACCACGCTGTCCGCGCTGTTCCTGGCGAGGATGTCGGTCCCGCGGTTGGCGAACAGCTGCCCCAGGCCGACCTGGTGCAGGTAGGCCTGCACGCCGTGGGCGTCGCCCAGCATCGCGGCCATGGTGTCGAAGCCGCCCTGGGTCTCGAATTCCGTGGCGGCCAGGCTGGCCACCTGGCGCTGACTGTTCCGCTGCGCGCTTTCGGCTTCCGCGAGCTTCGTCACCGCGGTCGTATAGGCGTTAGCCGCCTGCTGTTCCGTGACGACCGTCTTGTCGTACTTCTCGGTCAGGATCTCGGCCTGGGTCTCCAGGTCGGTCAGCCGGGCGTTGGCCGCGGCGAGCCGTTCCTCCTGCTTGCCCAGCTCGGCAGCGCGCTGACTAACCTCGTTCTGCGCGGCCTGGACCTGGCCCGCGCTCGGCACGGGATTGCCGTCAAGTTCCACGCGCGGCGGCACGGACGTCAGCCCGGCCGCCGTCAGCAGACCGCACCCCGCCACTGCCCATGCGGTCCTGCGCATGCTGTAGTAACCCCCCGGCCGATCGGCCATCGCGTCCCCCGGAAATGAACACGAGTCCCCGATATTCGCTTGTGAGAGACTTAATGTAATCGTTCAACAGCAGAAAATAGCGAAATTAGTGCCCTGGCGCGCCGTGGCGTCGCCACAGCCAGATGACAGTGCTGGCGCACACACATTCGGTCTGCGGATGGTCCACACTTAGAGGGCACAAGGTAAGCGAGGAGGGACCGGTGGAAAACGCCGGAGAGGTGCTCAGGCGGGCGCCGCTGTTCGAGGCGCTGGACGAAGACGGCGCGCGCGAGCTTCGGCAGACCATGAGCCAGCTCAAGCTGCACCGCGGCGAACGGCTTTTCGACGAGGGCGACGGCGGCGACAGCCTCTACGTCGTGCTCGACGGCAAGATGAAGCTGACGCGCGCGGCCGGTGACGGCCGGGAGAACCTGCTGAGCGTGATCGGCCCGGGCGAGATGTTCGGCGAGCTTTCGCTGTTCGATCCCCGGCCCAGGACATCGAGCGCCAGCGCGGTGACCGACGCGACGCTCGCGGTGCTGCCGCACGATTCGCTGCTGCCCCTGCTACGCAAGCGGCCGGAGATCTCGCTGCACATGCTGCGGGCACTGGTCCAGCGGCTGCGCCGCGCCAACGACGTGACCGCCGACCTCGTTTTCACCGACGTTCCCGGGCGGGTCGCCAAGGCGCTGCTGGACCTCGCGGAACGGTTCGGCCAGCAGACGGATGACGGCCTCCAGGTGCACCACGACCTGACCCAGGAGGAGCTCGCACAGCTGGTCGGGGCGTCCCGGGAGACGGTCAACAAGGCGCTCGCGGACTTTGCCGCCCGTGGCTGGCTGCACATCTCGGCCCGGTCGGTACTGATCGTCGACACCGAGCGCCTGCGCAAACGCGCCCGGTAATCCGCGCACGAGCCGGTAGTCGGCCCGCGCGGGCGGCCCCGGTAAGCGGGGCTCCCGCTCACCGCTGGCGGCCAGGTACTCCAGCTGCGCCCGGACGGACAGCTCGGCGAACTGCCGCACGCCCGGGTCCACGTCGTGATAGACCCGGGCCACGATCTCCTGCGCCGTCGTGTCACCCGCCGCGAGCGCGGCGCGCACCTCCGTTAGCCGCTCAGCCCGGTGCTTGATGTAGTAGGCGAGCGTCGACGACGGGTCGGACAGCAGCGGCCCGTGGCCGGGCAGCAGGATCCGCACCGACGCATCGTCGGCCAGCGCCTTCATGGCATCCAGCGATCGCAGGTAATCGGCGAGAGACCCGTCGCCGCCGATGACGGTCGTGCCCCGGCCGAGCACCGTGTCGCCCGTGAGCAGGGCGCCATCCTCCGGCAGCAGCAGGCTGAGGGAATCCGGGGAATGGCCCGGCGTACTGATGACCCGCAGCTCGCAGCCGGCCACGGTCACCACATCGCCGCCGGTCAGGCCCTCGCCGCCGAGCCGGTGCGCCGGATCGGCGGCGCGCACCGGTGCCCCGGTGAGGGCGGCGAGCCGCCGCGCCCCCGCCGAATGATCGGTGTGCCCGTGCGTCAGCAGGACCTGCGCCACCCGGCGCCCGGTCCCCGCGGCCTGGTCGACCACCCGCCGCAGATGACCTTCGTCCTCGGGCCCGGGATCGACGACGAGCGCGGATGTGGAGCCGGGGGCGGCGATCACCCAGGTGTTCGTGCCCTCCAGGGTCATGGGCGACGGATTGGGCGCCAGCACACAAGTCGCTAGCGCGGTACCGGAACCGTCAATCGTCATCGCTCGCGCCTTCATCGTCTGGGATGGTCAGCCAGGCCCGCCCGTCGGTGAACGTGACGACGGGCCGCCGCGGGACGATCCGCCGCCGGGCGGCGAGCAGCGCGGCCACGTCGGGCTCGGCCGCGAGTTCTTCCAGCGTGATCGCAGTCGGCGGAAGCAGCGTCAGGTCGCCGGCGTCCGCCGCGGCCAGGGCGGCTGACGGGCGCAGCCACGCCGCCTCGTCCGACTCGCCGGTCCCGCCCGCGGCCCGCTGGCCCTCCGGCATCCGCGCTACGAAGAACCGGGCGTCGTAGCGCCGTGACTCCGCTTCCGGCGTGATCCACCGCGACCACGGGGACAGCAGATCGCTGCGCAGCATCAGGTCACGGCGGACGAGGAGGTCAGCGAGGGAGAGCGACCGGTCCGCCAGTGCCTGCCGGTCCGCTTCCCAATCGGCGCCCGACGTGCCGCCCAGCGCCACGTCGGCCGATGGGCCGGCCAGCAGCACCCCGCACTCTTCGAACGTCTCCCGGACCGCCGCGCGGATCAGCGCCCCGGCGGCGGCGGGGGACACTCCGAGGGCCGGGCGAACTGGTCCGGGAGCGGGCCGGCCCAGCCATGGCCGCCTTCGGCGTCGCTGTCGTCGACGCTGCCGCCGGGGAAGACGTACGCGCCGGGCGCGAAGGCCATCGATCGCTGGCGGCGCAGCATATATACCTCGGCGCCGGGTCCCGCCGGGCGGACCAGCATGACGGTCGCGGCGTCGCGGGGCACCGCCGGGGTCAGCTGCCCGTCGAGGATGTCCCGGGCCCGGGCGGCGAGCTTAGCGGGAACGCTGAAACCGGCTCAGGCCGTATTCCCCCCGCCTGTCCCGGTGCCGCCCACCTCGGCGATCAGCTCCACCTCGACCGGGGCGTCCATCGGCAGCACCGCGACGCCAACGGCACTTCGCGCGTGCTTGCCCGCGTCCCCGAATACCTCGGTGAGCAGATCACTGGCCCCGTTCACCACCTGAGGCTGGCCGGTGAAGCCCGGGGCGCTGGCGACGAATCCGGTGACCTTGATGATCCGCGTGATCGCGGACAGGCCGCCCGCCGCCGACGCGGCCGCGGCCAGCGCGTTCAGCGCGCAGGTGCGGGCGAGCGCAACCGCTTCCTCCGCGGTCACGGCTTCGCCGACCTTTCCGGTGGCCAGCAGCTTCCCGTCGGCCAGCGGCAACTGGCCGGCGGTGTAGACCTGCGTGCCGGCGCGCAGCGCGGGGACATACGAGCCCGCCGGGGTGGCGACCGCCGGCAGGGTCAGCCCCAGCTGGGCGAGCCGTTCCTCGGGCGTGCTCACTTGGCCGTCCCGTTGCTGGTGGTCATCCCTTGGGCCGCTTCATGTAGGCGACCAGCTGCTCGGGATTCGGGCCCGGGACGAGGGCCACGAGCTCCCATCCGTCGTCGCCCCAGTTGTCCAGGATCTGCTTGGTCGCGTGCACGAGCAGTGGCACGGTCGCGTACTCCCACTTCTGCATGGGGATGACCTTAGCGGCTGGGCAGACGCTACGGCGTGGGCTCTCCGTTGGCCTGCGCGCCACCGGTCGCCCTCGGCTTCCGTGTGGCCGGGGTGCGCGCCTTGCGCTCCCCCGTGGACCGCGGCCGCCGGGGCCCGCCCGCGCCGGTCGCCGCGCCGTTCCGGCCACTCGGGAGATCGGCCGCCGCGAAGTCGGTCGCGGCGGGCAGTTCCTGGGTCGTCTCGGCCGGTGACGGCATCCGCGGGGCGGGCGGCGTGTCCGCGGCCGGGGTCTCCGCGGCCAACGGTGCGGCCTCCGGGACCGCTCCCGTGCCGGCCGCTGGCCCGGCCTCCGGGACCACTCCCGTGCCGGCCGCTGGCCCGGCCTCCGGGACCGCCCCGACGCTGGGGGCGGGCTCGACTTCCGGGACCGGCGGGATGGCGGCCTCGTCGAGCTGCGGCACCGGGGCAGAGTCAAGCTCCGGCACGTTGGCCATGGCGATCTCCGCCTCGGCCTCGGCTACCTCGGCGTCACCGACGTCGTCGGGCTCATCGGGCCGCGCGACGGGCTGCGGCGGCCCGGGCGCCATCTTCTCGAAGAACCGCAGCAGCTCCACCGGAACCGGCATGATCAGAGTGCTGTTGCGCTCTCCCGCGACCTCGACCATCGTCTGCAGCAGGCGCAGCTGGAGCGCCGCTGGGTCCCGGGCCATCACGTTGGCCGCGGCGGCGAGACGCTTGGACGCCTGGTACTCACCGTCGGCCGTGATAATCCGCGCGCGCCGTTCCCGTTCGGCCTCGGCCTGCCGGGACATCGACCGCTTCATCCCCTCGGGCAGCGAAACGTCCTTCACCTCGACGCGCTCGACCCGGATTCCCCAGGGTCCCTCGGTCGGCTCGTCGATGATGCGGCGGAGCTCCCGGTTGACCGATTCGCGCTCGGCCAGCAGCTGGTCCATCTCGGACTGGCCGATGATGGACCGCAGCGACGTCTGCGCCTGCTGGGCGATCGCGAACATGTAGTCCTGCACGTTCACCGTGGCCTTGATGGGGTCCACGACCCGGAAGTAGACCACCGCGTCCACCCTGACGCTGACGTTGTCCCGGGTAATGCCTTCCTGCGCGGGCACGGCCATGGCCACGATCTGCATGTTGACCTTCTGCATGCGATCGCCGATGGGACGCAGGTATGTCAGCCCTGGACCGCGTACCTCGGGCAGGACGCGCCCGAACCGGTACACGATGCCCTTCTCATACTGCTGGACCACTCGGAAGGTGCGGCAGGCCGCGATCAGGCCGGCGATCACGAGTATGACGATGATGACAACGAGTGCGGCCACCGGGATCACCTCTCTCCTTCCCCCAGCCTAATAACGAGAGATACCTCACGCGCCAGGGGAGGCTCGCCGTAAGAAGTACCACGGCGGAGATAGCCTCGCATTGATGAGAGCAAGGGACACCGACTGGGAGGGCGTGCGGCTGCACGTCGTCACTGGTAAGGGAGGCACGGGTAAGACAACCGTCGCTGCCGCCCTGGCTCTGGCGCTGTCTTATGACGGCCGTAAGGTGCTCCTGATCGAGGTCGAAGGCCGGCAGGGAATCGCGCGGCTCTTCGACTGCTCCCCGCTGCCCTACGCCGAGCGCAAGGTCGGGATCGGGCTCGGCAAGGACGGCCGGGCCGGCGGTGACCTGTACGCGCTGGCCCTCGACCCCGAAGGCGCGCTGCTGGACTACCTGGAGATGTTCTACGGTCTCCGGCACACCGGCCAGGCGCTGACCCGGCTGGGGCTGGTCGATTTCGCCACCACGATCGCGCCCGGCCTGTCGGACGTGCTCCGGACCGGCAAGGCCACGGAGGCGGCCCGGCGCAAGGCCGGCGGCCGGGAGGTCTACGACGCGGTGGTGATGGACGCGCCGCCGACCGGCCGCATCGGCCGCTTCCTCAACGTCAGCGTCGAGGTTTCCGGGCTGGCCAAGGTTGGCCCGGTGCGCACGCACGCCGACACCGTGGCCCGGGTGATCCGGTCCCCGCAGACCGCCGTTCATTTCGTCACCACGCTGGAGGAAATGCCGATCCAGGAGACTCTGGACGGCATCGAGGAGCTGCGCAGCCTCGGCATCCAGCTGGGCGGCATCTTCATCAACAAGGTGCACCCCGATGGCCTGGCGGAATCGGATCTGAAGGCAGCCGCCGAGGGGCACATAGACGAGGCCGAGATCGCCCTGGGGCTGAAGGCGGCCGGGCTGGCCAACGCCCAGGCGCTGGCGTCCGGGCTGGCCATCGAGCTGGCCGAGCACGCCCGCAACGTCGCGCTGCAGGAACGTGAACGGCGTGAGCTGGCCGCGGCGGGGCAGCCGCGCTACGAGCTTCCGGCCATTACGGACGGGATCGATCTGGGCGGCCTGTACCGGCTGGCCGAGGTGCTCCGGGATCAGGGGGCGGCCTGATGGATGACCGCGTAGCTGACTTCCCGCGACCGTGGCCCCGGGCCGCACGATGAACCCGCCAGCGACGCCGCCCCGGCTCGATACGGACGCGCTGATCGATGACCGGCGAACCCGGATCATCGTCTGCTGCGGGTCCGGCGGCGTCGGCAAGACGACTGCCGCGGCCGCGATCGGCCTGCGGGCCGCCGAGCGCGGCCGGCACGTGGTCGTCCTCACCGTCGACCCGGCACGCCGGCTGGCCCAGGCGATGGGCCTGTCCTACCTGGACAACATCCCACGGCCGGTGGACACGGGTTTCCCGTCCGGCGGCAGCCTGCACGCCATGATGCTGGACATGAAGCGGACCTTCGACGAGATCGTCGAGGCGCACGCGGACCCGGACCGCGCCGCGCAGATCCTGGCCAACCCGTTCTACCAGTCCCTGTCGTCCAGCTTCGCCGGCACGCAGGAGTACATGGCCATGGAGAAGCTGGGCCAGCTGCACCACACCGACGAGTGGGATCTGATCGTGGTCGATACGCCCCCGAGCCGTTCGGCCCTCGATTTCCTCGACGCGCCCCAGCGGCTCGGCCGGTTCCTCGACGGCCGGCTGATCCGGCTGCTGACCGCCCCGGCGAAGCCCGGCCGCGCGTACATGAAAATGCTGAACGCAGGGTTCTCGCTGGTGACCGGAACGCTGACAAAGGTCCTCGGCGCACAGGTGCTCAAGGATATGCAGACGTTCGTTACGGCGTTCGACACGATGTTCGGCGGCTTCCGCGAGCGGGCCGATACGACCTACCGGCTGCTCCAGACGCCGGGGACCGCGTTCATCGTGGTCGCCGCGCCCGAGCCAGACGCACTGCGGGAAGCCTCGTACTTCGTCGAGCGGCTGGCCGGGGAGCGCATGCCCCTCGCGGGCCTGATCCTGAACCGCGTGCACGTACCGGCCGCCACCCGGCTATCGGCGGCGCGCAGCGTTGCGGCCGCGGAAACGCTCGAAAATCACGAGACAACGAACGGACATGCGGAATCGGCCGATCCTCCGCGCTACGCGCTCGCGGCCGGGGTTTTGCGGCTACACGCCGAACGGATGCAATTGGCGGTCCGGGAACGGCGGGTGGCCGAGCACTTCACCGCGGCTCATCCCACCGTTCCCGTCGCCGAGGTGGCCGCGCAGCCCGAGGACGTCCATGACCTCGAGGGCTTGCGCGCAATTGGCCTAAGCCTCGCCAGCCGACCAGCACGCGGCTAGCAGGTCAGCTCGCCACCAGGTCGTCAACGTCCTGCTCGTAGCGCTCACGAGCCTGCTCGAGCAGCTCACGCCAGGACTTGACGTCCGGCCGCCGCCGCAGCAGGGCGCGGCGCTCCCGCTCGGTCATGCCGCCCCAGACGCCAAACTCGATGCCGTTGTCCAGCGCGTCGGCCAGGCATTCGGTCCTGACCTGGCAACCCCGGCAGATCAGCTTGGCTCGGTTCTGCGCTGCGCCCTGGACAAAAAGCTCGTCCGGGTCGGTTCCTTTACAGGCGGCGCGTGTGGTCCAGTCAGTGATCCACATGTGCCCACTCCTTTTGATCGTCGCGTACTGCGTACATGGACGGTCGCTGGCTCGATGGCGGTTGCTTGCGGTCCGGCTCCGCGGCTGCGGGACCGGGTTACCGGTTCGTGATAAAGCAACCTACGGAAGTCGCGGGGTAGCTGCCAAGGCCCCGCTGTGCTCATTTACGGAATAGTTCTCTTGGGCCATGCCGGGCGGGATGGCTAGTCACCTTCGGTCGCCTTTGGCGTCCTCTGGACCCTGAACGGGCGTCTTGCGGCACTTCGTCCGGTTTGGGAGAACCGGCTGCTTGCGGGCCTTTATGCGAGGCGCGGGGTGCGTGCGCCGTTCGGCACGTACCCTGATGCCGTGCTGTCAGGTGACATAGCAAACAAGACGGGTACCGTCGGCCGCCTTATCACCATCTCGGCCGTGGGCGGCGTCATCGCGGCCGCCATGGCCCTGCCCGTGATCGCGACGACCGGCGTGGTCCTGCGCGACCAGGCGAACAAGACGGCCGCGCCCGTCGCGGCCAGCTTCGGCACGATCCCGCAGCGCTCGCAGATCCTGGACGCTAACGGCCACCTGATGGCGTACGTCTACAGCGTGGACGGCGGCCCGGGCGCCTCGGCCTCCGGCATCGACCGGCAGCCGGTGAGCTATGACCAGATCTCACCGGTCATGCGGCAGGCGATCGTGGCCATCGAGGACAACCGCTTCTGGCAGGAAGGCGCCCTGGACCTCAAGGGCACCCTGCGCGCGCTGGTCAACAACCTGCAGCACAAGTCGGTGCAGGGTGGTTCGAGCATCACCCAGCAGTACGTCAAGAACATGCTGATCCTCTCGGCGCCGAACGCCCAGCAGGCCCAGGCCGCCTACCAGGACACGCTGTCCCGGAAGCTGCACGAACTGCGGCTGGCCATCAGCGTCGCGCACCAGCAGTCGAAGCAGCAGATCCTCACCGGTTACCTGAACGACGCCTACTTCGGCAACCTCGCCTACGGGATCGAGGCGGCGGCGGAGACGTACTTCAACACCTCCGCCGCCAAGCTCACGCTGACCCAGGCTGCCATGCTGGCCGGCATCGTGGAAAACCCGTCCGGGTATGACCCGTTCACCAACGCCAGCGCGGCCACGGCTCGCCGTAACACGGTCCTGGCCAGAATGGTCCAGACCGGTGTGCTCAGCAGCAAGCTGGCGGCCGCGGCCGAGAACGCGCCGCTGGGTCTGCAGAACGGGACGCCCGACAACGGCTGCACGCAGGCGGTGGCCAGCTCGGGCGCGTTCTTCTGCAACTACGTGGAGCAGGTGATCCTGCAGGACTCGTCGATCGCGAAGACCGCGGCGGACCGGGCCAAGCTGCTGGCCACCGGTGGCCTGAAGATCTACACCACGCTGGACGAGAAGGACCAGAACGCGGCCAGCAACGCGGTCAATTTCACGCTGCCGGAGTACAGCCACGTCTACAACCCGCCGGCAACGCCGACACCGAGGTGATGGTGCAGCCAGGCACCGGCGCGATCAAGGCGATGGCGGAGAACCGGCAGTACGGCAGCAACGGCACGACGATCAACTACGCCGTGAACTCGAACTACGGTGGCGGCCAGGGCGTTCAGACCGGTTCGTCGTCCAAGTTGTTCACGCTCGTGACCGCGCTGGAGCAGAACATCCCGTTCGGGTTCACCGCCACCGTGCCGGACAGCACGACCGTGCAAGGATTCACCAACTGCGCGGGGCAGCCGCTCACGCAGGGTTTCCCGGTGGCGAACGACGAGAACTCGACCAACGGATCGACCACGTACACCCTGTACGCGGCCACGGCGCAGTCCATCAACGTGTTCTACGCCGAACTGGAGCAGAAGGTCGGGCTGTGCAACGTGGTCAAGACGGCCGCGAACCTGGGGGTGACCTGGGCGGACGGGACCCCGCTGCTCAAGGCGCCGCACTATAAGGGCGGGATTCCCGCCGACGACATCACGTCCTTCACGCTCGGCGCGGCCACCGTCTCGCCGCTGAGCATGGCGGGCGCGTACGCGACGATGGCCGCCCGCGGCAAGTACTGCGCTCCGGTGGCGCTGACGCGGATCACCACTCAGACCGGCGCGTCGCTGGCCATCCCCTCGGCCAACTGCCGGCAGGCCATTTCGCCGCAGATCGCGGACGCGGTCAACTACGTGCTGCAGGGGGTGCTGAACTTCCCGGGCGCGACCGGCGCCGGGCTCGGGCTCAACCGGCCGGCGGCGGGTAAGACCGGTACCGCGAACAGCTCCGTGTACGCCGCGTTCGGCGGTTACACGCCGACCCTGGCGGCCTACGTGTCGGCCTATCACCCCGACCCGCCCACCCCGATGGTCGGGCTGAACAGCTGCTATCAGGTGCAAGGCGGTGGCCAGGCGTGTAACGGCCAGATGTTCGGCGCCGACGCACCGGGCCATACCTGGCAGCTCAGCTTTGAGCAGGCCTATCTGGGATCGGCGGCAAGCTTCGTCCCCGTTCCCGGCGACAGCCCGCTGATGAGCATGGGCGATGGCCAGAGCCCCCCGAAGCAGAGCGGCAAGAAGGGCAATAACGGGGGCGGCGGAAACGGTAATGGCAACGGGAACGGGAACGGGAACGGCAACGGCAACGGGAACGGCAACTGCATCTTCTTCTTCTGCACCGGCGGAGGCGGCGGAGGCGGAGGCGGAGGCGGAGGCGGAGGCGGAGGCGGCGCCAACGGCGGCCCCGTCCAGGGATAACCTGTCCAGGGGGTAAGGAGCGCTCGGCCGCTCAGCGGGGTCCGGCGAGCCGGGCGGTGAGCTCGCCGGGCGGCACCTGCTCCTGCTCCCCCGAATCCATGTCCCGCACGGTGACCAGGCCCGCAGCGCGGTCCTGCGGGCCGTAGATGAGCACGTAGCGGGCGTGCCGGTCCGCCGCCCACCTGAGCTGCCGGGCGAGCTTACGGCTCGAGCCCAGGTAGACCTCGGTACGCAGGCCTGCCCGCCGCAGCCGGGCCGCGAAATCCGTGGCGTCGGCCGCCGCGTCGTCGTCGATGACGGTGATGGCCACGTCCAGGCGCGGCGCGGTGATCGCCTCGTCGCTGAGCAGCCCGATGATCCGTTCCACCCCGAGCGAACCGCCACAGGCCGGCTTATCCGGGCCGCCGAGCGCCTCGATCAGGTGGTCGTAGCGCCCTCCGCTGGCGATGGACCCGGGCATCCCCGCCGCCACCACCTCGAAGATGAAGCCCGTGTAGTAGTCCAGCCCGCGGACCAGGCTGGGCGTGAACGCGATCCGCTCCGCGCCGACCACCGGCGCGGCCAGGGTGATCAGCCGGTCCACCTCGGCCAGCCCTTCGCGCCCCTCCTCGGCGTCGGCGAGGACCTTCCGCAGCCGCTCTACCGCATCCGGAGCGGTCAGGTCGGCGACCAGCCCCTCGGCCGTGGCCGGGTCCAGAGATCGCGCCTCCACTAGCTCGCGCGCCACCTCGGCGGGTGCCAGCTTGTCCAGCTTGTCCAGCGTGATGAGCACGCCGCCGCCCACGGCGGCCGGGATGCCGTACACCTGGAGCAGGCCGGAGAGCGCGCGCCGCGAATTGACCAGGACCGAGAAGTCGGTCACGCCGACCGCAGTCAGCGCGTCGGTCACGGCGCAGACGATTTCCGCGTCGGCCAGCGGAGACTCGGAGTTCACGACGTCCACGTCGCACTGCGCGAACTCGCGGAAGCGGCCGCGCCCGGGGCGGTCGGCGCGCCAGACCGGCCCCATCACGTAGCGCTTGTAGGGCGCCGGCAACTGGGAGCCGTACGCCGCCACGACCCGGGCCAGCGGCACCGTCATGTCGTAGCGCAGCGCGAGATCCGCCTCGCCGGTGGCCTCGTGCTCACCGCGGCGGAGGATCTTGAAGATCAGCTTGTCGCCCTCGTCGCCGTACTTGCCCGTCAAGGTCTCGAGCCGCTCGAAGGCCGGCGTCTGCAGCGGCTCGAAGCCGTACCGCTCGAAGACGTCCCGGATGGCCGCGAACACATGCTCACGCACCCGCAGGTCGCCCGCCAGGAAGTCCCTCGTACCCGAGGGGGGCTCGAACTGCTGGGACGCCATGATTTTAAACTCCTCCGTACTCTTCTGGCCGCCCTGCCGATGCTACTGGGCATGGCCCCCGAACCATCACTGGCCCGCTTCCGCGCGGATGCGGAGCGGGCCAGGCAAGGGCGGGGGTCAGTCCGCGGTCTGGTCGTCGATCTCGGCCGACGGCGCGTTCGTCTGCACGGACTTGATCCCGTTCAGCGCCGACGACTTGCTCTCATAGGCCTCACTGGTCGCGATCACCTGGCCGTTGCCAGCGACCAGGTTGAAGTGGAATTTCCCACTCGAGCCCTTCTTGAGCACGAATTTGCCCGCCATAGCTCTCTCCCTCAGTCCGTAACTACCTTGTTTCGGCGGGAGGGTACGTTCCCGCATTAGCCCTGCTGACACGCACCCTGATGGCTCAAGATCGGCTCAGGACGATCTGGCGGTCAGCCGGCGGCGTACCTCGGCCGCGACCCGGCCCCCCTCGGCGCGTCCCGCGACGCGCGGGGTGACCGCCTTCATGACCTGCCCCATGGCTGACATGCCGGAGGCACCCGTTTCGGTGACGACCTCGTCCACGATGCCGGCCAGCTCATCGTCGCCGAGCTGGGCGGGCAGGTACCCGGCCAGCACCTGGCCCTCGGCCTGTTCCGCGGCCGCCTGCTCGGCCCGGCCGGCCGAGCCGAACGCGTCGGCGGCCTCGCGGCGTTTCTTCGCCTCCCGGGCCAGGACCTTCAGCACTTCGTCGTCGGACAGCTCGCGCGCCGAACTGCCAGATACCTCTTCGTTGGTGATGGCGGTCAGGGCCATCCGCAATGTCCGCATCCGTACTTGGTCACGGGCCCGCATGGCCGTTGACAGGTCGGTCCGCAGGCGCTCCTTTAGTTCAGCCATGAAAACCATCCTCCCTGACATGGCACCATGGGTGGGTGCGAGCACGAGCCATCCTCCCCCTGGGCGCCGCAGCAGCCGGTGCCGCCCTGGTCTATGCGTCGGTCGTCGAGCGGAACTGGTTTGCTCTCCGCCAGGCCGAGGTGCCGGTCCTGGCCGCGGATGCCCAGCCACTGCGTGTCCTGCACATCTCGGACCTGCACCTGACCCCCGGCCGCAAGCGGCTGATGGACTGGGTCGCATCCCTGGACAGCCTGGATCCTGATCTGGTGGTGAACACCGGGGATTCGATCGCGCACCCCGATTCGATCCGCTGCCTCGTCGGCGCGCTCGGGCCGCTGCTCGACCGGCCCGGTGTGTTCGTGTTCGGCTCCAACGACCTGTACCGGCCGCGGCCCAAGAACCCGGCCCGCTACCTTTGGGAAACCAGCGCGCGCCGCTACCCCCGGCACGCCCCCGACCTGCCCTGGCAGAAGCTGGGCGACACCCTGGCCGACGCGGGCTGGCTGGACGCCAACAACCAGAGCGGGCGGATCAAGGCCGGCGGCCTGGACATCGCCGTGGCCGGCGTGCACGACCCGCACATCAAGCGCGACCGCTACGAGCGCGTCGCCGGGGCCGCGGATCGCTCAGCCGACCTGCGCCTCGGCATCATGCACACGCCCGAGCCCCGGATCCTCGACCGCTTCACCGATGACGGCTACGACCTGCTGTTCGCCGGGCACACCCACGGCGGGCAACTGCGGATACCCGGGTACGGGGCACTCGTGACCAACTGCGAGATCGACCGGGCCCGGGTCAGCGGCCTGCACCAGCACCCGGCCGAAGGCACACCCGCCCGGGACGGGCACCGCGCCTGGCTGCATGTGTCGGCCGGCCTGGGCACTTCTCCGTGGGCCCCCGCACGGTTCGCGTGCCGCCCGGAGGCCACCCTGCTCACGCTGGTACCCGCCCGGCGACAAGTGATCCGCGGCGGACGAATGACCGGTCACGCTCTGCTGGCGACGGTGACGGGCCTCATCCCATGGCGTGCGCAGCGCGGCTCAGCATCCGCTAGACTTTGCGGGCCGGTCAGGTGAGCCCCGCTGTAGCAGGCCACGTGACCAGCCGGGGTGTGGCGCAGCTTGGCAGCGCGCTTCGTTCGGGACGAAGAGGCCGCCGGTTCAAATCCGGCCACCCCGACCAGAGTTCTTCCAGTTCAGAGCCCTATTTTGTTCTATTTGGCCGGGTTATCACCTGCGGATCGCCGGTCTCTGGGAGCACAGGGTCACGGGCTGGCCGTATCGTGGCTGGTAGCGGGCCACTTTCTGCCTAGTGAGGTGGGAGCCGATCTTCGGCGGCGGCTTCCGCTAGGTCGCGAGGAAGTCTCCAGAATCGGCAGGATCGGGCGAATACACCAGGACCGGTGTGCGCGCCTGAAGGCAATCACGGAACGTGAATGATGCGCGGCGGCAAGCCGCGCACCGACCCGCCGTTAGGAGCGAGAGCGGCTCCGCGCGTGGGCGCTGTGCAGCCACACAAAACTGGGTGTTCTGTGCTGCCCAGCCGCAGCGACCTTCCCCCAGACGTCCCAGGACTGAACCGTCCGGCCACCCGGTCCGTGCCCTGGTGGAGGACTTTGTTTTCCTTGTTTCTCTTAGCTGCTGGCTGTAAGGAATCCGTCGACGTCGGCGGCAAACTCGGCGTGATGCTGAAACAGGAACCCATGCGCCTCGTCAGGATAGATCCTCACCCTGGCGTGCGGGATCAGGCCCGCGAGCAGGTACGAATAATGCGGCAGGATAATCGGGTCGCTGTCGCCGTTCGCCACGAACACCGGCATATCCAGGGCGCTGACCCGCTCGAGCAGCGCATAATCGGGCAGTCCCCGAGCGCAACAGCGTCATACTGTGCCTCGCGGGTGGCCCATGTCGTTACTGCATCACAGTCCTCGGTCCGGGCGTTCATACGCTGCAGGGCTTCTTTGCCAGCCCGCCGGCTGGGCTCCGACCAGGGGAAGAACACGCTGAGGTATTCCTCCGGACTGGTTTTCGGGGTGCCGACTGCGTTGATCACCTCAGGCGCCCAGCCATGCATGCAAGCTGCTTCCCGTAGGCACTGAAAGGCGAGGACCAGCCTGCGCACGATCGCCGGCCGTACCAGCGCGATCTGCTGCGCGACGAAGCTGCCGATGGAGAAGCCGAGGATGTCCACTTGGGCGAATCCCATGGCGGCAATGAACGCTATCGCGTCGCGCGCCATCTGCTCGATGGTGTCCGGGTCATTCCGGTGGATCCGCCGACTCCGGCGTTGTCGAACGCGATCACCCGCCGGGTCCGGGCCAGAGCGTCGACTAGCGCCGGATCCCAATTATCGAGGTTCCCGCGGAAGTGCTGCAGCAGGATCAGCGCTACCGCACCATCGCTGCCTCCGCTGGTGTCGCGGTAGGCGTAGTCGACACCGTTGGCCGCGCTGAGGAGTTCTTCGGAAGACTCGAATATGTGGTGGTGGCCACAGCTGCTCGCCGGTCCCTTCGCTCCGTGACGTGCTCACCACTCCCGGCCGGGCAGCCGCACGGTGATCTGCTGAAGCAGCCAGCCGTTGCCGTCGGATCGCTGAACGATGCGTAGGTCTGGTAGGACCGGCCTTCCGGGTCGGGGCCAGGAACGCGGTCGCCGTCCAGGTGAAAGACCTCGCTGACCTCAATGCTCCGGCTGGCAAGGTCCGCACGCGCCACATCGATGTAGGAGACGACCAGGATCAGGCGCTGGACCGAACCGGGCTCGCGGCGATCACGGATGTTGCCCTAAATCCCCAGGGCGCGCCGCAGAGCGACCGGCAGTGGCCCGCGAAGCTGCCTGCGCGAGCTGATGTCGAGCTTGGTGAATATCTTGCGCAGGTGCCGTTCGACGGTTCGCGGGCTAATGGACGACCGGGTGCTGATTTCCGGGTTCGACAGGCCCTCACGGGCCAGCCGGGCGATCTGTGCTTCCTGCGCGGTGAGCTCGATCGCCTTGGTCATGCTCCGTTTGCGGATTTCTTCCCCCGTGGCCCGGAGCTAGCGGCGGGCGCGCTCGGCGAAGCCCCCCGACGCCCATGGCTGCCAGCATCTCGTACGCCTCCCGCAGTTGCTGGCGGGCCTCTGTGCGCCGCTTCTCACGACGCAGCCACTCGCCGTACAGCAGGTGCACGCGGGCTAGGTATGCCCGCATGCGCGTGCGGCTCAGCCGGTCGATCGACTCCCGGTAGCGCGTCTCGGCGGTGTCGCCGTCGCTGGCCAGAGCACGCACGCACGCTTCGGTTCCCACCGCCCAGTCCGTCGGAGTCGCACGGGAACGCTCAGACACGTCACGCAACAGCCTTCCGACCGTCGCCTCGTCGCGGATCCGGGACGAAGCCTCGGCGAGTTCGACGACCACGAAGGGCTTATAGCCGAAGTCGTCGCGTTCGAATGCACTGAGGGCGGCATCGCGCGCGGCGTCGTGCCAGGCCCAGGCCGTTGTACAGCACCGCCCTCGCGTGGTCGGCCACTGTGGACCAGCGGGCCATTGCGGCAGGGCCGTGGCCAGCCGCATGGTGGCTTCGATCAACTCGACCGCGGCGCGTTCCTCTCCTTGCCATGCGGCCAGGAGCACGGCGCACAGAAGCCAACCGGCGAGGTCCCCGTAGCCCTCCGCGATCAGGCGGTCCTCGTCGAGAAGCCGCGCGGCCGAGGCAAGCTGCGCCAGCGTCGAGACTGGTACAGGCCAGGAAGTTGACCGCGTACTG
>CAVUNW010000089.1:0-22392 GCA_963742865.1 uncultured Actinomycetes bacterium
TTGGCGACGAACTCGATCCGGTTCGCGCACTGCGTCTTCGCGAGGATGCTGCGGACGTGTGACTCCACAGTCCGCTCCGACAACACCAGGCGGGCCGCGATCTGCCGGTTCGAGAGCGCCTCGGCGAGCAGGACGGCGACCTCACGTTCCCGGCCGGTCAGCGGATCCGCCTGGTCGCGATCAGCGGCAATCCGCGCAGCGAGCCGTCCGGCCGCCGCCACCGTGCCGGGCATGTCCAGCCGGGCCCCCAGGTCCAGTGCGTCCTGCGCCAGCGTCGCGGCCTCGGCCCTCTCGCCCCGGTTGCCGTCCTGCAGGAGCCGAGCCAGGCCCAGCGAGGTCATGGCCACGTCCGGCCGGGCACCGATCGCCCGGTTACGCGGCAGGGCCTCGCGTAGCAGTTCGATGGCCGTTGCCCTGTCGCCGAAGGTCTCGGCCAGCTCGCCGAGGTGGCGGCTGATCGTGCCCATGAAGAAGACGGTTGACGTGCCCAGCGCGCCCGGATACTGGCGAAACGGCAGGAGCTGCCGGTAAACAATCTCGGCCGTCGGCGCGTCGTCGAAGCGCTGGATGAGCTCGACCAGCTGAATGAGCACCGCGGGCCACGCCGGATGTTCGGCGGGAAATGGCAGCAGTCCGCACAGGGTGTCGTAGATGCCCCGTGCCTCGCGCAGCGAACCGGTCAACGCCAGCAGGTTCGCGCGCTCGACGTCGACAAGGGGCATCGAGGGTGCCGCGGCCAGCGCCTCGCGGTACCCGTCGGGCAGGCAGGCAGGCTCCCCGCGCACGACCGCCAGCCGGATGCCGTGAGCGAAGTGCATGGACATCGCGATCACGTCTCCGGAGTCGCGGGCGATCGCGAACGCGCGCCGACTATGCTCCGCGGACTCGGCGAACTGACCGGTGAGCAGCGTCCGGGCCGCGTACAACCGGTGCAGGTGCCATCGCGCCAGCGGCAACGCGGAGGTACGGACGAGCCGTTCGATGGCGGTGACCGCGGCATCGACGACATCGAAACGGGCCGACATGTACGCCGCGTGGATCCGCCACTCATGCCCCACCAGCGCGGCCAGCGGCAGCCCGAGCACCTCCGCCCGATCGGCCACCAGGTCGCCGAGCCGCATCCGTTCCGCCGTGTCAGCAGGGTGCACGAGCGTCATCTCGCGTGCGTGCGCGGCCTCGATCTCGGCCAGCGGATCCGCGCTCTGCGCGGCGAGCGCCAGCGATTCGCGCGCCAGCACCTCGGCCCGCCCGACCCGGCCGGAATCAGCTTCCATCGTGGCTAGCTGGGCGAGCACGCGGGCGCGAAGGTCAACCTCGAGACGGGGGTACGCCAGCGCGCGCTGGCACAGGCGGGAGAGCACCTCCCCCGCTTGCGGATACGTCACGTTCTGCAGCACCAGCGCGCTGCCTGCCACGAGGTCGCCCCGGCCCGAACCGGCGGCTGCGTCCGCCGCGTCAGCACAGCACTCCAGGCACCGGTCGTACCGGCCGGCCAGGTATTCCGCGTGCGCCAGCTCGATCAGCACCTCGGCGCGCTCCACGCTGTCGCCGTCCGCCGGGGACATGCCGGCCAGCGCCTCGGACAGCAGCCGGGCGGAGTCGTCATAAGCCCGGGCTGCCCGTGCGTTCGCCGCGGCCCGCCGGGCCCACTGCGCCGCCGCTCGCCGGGAGCCGGGATCGGTGCCCGCATGCCGCCAGTGCATGGCGATGCGCCCAGCCCGGTCGGCGTCTGCCGACGACTCGAGCGCGAGCGCCGCCGCGCGGTGCAGCGCCCGGGCGGTCGCCGGGTCCAGGCGGTCCACGATGCCGTCCCGGACCAGCGCGTGTGCGAAACGGTAACATCGGGTCGCGACGTCGACCGTCAGCAGCCCGCCGCGCCATGCTGCCGCCAGCGCATCCGCGACGCCTTCGTCGTGCCAGCCGGCCGCGCGGGCCGAGGAGCCGAAGCGGCCGGCTACCGCGCCCGCCAGGATGTGCTCGTCGACGTTCTCGCCGAGAACGGCGGCCGCCTCGATGATCACGCGCTGCGGTGGCGTGAGGGCGGCCAGCAGGCCGCTGACCACAACGGCGAGATCGGCCGACGCGTATCCGGCCTGTACGGCGGCCACCAGCAGGGGCAGGCCGCCGGTGCGCTCGTGCACGTCAGGCGCCGCAGCCGGATCGACCAGCTCAGCGACCTCATCGACGGTAAACGGCGCAAGCGTGAGCGTCACGGCGCCATACCGGCCGAGGTCGGCGAGACGGACGGCGACATCCTGCGCCGCGGGAGACCGCACGGTGCCAATGATCGTGAGGCCGGTGCCGACCGCGGCCGGTCCGACGTGGGCGAGCAGGTCAAGGGAGGCAGCATCGGCCCAGTGCAGGTCTTCGAGCACCACCGCTAGCGGGCCTTCCGCGATCAGCGCGTCGCTCATCCGCGCGAGCACGGCAAACCTGGCGGATTTCGCCGCGGCCGGCTCGATATCGGGTGCGCGGGCGATCTCGACGCCCGACCGCTTCAGCGCGGCGCGCCATGGCCACAGGGGCGGCGCGGTCTCAGCGGGGCAGTAGCCGCGGACGACCGCCAGCCCGGTGGCGCGCAGGACGGCCTCGTCGACGAGCCTGGTCTTGCCGACGCCGGCCGGCCCGCTGATCAGCAGGACGCCGCCAGCCGGCCGACCCTGGGCGGCCAGGTGGGCGGCCAGGGCGTCGAGTTCCCGGCCCCGGCCGACGAACGCGACACCGGGCGCGACGGCGGACACGCCATTAGTATCCCGCAGACTTGCGTACCGGGATTCAGTGCCGCGGTTCAGTGGCGGCACGGATGTTCTAAGCTGATCCGCCAGCAAGGCTGACGGGCATGGACATCTCCGTACACGCACAGCCCAATACCCACCCGGTCAAGACCGAGTGGGTCGACGACGCTCTCGCGGGCGCCTACGCCGCCGGGCACCCCCTCGGTGCCCTGGTCGGGCGGCCACTGGCCCCCGGCGACGGAATCATGCTGGTCGGATGGCCCGATGGCGGACCCGGCCGGTATCACGTCATCGAGACCCATGCTGGACGCAGCGCCGGACCGGCCACCTACATGCAGGTCGTCGAGTTCTTCGGTCCTAGGACCGAGGAGTGGGTGGCCGCGGAACAGCGGGCCTCGACCGGCCGTCTGGGGCCAGCCACCCTCGGCATCGACGGCATCGTCACGGTGATGCGGCTGCGCGCCGCGGACAACGCCTATCTGGTGGTCATCCTCGCCGAGAGCATGGACACGTTCGACGCGGCCCAGCAAGCGATCATGTCGACAGAGCTGCTGCCGGGCGAGGATCCCGCGCTCCTCACCGGCCCGGACCGCATCAGCTTCTACCGGTTGGTCCACGCCGACCTGCCGATTACCGAAGGGAGCCGGGCATGACCACGATGACCTCGGTCGCCGCCGGCACATGGACCGTCGACCTTGCGCACACCCGGGCCGAATTTGCGGCGCGCCACCTGTTCGGATCGACAGTACACGGCACGATCGCCGGCGCGACGCGGTGGCAGCGCAGGTATAGCCTTACCATTTTCGGGAGAGCGCACGAGAATTGTGGCCGATGCGAGGAGCATGAAGGTCTTTGGCTAGCGAGCACTGGAAAGATGAGCCAGAAGCGCAGGACTTTCCGGCCGCCGAGTCCTACCTTTCCCTGCTAATTGGCCCTGCTGCGGCAGCCGATCGGGCTGAGGCCTTGCGCAAAGAGCAAACGTTGCGGCACTTTGCCGCCAAGGACGTTCTGCGGGCCGCCGGCCTGCCGTTGCTTGGCCGAGACGACCGGGAAGTCGCCACCGACCTCGAACAAGGTCAAGATGGGCAGGAAACTGTCCCCCGTCCTGCTGGTGTACGGAATCCCGCTCTGGGTCGCCGACGGCTACCACAGGGTTTGCGCCAGCTATCACCTCGATGAGAAGGCCCCGGTACCGTGCCGGATAGTGGCCCGCACGCCTACGGGCTGACCGGCTGGACCGGCCGAGGAGCGGGGGCTGTGTGGACGGCGACAACGGGCGGGCGCTGAGGCGGCCGGCCATTTCCCGCCGCGTGCTCCTTGCGGCCGGCGGGGCGATACTGCTGGGCGAATGCGTCGCCTGCCAGGCCTCCAATGCGCCGTCGGGGACGCCGCGCCGGCGAACGCACCGCCCGGAGCGGATGCGGTCGCCAGGCCCGGGGTGCCGGCTGTGCGCGGGGACATGCCTGCCCGCGCGGGCGGGCAGCCGAGCGCCGGGAGCTCCGCCACGCCGGACCATGGCACCAACGGGGAAACTGGCCCAGCATGCGCTTCCGTGCGCGGGAGCGCATGCTCACCCATTCACTACATTAACGACGGCCCGATGACGATAGCGCTCACCATCGACGACGGCCCCAGCGCCGTCTATACGCCGCAGATCCTCCGGCTGCTGCACACGTACGGGGTCACCGCCACATTCTGCATGGTCGGCGCACGCGTCACCGCCCACCCGGGCATCGCCCGCGAGGTGGCTGACGCGGGCCACGCCATCGTCAATCACACCTGGACGCACGCGAGGCTCTCCGCGCTGGCGCCGGCCGCGGTACAGGACCAGATGAGCCGGGCCGGGGACGCCATTCAGAATGTGACCGGAAGGCGTCCCGGCACGTTCCGCGCACCCTACGGCGCCTGGTCGCCGGCCGTCCTGAAGCTGTGCGCGCAGATGCAGCTGGCGCCGCTGGACTGGTCGGTGGACCCGCAAGACTGGGCCAATCCGGGCGTCAACGCCATCGTCACGACCATCATGCGTAACACCCGGACCGGCTCCATCATCCTGGAGCACGATGGCGGCCGGCATCGCTCCCAGACTGTCGCGGCACTCAAGCTTGTGCTGCCGAGGCTCCTCGCGGCAGGCTTCCAGTTCCGCACCGTGTAACCGGCTCAGCGTGCTACTTCCCGAACGGGGCATCACCCCCGCCGCGCTCGCCGAGGCTGTCACGCTGACGCGAAACCACGAACGCTGGATCGCCAGGGCCGCGTCCCTTACCGGCGGCGCCGCCACGCGGTGGCCGCTCAATTCGGGTCGATGAGTCCTACCGGCCGGCCGGGTTAATTAGGCTTAGCCTGCTGTCCATCGGACACGTACGCTCACGGGGAGAATCTGGCTGCGGCGGAGGCGCCGATTCCCGCCGCTACCGGGCTGCCGGAACACCACGATGAATGGCGCTGTCGTGCCATGGGCCGCTGGCTCGTCCGGCAAGGCCAAAGGCCAAATGCCCCTACCAGAACCGCCGGTATCACCGGATGATCTGCAGGGTCAGGCTGGCCACCTCCGGATGGCCGGTTTCGCACTGGCAGGCGACCAACCCTACGGGAGCAGATGATGGCTGATTTCGGTGTCACGGAACTATCCGCGTTGGAGATCCTGGATTCACGCGGCCGGCCCACACTCGCGGTGACCGTCCACCTCGCCGACGGCACAACGGCCCGGGCTGGGGTGCCGTCCGGGGCTTCCACCGGGTCTCGTGAGGCGGTGGAGCGCCGCGACGGTGACAAGACCCGCTATGAAGGAAAGGGCGTGCTCGGCGCGGTCGGCGCGGTGAACACCGAGATTGCCGATCTGCTGCGCGGGCGATCCTGGGCGTCGCTGGCCGAGGCCGACCAGGCCATGATCGACCTGGACGGGACCGCGAACAAGAGCCGGCTTGGCGCCAACGCCACCGTCGGCACCTCGATGGCGCTCGCCCGGGCCCTGGCTGCCTCGGCAGAAATTCCGCTGTGGCAGTGGCTGGCGCCTGAGGGCGTGCCGCCGCGCATGCCGGTGCCGCACTTCAACGTGATCAACGGCGGGGCCCACGCGGCGAACGCGCTGGACTTCCAGGAATTTATGGTCGCGCCGCTGGGCGCCCCGTCGATGGCCGAAGCCGTCCGGGCCGGCGCCGAGGTCTACGCTTCGCTGCGGCGCGAGCTGACTGACCGGAAACTGTCGGTCGGCCTGGGCGACGAGGGCGGGTTCGCGCCCGAGATCGACGAACCCGAAGAAGTGCTGCGGCTCCTGGTCCGGGCCATCGGCGACGCGGGCTACCAGACCGGACCCGGGGGAGTCTCCATCGCCCTGGACCTGGCGGCGTCGGAGTTCCGCCAGCCCGACGGCCGGTACCGGGTGGCCGGTGAGCTGCTGAGCAGCGCCGACATGATCGAGCGGCTGGCCGGCATCGTGGCGGACTTCCCGGTGCATTCCATCGAGGACGGCCTGGGCGAGGACGATGATGACGGCTGGATCGCCCTCACCGCCCGCCTCGGGGGGACAGTGGAACTGGTCGGCGACGACAACTTCTGCACGAACCCCGCCATCATCACCAGGGCCATCGGCCGCGGCATCGCCAACGCGGCGCTGATCAAGCTCAACCAGATCGGAACCGTGACCGAAACGCTCCAGGCGATGGCCATCTGCCGCGACGCGGGATACCGGCAGTTCGTCTCGCACCGCTCCGGCGAGACCGAAGACACCTTCATCGCCGACCTCACCGTCGGGACCGGCAGCGGCCACCTGAAGTCCGGCGCACCCGCGCGCGGCGAGCGCGTCGCCAAGTACAACCGCCTGATCGAGATCGCGGCCAGTTCGCCCGAGATCCCCTACGGCATGCCCTGACCCCGGGGCGATGGGCTCCCCGCCAGCGGTCAGGCCCTGTCGATGTTCCTGCCCGGCATCGGCTCCGCGAGCGCTGCCCGCCATGCGGGCGCACCGAAAGGGTCTGCGAAGTACTGAGTCTCGTGCGCCACGCGCTCGTGAGCGAATTCCATGATGCTCACGGAGTGGGTGGGCACGCCGTCGTACGTGATCACGCACTCGCTCACCCACAGGTTCCCGCTGCCGGCGATCCGCTGGACGGTGAAGTGCCGGCTGGCAGGATGCCCGCCACGTTGCGCCGAAATCGTCGCGCGGCCCCGGAACCGTTCACCTGACTGGGGGTAATCGAGGATCGCGTCCGTGGCGTAGATGGCGTGTTCGGCTTCGGTATCCCCGCTTTCCGATGCCCGCCAGTGTTCCTCGATCGCGGCCCTGGTCCGGCTATCAGGATCCAACGCGTTGTCCCTTCTGCGAGCAGGCGGAGCAGTCCGAACGACCGGGAAATTCTTCGCGGCTTCCGCCCGGAGCGCTGGGCCGTGGCCGTAATCGGCAAATGGTGACAGCGTAAACCGTCCGGGCCAGCCGCGAACTCGGCCCGAAGGGCACTCATCCTGGAGACTCGACCTTGTGGCTGCGCTGCTACTACGCCTCGCTGTTCCGGTAGGGCCGAAAGTCACAATGATCGCGGCCGAGTTGCGGGCCATCCGGGCGACAGGTCTCTGGGGCTACGGCCGGCCTCCCGGTCATTCTGGTATAGACCAAAGGTTTAGACCAAAGTGACCCGCGGGGCGCGGGTTCCGCGGCGGGGAGAGGAAAGACCGTGAGCGCGATCATCGAGTCAATTCAGGCCGAAGCCGTCGGCACGCCGAATGACCCGTGGCAGGGCTTTACCGGCGGTCGCTGGCAGGACCACGTCGACGTGCATGACTTCATTCAGGCCAACGTCACCCCGTACACCGGTGACGCAACGTTCCTGGCCGGCCCGACCGAGCGCACCCGCGCGCTGTGGGCGCAAGTGACCGAAATGCTCCCGCAGGAGCGGGCGCGCGGCGTTTACGACGTGGACGCTCGCACCCCCGCGTCGATCACGGCCCACGCTCCCGGATTCATCGACCGGGAGCATGAGCTGATCGTCGGGCTGCAGACCGACGCGCCGCTGCGCCGCGCGATCATGCCCAACGGCGGCCTGCGGATGGTGGAGAAGAGCCTGGCTGCCTACGGCTACACCCTGGACCCCACCGTCCGGGACATCTTCACCAAGTACCGCAAGACTCACAACGACGGCGTGTTCGACGCCTACCCGGCGGAAGTGCTCGCCGCCCGCAGATCCCACGTCATCACCGGCCTGCCCGACGCCTACGGCCGCGGCCGGATCATCGGCGACTACCGGCGGGTGCCGCTGTACGGCGTCGGCCGACTCATCGCCGCCAAGCGTGCTGAGAAGGCCGACCTGGATGCCCACCCGTCCACCGCCGAGATCATCCGGGACCGCGAGGAACTCGCCGAGCAGATTCGCGCCCTCGGCGAGCTAGCCGAGATGGCCGCGTCCTACGGCTACGATGTCGCCCGTCCCGCGGCCACCGCCCGGGAGGCGGTCCAGTGGCTGTACCTGGCCTATCTCGCCGCGGTGAAGGAGCAGAACGGCGCGGCGATGTCGCTCGGGCGCACCTCGACGTTCCTGGACATCTACCTCGAGCGCGACCTGCGTGCGGGCCGGCTCAGCGAGACCGACGCGCAAGAGTTCATCGACGACTTCGTTATCAAGCTGCGCATCGTCCGGTTCCTGCGCACGCCAGAGTACGACCAGCTGTTCTCCGGCGACCCGACCTGGGTTACCGAGGCGATCGGCGGCATCGACCGCGGCGGGCGCCCGCTGGTGACCCGCACCAGTTTCCGCTACCTGCAGACGCTGTACAACCTTGGCCCCGCGCCCGAGCCAAACCTGACCGTGCTATGGTCCCCGGCACTGCCGACCGGGTTCAAGCACTTCTGCGCGCAGGTCTCGATTGACACCAGCTCGATCCAGTACGAGTCCGACGACCTGCTGCGCACCCGATGGGGTGACGACACTGCCATCGCCTGCTGTGTCTCGGCCATGGAAGTCGGCAAGCAGATGCAGTTCTTCGGCGCCCGGGTCAACCTGGCCAAGACCCTGCTTTATGCGATCAACGGCGGCCGGGACGAGATCAGCGGCGACCAGGTGGGCCCGGCCCTGCCGCCGCTCACCGGTGACGTCCTCGACTACGCCGGGGTCATGGCACGGCTCGACACGATGATGGGCTGGCTCGCGAAGACCTACGTCGACGCGCTCAACGTCATTCACTACATGCACGACAAGTACGCCTACGAGCGGCTGGAGATGGCGCTGCACGACTACGCCGTGGCACGCACGATGGCCTGCGGCATCGCCGGCCTGTCGGTCACCGCCGACTCCCTCGCCGCGATCAGGTACGCGACAGTCCGGCCGGTGCGCGACGCTACGGGCCTTATCGTCGACTACGTCACCGAGGGTGAATTCCCGGCCTACGGCAACGATGACGATCGCGCCGACGAAATCGCTGTCTGGCTCGTGCGGACCTTCATGGACAAGGTGCGGCAGCACCAGACGTACCGGGACGCGCTGCACACCCAGTCGGTGCTGACCATCACCTCCAACGTTGTCTACGGCAAGCACACCGGCAGTACCCCGGACGGCAGGCGGGCCGGCGAGCCGTTCGCACCGGGCGCCAACCCGATGAACGGCCGCGACCGGCACGGCCTGGTCGCCAGCGCGCTGTCGGTGGCGAAACTCCCATACAGCCAAGCCGAAGACGGCATCTCGCTGACCCAGTCCATCACCCCGGCCGCGCTCGGCCGCACCCGGGCGGAACAGGTCGCCAACCTCGCCGGCATCCTCGACGGGTACGTCTCCTGCGGCGGGTTCCACATGAACGTCAACGTGCTCGACCGCGCCACGCTGCTCGACGCGATGGACCACCCGGAGAACTACCCACAGCTGACGATCCGCGTTTCCGGGTACGCGGTCAACTTCGT
Organism: uncultured Actinomycetes bacterium; assembly: GCA_963742865.1. Lineage (GTDB taxonomy): Bacteria > Actinomycetota > Actinomycetes > Streptosporangiales > Streptosporangiaceae > Bog-532. The sequence goes on from CAVUNW010000089.1 coordinate 9,616, forward strand.
CCGGCTCACCAGGGAACAGCAACTCGACGTCGTGAGCCGTACTTTCCACGAGTCGGCGTTACCGTGACCGCCATGATCAAGCCGGGATGCGTGCTGGCGCAGGCGGCCGGGGCTCAGACCCCGGCGGAGGTCACCGGTTCCGTGCATTCCTGGGACATATCCACAGGCGTCGACGGCCCCGGCACCCGGTTCGTCGTCTTTACTGCGGGCTGCCCGCTGAAGTGCGCTTATTGCCACAACCCAGACACCTGGTCTGGCCGAAGCGGGCAGCGGATGAGCGCCACCGACCTGCTCGCCCTGGCCGCACGGTACCAGCGGTTCATCGGCGCCGCAGGCGGCGGGCTGACCGTTTCCGGGGGTGAGCCGCTGCTGCAGCCCGCGTTCACCCGGGCGGTCCTTACCGGGGCGAAAAGACTCGGCCTGCACACCGCGCTCGACACCTCCGGCTACCTCGGCTGCCGCGCCGACGATGCACTGCTCGACGCCACCGACCTCGTCCTGCTTGACATCAAGGCCTACGACCAGGCCATCGCCCGGCGGGTGACCGGCCGCGGCACAGCCCCGACGCTCGCGTTCGCCCGTCGGCTCGCCGCCCGCCACCAGACCGTCTGGGTGCGTTTCGTTCTCGTCCCAGGCTGGACCGACGACCCCGATGACGTCGCGGCGGTAGCGGGATTCGCCGCCTCGCTCGGCAACGTCGAACGGGTCGACATACTCCCATTCCATACGCTCGGTGCCGCCAAGTACGCCGCGCTCGGCCTGCCTTACCCCTGCGGGGACGTACACCCGCCCACGGCCGGGCAAATTGACCGGGTCCGCGCAGCGTTTACCGCCGCCGGCCTCTACACGGTCTGCTGATGTTGGTGATCTCCTCTCGGGTCATGCGCCGGCGACCGGCTGGCCGCTGACGGAGGGCGCCTATGCGCACGGCGGGCCATGCGATCCTGAACCCGGCAGGACCCTGCCTAGCCGCGATGAGCTGGAGCAGGCGGTCTTATTAGGAGACGTATGATCAAGGTTCCCGGTACGGCCGGGGCGTGCGCCGGCTGCGGCGGGCGAAGGCGCAGACCGGACCAGGCGCTGGAGGCCGGGGGGCAGGGTGTGCTTCTCACCGCAGGCTGACATCGCCGGAGGCCTGGTGATCAGCGCCATCGGCGTCGATGCTGTCCGCCACATCCGTCAGCGCCGTGAGTTCATCGCGCTGGCCTGGCTCCCTTTGCTGCTGGGCGCCCACCAGTTCATCGAGGCGTTCGTCTGGTTGTGGCTCCAGGGCCATGTGCCGCGCGGGGCCGGCCAGGCCGCGTTGTGGGCTTACCTGCTGATCGCCTTCGTCGTGCTGCCCGTGCTCGTCCCCCTGGCTGTCATCGCGCTCGAGCCCACCCGGCGGCGGAAGTGGATGATGGCGCCGTTCGCGGTGACCGGGACGCTGATCGCCGTAGCGCTGCTCGCGGCGATGGCCCGTGGCCCGGTCGGTGTGAAGCTCGCCCCGTACCACCTGTCCTACGGCATCCGGGTACCCGACGGTTTGCTGATCGTCGCGCTCTACGTCGCCGCCGTGTGCGGGCCGCTGCTGCTCTCGGGCTACCGTAACGTCGCTATCTTCGGCCTGGTCAACCTCGTTGCCGTCATCATCATCGCCCGGCTGACCATTTCCGGGTTCGCCTCCGTGTGGTGCGGCTGGGCGGCCGTCTCCAGCGCCGCCATCACACTGCATTGCCGCTTCGCCGAACCCCATCCCAAGCACGCCCAGGCCGGGGGTGACGGACTCACTTCCGCCGGCTGAGTGCGTTATGCGCGATCTTCCGGGCGATGCTCAAGGTAGCCCGGCTTTCGTGGGGTTATCCCGCAGGGGCGGATGCGTCGGCGGGGACATCGGGGACGGGATGGCCGTTTACCGCTTGTGCGGGCGCCCCGGCCTCCGGGGAGGCGGATCGGCGCCCGAATAGGTGCCGCATGCTGCGACGGCCGCCGTCGGCTCCGCTAGGGTGGTGGTCAGTTATTTCTGGCGGGCGTGGGGCCGGTGGACACGGGTGCCGCGTGCGCGCCGCCGTCGCATCGGTGCCGCTGTCTGGGCCGATTATCTTTTCCCGCAAGTTCATGCGACCCTCATAACACATAGCGGGCCTGGATATGTCCGGACCATGTGCACCCTCGCCGCTAGCAGTTTCTGCGTTGAAGGCGGCGAAACTCATGACAGAATCCGCGATCGGCCCGGCCCCGGTAGTTGCGGTGACCACCGCAGTCCGGCAGCCCCCGCGACCACTGCGCGCCGTTCGTTCTGTGCTGTGCCTGTACTGCCGGACAGACAAGTTCGTGTACTGGCCGGCGGCCAGCCGGGTGCGCCTGGCCAACTGCCCCGGATGCCAGCGGCGGGCGCAGCAAGCCGGACCGGCGCACTCGCTCCGTCCCACAGCGGCGCCTGTAAGACCGGGAGTCCTATGACCGGCACCCGATCGTTCCCGATCTCCTCAGCGAGCTGGTGTGGGTCAGCGGGCGTCGGCGTCGACATGATCGCAACGTTAGCCAGGGCGTTGTACGTTAGCCACCCGCTAGGTGTCCGGCACCCCACGCCGGGTCACGCGCAGGCGGAGCCTGACACCGCCGCGCGACCGTCTCACCCGGGGACAGGGTGGCCGCTGCGCACGTGGCTGCCCGACATGAAGCCGCGCGGATAGCTTCCCCTCGTAGCGTGGAGAGGCCCAACATTGGGGATTGAATGGGGAGGCAGGCGGTGAAGGGCCACGGACCGGGGGCTGTGTGGACGGCGACAACGGGCGGGCGCTGAGGCGGCAGGCCATTTCCCGCCGCGTGCTCCTTGCGGCCGGCGGGGCGATACTGCTGGGCGAATGCGTCGCCTGCCAGGCCTCCAATGCGCCGTCGGGGACGCCGCGCCGGCCGAACGCACCGCCCGGAGCGGATGCGGTCGCCAGGCCCGGGGCGCCGGCTGTGCGCGGGGACATGCCTGCCCGCGCGGGCGGGCAGCCGAGCGCCGGGAGCTCCGCCACGCCGGACCATGGCACCAACGGGGAAACTGGCCCAGCATGCGCTTCCGTGCGCGGGAGCGCATGCTCACCCATTCACTACATTAACGACGGCCCGATGACGATAGCGCTCACCATCGACGACGGCCCCAGCGCCGTCTACACGCCGCAGATCCTCCGGCTGCTGCACACGTACGGGGTCACCGCCACATTCTGCATGGTCGGCGCACGCGTCACCGCCCACCCAGGCATCGCCCGCGAGGTGGCTGACGCGGGCCACGCCATCGTCAATCACACCTGGACGCACGCGAGGCTCTCCGCGCTGGCGCCGGCCGCGGTACAGGACCAGATGAGCCGGGCCGGGGACGCCATTCAGAATGTGACCGGAAGGCGTCCCGGCACGTTCCGCGCACCCTACGGCGCCTGGTCGCCGGCCGTCCTGAAGCTGTGCGCGCAGATGCAGCTGGCGCCGCTGGACTGGTCGGTGGACCCGCAAGACTGGGCCAATCCGGGCGTCAACGCCATCGTCACGACCATCATGCGTAACACCCGGACCGGCTCCATCATCCTGGAGCACGATGGCGGCCAACATCGCTCCCAGACTGTCGCGGCACTCAAGCTTGTGCTGCCGAGGCTCCTCGCGGCAGGCTTCCAGTTCCGCACCGCGTGACCTCCCCGCCACCGCCCCTTGCCGTCAAGTCCTTTCATGATCCCGAGCGCGAACTCAGCGGTCAGCGCGGACGACGTCATGTACGTAAGTTGCGAATCCCCCCGGACAGGGGTCAGGCCCTGTCGATGTTCCTGCCCGGCATCGGCTCCGCGAGCGCTGCCCGCCATGCGGGCGCACCGAAAGGGTCTGCGAAGTACTGAGTCTCGTGCGCCACGCGCTCGTGAGCGAATTCCATGATGCTCACGGAGCAGGTGGGCACGCCGTCGTACGTGATCACGCACTCGCTCACCCACAGGTTCCCGCTGCCGGCGATCCGCTGGACGGTGAAGTGCCGGCTGGCAGGATGCCCGCCACGTTGCGCCGAAATCGTCGCGCGGCCCCGGAACCGTTCACCTGACTGGGGGTAATCGAGGATCGCGTCCGTGGCGTAGATGGCGTGTTCGGCTTCGGTATCCTCGCTTTCCGATGCCCGCCAGTGTTTCTCGATCGCGGCCCTGGTCCGGCTATCAGGATCCAACGCGTTGTCCCTTCTGCGAGCAGGCGGAGCAGTCCGAACGACCGGGAAATTCTTCGCGGCTTCCGCCCGGAGCGCTGGGCCGTGGCCGTAATCGGCAAATGGTGACAGCGTAAACCGTCCGGGCCAGCCGCGAACTCGGCCCGAAGGGCATTACGTGGCCGTAGACGGACAAGGTGATCGGGACCGGCGCGTGCCTCTGCCCCCGAGGGGCCCGGGTGAACTGCCCCGGTTCGCGCCACCTCAGAGGCGGAAGCCGGGCACCATACCGTGAGACCGGCCGCTCAGCCCGGTCAGGATCACCTGGCCGCTGACCGGCCGATCTCAGCTTGAGATAGCGCCGCTACGGCACCTGCGTCCACACCCAGGTGCTGGTACCGACGACGTTGCGACCGTGCCAGAGAGCTCCGTCACCGCCGAGCGCCAGCACGCTCCGGCTCAGCGGCGAGAACGGGAATACACCTGCGGCCGGCGCCGAGGTAAGGAGGCCGCCCGCACGGTGCCAGCCTGGCCAGGATGTGGCGCCCGGGGCACGGAGATTCATCCACAGGGCGTTGTCGGTGCCGCGGGCGAACAGGTCGGTCTCCCCGCTTGGCAGCCGTACCGCCGCGGGCGCCACGGTCGACTTGCCGCCGGCACTATGCCACGCGCCGGTGAACTCCCAGACCGCCTGGTCGGTGCCAAGGGCGAAGACGTCCAGGCTGGGCGGGCAGTTCGTGGCCACCGTCGGCAGTCCAGCCGGGGGTGAGGCAAGGCGGCCGCCACGCGAGGTCCAGCCGCCGCCGCTCAGCGAGCGCTGCCACAGCGCGTTGTCGGTGCCGCGGACGAAGACGATCGGCGAAGTCGGAGGCCCGCCCAGGCAGGTCACACCCGGCGCGCCGATGGCCCTGCCGCCCAGTGAGGTCCACGGGCCCCAGGTGCCACGGGCATCGGAAAAGCTCCGGTACCACACCGCCTGATCACTTCCACGAGCGAACACCCACGTGTCCGCGAACTCTGTGCCACTCCCCACGGTGATCGCCGCGGGACCGCTAGTGAGGACGCCACCCAGGTTCTGCGGGGTGCCCCACCCCGTCGTCGCGGTGCGGCCTACCGTGGTCAGGCTGTGATCGGCCTGCTGGTAGAAAGCGTGGATCTGGTCCTGGATCGCGCCCGACACGGCGGTACTCATACCGGGCACGAAGCCCGCTGCCGGCTGCGGGCTAGTAGCTGCAGACGCCGAGCTGGCGAGCACGCCGCCGACCAGGACAGCCGCGCCTGCGAGCGCTACACCACCTATCAAACCGGTCCGCTTCACGGCGTGGATCCCTCCGGAGAACCAAGCAAACATCAGGCATCCCTTCCTCGCAGATCGCAGATCGCACTGCGCAATTCCTTCGCGAACCGCCAAATAACGACGACTGGCACCTGACACTCTGCGGCGCCGCAACGGTCGGCTAGGGCCGAAAGTCCCGGCTGCAACGCCGCCGCCGTACCGGGTTACGGCTAGCCGGTAGTGGGAATGGCCGCGTGCTAGCGGCCAGGCGGGGACCCCAGCCAGCACCCTGACGCGGAATCCCCGGGACGTCCATGACCGGGCTGGTGCACTCCGGGCTGGCCGAGCCGGTCTACGGACGGCTGCTCGCCTGGACCGGTGCGGGCGACGGCAATTCCGACGGCTGTCAAGGTAGCGGCGATCAGGGCGTCGGTGAGGGCGGCGCGTCGCCACCGGCGGGACAGCAAGCCGAGCACGACCATGCTGGCCGCGTGGGCGGCGTCGGCCTCGGCGCCAAGTACGAGTACGGCGGGCGGGGGACGGCCCGAGGTGACCAGGGCCTGGGCCAGATGGCGGGCACCGAGGATCCGGGCGGCCGTGCAAGCACCGTGCCTGCCGGGGCCGGGGCCGGGGCCCGCGGCCTGCAGGGGCAGTCTGGGAAAGAGCAGGTACGTCGTTCCCAGCACCGCCCGCGCCGCGCAGAAGAATCCGTTCAGGCGCATGTCAGCGGCCTGCCCGGGCCCTGGCGACGGCGAGACCGGTCATAAACGCCGCCCCGCATACAGCGGTACCAAGCAACCGTGCGTGGTGGGAGGCCCACAGCTGCGGACTGGAAGCATGGGCCCGGCCGTCGAATATGCCGTGCGCGCCATGGTCGTGGCCGGCGTCCCCGTCCAGGGGCTCCCACAGGTTGTCCGGCCGGCCGGGAGGCACCTTTTCACTGGTCTGCTGGGACTTGTAGCCGGTACGGGCGAGATAGCGGTCCAGCAGGCCGGCGGCGAACTTGTTGGCCGTGATCGTGGCCGCCGTGCTGGCGCCGACCCAGTACTGCTTGCGGCCGGGATGGTCGGCGGCAAAGACCACGCCCCGGGCGGCGACCTCCGGCTCGTAGATCGGGGGCACGGGCTGGGGGTGATCGGGCAGCCGGGACAGGACCCAGGAGAACTGGGGGGTGTTCACGGCCGGCATCTGGACCACCGTGATGCGGACCTGGCTGCCCTCGTGCATCAGTTCGGTGCGGACCGAGGAGGTGAAACCGTTGACCGCGTGCTTGGCCCCGCAGTACGCGCTCTGCAGCGGGATGGACCGGTCACCGAGGGCCGAGCCGACCTGGACGATGGTGCCGTGATTACGGGGACGCATGAGCTCCAGCGCCACCTGCGTCCCGTAGACGTAACCCAGGTAGCTGACCTCGGTGACCCGCTTGAATTCCTCGTGACTGATCTCCCAGAACGGCGCGAACACCGAGGTGAAGGCCACATTGATCCACACATCGATCGGTCCCAGGGTTTCCTCCGCCTTGGCCGCGGCCTCCCTGACCTGCTCATAGCTGGACACATCGGCCGGCAGGGCGAGCGCTTTGCCCCCGGCCCGGTTGATGTCCTGAACGGCGCCGTCCAGGCCGGTTTCCCCGCGGGCGATCAGGGCCACCCGGTCTCCCCGGGCGCCGAACAACTGCGCGGTAGCCCGGCCGATCCCGCCACTGGCACCGGTGATCACTACGGTCCGTGTCATTCCTGTTCCTTTCTCTGACGTTCGTTTCTGTGATGTTGTCCCGCGAGGCCGGTGGCGGGCTGATGCAGCGCCCGGCCTGTCCGACCATCCGGCCCCGCATCAGCCGCTCCCCGGCAGCAGCCACCTGAAACGCGGACGGCCCGGCTCGCTCGCGGAGGTCATGGGCGGCGCCGCCCGCCTCTCGCTCCGAGGCGGCACGGGCACAAATGTTTACTTCCGGCCAGCGCGGATAGCCGCTAGGCATCGCGCCCCGGATGCCCGGAACAGGGCAGCCTGGCAGTCGAAGGGACAGAAGATGAAGCTGGGACACCCACGTCCCGCGCGTCAACGGGCCATCTACGGCATTGACCGGATGATCGGGAACATCGAGACCGGCCGATTCGAGCGAAGCCTGTCCGCCCTGACGGCGGCCGGGGCCCTGGTCACCGCGGCCGAGATCTTCTTTGAGCATGACAGCGCCAGCTTCGGCAACAAGATGATGTGGATTCCCGTCACCCTCGGGCCGGTCGGAGCGGTCGCGGGCGTGGCCGGATTCTGCAGTCACCGAATGGCCAAGACGGCGCTGCCGGTCGCCTCCGCGGCGATCGTCGCCAACGGTCTGCAAGGGGTCTACCTGCATGCCCGCGGCATCTCCCAGAAGCCGGGGGGGTGGTCCAACGCCCGTTACAACATGGAGATGGGGCCACCACTGCTGGCCCCGCTACTGGTGACCATGGTCGGCGGCATGGGCCTGCTCGCCGCGATCCTGCGCCGCGAAAAGTGACCCGCCCGACGGGCCGGGTGAGTGCACCTGCCGGCGCTGGAACCGCCGCCGACGTCAGTCACGCCACCGGCGGCCGGTTCCCCGGCTTCAACGTGCTGGACCAGGCTGGTCGCTGGGACCCGGTGACGGCGGGCGTCGTCCTGTCCCGGGCCGGAAGACCGCCCGACATCCGCTTTTTCACCCCCGCCGAGGAGGCCGCCGCGACGGCACTGTGCGACCGGCTGCTCGGCCAGGACAGCGAGCCGAAGGTGCCGGTTGTCCCGCAGATCGACGCCCGGCTGGCCGAGCAGGAAACCGACGGCTGGCGCTACGCGGATATGCCCGAGGACGGCCAGGCCTGGCGGGACTCACTGCGGTACCTCGATGCCGACTGCCAGGCCGCGTCCTCCTGCGTACTGGCAGAAGCCACGATGGACGAGCAGCGGGCGGTGATCCAGGCGGTGCAGGACCTGGGTGCGAAGGACTGGCATGGCCTGAACGCCGCGCACGTCTGGAGCCTGTGGACACGGTACGCGTGCACGGCCTTCTACGCTCATCCGTCGGCGTGGAACGAGATCGGGTTTCCCGGCCCCGCCTATCCCCGCGGTTACAAGAATCCCGGTGTGGACGCCCGGGAGTCCTTCGAGGTCGCCGACGCCCACCCGTTGGCTGACCCGGTTAAAGGAGAGGACCGCTGATGGCGGCGGTGCGCGAGCGCAACGAGTCGGCGTGGCTGCTGCCGAACGACGGCAGCCGGACCAATCACCGGCTGCGCGGCGACATGCGCCGGTTCGCCGACAATGACCTGGTTGACCTGGTGGTGGTGGGCTGCGGGGCCGGGGGCTCGACCGTGCTGCAGCGGCTGGCCCGGCAAGGCTGGCGGGTGGTCGGCCTGGACGCGGGGCCGTTCTGGGATCCCGATGCCGACTGGGTGAGTGACGAGGCCGGGTCGCACCACCTGTACTGGACCGAGCCGCGGGTGATCAGCGGTACCGACCCGGTGCCGCTGGGCTCGAACAACTCCGGCCGCGGGGTGGGCGGTTCGATGGTGCATTACGCGGGCTATACGCCGCGGTTCCACCCCAGCGACTTCGCGACCTGGACGAACAACGGCGTCGGCGCCGACTGGCCGATCAGCTACGACGACCTACGGCCCTACTACGCCGACATCGAGGCGGAGCTGCCGGTCGCGGGCGAGGACTGGCCCTGGGGCGACCCGCACGCCTATCCGCAGCGACCGCATCCGGTCGGCGGCAACGGCGAGATCTTCCTGCGCGGCGCCTACGCGTCCGGCATCACGGCCAAGGTAGGACCGGTTGCTATCTCCAACGGCCGGTTCGGCAACCGCCCGCATTGCATCTACCGCGGATTCTGCCTGCAGGGCTGCAAGGTCAACGCCAAGGCATCCCCGCTGATCACCCACATCCCCGACGCCCTGGCCCACGGCGCCGAGATCCGGGCCGACGCCATGGTCACTGGCATCGGTATCGACGAGCGGACCGGCCGGGCCACCGGCGTGCACTACATCCGCGGCGGGGTGCCCCGCTTCCAGCGTGCGGCCGTCGTCGCGGTCGCCGGTTACTCGATCGAGACCCCCCGGCTGCTGCTGAACTCCGCGTCGAGGCGGTTCCCGGACGGCTTGTGCAACGACTTCGACCAGGTGGGGCGGTACCTGATGGTGCAGGGCGCACCGCAGACCGCCGGGCGGTTCGACGCCGAGGTGCGGATGTACAAATCCCCCCCGCCCGAGGTCAGCAGCGAGCAGTTCTACGAGACCGACCCTGGTAAGCCGTACAAGCGCGGTTTCTCGATCCAGACCGTTTCGCCGCTGCCCATCACCTGGGCCGAGCACGTAGCCGCGCAGGGTCACTGGGGCACGAAGCTGCGCGTGTACATGAGTGACTACGTGCACTGGTCGTGCCTGGGAGCGCTGTGCGAGTTCCTGGCGCAGCCCGGCAACCGGGTCACGCTGGCCGAGGAGAAGGACCGGTACGGCCTGCCCGTCGCGAACTTTGCCTACTCCCAGTGCGACAACGACACGCAGCTCATGCGCGCGGCCCAGGGGGTCATGGAGCAGATCCTGCACGCCGCCGGGGCCGGCGAGGTCATCACCATCGAGCGCTACGCCCACCTGGTCGGGGGCGCCCGGATGGCCGCCGACGAGCGGCACGGCGTGGTCGACCGCAACTGCCGCAGCTTCGCGGTCCCCAACCTCTACATCACCGACGGCAGCGTGCTGCCCACCCAGGGCAGCGCGAACCCGGCCCTGACCATCATGGCCGTGGCCGCCCGCGCGGCCGCCCAGCTGGCCGCCGGCGCCCGCTGACGCAATCCGGAAGGAATTTTCTATGGCTAAGCCCACCGTCGCCGACTACCTGCTGGAGCGCCTGCGCGCCTGGGACGTGACCAAAGTGTTCGCCTACCCGGGCGACGGCATCAACGGCATCCTGGCCGCCTGGGGCCGCGCCGGGAACGACCCCATGTTCATCCAGGCCCGGCACGAGGAGATGGCCGCCTTCGAGGCCGTCGGGTACGCCAAGTTCACCGGCAGGCCCGGCGTCTGCATGGCGACGTCGGGCCCCGGAGCGATCCATCTGCTGAACGGGCTCTACGACGCCAAGCTCGACCACGTGCCGGTCGTCGCGATCGTCGGCCAGACCAGCCGTTCCGCGATGGGCGGCTCCTATCAGCAGGAAGTCGACCTGCTCAGCCTGTTCAAGGATGTGGCCAGCGAGTACGTCCAGATGGTCACCGTCCCGGAGCAGCTGCCGGGCGTCCTGGACCGGGCCATCCGGGTGGCGCTGGCCGAGCGGGCCCCGACGGCGATAATCATCCCCTCCGATGTCCAGGAGCTGGTGTACTCCGCGCCTACGCATGCGTTCAAAATGGTCCCCTCCAGCCTCGGGATCGACTGGCCCACCGCCGTACCACACGGCGACGCGATCGCCCGCGCGGCCGACATCCTCAACGCCGGCGGCAAGGTCGCAATCCTGGCCGGCCAAGGCGCCCGGGGGGCCCGGGCCGAGCTGGAACAGGTCGCCGAGATCCTCGGCGCGGGGGTGGCCAAGCCGTTGCTGGGCAAGGACGTGCTGTCCGACGAACTGCCGTACGTCACCGGCTCGATCGGCCTGCTGGGCACCCGGCCCAGCTATGAGCTGATGGAAAACTGCGACACCCTGCTGACGGTCGGCTCGAGCTTCCCCTACACCCAGTTCCTGCCTGCCTTCGATCAGGCCCGGGCGGTGCAGATCGACATCGACGGCAGATACGTCGGGATGCGCTACCCCTATGAGCTCAACCTCGTCGGGGATGCCCGGGCCACCCTGCAGGCGCTGATCCCGCTCCTGGAGCGCAAGGAGGACCGGTCCTGGCGGGAGGACATCGAGGCCAAGGTCACCCGCTGGTGGGAGACCATGGAAAAAGAGGCCATGGTCGAGGCCGACCCGATCAACCCGATGCGGCTGTTCCACGAGCTGTCGACCCGGCTGCCCGCCGACGCGATCGTGGCCGCCGACTCCGGCTCCTCGGCGAACTGGTACGCGCGCCAGCTCAAGTTTCACGGCCAGGTCCGCGGCTCCCTGTCGGGCAACCTGGCCACCATGGGCCCGGGCGTGCCGTACGGGATCGGGGCTAAGTTCGGCCATCCGGACCGGCCGGTGATCGTTTTCGAGGGCGACGGCGCCATGCAGATGAACGGCCTGGCCGAGCTGATCACCATCAAGCACTACTGGCAGGACTGGACCGACCCGCGCCTGATCGTCGCCGTCCTGCATAACGATGATCTCAACCAGGTCACCTGGGAGATGCGCGCGATGGAGGGCGCGCCGAAGTTCGCCGAGTCGCAGACACTGCCGGACGTTGACTACGCGGCCTTCGCAACCGGCCTTGGCCTGCAGGGCATCAATGTCGACAAACCGGGCGATCTCGGCCCCGCCTGGGACCGGGCGCTGGCTGCCGACCGGCCCACACTGCTCGACGTCCGGGTGGACCCGAGCGTCCCGCCGATCCCGCCGCACGCGACGTTCGAGCAGGCCAAGGACACCGCCAAGGCCATGCTCAAGGGCGACGAGGACGCGCGCAGCGTGATCGTGGAGGGCATCAAGACCAAGGTGCAGGAGTTTCTGCCGCATACCGGTGACTGAGACAGGCGGACCGCGCCCGTGACCTTCGCGGCGGCGGCGGACTGTGCTGTTCCTGCAGCCACTCACCAGTGGGAGAGGGCATGGGCGACACCCTTATCGAATCGGTCGACGTGAGCGTCTACACGGTGCCGACGGATGCTCCCGAGGCTGACGGAACGTTGAGCTGGGACTCCACCACGATGGTCCTGGTCCAGGTCCGGGCGGGCGACACGTCCGGGACGGGCTGGACCTACGGCGCGGCGGCCTGCGCAACGGTGATCACTGACAAGCTCGCCGGAATCGTCCGCGGCCGGGACGCCCTGGACGTCAGTGGCGCGTTCGAGGCCATGGTCAGGGCGGTGCGTAACGACGGCCGTCCCGGTGCCGTCGGTTACGCCATCTCCGCCGTCGACGTCGCCCTCTGGGATCTGAAGGCCAGGCTGCTGGACCTCCCCCTGCCCCGCCTGCTGGGCGCGGTGCGCGCCGAGGTCCCCGTGTACGGCAGCGGCGGGTTCACCTCTTACAACGATCACCAGTTGCGCGACCAGCTGTCCGGCTGGGCCCTGGAGCAGCGCATTCCCCGGGTGAAGATCAAGGTGGGCCAGTCGTGGGGTGCTGCGGCCGGGCGGGACCTGGAGCGCATGGCCCAGGCCCGGGCCGTCATCGGTGCCGGGACCGAGCTGTTCGTCGACGCCAACGGCGGGTACGGCCGCAAGCAGGCCATCCGGGTCATGTCGGCCGCCGCCGACCTGGACGTGCG